>NZ_MWPQ01000006.1 GCF_002028545.1 Nitrobacter vulgaris
GCTGTGGGATCGGTGTCTCGGCATGGGCTTTTCTCCAAAAGCCCGGCCACCCGGTCAATCCAACTCTGCTTACCCGTCCAGCACCAGGGGCCCACTCCAATACGGGGTCAAATTTGCGAGCCGATTGACACTCCAGTCAGGCATGTGCGCTGGCTTTCCGGCTAAGGGTCTTGCGCATCATCTGATCAATCGTACGGGATCCGATGTCGTGTATCTGGAGATCGGTGACCGCTCACCTGGGGATTCCGCTACCTATCCAAACGACGATCTTGAGGCAGTGCTGGATTCGACGGGAGCTTGGCAATTCCTGCATAAGGATGGAAAGCCCTACACTGATTGAAGCCAATCTCAGGGCGGCGGAATGGGATGGAACGAACCTGATCGGGCGCGTTATCTCGAGGTTGAATTGTTCCTCGCGGCCGAACGGAGCCTCACAATGAGCATATTTGGAAAGATCATGGGTGCTATCTTCGGCAGCCACGCCGAAGCTGCGACACCGACATCAAAACCCGAGACAGGCGGCGGGTCTGCTGCGACCCCGGCCACCTCTACCTCAAATGGAACGGCCGCCGGCAGCACTGTTGACGTTGCAGCCATTCTCGACAAGGCTGTAGCGAAGAAAAACGAACAGCTGGCCTGGCGAACTTCGATCGTTGATCTCATGAAGGCTCTCGACGTCGACTCCAGCCTAGAATCTCGCAAGGAGCTGGCGAAGGATCTGGGCTTTCCCGGCGACATGAATGACTCCGGGACAATGAACATTTGGCTGCATAAGCAAATGATGGCACAGCTGGCAGCTAACGGCGGCAAATTACCGCCTGATCTCACCCGCGCAGCTTAGCGGGAGGTTCGCTTCGATTCATGCCAGCAGGAGTTCGACAAGTGGCGATTGGTACTGTGAAGTGGGGCCACATATCCCTATCTCAAACGCTCAATTCTATCGGCATACGACGCGGGGGTTAATCCGGGGGGTTATATTTTAATCAATATTCTTTAATGTTTTCAATCTGATATGGCGGAGAGAGTGGGATTCGAACCGTCATCCTCGTAAGCGCCTGAAAAGTAATGACTTCTTCGACCGCGACATTGGCTTTGTGTACCAATGCGATGTAAACGGCCTTCCGAAACCTTGTCAACAATTGCGGAATCAGGCCGAGGGTTGACGACGGAAACGCGCGCCTACGCTTGTTCACCGTCCGGCCCCGTAGGGCGGGACGTCGAGCGGAGGGGCCTTGCGCGCGTTTCCGACGTCACCGCGCGACGGGGCCCCCGGTTCTATGCGGGAGGACGGTGGACGCGCAGCGTCCAGGCGCGGGACCCGTGGCCCGCGTCGTGCCGTCCGAAGCATCGAACTGGGGTGAGTGCGGGGAACCCCGGCCGAAACTTATTCTCACAGGGAACATTATTCCGGACGCCTAGGAATCAAATCTCGTCGGCGACTACCGGAGAGAATGTTTCCTGCCGTTCCGGGAGGCCGACGTCCGATAACTGACAAATCCGCTACGCCGCAACCGCCCGCAGCCATTCCGCGGAATGAAGATTTCGGTAATTTAGCACCGTTTTCTAAGATTGTGGCAAGCCTCTGCCGTTTCCCGGAACGTCATTTCGCTGTTTTGATACCGTTTTTCGAGTTTCCAATGAAGGTGTTCCAAAAATAGACAGGTTTAAACGCGCATTGGATGGGGTCGGCGGGGCGGCTGGGATGATTGCCCACGGGAGAAAGACCCCCGTCGTTCAACGCGGCAGGAGGCTGCGGGGGCCGTCTCCGCGTGCTGCGGGCCATCCGTCGAGCGGTCCCGGCGTATCCGGAATGACGGCAGCCGTCGCGCCCGTGACTGCTGCCATGAGGTGTTGCCCCGCAGCAGTCCAGTCGCGGAGGCAACGCTTGGAGTGCTCCCGGACGGCGGCGGCAAGGGACGGCCAGTCGTCTCCGGAGACAGTCAGGAAAAACATCCGCAAGGCGAGGTCGTCGGCAACTGCGGTCTGGTGGCCCATGACGTCGCACCACGGCTGTCCGGCTTTCCGGATACGGCGCCAATGCTCATGGCGCCGGGCCGCCGTCTCGTCTGTGCGAATCCAGGCCGCGAGGTCTGGCGCGTAGTAAGCCCACTCATGGCGCGGCGTCCGGCCGCTGGCACGGTCGATCACGTAGCGCCGGAGGATGTGCGGAGCGACCGTCATCGAATGTCGAATCCATTAGCATCGCGGTCGGGATGGCGCGGCCGAGGTGGCGAGAAACGCTCTCCACGGCGCTCGAATTCGGCAGGCTCGTCATTGCCGAGGCTGCGGAATCGATCCAGCTCCGGGATGATGTACGCCACGCCCTGCGCCGACAGATGTTTCCGTTGGTCGTCGTCAAGGTGCGAAATCACGAAAGCCTGGAGCGGCTTCGGAAGGCGGTTCAAAGCTTCAAGATCGCCACCCGCAGCGGTCTTGACGTCGGCGGCGACGGCAGACCGTGCCGACGTAATCGTTCGCGTGGTCGTCGCGACGGCTTCGTGTTCGCGTTTTCAAGCAGCTTGTGCGGAAGCGGACGGTTCGCAATTCTGAATCTCGACGCCTGCGCGCTGCGCGGCGATCCATAGACGGTCCTGCTCATGCTGGGTCCAGTCGCCGTCGAGATAGACTTTGCCGTCCCATGCATCACGCGCTTTAACGACCGTGGCCGCGATCGCTTCATCAGTCAAGGCGGGTCCGCCGGTGCCGCGTGTGGCGCCTGCGATCATGCGGCGACATCCACCGCTCGAAGGCGGTCAACGATGCGAACAAGGTCGGCTTGCGTGGCGCGGATATCCTGGAGAACGGATTCGGCAGCGGCATGTCCCGGAGCGCGCCCGATCTCGCGAAGAGCCTTCGCGATCTGAACCGTTGCACCGGTGAGCTTGCCGACTTCACCGACAAGGCGGGCCACGGCGGCGACGGACGTACCGCAGGAAGTCCTGCACGATCCGGAAGGGCTTTGATGATCGCGGTGCGGGCGAAACCTGAAACCGACGTCTCGGCCGATGCGGCCGCAGCGGTGAGTGCTGCGGATGTCGCGGGATCGAGACGGACGGACAGGATTGAAGGCATGGCACCAACTCAGTGAAACGATGTCACTGAGGATGAGTCCACCGGCGGCTTTGAACAAGCCATGCTATCTTACGATGTGCGCGAGCCGGACAAGCCATGGTGTGTGACGTCGGCTTGAATAACGCACAACCCATGTTGTCATACGGCGGCAACGCAAACGGCTGCGGGAAGCCGTTTGGTGGGGGTTAAGGGGGAGGTTTCCTCCCGCCTCACCAGCTTGGGGTCAGGAGCGAAGCGTATGACACCATGGCTGGCTTTCTCAGATTCCGCTCACTCAAAACGACTGCACAAGCCATGTTGGCGAATTCGTCGAGCAATGACACGACAAGCGGTCACGAAGGGGCTGAAAACCGCAACGTCGTGTCAACAATGAGGGACTGAGGACGTCGAATCAGGCGTATCCTGACCGACAGGATTCTGACGATGGAGGCACGACATGGACTTGGGATTGACCCTATTTGTTGAGTTGGAACGGCTGCGGGACGCGGCGGATTTCTATAGGGCCGCATTCGGCGCCGAGCAGGTGGCCACGCATAACGAGGATGGCCGTCTCTCGGCCGTGGAGATGCGCCTTGGCGGCTCGACATTTAACGTGTGTGGGGCAAACCCGAAGCGAGAACAGGAACCGCAGCGCGGCGGTCCCTTCTTTCCGAAGGCCGCCGGCGCGGTGAATGCAATCGTGAACCTAACCGTTCCGGATTTGGATGCAGCAGTTCGTTCTGCGATTGCCGCCGGTGCAACGGTCCGAAATGGAATCGAGACTGACACCGCCGGTCGGCGGGTGGCGGCCCTTTTCGATCCGGATGGCCATATCTGGGGGCTCGTCGAACGGCAGACAGTAACGACGGCGATTGCCGCTTGAAGCGACAAGAAAAGGCCCCGAAAAAACTCGGGGCCTTGTTCATTGGGTGTCGCGGCGCTTATCCTCGCTATTTTCCGGACGTCTTATGCGGCTGCGTTGCAGGCGCTCAATATGCCGCCCGTTGAGTCCAAGGGAACGAAGCTCACCAGCCGCCCAAAGCTTTCCGGGAGCGGCGGGCCGAGGTCGATTTTGGCGTACTACGCGGCTCTCTGGCAGACTTCGCGAAGTGAATACGTTCGTTTTCCATGCCTGCAGTCATAGACTCACCCCAGCAACAAGGACAGGACACCACTAACCTACCGGTCATGATCGAGTACATCGCCACGAATTACCGGCTGACATGCAGGTCATACTGGCCGTGGAAGCGCCGACGACGTTCCGTTTCGATAAAGTGATCGAACTCGATGAGGCCTATCATCTCCTGAAAGCAGACCAGTACAGCCAGATCTATGAGTTTATGCGGCCATTCACGGACGCCATGTACAATAGTTTGCTTGGTAGTGATGACCCGAGCGATGAGGAGCCAGCTTCGTAAGCGGTATATCCCTGAGGAGACAGCTGCTATGGGAGAAGTATAGTCGAGCGTACTATGCTGCCCCTCGAAAGCCACACGATTGGCCTACCCGACGGCAGCAGCACGTCTGAGCGGGGATCGCCGGCGATCGACAAAACCTCCGCCTCGACGTCGCACGATAGGCTGCGCGCGATAGGCGGTGGCCAAGTTCCTTGGCCCGTGATGTTTCATGCGCGGCATAGCTGCAGACCGCCCGGCCGATGCCCGAAATACGGCCGCCAAATGCGTCCCTTCGCTAGGGTCACCGGCTCGCCGCAGCCTGGGCAGGCATAGGCTGGCCCCTTGGCTGCCTGCGCCGCTTCGATCCGAGTGTTGAAGATGGCACGGTCTGAGGGCAGTAAGCTCTTGGCGATTCACAGCTGTGAAGGCAAGGCTAAGCCAAGTGCGCTGTGGGTGTGGTGCTTGAGCGGCGGTAACTTGGTTCCATCGCGCTCTTGCGCTTTATAAGAGGTCCGCTGGATCGGGTCCTCGAATAGGTAAGGCTAAAGGCGGTAACGAGGTAAGCGATGTCGCCGAAGATGCGCCGCTTGAGGAGTTCGCCGCGCTGGAAGCGTGGTGAGTCGTTCGATCATCTCGATGACATCTCGTGCCGCGCGCCGCCGGGCTGGGGATGACCTGGTTAACCCGGAGTGAAGCTCGCGAGAACAATGCAGCATGTGCCTCGGATCGCGGTTGCGTTGATACCGGGTCGGGACCGTAGTTCTCAACCGTAGTATGGTCAAATAATTTGCATCGTGGTGAGGTGGGGCGGCGAGGTTCAGGATGAAGAACCTACCAGATCGATTGCAGGCGATGGGGGTATATCCGGGGGTCATATCTGAAAAATCCAAAAATATCGTTATTTTTCAATGCGATATGGCGGAGAGGGAGGGATTCGAACCCCCGATAGGCTTGCACCTATGCCGCATTTCGAGTGCGGTGCATTCGACCACTCTGCCACCTCTCCAGGGGCCGCCCGGGCGGACGGGGCCGCGTTTAGCGCGTTTTCAGGCGAAGTGGAAACGGGTTCGCGCGAAGAACGCGCGCATTGATACATTGCCGCGGGATCAAATGCAAAATCGAACCGGCGGCGAGGTTCGCCATGGAAGCCGCGGAAAAACTGAGGCCATCGGTGCCTCGTTGTGGCCGAGTGGTGGGACCGCCGGACGCGATAATAACCGGCGGTCCCGTGCCGCGTCATTAAATCGTGGCCGGAAGTGCGGCTTCGCGGACCACCTGCGCGACCATCCGACCGTAGCGGTCTTTGCGCAACCGGCAACGCGATCCGGATTTTAACCTCACCAATCAAGGTTACTTTGTTGTGAAAGGAGATCAGTGTTGTGAAAGGAGATCAGTCCTTGGCTTTCCTGTCTTTCTTATCTTTGTCCTTTCCGTCCTCGAGATTCTTTTCTTTCTTGTTCTCTTTCCTGCGATTGGTGTAGCGCGCGTTGCCAAGGCCGGTACCGATGGTCAATACGCCCCAGCGTTTGACATCCTGCATGTAGGGCGTTTCGCTCAGACCTTGCACCACGCCGTCGTTATGCATGAGCACGGTAGTGTCGTGACCGCCGATCTCCGGAATGGCCTCGATCAGCAAACCCGGCAGGTTGAACCTGCTGCTCTCCCAGTTCCCCGGAAGATTCTGCGCGCCTTTCTCGATCGATCCGTCCTCCTCGATTACGCCCGGACAGGAAATGCCGATGAAAGGCGCGAGCTTTAGCCCCTGTTTTTCCGCCTGCGAAATGAGGTCCTTCAGCATCTTCGCAAGTCTCTTCACCGCGCTCTCGCGGGTCGGCTCGTCGTCGGCATGGCGCCACAGCTCGGACTTCCACACCCCGGCCTTGGACAGGTCGGCAGCCTTCTTCCATTTCGTTTCAACCACTCCGCAGCGGATGTTTGTCCCGCCGATATCAACCGCCAGAATGCTGTCGAACGCCTCGAAGATCCAGGAGGGCGCCAGATGCAGGCAGCCGATCAGCCCGGCTTCGTCGGGATCGAAGCGAATCGGAATCAGGTGGATTTTGTGACCCTCGCTTTTCAGCAACAGGTCGGCGCGAGCGATCGCGATCTCGCCGACACGGCTTTTGCGAAAGCCGCCGCCGACCACGATGCATTCGGTGTCAGTCCAAGCCTTGGTCTTGAGGAAGCGCCCGGTCACATAGGCCAGTTCCTGCGCGAATTCCTCGATCGCGCCGTGCACCAGCGCCGCAGCCTCGATGTCATCGCCGACCAGCGTCTGATCGAGCGATCCTTTGCCGATCTCGGCGGAGGGGGTCTTGCCGAGAGGATCGTCGCCGTTTTTCTTCAGCGGTTTGCGCAGGTCGTCGAGAATTTTCCGGAAAGCCCCCCTACAGGCGCGGTCACCGAGAAAACCCTCCTCGTCCTTTAACTCGATGTTGTAGCTGTCGACGTCCACGGATGGCAGCCGCAGAACACCGTGCTTGCCGATGCCTGCGGTGCTTGCATTGCCTTCGGCCATTGCGCCCCTGCTGTTGTTGGTATTCCCGGAACACAACGGCGTGGGAACCGGATGGTTGCAACGGCCCGGTCAAATCGTCGCAGCGCCGTCCGCTCGGCGCGGCCGATTCCACGGGTACATCGATCGAATCCCACTGGAATCAGCGGGCTATGCACCCCCAACGCAGCGCGCCGCCCGGCCGGACAATCGGAGCATTGACCTTCCAGTTAACACCCGCGATACCGCTGTCTGGCGCCGCGAAAGGTTTGATGCTTACGTTCGGCGCAGACTGCAAGCCATTATTCAGACCCAGTTTTTCACGCCGCGTCGTTTCCGACCTATCAGGGCAATTCATTGTGGGATTTTCTTACCGGAGCTGCTTGCTCGTAGCCGCCTGCACATTCGGATTCGCCGGTTCAGCTCTTGCAGCCGATCTCGCCGGCACCTGGCAAGGCAATTATTCATGCGGCGCAAACCGCAACATTGCCTTCACGCTCGACCTGCAACGGTCGGACACCAAATTCGAAGGCATTTTCCGTTTCGCTGCGCCGGAAGCGCGCGACAAAGGCGGCGCTTACAAAGTCAGCGGCAGCATCGATGCCAAGGGCGGGTTTACTTTCGTGCCGCGCGACTGGATCGAACGCCCTAGCGGCTACACCGCGGTCGGACTGGTCGGACGCCTGCGTGACAATGGCCTGATGATCGAAGGCACTATGCCGGGCTGCGGCGGCATTGGCGACAATTTTACCGCCACGCGCAACACCCCCGCGGCGCCATCGGGTAATGCCGCGGCCGCGAATACGCCCGTCACCAAACCTCAACCGCCCAGCGGCGGCAAGCTTCAGGGACAATGGCGAGGCACCATAACGTGCACCGCGAAGCGGCGCGAACCCGAGACGCACGACGCGCAGGCCGACATCGTTCAGGACGGCGACCAACTGGCTGCGATATTTCGATTTAAAACACTGAACAAGGCACGCCCCGGCGTTGCCGAGACCGCCGAACAGATCGTCGTTACCACCGGTCACGCAGACGGCAGCCAGGTGAAATTTGACGCCGGTTTGGTAGTCGAGGGAAATCCGCGGTTTTCTTTCAAGATTGACGACGCGCTGCTCGATCCATCGGGCAAACAGCTGGCCGGCAACGTGACGGCGTCCGACTGTCAACAGATCAAGCTTGAACGACACGGCGAGAGCAAGCCCATCGCGTTCAACGCCAACGTGGCTGGTGTCTGGACCTACGCCGGCCGCAGCCATACCGACCTGACGATGTCGTTTAGCAACGATGACTTCGCCGAATTGTTCGCCTCCATGCCCGACGATCAACCGCCCGCCGCGCGCGACCGGCTGCGGCGCGTGCTGGTGCCGCTTTACGTCAACGATCATCGGACCATTCTCATGGTGGCCGGAACTCGTGAGGCCACCGGAATATTTAGGCCCGAAGGTAGCGGTCCGCAGTATAATGTGCTGTCGCGGGCGCGCGCTTTCATTATATCGACCGTCGGTGACAACCTGTCTCTCGTGCCGGTGTTGAGCACGCGGGATATCTGGGAAGCGCCTGGGGGCGATGCACGGACCTCGCTGCGCAAGCCGCCCAATGAAATGCTGCTGACGCGTGCCGACCCAACCTTGCAGAAACAACTCGACGCGGGGCGAACGCCACCGGTCAAGCTGGCGGATGGCATCGGTGGGCTGCTTGCCGCCGCGCCCTCGCGCCAAGATCAATGCACGGTGTTGCGAAACTGGATCGCGCCATTTGCCGCCAGCACCGACCTCAATCGCATGAGTCTCGATGCCGGCACACGCGTGATCATGGATGCCTTCGCCAATAAAGCATTCGTGCCGGTGTTCGGCCTGCCGTTTGCGGACATGCAGGAGGCGCAACGGCGTTCGATCTGGGAGTTGATGCAAACCCATTGCATCCGCGCCATGAAAATCCAGGCGCTCAACAATCTGGTGATTACTAACCCGTTCTTGAATGAGCGCCACTTCGTCGACATCGCGTCGCTGTTGTCCAACCGCGCCGAGGCGGACAAGTGGTTCGACGAAATGGTCCAGACCGTCGGCCAGCTGCCGCTGGAGCGTCCGGCGCTGGAACGGATTGCCGCGATCGGCAAGGAGGCGGTGAGCCGCTACAACGACGTCGCACCGGCGAGGAAAGCTGCGTTCGAGGACAGCCTCAAGACCAAAACCAATCAGGTGCTTGAGAGCGTTTTCAATCAGGATCTGAAGTCGCTGATCGCCGCCGACGATAGTCTCGCAACATTGAGCAAGCTGTCGGACTTGCTCGGCACCATCGAGAAGTCGTCGCTGCCGCAAGAACGACGGCAAGTTCTTGTGCAGCAAGCGGCGCCGAAGGCGAATGCGATTGCGCAGCCGCTTTACGTCAGGGCGGTCGCTCAGGCCGAGGCAGCACCGCAATCGCTCGATGGACTCGCCGCCATCCGGCGCATCTGGGCCGAACTTGCGCCGGTGTCGCGCATGATGGCGGCGCATTTCACGCCGGACCGTGACGGCTCGTTGCGCGCCGTGTCGGCGCGCGAGCGCACTCTGTTGGACGACACCGCGATCCAGCAGGCGTTCCGGACAGCGATGCTGGCGGTCAAACCGGCGGGCGATCCGGAGACCAGCGTGCGGAACGAAGCGTTGAAATATGTCGACGCCCGGACCATCGACGACGGACCGGGCGCGATCGGGGCTTATCAGACCGCCGTCAACGACGGCGTCGCGCGCGCGGAAATGCGGCTGATCGATTTCAGCGAGGGCAGCGCCCTGGCCGAGCCTGGCGAGCCGACCGCGGAAGACATCTTCCTGCTGGTCAACCAACGGCTGACCAAGGCCAATCAAGCAATTCGCGATCTTGAGCGGCAATGCCTCTCCGGCGGCTACCGCAACGATCCGGTCCTCGGCATCGAGTGCCTGCAAATCCTGGCGCTGACCGGCGGCAAGGGCGGCATGCGGGTGCGCCTGACTGCCTTCAAGAAAATCAGTTGCGCCAAGGATGCCGGTCAGGGCCGCTATCGCTGCCTGTTCTCGGTCTCTCATACCAGCAACAGTCCGGCGATCACCGGGCGGATGGGGCAGCTTTTCTCGGCGCCCGGCGTACAAGACAGTCTCTTCATCCGCAACACCGACGGCTGGACAATGGTCAGCGGAGGCCGCGGTTCCCGATGAGCGAAACTTGGTGCAGCAATAGCGCCGCGCGTCGGATCGCACCGATCCGGTCGCGCCAGAACGTAACAATGAAGCGGCCGACAATGAAGCAGTCAGTGACGATGCGAACTCACGTCGGCACCATGGCGAGCCTGACCTTGGCAATCTTGCTTGCCGCCCCCTCGCACGGAGTCGCGAAACAGCTCGTGCCGGCGCAATTTCAGGGTGTCTGGCAGAACATGGAAGGCAAGACCGGCGTCTGCAAACAGGCCGATTGGGGCACCGCCGCGCAGACCGATACGCATATCCGCATCAGTCCGGAATCCGTCGATTATCACGAAACGCAGTGCCGTTACACGTCGATCCCGGCCTCGAAGGCTGATAGCGGCAGCGGTGCGATCCGGCTGACTCTCGCCTGTCGCGGCGAAGGCGAGACGTGGTCGGCGACCGAAATCTGGCAACTGCAAAAGATCAACGAGCAGTCCATGTTGCTGGTCGCCTCACCGAACAGCAAGCACCCGTACATTTTCGCTTATCAGCAGTGCGTCGCGGCCGGCAATAGTACGGCGCCGTCCGGCAGCGGCGCGTCGTCGCCCGCGAACGCCCCGCCGGCCAAGTCGATTGCCGTCGCCAGCCTGCCCTTGCAGCGCGGATATTATGTCGCCAGCGGCACCTCCTGCGATCAGGCATCCAATGCCACGCTGCAATTGCTTCGCCGCGGCGCCATCGGCGCGGCCCGTACGCTCTGCGAATTCAAGGCGATCGAGCAGACCGGCCCGACCAGCTACCGCGTGCGGGAATCCTGCAGCGAACTCGGCAGCACGACCGCCGCCACGGAGACTGTCAGCTACGAGATCGCAAACGACCGCAGCTTCACGACCCGACGCGCAGACGGCGCCGACTATAACGCCCGCTATTGCGTCCAATCCAGTCTTCCAAGCCCTTGGCGCGATAACGATATTCGCGGGCTCATCAAATAGGCGGCCGTCAGGCCAGCGCGCCGCCGCTCTAGCAGGCCAGAATGGCCGAAAATCCGCCAAATCCGGCATTTTCGCCGGCATTTGCCGGGCGGTTGCCTTGACTCCCTTCGCTGGGCCACTATAAAGCCGCCAACCGGCGCAGGGTGTTTCCCGCGCCGCTTGTTTTTGCGCGGCCGGCAGGCCTTCGCCCCGAGCGCGCGGAAACGATATTAGCCCATGCGACTGAACAAAAAGCCGGCCCGGACCTGTCCGAGGCCGGGATCGAACACGAAGGAATAAAACGATGTTCGCAGTCATCAAAACCGGCGGCCGGCAGTATCGTGTCGTTCCGGATGATGTACTTGAGATTGGCAAGATCGCCGGCGAGGTCGGGACGATCGTGCAGCTTGGCGAGGTTCTGGTGCTGGGCGGCGACACGCCGGTGCTTGGCGCGCCCACCGTGGCAGGCGCCTCGGTTGCGGCGGAGGTGCTGCAGCACAAGCGCGGTCCCAAGGTGATCGCATTCAAGAAGCGTCGTCGGAAGCATTCGAAGCGCAAGCGTGGTTATCGCGACGAAATCACGATGCTGCGCATCACCGAGATTCTGGCTGACGGCAAGGCTCCGACAATCGGGCCGCGCCCGAAGAAGGAAAAGGTCGTCAAGCCTGCCGAAGGCGAGGGTAGCGACGAGGCGCCGAAGGCCGCGACGAAAAAAGCCGATTCTAAAAAGACATCCGCCAAGAAAGCTGCTGCCGAGGCTCCGGCAAAGGAGGCTCCAGCAAAAAAGGCTCCGGCTAAGAAGCCCGCTGCCAAGAAGGCGAAATCCGACGATTAAGAGCAATTAAAAATCTCCGTGAGAGAAAATGAATGATTCTGTCACGGAAATGATCTAGAGATACGGACGAAGTTGGAGACGGGCGATGGCTCACAAAAAGGCAGGCGGTTCTTCGCGGAATGGACGCGATTCGCACGGCAAACGCCTTGGAATCAAGGCGTTCGGCGGCGAGCGCGTGATTCCCGGTAACATCATCGCCCGCCAGAGGGGGACCACCTGGCATCCCGGCCTTAATGTTGGCATGGGCACTGACCATACCCTGTTCGCCAAGGTCGAAGGTCGCGTCGCGTTTCGCGTAAAAGCCGGCGGCCGCACTTTCGTATCGGTCCTCCCGATGACGGAAGTCGCAGCCGAATAGACGGTGGATGACATCACGTCCGCCGGTACCTGTTGAACCGGTGGGGCATTGATGGCTCCAAGGGGGAGGCGGGAAACCGGCCTCCTTTTTTATTTTGCGCTCGCATGAAGGCTTGCGTTCGCATCACGGAGCCCGACCATGCTGCAGGACATGCCCATCCCGACGCCCTTGCTGCGCGATCGGCGGTCGTTCGCGCTTGAGACCGAGCGGTTGACGCTGCGCAAGCCGGCCCATGCGGACGCCAGGGTCATTGCGGCGCTCGCTAACGACCGTCGCATCGCGGAGATGGCGCGCCGTCTGCCACATCCTTATACGCTGGATGACGCGGTTCGCTTCGTCGAAGCCGTCGCGTGTGATAGCCGCGAGATGGTGTTTCTGGTCGAGCACCATCATGTGCCGGTCGGAGTAGCTGGCGTTGATTGGAGTGAACCAGATGCGCCTGAACTCGGCTATTGGTTCGGCGTGGATTATTGGGGCCGGGGCTTCGCCACCGAGGCCGCGCGCGCGGTGATCGACTACGCCTTTGAGGAGTATAACGTCGATCGCATGGTCTCCGGCGCGCGCGTGGTCAATCCGGCCTCGCGCAACGTGCTAGAGAAGTGCGGCTTCCAGTGGACCGGCGTCGAACTGCACCGAATCAGGGCGCTCGGCTCGTCCACACCGATCGATCGTTTCCGCCTGTCCCGCAGCGTATGGTCGTCGCTGAAGCATTGGAATAGTGCCGCTCGTCGCGAACGGTGACATCTGAAAATCTTGGGGAGCGGCATGCCGACGCGTTTTTCTTCACCCGAGCCGGCATCCATCCCCGGGGCAAGCCCGAGGACATGCTTCGCCCGAAACCGCTTCATCTGACGATTTCAGGCAACGGCCGTGATCCGATCACGATGTACGGCCGTTGCCTCGCCAGTCCACCTATCCTACCTAATCGGTTATGAAATTCCTCGATGAAGCCAAGGTCTATATCCGTTCCGGCGATGGCGGTAACGGCTGCGTGGCTTTCCGCCGCGAGAAGTTCATCGAGTTCGGAGGTCCTTCGGGCGGCAATGGCGGACGCGGCGGCGACGTCATCGTCGAGGTCGCCGACGGTCTCAACACGCTGATCGACTACCGCTACCAGCAGCACTTCAAGGCCCCGAAGGGTGCTAACGGCATGGGCTCCGACCGCCACGGCGCCAACGGCAAAGACATCGTGCTCAAGGTGCCGCTCGGGACCCAGATCATCGACGAGGATCGCGAGACGCTGATTCACGATTTTACCCAGCTCGGCGAGCGTTTCGTGCTAGCGGAAGGCGGCAATGGCGGATTCGGCAATGCGCATTTCAAGTCGTCCACTAATCGCGCCCCGCGCAACGCCAATCCCGGCCAGCTAGGGGAGGAGCGCTGGATCTGGCTGCGGCTGAAACTGATTGCGGATGCCGGCCTCGTCGGGCTGCCCAATGCCGGCAAGTCGACGTTTCTCTCCAAGGTCAGCGCAGCGAAGCCGAAGATCGCGGACTATCCGTTCACGACGCTGCATCCGCAACTCGGCGTGGTGAATGCGGATGGCCGCGAATTCGTGCTGGCGGATATTCCCGGCCTGATCGAAGGCGCGCATGAGGGCGCGGGACTCGGCGATCGTTTCCTCGGACATGTCGAGCGCTGCCGCGTGTTGCTGCATCTGGTGGATGCCAGCGGCGATCATGCGGGTCGAGCCTACAAGATCGTGCGCGGGGAAATGGAGGCCTACGCCGGAACGCTTGCCGAGAAGATCGAGATCGTGGCGCTCAACAAGATCGACGCGGTATCGGCTGAGGATTTGAAGAAGCAGCGCGACCGCCTCAAGCGCGCCGCGAAAAAGACACCGCTGCTGGTATCAGGTGTCACGGGCGATGGCGTGCCGGAAGCATTGCGCGCGCTTGTCGAGGTCATCGAGCAAGCGCCCGTCTCGGACAAGGCCAAAGGCGCGGATGCTTCGGTTGCGCAGGCGATAAAAACACCGGTGGCCCGGGCCAAGCCGTGGTCACTCTAGGCGATACCCGCGTAAGCAGGAACGATCCCATCGGTATTCCGCTTTCCTAGCCGCCGCTTTCATGTGATGAAAGCTGCGCTGTCGTTTCGATTGACCGTCGATTGCCATGACCCGCCCGCATCTCAAGAAATTTCGTCGCATCGTCGTCAAGGTCGGCTCGTCCCTTCTGATCGATTCCGCGGCGGGCAAGGTGCGCGCGACGTGGCTGTCGGCGCTGGCTGCCGATATCGCGGCGCTTCATGGCGACGGCTGCGACGTGTTGATCGTCTCGTCCGGCGCGGTCGCACTCGGCCGCAGCAAGCTGAAGTTGCCGCGCGGCCCATTGAAGCTGGAGGAGAGTCAGGCCGCAGCCGCCGTTGGGCAGATCGCACTGGCCCGGATCTGGTCGAAAGTGTTGGGCGATCACGGCATCGGTGCGGGGCAGATTCTGGTGACATTGCAGGACACCGAAGAACGCCGTCGCTATCTCAATGCGCGTTCGACCATCGCAAAGCTGCTCGAGTGGCGCGCGGTGCCGGTCATCAATGAGAACGACACGGTGGCTACCAACGAAATCCGCTACGGCGACAATGATCGCCTTGCCGCGCGGGTCGCCACCATGGCGAGCGCCGATTTGCTGATCCTGTTGTCGGATATCGACGGTCTCTATGACGCGCCGCCTCATCTCAATCCGGAGGCAAAACTGATTCCGGTGGTGAAGAGGGTCACCGCAGACATCGAGGCGATGGCAGGCAGCGCTGCGTCCGAATTGTCACGCGGCGGAATGCGGACCAAGATCGAGGCAGCAAAGATCGCAACAACCGCCGGCACGCACATGCTGATCGCTTCCGGCAAGATCGAACATCCATTGCAGGCCATCATGGATGCTGGTCCCTGCACCTGGTTTCTGACGCGGGCGAATCCGGTCACGGCGCGCAAGCGTTGGATCGCCGGTTCGCTGGAGCCCAAGGGTACGCTGACGATCGATGCCGGCGCGGTCACGGCGCTACGCGCCGGCAAGAGTTTGCTTCCGGCGGGCGTGACCCGGATCGATGGGCATTTCGCGCGGGGCGATGCCGTCATCGTGCGTGGCCCAAATACGCATGAAGTCGGTCGCGGTCTCGTTGCCTACGATGCAGTCGATGCCGACAAGATCAAAGGACGCTCGTCTTCCGACGCCGCGCAGCTTCTGGGGGTCAGCGGCCGCTCCGAAATGATCCATCGCGACGATCTCGTGGTTGGCGGGTTGCGCGGCGAGGCTGATTAGAGTGGCTGTTTAGAAAGGACAGGCTTGATTGAATCGTCAAGCCCGGCTTTATGCCGGGCTATGATGAATCCTAGAGCGTTTTCTGGCTGAGTGGAAACGTTAGCTGACTATGCTGGAGCCAATCATACTGCTGAGGATCGCGTAGATGGTTCCCATGGCCGTGATTCCAAAGGCAGCCGCCGCCATCGGGAGCAATATCTCGGTGGCCGCCTGCTTGGAGCTCTGCTGACTGCCCCAAACCGCAAATTTGCCCGTAATCCAATCTCGGAACGGGACCTCGTTCGGATGCTTGTCGTAGTCCGGCTGATGCCTGTACCACACCAGAAACGACCCGCTGAAACACAGGCCGGCCACCAGAAACAGAACGGTGATGAAGGCCAGCGGAAGTGCGACGAAGCTCTGCCTGTCAAAAAAGACCCATGCCATTAGTACAAACCAGGCAACTAGGCCGGCTGCAATCTTTGGGATGGTAGAGTGAAGCTGAGTATAAGTCTCGTTTGCCGGGTGGTTATGAGCGATTGGTTCTCTGATCATGGGACATTACCTTTCTTTGATGCGCAATGCGGGCTTGACGGTTTTGAGGTGGAGTGGCGAGACGCCATAACCGCGGCAAGGGGACTGGCGCGACCGCATTGAGCTAGCCAGCCGTACAGAAAGAAAACAGCGTCGATCACGGCAGGTTTCAGGGTCACGGAGAGTTGTGTGCTGTTGCTAAGCTGATACTCGGTGTGGTTTTGTTCGCCCTGGATTTCCGTTCGTGCTGCCGGAAAGTACATCGGCAACGCCAGCATCGAATCCTGCTCGGCATTAGCTGATGTTTCAATATTTGATATGACGCGTTATGCGCGAGCACAGCCGTTCGAACGCATCGCTTCACTCGACGGTGACCCATGCTCCTTTCAGAGGCTGTACGCTTTTGCCTCGCGCCTCGCCGGACACGGATTTCTATGCTAGGACGTGACCTCAAGAGAGAACAAACAGCGGGGATTATTATTTGATATGACTGCCTCCCTGAAGGCGGTCGGCGCCTTGGCCGATCTTCCGGTCTTGATGAGCGACCTTGCAACACAGGCGCGTGTAGCCGCGCGAGCGCTCGGTCTTGCTTCAACGGCGCAGAAGAATCAGGCGCTTGATGCGATGGAGCGCGCGATCCGGAAACATGCGGCTGCGATTCTCGAGGCCAATGCGGAAGATGTCACTGATGCATGCGACGGCGGTGCGACGGCGGCGTTCATCGATCGTCTCACGCTGACGCAAGCGCGCGTGGAGGCGATGGCTGACGGCGTGAAGGTCGTCCGCGAGATCGACGATCCGGTGGGGCGCGTCATCGAGCGCTGGCAGCGACCCAACGGCATGACCATTGAGCGTGTGCGTGTGCCGCTCGGGGTGGTCGCCGTGATCTTCGAGAGTCGTCCCAACGTTTGCGCCGACGCCGGCGTGCTCTGTCTCAAATCCGGCAACGCTGTAATCCTGCGCGGCGGCTCGGAAAGCTTTCGCTCATGCCGAGCGATTCATGATTGTCTGGTGCAGGGATTACGCGAGGCGCAATTGCCGGAAGCGGCGATCACGCTGGTGCCGACGCGGGACCGTGCTGCGGTTGGGCTGCTCTTGAGCGGGTTGAACGGTGGCATCGACGTGATCGTGCCGCGCGGCGGCAAAAGCCTTGTCGCGCGTGTCGAGGCCGAGGCGCGCGTGCCGGTGTTTGCGCATCTTGAGGGCGTCAATCACGTCTATGTCGATGGCGCTGCCGATCTTGCGATGGCGAAGGCGATCGTGCTCAATGCCAAGATGCGTCGCCCAGGCGTTTGCGGTGCAGCCGAGACGCTGCTGGTCGATCGCGCCGGTGCGCGGGACACCCTGAAGCCGCTGATCGAAATGCTGATCGATGCCGGCTGTGAGGTGCGCGGCGATTCCGTCGTGCAGGGTATTGATCCGCGGGTCAGGCCCGCGACCGATAATGACTGGGACACCGAATATGGCGAAGCGATCATTGCTGCGCGCGTGGTCGATGGTTGCGGTGGTGCCATTGACCATATCCAGCGCCACGGCTCGCACCACACAGACGCAATCGTGACCGAGGATCCCGAAACGGCTGCCCGGTTTCTTAACGAGGTTGATTCAGCGATCGTGCTGCATAATGCTTCGACGCAATTTGCCGACGGCGGCGAATTTGGCTTCGGCGCCGAAATCGGCATCGCCACGGGCAAATTCCATGCGCGCGGGCCGGTTGGCGCCGAGCAACTGACCAGTTTCAAATATCGCATACATGGTAGCGGGCAGGTCCGTCCGTGAGCGCAATTGGATCATCCTGCGGGTTGCGCGGGGATTGATTTTGGGGTCGTGTTCCGTCGCTTCAGACGCCATCCCGCTTCATTCCGATGGCATGCGCATAGGTCTGCTTGGCGGGTCGTTCAACCCGCCTCACGCCGCCCATCGTGCCGTCAGCCTGTATGCCTTGAAGCGGCTGGATCTCGACCGGGTCTGGTGGCTCGTTTCACCCGCCAATCCGCTCAAGGATGCGCGGGCGCTGCGCGCTCTCAGCGAACGTGCTGCTGCGGCGTCGGCAATGGCGAGTGATCCGCGGATCGATATCAGTTGTCTCGAGGCTGTCATCGGAACGCGCTACACCATTGACACCATAACCTATCTGCGAAGCAGGTGCGCGAAGGTGCACTTTGTCTGGATCATGGGCGCCGATAATCTGGAGCAGTTTCATCGCTGGGAAAACTGGCAGCGGATCGCTGCCGCGGTGCCGATCGCAGTGGTCGATCGTCCGCCGCACAGTTTCCGCGCTCTTGCGGCGCCAGCCGCGCAGGCGCTTGCGCGATGGCGTTTGCCCGAAGCCAGGGCCGGCCGGTTGGCCACGCACCGCCTGCCTGCCTGGGTTTTCCTCACGGGAATGAAATCGCGGTTGTCCTCGACCGGGCTGCGGAACCGGGACGGAACATGGATGGACGGAAGCCTTAAAACATGAAGGCGCGGCCTCACTGGAATATTGAAACTTCCGCCCCTACATGCGTATTATAACCCATCGGTGCCGGGAGTCGGCGTCGGTACAGCGAAAGGAAATGGTCCCTGACCGCACCTGTATTGTCCAGGTCTGCTTCATCCTCCTCGCCGGGATCGTCGGCGCTGAAGAGAACGAAAGCCAAGACCGACGGGCCTAGAACACGAAGGACTTCGGCAGACGCCGTCATTGCGGAGGCGCAGCCGGATGTGGAACAGACCCTTGAGCTGATCCTTTCCCGCCTCGAGGATATGAAGGCGGAAGATGCGGTCACCATCGACCTACGCGGCAGGTCGGCTTTTTCGGACTACATGGTCATCGCTACCGGTCGGTCCAACCGTCATGTCGGGGCTGTCGCCGAAAATGTGGCCAAGGGCCTCAAGGATGCCGGAGTCAAGAAAATCCATATCGAGGGCATGCCCAATTGCGACTGGGTACTGATCGATTCCGGCGGTGTGATCGTGCATGTGTTCAGGCCTGAGGTTCGTGAATTCTACAATCTCGAGAGATTGTGGATACAAAACACGGCAACGGCGAAGACGGTCTGAACCGTTCGCCGCTGTAATTCAATTATCGCATGTCAGCGTGCGCAGATGCGACTCGTCGTCGTTGCCGTTGGTCGTCTTAAGCAGGGTCCTGAGCGGGAGCTCGCCAATCGCTATCGCGGACGCTTCGAGGATATCGGGCGCAAGCTTGGCTTTCGCGGCTTGGATATTCATGAAATTGCGGAAAGTCGCGCCCGCGATGTTGAGCAGCGCATTCGCGAAGAGGCGGACGCAGTTCTTGCTTTGGCTCCCGAAGAGATGGTCCTGGTGGCGCTGGACGAAAAAGGTAAAAATATCGACAGCGCCGCGTTTGCGGAACATCTTGGCCGCTGGCGGGATGAGTCGGTGGCGAGCACTGTTTTTGTCATCGGCGGCGCGGACGGACTTTCGCCCGAATTGCGGCGCAGGGCTAGATTGAGCGTTGCGTTCGGTGCTGCCACTTGGCCGCATCAGATGGTACGCGTCATGTTGCTGGAGCAGATCTACCGGGCCGCGACCATCCTGGCCGGCCATCCTTATCACCGCAGTTAGCGCGCTCGGCTGAACGCGCCGGCGCGATCGGATTAACATAGTGCGAGCAAACGAGCGCCGATCACCTGACTTGGGACTGATCCAGGACCTCTGTTCACGGTCCCAGGAGGTGCGATTCGGACAGTCGTCACCTGCTTCCATGCTTGTGATCTCAGCCTGTCTGCTTGCGGGTTTTTCGTCCGCGTTTTCGTCGTCCGTGATGGCGCAGACCGGAACACCCTCGCCGGCAAACCCGTCGTCGGACGACATCAAACAGCGCGAGCGGGATCTGGACGCGGTACGGGCGCAGCAAAAGAGCGCGGTTGAATTACAGGAGCGACTGAAGGCCGACATTGCGGCGATTGGTCAAAATCGCGCCAAGCTCAATCAACAGTTGATCGATGTCGCCGCCAGTGTCCGTGACATCGAGACCAAAATTGCAGAGGCCGAAGCGCGCCTGCTGCCGCTCGATGCCCGCGAGCAGGAAATCCGAGCCTCGCTGGATTCGCGGCGGTCGGAGATCGTGGAAGTGCTCGCCGCCCTCCAGCGCGCCGGCCGCCGCACACCGCCCGCTTTGCTGGTGCGGCCGGAGAATGCTTTGCAGTCTTTGCGCACCGCGATTCTGCTCGGCTCCGTTGTGCCGGAGATGCGCGTGCGCGCGGAAAAGCTCGTGGCTGATCTCGATGAACTTGTCGGCCTTCGGAAATCAATCGCTGCCGAGCGAGATCGAATGGCGGCCAATCGCGATAGCCTCAAGGACGATCAAACCCGTT
Source organism: Nitrobacter vulgaris (assembly GCF_002028545.1). GTDB lineage: Bacteria > Pseudomonadota > Alphaproteobacteria > Rhizobiales > Xanthobacteraceae > Nitrobacter > Nitrobacter vulgaris. The sequence goes on from NZ_MWPQ01000006.1 coordinate 20,339, forward strand.
TGGCGACGCTGGTGGACGAACGACAACGGCAGCAAAGCGGTATCGAAAAAAATATGGCCGTGGAGGCGGCGCGTGCGGTCGAACTGTCGCACCAGGTCGACACGCTGCAAGGCCTGATCGCGAAGATGGAGCAGGATCTCAAGAGCGCGGCCAAGGCGGCGGCGACAGCCAGCCGGCAAGGTGTTCCGGGAGCGCTCAACGGCAAGCCGAATCTGGGTGCCCTCAAGGATCCCGGCCGGCTCAGTCCGGCTATTGCCTTTGCGTCGGCCAAGGGCTTGTTGGCGCTGCCGGTTAACGGCACGAAGATTCGTGATTTCGGCGGCTCCGATGGTGCCGGTGGCGCGGAAAAAGGCATTTCGTTAGCCGCCCGTCCTGGCGCTCAGGTCACGACACCCTGTGACGGCTGGGTGGTGTATGCGGGACCGTTCCGTAGTTATGGACAACTCTTGATCCTCAATGCCGGGGGCGGGTATCATGTGCTGATCGCCGGCATGGAGCGTATTTCGGTTAACATCGGCCAGTTCGTGTTGACCGGGGAGCCGGTAGCGACGATGGGATCGACTTCCCGTGTCGCCTCGATTCTCGCGGCAAACGCTAGTCAGCCCGTCCTCTACATTGAGTTCCGTAAGGACGGCACTCCCATTGATCCAGCCCCGTGGTGGGTCGTAAACAAAGGTCAAAAGGTTCGCGGATGATGCGCAAGGTTTCCCTTATTGTTCTCAGCGCCGCAGCGGGTGCCGCGTTGACGCTGTTCGTGACACAGCCGCGGTCTATGACGATGGGATCAAGCGCGCGAGCCGCAACCTCGGATACCTATCGCCAGCTCAATCTGTTCGGCGATGTGTTCGAACGTGTCCGTACCGACTACGTCGAAAAGCCTGACGACAGCAAGCTGGTCGAATCGGCGATCAGCGGCATGCTCACGGGTCTTGATCCGCATTCGAGCTATATGGATGCGAAGAGCTTCCGCGACATGCAGGTGCAGACACGCGGTGAGTTTGGAGGTCTCGGCATCGAGGTCACGATGGAGGATGGCCTGGTCAAGGTGGTCTCGCCGATCGACGACACGCCGGCATCCAAGGCGGGTATCCTGGCAAACGACATCATCACCAATCTCGACGACGAGGCGGTGCAGGGACTGACCCTCAACCAGGCCGTCGACAAGATGCGCGGTCCGATCGGCACCAAGATCAGGCTAAAGATCATCCGCAAGGGACAGGACAATCCGATCGACGTGACGCTGGTGCGCGACAACATTCGCGTCCGTTCGGTCCGTTCGCGGATCGAATCCGACGACGTCGCCTATATCCGCATCACGACGTTCAACGAGCAGACCACCGAGGGGCTCAAGAAGTCGATTTCCGACCTGCAAAGCCAGCTTGGCGACAAGCTCAAGGGTTACATCATCGACCTGCGCAACAACCCGGGCGGGCTGCTCGAGGAAGCGGTGACCGTTTCGGATGCCTTCCTCGATCGCGGCGAGATCGTGTCGACGCGCGGCCGCAATGCCGAGGAAACCCAGCGGCGCAGCGCACATCCCGGCGACCTCACCAAGGGCAAGCCCGTGATCGTTCTGACCAACGGCGGGTCGGCATCGGCTTCCGAAATTGTCGCCGGCGCATTGCAGGACCACAAGCGGGCAACATTGATCGGGACCCGTTCGTTCGGCAAGGGCTCGGTGCAGACCATCATTCCGCTCGGGTCGGGCAATGGCGCGCTCCGGCTGACGACCGCGCGCTATTACACGCCATCGGGCCGTTCGATTCAGGCCAAGGGCATCGTTCCGGATATCGAGGTGCTTCAGGATGTGCCTGATGAACTGAAGTCGAGGACCGATACCAAGGGCGAGGCCTCGCTGCGGGGGCACCTCCGAAACGGCACCGACGAGAAGACAGGCTCGCAATCCTACGTCCCGCCGGACACGAAAAACGACAAGGCCCTCAAGATGGCCGATGACCTTCTGCACGGGGTCAAGATCAACGCCTCGTCACCGTCCCCCAGCAACAAGGCGGCGATTGAAAAGCCTGCAAACAAGGCAGCGAACTGATCCTTTGAAGTAATCAGGTTTTCCGGATTCGGGCGGCCTCTGGGTCGCCCGAATTCGTTTGCGGGTGGGGTCACTTCAGGCGTCGCTGCCGGATCTCGCGTTGCCGCCTTTGCGAGCGCCCATGGTATTCTCGATTCGGATGATTCGAGGGGGCCATGGCCGATACCACCGACGATCTCAGCACGCCGCTTGGACAGAACTCCGCGCCCAAGCGCCGCTTACGGCTTCCTGTCACGCTGCCACAGGCGGCGGGATTTTTGCTGGGATCGATCCTTGTCGTCTTCCTGGGCTTCGTTTTCTTCAATCACGATCCTCTCGGCGGCGAACCTGTGGCGCGGGTTGCGATCCAGCAGACCTCAGTCAGCGATGACAAGCCTGCAGCCGTCCGATCCGCGCCGAAGCAGCCGGACAGCGCCGCCGCCGTTGCCGCTCAATCCGCAACCGGACAGAAGACCATCACCATCATCGACGGGTCCAGCGGATCTCGTCAGGACGTCGTCGTCTCCGGTCCTGAGTCCAATACGGCGGACGCCGGCTCACCGGCGGCGGCAACGGGAGTTGGTCAGCATCTGTTGGAGAAGTCGCGTTATGGAATGATTCCGGTTGTCGCTGCCGACGGGCTGAAGCCTTTCAAGGCTTATGCCATGGGCACCGAGGCGGATCGCGCGAAGGCTGCAAAGACACCGGTGGTTGCCATCGTGGTCAGCGGTCTCGGCGTCGGTGCGACGAAAACCACCGATGCAATCATGAAACTGCCGTCAGCCGTAACGCTGGCGTTCACACCCTATGGCTCTGATCCGGGTAAGATGGTGGAACAGGCGCACGCGCAACGTCACGAGGTGCTGCTGCAAGTCCCTATGGAGCCCTATGATTATCCCGACAACGACCCCGGACCGCAAACACTGCTCACGACACTTGGCGCCGAGCAGAATATCGATCGCCTTCATTGGCAGCTAAGCCGCTTTCAAGGCTATGTCGGCCTGACCAATTTCATGGGAGCGCGTTTTGTCACTGCCGCTACTGTCATGCAGCCATTCATTCGCGAGGCAGCAGGGCGGGGTCTCGGCTACCTGGACGACGGAACTGCGCCGACGAGCGTTGCGGGTCAACTTGCGGAAAGGCAGGCTATGCCTTTCGCCAAGGCCGACCTGACCATTGATGCCGTTCCGACCTCGGTAGAGATCGACAAGGCGCTCGCAAGACTTGAGGAACTGGCAATGAAGCGGGGGACCGCCGTGGGCATGACTTCGGCGCTTCCGGTTTCCATCGACCGAATTGGCGCTTGGATCAAGGGCCTCGAAAGCCGTGGCGTGATGCTTGTGCCATTGACAACCGCGATGCTGAAATCAAAATCGAACTAGCCCTCCGCATTTGATAGAATCAGAAGCGTGGCTCTATGATTTTGGCTGACGCGTTTTCTTCACGCGAACCGGTATCCACTTCGCTCGAAAACGCTTTAATCCGAGTCCTTTCCGTTCTCAGGGCGGAGGAGGCGTGCAGGGCATTGATGGAATGGCGCGTTACGACGATCTACCCTACCGCACGTGCGTCGGCATAATGCTGTTCAACGAGAGGGGACTCGTTTTCATTGGTCGCCGCGCAGGCATTGAGCAGGTCGATGACCAGCATGTCTGGCAGATGCCGCAAGGCGGCGTCGATCCCGGTGAGGACACATGGCTCGCGGCGAAACGCGAGCTCTATGAGGAGACCAGCATTCGCTCGGTCGAGAAGCTCGCCGAGGTATCTGACTGGCTGATCTATGACATTCCACGCACCGTGGCCGGACGGGCCTGGAAGGGCCGCTATCGCGGACAGCGCCAGAAGTGGTACGCGATGCGCTTCACCGGCAAGGACAACGAGATCGACGTCGCTAATCCGGGCGATGGCCACAAGCCAGAATTTATTGCCTGGCGCTGGGAGCCGATGCAGAACCTGACCCGGTTAATCGTGCCTTTCAAGCGCCCGGTCTATGAGCGCGTGGTCAAGGAATTCACGAGCCTCTCCGGTGGTTAGGGCATATGCGCGGCGCATCCGGAACCCGATCGCCGGTTACGCGGCTCAGTGCATTGCCGTCGTATTGAGCTGACTCTGAATGCTCTTGAAATGGTCCAGCCGCTCGATGGCCCTGTCGAGTTCGGAGCCCTCCTTTTCCGCCAACTGGGCTTCCATGCTCGCGACCGTGTCAGCGAACTGCGTACGATCAAGCTCCTCGATGGAGGTTGCTACGTCGGCAAGGACGGTCAGGCCCTTCTCCGAGACTTCGGCGAGGCCGCCGAGCACGATGATCTTCTGTCGTGTGCCGCCAGCGGTGACGGTCAGGATTCCGGGACGGATCGCCGCAACGACGGGCGCGTGGCCGGCAAGGACGCCGAAGTCACCCTCGACGCCGGGGATGTCGACCTGATCGACTTCGCCGGAGAAAGCGAGCTTTTCAGGGGAGACGAGATCGAAATGGAAAGTCGCCATGGTACTCAGTCTCTCTGTTGTCACCCGCGGGCTTGACCCACGGGTCCATCAGTCAAGATAGTCTGTCTATCGATGGATTGCCGGGTCATAGGCGTTTTTTAGAACGCCGTTCTTCGAACGGCTATCCCCGGCAATGACGCAGTTGTTTAAGCCGCTTCGGCCGCGAGCTTCTTGCCCTTCTCGACGGCTTCCTCGATGGTGCCGACCATATAGAACGCCGATTCCGGCAGATGGTCGTATTTGCCTTGGCAAAGGTCGCGGAAGCCCTTGATGGTGTCGGCGAGATCGACGAACTTGCCCGGCGAGCCGGTGAACACCTCGGCTACGAAGAACGGCTGCGACAGGAAACGTTCGACCTTGCGGGCGCGGGCCACCGTGAGTTTGTCCTCTTCCGACAGTTCGTCCATGCCGAGAATGGCGATGATGTCCTGCAGCGACTTGTAACGTTGTAGAACCTGCTGCACGAGGCGCGCCGTCTGGTAGTGTTCCTCGCCGACGATCAGCGGCGACAGCATGCGCGAGGTCGAGTCGAGCGGGTCCACCGCCGGGTAGATGCCTTTTTCCGAAATGGCGCGGTTGAGCACCGTGGTCGCGTCGAGATGCGCGAACGAGGCGGCCGGCGCCGGGTCGGTCAGGTCGTCGGCAGGAACGTAAATCGCCTGCACCGAGGTGATCGAGCCCTTGTTGGTAGTGGTGATGCGCTCCTGCAGCGCGCCCATGTCGGTGGCGAGCGTCGGCTGATATCCAACGGCGCTGGGGATGCGGCCGAGCAGCGCCGACACTTCAGAGCCCGCCTGCGTGAAGCGGAAGATGTTGTCGACGAAGAACAGCACGTCCTGGCCCTGGTCGCGGAAGTATTCGGCGACCGTGAGGCCGGACAGCGCAACGCGCGCACGCGCCCCGGGCGGCTCGTTCATCTGGCCGTAGACCAGCGCGCACTTTGAGCCTTCGCCGCCGCCCTTCTTGTTGACACCGGATTCGATGAATTCGTGATAGAGATCGTTGCCTTCGCGGGTCCGCTCGCCGACGCCGGCGAACACCGAATAACCGCCGTGCGCCTTGGCGACGTTGTTGATCAGTTCCTGAATCAGCACCGTCTTGCCCACGCCGGCGCCGCCGAACAACCCGATCTTGCCGCCCTTGGCATAAGGCGCCAGCAGGTCCACGACCTTGATGCCGGTGACGAGAATTTCCGCCTCGGTTGACTGGTCGGTATAGGACGGCGCCTCTTGGTGAATCGGACGCAGGTCGTCGGCCTTGACCGGACCCTGCTCGTCCACGGGCTCGCCGATCACGTTCATAATGCGACCCAGCGTGCCTGCGCCGACCGGCACCCGGATCGGCGCGCCGGTGTCGGTAACGTCCTGGCCGCGCACCAGACCCTCGGTGGTATCCATCGCGATGGTGCGCACCGTGGATTCGCCAAGATGTTGCGCTACTTCCAGAACCAGGCGGTTGTCGCCGTTCTTGGTTTCGATGGCGTTGAGAATAGCCGGCAGGTGGCCTTCGAACTGTACGTCGACGACGGCGCCGATGACCTGCGTGATGCGTCCGGTCTGATTGGCGGGGGATGCCATTAGAAATATCTCCTTAGAACTCGTTATTAGTTTGCGCGTGATCCATTCTGAAAACCGGTTTCCACTTTTCAGGATCAAGCGCTTTAGACGGCGGTCAATTTGACGGGCACATTACCCTTGGTCGCCTTGGAATAAGGACAGATGGTGTGAGCGTCTTCGATCAGCGCTTGCAGCTTCGCCTTGTCGGCACCGGGCAGAGCGACCTTCAATTCGGCAGCGAGCGAGAATGCGCCGTCATCGATATTAAGCGTGACTTCGCAGGTCACCCTGGCGGCCTGCCCGTCGAGACCATGCTTCTTCGCCAGAACGAGAATGGCCTGTCCAAAGCAGGAGGACCAGCCAAGCGCGAACAGCTGTTCCGGATTGTGGCCATCGCCGGCACCGCCGAGATCCTTCGGAAGCGCCATCGCCAATGCCAGCGCACCGCCGTCGAGGACGGCGCGGCCATTGCGGCCGCCGCTCGTTGTCGCCTTCGTGACGTAAGCCATGAACGCTCCTGCTGCTAGATAGCCTCGGCGCCGGAGATGATTTCGATCAGCTCCTTGGTGATCATCGCCTGGCGGGTCCGGTTGTAAACCAGCGTTTGCTTGCGAATCATGTCGCCTGCGTTACGCGTCGCGTTGTCCATCGCCGTCATCTGTGCGCCGTAGAACGAGGCGTTGTTCTCCAGAAGCGCGCGGAAAATCTGCACCGCGAGATTGCGCGGAAGCAGCCGGTCGAGAATCTCATCCTCTTCCGGCTCGTATTCGTAGGATGGCGCCGCATCGCCATTTCCGGCCGCGGCCTCGACCGCAAGCGGAATGACCTGTTGGGCGGTCGGAATCTGTGCAATGACGGACTGGAAGCGCGAATAGAACAGGGTGCAGACGTCGAACTCGCCGGCGTCGAAACGAGCCAGCACTTTCTCTGCAATCGCTTCGGCATTGACGAAGCCGAGCTGGCGCACCGAGCGCAGTTCGACGGTCTCGACGATCTGCTTGTCGAAGTTGCGGCGAAGCTGCTCGTAACCCTTTCGCCCGACGCAGAAGAACTTGACCTCCTTGCCCTGGTTCATCAAGGCGAAGGCCCTTTCACGGGCCAGGCGGACGATGGCCGAGTTGAACGCGCCGGACAGGCCGCGCTCTCCGGTGCAGACCAGAAGCAAGTGAACTTGATCCTTACCGGTGCCGACCAGAAGCGGCGACGCGTTGGGCGAACCGGCCGCGGCGCTGGCGATGTTTGAAATCACCGTGTCCATTTTTTCGGCGTAGGGCCGCGCTGCTTCCGCGGCGTTCTGCGCGCGGCGGAGTTTGGAGGCCGCCACCATCTGCATGGCTTTGGTAATCTTTTGTGTCGCCTTGGTAGAGGCGATGCGGACCCGCATGTCTTTAAGGCTGGCCATCGATAACCCTGTCTATCTCCTGCTCGGCCTTTCGCCTCTCTCGCTTGCGGGGAGGGCGAGGGAGGGGTCCGACGCGATGTGTATCACTTGTTCCATTCCACCGGCTGCGCCGGTTGATCTCCCAAAAGCGGGAGATGTGAAAGGATCAAGCAAAGGTCTTAGCGTAACCCTCGACGGCAGCCTTGAGCTTGGCGGCGGTATCGTCACTCAGGTCACGGCTTTCACGGATGGCATTGAGAATGTCGGCGTTCTTGCCGCGCAGCAACGACAAGAGCCCATCCTCAAACGCGCGCACCTTGTTGAGCGGCAGCGGATCAAGATAGCCGTTGGTGCCGGCCCAGATCACAACGACCTGCTCCTCCATCTTCAGCGGCGAGAACTGCGGCTGCTTCAGGAGTTCGGTCAGGCGCGAGCCGCGGTTGAGCAGTCGCTGGGTCGAGGCGTCGAGGTCGGAACCGAACTGCGCGAAGGCCGCCATTTCGCGGTACTGCGCGAGTTCGCCCTTGATCTTGCCGGCGACCTTCTTCATCGCCTTGGTCTGCGCCGACGAGCCGACACGCGACACCGAAAGACCGACGTTCACCGCCGGGCGGATGCCCTGGAAGAACAGGTCGGTTTCGAGGAAGATCTGGCCGTCGGTGATTGAAATCACGTTGGTTGGAATGTAGGCCGACACGTCGTTGGCCTGAGTCTCGATCACCGGTAGCGCGGTCAGCGAGCCGTTGCCCTGGCTGTCGTTCAGCTTGGCGGCGCGTTCCAGAAGGCGGGAATGCAGGTAGAACACGTCGCCCGGATAGGCTTCGCGGCCCGGCGGGCGGCGCAGCAAAAGCGACATTTGACGATAGGCGACGGCCTGCTTGGAGAGGTCGTCATAAATAATGACGGCGTGCATGGCGTTGTCGCGGAAGTATTCGCCCATGGTGCAGCCGGTGAACGGCGCGAGGTACTGCATCGGGGCCGGATCGGACGCGGTCGCGGCGACGACGATCGAATATTCCAGCGCACCCTGCTCTTCGAGCACCTTGACGAACTGCGCCACGGTGGAACGCTTCTGGCCGACCGCGACGTAGACGCAGTAGAGCTTCTGGCTCTCCGGGGCGCCAGCGACGTTCAGCGGCTTCTGATTGAGAATGGTGTCCAGCGCAATCGCGGTTTTGCCAGTCTGGCGGTCGCCGATGATCAACTCGCGCTGTCCGCGGCCGATCGGGATCAAGGCGTCGATGGCCTTGAGGCCGGTCGCCATCGGCTCGTGCACCGACTTGCGCGGAATGATGCCGGGAGCCTTGACGTCAACGCGCTTGCGCTCGGTGCCCTGGATCGGACCCTTGCCGTCGATCGGATTGCCCAGCGCATCGACCACGCGGCCGAGCAGGCCTTTGCCGACCGGCGTGTCGACGATGGCGCGGGTGCGCTTGACGGTCTGACCCTCTTTGATCTCGCGGTCGGCGCCAAAAATCACGATACCGACATTGTCGGTTTCGAGGTTCAGCGCCATGCCGCGCGTGCCGTTTTCGAACTCGACCATCTCGCCGGCCTGGATGTTGTCGAGGCCGTAGACGCGGGCAATACCGTCGCCGACGGACAGCACCTGTCCGACCTCCGAAACTTCGGCTTCTTTGCCGAAATTCTTGATCTGATCCTTCAGGATCGCGGAAATTTCCGCGGCGCGGATGTCCATCAGCCTGCCTCTTTCATCGCGTGCTTAATCGAATTGAGTTTGGTCCGGAGCGAAGTATCCACCATGCGGCTGCCGAGCTTGACGACAAGTCCGCCGATGATGGACGGATCGACTTTCACGTTGAGCGTGATGTCCTTGCCCGTCACTGATTTCAGCGCGGTTTTCAGCGCGTCCAGATTCTTGTCGTTGAGCTTCTCGGCGACGGTAACCTCCGCCGTGGCCTCGCCCTTGAACTTCGCGACCAGCGCGCGAAACGCCCGGATCACGTCGGCAACCGCGAACAGCCGGCGGTTGGCGGCCAGGACTTTCAGGAAGTTTGCGGTCGTACCGCCGATCCCGGCCTTGCTCAGCACGGCGGCGAGTGCCTTGCTTTGCGTATCGGCGCTGAAAACCGGACTGCGCACGAGGCGCACAAGTTCAGCGCTGTCCGCCAACATGGCATCGAACTTGTCGAGGTCGGCCTTGACGGCGTCGATCGATTTGTCTTCGCGCGCCAGTTCGAACAAGGCCGTCGCATAACGGCCGGACACACCAGAAACCGAGGGATCTACAGCAGCCACCAGAGCGCTCTTCAAGCTGTCAAACTCGCAGGGGAAAAGCCGTCGCCGAACAAGCGGCGCCAAAGCGGCCCAAGCCCTTGGAATTCAAGAGGGACTTCGATTTCCGGCCGACACGAGCGTACCGGCAGCGTTAAAATCGCGGCTTTGCTAACATAGCGCGCGCGCAGGTGCAATATGACGGCGGCGTGCGGCGATGCCTTGTCGCATGGCGTCGGATTCAACCGGTGTTGGAAGTTCGGTCGGTCAATCGCGCGAAGCACAAGGCGCATTCCTGCGTACAGTCATTCGGTTGGCAAATGCTGCGTCAGGACAAAAGCAATCAGACCCTTGCCATGGCGGTTTCTCTACACGGCTGAGCCAAGCTTAGTGCCTAGGCGCGCTCCGCAGTACTTAATGAATGGTCACTGATCCAACGCTATAACTTTCTTTTACAGTATATTGATGTATATTATCATGTATATTTTATTAATATATGTATTGTCACGATTAGTGGACGAATCCATCCCGATCAAAAGATATTTCATCCGAGTCACGAAGCAATTCCTTGCCCATTTTACGCCTTAGTTTGAGGATCAACCCTGCCGCGACGAAAAAGTCAGGGGTTTCACTTGCCGCAGGGGCGGCAATACTTTCAAGGGTCCTTCAATGTTGTACTCGCAAAAGACGACCTTAGGGTTTCTCATCCGGCCGCGTACGTTGGCCGCCGTGATCGCCGCAAGCGTTTTGATTGCAGGCAGCGTCACCGGGGCATCGGCCCGGTCGAGCAACCATCATCGGCATCACCACCACCACCATCAGGGGCATTATGCGAAGAGCCACGGCATCAGCGGATCGTCCTGGTTGAACGCCAATGCTTCTTTTGGAAGCTCGGCCCATTCGAGCCGATCGTTCTCTGGCATGGCCTCCTATTACGGCAATGAAGCCGGTAGCCGCACCGCATCCGGCCAGCGTTTCAATCAGAACGCCATGACCGCCGCCCATCGCCATCTGCCGTTCGGAACCAGGCTGCGGGTCACCCATGGCAGCCGCAGCGTGGTCGTCACCGTCAATGATCGCGGTCCGTTCATCCGCGGTCGTGTGCTGGATCTTTCCAAAGGTGCCGCCCGCGTGATCGGTTTGACCGGCAGCGGCGTTGGCCGGGTGGTCGCCGAGGTCATGTAAGTCCCGCGCCAAAGGCATTTTCCGGGCAAGCGGCGTCCGGAAATTTCTTTGATAAGGCCGAATAGGAAAGCTGTGGTCACCTGTTCGGCCCTTCGCGCAGGCTCATGGCTTGCCGGGGTCGGAGTTGGCCTCGGTCCGATTCCACATGAGCGCCTCGCGATGTCCCGATCGTCTGACAGATCGGCTGAGTCGTTCGCGGGGACGGGGCGCGTCGGTGAACCGGAGTGCTCGAAAGGGCTGCTAGAGAAAGCTCTGGGGATCAATATCCACTTCGAGCTTGAGATTGCCCCTTGTCTTCGGCGCAGACGCGAGCCAGCCGCGCAAATAGCCGGAGAGGTCCACGCTGCGCGCCGACTTCACCAGCAGGCGAAATCGATAGCGTCCCTTGATCAGGGCAAGCGGCGCTTCCGCCGGTCCGAGTACCTGAATGTCCTTGTCGATCGGCGCGATTGCGACGAGCCGGCGGGCGAAGCTCTCTGCGCTCGGGCGGTCGCCTGCGGATATGATCAGGCTGGCCAGCCGGCCAAACGGCGGGTAGCCGGTCCGCTCCCGCGCCGCGATTTCGCTGGAATAGAACGCCTCGCGGTCGCTCGCGACCAGCGCCTTCATCACGGGATGTTCGGGCTGGTGGGTTTGCAGATAGCCGATGCCGTGACCCTGCTCGCGGCCGGTGCGACCGATCACCTGATTGAGCAGTTGAAAGGTTCGCTCCGCGGCGCGGGGATCGCCGTTGCCGAGACCGAGATCGGCGTCAACCACTCCGACGAGGTTCAGGCGCGGAAAATGGTGTCCCTTCGCCACAAGTTGGGTGCCGATGATGATGTCGACGCGGCCCTCCGCGATGTCATTCAACTCCGAGCGCATGGTCTCGATCGAGGTGATCAGGTCGCTCGACAGCACCATGGTGCGCGCGTCGGGGAATAGTGCGGCGGCCTCTTCCTGCAAGCGTTCGACTCCGGGGCCGACCGCGATCAGCGATTCCTCCGCCGCGCAATGCGGGCATTGATTCGGGCGCGGCATTGAGAAGCCGCAGTGATGACATACGAGCCGCCGACGGAAGCGGTGATCCACGAGCCAGGCATCGCAGATGGTGCAGGCGAAGCGGTGGCCGCAGGCGCGGCACAAGGTCAGCGGCGCATAGCCGCGGCGATTGAGAAACAGCAGCGCCTGCTCGCGCCGCTCGATGGCGGTCCGAATCTCTTCGGCCAGACGCGGAGAAATGAAGCGGCCGCGCGACGGTCCCTCGCGCCGAAGATCGATCAGTTCGATCTGTGGCAAATGCTGACCGCCGAACCGGGATGTCAGCGCGATGCGCTGGTAGCGTCCCTTGCGCGCATTGACCTCGCTTTCGACGGACGGCGTCGCCGAGGCCAGTATGATCGGAATCTTCGCGACATGTGCGCGAACCACGGCCATGTCGCGGGCGTGATAGCGCACCCCTTCGTCCTGCTTGTAGGCTTGATCGTGTTCCTCGTCGACGATGATCAATCCGAGGTTAGCGTAGGGAAGAAACAGCGCGGAGCGGGCGCCGACCACAACCTGCGCCTCGCCCGCCGCAATGGCTGCCCAGTTGCGCGCGCGGGTGCGCGGCGTCAATTCGGAATGCCATTCCAGCGGCCGCTCGCCGAAGCGGGTGGCGAAACGGTCGCGGAATTGTCCGGTCAACGCAATCTCGGGCATCAAGATCAAAGCCTGCTTGCCGCGGCGGACGGTTTCGGCGACCGCTTCGAAATAGACTTCGGTCTTTCCGGAGCCGGTCACGCCATCCAGCAGCGCAACGTGGAACGTGCCGTTTGACGCCAGCGTGCGCATGGCGTCCACGGCCGCTCGCTGCGAGCGGGAAAAGTCGGGGACGGCGAAGTCGGGATCGGGCGGCGGGGGCGGCGGCGCACGCGGCATTGGCTGGATTGTCAGCGTGCCTTCGTCGACAAGACCATCGACGACGCCGGTGCTGACGCCCGCTTCCTTGGCCGCATCGGATTTTGCACGCAGCAACCCATCCGACAGGACTTCCAGCAGCCGCCGTCGTGCCGGGGTCATGCGTCGGGGCGGCTCGCCGCTCAGCCGCACGCCTGGTCGCGCCCGCTCCGGCCCGAGCTGTTCGCCCATCCGCAGGCTCATGCGCATGACCATGCCGCGCGGCGACAATGTGTAGTTGGCGACCCAGTCGATCAGCGCGCGGAGTTCGTCCCTGAGCGGAGGTACATCGAGCTTGTCGGAGATGTCCTTCAAGCGGTTGTGCAGGCGCGGATCGGGTGCGGGATTCTCGGCCCAGACCACGGCGACCACCTCGCGGGGGCCGAGCGGCACCGTCACCACGTCGCCGGGCCGCACCTCCATGCCGCTCGGCACGCGATAGGAATAGGCATGATCGATCGCAACGGGAACCTGCACATCGACGATGCGCGTCGTCGATGACGATGCCGGGAATGTGCCATTGCGCGAAGAACGGTCCATCCGGAGAATCGGCCTCTGTCGGGAGTGGCGGACAGCTTAGAGCCTTTCCGCTCCTGACGGAATCAGAAGCGGAGCGCTATCATTTTGATCTAACGCGTTTTCTTCACGCGAACCGGTATCCATCCTCGAGTCAAGCCCGAGGACATGCTTCGCTCGAAAACGCTATGGGAGGCACGGCGCCATGGCCAGCCGGCGGGAAAGTTAGCGAAGGATAAACGAAAGCGGCGCGATATGATCTCCGGACTTATAGGCAAGGTGCGAAGATGGCGAAAGTCGCAGATCCGCTACCAGATCTCGCCTGCACGGCGTCGGATGTCGGGCAGCAAATCGTGCGATGGCTGGCGCATCTGCGTGCCGAGCGTCGGCTGTCGCCAAAGACGCTTGAAGCCTATGCGCGCGATGTTCGGCAATGCCTGATGTTTCTCGGCCAGCACTGGGGCGAGTTGGTGACGTTGAAGCGTTTCGCCGCGCTCGAGCCAGGCGATATCAGAGCCTTCATGGCCGCGCGACGCGCGGAGGACATTGGTGGCCGCTCGTTGATGCGTTCGCTGGCGGGGCTGCGTTCGTTCGCGCGATTTCTGGAACGGGAAGGGCTCGGCAAGATCGGTGCGCTCGGCGCGATCCGCGCGCCGAAGGTTGGCAAGAGTCTCCCGAAGCCGATCCATATGAGTGCGGCGAAGCGTTTCGCCGACGCCTCCGAGCGGGCCGGCGAAGATCGCGAGCCATGGATCTGGGCACGCGATGCAGCCGTCATGGCGCTATTGTACGGCTCGGGCCTGCGGATTTCCGAGGCGCTCGGGTTGAAGCGCCACGATGTGCCGCAGCCTGGCGCGGGCGACGTTCTGGTGGTTACCGGGAAGGGCAACAAGACGCGGATGGTGCCGGTGCTGCAGAACGTGCTGGCGCTGGTTCATGAGTATGTGGCGATGTGCCCGCATTCGCTGCCGCCGGAAGGACCGATCTTCGTCGGCGCGCGGGGCGGCCCGCTCAAGGCCCGCATCATCCAGCTTGTGATGGCGCGGATGCGCGGCGCGCTCGGTCTGCCCGACAGCGCAACGCCCCATGCGCTGCGCCATTCATTCGCGACGCATCTCTTAAGCCGCGGCGGCGATTTGCGCGCGATTCAGGAACTGCTTGGCCACGCGTCGCTCTCGACCACGCAGATCTACACCGGCATCGACAGCGAGCGGCTGCTGGAAGTCTACAGGACGGCGCATCCCCGCGCCTGACCGACGATCGCGGTGCAGGCAGCTCGCCATCCTCACATATGAATGGCTCGTTTGCCGACTGCGAGGGCGGCTTCCTTGATCGCTTCCGATCGCGTCGGGTGCGCGTGGCAGGTGCGCGCGAGGTCTTCCGCCGATCCGCCGAACTCCATCAGCACGCAAGCCTCGTGGATCAGTTCGCCAGCCTCTCGGCCGATGATGTGAACGCCGAGCACGCGATCGGTTTTCGCGTCCGCGAGGATCTTCACAAAGCCGTCGGTGGTCTGGTTGACCTTGGAGCGGCCATTTGCCGTGAACGGAAACTTGCCAACGGCATAGGCTATGCCGGCCTGCTTCAGCTCCTCCTCGGTCTTGCCGACCGATGAAACCTCGGGCGTTGTGTAGATCACGCTGGGGATCACGTCGTAGTTCACATGGCCGGCCTGGCCTGCGAGGATTTCCGCGCACGCCACGCCTTCGTCCTCGGCCTTGTGCGCCAGCATCGGTCCCTTGACGACGTCGCCGATGGCGCAGATGCCTTTCACGCTGGTCGCAAAATGCGCGTCGATCTCCACGCGGCCGCGCTCGTCGAGCGCGACGCCTGCCTCCTTCAGGCCGAGGCCGTCGGTGTAGGGCGTGCGGCCGATCGCGACCAGAACCACGTCGGCTTCGATTGTCTCTGCCGCACCGCCTGCGGCGGGTTCGACCTGCGCCATCAGCGTCTTGCCAGATGTATCGACGCCCGTGACCTTGGTGCCGAGCTTGAATGCAAAGCCTTGCTTTTCGAGAAGGCGCTGAAACTGCTTTGCGATTTCGCCGTCCATACCGGGCAGGATGCGATCGAGAAATTCCACCACCGTGACCTGAGCGCCGAGGCGGCGCCACGCCGAGCCGAGTTCGAGGCCGATCACGCCGGCGCCGACGATCAGAAGCTTGCCCGGCACCTTGTCGAGCGATAGAGCGCCGGTGGACGACACGATGCGCTTTTCGTCGATCTCAAGGCCCTTGAGCTTCGCGACATCGGAGCCGGTGGCGATCACGATGTTTTTCGTCTCAACAGTTTGGGTCTTGCCGTCGGCGACCGTCACTTCGACCCTGCCGGCACCGAGAATTCTGCCGGTGCCGCTGATGACGTCGATTTTGTTCTTCTTCATCAGGTACTCGACGCCCTTGACGTTGCCGTCGATGCCCTGCTGTTTGAAATTCATCATCGCGGGCAAATCGAGTTTGGGAGCAGATACGCCGATGCCCATTTTTGCGAACGAATGTCCGGCTTCCTCGAACATTTCAGAGGCGTGCAACAAGGCTTTCGACGGCATGCAGCCGACATTGAGGCAGGTGCCGCCAAGCGTCGGGTTCTTCTCGACCACGGCGACCTTCATGCCGAGCTGCGCCGCGCGAATGGCGCAGACATAGCCGCCGGGACCGGTGCCGATAACGATGAGGTCGTAAGTCGCCATGGTCTCAGATCCTGTCGTTTCAATCCTTGTGCCAGACGATGGCGCTGGCGATTTCGTCCGCCAATACGAAGTTCGAAACTACCTGGCTTCAAGAGTGCGTCTCAGCCGTTGTCCGGCCCGGGGAGCAATTTTGCACGCTGGTCGAAGAGCATTCCCCCGATGAGCCGGTTGACCTCGTCAGGATCCGCTCCGTCCTTGATCAGCTTTCGTCTCAAGGCGTGGGCTTTGTCGAGGTTGCCAAGCTTTTTCTCAATTACCGATTGTTGCTTGTCTTCAGCTTTTGTTTTTTCCTGATCGGCCATCGCTCGTCGTCTCTGATTGTCATGGTAGAACAACGCTCGCGACAAGACCCAGTCTGCGGATTTTTTCGAGATGTTTTCGAAAGATCCGAGGACATCGAAGAGATTTTCATGGGCGATGCTTTTAACTTCCCCGCTGTATTCGGAGACGTACATATGTGCGGCGGATGGCCCGTGCTCAAAACTCAAACAAGCCAGATAAAACAACTCTAGAATGACTGCATTCAACTCCAGATCGATTGAGGTCAAATGACCAAACTCGGTGGTTTTGGTATTGGACTTCAGCAAGACTTGCGTCATGTGGTTCCCTTAGCTTGAACTACAGATCCAGCACCAATCGCGCCGGGTCTTCCAGCGATTCCTTGACGCGCACGAGGAAGGTCACGGCCTCCTTGCCGTCGATGACGCGGTGGTCGTAGGAGAGCGCCAGATACATCATCGGGCGGATGTCCACCTTGCCGTCGATCGCCACCGGCCGCTCCTGAATTTTGTGCATGCCAAGGATGCCGGCCTGCGGCGCGTTCAGGATCGGCGTCGACATCAGCGAGCCGTAGATGCCGCCGTTGGTGATGGTGAAGGTGCCGCCCTGCATCTCCTCGATTTTGAGCTGGCCGTCGCGGGCGCGGCGACCGTAGTCAGCGATGCTTTTCTCGATGTCGGCGATCGATTTGTGATCGCAGTCGCGCACGACAGGCACCACCAGGCCCTTGTCGGTGCCGACGGCGACTCCAATGTGATAGTAGCTCTTGTAGATCAGGTCGCTACCGTCGATTTCGGCGTTGACGGCCGGAATGTCCTTCAACGCCTGGACGATGGCTTTGGTAAAGAAGCCCATGAAGCCGAGCTTCGCGCCGTGCTTTTTCTCGAACGCGTCCTTGTAGTGCGTACGCAGCGCCATGACGCCGGTCATGTCGACCTCGTTGAAGGTCGTCAGTATCGCGGCGGTGTTCTGCACCTCCTTGAGGCGGCGCGCGATGGTCTGGCGTAGCCGCGTCATCTTCACGCGTTCCTCGCGCGAGGCGTCATTCGGAGGAGAGGGCGCGCGCGCCTGCATGGTGGCAGCCGGCTGGTGGACCGAGGTCGGGGCGGAGGCCGCCTTTTCGATCGCCGCCAGCATATCGCTTTTGGTGATGCGGCCGTCCTTGCCGGAGCCCGGAACGGTCGAGGCGTCGATGCCGCTCTCGGCGGAGAGTTTACGCACCGAGGGGGCGAGCGGGGCATCAGCCGGCGCTGCGGTGCCCGGCCTGGGTTGCGGCTCCTCCGGGCCTGCGTTGATCGGTTTCGTGGTGTCGGACTTAAGGTCCGGCCGCCCGGTTGTTCTTTCGGCGGCGATGCCTTGCGCCTTGGCCGCCGCTGGTTTTGCCGACGCGCTGCCATCGGTTATCTGTCCAAGCAGCGCGCCGACGGCAACCGTCTCGCCCTCCTTGGCGACGAGCTCGGCGAGCGTGCCGGCGGAGGGCGCGGGCACTTCGATAGTCACCTTGTCGGTCTCGAGCTCGACGAGCGGCTCGTCGACGGATACGGCGTCGCCGGGCTTCTTGAACCATTTTCCGATGGTTGCCTCGGTCACCGATTCGCCGAGCGTCGGAACGCGTATCTCGGTCATGGTTCTCTTCCTTTCGTCATAGCCGACGTGTCCCGAAAAGACAGCAGTATGGATGCCAGAAAACATCCGCAACAAGTGGGCTTCGCGTTTCAGTCCGACATGACTGTTCGTGTCAGTTCAGCGCCTCGTCGATGAACGCCTTGAGTTGCGCAAGGTGCTTCGACATCAATCCGGTCGCGGTGGCTGCAGCTGCGGCGCGGCCGGCATAACGCAGGCGTTTGTTGGATGCGCCGATCTGGTTGAGAACCCATTCGAGGTAAGGCTGGATGAAGTGCCATGCGCCCATATTGCGCGGTTCTTCCTGGCACCAGACGATCTCTGCGTTCTTGAAACTGCCGAGGACGTGCACCAGCGCCTTCAGCGGAACGGGATACAATTGTTCGATCCGCATCAGGTACACATCGTTGATGTTGCGCTTCTCGCGTTCCTCGTAGAGATCGTAGTAGACCTTGCCGGAGCACAGCACCACGCGACGAATTTTGTCGTCGTTCACCAGCCTGATCCTTTGCTCCGGCGGCATTGCCGCGTCGTCGTAAAGGATACGATGGAATCCGGTGTCGGCGCCGAGTTCGTCGAGACGCGATACCGCCCGCTTGTGACGCAGCAGCGACTTCGGCGTCATCATGATCAGAGGCTTGCGGATCTGGCGTTTCAATTGGCGGCGCAGCGCATGAAAATGGTTGGCCGGCGTAGTGATATTGACGACCTGCATGTTGTCTTCCGCGCACATCTGCAGGAACCGCTCCAGCCGCGCCGACGAATGCTCCGGTCCCTGGCCCTCATAGCCGTGGGGCAGCATGCAAACGAGACCTGACATGCGCAGCCACTTGCGTTCACCAGAGGAGATGAACTGGTCGAACACCACCTGCGCTCCGTTGGCGAAGTCGCCGAACTGTGCTTCCCACATCGTAAGCGTGTTCGGCTCCGCGAGCGAATAGCCATACTCGAAACCGAGCACAGCTTCTTCCGACAGCAGCGAGTTGATGACCTCGTAGCTGCCCTGGTTCTTGCCGAGATGATTGAACGGCGTGTAGCGACTCTCGTCTTCCTGATCGAACAGCACCGAATGCCGCTGCGAGAAGGTGCCACGCTCGCTGTCCTGGCCGGACAGGCGGACGTTGTGGCCCTCCAGCATCAGCGTGCATAAGGCCAGCGCCTCGGCCGTCGCCCAGTCGAGGTCGACGCCGCTCTCGATCGCCTTGGCGCGATTATCGAGAAAGCGCTGCACCGTGCGATGCACCCGGAAACCGTCCGGCACCTGCGTGATGTCGCGGCCGATCTCCTTCAGCGTCTCGATGGCCGCGCCGGTGACGCCACGGCGCGGCTCCTCGTTCTGATCGGCGAGCTTGAAGCCGGCCCACTTGCCGTCGAGCCAGTCGGCCTTGTTCGGCTTGTAGCCGGTGCCGGCCTCGAATTCAGCGTCCAGCCGTGCGCGCCAGTCGGCTTTCAGCTTTTCGATCTCGCCATCGGTTATGACGCCTTCAGTGGTCAGCCGCTTGGCGTAAAGTTCGAGCGTCGAGGAGTGCGCTGCGATCTTCTTGTACATCGTCGGATTGGTAAACGAGGGCTCGTCGCCTTCGTTGTGACCGTGGCGGCGATAGCAGAACATGTCGATTACGACCGGCTTGTGGAATTTCTGCCGGAATTCGACCGCGACCTTCGCAGCGAACACCACGGCTTCCGGATCGTCGCCATTGACGTGGAAGATCGGCGCGTCGATCATCTTCGCGACGTCGGACGGATAAGGGGATGAGCGCGAGTAGCGCGGATAGGTGGTGAAGCCGATCTGGTTGTTGACAATGAAGTGGATCGAGCCCCCGGTGCGGTAGCCCTTGAGGTCCGACAGGGCGAAGCATTCCGCCACCACGCCCTGTCCCGCGAATGCGGCGTCGCCGTGCATCAATAGCGGCAGCACGGAGTTGCGCTGTTCGGGAGGATCGCCGTGCTGGTCCTGCTTGGCGCGCACCTTGCCGAGCACCACCGGGTCCACGATTTCCAGGTGCGAGGGATTGGCGGTCAGCGACAGGTGTATCCGGTTGCTGTCGAACTCGCGGTCGCTCGAGGCGCCGAGGTGATACTTGACGTCGCCGGAGCCTTCGACCGCCTCCGGATTCACCGAGCCGCCTTTAAACTCATGGAACAGGGCGCGATGAGGTTTGCCCATCACCTGCGTCAGCACGTTCAGCCGTCCGCGGTGCGGCATGCCGATCACGATTTCCTTCACGCCGAGATTGCCGCCGCGCTTGATGATCTGCTCAAGCGCTGGGATCAGCGATTCGCCGCCGTCGAGACCGAAGCGCTTGGTTCCCGTGAACTTGACATCGCAGAACTTCTCAAAACCCTCGGCCTCGATGAGCTTGGTCAGGATGGCGCGCCGGCCTTCCGGCGTGAAGCTGATCTCCTTGTCCGGCCCCTCGATGCGCTCTTGAATCCAGCCTTTCTGCTCGGCGTTCGAAATGTGCATGAACTCGACGCCCAGCGTCTGGCAGTAAGTGCGCCGGCAGATCGCCACGATCTCGCGCAGGGTGCCGTATTCGAGCCCAAGAACGTGGTCGAGGAAGATCTTGCGATCCATGTCGGCTTCGGTGAAGCCGTAGGCACGTGGATCGAGTTCTTCGTGATCGCGCGCAGGTTCGAGACCTAGCGGGTCGAGCCTGGCATGAAAGTGCCCTCGCATGCGGTAAGCGCGGATCAGCATCAGCGCGCGCACCGAATCGCGCGTAGCCTGAGTGACGTCGGCGCCGGCGAGCGCCGAAGGTTTCGCTGTCGTCCTCTCCTGCACCCTGGCGTCCACGGTCTTTTCGAGCCGAGCCCAGTTGCCGTCGAGCGCTGAGGTGAGGTCGTCCTGGGGAGCTGGCGGCCAGTTGGCCCTCGCCCAGGATGGGCCTTCCGCGTTCTTTTCGACGTCCTGCGGAGGATCCTTCAGACTTTTGAAGAATTCCTGCCACTCGGGATCGACCGAACCGGGGTCTTTTTCATAGCGGGCGTAGAGTCCGTCGATGTAGCTGGCATTCGCGCCCTGCAAGAACGAGGAAAGGGCAAATGCGGCATTCGCATCCTGGCGAGACATATCGCGTCCTGACGATTTCGGTCATGGGCGTAACAGACGGCGCACGCGTTTTTGCCAGTGAGAACAGCCTTTCTCCGGCAAGATCAGCGCGAATTTGAACGTTATCCTATTTATGAGGGAACTTCCCGCCGAAAAGACCAAGACCTGAATCAAGACTTCAACTTTTCGACAAGAGTTTTTCCCAGTCGCGCCGGAGACGGGGAGACGAAGATGCCGGCCGCCTCCATGGCTGCGGTCTTGGATGCGGCGTCGCCCTTGCCGCCGGAAATGATCGCGCCGGCATGGCCCATGCGGCGGCCGGGAGGCGCGGTGACGCCGGCGATAAAGCCGACCACAGGCTTCTTGCGGCCGCGTTTGGCCTCATCGATCAGGAACTGGGCGGCGTCTTCCTCGGCCGAACCGCCGATCTCGCCGATCATCACGATCGAAGTGGTCTTGGGATCGGCCAGGAACATTTCCAGCACGTCGATGAACTCGGTGCCCTTGACCGGGTCGCCGCCGATACCAACCGCGGTGGTTTGGCCGAGGCCTTCCTGGCTGGTCTGGAATACCGCTTCGTAGGTCAGCGTGCCGGAGCGGGAGACGATGCCGACATGGCCCGGCTTGAAAATGTTCGCGGGCATGATGCCGATCTTGCATTCGCCCGCCGTCACAACGCCCGGGCAATTCGGCCCTATGAGCCGGGACTTCGATCCCGATAGCGAACGCCTGACCCGCACCATATCCAGCACCGGAATGCCCTCGGTGATGCAGACGATCAGCGGGATTTCGCTGTCGATCGCCTCGCAGATCGCGTCTGCTGCGCCGGCCGGCGGCACGTAGATCACGCTGGCGTCGGCGCCGGTCGCCTCGCGCGCTTCGCGGACGGTGTCGAACACCGGCAGGCCGAGATGGGTCTGTCCGCCTTTGCCCGGCGAGGTGCCGCCGACCATTTTCGTGCCGTAGGCGATCGCGGCCTCGGAGTGAAACGTGCCGTTCTTGCCGGTGAAGCCCTGCGTAATGACGCGGGTGTTCTTGTCGATCAGAACGGACATTTACGCGACCCCTTTCACGGCCTTGACGATCTTCTGCGCGGCGTCGTCGAGATCGTCGGCGGGCAGAACGTTGAGGCCGGACTCGCGGATGATGGTCTTGCCGGCGTCGACGTTGGTGCCTTCGAGGCGAACCACCAGCGGGACATTGAGGCCGACCTGCTTTACCGCGGCGACAACGCCATCGGCGATGACGTCGCATTTCATGATGCCGCCGAAGATATTGACCAGGATGCCTTTCACATTCGGATCTGCGGTGATGATCTTGAACGCGGCTGCGACCTTGTCCTTGGAGGCGCCGCCGCCAACGTCGAGAAAGTTTGCGGGCGACATGCCGTAGAGTTTGATGATGTCCATGGTCGCCATCGCAAGGCCCGCGCCATTGACCATGCAGCCGATCTGGCCGTCGAGCGCGACGTAGCTCAGATCAAACCTCGACGCCTCGATCTCCTTGGCGTCTTCCTCGCTCTCGTCGCGCAGCGCCACCACATCGGAATGGCGGTATAGCGCGTTGCTGTCGAACGATACCTTGGCATCGAGCACGCGCAGTTCGCCTTGCCTCGTGACGACGAGCGGATTGATCTCCAGCATCGCCATGTCTTTGGCGATGAAGGCATTATAAAGCTGCGCCACCAGCTTCTCCGCCTGCTTGCCGAGATCGCCGCGCAGTCCCAGCGCCTTGGCGACGGTACGGCCGTGATGGCCCATCACCCCTGTGACGGGATCGACCGAGAGGGTCACGATTTTTTCCGGGGTTTTGTGTGCGACGTCCTCGATGTTCACCCCGCCTTCGGTGGAGACCACGAACGAAACTCTGGACGTTTCGCGGTCGACCAGTGCCGAGAGATAGAACTCCTTGTCGATGTCGAAGCCTTCCTCGATGTAAAGACGGTTGACCTGCTTGCCGACAGGACCGGTCTGCACAGTCACCAGCGTCGCGCCGAGCATCTGGCCGGCAAACTGCTTCACCTCGTCGATCGATCTGGCGAGACGGACGCCACCTTTGTCGCCGGCGGAGGCTTCCTTGAACCTGCCCTTGCCGCGGCCACCCGCGTGAATCTGGCTTTTGACCACCCAAACCGGACCATCGAGCGTTTTAGCCGCCGCCTCCGCTTCCGATGCCTTCAGCACCGCAACCCCTCGCGAGACCGGCACGCCAAACTCCCGCAGCAACGCCTTGGCCTGATATTCGTGGATGTTCATCTGGATGGTCTCCGACCCGCGGGAAGGACAATTTTGGCAGGAACAATTTCGACCATTTCCGCCGGCCAAGATATGCCCGCCGGAGGGTCGAGGTGGGCAGTCACCTCGAGATGTCCTTGCCAGCAGTGGGTTGCCGCATCTGAATTTCGCAATACTGGCCGCACGCGTATCCGTTCCGAACGATACCGAATGGCAGTGCCCGATCAGCCGTCAAGCAGATCGGGCGCGATCTTTTTGCAGGCATCGACGAGTCCCCGAACCGCAGCGACCGATTTGTCGAAGGCTTCCCGGTCCTTGCCCGCCAGTTCAATCTCGACAATGCGCTCGACACCCTTGGCGCCGATCACCACGGGTACTCCGACATACATGTCATCCACGCCGAATTCGCCGTTGAGATAGGCGGCGCAAGGCAGCACACGTTTCTTGTCCCGCAGGAAACTTTCCGCCATCGCGATTGCGGAGGCGGCTGGGGCATAGAACGCCGAGCCGGTCTTGAGCAGATTGACGATCTCGGCGCCGCCGTTGCGGGTGCGATCCACGATCTCATCGATGCGGGCCTGTGAGGTCCAACCCATTTTGACGAGGTCCGGCAGCGGAATGCCCGCCACTGTCGAGTACTTCACCAACGGCACCATGCTGTCGCCGTGACCGCCAAGCACGAAGGCTGTGACGTCTTCGACCGAGACGTCGAATTCGTCTGCGAGAAAATAGCGGAAGCGTGAGGAGTCCAGCACGCCGGCCATGCCGACTACCTTCTTCGCGGGCAGGTTAGATGCCTTCTGAAGTGCCCACACCATGGCGTCGAGCGGATTGGTGATGCAGATGACGAAGGCGTCGGGCGCGTATTTCTTGATGCCGGCGCCGACCTGCTCCATCACTTTAAGATTGATACCGAGCAGATCGTCGCGGCTCATGCCCGGCTTGCGCGGGACACCGGCGGTGACGATGCAGACGCTGGCGCCTTCGAGCGCTTCATAGGAATTGGTGCCGGTCAGCCTGGCGTCGAAGCCATCCACCGGAGAGGACTGGGCGATATCGAGCGATTTGCCCTGCGGAACGCCCTCCGCGATATCGAACATCACGACGTCGCCAAGTTCTTTCAGTCCGATGAGATGAGCGAGCGTCCCTCCGATCTGACCAGAGCCGATCAAGCCAATCTTGTCGCGCGCCATGGAAATTTTGTCCTTTGATGACAAAGAGCAGGGAAGGGAGAATATCGACAGGATCGTGGTTAGACCTTTCGTGGGACCTGTTCAAGCGTCGCAACGTGCAACGTCAAGTCTCCACCAGGCCGGTGGCTGTTCCGCTGGCGAGGGAATCGCTGCGACCATGGGCCCTCGCCAGATAGGAGTCCGAGTTCATCTCGATCAGACGCGAGGAGGTGCGTTTGAATTCATTCGCCTCGAAGCCGTCGTTGGCGCGATAGAGCGAAAGCTGATCGCTATCGCTCGACGCCATCAGTTTCACGCCGTTGTCATACAGCGTGTCGATCAGGGCGATGAACCGCTTGGCGGCGTCGCGGTCGTCATAGTCCATCACCGGGATGTGGTCGATCATAAGAGTGTGATAGTCGCGCGCGAGCCGTAGATAGTCGGGCGCCGCAAGTGGCTGCTCGCAGAGATCGGCAAACGAAAACCGGGCCACGCCGTGGGCCGAGCATGGCACGTGCAGAAGGCGGCCCTTGATCGCGATGTCACGCGGCTCGCAGGGCGCGCCGCCGGTCATGAGCGTCCAGGCTCTGTCGAGCGCCGCCTCAGCCTCGGCGTTGGCGGGTGTCAGCCACATCTTGACGCTGGCGAGTTTCTCCATGCGGAAATCAGTGCGGGCGTCGAGACGCAGAACGTCCATACGCTCCTCGATCTGCGCAATGAACGGCAGGAACAGCACGCGATTGAGACCCCCTTCGTAGAGGTTCTCAGGAGGGACGTTTGATGTCGCCACCACGACGGTACCGAGTTCGAACAGCCGCGCGAACAGACGGGCCAGGATCATGGCGTCGGCGATATCGGTGACATGAAATTCGTCGAAGCACAAAAGCCATGCCTGCTCGAAGATAGATGTCGCGGTGAGCTGAACGGCGTCGGCGTCGGCCATCTCACCTCGCGCGATGCTTTGGCGAAAAGCAAAGATGCGCTCATGCACGTCTGTCATGAACTCATGAAAATGGACCCGGCGTTTGTGGGCGACCCGGCTCTCCTGGAAAAACAGGTCCATCAGCATGGTTTTGCCGCGTCCGACGTCACCATGGATATAAAGTCCCTTCGGCGGAGGTTCGTCGTCGGAATGGAACAATTTGTCGAGGAAGCCCGATTTGCCCGCGGGCTTGTAGGTCATGAGCCGCTCGTCCAGCGCGGCAAGTGCTTCCACCGCCCGCGCCTGCGCGGAGTCCGCCTCGATCGCGCCTGACGTGACGAGGGCCTGATAGTGATTCCGGAACGATGTGGGTGACACCGAAAGCATCGGTCGGTTTTCGACTCCTGAGGGACGGAAATACAAGTCGTGGTGAAGATCTTGTGAATCGGCGGTCACGCGCTGAGCGCGTAGGAGTCCTCGACAACGTAAGGGCCGCCGCCGACCGAGGCACGCGAGGAGAACAGCACGAAGCGCTCGGCGGTGAATACCTTGGACGGGAAATAGCCGCGCACCGACAGATAGTTCGCGACGTCGTGGTTGGATGCGTCGCGCAAGCGGGCCAGCGTGACGTGGGGCGTGAACTTGCGGCCCTCGGGATCCAGCCCGCAGCGCCGCATCAGCCGTTCAAGTTCGGCTTGCAATTCGACCAGCGGCGCGCTCGGCTCCACCGAGGCGACGACGGCACGTGGTTTCTTGCCGCCGAAACTCGACAATCCCCGCAGCGTCACGTCGAACGGTTTGCGGTTGATCCGGGGCAGCACCGACGCGATCTCGTTGGCGGAGGCGCCGTCGATATCGCCGATGAAGCGGAGCGTGAGATGGTAGTTTTCGGGGTCGATCCAGCGGGCGCCCGGCAGACCGCCGCGCAAATCGGACAGCGTGCGGCTGATATCGGACGGTATTTCCAGCCCGGTGAACAAACGCGGCATCGCAAAACCCTCGATGCAAGTCTCGAAATCAATCTGGCGACGAATCACCAGTAGCTATTTTTACCGTAGTTCTGTGACCGTGCGAAGCGCGCGGCCGCATGGCGGGTAATTCCTTGCGAGAGCGGGCGCTCACTTGGTTGTCAGCCTTTCTGCTCACGGATAGCGCGGACAAAGGCCTCAACCGTGGGCAGGATATGTTCGACGATAATTGCCACGCCCGCGGCGGTCGGGTGCATGCCGTCGGCCTGATTGAGCCTTGTGTTCGCCGCGACTTTGTCGAGGAAGAACGGATAAAGCGGCACGTCGTATTTCTTGGCGAGATCGGGAAATATTGCATTGAATTGCGCGGCGTACTCGGCGCCGTAATTCGGCGGCGCGACCATGCCGCATAGCAGGACCGCGACATGGCGCGCCTTGAGGCGCTTCAGGATGTCCTCCAGTGCGGCGCGCGTCACTTTGGGATCAATGCCGCGCAGGGCATCGTTTGCGCCGAGTTCAAGGATCACGCCCTGCGTGCCGGTAGGCACTGACCAGTCGAGCCTGTCGAGACCGCCGGACGCGGTATCGCCGGAGACGCCGGCATTGCCGATCGTGACGTTCAGGCCCTTGTCTTTCAACGATTTTTCCAATTGTGCTGGAAATGCGGCGGCAGCCGGGAGTCCGAGGCCGGAGCTTAAGGAGTCGCCGAGCACCACGATCTTGGCGGGGCCATTGGCCGTTTCATCGGCCGCCTGGGCAGGCACTGCCATGGCGATGCCAGCGCCAAGTAGAATCCACGCAAAGGTGCGCATCACCCTCTCGACCGCCGTAAAAGAAATGCCATATGAGCCAGCATGGTGGTTCAGACGGTCTCTCCCATTTTGCTGCGAGTCCTCTAGAGACCTTCTGAACCAAACCACTTTGGAATAATAAGTTTCTAGTGTCCTTCTGAATCCGAAGTTCGCTCGGAACGGTCCGGCGGGGCAGGCGAACTTGGGATTCAGGACACTAGGCATGGACAGTCTCATTGAACCCTCGTTACCGGCCAGTCATTCCCAAAATCTCAAGCCGGACGCCATCGCCATTTCCAATGTCAATCTCACACTCGGCAGCGGCGCCGCGCGTGTCCATATTCTGAAAGACATCAGTCTCCGCATTGGCCGTGCCGAAGCGATCGGTTTGATTGGGCCGTCCGGGTCGGGGAAATCCACCCTGCTCATGGTCATGGCGGGGCTGGAACGTCCCGACCGCGGAGAAGTGGTTGTCGATGGCACTCATTTCAATGCTCTCGACGAAGACGGTCTGGCGCGATTTCGCGGACGTCACGTCGGCATCGTGTTTCAGTCCTTTCATCTGATCCCGACCATGACGGCGCTGGAGAATGTCGCCGTGCCGCTCGAACTCGCTGGCGCGCCGAACGCATCGGCGCGCGCAGCGAGCGAGCTGGATGCGGTCGGTCTCGGCGCGCGGCTGCATCATTATCCGACGCAGCTCTCGGGTGGCGAGCAGCAACGCGTGGCGCTGGCACGGGCGTTCGCGCCTGATCCGGCAATTCTCGTCGCCGACGAGCCGACCGGCAATCTGGATGAGGTGACCGGCCAGCAGATCGTCGATCTCCTGTTCGCCAAGCATGCCGAGCGCGGTATGACGCTGGTGCTGGTGACTCATGATAGCGCACTCGCGCAACGCTGCGACCGCGTGGTGAAGCTACGCTCGGGACGTATCGACGAGGCAGGTCGATGACTCATCAGCCATCATTGGGGATCTGCGGTAGGTTAAAAACACGTCATCGGTGCGCCCGGTCCGTGTTCATGGACTCCAGAACCGCGCGCTTCTTTCGCACTCGTGAATGCACAATGGCGCTTCGCGCATGACGACAAACAGGACCCGCGGGCTGCTTCTTCCACTGCGTTTGGCGTTGCGCGAACTGCGCAGCGGGCTGCGTGGCTTCTATGTCTTCATCGCCTGCATCGCGCTCGGCGTCATGACGATTGCCGGCGTCGGTTCCGTGGCATCCAGTCTGTCGGATGGGTTGGCGCGCGAGGGCCGCACGCTGCTTGGCGGCGATGTTTCGTTTTCGTTGATCCAGCGCGAGGCGAAGCCGGACGAGATCGCCTTCCTGCGTGCGCGAGGAACGGTCTCGGTGGCGGCGACGCTGCGCGCGATGGCGCGCGCGACGGACGGCAGGCTGGCGCTGATCGAACTGAAGGCGGTCGATCGGGCCTATCCCATGCTCGGCGCGCTGGCGCTGGAGCCGGACATCCCGATGTCCGATCTGTTCGCCGAACGTGAGGGGGTATTCGGCGCGGCCGTCGACCAGGCTCTC
Organism: Nitrobacter vulgaris; assembly: GCF_002028545.1. Lineage (GTDB taxonomy): Bacteria > Pseudomonadota > Alphaproteobacteria > Rhizobiales > Xanthobacteraceae > Nitrobacter > Nitrobacter vulgaris. Next base: position 48,907 of record NZ_MWPQ01000006.1, read on the forward strand.
CTGGCGCGACTGGATCTTAAGATTGGCGATCGTCTCACGGTCGGCAGCGCCACCTTCGAGATCCGCAGCGCGGTTGACGCCGAGCCCGACAAACTAGCTGGCGGTCTTGGGCTCGGACCGCGCTTCCTGGTCAGCATTGATGGTTTGCGCGCCGCGGCATTGCTTCAGCCCGGCAGTTTGGTGCGCTGGATTTACCGGGTCCGGCTTGCGGGCAATAGTGCGGATGACAGGGCGGCGACGGCACTGGCCGATGCCGCGCGGGCGGCGCTGCCGGAGGCAGGCTGGGACATCCGCAGCCGCAACAACGCCTCGCCGCAACTTGAGCGGAGCATCTTGCGGTTTACGCAGTATCTGACCCTGGTCGGGCTTGCCGCCTTGCTGGTGGGAGGCGTCGGCGTCGGCAATGCCGTCAAGAGCCACATCGACCGGCGGCGCGACATCATTGCGACGTTCAAGGCAGTGGGTGCGACCGGACGCGACGTGTTTGCGATCTATCTAACTCAAATCATGGTGCTGGCCGCTCTCGGCTCACTTGCCGGTCTTGTAATCGGTGCGACGCTGCCTTTTATCATTGTCGGCGCGTTCGGCGATCTGCTCCCGCTGCCGGTCGTTCCGGCGTTGCACCCCGATGAATTGGCGTTGTCGGCGGTATATGGCCTGTTGACGGCGTTGGCGTTCGGCATGTGGCCGCTAGCACGGGTTCATGACATTCCGGTTGCGGCCTTGTTTCGCGATACCATTGCTCACGAAGTCCTTCGGCCGAAGACCCGCTACCTTGTCTTGATGATGCTTCTGATCGCAACGTTGGCCGGGATCGCTATTGGTCTAGCCTACGACAAGCGGGTGGCTCTGGTGTTCGTGGCGGCGTCGGCGATCGTGTTTGTGTTGTTGCGCGGCATCGCCTCCGGGTTGATGGCGCTGGCGCGGCGGCTGCCGCGATCCCGGATCACCATGCTGCGGCTTGCGGTTTCAAACATCCATCGTCCGGGAACGTTGACGCCGTCCGTGGTGCTTTCGCTCGGCCTTGGTCTCGCCGTTCTGGTCACGATCACCCAGATCGACGGCAATCTGCGGCGGCAGTTCTTGGCGTCGTTGCCAGAGCGTGCCCCTTCATTGTACTTCATCGATATCCCGTCGTCGGTATCGGATCGGTTCGACGATTTTCTCAAGCGGCTGACTCCGCAGGCGATCGTGGAGGACGTGCCGATGCTGCGCGGGCGCATCGTCGCGGCGCGCGGCGTCAAAGCGGAAGACCTGAAACCCTCCCGCGATGCTCAATGGGTGCTGCATAGTGATCGCGGCCTGACCTACACTGGCGACGTGCCAAAGGGATCGAAGGTCGTAGAGGGCGAGTGGTGGGGGCCGGACTATGATGGGCCGCCGCTGGTGTCGTTTGAGAAGAAGCTCGCCGACGGGCTCGGGCTCAAGATCGGCGACACCGTCGTCGTGAATGTGCTCGGTCGCGACATCACGGCCACCATCAGCAACATGCGCAGCGTTGACTGGCAGAGCCTTGGCATCAATTTCGTGTTGGTGTTCTCGCCCAATGCCTTTCGCGGCGCGCCGCATACCCATATCGCGACCCTGACCGAGATGCATCACGGCGCCGCGGAAGATGCCGCGATCATCAAGGCTGTGGCCGACGCGTTCCCGATGGTGACGAGCGTGCGGGTTCGCGAGGCCCTCGAAACCATCGGGGCGGTCGTTACCAACCTGGTCATGGCGATCCGTGGCGCCAGCGCCGTCACCCTGGTCTCGGCGATCCTCGTCCTTGGCGGTGCGCTGGCGGCCGGCCATCGCCACCGCGTCTATGACGCCGTGATTCTGAAAACCCTCGGCGCCACGAGGTCGCGGCTGCTTGGCGCCTACACGCTCGAATACCTCATGATCGGTGCCGCCACCGCGGTGTTCGGCATGGCGGCTGGTTCGCTTGCCGCGTGGCTGATCGTGACGCGGTTGATGACGCTCGGTTTCGAATGGCAGGCCGGCAGTGCGGCTATCGTGGTAGGTGCCGCACTGATTGTCACAGTCGCGTTAGGACTGGCCGGCACGCTGATGGCACTCAATCAGAAGCCGGCCTCGGTATTGAGGAATTTGTAACAAGATGTAGCGATTTTCATGGCGATCTCCTACCGGGAGCAGGTGGTTGGGGTCCTTGCGAGTTTTTTGCGTATCGCTCCCCTGGGTGAGGCCCCGAGCCTCTATTATCGGAGGGCGACATTCAGCCGCGCATGGAAGCTTGCGGCGAATGTGTTAGTTTCCCACATATGGGTTCGGTAGGACGCTGGTCCTGATGACCAAAAACCAATATCAGCAGGCCATGTATCCGAGACAGATTTGTACTGGTATCTTGCGATGCCAGCTAACCACGGGAATTCGACCATGTCGGACTTAGACCGCAACCATGCCACTCCGTTTGGCCGGACCGCCGGGCGCGTTGATACCGCGGCCGTCGATGCCGGTCTGCGGTCCTATATGCTCAAGATCTACAACTACATGTCGATCGGCCTCGCCATCACTGGCCTGGCCGCGCTTGGCGTCTACATGGCGGCCGTCACCAACGATCCATCGGGCGCAGCTGCTCAGATCGGAAACGCTTACCTGACGCCGTTCGGCTACGCGATGTTTGTGAGCCCGTTGAAGTGGGTTTTCATCCTCGCGCCGCTGGCGATGGTTTTCGTCATCTCCTTTGGCATCAACCGGCTTAAGCCTGCGACCGCGCAGCTGTTGTTCTGGGCGTTCTCGGCGTTGATGGGCCTGTCGCTGTCCTCGATTTTTCTGGTGTATACTCACACCTCGATCGTGCGGGTGTTCTTCATCACTGCGGCCTCGTTCGGCGCGCTGAGCTTGTTCGGCTATACCACCAAGCGTGACATGAGCGGCATGGGCTCATTCCTGCTCATGGGCCTGTTCGGCATCATCATCGCCAGTCTGGTGAATCTCTTCATCGCAAGCTCGGCGTTGCAGTTTGTGGTGTCTGTCGTCGGCGTGCTGGTGTTCGCGGGTCTGACCGCTTACGATACCCAGCGGCTGAAGAATGACTACATCTACGGCTATGCGTCGCAGGGCGGAGAAATCGCGGAACGCGCGGCGATAACCGGCGCGCTGTCGCTCTATCTGAACTTCATCAACCTGTTCACGCTGCTCTTGCAGTTGCTCGGACAGCGCGAGTAGGCATGATTCCGAAAAGCGGTCGTTCGATTTTGGATCAGATCATGCCTCACGGTCATGATCCCGAAAAGTGGTCTTCCGGTTTTCGGATCAGATCATGCCAAAATTGAACGGCCCCGATAATCTGATACGCGAAGCCCCGGCCAAGGCCGGGGCTTTTTCTTTGTGCTTTAAGATATCTTCAGGCGTTGGACTCGAACGATATCCGCGTCCGCTTATATGCCCCTCATGCGCCCGCAGGACATCCTGATGCTTGATGCCGCCGGATTGTATTGCAAACCTGGCGGCTTCCATATCGATCCGGTACGGCCGGTGGATCGCGCGGTCATCACTCACGGTCATTCCGATCATGCCCGTCCGGGCCACAGGGCGGTGCTGGCGACGCAGGAAACGCTCGACATCATGCGGCTGCGTTACGGCGATGATTTCGCGGGCTCTACGCAGGCGATTTCCTATGGGCAAGAGATCAGGCTGGGCGATGTCTCGATCACGTTTCATCCCGCGGGGCACGTGCTGGGCTCGGCGCAGATCGCGGTCACGCATGGTGGCGTCCGGATCGTCGCCTCCGGCGACTACAAGGATGTGCATGACCCGACCTGCACGCCGTTCGAGGTAGTTCAGTGTGATGTCTTTATCACCGAGGCCACGTTCGGGCTGCCGGTGTTTCGTCATGGCGATCCTGCTTCGGAAGTAGGCAAGCTGCTGGCTTCGGTCGCGCTGTTTCCGGAGCGTGCGCATCTGGTTGGCGCCTATTCACTTGGCAAGGCGCAGCGCGTGATCGCGCTGGTCCGCGATGCTGGTTACGGCGCACCGATCTATCTGCACGGCGCGATGAACAAAGTTACGCACTACTATCAAAGTCGCGGCATCGGGCTTGGTGATCTGAGGCCGGTCAAGGGGATGAAGAAAGCCGATCTTGCCGGCACTATCACGCTGGCGCCGCCCTCGGCTACGGCCGATCTCTGGACCCGGCGATTTCCAGATCCGGTGACGGCGTTTGCGTCAGGCTGGATGCGAGTTCGTGCGCGGGCGCGGCAACGTGGTGCCGAATTGCCGCTGGTCATTTCGGATCATGCCGACTGGACGGGATTGACCCGCACCATCGCCGCGACAGGTGCGGGTGAGATCTGGGTGACGCATGGCCAGGAAGATGCGCTCGTGCATTGGTGCACGACGCAGGGACTCGTTGCGCGTCCGCTCGCGCTGGTCGGCTATGGTGACGAGGACCTCGAGGAGGAGGTGGTGGTGAGCTTCTCCGGCGGAGAATACGGCTTATGAATCGCTTCGCCGAACTTCTCGACCGCCTCGCCTACGAGCCCGGCCGCAACAACAAGCTGCGGCTGATCACCGCGTATTTTCGCGAAACGTCGGACCCTGATCGCGGCTACGCGCTGGCCGCACTCACCGGCGCATTGTCGTTCAAGCACGCCAAGGCGGGTCTGGTCCGCGACCTGATTGCCGCGCGCGCCGATCCGGTGCTGTTCGCGCTGTCCTATGATTACGTCGGTGATCTTTCCGAGACCGTGGCGCTCATGTGGCCACAACAACAAGCTCTCGATGCTCAGTCCGCTCTCTCTTCTGCTGGCGGGAGATGGAACGAGCCGGCGAGTGGCGAAGGTCACATTCGTAAATCACCTTCCCCGACACTCACCGAGGTCGTCACCACGCTGCGCACGCTCGGCAAGGCCGAACTGCCAGCGCAACTTGCACGCTGGCTCGACGAACTGGACGAAACCGGGCGCTGGGCGCTCTTGAAACTTGTCACCGGCGCCATGCGTATCGGTATCTCCGCCAGGCTCGCCAAGACCGCAGCGGCTGCGCTTGGCAGCAAAGACGTTCACGATGTCGAATTGATCTGGCCCGGTCTCGCGCCGCCTTACCTCGATCTATTCGCATGGCTCGAGGGTTGCGGCGACAAACCGGTCAATCGCGACCCCGCGCCGTTTCGACCGGTAATGCTGGCGCACGCGATCGAGGATGCCGATTTTGTGCGTCTGGATGCGGCCGATTTCATTGCCGAGTGGAAATGGGACGGCATCCGGGTGCAGGCGGTGAGCGGTTGCGACGAGCATGGCAATGTCGCGGCGCGGCTCTATTCGCGCACGGGCGAGGACATCACCCACAGTTTTCCCGATTTGCTGCCGTCGCTGCGGCTGGTGGATTCTTCTGGAGTGACGCTTGACGATTCCCGAGAACCGCTTCGCACTTTTCGGCATCAAGCGTTCGCCATCGACGGCGAGTTACTGGTGGTGCGCGATGGACGGGTGCAATCGTTCAACGTTCTGCAACAGAGGCTGAACCGCAAAGCGGTGACGCCCAGGCTGATGAAGGAATTTCCGGTCCATCTGCGAGCTTACGACCTGCTCGACGACGGCGACAACGATCTGCGTGAGTTGCCGTTCGAAGATCGGCGGCGGCGGCTTGTTGATTTCATCGCTGCCCTCGGCGACCCGCGCATCGACCTGTCGCCGCGGGTCCCCTTTACGATCTGGGGCGAATTGGCGGCAGCCCGCGCCGACCCCGCCGGCGCCGGCGCGGATGCCGACGCCATCGAAGGTATCATGCTGAAACGTCGTGACGCGCCATATCTGCCGGGGCGTCCCAAGGGCCTTTGGTGGAAGTGGAAGCGCGATCCGCATATCATCGATGCCGTCCTGATGTATGCGCAGCGCGGCCACGGCAAGCGATCGTCCTATTACTCCGATTACACCTTTGGGGTCTGGACCGAGGGGGAGGAGGGCGAGCAGCTGGTACCCGTCGGCAAGGCCTATTTCGGCTTCACCGATGAGGAATTGCTTCAGATCGACCGTTTCGTCCGCCGCAACACCACCGAGAGTTTCGGCCCGGTGCGCCATGTCTTGCATGAGCCCGATCAGGGACTGGTGCTGGAAATCGCCTTTGAGGGCTTGCAGCGTTCGGCCCGGCACAAATCAGGAGTGGCGATGCGCTTTCCGCGGATTAACCGACTGCGCTGGGACAAGCCGCCGCGCGAGGCGGATCGGTTGGAGACGCTGGAGCGGATGCTGGTTTCCGAGGCCGCCGCATCAACCGGCGCTAGAGCATGATCCCGAAAAGTGGAAAACCGGTTTTCGGATAAGATCATGCTCGATCAAAAAGTTAAGGTTAGAGTCTGATTCAACGCCGTTGAACCAGACTCTAACGGCCATTGACGGCAAAGCGGTGGTTCCCCATCTGCCTCACACTGATTATGTTGCGCGGGTCCTTGTCCCCGCGGGAGAGCCTCAATGCCGAACGACGACACCCGGAACTTGCGGGCCAGCCCCGACAGCCTGTCGCGTTTCCTGGGCGGCTCGCCGCTGGCGGTTGCGTTTCGTCTGATTTTGCTATCGACGCTGGTCGGCGTCATGCTCGCGGCGATCGGCTTCGATCCCTGGAATATCGTGCAAAGCATTCGCCTGCTGGTTGAACGCGTCTGGGACCTCGGCTTTGATGCGATCAATGGATTGTGGCGCTACTTCCTGCTGGGTGCTGTCATCGTGATTCCGGTCTGGCTGCTGTCGCGCGTGTTCGGCACGCCGCGCGGGCGTTAGAGCATGATCCCAAAAGTTTCCGGCTCAGATCGTCTCGATCAAACGGCCGGTTAGTCTAGGTCGGCCAGTCTTCCGCCGTAATGTCCGCGGCGTCAGTGCCGATGACGTCCGATAGCGAGTCGCGCCCGGTCCGCAGCAACGTCGAGGTCAGATCGTTCTTGATATCGTCGATCAGTCCGAGACCCTTGTAGACCAGGGATGAATAAAGCTGGATCAAGGTGGCGCCGGCGCGAATCTTGGTCAGTGCGGCGCCGCCTGAGTCAATGCCGCCGACGCCGACAAGCGGAAATGCGCCTTCCGCCCGCACATAGGTTTCCGCCACCATTCGGGTCGACAGCCGGAACAGCGGCCGCCCCGACAACCCGCCCTGTTCTTTCGCGCGCGATTGATCGCGCAGGGTCGAGGGCCGCGCCAAGGTGGTGTTGCCGACGATCATACCGTCGGCACGGCGTGAGCGTGCGATGTGAACGACGTCGTCGAGCTCCGCCAGCGTCAGGTCGGGCGCGATCTTGAGCAGCACCGGCGTGTCGCCGGCATTTTGTCGGACACGCTCGCGGGCGTCGATCACCTTCGCCAGCAACTCGTCGAGCGCCGCCGCCTGTTGCAAGTTGCGCAGGCCGGGGGTGTTGGGCGACGACACGTTCACGGTGAAGTAGCTTGCCACCGGGGCAAAGATTTCGATCAGCCTGACATAGTCGGCGATGCGGTTGGCCGAGTCCTTGTTGGCGCCGATGTTGACTCCAACGATGCCGCCGGAATGCGCGCGGGCCGCGAGCCGGCGAAGCACGATGTGGGCGCCGTCGTTGTTGAATCCCATGCGGTTGATGACGCCCTCGTCGCGTTCAAGCCGGAAGACGCGGGGGCGCGGATTACCGGGCTGTGCTCTCGGCGTCACCGAACCGATCTCCACGAAGCCGAATCCGAGTTTCAGCAGTGCGTCCGGAACCTCGGCGCTCTTGTCAAAGCCGGCGGCCAGGCCGATCGGGTTAGGAAAATTCAGGCCGAAGGCGCGAACCGCGAGCTTCGGGTCGTCGGCGCGCTGGCGGATCGGCGGCAGGAGCCGCAATCCCTGTATCGCCATGCGATGCGCGTCTTCGGGATCGAACCAGCGCAACAGCGGCAGCGAGAAGTTGTCGAAGGCGCGTATCACGGCGCGAGCTCCGGAATATCGTGATATCCGTCCGGTCGCGCGGGCATGTCCAACACTGTTGTGACATGGCGCAGATCGAGCTCGCCATAGAGATGCGGAAACGGTTCGCCGCCGCGCGAGATTTCCCAGCGCAGCGCAGCGCCCAGCGCATCGGCATCGATCGCGATCAGGAGCAGATCGGTTTGGCCAATGAAGTGCTTGCGGGCCGTGCCTTCGAGCTGGGACGCGGTGGAAAAATGGATGAACCCGTCACGGGAATCGTCGGCGCTGCCGCGAAAAACGCCGTGCCGCTCGGCCTCCCGCCAGGCCGAAGCAGGACAGATTTTGTAGATCGTGCGCACGCGTGTTCCGAGCCCGTCGTTGCGCTCTCATGATACCGAAAAGCGCATAACCCCGTTACCGCTCGCTTAAATTGTAGCGGATCCTGCGTGACCGTATCGGTGGCTCGCTCGCACTTCAAGAGCCGCATTTTATCCTCGGCGCAATTGCAGGCTCGCGCCGGTTGAGGTAATAATTCCTAATCTTTGACAGAATTCACCGCCGCGGAAATCAGGACGCGCCACATGGTCATGCTGACACACGCCCAGATATGGACCGCGCTGGATCGTCTTGCTGAGCGCGCCGGCCTATCGCCGTCTGGCCTTGCGAGAAAGGCAGGGCTCGACCCGACCACCTTCAACAAATCGAAACGCATCACCGGCGACGGGCGCGAGCGGTGGCCTTCGACCGAGTCGGTGGCCAAAGCGCTTGCCGCGACCGACACCGCCATCGACACCTTCGTGCAGTTCATTGAAGATTCGGCACGCGCCGCGCAGGCCGTGCCGTTGCTCGGTTTCGCCGAGGCCGGCGCCGGCGGCTATTTCGACGACGGCGGCTTTCCTGTCGGCAAGGGTTGGGACGAGGTGGGTCTGCCTTCCGTCCAAGACGAACACGCCTATGCGCTGGAGATTTCCGGCGACTCAATGAAGCCCGCTTATCGCGACGGCGATGTCATCGTGGTCTCGCCGGGGACGCCGATCCGGCGTGGCGATCGCGTGGTGGTGAAGACGAGGGACGGCGAGGTGATGGTGAAAGAACTCAAACGCCGGACCGCGAAGATGATTGAATTGCAATCGCTCAATCCAAGCCACGCCAACCGCACGCTGCCCGCTTCCGATGTGGAATGGATCGCGCGAATCGTGTGGGCGAGCCAATGACCACTTCGTCCTCCCCGCAACCACGGGGAGGGGGCATGTTGCGGTTGCGGCAGTTTAATCGACCTACGCTGCCGCGCCGTCCTTTTTGTTCTGACGATTCTTGACGAGATCGTCGACCACGGCAGGATCGGCGAGCGTCGTGGTGTCGCCGAGGCTGGACGGCTCATCCTCGGCAATCTTGCGCAGAATGCGGCGCATGATCTTGCCGGAACGGGTTTTCGGCAGGCCCGGCGCAAACTGGATCAGGTCGGGCGAAGCGATCGGGCCGATGTCCTTGCGCACCCACGCGACCAGTTCCTTGCGCAGCGTCTCACTCGGCTCGACGCCCTTCATCAGAGTGACGTAAGCGTAGATGCCCTGGCCCTTGATGTTGTGGGGATAGCCGACCACGGCGGCCTCCGACACACTCTCATGCGCGACCAGCGAGCTTTCGACTTCCGCTGTGCCCATGCGATGGCCGGAGACGTTAATGACGTCATCGACGCGGCCGGTGATCCAGTAATAGCCGTCGGCGTCGCGGCGGCAGCCATCGCCGGAGAAGTACTTGCCCTTGTAGGAGGAGAAGTAGGTCTGCTCGAAGCGGGCGTGATCGCCATAGACCGTGCGCACCTGGGCCGGCCAGGATCTCGCGATGCACAGGTTGCCGCTGCACTCGCCTTCCAGAACTTTGCCGTCGGCATCGACGATCTCGGGGACGATTCCGAAGAACGGCTTGGTCGCGGAGCCGGGTTTCTGCGCGATTGCGCCCGGCAGGGCCGAGATCATGATGCCGCCGGTTTCGGTTTGCCACCAGGTATCAACCACCGGGCAGCGATTGTCGCCGACCACGCGGTGGTACCATTCCCAGGCTTCAGGATTGATCGGCTCTCCGACCGAGCCGAGCAGGCGCAGGCTTGCGCGCGAGGTTTTCTTCACCGGTTCGTCGCCCGCCTGCATCAAGGCGCGGATCGCGGTCGGGGCGGTGTAGAAGATGTTGACCTTGTGCTTGTCGATCACATTCCAGAACCGGGACGTGTCCGGATAGTTCGGCACGCCCTCGAACATCATCGTGGTCGCGCCGTTCGCCAGCGGCCCGTAGAGAATGTAGCTATGGCCGGTGACCCAGCCGACGTCGGCTGTGCACCAGTAGATGTCGCCGTCGTGATAATCGAACACGTACTGGTGCGTCATCGCCACGAAGATCAGATAGCCGGCGGTGGTGTGCAGTACGCCCTTGGGCTGTCCGGTCGAGCCCGAGGTGTAGAGAATGAACAGCGGGTCTTCCGCGTTCATCGGCTCGCACGGGCATTCACTTTCGACCACGGCGGCAGCTTCATGATACCAGACGTCGCGCGTTGGGTTCATGTTGACCTGGCCACCGGTACGCTTGACGACGATCACCCAGTCGACTTCGCCGTTGACCTTCTCGATCGCGGTATCGACGTTGGCCTTCATCGCGATGGTGCGGCCGCCGCGCAGGCCCTCGTCGGACGTGATGATGACGCGAGATTTGCAATCGCGCAGGCGGCCTGCGATTGAATCGGGCGAGAAGCCGCCGAACACCACCGAATGGATCGCGCCTATTCGCGCGCAGGCAAGAATCGCGTAGGCTGCTTCCGGAATCATCGGCAGGTAGATGGTGACGCGGTCGCCCTTCTCGACGTTGCGCAGCCGCAGGATATTGGCCATCTTGCAGACTTCGTCGTGCAGTTCGCGATAGGTAATGTGTCGGGACTGCGAGGGATCGTCGCCTTCCCAGATGATCGCGGTCTGGTCGCCGCGTTTTTCCAGATGCCGGTCGATGCAGTTGTAGGCGGCGTTGAGCACGCCGTCCTCGAACCATTTGATCGAGACCTTGCCGAGTTCGAACGAGGTATTCTCGACCTTGGTGAACGGCTTGATCCAGTCCACGCGCTTAGCCGCCTCGGACCAGAATCCGTTCGGATCCTTGATCGAGCGTGCGTACATCTCCCGATATTTGGCGTCGTCGATCCAGGCCCGCTTGGCCCAATCCGCGCTTACGTCATAAATCTTGTCGGACATGTTTTTGCTCCACCGCAGGACCCTGGCCCGGAACCAGGCAGGTCCATCTTCACCGTTGCGACGATTATGCGTCGCGGCTTGGTACGGCGACAAGCCGTCAGGTTGAATTCTCATTCAACTGTGTTGAGTCCAGAATCCAGCCTGGAGCACCTGGCGTCACCCGCCTTTATAGCCCGCCCAACTTGCAGACCAGTTTCCATTCCGCCGGCGTGACCGGCTGCACCGAAAGGCGGGAGTATTTGACCAGCGCCATGTCGGCCAGGCGCTTGTCGGCCTTGACGGCGGCGATCGTCACCGGCGTGTTCAGCGGCTTGTCCGCCTTGATGTCGACGCAGACGAACTTGCCGGTCTTGTCGGTGGGGTCAGGATAGGCCTCGCGGATGATTTCGGCGATGCCGACAATCTCCTTACCTTCATTGGAATGATAGAAGAACGCCATGTCACCTTTTTTCATGGCGACAAGGTTCTGCCGCGCCGTGAAGTTGCGCACCCCGGTCCAGGCTTCGCCCTTGGCGCCCTTCGCCACCTGCTGCTCCCACGACCAAGCCGAAGGCTCTGATTTCACCAGCCAGTACGCCATCGCTATCCCTCCGCCCGGAACGGTCGCGTCAGCAGATTGTCGATGGCGCCATCGATCGTCAATCGGCCGGCGAGAATAGCCGCGACCGCCTGTGCGACCGGCATCTCCACGTCGTGGGCGGTCGCCAGCTCGAGCAGCGCCGGCGCGGTGAGCGCGCCTTCGCTGAGTTTGTCGCACGGCGCTTGCTCGCCGCGCCCCAGCGCGATACCGAGCGAGAAATTGCGCGACTGGGGGCTCGAACAGGTGAGGATGAGATCGCCGAGGCCGGACAGGCCGGCAAGCGTTTCGCTGCGTCCGCCGCACGCGCAACCGAGGCGGACCAGCTCGCTGAACCCGCGCGTGGTCAGCGCCGCTAGCGCCGACGCTCCGAGTTGTTTACCGACGACGATTCCGGCCGCGATCGCCAGGACGTTTTTGGCAGCGCCGCCGATCTCGACGCCGCGTACGTCCGTCGTATGATAGGGACGGAAGGCGGCCGAGCCGAGCGCGTGAACCAGCGCGACCGCCAACGCATCGTCTTTCGCCGCCAGCGTCACGGCTGTCGGCAGCCCCCTTGCCACGTCGTCGGCAAAACTCGGTCCGGACAGGATCGCGGGGACGGCATGGGGCGCGGCCTCTTCGATCACCTCGGTCATGAAGCGCCGCGTGCCATGCTCGATGCCTTTGGCGCTGGCGATTACGGGCGTCCCGGAGGGGAGATGCGGGGCCAGTGCGGCGATCGCCGCGCGCGAGTTTTGCGCTGGCACCGCGATCACGACGATGTCGGCGCGGCCGGCGGCGGCGATGTCATGCGACACGATGATGCTGCGGTCGAGCGGAATGCCAGGCAGGCGCGGATTGTCCCGTGTTGCCGAGATCTTGGCTGCGATCGCCGCATCGCGTGCATGCAGCGTCACTTGCCGTCCAGCGCGCGCGGCGGCGCCGGCCAGCGCCGTGCCCCAGGCGCCGGCGCCGATGACCGAAACACGGTTGAGAGATCTCATCGCGACAACGCCTTCAAAATCCGGCGCGGGTATTGGCGAAGCCTGCCGGCGCCTGCGCGCTGGCATCGAGCAGCCAGCGGGCGCGCGGAGGAGTTTCAAGCGTGTCGGTCAAACCCGCTGCCAGGCGTTCGGCACCGGCCCATGCGATCATCGCGCCATTATCGGTGCAAAGCGCGGGCGGGGGGATGATGAGCACGGTTTGTGCCTTGGCGGCGACGCTCTCGAGCGCAGCGCGGATCGCCTGATTGGCGGCGACGCCACCGGCGGCGACCAGTGCGCGCGGCATACCGAACCGCTGTTGAAACAGCTTGAGGCCGACGCCAAGCCTGTCCGCTGTCGCTTCCAGTACGGCGGCCTGAAATCCGGCGCAGAGATCGCTGATGTCTTGTGGCTCCAAGGGATTGATTCGACCGATCTCGTTACGCACGGCCGTCTTCAGCCCGGAGAGTGAGAAATTGGCGTCGGGACGCCCGAGCATCGGCCGCGGAAAATTGAACCGCGTCGCATCACCGCTCGCCGCGGCGTGTTCGACCTGCGGGCCGCCGGGGTAGGGCAGGCCAAGCATCTTCGCAACCTTGTCGAAGGCTTCGCCCATAGCATCATCGACCGTGGTGCCGAGCCGCACATAGTTGCCGACGCCGAGCACCGCGACAATCTGGGTATGCCCGCCGGAGGCGAGGAACAGGCAATAGGGAAATTCCAGCGCGTCGGTCAGCCGCGGCGTTAGCGCGTGGGCTTCGAGATGGTTGACCGCGATCAGCGGCGTGCGATGAACGAGGGCGATCGCCTTGGCCGTGGTCAGCCCCACGATGACGCCGCCGATCAGGCCCGGACCGGCTGCGGCCGCGACCCCCGACAGCCGCGGGAATCCGACGCCTGATTCCTTCATCGCGCTGGCGACGATGCCGTCGAGCAGTTCGACATGGGCGCGGGCCGCGATTTCGGGAACCACGCCGCCATAGGGGGCATGTTCTCCGGTCTGGGACCGTACGATATTGGAAAGAATCCGCGCGCTGCCGTCCGCCTGGCGTTCGACCACGGCGGCTGCGGTTTCATCGCAGGTGGTCTCGATTCCCAGCACCAGCATCGGCGTGTTGTACCTAGACTAGATATGGCCCTTGCGCTATCGGGCAAACCAGCGTTTCCCTTTCCTTGGCGTAGCATTATGAGGTCTTGGCGTGCAATCCTCGGATGAGACAGACATTCTGGCAACGATCGGCACCCGGGGCAGCCCACTGGCGCAGGCGCAGGCCCATGAGGTGCGCGACCGGCTGGCGCGGGCGCATCAGGTGGCGCCCGAGCGGATCGCCATCAAGACCATCCGCACCTCGGGCGACGCCATTCAGGATCGGCCGCTGTTCGATGTCGGCGGCAAGGGACTTTTTACCAAGGAAATTGAGGAAGCCCTGCTCGCCGGCAGCATCGACTTTGCGGTGCATTCGTCCAAGGATGTGCCGACATTTCTGCCCGATGAGACCTGGTTGCCTGCATTTCTGCCGCGCGAGGACGTGCGCGACGTCTTCATCAGTCCACGCGCAGCGTCTTTGGACGATCTTCCGGCGGGTTCGACCGTCGGGACCGCGTCGCTCCGGCGGCAGGCCATGGTGCTGCGGTTACGCCCCGACCTGAAGGTCAATACACTGCGCGGCAATGTCGAGACCCGATTGCGCAAGCTTGACGCCGGGGAGGCCGACGCCACATTGTTGGCGCTGGCCGGTTTGAATCGGCTCGGATTACAGGACAAGGCGACGCGCATTCTCGAGACAGAGGAATTCCTGCCGGCGGTCGGGCAGGGCGCTATCGCGATCGAATCGCGCCGTGACGACGATCGCATCAACGCGTTTGTGAAGGCCATCGGCGACTCTGAAACGGAAGTGGCGCTGAGCGCCGAGCGCAGTTTTCTGGCTTTGCTCGATGGCTCCTGCCGTACGCCGATCGGCGGTCATTGTCGGGTGAACGGCGACCGCATTCACTTCCGCGGTCTCATCATTTCTCCTGATGGCACGGAATCCTATGAAACCGTGCGTGAGGGGATACGTGCGGATGCGGTCGCGCTTGGGGCGGACGCCGCGCATGAACTGCGCGAGCGCGCTGGCGAAAAGTTCTTCACCCTGTTCGCCGGAGCGTGAGGCGTGGCGGTTCTCGTCACACGGCCTGAACCGGACAATGAAACCACGGCGGCGGCGCTCCGTGCGATGGGGCGCGAAGTTTTGTTGTCGCCGGTGTTGCGCCTCGAGCCGATTGCTTTTGAAATCGAGCAGGATGCAAATTATGGCGCGGTCGTCGTGACCAGCGCTAACGCACTGCGCGCGCTCGCCGTTCATCCGGGAAGGGAATCGCTGCTGAAACTGGCCGTTTTCGCGGTCGGCGATCATACCGCCAACGCCGCGCGCCAGGCGGGTTTTCAGGATGTGGTGGCGGCAGGCGGAGATGCCGCGGCGTTGTGCGAACTCATTGTGGAGCGTGTCCGCGCGAAACGTCTGACAAAGGGCACCAGGATTCTTTATCTCGCTGCGGCTGATCGCTCATGCGATCTCGCCGGGAAGCTCGAAGGGCACGGTTTAACTGTCGTGACGACAACATGTTACCGGATGGTGCCGGTGGCGAGCCTGTCTCGCGAGGTTTGTGACGCGTTTGCTTCGCATCGGATATCGGCGGTGCTGCATTATTCTCGCCGCAGCGCCCGCGCGTTCCTGGATGGCGTCCGCATCGGCGGCGTCGAAATATCGGCTTTGGCGGTCCCACAATGTTGCATTTCTGGCGCCGTTGCCGCGATTCTGCGGGATGCCGGCGCCTCCCATGTAGCGGAGGCGAGCGCCCCGGCCGAAGAAGCTGTACTGGAGGCGCTGGATTGTGCGTTGCGGTCGCTATCGCAGTAAGACGTGCGTTACGCAGATAATCGGGGTAAATAGGGGGAGGGGTTTGGAATCTGATACTCGATGTGTCGCTGCAATGGGGAACCGTGACGATGGCAGATGACAAGCATAACGACGCCTCCCAGGAGGGAAATTCACGCCCGCTTTCCGCAGGCGATGAAACCACTGAAATCGCCGAGACGGCAGAGCATGCCGCCCCAACGGACGCGGGTGAAGCAGGCGATCAACAGGCCGGGCGCTGGCCGTCCATCTCGGTCGCAAATGACACGCAAGATGACACTCATCAGGATCGAGGCTGGCAGGATCAGTCGTCGACCGAAGACCTTGAGGCCAACCGTATTTCCGGGACCTCGGACGATGCCGGTTCCGCTTCGGGTGAAGCGGCTGATCATCAGCCTCTCGGCGAGCAGCCGGTTTCTCCGCGTTCTCCGTCCCGGGCGTCGTCGGCACTGATCGCCGCCTTTACAGGCGCTGTCGCCGCCGGGCTTGTGGTAGGCGGTGCGTGGCTGGCGGACTGGCCACCGTCATCCTCCGCCTCATCCTCTGCGTCGCAAGTGAGTTCGGCGGAATTCGGCGCTCTCGCGAATCGGGTGGCTCGGGTCGAATCGACGGCGAGCAAGCCGGCCGCTTCGTCGCTCGATCAGGCCGCGGCGACGCGCATCGACAACTTGGACAAATCGGTCGCATCCTTGCGCGAGGAATTGACAACGTTGCGCGGGGAGCTGGCAACGGTTCGCGGCCAATCCGACAAACTGGCGGCCGCGCTGAAGGACGGATCGCCCGTGCCGCAGCACGATGCCGATGGGTCATCTGATCTTGCTCCATCTGATCTTGCGGCTATCAGTGCGCGACTCGCGCAGACCGAGCAACAGGTCGAGCAGACGACGCAAGCCCTTACCGCGGAGATCGCCAAGCGCGGCGCGGAGACGACCAAGCATGACACGGCTCCGATCAGTGACGGACCGCTTCGTCAGGCCGTTGCCGCGACGCTCCTGAATGTCGCGGTGCGCCAAGGCCAGCCTTATGGCGATTTGCTTGCGGCATCCAAGACGCTGATCTCCGATCCGGATACGTTCAAACCGCTGGAGACGTTCGCAGATTCCGGAGTGCCGAGCGCGAATGTGCTGTGTCGCGAACTTCTTGCGATCGTTCCGAAACTCGAGCCGTCGCCGGTCAAAATCTCCGCCAACGATATCGTGAACCGGTTGCAAGAAAGCGCCGTGCGTCTGGTGCACATTGAGCGTGTGGATGCGCCGCCGGCCGGAGAATCCGCCAGCGCCGTCGTCGCACGAATCAAGGCGGCCGCCCGACAAAACGATGTCGCCTCTGCGAGAAAAGAATTGAATACACTTCCGCCGACCGATCGTACCGCCGCCGAGCCCTGGATCGCCAAGGTCGACGCCCGCGATGCTGCTCTTGCCACCGCGCGTCAATTCGCTTCCGATGCGATGGCGGCATTGGCCAAACCGGCGCCATAGGTTCCAGATGTTTCGTATCATCCTGTTTCTCGTTCTTATTGCCCTCTCTGCATTGGGCGCCACCTGGATTGCTGATCAGACCGGCACGATCGTGATGTCGTGGGACGTCTGGCGGATCGAAACGACGCTACCGGTGTTCGCACTCGGGCTGGGCCTGCTGGTCGTTGCCTCGCTCTTGGTCTGGAGCGCGGTGCGAGGATTGTGGTACGCGCCAACACGTCTCCGCCGCGTGCGCCGGGAGCGCCGGACTGCGCGCGGCAGGGACGCCATTACGCGTGGATTGCTCGCGATCGGTTATGGCGATGCCGCCGCCGCACGCAATCATGCCAAGGTTGCCCGGCGTCTAGTGTCGCAGGACCCCTTGGCGTTGCTCTTGCATGCCCAGGCCGCGCAACTTGACGGCAACGCGGATCGCGCGCAGCGCGCCTTTCGCACCATGGCCGAGCGCGCGGATACGCGGCTATTGGGCTTGCGAGGGCTTTTCATCGAAGCTCAGCGTGCCGGCGATCCGGCGGCGGCAGTGGCGATCGCGGAAGAAGCGCTTAAAACTTCGCCATCTTCGATATGGGCTTCACAAGCCGCGCTCGGCTTTCGTTGCGCCAGGGGCGACTGGGCTGGTGCGCTCGCCATCCTCGACAGAAACGTCGCGTCAGGTCGTATCGACAAGGCGCTGTATCGCCGTCAGCGTGGTGTGCTGCTCACGGCGAGGGCGTTGGAGTTCGAAAAGTCCGATCGCGATTTGTCGCGCCAGAATGTGATGGAGGCGGTGAAGTTCGCGCCGACGCTGGTGCCGGCCGTGGTGCTCGCAAGCAAGTATCTGAGCGAAGCGAACCAGATGCGGCGCGCGATGCGGATCATCGAAATCGCGTGGCTGGCACAGCCGCATCCCGATCTCGCCGATGCCTATGCCCATGTGATGCCGGGAGATTCCGCGCTGCTGCGGTTGGCGCGGGTGGAGAAACTATCGGAAAAAGCGCCTGGTCATCCGGAAAGCGCGCTGGCGATCGCGCGTGCGGCGCTCGATGCCAGCGAGTTCGCTCGGGCTCGCGATGCTCTGGAGCCGCTGATCGCAGCGCCGACGCAACGCGTTGCGATGTTGATGGCCGAAATTGAGCATAGAGAGCATGGCGATAGCGGGCGCGCCCGCGCCTGGACGTTGCGAGCCGTACGCGCCCTGCACGATCCGGTCTGGACCGCAGACGGGTACGTGTCTGACCACTGGCGTCCGGTTTCGCCGGTAACCGGGCGGGTTGACGCGTTTCAGTGGCAGACTCCTTTGGCGGCGCTGCCTTCGAGCAGGCCTCCCTTGGTCGAGGCGGAAGTTTCGGACCAGATCGTGGCAGATACGCCCCGCGTCGAAGCCTTGCCCGCCGCCGAGGACTCCAAAGCTCAGGACGTCGCAATACCACCGGTTGATGTCGAAGCTGCATCGTCTGGAATTATTGCTATGCCGGACGAGACTGCGACATCACTGACCCATCACACGCAATCCGAGGAAGACAAGGCCGGCGCTGTTCCCGACGTGATCCCGATCGTTCGCGCTCCGGACGATCCGGGGGTCGATGACAGTTCCCAAAACGATGGGTTTGTTGAAGACGATCCCGCAGCTGCGCGACAGGCCGGAGGGCTGCGGGGGCTCCTGTCACGCCGGGGTAGCTGAATGCGGCCGGGCGGCGATTTTTACCGGCGGCGCAGCGGCCGGGTTCTTGCCAAGGGGGATGGTGCCCGATATCAGAGGTCCCGCGCCTCGGGCTGTGGCCTGGGGGCCGCATGCACGGCATGTATGAAGGATAGCCGCTTTAGCTCAGTTGGTAGAGCACATCATTCGTAATGATGGGGTCGCGTGTTCGAGTCACGCAAGCGGCACCAGCCATATAATTGAAAATGCTAGCTAAATTTGTGAGGCGCGGTTGCCGGCCGCGCTGCTGCTTTCGCCAAGGAACCCCCGAGGAACCACGCGAAATGAAACAAGCGGGCATTTCAGCCTTCCGCATACGAAAGCTCAGTCAAATCATGCCGAAAGCACTTATTGCCGCCTTTGCACTATTGGCTACATGCAGCCTTGCGATTGCTTGGGACGGCACTAACACCAACACTGGCTCAAGCGTCGAAATCGATCGCGGCCAACTGGTACGCTCCGGCGAAACAATTGAGGTTTACGACAGTAGCGAAGGCTCAAAAACCTACGATGTGGATAGCATTAGCCGCAGCGGCGGTACTGTTGAGATCGAGGCAACTGACACTGCTACGGGTGAAAGCACGACGCTTAAATGGATGACAACTAGGAGCTTCGCCCGGGAGGGTGCTTCAGGATCTCAAAAAATAAAACCTGGACCCTGAGCGACCTAAAGTCCCTGTGCTATATTCTCGCATTATCTCCACATCCATTTTAGGGAACGAGATGACGTGATCAACAGCAAGACGGCTATCGAGCTACAGGGGATCGCGGCCCTCGGTGGAAGCTTGGAAGTCGACGGCAGTCGATATACGGCTCTGGAATTACAAGGTATCGCCGCTTTGCTGTGGCCAAATGCGTATTTGAAAGTTCACAATTCAGCATCGAAAACGGCGATGGAGATGCAAGATATTGCCTCGATAAAACCAGGACAGGTTGTTTTCGCTTAGGCGCCAACGGTCCAATTCGCGCCCGTCGCATTCTGAATGACTTTAATTGCGCTCGTGCGCGCGAATGTGGCCACAAACGCGTGATGCACACTCAATATGTCCTCCTGGAGAGATTGATCATCCTCAATCGCCGTAACGTTGAGGCCTATCTCTCGGCACTTGTCGAGTAGGAAATGGTGCGAGTGTTCAGTGGTGCCCTCGTAGTCCATCAAACATTCAGTGACGCTTTTGGCCTTCTCTGCCGTTCTGCCTCTGATGCAAACATGTTTGTCTCAAGCCATTCCGCAACCATGCGGCGGGTCCCTTCCACCGACCGCTCGCAATCCGCAATGAATGCCGGCGGATATTTGCTAAATACCTGCTGCCAGACGATCTGTTTAAGAGGCTCGGCTTTCATTTCTTTGATCGCGCGATCGACTTCGGCCAACACACCCATGGCGGGATGGCCTCGCACCTGAGGATCGGTGGGCCCAAGGCAAGAATGCTTCCCGAGTAAGATTTCACGGCTGGCGCAAGCGATCATTGTGCCTGCGGACATCGCCATGTGCGGCACGATCACTCGGATGTTCTTTCCGAACATCTTGTACAAGTATTCGACTAGGGCCCTTGCCGCTTCGATACCTCCACCAGGAGTATGAAGAACAAGATCTAGTCCACGGTTTCGATCGACACCATGCACTACGGCCATCAAGCCGTTCATGTCTAAGTCGGTGATCGCTGTTTCAGGATGAGGCAGGCCGTTCGGTGCCTTCGATTGAAGGAAGCCTGAATAGTAAGCGATGACCGCGCGATGGACGCGGTCTTCTAAAGCCCGAAGGTATTTCTGCCTGACTTGATCCGCAGCGTTCGGCTGGCCGATGCCATCAATCTCGACGTTGATCTCGTTCCAGGTGGGCATCGTCCTGCACAGTATATGAGCGAACGGTTATCGGGGTAAATTCACCGTATCCGGAAAACCCACCCGAAAACCCTGCAATTTCAACGGACAAAGATGAATCAAGAGCTACTGACGACACACCAATGGCTACACCCGCTTCTCGCAGTGCTCCCTCGCGGCCATTCATGGCTTGCTCCAATGTAAGCAGAATTGTTGTTCGCGTAACACGCACTGATTCGGCGGTCAAATTACCGATTCGCAGAGGGACAAGCCTCCTGTGGATCTACTAGTTCCAACTTGACCCGAATCCGTTAGCAGCCTGTTAACCATAATGCCCCCGCGAGTTCTTTTGCCTCCTCGCTCCGCGACCGCGCACCCGCAAGTGTCATTGGCCGACCTCATTTTTTCCCTCTCTTCCTCATCCTCACACCCGCCCCACCACCATTTTCCGCGATGAACTCGACGCCGGCCTTTTCGAGGGCGGCGCGCACCCTCTCCTTGGCGTCCTCTGACACAGCGAGCCCGCCGGCCTCCCGTTCCATTCGTTTGATGGTCGGAAGTGATAGCCCAGCCTTGCCTGCTAGATCTGTCTGTGACCATCCCAACAGACCGCGGGCGGCTCGTATCTGCTCAATCAAAATCACCGATAATTCCTCTTGATCCTTTTTGGATCATGTGTATGATCCATTTTGTATCATAGAGAAATCGGCGAGACAATCCCATGACCACGAAAGGCACCATCACGGTGAACGGCGGAGCTATGCCCAAATTCAATCGCAAGGCCATCATGGCACGTGCGTGGGCCCTCTTTCGAGAGACCTACAAGTATCCGGCAATCAAGTTTTCCATCATCGGCTGGAAGTGTTTCGGATGGGCGCTCCGGACAGCGTGGGCTGAGGCTCGCGAAGCCGCGCGTGTTGCCGCCATCCCGGCCGACGTAAAGGCGGCCCGTATCGCCGTTCTGACCCGCACCATTGAACTGGCTTCGTATAGCGAAAGTTGGCCGGAAGTTTCCCGGACAGTCAGCGCCGCTCGCGCAGAGATCATCCTTCTTTCCAACCAGCACTAGCATCGGAGGCTATCACCCATGTCTCAGACTGAGATCATTCCCAACGTAACAAGACGAGGCGTTCTGTCAGGCGCGATTGCTACTGCTGTTCTGCCTGCGATGGCGGTTGCGCAATCGGACGACACGATTCAGACATTGTCTGAAGCGTTCGAAGCGGCGTGGGCTGCCTCGGATGAATTTTATCGCAACGTCCCGACCGGCTCTACGAACGAGGACTACGAGAGGATGTTCAGGCCGGTCTCCGATCTGGCAAGGCGCATCGCCGATATGAAGATGACAACGCTTGAGGGATTGAAGCTCAAAGCTCGCGCGCTGCAATGGTGCAACGAAGAGTTTGACTTCATGGATGGCAAGACGACGGACGAGCGGCTTGCTTACGGCTTGGTCCAAGACCTGCTGAACCTAGGGGGCTAAATCATGCCACAGGCTGCAAAGGTATTACCATTTCCCAGTAAGAAGCTCACGTTCAAAGCTGAACGGATCAACTGTAAGGCGGTCATCAATCGGTACAATGAGAACCGAGTCTATATTGCGATGGCCTTGCAGCTTCTTAGAAAATCACCTTCTCAATTAAAGAATGGCATTAATAACGTCGCCATTGATGGTTCTGGTGCCGGATTGCCGGCTGATACCGTGGAACGACTGACGTCTGATTTCGATAGAATCGCGGAAGACTGCGAAAACATTGCGGAACTCCTTCGCTCTGTTTCTGCGCGGATGACCGCTGTCAGACTTGGATTTGCATAACTCCTGAAATCCCCTTGGCCAAAGGAAGAGCGACAACCAGAGCCCTCATTGGGCCTCGGTTTAGCGAATGCGAGCTTGCTAGGCGGCTGGGCGCGTAAGCGCCCAAACGCATTCTGTGGAGGTATATCGAGGATTGAGAGAGTTCCGATCGCATCGGTCTATCGGGAAGCCATGCCGTATCACTTGATGCATTCTCCGCATCGGAGAAACAGCATGACCAAGAACAGACTCTCTGACCTCAATGACCATCTTTTCGCGCAGATTGAGCGCCTTGCAGATGAGGACAATACTCCCGAGAAAATCGATCAAGAGCATAAGCGCGCCGAAGCGATGGTTGGCGTGGCGGATCAAATCCTACGCACCGCAGCGGTGCAGTTACAGGCGGCGAAACTCGTGTCGGATCACGACGGCGCCGATCCTCGCCCGTATCTGTCAATGATGGAGAAGCCGGCGGCCGACACGGCGCTTAAGTTAGTGGCGGAAAAATGAAGCGGCCGTACGAAAAGAAAGTTTACAGCGAAGAAGAGATGAAATTCTTGGAGCGGCATAGCAATATGTCACGCCGAAAGCTTCATTCCCTTTTTGTCACCAAATTCAATCGAAGTGACATGTCGGTATTCAACATAAAGGATTTGTGTCGCCGTAAAAAGTGGGGTTGTGCCCCACGTTGCCCTGTTGGGACGCAGAGAATCTACAGCGGATACATACACGAGCGAATAGACCGGTCTAAGTATCCGAGCTATCGCGGCTCCAACTTCGCACGGAAGCATGTATGGCTATGGGAATTAAAGAACGGACCAGTCCCAAAGGGTCACATGTTGAAATGTCTCGACGGGAACAAGCTCAACACCGATCCCGATAATTGGGTTCTTGTGCAGATAGGCATCATTTCAAGACTGTCTCGTCGCAACTATGACGATGCCCCCGCCGAGCTCAAGCAGACGATTATGGCTGTCGCCGAACTCGAACACCAACTTCATCGCACGCGAGGAGGGTCATGAGACTACTGTCTTTCGCATTGACCACCCCGCAATTCCTCGACGGCTCCAAGGACGTGACCCGGCGCATGGGCTGGCGTCGAAACAAACGGTTTGATGCTTCCCGCTTCGAACAGATGCCGACAGGATAGGATGTTATTAAGAAACTATCCGGCGTGATTCTAAAGGCCTGATTTGTTCTTCAGGAACGGAACAAGTCGAAAGCGGGAACGAATACCCATCTTTCACAACGCGGTAGAAATCATGCTTCAAATGAAGGCGATGAGTGTCGGTGCGTTGAAGCGCTCATCGCAAAAAAAACCCGCCACCAGGATCAACCGGCAGCGGGTCTTGTACGCACGAATACTGGCCCTCTCGGGTTAAGTTTAGATTCTCAGAATCGGGTGAATGTTAAGTTAAGGCGGGTCTCACGCCTATTACCCACTGCAAGCCGGATTTCCTGTTGCGCATCTGTATATTCAGGCGCCTTTGGCCTGACGTTAGATCAGATATCTGCCCTTAGCCCCGCAGCAAGCGCTGCCGCTCGTTGTTCGCTGCTACTGGGAATAATGGTCGGACGGTAGATCGAAAGCATACGCATTGCCTCCTGGTCACCATGGAATACCGCGCGGTCAGTAAGGCACTTACGTTGCTCCGACGACAGACCCGATCTCCCCCGGAAAGTCCTTTTCGATTCAAGCTTCTGTAGGCGCCTGCCTAGATCGCTCATTGCGCGGTCATCCTTTCCAAGCGCTCTAGGCGCTCGACAATCTCGGAGGCCTCGAAAGCCTTCACGTAACTATCCATGATCTTTGATATCTCGCCGGCATCGGCAGGAGTCAGTTCACCAGCAGCAACGGCTTCTAAAACTGCTGAGAGGGTTGTGGCTGCATCCTGGGCGCTCCTGATCTGAGGGAAATCGAATGTTACCGGTCGATCCTTCCGTGGTGGAAGAATGCGGTCCATACACAGGCGCAGCGCCGCCATATCACCCGCCAACGCCAACTCCACCGCCTTGTTCGTCAACGCCTCGGCTTGACCGTCCAGCAGGATTTCGAGCGTCACCGTCGTTGCGTTGCGCGATCCCTTCGGCCTCCCAGCGGGATTGCCGGAGTGCCCCTTTCCGAAAGGCCTTCCCCGCTGTTTTCCCGCTGTATCATCAGCGCCGGGCATCAATTCACTCCTCCCAGCGACGCATTCTCTTTCATGTCACTTCTTGTCCATCACGTAGAGAATTTGGGGTTTGGCAGTGGAGCGTTTCTCGCTGGCCTCGGCTTCACATAAGGTGCGCAGAAGGACTATCGTGTTGGCTGGATTGTCTGGCTCGATGCTGTTTGCCTTCAATAGGTCGGTCACCTCGGCGTCAGTGGCTCCGCCTCGCACAACGATGTATTTCCCCGCGAGGTATGGAGCATTGATCCGCTGCTCCAACTTGGAGAGTCTGTGTCGGGATGTTACCATTCCTCACCTCTGCCACATGATTGCGGACAATCCGCGCATGAACGGATACTCAAGGCTTATGCAAATCCTCGATAAGAACTGGCCCTGGCAATTCCTGGCCGCGTTTTTGTTCATTGGTGTGATGGCGGGTCTCAAGTTCATGATGACCGGATTCAACCAGGACTTCGGCTGGGGCTTTGGAATCGGAGCCTTGACGGGATTGTTCATCGCGCTAGCAGGCGTTGGTTGGCGACGGGGGGAGATGACGCGAGAAGAAGTCTTGCCACCTCCCGAGCGGCGTTATTGATCGGGTCGAGTGACTGACGGCGGCGCGCGGTATCCATCAACGATTGAACAATCTGATCACGCGCCGATCCCTGAGCTACTGCGAGCCGTCCTAAGTCCTTGGCAAACCGCGCTGCCCTCTCCTCCGCATTTGATCCAAGCGCCTTCTGCCCCGCCTTCTGAGCACCCCGAAGAATAAGCCCCGCAATGGTCGTGTCTGTCGGGATTTGGCTTGGCGTAGACGCATGGTCTAAAAAGTCACCGAACCTGCTAGCCATTGCCGTATCAGACCCTGACGTAACCCGGTTGTTTGTCCGGTAGAATGCTGTCTCACGGTCAACTGCATTCAAAACGTCGTCGGCTTGTGGCCCAAACAGTGTTCGGAGTCTGTCTCTATTCCAGTCGCCCTCCGATTTAACGAGGCGCTGCAAGGCAGCCGGATCGTTTGCATTGGTCCCGACAACGCGATCAAGCTCAGCCCGCGCTCCCTGACGCATCCGTAATGGTGCAGCCGATGGCCCCACCATCCGTCCTTGCGGCAACGCCCCCTGCTGTACCTCTTGCGCCAATTCTTGAGGCCGTGGAGCGGTTCTCTCGCTATCTAGTACCTGCTGTCCTCTCCCTAGCGCATCGCGCTGGCGGGCCAACTCAGCGAATTGAGCGTCCACATCCTTAATACCGGGGACGGCTTGTCCCAGCATGTCGTCGACTCGCTGCCGGTATCCTGAAAGCGTCCTGATGACTTGCGGGTTGGTCTCGCCGGCTAGCATCCCGTCAATAGCTTGCCGGGTCTGGAATAGCGTTCCTGGATTAGGATCGAGATTTCCAGGTGCACCGTGAATATCGAGCATCCCGCGCACCTGTTGCGCCGCTCGCTGAGCAGGACCACGCATGTTGATAGCGTCGGCTTCGATTGCATGAGCCAGCGGCTCGGTATCGACTGCTCTCGCGCCCCGAAATACCTCACCGTATTGCGGGCCAAGGTCACGCTGTCCCGCAACAATGCCAGCTTCGACCTGAGAAGGGACAGGTGGCGCGCCTATCGCAATGTCCATGTCCGCGCGTAACCGCGTGTTCTTCGCCGCATCGCGCGTCAATAATGGAACTGCGATTTCGTCCCGCATCCCCGGCTGAGAAGCCGCGCCTCGTGCAACACCCATCCATTCGGGCGATACGTCAGCTAGCATGGCTTGCGGGCCGAGGCGGTCAAGATCAGCGCGTAATGCCGCCTGTCGCGCCGGGTCACCTACAGTCTCCAAAGCATAGTTGGCGGCTGGCCGGGGGAGAGCTGAAAGAGCGCCAGTCGGTTTGCTGAGACCGCCAACACGGTCGGCTATTGTCGCTGAGACTTTGCCGGCCCCGGAAGCAATAGCCGGAGAAAACCCGCCGACCAAAGCGCCAGTTAGGCCACCAATCCCTGTTGAGTTTAGATCACCCCCACTCCGTACTGCCGCGTCTGCCCCACCGACGGTGCCGCCCGATAGCATCGAAGCCATCGATCGGGCAGCCATAGAGCCACCACCACCACCGAATGCCGCTGGCGCAGCCATCATTGCAGGGGCGACGCCCGCGACTCCCCCCGCTATTTGTGCAGCGGTATCAACAACCGGATGCTTCGCAGAAAAATCCCGGTCCATGCCTTGCTGCTGGCGCAAGGACTCAGCGCGCCTTTCGGAAAAGGTAGCACCCTTAAGTTGGTTCTCCTCCGAGAACAGCGGGTTCAGAAGAGGAGCCAATGCCGCGTTGGTCGCAGCATTCATCTGGTTCAGCGCGCCGCCAATGATAGGCACACCGGTTGCGGCGGATCGAACGACATTATTGACTGAGAGCTCACCCTGACCGCCACTCGCCGTCGGCGTGACCGTAGGCTCGACGTATTTTGACCAAGGACCCGCTTTGTCTGGTTCCGATTGATACCTCTCCCATGGGCCGGCCATTACTGCACCTTCTCCCATGACGCTTGATTGGCCGGATCACCGCCCTTGAAGCGATGCCCGTCAACAATGTCGCCAACAAGCGGGACATCGCCCTTTCCACCAAGGCCAGTCAGCATCTGACGCATCGCCGGCGTCATGATACTGTGGCGATTCAACTCGCTTAGACGCTTCTCGGCATCGTTACGGCTGATCTGGTTCTGGCTGTACTGACTGATGATGTCGGCGCGCTCGATATTTATCGCAGACTTCGCCTTCATCATTTCAGAAATGGCGACATTCGCTTCCGGCTTATTGCGAAGCGCCGGCAATGACCGCAACATGCCATCATATTCAATGTCCGACGTGGATCCAGAACCTGGCGCGCGCATAGTCGGAGCAACCCGCTTGACGATAGCGTTGAAAGCATCGCCGGCGGATGAGACGCCAGGGAACATCTCAGCGAGGCGACCGGTCAACGGGCCTTGCGGGGCCACCTTGATCAACTCGTCAAGCATCTGCAAATCTTGCACCTGCCCAGCCGAGACGTGACCCGCTTCCTGCCACGCGGTCCAGTTTTTCGCCGTCCCCTCATCCAGCTTCTTACGCAACTCGCCGTCCGGGGCTTGTGCCCCAACCTGTATCGGGACGGAGGTCGCGCCAGCTTTCTTGCGTGATATATCCCACTGGCCAAACGGCATGGGCTGCCGGCCCGCTCTGCTTTCCTGATCAGCATAGAAGTTATATGCGGCGACTTCGCTTGGCGCATTCGCTGACGGCTTAAGAACAGTTACCTTCCCAAGCGCGTCGCGCTGTACCAAATTTCCCTGCTCATCCAGAGTCGGGGCAGATAGCGGCGTCAACTTGTTTCGCTCGTCCTGAATTTTCATCTGGTACAGCGGGTCATTCGTTTTTGTCTGCGCTTCAAGCTGGTTCTGAAACAGCAATGCGCCGATCCTGCGATCCTCAGGAGAGACGTACGGACTCGATACCAATTCGAGGATAGCGGGATGGATCGCGGGACGCGTCGCTGCCGCGTCCT
This sequence comes from Nitrobacter vulgaris, assembly GCF_002028545.1. Taxonomy (GTDB): domain Bacteria; phylum Pseudomonadota; class Alphaproteobacteria; order Rhizobiales; family Xanthobacteraceae; genus Nitrobacter; species Nitrobacter vulgaris. Next base: position 76,889 of record NZ_MWPQ01000006.1, read on the forward strand.
GCCCAGGTATGGCGTAGCCCTGTGTCGGCTGAGCATTTGCAGGAAGGGCCGCAGGATCAGACGAACCGGCATATTGCGCAACCCGCCTGTTCAGGTTTTCAGGCGACGGGCGAAGAAAGTTTCTTGCGATGGCAACTGCCGCTTCTTGCGGTGTCTTAGCTGACATAAACGACGCGGCAGACCCAGCCTCCGATCCATTCAATTCCTTGAGCAAGAAATCCAATTGAGTATCTACGTCTCCAACCGGACGGCCCGTTGCCTGTGCGAAATGCTCTAGCTCTACTCTGCGAGGCCCCGTCCACTGAGCCAGCCCAAACCCGCCACGTGATCCCGGCGCAAGGGGTTTTGCCTCGTTAAGACCAGGGTTAAAGCCGCTTTCATCGCGGAAGTTCATTATGAACCCGTCCGCAACAGGAACCGGGACGCCGCGCTTGATTAGGCCCTCACGAATGGCATCAGCACCAGGCATATTAGCCGGAGATGATCCAGCAGGCACAGCACTGACGGCAGGAGTGACAACTGGCGTTGTGGTCTGCCCCCCAATATTACCGAGTGCGCGGGCCACAAGGTCGTGAGAGTACGTAGCGTTAGATCGCGAAGCTGTATCAGCCTGACCACTTTCCATCCCGCCTAACAAAGCCTGAGCAACCCTCGACGCGCCCTGCCATGGCGAAGCGATCGGGGAATAGTCCATCCCGCTTGCCATCAAGGATGCAGCCACCTTGCGCTGCTGAGCGATTTCCTCGGGCGTCATACGTGCGCCGCCGGGACCCCAAATAAAATCGGCCATCACCGCCGCCCCTTCAACAATGGCAGTCCGTATTGTGCCGCACCGCCAAGTAGAGCGCCGCCTAACGAAAACATCCCACCCATTCCAGCCTGATAGTTCCGGGACTCGTTCTGGAAGTTCTGGTTCACCAACCCGCTGTAATCGACGCCTGCCACCTGAGACTGTGGGGTGCTGGTAAAAGATTGGTTCGGCTGCGTGATCTGCGATCCGGATAGTAGCGCGGTCGTCTCATTGATCGGATTTGCCCGAGTAAACGCCGCCTCTTGGAATGCCTGCCCTCTCCCGTTGAGCGCAAGCTGGTTCATCTGGTCATTGTTGGCCTGATCCATCCGCTTCATTTCAGCCGCATAAGCCGCCGTACCGGGACGAAGGCCACGGTTGATCAACTGACGATCCAGAGCGGCGCGGGCCTGCTCTTGCTGCGGAAGGATGCGAGACGACGCTAGGTCATAGGCCCAATCAGCCGCATCCTGATTATCGAACTTGAACGGCGTTGCGAGCATGGAGCTGAGCCGAGCAGACTGATCCTGAGCTAACCCAGCGAGATTACCTTGAGCCGCCTGCGTCTTGTCGAAAATGGCTTGCTGAGAAGGCGAGAGTGTTTGCGTCGCGGTAAATTGCGGGGCCGTGATCTGCTTACCGCTCGGATCAGTCATGGTCGTAGAACCAGTCTGATTATACGCCAAAGAACCATACGGTGTGTTCTGCCCGACCATGTTCATGGCCTGCTGCTGCTGAGCCGTGAAGCTGTTCCACGATCCTTGAGCGGCTGCGGTCTGTGCCGGGTCCGGAGCGCTTGGAGCCTGCTTTCCCATTGGATACTACTCCTTAATTCAAGCTGCCGGCATGCGCGGCTGCCGCCAGCCGTCGAAGAAATCCAGCTTCTAAAAATTCACACCGCCCGCCTGTAACTATCGAGTAGAGACAGAGCGACAGGAGTTCGAAACTTTGATGCCGCTTGGCATAAGAAAGGGCCTGATTGGCAAGCGCCTCTCCCGTGACGAAATCAACCCGATCGTCACCACTCCGCTGCACCGCAAAGAAGTTTGCGTTTTCCAAATCCACAAATGCCGGGAGATCATTCGGTGGTTCGAGCATTGGCTCTTGATGAGTGTTCATGTCGCTCTCCACTCACACGACCGCCAAGAGCGACGGCTCAATGCCGTCTGCCCTTAGCCGATCAATCACGGAGCGGCGGACGTATTCAGATTTACTTTGAAATTCGCGCTTCGCAGCGGCGTCGATCGCTTCCGAGAGCGATTCCGGTGCCCGAAACTGCAGAAGCTTAGTGTGACGTTCCATGACGTATCCGGTGCTGATGTCATGCGGATCACAGTACGAGGCGCGTGAGGAACAGCTACCTACGTTCTGAGAAGATGGAATAAGCCTGATGAATTTTGAAGATATGGCGCCGGGGGCTGCCGCTGTCACGTCACGGGCACTCGATAGTCTGCGGCGAGCTAATGCATCCCCGGGAGCGTTCAAGCGCTTTTGAGCCGGCTGCGTGCACTAGTGAACAGAATTTCATCGTTCGGATATGCGATGATGCTTTATTACCGCGCGGGAGCAACGCCATGCCGAGACGCCGGTTTAAGGAAATCCTGCCTTCTTACGCTGCGCCTCCTAAAGAAGGCGTGCCTTCTCCCGGCCCCGCCGAAAGCCAAGCGGACTTGGACGCCCTGATCGTCAAGTGGGTGTCGTCGCCGGGCCTCCAGCCGCCGAAATAGCGCTGGCGCGAAACTCTCAGCGCGACGATTCTCGCGGAGACAACCGCCGGTCTTCAAATCGCGCATTACGAGGAACTGTGAATAACGGCGACCGTTAGCCTCATCATCGCCCGACCCCGGCAGTTATCGGTGACTGAGAGCAGCGCGCGCTCCCGCCTCAAGTGGAGCCAGCAATGTGCGGGAAGTGCGACACTCTGCGCCGGGAGATAGCTCTCGCACGAGGCCTCTTAGCTGATCTCACGGACCCGAGCAGCATCGCACTCGTTAAGGCAGACATCGAGCTTCTCGAAGAGAGTCTTTTCGCGGTGATAGCGAAGCACCATTCCGGCGCGACGTAGGCTCGCTCCCCCGGAGGGCCCTAGCACGGTCTCGCAGCTTTTTGCCCCCAAAGCCCCCGCGGGACCGTGCACCCCAAGGCCGGGCTCAGGAAGAATCAAATTAAGTCACAACGATGAATGAGAGCTTTCCGGTCCGCAGCTCAAGATTCCATGCCGTCTGCCGCGCATAGCTGGTAAGGTCATCCATCATCGCCCCTTTCGAGGCATCCGCCGATGACTGGGAGCAGCGCGAGCTTCCGCCTCTCACGGAGCGCGCCATGTGCAGCGAATGCGACGAACTGCGCCGAAAGATTGCCGTCAACCGCGGGCTTTCGATCGGACTCAATGACCCGGATAGCATCAGCGTCAATAAAGCCGAACTTGCAGCGCTCGAAAACCAGATGGATGTGCTGTTCGGAGAGCACCTCGAAGCGGCTCGGCCCTCAAGCCAGAAAGCCCTCGATAAAAAGCCGATGGTGCAGTAGTTTTTGGCGAATTGAGCGCTAGCCCCAAGTTTACCTCTAAGGCCTAAAGGTCGTCACAACAGCACTTCCGTGCTCGTCGGCCTACTGCCCTTTAGGCTTGCGGCGATGGCGGTTCGCGCCAGCTGGGCTATTCACACCCGGCGGAAACTCAGTTCGGGCTCATCAGGAAGTCCCTGTACTGGCGGTCCCTGCCCTTCATATGCCTTAGCAAGGCCTGGCGTCGCTGCTCGGGCATGCCGGGGCCGTGCTCTATGAAGGCCTGCACCGTCTTCTTAAATTCCTGGGCCCGCGGCTCCGATTCCTTCGTCAGGTCGCCATACTGCTGATTCCGGAGCAAGCCGCCCACCTATTCCAGGATGATGCCGCCCACCTGTTCCGATTAATTGTCGCCCAGCATTCCGATTAATCCTCGCCCAGC
>NZ_MWPQ01000049.1 GCF_002028545.1 Nitrobacter vulgaris
TTAGCCAAAAGTAATCGCGACTCATGAGGGGCCTCCTGTCGGAGACCGTGAATCACAAACTCAGCGCAGAAGGAATCATTTTATGGGTCCAGACCCTAGTCAGGCAGCGAGGACGGTGGTACGAAAGTCCGCGCTAGCCAGTATCAGAATACCTGATCGTGCGCGAAGTTAAGCCGCAATTTTTTAGGAACGTAAGCCATTCAGTATCTGGAACGAACGGACGACGTCCCGCAATCTCCACTCCGGGATAGTAATTGTCATGACATATTCGACGCACCAAATCCCGATCCTGCTTTGCGCCCTGTTGACCCTATGCAACTTGGGTGGATGCGGCAGTATTAATTCGCATATGGCAGCCGGGATGGGGGACGCGATTCCGCACTGGGCGGGCGGCCTTCCCGCCGACGCGCCGCCGCGGCCGGGGACCGCGAAATACGGCGAGATGATGAAGCAGCGCGAACGCGAGCGTCTGGAACCGAAGGCAAAAGATTCCAGCACCACCCAATCAGCAGACGGTCATGCGATGGCCCCAGCCAAATGAACCTCGGCAACCGAGGAGCGACTCAATCCATGAATACCACGGTCTTGCGGCCGTTCAGAATCACGCGGTCGTCCAGGTGATGCCGGATTGCCCGCGCCAGCACTCGTCGCTCGATATCGCGACCCTTGCGGACCAGCGTATCGGGCGTATCGCGATGGCTAATGCGCTCGACGTCCTGATCGATGATCGGGCCCTCGTCGAGGTCGCTGGTGACATAATGCGCGGTTGCGCCGATCAGCTTGACGCCGCGCTCATGGGCCTGGTGATAGGCTTTCGCGCCCTTGAACCCGGGCAGAAATGAATGATGAATGTTGATGCATCGACCGGAGAGCTTGGCGCTCATGTCGTTCGACAGAATTTGCATGTAGCGCGCTAGCACCACCAGATCGGTGCCGGTTTCCGTCACCAGCTTCAGGACCTCGGCTTCTTGCGACGCCTTGTCTGTCACCGGAAAATAGTGAAACGGTATTTCGCCGAAATCGAGATGCGCATAGGTCTCGCGTCGATGATTGGAGACGATAGCGGTCGGAATCATCTGCAGTTCGCCCGTGCGCCAGCGATAGAGAATATCGACCAGACAATGATCGGACTTCGACACCAGCAGCATAACCTTGCGGAGTTCGGCACGATCGCGCAACTGCCAGGTCATGTGGAAGCGCTCGGCGATCGCATCGAACCCGGTTTGGAGCGCCGGGAGCCGCACAGCGAGATCGGCGGCATTAAACACCACCCGCATGAAGAAGCGGCAGGTCTCGGCATCGTCGAACTGCTGGGCATCAATGATGTTCTGGCCGTTGTGAGCCAGGAACGTGGACACTGCGGATACGATCCCGGGCCGGTCGGGACAAGAGAGCGTCAGCACGAATTGATGGTGGGGCATGGGACCGGACGATAGTGATAAAACTCGAACAGGCCCCCTGCTCTATCACCCACATTGGCCTTGCGCCACTCATCCTGCCAGAGAGACAATCAATACGGTAAAGCGATCAACACCTGACCTCCTGGGTGACCATGACTGACAGGCTATCTGGTTTCCGTATCTTGATCCTTGAAGCGCGCGAAGAAGCGCAATTTGCCCGCTTACTGGCAGAGCAAGGCGCCGAAGTGTTGCAATGCCCGATGTTCACCATTCGCGACGCGCCCGACTCCTCGCAGGTCGAGGACTGGATCAGACGCTGCATTCGGACCCCGCATGACGATCTGGTGCTGACGACCGGCGAAGGGTTGAGGCGCCTCGTCAAGGCTGCGCGGCAGATCGGCCTCGATCAGGAGTTTATCACGGCCGTTGGTCAAGCCCGCATGTTTGCGCGCGGCCCGAAGCCGAACAAGGCGTTGCGCGAGATTGGGCTGGAGGCCACGATCACCACCGAAAAGCCGACCTCCGAAGGCATCGCCGAGATGCTGGCGCGGTTCGACCTCGACGGCCATCGCGTCGGCGTGCAGCTTTATCCAGATCGCGACCACAGCGCACTGCTTGGAAAAATCAAAGCGCAGAATGCAAGTATCGATCCGGTGGTACCGTACATCTACGATGCGAGCGCGGCTGAGGCCAACATCGTCGAAGCGATCGGAGAAATGGCAGACGGCCGGGTTGATGCCGTTGCACTGACGAGTTCGGGACAGGTTCGCCGACTGGTGGAGGTCGCGCGAATCCATGGCTGCGAGGACCGCTTGCGCGCCGGGCTCGACCGCACCAAGATCGCGTCGGTCGGGCCCGTGGTCTCGGAGGAACTGAAAACCTACGGCCTGCGCACCGATATCACGCCCGCAAACGATGCGTTCTTCATGAAACCGCTGATCTCGGCGATGGCGGTAGAGTTCGACAGGACAAGTACTTAAGCCTTCAAGCACGAATAGTTCGATTCGTGTCGTACGCTGACGAGGCGCGATGACTTTGAACCGCGCCGGTGGTAGGTGGCGCAGCAATGCTATCGAATTCACCTTCCCAGCATCTGGCTAAGCGAACCTCACCATAGGCTTCAGCATGAGCATTGGATTGGACCGCTGGTTGGCTGTGCTGACGATTCGATCTGTGCTTTAAGCCAGATCATGCGAGTAGATATTCAAGCTCTCCGGGGCATAGCCGTCTCGATTGTGGTACTATTCCATGCCGAAATGGGCATCTCAGGCGGATACCTGGGAGTCGATGTGTTTTTTGTGATCTCCGGATATTTGATCACGGATCTAATTTGCAGGCAGCTTGACGCAAGGCAATTTTCTTTTGCCGAATTCTATTGGAGACGAGCTAAGCGCCTCCTCCCGGCGGCTTACGCGACTTTTGCCCTTACCACTCTGGCAATGGTCTATCTCGCAACCAGCACCGAACTCTTCTCGTATCTTCAACAACTGATCGGTGCCGTAACGTTCACGGCAAATTTCGTACTGGCTGGGCAGATCAATTACTTCGACACGAATGCTGCCCTAAAACCGCTTCTGCACGTATGGTCTCTAGCTGTTGAGGAGCAGTATTATTTTCTCGCGCCGATCATACTCTGGGGCACCCCAAAGAATCTGCGCGTCCGCGTTATTGCCGCGCTGTTGGTCATTAGCCTTGTTCTTTGCTTCGCTTTCGCAAGAAGCAAACCAAGCTTCGCGTTCTTTATGCTCCCAACGAGATCATGGGAAATATCTATAGGAGCACTGGCAGCTTTAATCTCGATCGTCCCCTCTAACATTCTTGTGCGCCGCATTCTGAGCCATTCGTCGGTTCTCATTCTCGCTCTTATCGCAGTTTGGAGCGTAGATAAAATTCACCCAAGGACAGACGCGCTGATTATCTGCATCGCGACTGCTATTATCATCCAGACAAGGCCAACCATCCTGAATAGTGGCCCGATCGCCTACACCTTCTCTAAGCTAGGAAACATCTCGTATTCTCTCTATTTAGTGCACTGGCCGATCTTCTCGCTAGCTCATCAAGTGTATTTTGGACCACTTCCCTTCTCACTTCGCATTTCTTGCGTCATCGCATCAATCGTGTTGGCTACACTTATCTACGTGTGCATCGAACGCCCAATACACCGGTCCAACCTTCAGCCAAATTGGCCGATCATAGGTACGGCCGCTGCCGGGATCGCGATTACGATCGCAATTTCGGCATCGTACCTTGATCGAGGCCAAACCAGTTGGGCTGTGCTTCGCAAGCCAAACGAAGGCTTCGGAAGACCATGCGACCAGAACGGAAAGCCTTTTGCAATCCGACGCGAGTGTCAGGACGCAGAAGAGCCAAAAATCGCCGTTTGGGGAGATAGCTTCGCGATGCACTTGGTAGATGGCCTTGCCGCGCATGACCAAGGATATGGCATTATTCAGTTGACGCGAAGCACTTGCGAGCCAACATTTGATTCATTGCCAGACGCTGATTGCTCTTCGTTTAACCAATCTGTGTTCGAATATCTCCGCAGAATAAGCAGCATCAAGTATGTCGTTTTATCGACCGCCTACGACCCGATAAAACTTGCGCAGACAGTTCAAAAACTTCGGACGACAGGTAAAAAGGTTATTTTTGTCGCTGCTCCGCCGTCAATAGGCGTGGATTTTTCGCGATGTGTTGAACGACTCAACACTGGTCTTCATACATTCAATCTCTCGGCTCAATGCAATTTCCGTTTGGATGCAGCAAACAAACACGGTTCGATATTAGCGAGCGGAGCACAAAAACTCTCGTCATTGGTGGACGTCTCTGTGATCTGGCCAAGTGACGTTCTGTGCGAGGGGGGCATCTGCCGAACCAGTGACGGGCATTTCCCTTTGTACGCCGATTCCGATCATCTCTCTAAATATGGATCAATCTATTTTGCAGAGAAAGCCAAGCTACTTGCAAAAGCGATTGCGATGGCGAGATGATTTAGACCTCCAGACACTGAACCACGATCTAACTTTCTGCAATTTTCCAACTCGTTAAACTAACCGCGCGGATCCAATACGGCGTTGCGCGACGTCATGCAGACTAGCATGATGAAAAATGTACAGACCACCGCCGCCGGCTTCACAAAGAGAATGCTCTCCGTCAAATTGGCGATCAATAGATAGGTTACCATCGCAAGCCCGATCGAAAAGTACGCCGCCGACAGGCGCCTGGAGCCGGCATCGACAACGTTGGTGCGAATAGCCCGGACCAAGATGACCGCGATCAACGTGAGGTTCAACAGCCCGCCGAGAATGCCGAAGCTGACAATGTCCTGAATATAGCCGTTGTGGAATTGAGTCAGCGGTTTGATCGACGGATTGACCGCGAAAATACCGATGAGCTGCGATACATCGGGGCCCCAGCCGAACCAGGGCCTCTGAGCGATCAGATTGATTCCTAGCAGGTCGAGCTCGAGCCTTTCACTGACCGAGCTGCCGCCAAGAAGAAAACCGGCAATAGCGCTGCCGGACTTGTCCGATGCCGCGATCGTCATCATCCGGCCTGCAACGGACGGCAGGTAATACATCGTGACCGCAGCCATGACGACGACCAGACCAACGGCAGCCCACGCCAGCTGTCCGGTCTTGTAACCCCTTGAAATTCTTGTTCGTGCGAATGAAGCAAGGAATACCAGAAGCGCTGCGGTAGTCGCGATAAACGCAGTGCGGCTGGGCAGGACGATAAGCGCCACCTCCAGCGCAACGAAAATCATCGCTAGAAGAACTAGACCGATAACGAGCTTGCATGAGCGTGGACGTTCCGCAGAGATGATATGACAAAACAACGCGACCGTTCCAAGAAGGGAAAGGCCGCAGGTCAGCGCCGCGTAATTGCGATTGAGCCTCCCGATGCTGCCCTGGCGATTGAAGGCATCGAGAAACTTTTCGACTTGATACATCTTTGGCGCGGTAATATCGAATGGCCCATTGCGCGCCAGAATGAGAAGGCCGCCGATGACGAGGCCACCTAGAAACAGGGTCACGAGCGTGTCCCTGTGCAGCCGCAGACGATCGCAGGCGGCGCTGAGCGGAATGGCTAGCAGCGGGCCCAATGCGATAGGGAGGTGTTTCCCCAGACTTCCGAGGTGATGTCCTGGCAGTCCCGCTGAGGTCGCATAAATGGCGGACGCAACGACGAAACCTATCCAGACAAATCCGAGAGCTAGCGGCCCATGTGCAAAACTTACCCGTCTGCGCGTCAGCAGAAACAGCGCCGCAACGGCAAGTGCGCCGAGAAGGATTTCACAGACCGAAGTCGCATTGAACGAAGTGATCGCGATTGCCGGAATGCACGCGATGGTGAGGTAGGCCTCATGAATAGAGCCTGAATTAGCCGAGTCGTCAGACAAGCTGGGCACGCTATCAGACACGGAACTCTTTCATGGAAGCTCGCCAATTTCCGAGAATCGGCCGGATCGCTACACTCACAACATTGCAACTATCCGATATATGATGGCTTATACGCTGGGAAGTGGGTACTCTCATGGCATTTGCGATGGGCAGCCGGCCGATTTAAAAGGAAGACGAAATTTGAAGATTGCGCTGGCCCTCTTTCAGCTCGATCGTCGCGGCGGCAAAGAACGCGACTGTTTGGCGGTTGCCAGATCGCTGGCGGAACGAGGTCACGATGTGACAATCGTAACTACGTCGCGACCTGCATCCGAAACCAGGCCATACAGGATCGCCACTGTGCCGAGACGGGGACTGACAAATCATGCGTTAGCCCGCAACTTTGCCCGCAAAGCAATGAACTACTGTTCCGAGGTGGGATCGGACGCGTGCCTGGCATTCGAACGGATCCCGGGCGCTGAGTTTTATTATGCGGCCGACAATCCAGCTGCCTCTAAGGTTCGCGGTGTTCGATCGCTGCTGCCGCGTGGTCGAATGAGGCTTGCGCTCGAGCGCGGTGTTTTCGAACGATCGCCATGCCCGTTCTTTTTTTTTCTCACCGAACAGCAGCGCTGCCAGTTTGGCGCCCTTTATCGCTTTGACGCATCACGCAGTGTGGTTTTGCCGCTCATTCTTCACGACGATCGCTACGACATGGTCGCAGCCGGTAGCGACCCGGCTCGCATACGCCAGCAACTCAAATTGCCAGCCACCGGCCCGGTAGCGATTTCGATCGCGGTCAGCTCCGCCTTCGACAATAAAGGCGTGGATCGCTCCCTCACAGCCCTTACGCATCTGCCGGATTTATACCTGGTCGTCGTCGGATCGAATGACCGCCGCTTAAAACGCCGGGTCAAGTCGTTGGGACTCGAGCGACGCGTGCGTATCGTTCCCCACGCGTCGAATATCATCGAGCTGATTGCAGCGGCTGACGTTCTTGTCCATCCCGCACGTTCTGAGGCGGCAGGCCAGGTAATCGGTGAAGCGCTGCTTGCTGCAACGCCTGCGATAATCTCGAGCGTATGCGGCTACGCGCCTTGCGTCGAGCGCTCCGGTGCCGGCGTCGTTCTGGAAGAGCCTTTTCGCCAGGACGCGTTTGAGCAAGCCATCTCTGGCACCCTCGCGCGACTGCCCGTCGCACGGGCGGCAGCGACGCGCGAATCGCAGCGTCTGCAGCATGAGCGTGGAAAGTGGCTCGCCGTTATTGGCGATGAAATCGAGCGACGAATCGGCAGCGGTAGTCGATGACGTCCCGAATTCGATCGAGTGCTACGGCATGCGGCGGCAAGCTCGGGAGAACAATGCCGAAGGGCTTGAAACCCTATTATTTCGATTTGTCTCGCACGCCTACGAGGCGTGGTGACTTTGAACAATGTCAACCATACCCGGCGGTGGAAACGCGAGAAGCGGTTTGTCCCGGCGCGCGACGTCAATCAGCTTTGGATCCGCATTGCTTTTCACGAGAATTCGATGGACGCCGTCAAGCGCAGCGGGCTTGTTCACAAGCGCAATGATCGTCATAAAGATCAAGCGGATGTTAAGTAATATGCTGCGATTTTCCACATAGAAAAGTCCCAAACGGCTTTTCCATGGACGAATGATCTGCTCGTAAAGCAAGTCGGGGTCTGAAGACCCACGCAGGATTTCGCCTTCATCGGAGAACACGATCGAGGCGAGATCGGTGATCCCAGGCCGCACGGTCAGTAGCTTTTTCTCTTCCGAACTGTAATTAGCAACGGCTTGGAGAACGTTCGGACGTGGGCCGACGAGACTCATGTCTCCTTTCAGCACGTTCCATAGCTGGGTGATTTCGTCGAGCTTGTAGCGGCGGATGAGATGCCCGACGCGCGTAATCCGCATGTCGGTATTCGATGTCGAAGCGACGCCAGTGCGGTCAGCGTTCTTGACCATGGAACGCAGCTTGACCATCTCGAACGGCCGCTCACCGCGTCCTGCACGCTTCGCGACGTAGAACGGCGAAAACCCATCCTGCCACCAAACCGCCACCATCGCCGCAACGATGAGCGGCGAAAATACGATGAGCCCGATCAGTGCCAACATGACATCGAGCACGCGAATAAAAAAGAAACGCATGATCCCCGGCGGCTGCAGCCGTCCCTAACCGATCAATTTACGTACGGCCGCACTGATTGCCGTTGCGCCGACCCCATAATAGTCACGCAGAAATTGCTGATTGCCGACGATAGCGGAATACACACCGGCCAAGCCGAGGCGCCTGAATTTCACGCCGAGGCCGATTTCCACGCAAACCTCGGCGACCGCCCCTCCGAGACCACCACTGACCTGGTTTTCCTCGACGGTGAGGATCGCCCTGGTGGCTGTCACGGCGTCGCGAATTTCGTCGACATCTACCGGCGTCAGGGTATGCATGCTGACCACCCTCGCGGAGATGTTCTGCTTCGATAGCTCTTCTGCTGCCGTCAAGGCATCAGTGACAACGCCGCCCGCGCCAATGATCGTTACGTCCCGGCCATCGCGAAGCCGCCGCGCCTTCCCGATTTGGTAAGGAATGCCTAAGCCGGAAGTATCGATCGGAACCTCCTTCTCGATCCGAAGGTAGCCGACGCCCGGCGTGGTGACGAGGGCACGCACTGCGTGGCGAGTTTCGAACCGATCGCAAGGCACAACCATGGTCAGGCCAGGAAGCGCACGCATGATCGAGATATCCTCGGTCGCATGATGCGACATACCCAGATTGCCGTAGGTGAAGCCGCCGCCGCTGCATACAACGTTGACATTGGCGCCGTGATAGCAGGCATCATTCCGGATCTGCTCAAGACAACGCAACGTCGAGAAGTTTCCGATAGAATAGGCGAAGATCTTCCAGCCATCCAGCGCAAGACCGGTGCTGATCCCGATCATGTTCTGCTCGGCAACCCCGACATTAAGAAATCGCTCTGGAAACCTTTCGACGTATTTGTTGAAAATGCCAAAGCCGAGATCGGCGGTCACGAGCATGACGCGCTCGTCCTCGTCGGCAAGCTCGATCAGAGTATCAACGAAACCGTCCCTCATGGCCGTGGCCGTGCCTTCTCCAACTCCGCCACTGCGGCCGCATACTCGTCACCCTGTGGGGTGCGATAGTGCCAGAGCACGGAATTTTCCATGAAGCTTACGCCGCGTCCCTTCGTGGTGTGCGCGATGAGAAGACTTGGTTTTCCGGCCTCGAACGGTACGCGAGACAGGCGCTGCGCCAACGCCGCGTGATCGTGCCCGTCGATCTCCTCCACCGCCCAGTTGCAGGCCATAAGCTTATCCCGCAACGGCTCCAGCCGTAGGGTATCGTTGACTGAGCGCAGGCTCTGGAGCTTGTTATAGTCGACGATCGCGATGAGATTATCGAGTCGGTGATGCGCGGCGAACAGGAAGGCCTCCCAGTTCGAGCCCTCGTCGCATTCGCCGTCGCTCATCAGCACAAAGGCACGATGCGCCGATTTACGCTTCTTCGCGCTGAGCGCCATTCCGGTCGCAACCGATAGACCATGACCCAGCGAACCTGTCGACAGTTCGATTCCCGGAATCCCCTTGTGGGAGATATGCCCCGACAATAGCGAACCATTGATGCAGTACTTCTTCAGCTCTTCGGTCGAGAAGAACTGCATTTCCGCCAGCGCGGCGTAGAGCGCGCAACCGGCATGCCCCTTGCTCAGGACAAAGCGGTCGCGTGCCGGATCGGAGGGATTGAGCGGATCGACCGACAGAATGGAATCGTAGAGCACGGCAACGATATCGGCGATCGAGAAGATCGAGCCGATATGAGAGGTCTTGGCACGATTGACCATATCAACGGCGTGGCGGCGAATGCGCCATGCCAGCTGTGTCGCATTCTCCCAGCGATTGGCTGTTTCGGAAGTGATGGTATCCGTCATGATCCGATAGATGCCTTACGTCTCTGGATCCCGCACTCCGCCAATGCGCGTCGTCTAGTCTAATACCGCGTAGGCGATGTACGGGTCGAAAGAAAATCGCTGCAACCGCAGCCTATGGCGCTGACAGAATTCGACCATGGCCAGCGTTTCGCCGGGCCACAGCGGATTGTCGAGCTCGTCGAATGCAATGATGGCGCCTTTGGGCATTCGGGGAACGAAATTCTCCAACGCGACCTTGGTACCTTCATAGAGATCAAAATCGAGGAACAGCAGCGACACCACGAGGTGCGGATGCTCGCTGACAAATTGCGGAATCGTCTTGGCGGCGTCGCCCTTGACCAACTTGACCTTGGGAATGTGCCCGATAAAGCGCGTGGAGTCATGGACCGCGCTAAGCTGCATGATCTCGTCGTAGCTGTCAGCGGCCAGGTCGCCAGCTTTCACATGCTTGCTGGCATCCGCGACATCCTTCACATCGAGATCGGGAAAACCGCCGAATGTGTCGAAGCCGTAGATTCTGCGCGTTAGGTTGACAGGCTCCATGATGGCCGAGAGCTTGGCCCAGGTCATGATTCCGAACCCCTGATGCACGCCACATTCGACAATCGAGCCCTTAACCTCGACGACCTGCTTGAAAATCTCGTAAAGGGCGAGGAAGCGGGTTAGGTTCTGCCGCCGGACATATTTCGGAAAGTTTTCGATTTTTTTTTCCCAAGGCAGCACGTTGGCGTCGAACAGTGCCTTGTTGCGCGCAGCCTCCTGTTGCTCGGCTTCAGTGCGAAAACCGCCGGCCACTGCGGGTTCCTTCTCACTCATGTCAAGCTCCCGAACAGACAGGGATTGGCGCTCAGGCGTTTTCGCGCCGATAGAACCTTGCGATGGTATCGCCGATGTAGGCGACTGCCTCGTCATCCACTGACACATTCATCGGTAAAAGCAAATACCGCTGCGTCATACGTTCTGTGTAAGGCACGTTGCCGCCCAGTCCGAGCTTCTCGAACTGGTGAATGGTGTAGCCGCCCCATTGGATGATTGTGCCGATGCCCCGGTCCTGAAGATGAGCCTTGAGCCCGTCGCGATCCTCCGCCTCGATCTCATAGTTCTGGAAAATATCAAAGTGATCCGGCTCTGAGTCGGGCGACGGCGGCAGCCTGAGTTCCGCAATGTCCTTGAGCCGCTCGTGATATTGCCGAGCGATCGACCGGCGCCGCGCAATCTCCTGATCGTAATATCGAAATTTGACGTTAAGAAGCGCGGCCTGGATGTTGTCAAGCCGCGAATTGTAGCCCCATGTTTCAACCTTGCCGGATTTGCCGCGACCGTGATCGCGCAGTGTCCGGGCGCTTTCGGCAATAACGTCGTCATCCGTAATGATGGCTCCACCGTCACCGAAGCAACCGAGCGTCTTGGACGGATAAAACGAGAAGGCTCCTGCCACACCAAACCGACCGGCATGTTTGCCGCGGAACTTCGCACCCAGTGCCTGACAACTGTCCTCGACGATCGTGAGGCCACGTTCCGCCGCAAGCGCGCAAATCGCATCCATGTTTGCGACGCGTCCGTTGAGCTGGACTGGCATGATGGCGCGAGTCCGGCTCGTGATCGACTTGGCGGCCGAAGCTACATCCATCAGATGATCTTCACCGCAATCGATAAGGACCGGTGTTGCACCCGCATGATGCACAGCAGCCGCGCTTGCCACAAAGGTATGCGACGGCACCATAACTTCATCGCCCGGTCCGATCCCGGCAGACCGTAGTCCGATCAACAGGGCCATCGTTCCATCCGCGACGCCGATCGCATGTCGCGCGCCAGTATAGCCCGCAAGCGTCGCCTCGAAGTCCTCGAGATCCTTTTGCATGATAAACGCGCCGCGCCCACTCGCGCTCTGGAAGGCCTCAACGAATTCCGTCTGATAAAGACGAAACAGCGCCGGATAGTCGAAAAACGGTATCTTCTTCATTCATGATCCGTGCCGTAGCACGCTCCTGGACGACTCAAAGACGCTGGGCAGCGCAGTAGACGACCCTGTGCCGCCGGTCGGGAACACCGGCCGGGACTGGGTCCGGCGGTGCATAATCAATCATCCCCTCGCCGATCTCGATCGGCATGCGCACAAGAGAGCCGAACACGATCCGCTTCAGGAACTTCTTCCCGTTCATCGTCTTAGGCATCAGATTCATTGCAACGACCGCTTTCTTCAGCGGCACCAGCGCGCGCTGCCAAAGCGGAGCCGCCTCATAGGTCCAATAGCCGAAAAAGGTCGTGGTGAACCCGGCCGGATCGAACAACCGGCCTAGTTCCACAACGCCATGATAGGTTCGTGAATAAGGGCTTGGGTTGAAGTCAGGCATGTCTTTGTTGGAATTCGTCACCAGGACGTACCCACCCGGACGAAGCACACGGCGGCATTCCGCAACGAACGCGGTCGGCTCCGGCAGATAGTACAGCGCTTCGAAAATAATGACCACGTCGAGCGAACCGTTGGCGAAAGGCAGTGCCTGCGCATCGATGGTTTGCGTCGGCACGCGGTCGCCGTAGTGAGCGCTGACACGTTCTACCAGCGCGGGATTGATGTCCCCGGCCTGGACAGAACGAGCGCGCTGCGCAAGGTAGCCCAACCCGAACCCGCTGCCGCAGGCGACCTCCAGCACGTCCTTTCCCTTGCAATAAGATGCAGCCCAATAATAGCGATGACAGGCGCTTGCCACCTGCTGTCGCGTCACCTCGTCGCCAGCAAGTTCGGTGATCGTGGTGAAATCCGTAGCCGTTTGCATACAACCATCAAATAAACTGTATTTTCAGTGTATTACAGGCTCGTGGAGCGCGCTCCGTCGACGCTTGCGCGTCTTAAAGCAAGCCCCCCCGATTTGCAACAAGCCCTATTTTGGCGATTTCAAATGCCTGCGGGCATGATAGGCACGGCCTGTCGAGACCACACATCGCGTTGGCGAATCGCATTTCGACAACGCGAGGGCCCGCGATGGAACCAGAACAGGCTCCATGACACCTCGCTCACTTGTCGGCTACCTGCATGGCGCCTTCTGGAAAGTCCTCGCGCTTCTGGCAAAGGCCGCCTTTGTCTTCCTGATCATTCCACGGCTCGCAGACGGCGTCTTCGGCGGCTACAGCCTTGTATCGACGGTGACGACCCTCATAGCGATCATGCTGTCGCTAGGCGCCCTTGATGCGCTTCCGATCGTTGCGCGCGGCCGCAAGGCCGTCGAACAGAGTCTCGCCCCGCTCTTTCATCTTATCCTCATCGCCGCGGGCCTTTGTCTTGCGGTCTATACGGTCATGGGCGGCGTCGCCCCGATCGCCGCAGCCGTGGCGGCCGCCAACCTCAGCTATCTGATCCTGTCGGGAATCCTGCGTTCAAGTCGGCCGCATTACTATGAACTGCTGACAAACCTGCCGACTCCCCTCTTCGTTGGACTTTGCGCAATTCTCAGATCTCCTGATCTCGAGCGCCTGCTGTTGCTGTTCGCCGTGGCGAATCTGGTAGTCGTGGTCGGCATCGCCGCGTGGGGTGGCCTTCTGTCCCCAAGCAGCCGCAGGCAACGCACCTACTCGGCGGCGATCACACGCCGCCTCTTGAAGACCGGCAATTTCAAAAGCCTTTCCACGATCCTGCTCCTCGTCGACTTCCGGGCCCTGATCCTCATACCCAGTGTGCTGTTTGCGACCGTGCCTGCGGATACGCTCGCCATGGCCCTCACGCTGGCAGAGGCCGTTTGGCAACTCGGCATGGTCGTCGTGAACCGAAGCTATTCGCGCTACTGTGCCGGGATCGGAACTCTCGCGGATTCCGTCAAGACTGCGAGCGTGCTCCTTGCAGGCTTCACCCTGTTAGGATGCGCCTTTATCTGGCTCCCGATACCCTTCACCATCCGCGGTTTTGACTGGCCATTGATCGGCTGGGCCCTGCTATTCTTCGCCGCCATGATCGCACTACTGGAACTGCGTTACTTTTTCTGGTCGCGTGGCCAGTACGACTATCAGATCATTCTGGCCCAGGTCGGTATCGTCGCCGTTCAGGCATTCGTCGTCGCGTTACTGCCCGAGCACGTTTGGCTACCGGCGTCAGCGATCGTGCTGCTGACAGCAACCATTTTGTTGTTAGCAATCCTCTCTAGAAGACGGAAATAATCCAGCTGCCAGAGCGCTCGTTCCAGGCACGGGGCTAGTGTCAACGCACCCATTTCGCATAGCTTCTGCAGCGCAGCCCTCAAATGTTCCGCAGATCTGCTCGGTCAAATCGCTGCATCTGGACGCTTTGGCGATCACGGAATGCCGCCCCAAGCATTCACCAAGGCGTGGACCGGATATCACCCGAACTGGTGATATCCATCGGAGCAAGGGGGAATGAATGGTGCCACATATGAAGCTCTCATTTCTTGACCGAGCCATCCGTTCTGTGCAAGTGACCATGCCAGCGGCCCGACCAGTGAAACAGGACCTTGATGCCTTTCACAGCATGGTTTTCCCAATTTCAAATACTTGTTGTTCGATGGGACCTCTTGGGAACAGCCTTTTTTGTGGCCGCTGCGATATCAGGAAAACTAGCGGCAACAAAACTTCTCGGCGACGTATTTCCGTCATGGCTTCTTGAGATAAGGCTATGGGCAACGGTTGCCGCAGCCGGCCTTCTCCTGCCGCTGGCTAACTCGATACGCTGGAACCGTTGGAACGCGTACACCTTCGGCAGCATTTTCGTCCTGGTTGCTTACCTCATCCTGCGCGCGCCGTTCGGTGCAACAGATCTCACCGCTCTGAAGGTTGTTGACCTGATCTATCTCGTTATTCTCTGCTACCTCATGCTGATCGTTGCGTCCGATGCAGTCAGACTTGCAATCTGTGGCACGACGATTCTCATCGCAAGCGGGGTCCTTTTTGTCCTTGCGCTCACGGGTATCGCAACAAACCCTGAACTGAATGGCATGGGATGGGCCGCGATCGGCGGCCCGTTGACGTTTTACCGTCTTGAGTTTCTGGGTTTCAGCTGCGCCTTGTGGATGATCTTGCGCAATAAATACTATCCGGCCGTCGGAATTATTCTTCTTGGCATTTTCCTCTTTGCGACTCTGGCCTCTCTGTCAAAGTCTGCCTATGGGGCGACTATAATTGTCCTTCTGGTACTCACCGCAGGACTGATCGCTCAGCGCAATTGGCGTCCCCTCGCAACGTTGGTCTTAACCTCCCTCTTTGTGTTCGCCGGTTGGCATACGTTTCTAGCGAGCAATTTTTACACACGAACCAATGCAGCCTTCACGTCCCAGCAGACCGCTCCCGCCGAGAAAGACTTCACAGAGATAGAGAAGCGCTACCAACTGATTCGTCCTTCGGAGCAGACGGGGTCGCAATCATTGAACAAAGATAACTTTCTCGCGCCGGGCTTCAGCTTCCTGACTAAACTTAAATGGTGCGTCCTGGACGATCCAAAGGGAACAGAGCAGGCAACTGTAACTTGTCACGAAAAAACAATGATCGACGGAACTCAGCGTCTTTTCTTCCTGTTCAAAGCGCTGGAAACTCCCTCCCTCTTCGGTCACGGCCTCGCCAACTTTCATGTGCTGGCCCTCAACCCGGGCGCCAGCTACAGGCTTGAGCAGTACAACTACCCACACAACGTCATTCTTGAACTATTTTACGACGCCGGCATTGTCGGCTTCAGTCTTCTTGTCGTTGCACTGGTAATCGCCGTCGCGAGCTTCTTTCTCATGATAAGGCACGAACCCGCGCTGCTTGCCGCTGGCGGGTTTGGGCTGTTCATATTTTTATCGAGCCTTGCCGCAGGTGACTTTTATGACTTCCGACTGTTCTGGTTTGCAGCACTAACGTGGAGCACCTACGCTGGCGCTTCCAAACTCGGTAATGCCATGCATACGCGGAAGGTCGGCTACGCCTGATATAAGTTCCTGGCGTCTAGTCAAACAATCGTTTCACGCCGATACGATGTGCCCCCCGGTCAGTCCCCGCCTGCCGCAGGCATTGCGCGTATCAACGATAAGAGGCGCCCATTTCACCAGCGCAGCATAATCGACATCGTCGTGGTCAGTCGCAATCAACACCGCATCGTATAAATTGATGTTCGGGCCGAATGCTACGGATTTCCTGTTAGCCAGTTTTGCGTGCTCGCGCGTCGGAGGAACAACCGGAACATGGGGGTCATAGAAATCCACAGTCGCCCCGCGCGCTTCAAGCAACTCGATCAGGACGAGCGATGGGCTCTCCCGGATATCATCGATATTTTTCTTATAGGCGAGCCCAAGCACCAGGATACGCGAACCATTCAGCCCCTTTCGCTGCTGACGATCAAGCGCAATCGCAAGCTCGCTAACGACGTAGCCTGGCATGTTGGAATTGATTTCGCCGGCCAGTTCGATAAACCGTGTGGCAATTCCGAACTCCCTAGCTTTCCATGTGAGATAAAACGGATCAATCGGGATGCAATGACCGCCGAGCCCGGGACCGGGATAGAACGGCATGAAGCCGAACGGCTTTGTCTTGGCCGCTTCGATCACTTCCCAAACATCAACCCCCATCTTCTTGTAAATGACCTTCAACTCGTTCACGAGGGCGATATTGACGGCGCGGAAAATGTTCTCGGTAATCTTCACCGCCTCAGCGGTCGCCGCTGACGACACCGGAACCGTCTTCGCAATAAAGCCGTCATAAAGGGCGACCGCCATTTCGCGTGCCAGTGGATCATCTGCGCCAATGACCTTCGGAATCCGGGTCGTGCTAAAATCCGGATTGCCGGGATCTTCCCGCTCGGGAGAGAAGGCGAGGAAAAAGTCCACGCCGGCGCGGAGTCCGCCTTTCTCAAGGATGGGCCGCAACACCTCATGGGTCGTTCCGGGGAACGTCGTCGATTCCAGAACAATCAACTGCCCCTTGCGCAAGTTCGCCGAAACCACCTCAGCGGTCGACTCCACGAACGACAGGTCAGGCTCGAGATGCGAAGTCAACGGAGTCGGAACGCAGATCAGGATGGCGTCCGCTTCCCGCAGTCGAGAGAAGTCCGATGTGGCTTGAAACCGACCGGTCTGGTTGGCGGAGACGATTTTTTTCGCTTCGATGTGCTTGATGTAGCTCTGTCCTTTCGCCAGCAGCGCCGGCTTTTCGGGATCAATATCAAAACCGATCACACGCGAACCTGATTCGGCGATCGCAAGACAAAGCGGAAGGCCGACGTAGCCAAGGCCTATTACACCGACAACGGCCTCCCGGCTCCGAAATCTGCCTACGGTATCCTCACCTGACATATTTAGCTTTCTTTGCGACTGGTAACGGTGGCTCAGCACCATAGGTCTCTGCAAAATCGCACTTATCCGGCGAATAGCCTATAAGGCCGCCGCACGATCAGACGCAATATTGTTGTTGCAAAGACCTTCTGAAGCTAAATGCTCCAGGAGCTCACAAAAGTTATCGTAAATCTGCTGTGGATCGAACAATTCCTTGTAAACCTCGCGCGCCATCCGTTGCTTCGTCTCGAACGACGAACGATCCGCAGAGATAAGCTGCAAACACCTGGCCGCAGAGGCTACATCACCCTCATTGTAGAAATACCCCAGACCACGCGCTTTCAATAGCGAACGGACCTGCCCGGTTAAGCCGGTCATGATCGGCAATCCGGCACCGAGGTATTCACCAACTTTGTTGGGATAGTGCACGACAAAATCAGATGTCGAGAAATAAGGCACCGCTCCGTAGTGGCACCGCCGCAGCAGAACGTGAATTTCTGCGGCAGTTCTCCAGCCGGCAAAAACGATATGCTTTTCCTTCCGTCCCAGTGCGCGCAGCTCGTCGTCCTGATCGCCCTTACCGCAAATGACGAGTTTCAACGTCTGCTTGTCGGTCTCCGGAAGCTGGACCGCTGCCTGTACCAGCGTCTTGATGTCCAGTCGGTGGCTCAATGTCCCCGCAAAACATCCAATGGTTTGTTCCCTCCCAGACACAATGCCCATCTCATCCCAGAACCGTTCCGCATCGTAAACGTCTGACTGCGCAGGTGGGGTTGGATTAATTGCGAGATGAAAGGCTCGGTCGAGCGGCCCACGCGGGCGACCACCTCGCCGCAGAGCCCAATCCACGAAGCCGTCGGTCACACCGAGAATTGCGGTCGCATTCCTGACGGTGTAGCGAAGTGACCTGCTCCAATAAGCAACTGCAGGCATCGCGGCGAAGCGGCCCAGGCCCGAGACATACTCTGCGATAATATCAGGCCACATGTCCCTAAAATCGACAGCGACCGGGACGCTGTTCGAGCGGGCAAAACGAACGGCGGCTTCAGCCAGTTCAATCGGCGGATATCCGCACAAGATAACGTCAGGACGAGGCAGGGTCGGCGCAATGCGAGCAAATTCCCGCGCATTCTGAACCTGACTAACGATGCGGCCGATCGAAACATTCTTTGCGTAAAGACGGCCGTGTAGCAGCACCAGCTTGTAGCCTTCAGGCCTGTCCGCGATCGTCGTCGTCGACGCGCGCTGTTCCTTTCTCTGATGGTTGACCGTGGAATTCCACCAAGTCACCTGATGGCCGCGGCGGGCCAGGCGCTCCGCCATGATACCCGTTCTCAGGAGACGCGGTCTGCCGGTGTCCGACGGGATCTCCTCTCCGGTATTGACCAGCCAAATTCTCATATCGGGCTCTGACTTTTGTCCGATGTCGGGCGGATTGCGCAAATGGTTTGGCGCCTGTACGCAGGGTATATCGCAAACCTGATCTCGCTGTCATCGCACATTCGACGGGTTTTGCCGCCATTCGCGAGGCGATAACCACCACAGACGTCCGCGCAACAGATTGAGCAGCGCTCCCGCGTCGAGACAGTCCCCTTGCCCCGTTTCGGCAGACATGCAAAACCTGTCGAAGTTATCACCTGCGCTCCTCAACCGGACAAATGCTCACGCTCGCACCTTCCCGATTCGGCCAACGTCTGACCGCGGCTTTAGAGAGGCTTGCGCTTATCATTTCCGCCGTCGCTGCGGTCGGCTTTGTTGTTACGCTCTTACAAAACTGTTCACTTGGCTATGATTTCTCCGACGAAGGATATTACCTGAACTGGATTTCAGGACCGTCGGACTTCACACCATCGATCAGCCGGTTCGGCTATGTTTACCATCCGCTGTATCTGATGCTCGACGGCAACATTTCCTCGCTGCGGCGGGCAAACGTCCTCATAACTTTTCTTCTGGCCGTCGCGGCCTGCATGTGCCTCCTCCGCCGGCTCGCCATGGAAACGGAAGGCTTTTCTTTCTGGCGTTCCGCGGACGGAATCGGATTGTCGATTGTCGCGGCCTGCTCTGCGACACTCATTCTCATTCTCGCAAGCTCACAATGGCTGCCAACTCCGAGCTATCTTAGCCTCACGTTCCAGGCATTGTTGATCTGCTGTATCGGTGTCGGCCTCGCGGAAAGTTCTGCTTCACTCGCGAGCATTGCCGGATGGATCGCAATCGGCATTGCCGGTTTTCTGGCGTTCTCCGCCAAACCGACGTCAGGCGTAGCGCTCCCGATCTTCGTGACAGGCCTTCTCGCCGTGACCGGGCGGCTGAAGTGGCGCATGTTAATGATTGCGGCGGGCGTGTCAGGCCTCGCTATGCTGATTCAGATCTTTACCATAGACGGATCAATCGGCGCGTTCATCCGGCACATGCGCAATGGCGCCGAGCTTGCGGACGAGCTAGCGGTCGGCCACACTCTTGTTGAATCTATGAGGGTGGGCACCTTCCATCTCGATCTCAAAGAAAAGATCGCTCTCGCGGCGACCACGGCGACCGTATTGCTGCTGGTCTGGCTGAATTATCTGGAAGGTTGCGCGGCCAACCTTATTGCCGCAACAGCTACGGCGGCTCTCGCCGTGCTAAGTGCGGCCTTGGTTTGGCAGATTATATCGTTTCCTTTTGATTACAGGATCTATCAGGGTGTTCAGTTTCTCGCGCTACTTTTTGCAGGGGTGCTCGGATGCGTCGCCCTACAGATTGGCGGATCGACGCTGAGGCTGACCCGGGAACGCGCGGCGCTCGCCGTGTTCTTTGCAGTGCTGCCCTATGCCTTCGCATTCGGCAGCAATCTGAATTACTGGCGGACAGGCGCCGCCGCCGCCTTCTTCTGGACACTGGCTGCGATCGCCCTGCTCGCGCCAGCCAAGCTGGTGCCCGGTCAAGGACGCTCGCTATTGCCGGTAGCTGTCGTTGCGTTTGTCATGGCCGTTGTGTTCATGCGTCACGGCATGACACATCCCTACCGGCAGACCGCCCCGCTTTCCGAAAGCACCTCCGCCGCCCACTTCGGAGGCAGCGGTTCAACATTGCTTTTAACGCAGGATTTTGCGGCGTATATCGGGACTCTCCGATCGATGGCAGGCATCGGCGGCTTCAGGGTCCGAGATCCCGTGATCGATCTCACCGGACACTATCCCGGCGCGCTGTTTGCGATTGGCGCCAAACCGGTGGGCGAAGCCTGGCTGGTTGGAGGGTATTCCGGCAGCGACCACGTGGGAGAAAGAATACTAGAATCCGTCTCGTGCGTTACACTGGCTACCGCATGGATTTTGTCGGAACCAGCGGGGCTGCGCCACCTTTCGCCAGATATTCTTGATAGGTCAGGAATCGACATCGCGCGTGACTACGAGACCGTAGGCACTCTCGAATCGCCGACCGGAACATATCCGGACACCTACAAACAACAATTTCTCAGACCCAATCGAGCACCGCTGGACGCCGTAGCGGCGTGTAAAGTTGCACGTGCGGCCACGCAACAGAAGGCTCAATAAAGAAGCTTGCTACCTATTCCGTTGCATATAGATCAGACGTCCGCCCGGTACGCTCTCCTCGTCATATACGGACCGAAGTCTGGCAAGATCGATCGGGATATCGGTATCGAGCAGCCCCCTTTGCGTCGCATTTTCGAGGCTGGTTCCGATGAACAACTTCTTGGGGCCGCTGTTCACTAGAAATTCCATCAGGCGTTCGAGATCGATACGGCGAACCAGTTCGACAACCCCCGGTCCCTGCAAGGCGGATCTCGTTGAAGTTTGTCCGTACAGTACACCCTGATCGAGAGCGATTATCCCCACCGGTTCACCCGGAAGCGTTTGCGACCGGATAAAGGAAATATCCTCGAGAATTTCGTTATTTGCCTGCGAAGGCGCGGATCGCGCCTGTGCAACGTTGTGCACGACGCCGGGAACGGCCGAGACAAAAAATGTGGCCGGAACAGTTATCGAAAGAAGCGCAAGTAGGGAAACAAATCTGACTCTTGTTGCCATCCCAGCGACAGTCCGATCAAGAAGGAAGAACAGCAATATGACGCTTGGCCACATAACAAGTCGAAGAACGAGGATGTGAGATCGCCCCACATAATAAACGGTCAACCCGACGCCAAGTAGAGCCAGATATGCGGCGAGTTCTAAGCTGCGATCATGCGTTCCATTGCCGATACAAACGGCGGCCATGAACAGAACCGCAAAAATGATTGTGGCATGAATGGTCCAATAGCTCGGGAATGCGGGAACAGCAATCATGCCGAAACCAGTCACCGCGAACACCTGCTGGAAAACAATGAGCCCCCGCAGATCTGCCGCGCCGTTCGATTTTACAAATAGAAATGCCACGAAGGGGACAACGAACAGCAGGCATCCGCAAAAATAAAACAACAGATTCTTTGCCGACTTCCGAAAAGCTGATTGGTCGCTCCAATTCCGATCCGAAAACGAGCCAAAACAGATGAAGCCCGCAAGAGATAGAAATACAGCCAGTCCGCTTTCCAGATTCCACGCTATGGCCGCACCGGAAAATATTCCGACCGCGAGATATTTGATTTTTTTCTGAGTTGATTGCAGCCAAACGGCCACCAGCAGACTCACTGCCGGAAAGAAAAAGCGCAGTGGGTAGTATTGCAGAACGGGATCCACATTGTCATACCGCAAGTTGAATGCGGCGGTCATCACCAGACAAAGGGAGCCCCCCAGCAAGACAATCTTGTTTCTGATGATCAGAGACGTAAACGCCAGAGCGGACCAGACCGCAACGACAAGAAAAACGGCAAACGTTGAACTCACGACGAGGATAGAGCTTCCAAAGATACGCAAGACCGGCGTCAAAAACTCCCCATAGCACCCATACTGCGGTAGTACGTCGGCCAGGCATGTTCCGCCGCTCGCGATCCTGATGAGCGATGAGGTGACGGCTTCGTAGTGCAGGCTTATCGGCCAACCGTAAAGCAGGCTTCCTTCGGTCCATACCCTTTGAGCAAGCACCAGACCGGTGGTTACGATATAGAGCGAGCCAACCGCTAGGACAGCAGTCTTGTTCTGAGCGACTCGAGGCGCGAAGAAAAACACTGTGACTGCCGCACCTATGCCGATCAGAACAATGACCATCATCCGCGTATCACTGAACGACCTTTCAATTATGAGAACGGCCAGTGCGATAAGAGCCACACACCAGAAAATAAAAGGCGAGCTATCGTTTTCCTTACCCGACCAGCGCGCTACTATGGCCACGCCCAACAACAAGAGACCGCCGACCAAGGTAAGGCCAACGAACATGAACGGGTCTTGTGGTTCAGGGAAAACACCCACCGCGTTCGGCAACAACAACGATCGCGAATGTTGTATAACCCCCGGATCGGCCACCGGGGCAAAAGCCAGAAGCAGATATCCTGCCAGGACCAGGATCGCGCAGGCCGCAACAAACAGCCAATTTGAGTTCGATGACTGCTGCATCCTCGTCCGCCGCAAGCATTTGACGGCGCTTCTTAGCGGCTTGGCTGTGTTACTGCAAATTCTGATCGTTGGTCCCACACGCTCCCGGAATGGTGATGATATCATTCACATCTGAGTGCCACCGCCCGCTTGTGCTAGCGCAGCCCGCAATACTTCACGCGTGGATTTTCCGCTCCAGTTGCCCCTGCAATGCCAACAAGACCGGCATTCCCGATATAATGAAGGTCGTATCGATCGAGTGGGTGACCGCAGCCAGGAAAGCACCCAGCTCCAGTCTCAGCGTGCTAGACATCGCGGCGAACTGAGGATCGACAGCGCATCTTCGCCCTTCGATCCGAATCGAAGGCGCAGCCTCACCGAAATCGAGCATTGCATTGAACGCATCACGCTCGATTTTAAGAATTCGTTTCCGGCCGCGGGCGGCGACATCGCAAAGAAATTCGTAACGGCCGCCGGCATCGTCTGCAAATTCGAGCCGCCCGCGGCTTCGATCTTCGCTTGCATCGACAATCCGCCAGTCTGCACGGGGTGCAAATGCCTGAAAGATGGAAAATGCATGGGGCAGCAAGTCCGACAGCAGGCCGACTTCCGCATGCCGCGCTTTGACTGCGCCGTGGCGAAATTCGCCCGCGACATCGTCCCATCGCAGGCAAAGCCTGAGCGGTCCGGCTCTCCGCTTCGCAATTTCCCCGGCCAGTTGGTGCAAGGCCGGCAGATAGGCGAACTCAGTACCGATCGCGAGAACGCGCCCCGTCTCCTGCGCGGCCTCCAATAGATATTGTCCGCCTTGCGCATCGACGCTGATCGGCTTTTCGACCAGCACATCCAGCCCCAACTGCAACGCCTCGCACACGTCACGAATGTGATCGCGCGGGCGACTGGCGACGATCGCGACTACCGGCCGCGCCCCCGATTCCATCGCCTCGCCAAGAGTTGCAGCTATACAGATCCCGGCTAACTCGCGCCGCTCAGCCGCCCAGGCGCGGACTGCATCGGGATCGGTACGAGCTGCAATCGTGATCCCGCGACCCGACCCGCGTGCAGCCGCAACTACCGATGCCCATGTCCGTCCCCAACGGCCGCCGCCAACGATAATCACCGGCAGATCGGTTGCCGCCATTTGCCAGAAAGCTGCAAGGTCGGAAGGCATATCAACCAGCAATTGCCTTTGAATCAGGACGGTTTCCGAGCGCTCAGATAATATTGCGCCCCGAACGGAAGGTGACCTAACAGGGAGTCGAGACCCGTCAAGAAGGGGCCGGCAGGAGGCACCGAAATGATCGTCCGCGTGTGAACGTCGTCGAATCCCGCTCGCGCAAAGAGCCGGCGCAACCTGCCTGGCCGCAACAATACCGCGTCCTTGTCGATCTCGCAGGTCTTCACGATATACTGCGTCGCAGGATTGTAGGGATTGTGTTCGAACACCAGCGCCAGCCCGCCCGGCTTGATGACGCGGCGCATCTCGGCGACGAACGCCGCCCATTGCGGAGGCGGCACATGGTGCATCACACATACGGTAAATGCGAGCGAGAACTCGCCGTCGGCATAGGGCAATCGTTCGCCGTCGAAAGTCGCATAGCGCACGAAGGGATGGCGCCTGGCCGCCAGTTCGACGCTGTAGGCAGATACGTCGATGCCGTGCAACTCGCCGAACTTTCCCTCAAGCCCGGCATGATACGCGCCGAGCCCGCAACCAAGATCAAGCACGTCAATGCTGCCGATATCGGTGAAATGATCGCGCGCTAACCGCAGGATATGCTCGCGCTTGACGTCGATATAGAACGCATGCTCGCGGCCGCCGAACGAGAGCGCCGCGTTGATTTTGTCTTCATAGTCGCCGGCGACATCGTCGAAATCCTTCGCCACCTGCGCCTGCGTTATCTGCCGTCGGTCACTTTCGCTCATCATGGGTCCCGGGCTGAAGGCGATGCGTCCTCGGTCTTGTGCGTCGCGAAGACCCAGCCACGAAATATGAAGAAATTCGCGACCGGAATAAGAACACAGATGGCAGCCGCGCCAATGAA
Organism: Nitrobacter vulgaris; assembly: GCF_002028545.1. Taxonomy (GTDB): domain Bacteria; phylum Pseudomonadota; class Alphaproteobacteria; order Rhizobiales; family Xanthobacteraceae; genus Nitrobacter; species Nitrobacter vulgaris. Next base: position 24,487 of record NZ_MWPQ01000049.1, read on the forward strand.
ATACGGCCAGGCCAGCACGTCGACCGTGATCGCCATGACGCACCAGGCAATCAAGAAACCGGCCAACGACGTGATGACGAAGCGCGTCATCTGATCGAGCGAATCCGTATTTGTTCGAAAAGTGAAACGACTCTGCAAGAGATAGGACACACCGAGCGACAGCAGATACGCGCAAACCGAAGCGGCCGTCGGCGGCAGTCCAACCGCTAGGACCAGCACGTTTGTGAGCAGGAAATAGACCAGCGTCGCCACAGCGCCGGACAGTCCGAAGCGGGCCACCCGGTGCAGCGACGGCGGCAACACTGAGCGCAGCAGCGAGGTAGCCATATCCACGCGATCTGTAGCGGGTTTGGTTGGTTGCACGGACATGGCTACCAGCACTTCCAGGGCGCCCTGCCCGAATTCCACAACGCCTCCAGTTCGCGCTGATCGCGCAGCGTATCCATCGGTCGCCAGAAGCCGCGATGCCGATAAGCGGCGAGCGCACCGTCCCGCGAAAGCCGCTCGAGCGGCTCCCTCTCCCATGTCGTGTCGTCATCGTCGATGTAATCAACCACGGATGGCTCGACGACGAAAAAGCCGCCGTTGATCCATCCCATCTCGCCGTCCGGCTTCTCATGAAAACGGGTCACGGTTTCGGAGGTCTCGTCGATATCAAGGATACCGAACCGGCCCGGCGACGGAACGGCGGTCACCGTCGCCAAACGACCATGCGAGCGGTGAAAATCCACCAGCGCGCGAATGTTTACATCGGAAACGCCGTCGCCATAGGTCAGGCAGTATGTCTCGTTGCCGACGAAGGGCGCAATGCGCTTGATGCGCCCGCCCGTCATGGTGGTCAGTCCGGTATTTACGAGCGTGACCGTCCAGCGCTCGCTGGCATCGCCGTGAAAATCGACGCGGTTTTCTCCAAGATGCACGGTGACGTCGTAGTTCTCGACAAAGTAATTGACGAAATAGGACTTGAGCATATGGCTCTTGTAGCCGCAGCAAACGACGAATTCATCAAAGCCGGCAGCCGCATACATTTTCATGATATGCCAGATGATCGGACGGTCACCAACTTCGACCAGCGGTTTTGGCAGGAGTTGTGTCGCTTCGGACAAGCGCGTCCCCAGTCCTCCTGCCAAGATGACGACTTTCATTCCATTCGCCCAATATTTGATGTGGCGGTCATTATGGTCCGCTTTTCCCGGCCGGGCAATAAACCCAGCACGCCGCGCCAGGCCGAGCAACCGGCAGGCCTCCCTATCTCCGAGCGCGACGCCAATTCTCCGCAACGCGCCCGAAGCGCCATCCGTTACACTTTAAAGAAATCGGATATATCGCGCTCGACAAGGACTGAGGCGTGCATACCCGCCGCGTGGTCCCGATACCATGCGGCCGTACGCCTGATCGCTTCATCCGATCTCCAGCGGGGATGCCATCCAAGTTCGCGACGCGCCAGCGACGAATCTATCGTGAGCTTTCCCGCCTCATGCTTTGCGTCGGCTGACTCCGGAGCCGCCGTCCATGCCGCTCCGCCTCCCCACGCGGCGACGAAGAGGTCGGCAACCTCCTGGACCGTCATGGCATCCTCCTGCGCCGGGCCGAAGTTCCAGGACGTGCGCGCAGTTCTTCTGCCGGCCAGGGACTCGGCGAGCATCAAATATCCAGCCAGGGGATCGAGAACGTGCTGCCACGGACGCATCGATCGCGGGTGGCGAGCGAACAGCGGCTGTCCGGCCGAGATTGCCCGCGCTGCGTCTGGAAGCAGACGGTACTCGGCCCAGTCGCCTCCGCCGATGACATTGCCGGCGCGCGCCGTTGCGGCCCGCGGAGCGCTGTCGCCAGCAAAGAACGAGCTGACCATGGCCTCCGTCGCTATCTCGGCCGCAGCCTTGGAGGCGCTGTACGGGTCGGCTCCGCCCAACGCATCATGCTCGCGGTAACCCCAGGCCCATTCGTTGTTGCGATACACCTTGTCGCTGGTCACCACGACGATGGCCTTGAGGTCCAGCGCTTGCCGCGCGGCTTCCAGCACCCGCACCGTTCCCATCACATTGGTTTCGAACGTACCCACCGGATCGACATATGACGCCAGAACGATGGGCTGAGCCGCGAGGTGAAAAACGATGTCGGCGCGGGAGCCCGACAACGCCGCCGTCAGAGCGGGCAAATCATTGACGTCACCGAGATGATGGGAATGGCCAGCGAGATTCAGCTCCCTATAAAGCAAGCGCTCACGTTCGTCTCGACCGAACCCGATGCTTTCAGCGCCCATGTGGGCCAGGAGCGAACAGAGCCACGCCCCCTTGAAGCCCATGTGCCCGGTCACGAACACGCGCTTACCCTTCCAGAATCCGCGATCGATCAGCCTCATGTTTGCTGGTCCGACCACCGCAGCAAATCCTTCTCGATCTTTTCGATCGGCCGGTCAAAATTCACAAGGTCGGCGATGATCGTCGGCGGGCGCATACGCACCTGGTCGTAAATGCGCCCCACATAAATGCCGAGCACCCCAAGGAAGAGGCTGTTCAGGCCGATGCCGAACAATATGAGGATCTGCGTCGTGGTGAAGCCTCGTGGAGTGGCCTCTGCGGAAACCAGATGCAGCACCAGATAAAAGGTCGCCAGCAAAACGGCGGCGAGCGCAATAAACATGCCGATGTAGAACGAGATGCGCAGAGGCAGACTCGAATGAGCCAGGATACCGTCCATCGCGAGCCGCAGCAGGCTGCGAAACTTGAACTTGCTTTCATTGTGAAGGCGCTCGGAGCGATCGAAAGGGATTCCGATCTGGCGCCGCGCCAGCGATGATATCAGCCCGCGCAGATACATGTGCGGTTCGTGTATCGGGCGAAGCCGCTCGATTACGGAGCGATCGATCAGCCGGAAATCGCCGGCGTCGAGAATCAGATGGGGGCCGTCAAGACGACGCAAGAGGCGATAGTAGGCGCGCCGGCCACGGCGCAGAAGCAGGCTCTCTTTCCGGTTCCGCCGAACGCCGACGACGACGTCGTAGCCATCCCTCCATTTCTTGAGAAACGGCCCGAACATCGACGGCGGGTCCTGAAGGTCCGCATCGATCTGGATTGCCGCAGCGCCGCGCGCCAGCCGGTATCCGGTCAGCACCGATTTCTGGAAACCGAAATTTCGCGCAAAACGCACCACGCGTACCTCGGGGTCGTGCGCGGCGATCTGAGACAGCTTTGCAAAAGTCAGATCAGTTGAATAGTTGTCGGTAAAGAGAAATTCGAACCGGTAGTCGTCGAGTCCCGCGGCAACACGCTTCAATTCGGCATAGGTCTTGTCGATATTATCCTGTTCATTGAACACCGGCACGACGATCGAAATGAGCGGCCTAGCGCAAGTCTCCGCTCTCGCGAAACCAGTCGCCTCGCTCAGTGTTACGGTATTGGTCAAGATCGCATGTCCAGTTATCGCGGCGGCTAAGTCGCGCGCTCGAATTCTTCCGCGGAGAAAATATCGATAATGGGTCCCTGATATCCCTGCTTGCGCATATAGCCTTCTATCTCCGCCGAGATGTGCCAGGCCAGATTCAACAGCGGGGCATCCGGATTACACCGCGCGGCGAAGTCGTCGTCGGACAGGATAGGAATGCGCGTCCCCGGAACGTAGTGCCCAATCTTCATGGAGCCGGGCTTTTCGTAGACCGCCGCGACCATCGTTTCGTCGAGCTCGAGCAACTTGACGAGGATCGCAGCCCGCCCGGGAAATGCCTTACCCACAAGCAGACCGTGCCGGGAGACCGCCGCGGCGATGCTCGCACGCTTCGCGCTCTGCCACGCCGGTATCCGGCGTCCCATGTCATACAAGCGCCGTTCAAATCTATCTTCCGTTGCATACAATCCGGCAAGTTCGGGCGCCTCGCGCTCGGCATCGAGTTGCTGTTGCATAATCACCCGGATATTGCCGCCATACCGCGCCGGAAATTCTGCCGCCACGATGCTGACTCCGAGCGTTTCTGCGATATACCGGAACGAAGTCAGGCTATAGGTACGCGGATGCTCGTGATAGAACGTATCGAACTGATAGCGATCCAGAACGGCGCCGAGATAGTGATTCTCGATAACAAGCAATGTCTTGGGCGACATTAAGCTGCGGACCGCCGCAAGCAGGCTCGACAGATCCTCGATATGTGCAAAAACATTGGTGAATGTGATGATGTCTGGCTGGCCGCGGGTCGCGACGATGGTCTTGGCGAGTTCTGGTGCAAAATAATCCTGATAGACTTCATGACCCGCCGCCCTTGCATCGGCGGCAGCATCGGTCGGCTCGACGCCGATGGTCTTCGCGCCATGCTGCTTGAAAATTGACAGTAGGCTGCCGTCGTTGCAGCCGACGTCGAGGACCAGCAGGTCGTTCAGCGAGATGATTTGTTGCTCGCAGCGTTCAACCAATTGGCGCATGCCGTTCAACACGTCGGCGGTATTTCGTGCGCGATAGTGGTAGGAGTCGGGAAACAGGAGTTGCTTCGGAACCTGAAACGACTGATGCGCGGTCTTGCAGATCGGGCAGAAAGCAATGTCGATGGGATGGTTGTCAGGAACGCGGAAATCGCCGACGGGAACGAGGTCATCGCAGAGAGGATGGCTTCCTAGGTCTAGCGCTTTCCGCAGGTTCGAGCCGCCGCAAACCTCGCACCTTCCAATCCTCATCATAAACCCTTCACTTCCACGCCTACAATGTTGAAATGTGCTTATATTCAAGACAATCACAAATACAAATCGATATGTATCTTGGAACGCTCGCCGCCATATTAGAGGGGTCATTTACCCCGCCCAGAACCTCCCTTCGACTCCTTAAGGCGTAACGGCTTCTTCGTGGCCGAGCAAGGCTCCCGCGGCGCTCGCGGTTATCATGTGGCAGAAACAGCGACCGTACACCTCCCCGAGACTCGTTTTCTTGGTGCCGCTTCTTTCTCAATATCGCACTCATGCTTCATCCCGGACACCTCTCGTCTCCCTGCCCGTTCTTTGCAGATTTCGACGTTGCGTTACATGGCATGTCGCCGTGCACTCATTCTTTATCTCGCTCTGGTCGTTATCGCTGCACTCGCCTGGTCCTTCGCTCCGAATCTGCGACCCCGTTTTGAGGGGCTCCAGCAAGAGTATTCACTCCGCAACAGCCAACCAACTTCCGTAGGCCTTCGCCTCGAATACTGGTCCAAAGCGCTCCAATCATCCGCAGCGCCCGCTGATCGGTCACGGCGGCTCGATACGAAATCTGTTCGAGCGTGAAGCCGTTGGCAGAACCGTGATCGACGAACAAATCGTCGCCAACCCGCACAACCAGACGCTCTATTCGCGATCGAGTGGGGCGTGAACGGGTTGATCCTGCTATATGCGATGTGGATCACCCATTTCCTGATGTTCACGGAAATGGGTGGATGTGCTGGCTCGGAATCATCGTGATCAGCCAGAACATCTCTTTGACTCCCTGCTCAATTCGCACCTCTCCGATTAGGTCGAAGGCTGGATTTACGTCGGCTCGGCCGCCGGAATGGTTTCGAATGGCCGCAAGCCGTCTTCAATGGTCGCCACCGCCGCGTGATTTCGTGCCACTAGCCCAAAGCACCGGCAGCTTTTGGACTGTGGGATGAAACGGTTGTGTGCCGGGATCATGGAAATCCGACGGCTGGCAAACGATCATCGCCCTTTCCCTACTGGCCTCGATTTGTTCCCAGGTCCGGACTGGCCAAGGGCGGAGCGATCGATTGCGCGGCTAAGGCGTGATGCAAAGCCTCGGGGGCCTCCGCGTCCCTCCTCCACAGCGCCGGTTTTCCGGAACCCACATCGGCTTTCCCGACACCGGCATTCCACAAAAGGACCGCTGTGGTGCTCACTTCAAAAGACGCACGCCAGGCCCAGCTCCATTCTTAGCAATAAACTTAACTCCAGCATCTTCGAGCGCTCGCTGAATTGCCACGGCCGCGTCCTGAGAAATGTCCCTGCGGGATTTTTCGAAATCCACAATCGTTGACAACCCTAGCCCCGCGAGATCGGCGAGTTGCGGCTGGGTGAGGTCAAGCAGCGCGCGCGCAGCCCGGCATTGCCCCGGCGTGATAGCATAAAACTTCATTCTTGACTAAACCAGTACAACATGATTCAACATAAAATGTTGAGTTATCTTGTGCTGAAGCTTATCTCAAATTTCGTGTTGGAGGACAACAGAGGTGAATATTACAAAGAAAAACCAATTGCTTAATCAAGATCGACGACACTTTCTTGGCGGCTCCGATGCCCGCATCATCATGGGCAAAGATGAGAAAGCCCTGCTGCAGCTTTGGAAGGAAAAGCGTGGCGAGACGGCCAGTCCCGACCTCTCGGGAGAGCTCATCGTTCAACTCGGGGTCGTCACCGAGGAATTGAACCGGCACTGGTACGAGCGTAACGCCGGGCAGCGGGTCGTTGGCGTTCAGAACCGCCTCTTCCACCGCTCCATCCCATGGATGGCAGCGACACTGGACGGCCTCGTCAAGGAAACCGGAGCCGTTTTCGAGGCCAAATTTATGCTGCCGTGGTCGTTTTCGGAGGAAGCTGCGGCTGCCAAGCACATGGCTCAGTTGCAACACAACATGCTGGTGGCCAACACGGAAAAGTCCGTGCTTTCCATCATCAGTGGCGGAGGAAAGTGGGTCGAGATTTCGGTCGAAGCCGATCCGATCTATCAGACCGTGCTCATCGCCGTGGAAAAGGTGTTTTGGCATGCCGTAAAAACCGGCCAGCCGCCCGTCCTATTCGAAGGGGAGCCCCCGAAACCTCGGATTGAGGCCATTCGAATCGTGGACATGAATGTGTCCAATGCCTGGGCCGAGTTCGCCGCGCTCTACCGTCAAACCCGCAGCGCCCATCTCGATCACGAGCGGGCAAAAACTGAGCTGAAGACACTCATGCCGATGGATTCCAAAGAAGCCATGGGCCATGGCATCCGAGCCAAACGTTCAAAATCCGGAGCTGTCACCTTTGACCTCCTTGACCAGGAGGCGTCGTATGCGCAGGTCCAGTGAAACCGTCGCAGCGATCGCGACAGCGTTGGCAAAAGCGCAGATCGAACTCTCGAACCCGGCAAAATCAATGCTGGGCTCGGTTTATCCCGCCAATAGTCACGAAAGCCCGAAGAATTTCCGCTACGCACCTTTGTCCGGGGGTCTGGAAATTATCCGGAAAGCGCTAGGCGGACAGCAGATTGCCGTCACCCAAACCACAGAGATCGACGCGACCAACGGTCTCGTCAATCTCACCACCTTATTGATCCACACCTCCGGTGAATGGATATCCTCGAACTGGCCGATTTGCCGGCTCTCGGAGATTTCGGCACCACGGCGCATGGGAGCTGCACTCACATACGCACGGCGCTACGCCTTATTCACGTTGGTCGGCATTGCCGGTGACGATGATCTCGATGGTCCGGAGTTCAACCCCCAGGCAAACGCGACGGATGTCCAGCAATCCCCGGCCGGTGCAGCAAATGAACCTTCCCCCGGAAGCCGACCTTCCGAATCTCCGGTGAACAGCACCGCAGACGTCGAAGCAACCCGAACGGACCTTCTCGCTGAAATCGAGGCGCTTTCAACCCTGGAACAACTGGAAGCGCGAGCGGCCAGCATTCTCAAAACTAAAAATCTTCTTCCGCCGGAGGATGCCAAACAAATCGAGGCGGCGTTCAGCATGAGAATGGCAGCCTTCGACTTGGTCCAGACGCGCTCCAATTCTGCCCCCAATGCAGGCGACAAAACCGTCATTGCCCCTGTCGTCGCACCCAAGCGTCGCCGCCGACGGGCCAAAACCGCTGTCCTTTCCAGCGAGCTGGACTTGCGGCCACAAGCTGCCTCAAACGCGCCAACGATGGGAACACCCGCAAAAATCGACAAGAGCGTATTGACCTTTGGCGAGCCTCGTCGCAAGCGCGACAAGCAGCACCTCCGGTTCGTTGCGTCCCAGCCGTGCCTGATTTGCGGTCGGGCGCCGTCCGACGCGCATCATCTCCGCTTCGCGCAATCACGCGCCATGGGGCGCAAATCGAGCGACGAATTTGTCGTCCCCTTATGCCGCACCCACCATCGCGAAAATCACCAAACCGGCCGCGAGGAATCGTGGTGGGCATCGATGTCGATTGATCCGCTGGAAATCGCCACAAAGCTTTGGACTGACAGTCATGGAAGGGGCGCGGACTCGATCGTGCATCGCTGTGGTTGATATAGGCGTGGATCCAGCGGGACGGCGGATCCGCTTTGGCCCGCAGCAGCCGATCGATCGTTGCCCTTCGGAAATCGATAGACGCGAAAGTCGCCCGGGGATACTCTGCAGGATAGTTCAAGACCGCTTGTCACTTGCAGGGAGCGTTACTTGATGGTCACAGTGTGTGGCCGGACGTGGAGCTGGATGCTCCTGCAAGCGCTGTCTCTTTGTTGGGAGATGTCGTGAAAAATCCGGTCATCGCAGCTGATGTGACGCTCCAGCCCTCGGGCAACTCCAGGGTTTTGTGGATTTCGTCCCTGGCATTTGCGCTCGGTTTCGCGGTTTGGGGAATGTTTGCCGCGCTCGCCCCATTCTTAATCAAGTGGTACGATTTCAGCGCGACCCAGGTGCTTGTCCTGACAGCAATGGAGCCTTTCTTCGCGGCGGCGGTCAGCATTCCGCTCGGTATCTTGAGTGACAAGTTCGGCGGTCGGAGCGTTTTCACGCTTCTGCTTCTCACTCTCACCCTTCCTCTTCTTTTCGGATACTTTGCCCAGGGCTATTACACTTTTCTGATTGTGGGCACGCTGCTCGGACTGGGGGGCGCGAGCTTCGTCGTCGGCAACGCTCATGTTTCATCTTGGTACCCCAAATCGAAGCAGGGGACAGCCCTTGGTCTCTTTGGTATGGGCAATGTCGGCATTACCGTCGGCATGGTGACCGTTACTTTTCTGATTACCCGTGTTCTGACCGGCCCCGATGGCTGGCGCCTGATATTCCCAATCTTCGCTAGTGCTACATTCTTGATGGCCTTGGTCTATTGGTTCTTTACGTCCGATCCGCCGAACAGGAAGCTCAAGAAAACGTCGCTGCGTGACATCTTCGCCGTATACCGTTCAGGCGCGGTGGTGTGGCTGGTGACGTACCTTTACTGGGTCTCGTTTGGCACCCTCACCTTCTTCGCGTCGGCCATGTCGGTCTATTTGCTTGACCAATGGCATGTGGATGCCATCCGGGCCTCCATGGTTTATACTCCGCCATTGGTGGTCTGTGTCGCAGCTACCCGGCCTCTGGGTGGCTGGCTGGCCGATCGGTCGGATCCGTTTCGAATCCTGAGCTGGTTGTTCGGTATTATGGTCGTTCTGGCCGTGCTGATGGCCTTGCAGATCTCGCTGCCGATCCAGCTGTTTGCCATGTATGGGCTTGCGCTACTGTCCGGTGCCGCCGCCGCGGCCGTCATCAAGCTAATCCCAATGTACTTTGTGCATGTCGGTGCGGTCAGCGGGCTCGCCAAGGCCGCCGGCGCCGCCTGTGGCTTCGCCATGACGATGATGCTGGCCACTAGCAAGCAACTTCTGGGCGAATACACCCTGGGCTTTGCGATCTGGGCATTCATGAACGTCGCCGCATTCTACATCGTGTTTTCGAGGGTTGGCTTCAGGGACACAAAACCGTCCTTGGAACAACCGAGTGCGGCTCAAAAGATTCAAACAGCAAGCGGCGCGTAACCGACCGAAGCTCGCCTCAATGATGCTTAGTGGGACATTTTGGAGCTCGTGACCTTTTCTCTGTCTTCGCTCCGCCTCCTGCCATCGCCGACGGATGTATTGTCATGTTTTTCATCACTGAGCTCCAGGAACTCATCGGCTCTTGGTGGCGCGCTGCGCCAGGTCTGACATCGTTAGTGAGGCTATGCGCGCTTAGCGCCGCAATCATCGCCCAGATGACGCCGGCGTCCGCTCAGGAGATGGCGCAACCATCGACACAGGAGCAGTCGCTGAAGGCCAAGGACGTGTTTAAGGATTGTGCGAATTGCCCCGAGATGGTGGTGGTGCCGGCCGGAAGCTTCGAGATGGGGTCGCCCACAAGCGAGCCGGGGCACTCCGCCGAGGAAGGCCCGCAACACCTGGTCACCATTGCTCGACCGTTTGCAGTTGGCCAGTCTGAGGTGACCTTCGACGAATGGGATGCCTGTGTCGCCGAGGGCGGCTGCAATGGCTACAAGCCCTCCGATGAAGGCTGGGGCCGTGGCCGCCGCCCGGTTGTCAACGTTTCCTGGGACGATGCCCAGTCTTACGTCACATGGTTATCGAAGAAAACCGGCAAGTCGTATCGGCTGCTCTCGGGGTCCGAATATGAGTATGCGATGCGCGCTGGGACACAGACGGTCTATCCTTGGGGCGACACCGTGGGCACGAACAACGCCAACTGCCACTCCTGTGGCAGTCAATGGGATGCCAAGCAAACCGCGCCGGTAGGATCGTTTCCGCCGAACGGGTTCGGTCTCTATGACATGGTAGGAAATGTCCGGGAGTGGACGGAGGATTGCTACCACGACACATACAACGGTTCGCCGACAGATGGCTCGGCTTGGATCAAGGGCGGCGATTGCTATCATCGTGTCGTGCGCGGCGGGTCCTTTCTCCTCGCTCCTGCCTTCCTCCGCTCGGCGAGCCGTTATTGGTTCACCTCCGACTATCGGCTTAGGTATCTTGGTTTTCGGGTCGCTCGGACGCTTGCACCCTAGATTTCGTTCATCGCTAGGGGCGCCCAGCCTCTGATTTTGCCGAGCCCCCATAACGCTCGGCGGCCTCGCCCAGCCATTTCCTTGACCTTGTCTACTGCAGAAGCGGCCGCACCTGTGTGAGCGCGCCATGGACTTCGAATTCGCGGTAGGTCCTGCGCAACGGAATCACCGTTCCAGCGCATCAATACGAGTTTCTTAACATTGTGCCACCAAAACATGGCTCGTTAACTGGTCATTAACCAACCGTGCTCAATCTAAAAATTAAGCAATGGTAAACCATTCACGCACGGAAAGCCGTCATTCATGGACTCAAAAGTCGAGCCACAACGCCAGGTGATGCGGCTCCGTGGCCGGTCTTACATCGCGTTTGTCTTCTCGCCGTTCATGCCGATCGTGGACTGGCTTGGGGAGATCGACGCGACCCTGGCCCGTTCATCCGGCTTCTTCGCCGGACGTCCGATAGTACTCGATCTTTCCGCAGTCGATCTGAGCTCGCACGGTATCGCGCACTTGGTTTCAAACCTTGAAAGCCGCGGCATCCGCGTTCTTGGTCTCGAAGGCGTGGAGCCCACAGGGTTGGATGCAGGCTTGCCGCCCGTATTGAGCGGCGGACGTGGTTGTGTGGTCGAGCAGCAGGTCGAGCCCAAGAAAGTGGATGACCAGCCGCCGCCGACCCCGTCGCTGCTGCTCCAGTGTCCTGTTCGATCAGGGCAGCGCATCGTGTTTACCGAAGGCGACATCACTGTGCTGGGCTCTGTTGGCTCCGGCGCCGAGATCGTCGCCGGAGGCTCCATCCACGTTTACGGGACGCTCCGAGGACGGGCGATGGCCGGCATTAACGGAAATTCGGCCGCCCGGATCTTCTGCCAGAAGATCGAGGCAGAACTTGTTGCCATCGACGGCTACTACCAGACAGCAGAAGATATCGGTGAAACGATGCGTCGTCGAGCCGCGCAAGCGTGGCTGGACGGCGACATCATAAGAATAACGCCGCTCAATTAACATACAAAGGAGGCCATGATGGCCAAAGTCTTGGTCGTGACATCAGGCAAGGGGGGCGTTGGCAAAACCACGTCCACGGCCGCGCTTGGTGCAGCGCTTGCGCGGGAGGGACAGAAAGTCGTCGTCGTCGATTTCGACGTCGGTCTCCGTAACCTGGATCTTATCATGGGAGCGGAGCGCCGTGTTGTCTTCGACCTCGTCAATGTGGCGCAGGGTGTTGCAAAGCTCTCGCAAGCCCTCATCCGCGACAAGCGACTCGAAAGCCTCTGGTTACTTCCTGCGTCGCAGACGAGGGATAAGGATGCCCTGACGGACGACGGCGTTCGCGACATTATCGCCGATTTGCGAACGAAGTTCGATTGGGTGATTTGCGACAGTCCCGCCGGCATCGAACGTGGTGCAACGCTGGCGATGCGCTACGCAGATGAAGCCATTGTCGTTACCAACCCTGAAGTCTCGTCTGTTCGCGATGCCGACCGCATCATCGGCATGCTTGATTCCAAGACTGTCAAAGCGGAGGCGGGCGAACAGATGAAGAAGCACGTCTTGATCACCCGCTATGACATGGGGCGAGCGGCACGCGGCGAAATGCTCAGCATCGACGACATTCTTGAGATCCTCGCGATTCCGCTTCTTGGGATTATTCCTGAAAGCCAGGATGTCCTGCGAGCGTCGAACGTCGGCTCTCCAGTCACGTTGAATGACGCTGCGAGCATGCCCGCGCGAGCCTACACAGACGCAGCCCGGCGCCTCAACGGCGAGACGATCGCTATGATGGTGCCGACTGAGCAACGCAGACGCTTTATGGACCGGCTACTTGGACGGAGGGCAGCATGAGTCTGAACCTTCTCCAATTTATTCGCCGCCGCTCTGGTTCTGCACCGGTTGCTAAGGAAAGATTGCAAATTCTCCTGGCCCACGAGCGCGAGCTACGCAGCCAGCCCGATGTACTTGAAGTTTTGCGCGATGAGATTCTCGCTGTGGTGTCGCGACACGTCGCGCTGGATCCGAAAAAGGTAGTTGTCCGAATGGACAGAGGGGAAACCGTGTCTACCCTCGAAGTTGACATTGAACTTCCGAATGGCTTCGACAAGCGGATCGCGGTCGCCAGCTGACCAGGTTCGGTCCTCGAAAGAATTCCTTGGAGGCGTCCGTTTGCGCAGCCCCGTGAAGTGGGCAGAACAATCTCAGTTGTCTACATCAGGAACCATTCTCATACGTGGAGATACGACATGAACCTTCTCATTCCGCCTCGCCATAGGGAGTTATTCCCGTCGTTGAAAAATCAGATCGCGAGCGAACACACTAAATACGGTCCAATAACTTGGAACGGATATCTTCGCGTTCAGACCGACGATCAAGAATTGATCGATGAACTCAAACAGAAGCTGGACGCTCAACCAACGTAACCGACACCAACAGCCCGGCTGCTCTTCGTTTTAGGCATCACGGCGGACGTTCGTCTCAAGTTCCAGCTCCTGCAGCCGATAATTGACTACGTCACCGATGTTGACGATACCGGCTAGCTTATTGCCGAGTAACCGGCAAGTGTCACGTGCGTCGTAAGGTCCATCACGTGAGTGATGCTTTCGTCCGGAAAAACCGTAGGCTTCCGCGTCCCCCATTCGGCTTTTGAATAAGACAAGCAAAGGTCCGCGCATTGAGAGATGGGCGGACTCTCCCGAATTGCAGGTGCCGAAATAATCGGAACAGAGAGGCAGCCTGAGCGTTGTCCGCCCCGGCGATTAGACGTGACCTTGCCCGCCCGCGCTAATGGCCGCGGCGGGCTTTTTCTTTGAGTAGCGCGTGTGGCCCAAGCGTGCGACGCCTCCCGGCATCCCGGCCGAAAGCGCGAAGCCTGCGTGAATGCCAGGATTCATCAAGCCGCAGCTCGCCACGCTTAAGTCGAAGGCGTCCCCGGGCGGTCAGTGGCTCAATGAGATAAAGTACGACGGCTACCGGGTGCAGCTGCAGGCGAGCAGCGGCCGCAGGACCGTCTTTACCCGCGACGGCGTCGACTAGACCAAGCGCTTCTCGGGGATTGCGCGCGCTCTCGATATTCCCGGCCCAACCATCATTGACGGCGAGGCGGTCGTCATCGAGGACGGCCGCGCAAACTTCTCTGAGCTTCGGGCAGAATTGGCGGGCAGTAAACAGGCCGCATCGAGTACTACGCATGCGACCTGCTCCACCTCGACGGCTACGACCTGTGCTATTCCTCAGATTGAGCGCAAGCGGCATCTCAAGGAGCTGTTCGGGCGACTGGGCTAAACCGCCGAGCTCTACAGTGAGCACCTGACGGGCAACGGCGAGGAGATGTACGCACACGCCGCGAAGCTCAACTCGGAGGGCACTGTCTCGAAAAGCCTTACCGCGGCCTACGATTACCGCAACGAGGGCTGGCTCAAGATACCGCGAAGCGCGGCGCGTTCCCAGTCGTCGGTTTCGTCAAGGACCCCACGGGGCGTCGCCGCGCTCTACCACGGCAAGGTAGGAAGGCGGCGAGCTCGCCTACAGGATACGCTAGCAGCTCGATACGGTCGTCAGCCCGAAGTCACGACTCACGAAGCCTTTTAGGAAGCCGAAGGCGACGTGGGTAGAGCCGTCCTTCATGGCCGAAGTTTGCGACATCACATCTGAGGGATTGCAGCGGCAAAGCTCGTTGAAGGGGCTTACAAAGATGGATCGGGCGTACATATTACGCACGGGGCCCTCTCCCCCAAGGACCCCGCACGGCCCCTGCGCCTCTTGCCCCCGGGAGCACCGCGGGGCCGTGCCCTATTCGGAATGCGCACCAGCGAAGCCTTCGAAGATCAGGTGGTGATGATGACGGATCATAGACTTCGAGCCGGAGCATTCTATTTGGTCATACGCACCTTCGACCCCAACGCCGAACTTTGGGAAAACGAAAGGGTGCCGGCCCGCTTCGCCGGCTATGTCGGCGGCGAGCGCACTTGGAGTTTCCTGGGCAAGGATGGCGTCTCCGATTGGCCGGTGGGCTGGGTCGGGCCTGAGATTGTTCCGTGAACCGAGACCGCTTTCTGCTGCTTCGGAGCGGGGTGCTTTTCAGGAACTAAGCCCTCTCGCTCGGTCTTTATAAAAGACCTGCCCGGCCACGATAAAAGACCTGCCCGGCCACGCCGGGCCATCGAAAGGCGGGCCACTACCATGCGAAAAGAGATCGAAGAAGTCATGAAGGATACCGCAGCAGTCGGCCTATCGGCCGCCGTACTCGGGTTGGAAATAGGGACGGAGCTCGCGCGCAAGACCTTAGCCGAGGTGTCGCGCACAGACCACGTTACCCCGCCCGCTCCCGCAGCTCCCGAACCACCCACCGAAAAGGAGATCAGTATCCGCGCCTACCAACTATGGGAACAGGCCGGCTGCCCTGAAGGCCGCGATAAGGAGTTCTATTTACAGGCCGAGAAGGAATTGAGTGAGAAGGAAACGCTAAGTTCGATGCGGACGCGACCCGCGCTCAATCCCGAATGAAAGATAGTTGCTTGGCAGGGCAGCAGCCAAGATTGTCCCTAATAGGTCAACCGACCCCGGAGCATGTTAGCGGCCGGTTCAGGATGGCCGGATCAGCACCATCGAGGTAGTTAAAAAACTCAACGTCACTGCGAGATCGCCAATACCGAGGCATGGCAGCGTGGTATGGCGCGACACCGCCATCGGTTAGCGCTCCCGCCAACAAGGAATGCCCCTGGCTCAGAAAGAGCCTTTTCATGTAGGCTTGAAGCCAGACAGCGCGTCCCTTCAAAGCGTTTTCACGAGATAAGCGCCCAAGTAATGCGCGATGGGCTGTGCATATTTAATCGGAGGCGGACTTGGGGAAAAAACGCATTGGCATTCTCACAGGCGGCGGCGACGTCCCCGGTTTAAACACAGTCATCAAGACCGTCGCCTATCGCGGCAGTGAGAACGACGTCGAGGTCGTGGGTCTCCGCCGTGGCTGGGAGGCCTTGACGCATCTGAACCTCGAGGACCCGACAAGCAGGTCTCACTATCTCATACCGTTGAGCCGCGACAACACACGCACCATCGACCGGCGCGGCGGCACCGTGCTGCACTCGAGTCGCACCAATCCGTCCAAAATGAAAAAGTTGCCCGACCATCTGGCTGGCACTGACCTTCCGTTTTCCATCAACAACGGCGACAGCGAAACCAAGACCTGGGACCTGACCGGCCAAGTGCTCGCTAACTTGTCAGGACTTGGCATCGAGCACCTGATTGCCATTGGCGGAGACGACACGCTCAGTTATGCGGCCAGGCTCGACAAGCTCGGCGTCAAGATCATCGCCATCCCAAAGACCATGGATAACGACGTCCGCAACACCGAATATTGCATTGGCTTCTCGACCGCGATCACCCGAGCGAGCGATGCCATTCAGCGCCAGCGCACCACGATCGGTTCGCATGAGCGCATTGGCATTTTCCGGGTGTTCGGCCGAGATGCCGGGTTTTCGGCGCTCTTTACCGCGTACGCGACCTCAATCCGGTGCGTCGTACCGGAGTACAAGGTCAATCTGGACAGGCTGATCCAGTTGCTCCTCGAGGAGAAGCGAGCCAACCCAAGCAACTATGCGTTGGTCGTGCTCAGCGAGGGTGCCGAGTGGGAGGGCTATAGAATGCAGGAGTACGGCGAGCCTGACCCCTACGGTCATCGCAAAAAGGCGAGCGTCGCCGAAACCCTTGCCGACGAGATCAAGCGGCGCGCCGGCGAGGAGACGATCGTATCCGACCTGACCTATGATCTGCGATCTGGGGATCCGGATTTCATCGACAAACTTGTCGCCCTGACTTTCGGAAACATGGCCTACGATGCCGTTCTGGAAGGTAGGACCGGCCTGATGTCCGCTTTAGTCGAGGGCCGCTACGACCTCGTGCCGATCCCAGACCCCAAGCTGGGACCGCGCAAATTGGACATCGCCACCACATACAACATTGAACGCTATCGTCCCATCTACTCCGGTAAGCGAGGGCTACCGATCTTTCTCAACCGCGCGTCTTAGGGTGACAGAGACCTCCAAGAGCACGCCCCATAGGCGAGGTTGGGCAAAGTAGTGCCGGCCAGATGAGGCTGCTCGTTAACGCCTTCTGTTGAGATCATGAAGGAGGTCAGGCTTCAGTGTCTGCACAGGACCTCTGGTCGATAACCTGAGCCAACTCGGCGACCAAATGGAGCGACCTAACATTCTCTGTGGAGAACAATAGAAATGCCGACTTCGATCAAGTCAGACAAGTTTTTCAAGTGGAGGGAGGGGAATAAGCTTGTTCTGATTCGTGGATGTCGCGTCACGAAGGTTGGGAAACGGGATGCCCAAACCGATTGTCAAATCGTCACAGTTTCGTTCAGACCTTGACCGCTTTCTGGGTGATGCCCCGCTGGTCGGTGACGAGAGGCAGGAAGACTACGACGCGTTCTATGAGAACATCGTCAGCTCGATGTCCCAGCCTGATGTTATCAACAAACTCTATCTGAAGGATTTCGTGGATTTGTCTTGGCAAATCCGTCGCGAGCGTTTGATTTTGGCTGACATCATCAGACTTTTCCAAAAGGAGGTCGTTCTAGACCTGTTGAAAACGGCATACAAAAAGCTCAGCGGGCCAATTGAAAGCCTGACAACAGTGGACCGGTTTCTCGGCGCTGACCGTGAGGCTCAGCGCTGGTTAGGTGATCCGGCCGCCCGTAAGGAAATCGACGCGGATTTGCTGGCGCGAGGATATTCGCCTTCGACGGTGTTGGCTCTCGCCTACCGCAAAGGCGCGGCAGAGATCGACATGGTGGAGCAGCGTATTGCGTCGTACGAAATCCGAAGGTTGATGGCGCTTCGGGAAATCGAACGTCGTAACGAGCTAGCTGCACGACAGTTAAAAAAATCAACAACCCGTCTCATTGAGGGTGAATTGGGCGCATTCAAAGAGGCAGCGGAGTAACTCACCATGGCCTCGGCCCGACAGATCGCCGCGAATCGAAAAAATGCCCAAAGAAGCACCGGACCAATTTCTCAAGCTGGCAAAACACGGGCAGCGAAGAATGCACTTCAGCACGGATTGGCACGCACCGGCTCACCATTCAGGCAGGAGATCGAGGGATTTGCGCGCCTTCTTTCGAAGGATACGAACCAGGACGATCCCACGTTCGCCAGCGTTGAAGCTGCCTACGCGCAATTGACCCTTCTGCAAGTGAGGAAAGTTAAAGCTACAATATTCAATCGCTTTTTCAAAAGCGATCGAACGCTTGACGACAGCATTCGGCTGAACGAGGAATTGAGGAAGATCGAACGATACGAAAAGCGTGCCTTTTCAAGGCGCAAACGAGCAGTGCAAAATCTCTAATCCGGCAGAACGAAGCCAATTTTCATGAGTGAAATCAAAACTGGTTTGTGGATTTGCCGACAGGATGGTTTGTGCGGCCGCCTAAAAAAGACCATGCATTCCTCCGCCAAATGTCAGCCTTGGACATCTCGGCTTCACTCAGGAGGAGGATGCGGAGGGGTGAACGGTCGTGGGAGCGATACCGCCTTTGAGAACGTAGAGAGTATCTCCGTTGACGGCCGTGAGGGCGACTACGTGCCCGCTCTTCGTTTATGCTACTTCCTTCAAAGATCGTCGGAGCGCCGCGTTGTCGCGAGCCCCGACGATCGAAGTGATTCTAATCAGGCCACGACAGCTTTCAACATCGGCGAAGCCTCGCGCCCTTTGAGCACCTCCATCGCCGCAGCGACGCCGCCCGCGCGATGCGGCACCTTGGCGATGTCTAGGCTCATCTCGATGCCTGCCAGGGCTCCCATCAACATCAGGTCGTTCTGATGGCCGAGATGACCAATGCGGAAAGCCTTGCCCTTGATCTTGTTGAGGCCAGCACCGAGCGACATGTCGAAATTGTCGAGCACCACCTTGCGGAACGCGTCGGCGTCGTGTCCGTCAGGCATCATGACGGCTGTCAGCGCCGGCGAATAGGCATGCGGATCCTGACAGACGAGGTCCAGCCCCCACGCCTTCACGGCAGCACGCGTCGCAGCGCCGTGACGCTTGTGGCGAGCCCATACATTCTCCAGACCCTCCTCCTCCATCATGGCGATCGCGACCTTCAGACCGTAAAGCAGATTGGTGGCCGGCGTGTAGGGAAACGAGCCCTCCACATTGTTGGCTATCACCGGATGCCAGTCCCAATAAGCGCGCGGCAACGTGTTGGACTTTGAGGCCGCCAGAGCCTTTTCAGACACCGCGTTGAAACCGAGACCGGGCGGCAACATCATGCCCTTTTGGGAACCTGCGATCGACACGTCGATACCCCAGGCATCGTGCTCATATTCCAGCGCGCCGAGGCCGGAGATAGTGTCGACCAGCAGCAGCGCCGGATGTTTGGCGCGGTCGAGGGTTTTGCGAACCTCGAGGGGATGGGTGACGCAGCTCGTGGACGTCTCGTTGTGCACGATCATCACGGCCTTGATCTTGTGCTCCCGATCGGCCTTGAGCCGCTCCTCGATCAAGTCCAGGGGGGCGCCGCGCCTCCAGTCGGTCGGCAACACATCGACATCGAGCTTGAACTTGTTGGCCATGGTAAGCCATAGCGTCGCGAACTGGCCGGTCTCCGCCATCAGCACTTTATCGCCCGGCGACAACGTGTTGACGATCGCGGCTTCCCAGGCGCCGGTGCCCGACGACGGATAGATGATGACCGGCTGCTTGGTGCGGAAAATCCGCTTGGCGTCGGCCAGCACCTCATGGCCCAACACTGCGAACTCCGGACCGCGATGATCCAGGACGGGCATATCGATGGCGCGCAGCACCCGGTCAGGCACATTGGTGGGGCCTGGGATCTGAAGGGTATGTCGTCCTGTGTGCAGCGTCATCGGGGAGCGTCCTTTCCGGGAATTTGTCGTATTGCAGGTCGAATACCACTATCCAGCGGCGTTGTCCCGCGCTCGCACGCCCCCTGCCGGACCGCCCTCGGGAGATCCAGTTCGAGCCGCCCCGTCCGTCGCGCGCGATGAGTCATCCCAGTCCGCCCAGAGTTCCTCTGCCCTCAACCCCTGGGGCATTGACAGCGGCTGAGGCCGGCCCGAACATGGAACCAGCCCACAACAATTTCTCTTTTCTGCTTTTACAGATATCTCCAATAAGCTGTACGCAGGATTCGACGCTCTATCCGCAGCACAGGAGATAGGTCCGATGATTCTCTTCAATATTCTGCCGGCGAGGATTTTGGCTGCCGTCGTGGTTTCGATGGCCATCTCAACGTCCGCAGGGGCGGGGCATCGTCACCACAAGCACCACCATCACACCCATCCTTCGGCCGAGACCGATATCTACCTCCACAACTACGGGCCTGCCGTCACGCCGGATCAACCCTTCGCCTATTACGACGGACCGATCAGCGTGCATTGCAACCAGGGCGCCGCCACATACCGAGGGCAGGATGGCCGCCCGCATCCCTGCAATTGACTGCTTGGTGCAAGGGAACGCTCACCGCGTGCAAGCGCGTCGATCGCAAGATTCCGCGTAGGTATGGGCTCACGGGCAAGAGGAGACGACAAGGCCTCCCATGGATGAATCGGACGATGGATACGACTACAAGCGCTATCGAGACCTTCTCGCCGAGGCGACGGATGAATCAAAGCGGCTGGAGTTGATCGACTTGCTGATCAAGGAAGGCGCACGAGATCAACTTACGCGCGAGCGGATCAGGCGGCTTGGCCTGACAAAGCTGATGGATCGGCCGCGCAATCGGGACTAGGGCCAGTGCGGCAAAATCCGAGGGTAGCGGTTGCGCCGGCATTTACCGAGCAGAATGCGGCTAAACGCAGCTTGAACAAGCCGGGATAGACTTAATGAGACTAGTGCCAGCCTACGACGACCAGAATATTTTCGCGAAGATTCTTCGCGGCGAGCTGCCGTGCTTCAAGGTTTACGAGAATGCGCATACATTCGCGTTCCTTGACATCATGCCGCGCACGCCGGGCCACACGCTGGTGATCCCGAAGGCCCCTGCCCGCGGAATCTTCGACATTTCAGCGGATGATCTGGCGGAAGTCGCGCGAAGCAGCAAGACGATCGCGGTAGCGGCCATGAAGGCCTTCGACGCCGAAGGCACCATCATCCAGCAGTTCAGCGAAGCCGTCAGCGGACAGGTGGTGTTTCACCTGCATATGCACGTCATACCGATGAAATCGGGAGTGCCGCTTCTGCCGCCCCAGAGCCAGCAGGAGGACGTCAAGGTGCTCCAGGATCACGCAGCCCGGCTGATCGCCGCGATCGGCGCGTAGCGAGCCAGGCTCAAGCCTGCGACCGTGGCGGTTGACCGGAAACGGCCGTCGCCTCGATCTCCTTTCCGTTCTCGTCCTCCGCGATGCGCATCAGTTACGGGCAAACGAGCGCAGAGTAGCAGATGCAAGAACGTCATTCAGCGCTGTCGTCGGCAAGCCTCGAAAGAGTTCGAAGTTTGAAAGGGGCCTGGCGAGACAGCGGCGGAATTTTATTCATTCGCGAACAGTAATGCGCCCCTGCGCAGAATGACAGTAAATTGCGTTTGCGCAATTCCTGCCGAACTGCCTTATCTTACAGTTTGAACCCGGCGGCTCGAAGCTGCCAGACTACGGGTACTTCATGGATGATATCATCGTTGCGCGTGCGCTACATGTCCTTGCCGTGGTCGTCTGGATCGGCGGCGTTTCGATGGCGACAACGGTGGCTTTGCCAGCGCTCCGGCGCGGCGATCTCGGGCCGGACCGGCTGAAAGCGTTCGAAGCGATCGAGCGGCGTTTCATCTGGCAGGCGCGCGCGTCCGTCATCATCGTCGGCTTGAGCGGCCTCTACATGACGTGGCAGCTCGACCTTTGGGATCGGTTCCGGATGCCGGCCTTCTGGTGGATGGACGCCATGGTGGGGCTTTGGCTGCTGTTCACTTTCGTGCTGTTCGTTGGCGAGCCTTTGATCCTGCATCGCACCTTTCATCGGCTGGCGACCGAACAGCCGGACATGGCCTTTGCATGGCTGCACCGGGCACACTGGATTCTGCTCGGGCTCAGTCTGACGACCGTCTTCGCAGCGGTCGCAGGAAGCCACGGCTGGTCGATCTTCTGATGGTGACCGCCGTCAGCCGCCGCAACGATGTCGCCTGGAGCATTTTCGTTTCTGATTGAATCAGAAGCGAAGCTCTGGATTTTTGTTTTAACGCGTTTTCTTCACGCGAGCAGGTCACCATCCCCGGGGGAAGCCCGAGGATATGCCTCGCTCGAAAACGCTATAGTCAACCGATCCCGTCGGCAATCTCGTCGATCGCGTCAAAAACGCTGTCGAGTTCGTGCGGCGTGCTGCAGTAAGGCGGCATGAGATAGATCGTGTTGCCCAGCGGCCGGACCAGCAACCCGCGGCTCAAGAAGCCGTCGTAAAGCCGCGGCCCGATGCCGGCCAGATAGCCGGCGTCATCCGCGACGACATCCAACGCGGCGATGGTTCCGATCTGACGAACGTTGATAAAACGCCGATCCTCGCGAAAGCGGTCAAGACCACTGGTTTGCGCGCGCGTGACGGCGGCGATGCGCTCCATCACCGGTTCGCTTTGCCAAATCTCCAGATTCGCGCAGGCGGCCGCGCAGGCGATCGGATTCGCGGTGTAGGAACTGGAGTGAAAAAAGGTCTTGCTGCGATCCGTTGAATAGTGGGCATCGAAGATATCCGCGCGGCACAGCGTTACCGCCAGCGGCAGCGAGCCGCCGGTCAGGCCCTTGGAGTAACAGGCGATGTCGGGCGTCACGTCGGCCTGCTCGCAGGCGAAGAGCGTTCCGGTGCGACCCCACCCCGTCATGACTTCGTCGGCAATGAACAGAACGCCGTGAGCCTCACAGATCCGCTTCATCTCCGCCAGAATCCAGGCCGGATAGATCAGCATGCCACCGGCACCAAGGATCAGGGGCTCCACGATCAGCGCCGCGACGCCGGTGTTCCGGCACGCCATCGTGATCGTATCCAGCGTGGCCTGCTCACGACCTTCGGAGGGAAAGGGAATCCGCTCCACATCGAACAACAGCGGATCGTACGGCGCGTTGAAAACGCCTCGTTCACCCACCGACATCCCGCCGATGGTGTCGCCGTGATAAGCTCCTTCCAGCGCGAGGATCCGGCTGCGCCGCTCACCCCGGTTCCGCCAGAAGCCGAGCGCCATTTTCAGCGCGACTTCGACCGAGGTCGAGCCGCTGTCGGAAAAGAAGACGTAGTCGAGTCCTCGCGGCGTTATCGCAACAAGCTGTCGCGCGAGCCTTTCGGCCGGTTCGTGGGTGAATCCGGCAAAGATCACCTGATCGAGACGGTCGGTCTGATCCTTGATCGCCCGCACGATATGCGGATGACGATGACCGTGCGTCACCACCCACCACGAGGAAATCGCATCGAAGATGCGGCGGCCGTCGACGGTTTCAAGCCAGGCGCCCTCGCCCCTGGCGATTGATATCGCCTCCGGCTGCAGCGCGTGTTGGGTAAACGGATGCCATACTGGGGATGCCGGCTTCATCGGGCCGGTGCCTTCAGAAAATCGCCGATATCAAAACCGTCGGCAAAAGCCTTACGCAAGGTAGCGGGGGCCAATGGCATGACATAACCCAACCGGCCCAGACGTTTCACCTTTCCCATATCGACGATGATCCGTTCGGTTTCGACGTTCTCTTCTCCGATGAAGCTGACGCCGAGTATCGTAACGTCGCGCGCCCGCAGCGCCTCGATGGACAACAGGCTGTGGTTGATGGTGCCGAGAGCCGTTCGGGCGCAGAGCACCACCGGCAGGCGCCACCTCGCCATGAGATCAAGATAGGTAACGCTGCGCGTCAGCGGCACCAACAAACCACCTGCGCCTTCAATCACCAGGGGGCGATCCGCGCTCGGCACCTCCAGCGTCCGATGCTCGATAGTTACGCCGTCTAGCTCGGCGGCGAAATGCGGAGACGCCGGCGTCCGCAACCGATAGGCCTCCGGCAATACGCGCTCGGGCGCGAGTCCCGACAGACGCAACACGGTTTGCGAGTCGGTTTCCTCGTCCAGTCCCGATTGGATCGGCTTCCAGTAATACCCGTCGAGAGCCCCGGCAAGCGCAGCCGAGAAAACCGTCTTGCCGACGTCGGTATCGGTCCCGCTGACGACGATCCGCGCGCTCACGCAGCCAACCGCATGTCTTCTGCCAAAGCCGCGAACAAGTCCGCGACGATTGTCTCGTTGACATGGAGCGTCAACGCGATGCGCAATCGCGCCGTGCCTTCAGGAACCGTCGGCGGGCGGATCGCCCGTATATCGAAGCCTCTGCGCTGCAACGAGGCCGCCAGCTCCACCGCCACCTGATCGGCACCGACAATCACCGGAATAATCTGCGAGCCGGATGGCTCGATATTGCAGCACCGACGCAGTTCGTTGCCGGCAAATTGCACCAGATGCGCCAAGCGCTCACGCCGCACGGAATTGGTGTGAGAAAGTTCGAGCGCTGAACGCGTTACCGCGGCGGTGAGAGGCGAAGGCGCGGTGGCATAGATGAACGGCCGCGCGCGATTGATCAGGAAGTCGCGGATGATCTTCGGCGCAAGAATGAAGCCGCCCGACGTTCCGAGCGCCTTGCCGCACGTGTGCAGCGTGATGACGTTGTCGCGTCCTTCGAACGGCGCGGCAAGCCCCCGCCCCTGCGGCCCGAGCACGCCGGTCGCGTGGGCTTCGTCGATCACGACCATTGCCTCGTGCCGGTCCGCGACAGCCAACAGGTCAGCGAGGTTCGGATTGTCACCGTCCATGCTGTAAAGGCTTTCGACCGACAACCAGGGCCGCCCCTTGCCGCCGGCCTTGCGCCATTTCACGATCGCCGCATCAAACGCATCGGCATCGTTATGCCGGGCGCCGACGGATTCAGCGCGGCCAAGACGAACGCCGTCATGGACGCTGGCGTGGATCAGCTCGTCATGCACGACGAGATCACCGCGTTGCGGCAGGGTCGAGAAGATGGCGAAGTTGGCGACGTAGCCACCGCCAAAATAGAGCGCCGATTCAGCGCCGAAGAAGGCTGCGGCTTCGCGTTCCAGCGCTTCATGTTCAGGATGATTGCCGCGCAACAGACGCGATCCACCCGACCCGACCGGCACTCCTCGGGCCAGCGCATCCGCAGCAGCTTGTCGCAATTCCGCGGATTCAGCCAATCCGAGATAGTCGTTCGATGCGAGATCGATGCCCGCGCGCCCACGCAACGTCCGGAGACGCCCCCTGTCCGCGAGCGACTGTAAATCTTTCGTATAAATTCCGTGCATCGTCATGTGTTGCGCTTAACCTCGCCAGCGGCGGCAGTCCCGCTACAAGCTAATCGGCCGGCACATCGTAATCGGCTGCAAATCGCATGTCCCGAAGCGGCTGCACCCGCTTCGTCGATGCCTGGTAGAGATCATGCGCCTTGTAAGCTGCAAGTTCCGCCTCGCTGTCGAACTCGCCATAAACCACGACGTCGATGTCGTTGCCGAGCTGATCGGTCTTTCGGTTGCGCGCCACCTCGAGCCGGCGCGCGTGCGGGATTGTGGCAAGCGGCGACAGGCCGTCGATTATTTTGTCGATATCGCCTTTGTCTTTCGCAGTGAATAAAACGATGTGACGAATCATGGCTGGCCGTAGGGCAGAGAGAGGGTGATCCAGGCCGCATGACTATCTTGCGATCAGGTCTAACGCAACGCTCACGACGCGGGGCACGATATCCGATGCAGGGAGCAGCATTTCATGAGCCGGGACATCCTGTTGAATGTTCCGCGAAATACTGCCCATATGAGCATTCTTTAATGTCCGCACCGGACGCACCCGATCTCAGTGCATGAGCACGTTCGATGATGACCGCTTGCGATGAGTGATCCGCTTGTCAAATCCAAGGTGCCCGTGCACTCGGCGTCTCCTGCCTCCCCACAGGCAATTGCGGCGGACCTCATTGCGCTCCTAGTGGCGGTGACTGCCGGAGACCCCCGTGTTCTGACAATCCAGGATCAGAATGCGTTGCCATCGGGTCCGTTCGAACTGGCTCATCGCTCTCTGCAATCGGGATTGCGGGCTTGGGTCGAACGCCAGACAGGGCTGCCGCTAGGCTATGTCGAGCAGCTTTACACCTTCGCGGATCGGGATCGCACCAGCGCCGCCGACCAGCGCGTCATCTCGATCAGTTATCTCGGCCTCACCCGCGAGCAGGCCGGGTCCAACCAATATGAAACGAGTTGGCGCAGTTGGTATGATTATTTCCCTTGGGAGGACCATCGCCTCGGTACGCCAATGATGGAGAAAACGCTGCGGTCCGGCCTCGCGGCGTGGATCGCAGAAGCACCGGACCGGACAGCGCGAAGCAATCGCCGGCAGCGAGCGGCGAGGCTGTTTGGGTTGGACGACCACATCTGGAACGAGGAACTCGTCCTGCAAAGGTACGAGCTTATGTACGAGGCACGACTGATCCCGGAAGCCCTCCGTGGCGATGGCCCGCCCGCTTCGACGGCCGCGTCCGTGCCGGGTGATCCCATGATCCTCGACCATCGACGGATTCTGGCGACCGGCATCGCCAGACTTCGCGCCAAGATCAAATACCGCCCCGTCGTATTCGAACTAATGCCCGAGACGTTCACATTGCTGCAATTGCAACGGTGCGTTGAAGCTCTGGCGGGAAAACTTGTGCATAAACCGAACTTTCGTCGTTTGATCGAGCAGCAGGAGTTGGTGGAGGATACCGGCGAGACCAGCCAGGAGACCGGGGGACGGCCAGCAAAACTCTTCCGTTTCCGCCGCGCCGTGTTGGCTGAGCGTGCGATTGCCGGGACCAAATTACCCGTCTTGGGGACTTGACAACACTTATACTCAACATCAGTATAATAGGCGTCCGAGTGGAGTATAGTCATGTCGTCCGTTTTGGAACTGCGGCCATCGGCCCGAATCTATCCCAAAGTGCGGCACGCGATCCCCCGGATCGAATGGCCCGCTTTCGCCGAGGACGTTGATGCGATCATCGAGCTGAAGAAGCGCCGCAACGCAGTCGTGCTTGCGCATAACTATCAGACGCCGGAGATCTTCCACGGCGTGGCCGATATCGTTGGCGACAGCCTCGCGCTGGCCCGCAAGGCAACGGAGGTGGAAGCCGACGTGATTGTGCTCGCCGGGGTGCACTTCATGGCCGAAACAGCCAAACTGCTGAATCCGTCAAAAACGGTCCTGATTCCTGACACTGGCGCCGGCTGCTCACTCGCCGACTCGATTACGCCCGAAGATGTGCGACTTCTACGAAAAACCTATCCCGGTACTCCGATCGTCACTTACGTGAACACCTCGGCCGCGGTGAAGGCCGAGTCGGACATCTGCTGCACGTCGGGCAATGCAAAGGCCGTTGTCGAGTCCCTCGGCGTCGAACGTGTCATCATGCTGCCCGACGAATTTCTGGCGAAGAACATCGCTGCCGAAACCCACGTCAAGATTATCGCCTGGACCGGGCATTGCGAAGTGCACGAGCGCTTCAGCGCCGACGAGGTGCGGCAGTTGCGCGACGATTACCCCGGCGTGGTCGTGCTGGCACATCCGGAATGCCCGCCGGAGGTTGTCGCGGAAGCCGATTTCGCCGGATCGACCGCCGCCATGGCTTCCTATGTCGCTACCCGACGGCCGCCTCGGGTCGTTCTCCTGACGGAATGCTCGATGAGCGACAATGTCGCCGCTGATCATCCTGGCCTGGAATTCATTCGTCCCTGCAATCTGTGCCCGCACATGAAGAGGATCACGCTCGGTAATATTCGCCACGCGCTGGAGACGATGCAGCACGAGGTCACGATCGACCCGGGCATCGCTGCGCGCGCACGCCTCTCTGTCGAGCGAATGCTAGCTGTCGGATGACCGCGCTGCATGACACCAACGGCGCCGCGGTCGTTATCGGCGGCGGCCTTGCTGGCCTGATGACAGCGCTCGCACTGGCGCCGCGACCGGTGCTGCTTTTGAGCAGCGCGCCGTTGGGTCTCGAGACATCGAGTATCCTCGCACAAGGCGGCATTGCCGCAAGCATCGGACCGGACGACAACGCAGCGCTGCATCTGGCCGACACCCTCGCCGCCGGTGACGGGCTTTGCGACCAGCGCGTTGCTGCGGCAATCCTCGCCGGTGCGCCGGCTGCGATCGAGCGGCTTATGCAGCTCGGCGTAGTTTTTGATCGCGATACCGACGGCAACCTCGCGCTTGGCCTTGAGGCAGCCCACTCGCGCCGCCGGATTGTCCATGCCGGAGGTGATGCGAGCGGCCACGACATCATTCGTACCCTGGTCCGCAAGGTCTATGAGACGCCTTCGATCACTGTATGCGAGGCCACCAGCGCACAGCGTTTGATCGTCGAGGACAATACGGTGAGAGGGGTCGTCTGCCAGACCGAGCGTGATCTGGTTGCTTACGCCACCGGTCACATCGTCATCGCGACCGGAGGCATCGGCGGATTATTTCTGCACGGAACCAATCCGGCGGGATCGTGCGGGCAAGGACTAGCGCTCGCGGCGCGCGCCGGCGCCACCATGGCCGATCTTGAATTTATCCAGTTTCATCCGACGGCGCTCGATACCGGCTCCTTCCCGCTGAAACTGATCAGCGAAGCGGTGCGCGGCGAAGGTGCGACTCTCATCGACGAAAACGGCGATCGTTTCATGGCGGATACGCCCGGCGCGGAGCTTGCGCCGCGCGATGTCGTCGCGCGCGCCGTCTGGCGACATATGGCCGCAGAACATCGGGTATTTCTCGATGCGCGGAACCTCCGAGGGATCGACTTCACCCGACGCTTCCCGGCGATCACCTCGTTTTGTCGCAATGCAGGGATCGATCCCCTGACACAGCCGATCCCGGTTCGTCCCGCCGCGCATTATCACATGGGTGGAATCTCCGTCGATAAACACGGAAGAACATCCGTTGAAGGTCTCTGGGCCTGCGGTGAGGCCGCTTGCACCGGCCTTCATGGGGCAAACCGGCTCGCGAGCAACTCGCTTCTGGAGGCAGTCGTGTGCGCCGGTCTGGTCGCTCAGGATATTGCCGCCACGGCGCCTGCGAAACGACGCCCCCCCAGAATGACGGATGCAGGCGCCGGCTGCGATCCGACCTTGATCCGGCCGATTCTGTCCCACGCCGCCGGAGTTTTGCGAGATGGCGACAAGCTGCGTGCAGCCGCGCGCGCGCTCTTACCGCTCGCCGCCTCCCAACAGGCAGCAGGCGACCCAGCTATTGTCGCCCTGATGATCGTGATCTCGGCGCTTCGCCGTGAAGAAACCCGCGGCGCCCATGCGCGCACTGACTGTCCCGAGCGAGCAATCCGAGCGATGCGAACAACATTGCGTCTTTGCGATGCGTTCGACGCCGCACAAGACTGCGTTCCCGATTTGGTTAGTTAGTTAGCTCGTACGCAAGGACACAATGTCGCTCCCTGCCCTCCCGCGCATCATGATCGAACCACTGGTTCGTATGGCCTTGCTTGAAGACATCGGCCGCGCGGGCGATCTCACGACCGACGCGATCGTACCAGTTGGCCACCGGGCCACGACCCATATTGTCGCTCGCCAGCGAGGCACCGTTGCCGGGCTCGATCTTGCTCGGCTCGCCTTCGAACTCATCGACCCGGCAATCCAGATGCGTATCGAGCACGACGACGGTGCGGTCGTCGAGCCCGGTGCGGTGATCGCGACCTTGTCGGGTCCGGCGCGGGGGATTTTGACAGCGGAACGGGTCGCACTGAATTACCTGTGCCGTTTGAGCGGAATCGCCACGGCGACAGCGTCCGTTGTCACCGCGATTCAAGACCACAAGACGAAAGTGGTCTGCACGCGCAAGACGACGCCGGGATTACGCGCGATCGAAAAATACGCGGTCCGCGTCGGCGGAGGCAGCAACCACCGGTTCGGTCTCGACGATGCGGTTCTCATCAAAGACAATCACGTTGCCATCGCCGGCAGCGTCACCGAAGCGCTGAAGCGCGCAAAGAACAGCGTCGGCCATCTCGTCAAAATCGAGCTAGAAGTGGATACGCTCGATCAATTGCGTGAAGCACTCGATCAGGGCGTCGATGCCGTGCTGCTCGATAACATGACCGCCGAGATGCTCCGGGAAGCCGTTGTGATGGTCGGAGGTTGCGCCGTGACCGAAGCTTCCGGCCGCATTACGCCGGCAACGGCGTCAGCGATCGCTTCAACGGGCGTCGATCTCATTTCGATCGGCTGGCTCACGCACAGCGTCGGCATTCTCGACCTCGGCCTTGATTTTCAGGACCAAGCGAGCGCTTGATCCAACGTCGAGTTGCGAACGGGGATGTCGGCGGCTGATAAAGCCCCCGCAGGTGATCAATACTGGTTAGCCAAACCAGACAGTATCACTCAGGTCGCCAAGACACGAACTCGTCCATGCGCTCGGTTTAATTCGAAGGCGGTCGTTTCCGAAAAGGATCCGCTGCTTCATCGTGCCCGTTGCGGCTACTAATGAACATCAGGGCCATCAATCCACATCCGATGACGATCGAAAAGAACGTGCCAAGACCAAGCGCGATCCAGCCATGTTTTCCTATCTCGACTTCGGAGGTCTGATTCAAGATCAAGATCATCCACACGCCTGTAGCTATCAGTATGCCTGTCAGCGCAACTAAAATAACGAGTCTTCCTTTGCCCATACTTTCCATCGTCGTGCCTTTCCTTTTGTGTCTGACCGCTCAAGCCAACTCCGCCGAAGTCTGTCAAATCCCACGCTACCGGCCATCATAATGGACGCCGTCGCTTATCTCATTTTCGCTCGTTGTCGCGTTTTCTGCGCAAGTCCAATGCTAGCCCCAGAGAAGGTTTTCTGCATGTCGTTCTAGCAGATTTAAAAGTGGAACGCTTCCTCAAATGATACATAAAAAATATATCTTTACATGCGCCCTCAAAAAAGGGAACCCCGCCGAAACCAAATCTTGCAAAAACCTCTTTTTGCCGGTTGCGAACCTGTTTCGGTCGACGCTTACCATGGGCAGCTTACAGGGTGTGAGTGCGGCTGACGCATCACTCACAGCAGGTGTGCGGCTTTGCCCTGACAGCGAACCCGCGCGATTCCGCCTCGCAGCTTTATTTCGCCCTCGAGGGCTCCTCGGGTGACCAACATAGTGGCAATATATTTCGTCTGAGATCAAAACAACTCCAAAACCGGCAGGGCTGTTCTTGGCCCCTTCGCTGGCCCGTTTTTGTTGGCTGTAACGTGTGCGCTTGTCACTGGACGGCTTGAACCAGGAACCCTGCTACATTGCATGAGTTAACTGGCTGGACGGGCTAATTGCCTCTATCCCTCGTCCGCTCCTGGCCCGTCGGTGTACCCCCTTCACCGGCGGGCTTTTTGAATCGGGAACGCCTTCCCCGGGTCGGAACTCCGGACAAATTCAGGCTGATTTACCCCCGACGCAAGTCGGTTGGGTGTCCGGTGATTTCGCGAAAGGCAAACTTAATAAGGAGGGAAGTTTAAGTAGATGCCCAGCGTCCGTCCCATGATCGGACTCTACCAGACTTGGAGGAAATTCAGAGGAGCAAGTTACTCAGCGTGCGAGCGAATTGCGTGAAAATCGAACCGGGGACAGGCCACCCGGCGTTCATTATTTCAAAACCATGGATAGGAGTCTTCTCGTCACGGTGAGCTTCCATTAATCGCTACAGTTGCACGATGTCGAAAAGACGGAAAGTCGCAAAGAATACCGGGGAAGGCGGAGCGGCGCGGGCTCCGGAATTGCTATGCTGAGCGTGCCGACACTGTGGGTGGTGTTTATCGTGAACTTCCTGGCGTTGGGCCTGGTCTGGACCTACGTCATGCGGAGCTATCCGACGTTAGCGGCTGCGCCATATTGGGCAGCGGCGTCCTTCGTCGCCGCTTTTTTTACCGCAATACCCATACTGCGCGATCACGTCGATTCAATGCTGCCCCTGGTTATCGGTGGCGGCGGGGTGATCTTCGCGGTCTGCCTCTGCACGATGGGAATCCGACGCTTCTACGAACGACCTGTCTCCTGGCAAATGACTTTTGTCACGGTCGGTGTGAGCGTCGCCGGACTCTCCTTTTTCGTATATGTGCGCGACGACATGCCGATGCGTATCTTCATCTACTCAGCGGCTCAGGCGATACCGATCGCCCTGACGTTGAAAATGGTGCTGTCGCGCAGGGAGGGCCGCATCAATTCGGGAGCCCAGCTCGCGGGAATTGTTGGCGCACTTATCATCTGCATCACCGTGATTAGGTCAGTCTGCGCATTTTTCCAGATTGGCGGCGGAAAGTCCTTCGTCGACTTCAACGGTTTTCAGGCTGCCTTGACGTTAGGCCTCATGTTCCTGTCGATGGTCTGGAACTTCGGGTTCCTTTTGATGGCGATTGAGCGACTACGCAACGAGGTTGTCGACCTTGCGCTTGTGGATGATCTCACCGGTGTCGCGAACCGGCGGCAATTGCTCGGGCGGCTGGAGGAAACATGTGCACTGTCGCAGCGCAGCGGCGAACCTTTCGTGATCCTCGTGGTCGACCTCGACGGCTTCAAGCAGATCAACGATACCCACGGTCATGCAGCCGGCGACGCCTGCCTGCGGCACTTCACGCTGATGACGCAGATGCAGCTGCGGCCCGGAGATCTGCTGGCGCGTACCGGCGGTGACGAATTCTGTATCTTGTTACCCGCCACAACGCTGGGAGAAGGTGCGGAGATTGCGCGGCGCGTGCTGAATGCCTGTCGCGAAGACGCCGCCGGATGCGCCGGCGCCGATGTTCCCATCGCGGCTTCCATCGGGCTTGCTCAATGGACACAGGAGATTGGAGCCTGTTCGGAGCGTCTGCTCGCCGCAGCCGATCAGGCGCTCTATGCAGCCAAGAACGAGGGGAAAAACCGGTATGCGTCATGCGGAGACATTGCACCGCCGATTGCCCCGGATTTGCTGTCGCAACAGATTCTGTGGAATCAAAAAGCATAAGCAGCGTTGAAGACTGGAGCGCTGGCTTCCGGGCTACGAACAAACAGGCCGCGAACAAACAAAAAAGGGCCGGCGTCGCCACCGGCCCCTCATCTCAAAACGGAAGCTTCCAGCTTTAGCGGGCGGCTTCCATGGCAGCTTGTTCCTGCCGCGCGATCGAGGTCTTCACCGCTGACTGGACCTTCTCGAAGGCGCGAACCTCGATCTGCCTCACGCGCTCACGCGACACATTGAACTCGGCAGCGAGATCTTCCAGCGTCATCGGCTCATCTGCGAGGCGTCGGGCCTCGAAGATGCGGCGCTCTCGCGGATTAAGCACGCCCATTGCGCCGGTCAATGCGCGACGACGATGATCGAACTCCTCATGTTCAGCCAGGATGGCTTCCTGAGTAGGCGAATGGTCGACTAGCCAGTCCTGCCATTCGCCGGCCTCGCCATCATCACGAATCGGAGCGTTGAGCGATGCATCGCCACCAAGGCGGCGGTTCATGTCGACGACGTCCTGTTCCGTGACACCAAGACGCTTGGCGATGAGCTTGACCTGATCCGGACGCATATCGCCTTCATCAAGTGCGGAGATCTTGCTCTTCGCCTTCCGCAAGTTGAAGAACAGTTTCTTCTGGTTCGCGGTTGTGCCCATCTTCACGAGCGACCACGAACGCAGGATATACTCTTGTATTGACGCTTTGATCCACCACATCGCATATGTGGCGAGGCGAAAGCCCTTTTCGGGCTCGAATCGCTTCACCGCCTGCATCAGGCCGACGTTGCCTTCCGAAACGACTTCCGATATCGGCAGGCCGTAGCCTCGATAGCCCATGGCAATCTTAGCCACGAGCCGCAGGTGGCTGGTCACGAGATGATGCGCCGCGTCGCGGTCGTCATGTTCGCGCAAACGCTTCGCGAACATATACTCCTCGTGCGGTTCCAGCATCGGAAACTTGCGGATTTCCGCAAGGTAACGAGAAAGTCCCGATTCTCCGTTGAGAACCGGCAGGGTAGCAGTACGGGCCATGGTTGCGCCCTCCACTTGGTTCAGGCCCCCGATAGCGGCGAGCCTGGCAGGCAGTCTCTTGTGTTAAAGCTGACTACGCTGCGATGTTCCACGTTGGATGTTCAACGCAGGTGCAGCATATACTAGGCGGGTCAAAAAAAGAAGAACAAAAAGTGATTACGTTTTCGTGATAATGAATCAACTGTTTGGTATGATTGTGTTTTTTTGAAATATGCGTCATTCCGCCGCCGTCAAAGCCGATCGAAGTAAAAACAGGTCCTCCGGCAACCCTGCTTCCCAGCGCAGAATTTCTCCGGTCCGTGGATGTTCGATGACCAGAAGGTACGCGTGAAGTGCCTGCCGCCCGAGAGTGGTTAGGGCAGCCGAGGCCCGTGGCCCCAGATGATTGGCCTTGGTCTTGAAATGCGATCCATAGACGCCATCACACATCAGAGGGTGGCCGGCGTCGGCGAGATGTACCCGAATCTGATGTGTGCGGCCGGTGGCGAGTTGGCAGGCGAGAAGAGCGGCCACCGGTTTTCCGTCCCGGCCGTTGAAAGCCTGCAGTACCTCCCAGTGGGTAATCGCTTCCCGCCCGCCTGCACGTACGGCCATCTTTTCGCGTGCGTAAGGGTGCCGGTCTATCGGAGCGTCAACCGTGCCGTGGGGACGGTTCGGCAGTCCCCAGACAAAAGCCAGGTAACCGCGTCGCATCGCTCCCGTACGCCCGTGATCCGCAAATTGCGCGCTCAGCGACTTATGTGCGGCGTCATTCTTGGCGGCTACCATGAGGCCGGTGGTGTCCTTGTCGAGTCGATGTACGATGCCGGGTCGGCAGACGCCGCCGATGCCGGACAGACTCTCCCCGCAATGCGCGATGAGGGCGTTGACGAGCGTCCCGGCCTGGTGGCCTGCTCCGGGATGAACCACCAGACCTTTCTGCTTGTTAATGACGATGAGATCGTTGTCCTCGTAGATGATATCCAGCGCGATGGCCTCGCCTTTCGGTTTGGCCGATATTGCCGGGGGCACGAGGATTGTGATCGTATCTCCCGAAGCGACATGATAAGCCGGGTCGCAAACACGAGCCGGGCCGATCGCACTCTCGGCAGCAGAAACTTTTTTCACAACACTGACGCAGCCGGCGAGAATCAGGGATTTCAGGCGTGATCGCGACAAATCGGGACTGTGGACGGCAAGGACGCGGTCAAGGCGCACCGACCCCTCGTCGCCGGTGACAATGATGTCCAGCCTTTGATTGTGATCCGATGATGAGCCTTCAAGAGCTGAGCCTTGCATGACTGAGACTTTAAACTCTGAACCGACGCCGGAACAGGCCGCGCTGTTCGCGAGGGTTCGGCGGATGATGTTGATCGCTGGGCTGACCACGGCCCTCGCCGTTGGAGCCGTCCTGGTCGCCATCGGCTATCGTTTTTTTCGCGTTGAGGGAAGCAGGCCGGCGGTCGACGTCACCGCCACCCTGCCGAAGGACGCAAAGATCATCGCAACTGCGGTTACAGGTGACCGACTCGTGGTGACCCTCGATCTCGGCGGTTCCGTCCAGATACGGACGTTCGATCCGCGTACGCTGCGGTCGACCGGAACACTGAGTTTCGCACGCGAGCCCTGATATCCTGAGGTACCTTGCAGCGTATCGATTTCGGGGTTATTGCCTCCAATACGCTCCCTTCGTCTAGCGGTTAGGACGCGGCCCTCTCAAGGCTGAAACAGGGGTTCAATTCCCCTAGGGAGCGCCAATGAAATCAGTATCTTGATGAAGCTCGGCGAGATCCTGCCCGGTAGCATCGGCTCGGGCCTCGCTACCATGGTCCTCATGGCGTTGCTCGCGTGTTCGTCGCCGGTCTGATGGTTGGCCGCACATCCGAGTATCGCGGCAAGAAGATCGAAGCGCGGGAGATCAAACTGGCGCTGCTCGCGCTCCTTGTCTTTCCGGCATCGTTGTTTGGCTTCGCGGCTATGGCGGCGGTATTGCCGCCCGCGCTTGAGGGGCTTCTCAACAAGGGGCTGCACGGACTGTCTGATATCCTCCCTTCCCGTTTACGGCCTCGGCGGCCCCGTCGCGCCCTTCGTCGGCATCAAGCTGATCGACATGGCCATCGCCGCCCTCGGTCTTGCCTGAGAGGAAGGTATGCGATGAGCACGCTCGTGCTATCGGCTGCGCTCTTCGCGGCTCCTGCCATGGCACAGGATGTTGTGCCCACCGGGTCCACGCCTGATGCGCCGATCTGCACCGACCGGCCCACCAAGTCCAACTTCACCTGCACCGTGCCAAAGGGGATGGTGCAAATCGAGGCTGACACCTTCAACTGGCTGAGAACCACCGCTGCCGGTATTCGCGCCGACCAGCTGCTGTTCACCAACCCGACGTTCAAATACGGCCTGTCAGACAGCAGCGACATCCAGCTGAACGGGGGTGCCCTTCACCCAAGTGCGGACGCGTGATGCCGGCGGCAATGTCGCCTCCGTCTCGGGTTTGGGCGACATGACCGTTCGCTTCAAGCAGCGCCTGCCCCCTCGAGAGCGCCTTCCAGCTTGCCATCCTGCCGTTCATGAAACTACCCACCGCGCGCACCGGCATCGGCAACGGCAAGGTCGAAGGCGGTGTTGCCGCCCCGATCAACTATAGCGTACCGGACGGCTGGACCGTCACGCTAGGTCCACAGCTCGATGTGCTGGCCGATTTCGACGGCCGGGGCCGGCACCTTGGCGTGACAGGACTGGTGAACATCGCCAAGCAGTTCGGGCAATTCACTCTGTACAATGAGATCTGGACCAACCAGAATTTCGATCCTACCGGCACGGTACGGCAATATAGCTACGATATTGCCCTGGCCTGGCTGCCGCACCCGACGCTGCAGATCGATGTCGGGCTTAACATCGGTCTCAATCGCAACACGCCCGACGTTGTCAGCTACATCGGAATCTCCACCCGCTTCTAAGGAGATTGCCAAGCAACCTTGTGGATAACGGGATGACGGCACCTTGGTGACGCGACGACAGACTCATCCGAATCTGCTCGGATCGATGTCCGAGGCTGTTGTGCGGTTGTCCCCTTGAACACGCCTCGAAGTCGCGTTCAACCATTTAACCCTTAGAGGACATTATGGCCAAGAAAGCGAAGAAAGCGGCGAAGAAAACCGCAAAGAAAACCGCAAAGAAAAAGAAGAAGTAGTCTCAGAGGCTCGGGCGGACTTTGCTCGCCCGAGCCTTCGATGACGGCGCATGACCCGCTACGATTGCGGACGAACATGTTTTCTCCAGTCGGAACGGCGAGGATCGAAGCGAATCCCTCGCCTTCCACTTCGTATGACGTTTTCATGTGACGCTATCAAAAGGTTTGATTCATGCCGCGCCTGGCCCTCGCTGTTGCCGCTGCCATCGTCATTCACTTGATGCCGAGCCTGACCGCACCGGCCGCAGCCGCGGCGGGCGATGTTGCCAAATCGCACGATTATCCCGGTATCGGCCGCTTCAAAGGCAGCATCATCACCGGCTATGACGTGAAGGATTTCGACGCCGCAACCCTGCAGGCCGCTCCGTTCAAGGACGGCAAGGCCACCGACCCGCGCAGAGTGGAAGGCCGCATCTCCCGTATCGCTTACCGCACGGGGCCTGGTCCCTCGATTCTTGAAGTATCCCGCAATTTCGAGAGCCAACTGGCGAATGCCGGGTTCGAGACGCTGCTCGCTTGCGATGTCGAGGCCTGCGGTGGAATTCCATTCAGCGAGACAATCGGCGCGCTGCCGATACCGCAAATGTGGGTCGACGGCTTCGACTACCGCTACTATGCCGGCAGGAAGGTCGAGAATGGGCGCGAGACCTATGTCAGCGTGCTGGTCAGCAAGAACAACGACGACATCTTCGCGCAGCTCACCGTCGCCGAACGCGACGCGATGCAGAACAAGATGGTCGATGCGGCTGCGATGGCCAAGGGGCTCGGCGAGAGCGGGCACATCGCGCTCTACGGCATTTACTTCGACACCGACAAGGCCACACTCAAGCCGGAGAGCCGGCCGACCCTCGACCAGATCGCGAAGCTGCTGAGCGGTCAGCCCGGGCTCAACGTCTATATCGTCGGCCATACCGACAGCCAGGGCACACCGGCCCACAACCTCGACCTGTCGCGCCGCCGCGCCGAGGCCGTCGCCGAGGACCTCGTGCGCAATTACAAGATCGCCAAGCCCCGGCTCAACACCGCCGGCGTCGGCTTCCTCGCCCCGGTCGGCTCCAACGGCACCGACAGCGGCCGCGCGCTAAACCGCCGGGTCGAACTGGTGCAGCCATAGAGCCAGTCCGGCTTTGATGAAATCAAAGCCGGACTTTGTTTGACGCGTTTTCTTGACGCGAACCGGTGTCCACTTCGCTCGAAAAAAGCTGTCCTTACTGCCCGGCCAGCTTGTCGGCGAAAAGGCCGATGGTCTTGCGATAAACCTCGGAGCGATTCCATTCGCGCATCGCCTCGAAATTGGCTGAGCCCTCGTGATAGTCGCCACCGGCCTTCCAGCCGTTGACCCTCAACAGGTTCGCCGTCGAAGCCAGCACGTCCGGCACCGAATGCCGGAGATCGACATGGCCGTTGCCGTCGAAATCGACGCCGTACTTGATATAGGACGAAGGCAGAAACTGGGTCTGCCCGATCTCGCCCGCATAGGCGCCGACCATATCGCCGAGACGCAGGTCGCCGCGCTGCAGGATCTTGAGAGCCGCCAGCAGCTCGTGCTGAAACAGTTCGGTGCGCCGGCAATCATGCGCCATGGTCGCGAGCACCCGGAACACCGGCAGCTTGCCCATGTCGCCACGGCCGAAATCGGTTTCCAGTCCCCAGATCGCGACGACGATCTCCGGCGGCACGCCGAATTGCTTCTCGATCCGCGACAGCAGCGAGCCATTACGCGCCAGCATCGCCTTGCCGCCCTTGATGCGGCCGCCGGTGACGCGGGTCGCGGCATATTGCTCAAAACTCTTGCGGAAGGTGCCGCGCTGGCGGCGATCGAAATTCAGGACCGCCTGATCCTGCTGCACGCCGCCAAGCGCCTGCGAGATCACGTTCTGCGAGATACCATCCGCCGCGGCTTCCCGCGACATCGACGCCACGAACGTATTGAAGTCGCCGCCGCATTGCGCGGCGGAAACGGCGGTCGATGCGAGGGGGGCGGCGAGAAAGGCGGCGGCGAAGGCGATGGCGAAACGGGTTTTCATTGCAATCCCTTTTGCTGAATCGTCGCGCGTTATAGCATGACTATGGCAACGCGATGATTAACGACCGCGCGCGCGGCGCTTGCGCCGTTCGCGCCGGAAAAAATTCGCGCCGGCCTTCGGGCGTGCAAAAATACCCCTATTGTTTAGCGGCGCGGGGACGCCGTCGTGGTGATTCCGTTCTGCGCTCTCGTGAGAGGGCGCGCGGAACGCCGGGTGCTCGATGCACCCATGGCCCCGTGTGCAAAAGTAAAAGCACACGAGTATCATCGCCACGGTCACACCGGAATCATCCGGCGTTCCGCGCGCGATGGTGTTAACGGCTTGCTGCGCGAAAACCCCTGACCGCCGGCCCTGAGGTGACGATCACTCCAGGGGTCTTGCACCTCGCCGCCGCTCCCGTTGAGGGAGACGGCCGCAAGGCTGCCCCATGGCGCAAGGCGATGCGCCGGGATATCGCGCGCTGGGCCGTTCGCGCACGACGTGGCCGTCAGCCTCATCTCACTCGCGAGGTTACCCCCGCGCGATCCGAGACATCGAACGCCGCGCGCGCCCACCGCATCCCGCCCCGCCGACCGTGACGATCGCGAGCCGCCCCTCTCAGTGGGACGGGACGAATAGGAATATATACCCAATTATATACTTGACACCACACGTGCTAGGTATATGGTCCGGCTATCGAAACCGGACGCCCCGCCATGAGCCAGTTCAACGCAGCCCATTTCCAGACCGTAGAAGCGGCCCGCGAGTACCTAGAGGCTCTGCGCTGGGGTGGTGAGCGCGTCTGCCCGCATTGTGGATCACTCAATTCGTTCGCTACCAAGAAGGCCGGTATCTACCGTTGCCGTGAGAAAGAATGCCGGAAGGACTTCAGCGTCACGACCAAAAGCGTGATGGAAAGCAGCCATATCAAGCTGCACATCTGGCTTCAGGCTTTCTATCTGATGGCGTCTTCAAAGAAGGGCGTTAGCTCCCATCAACTACACCGTGCCATTGGCGTGACCTATAAGACCGCTTGGTTCCTGTCCCATCGTATCCGCGAAGCAATGCGCGCTGGTGGCCTTGTCGCCCCTATGGGCGGCGAAGGCTCGATAGTCGAAGCCGACGAAACCTATTTTGGCAACGTTCCCGAGTCCAAGCGCCGCACTAAAACTACGAGTGGCCGCCCTTTTACAAAATCGGGCCGCACAGGCCCGTCAAATAAGCGAGCAATCGTCTCACTTGTCGAGCGCGGCGGAAACGTCCGTTCCTTCCATGTCGCCGTGGCAGACGCTTCGACCGTTGCCGGTATCGTTACTGCGAACATCCATCACGAGACGCGCTTGCACACCGATGAAAGCCGCCTCTACACAAAAGTTGGCGCTCACTTCGCAACGCACGAAACGATCAATCACAGCCACAAGGAATATGCTCGCGGCGATGTGACAACCAATTCTGTCGAAGGCTATTTCTCAATCTTCAAGCGCGGCATGAAAGGCGTCTATCAGCATTGCGCTGAGAAGCACCTGCACCGCTACCTTTCAGAATACGACTTCCGCTACAACCACCGGGTTAAGCTCGGCTACAACGATGGGGAACGTGCAGACCTTGCGATCAAAGGTGCGGCTGGCAAGCGTCTGACGTACCGGCAATCTCATTAAGCCCGACTACAGCAAAGCTGCTGGCCGCTTCCTGCGCTGGCGCTCTAAGCTCCCAAAAGCAAAGCCGAAATTCGTCAAATATTGGCGGACAAAATAGCGTAGGTGGGTCTGAAACGGGACTCACTAGTGCGAAAGCCGTATAGTTCCATTCGCCTATACTGATTCGGAAACGCCTCTATCCCGGGCAGCCAATTTCGGACTGTCCGGAACAGAGGAGTAACCGCAGTGAGTAAAGGCAGTAAGATCGGTAGAAGTGCCCAAAGCGGGCGTTTCACCACCGTCAAAACGGCGCAGTCAAAGCCATCGACGCACGTCGTAGAGACGATCAAGAAGGGAAAGTAATTCCCTCTAAGTGACCAACGAGGGCGACAGTTCGGACCCGCATCCGTTTCTGTCGCCCTTTTTTGTATGCCGATTCTGAAGTCTTGGGAATCCCTCTTATGCCCCTTTGGCGGCCTTTGTTTGGTAGGTGTTGCAGTTTTGCTCTTGGTTGGTTTCAAAGGTTTATGAGGCGTTTTAAGCGCGCCCTTTAGCGCGGCCTCAAAGCGTTTTTGAACTTCCTCGGCTGTTAGCGGCTTTTCTTTTTTGGCATCCGGCATGACGCATGAACCTGACGACGAATTAATCTTCGTATCCAATAGAGCCGATACACCTTGTCACGCCGCTGTCGGACACGCAGCAAGCGCATGGTCCTGGTTCGAGCATATGGTAGACCTAACTATTGCTAAGCTTGCCGATGAAAAGATCGAAGTCGCTCTTGCTCTTATTGCGCAGATTGGCTCGATACACGCCAAATTTGACGCACTCATCGCAATTCTTCAACGGGCAGAATACTCCGGCGTCTCGCCACGAACCATCAAAAAACTCATCAGATTTTCCAATGAAGTTCGCCCCCTAACGATAAGACGAAACAGGATTATACATGACCCAGTTGTCCTTGAGCACGGAGAACCAAAAACAGTTCGCCTGACAACGAAGGGCGCAAACGGCAAATTAGTCTACACCCTCGAAAAATTCGATATGGCCGAAGTCGGAGACTTTATCGCAAAAGTCCACGACAGAACGGTTGAGTTTAAAAAACTCAGAAATGAAATTAGAGAGGCTTTAGCGGCCAAACCTCACGGAATGCAGACCGCAGAGCGTCCCGCAGAATAGCCGGATCGCAGTCCGCGATAGGATACTCAAGGAGAGTATTCACCCCCCTATTGAGGGCTTCATCGTTGATCTCGGGCGCGCCAGCTTCCGGCGCTTCGCCTTCCGCACTGGAACCGTACATTTTGTACCCTGTGGTGTAAAGTATATAATTGGGAATATATACCTAACTCTTTCGGGCGGCAAGCCTTGATGACACTAAGTTGTGGATAGAATCTTGCTCACCTAATACGAGAATGCGACGATACCTACGGCTGATCGAAGTCCAGGAAAATAGGTAGCTATGAATCCAGTTATCCAAG
Organism: Nitrobacter vulgaris; assembly: GCF_002028545.1. Taxonomy (GTDB): domain Bacteria; phylum Pseudomonadota; class Alphaproteobacteria; order Rhizobiales; family Xanthobacteraceae; genus Nitrobacter; species Nitrobacter vulgaris. Next base: position 66,473 of record NZ_MWPQ01000049.1, read on the forward strand.
CTCAGGTGAGAGAATTTGCGATTGCTCACTCCTTAACCCACCGAACTGAGCCAAATCAGTTTGAGGTCTATTCGATCTTCGCAATTCTGAATGGCCTGCAAGGCGAATCGATTGATCCCAACGAAGTTCATCTAGATGGAGAAGAGTTTGGACTCGATGGCATAGCGATCTTGATTCAGGGCGAGCTAGTTAGAGATAGCCACGAGGCATCAGAAAAGCTTGCAGCTATAAATAATCCTTCGATCGAGTTCATCTTCTTCCAATCGAAGACGAGCACGACCTACGACTATGGGAATATATCCAAATTCTATGATGCTATCTCTGAGTTCTTCGATGGAGGACTTGGGAATGAGAGCGATGCGCTTTCTAATCTAACCGGGGCCATGAAGGAGGTCTATTCGAAAGGAGTAGGGAGAAAAAATCCAAAGCTATCTTGCTACTACATAACAACTGGAAACTACGATGAGCCTTCAAGGATCGAAAAGCTTCGAGCAAACTTCCGAGTCGAACTAGAACAGAAGAATATCTTCCACACGAAGGCAATGGCCATCCAATTCGTCGGCGCCAAGCAGCTTCAGCAAGCATATCGTGCCGCTACCAGCTCAATCGAAGTCGAAATCGAATTTCCACGTAACGTCGTTATGCCAACAAACGAGCATGTCGAAGATGCATACTTGGGGTTTGTAGACGCCAAGAATCTCCTGAAACTTTATACAATTAACAACGTCGAAGATGATGCGCTTGCAATCAATCGAACTGTCTTCTTCGATAACATCAGGGACTACGATGCAACCTCCAAAATTAACCTTCGAATAAAGGAAATAGTTCGGAAAGACGGAGGCAAGGAGTTCGTTTTTCGAAACAACGGCATCACCGTTGTTTCGAAAAATATTGATCGGACCGGCGACAAATTTCGCCTTGAGGATTTCCAGATAGTCAACGGCTGTCAGACCTGCAATGTAATCTTTGATTTGGTCTACGGCGACAATAATCAAAAAGGTGGAGCAGCCAATCCAACGCTTGCCGAATCCATACAAGTACCATTCCGACTTATCGGATCTAAGGACGATCAGTTCGTCTCTTCAATTATTGTTGGAACGAACAGTCAAAATTCAGTTCGCGAAGAACAATTCTGGGCGCTACGTCCATTTATGAAAAACCTCGAAGAATATTGCAGAAGTCTCGACGGCGATCAAAAGATATTCATCGAAAGACGTGACAATCAATACAGATCATCTCCAAAAATCGAACGCACTCGTATCATGCAACCTTCCGTTCTAATGAAGGCCGTTGCAGCATGTTTACTATTCCAACCTCAACGCGCCGCTCGGGACTACCGTGGTATTGTTTCAGAGTACGAAAATCGATGTTTTTGGACGATCATGACGTGCGCATCTACCACGCCGTCGCCTACCTCAACTATCGACTCGAATTTCTTTGGAGAAATCGCATCGAAAGCACATCTAAAACTTTCAGATACTATATCTTAGCCGCGATCGGTCTTCGACTAACAAAGGGAAAAGACGCGTTTGCGATAAAAAAGAAAGAACGAAAGTCGGTAGAGGAAGCACTCATTGATCTTTCAAAGGATGAGGCCGCTTTAAAGAAGGAAGTTTCAAACATCGTCAAAATCATTGAAGATCAACTAAAGAAACAAGGCATTTCCTCCCAAGAAAAAATTCGCGATACGATCCGATCTGAAAGCTTCTATTCAACCTTCAAAGACCAAATCATTAAAGAGCAAATCATTGCATAATGGTATTACGCCATTGAGAATGACGACTGGGCCAATCCGTTGATGACGCGACAGCAAATCGCGCTTACAATCTGCCCCTGCTCCAACCCTCCCCCGCAAGCGGGAGAGTGAGCGCGCTTCGAAAAGTTGAGATCCACCTCTCAAAGCGCCTCTTTCAATATCCGCTAATCTCCCCGCATGACCACATCCGCCCCCACCTCTGCCTCGACAGCTTATGACCTCTACTACCTGCAGAACGGCAAGCGTTTCTTCTGGCGCAATCCGAACCATGGCGTGACGCTGATCGACGATCGGCGCGACTCCGCGATTGTCTGGCAACCCGAAAAGGGCGAAGCGGGACGGCAGCTCTGGACCGACATCGTCTCGGTGAACATGACGTCCATGACCAGCGGCAAGGACATCGTCAACAATTGCCGCATCAATTTCCGCGATGGCCGCTTTCTCGTCGTCACCGACGGCGGCCCCTCCGGCGAGGTCGATCACGACCGCACGCCGGTCTATCGCGATTTCGTGCGCGCCTTACATCTGCGACTGGCGCAAGCGCCCGCGGGCACCATCGCCTTCAATGCCGGCGCATCCGCAGGACGCCACCGGCTCATGGTGGCGACGGGCGTCTTCGCCGCGCTGTTCTTCGTCGGCACGCCGCTGGTGCTGGTGTTCATCGTGCGGGATTGGCGCGTGTTGCTCACGCTCGCAGCCGGCGCTGCCTTCATCTGGCCGTTCTGGAAAGTGATCGAGGCCAATCGCCCGCGCAGCTACGACCCGCGCCAGCCGCCGGGCGAATTGATGGACTAATAGCGTTTTCGAGCGACGTGGAATCCTGTTCGCTCGAAAACGCTATTGAAGCAGGCCCTGGGTTTCGATTCAGGAACCCGACGCCGCTGCGTGAAAACCAGCCTCGACGTCGCGCGAGAATCCGCTATGCTCCGCACATGATCGAGCCTGCACCTGTCATGGCCTCGATGGCCTATGACCTATATTACCTGGTGAACGGCGAACGCTTGTTCTGGCGCAGCGCGGGCCATGGCGTGTCGCTGATCGACGCGGGGTACAACTCCGCCATCGCCTGGCGCAATCAGACCGGCGAGGCAGGCCGTCAGCTCTGGACTAATATCGTCTCCGTCAATATGCCAGACACCGACAGCAAGGATGCCGTCGACAAATGCCGCATCGATTTTCGCGGCGGCCGGTTTCTCGTCGTCACCGACGCGGGCATTAACGGCAAGGCTGACCGCGTCCGCGCGCCGGTCTATCGCGATTTCATCCGCACGCTGCACGAGCGCCTTGCAGACGCGCCGGAAGGCGACATCCGTTTCACCGTCGGCGTCTCGCAGACGTATCGCAACGCGATGCTGGCGCTCGGCGTCATCGCGCTGCTGCTGTTCGTGGTGACGCCCGCGGTGCTGGTGGTGGACTTTCACGAATGGCGCGCGATCGGTCCGCTGACGGCCGGCGCCACGTTCATCTGGCCGTTCTGGAAGAAGATCGGCACCAACCGGCCGCATGCCTACGACCCGCACCATCCACCGGGCGAGCCGGACTAAAGCGTCGCGCGAGCGCAACGCTTCGTGTTGCACGCGCCCGGGACAAGCGAAAGTTAGTTGTCGAGGAAGCTCCGCAGCTTGCGCGAGCGCGACGGGTGCTTGAGTTTGCGCAGCGCCTTCGCCTCGATCTGGCGGATGCGTTCGCGCGTCACCGAGAACTGCTGGCCCACTTCTTCCAGCGTGTGGTCGGTGTTCATGCCGATGCCGAAGCGCATGCGCAGCACTCGCTCTTCGCGCGGGGTCAACGACGCCAGAACGCGCGTCGTGGTTTCGCGAAGATTGCTCTGGATCGCAGCATCAATGGGGAGCACCGCGTTCTTGTCCTCGATGAAATCGCCGAGGTGTGAGTCTTCTTCATCACCGACCGGTGTTTCCAGTGACAGCGGCTCTTTCGCGATCTTGAGAACTTTCCGCACCTTCTCCAGCGGCATGCCTAGCTTTTCGGCAAGCTCCTCCGGTGTCGGCTCGCGGCCGATCTCGTTCAGCATCTGGCGCGAGGTCCGCACGATCTTGTTGATGGTCTCGATCATGTGCACGGGAATGCGGATGGTGCGGGCCTGGTCCGCGATCGAGCGCGTGATCGCCTGCCGAATCCACCAGGTCGCGTAGGTCGAGAACTTATAACCGCGGCGATACTCGAATTTGTCGACCGCCTTCATCAGGCCGATATTGCCTTCCTGAATGAGATCAAGGAACTGCAGGCCGCGGTTGGTGTATTTCTTGGCGATGGAGATGACGAGGCGCAGGTTCGCCTCCACCATTTCCTTCTTGGCCTGGCGCGCCTCGCGTTCGCCCTTCTGCACGCCCTGCACGATCTTGCGAAACTCGCCGATCTCAAGCCCGGTCAGCGCCGCGAGTTGCTGGATTTCGCCGCGCAATTCCTTGATGCGGTCCTTTTCGTGATGAACGAAATTTTTCCAACCTTTCGCGGAGAGTTTCGATACGCGGTTGAGCCAGCGGGGATCGAGCTCGGAACCCTGGTAGTTCCTTAGGAAATCCTCGCGCGCCACGCCATGGCTGTCTCCCAGCCGCAACAGGCGACCTTCGAACGAGACCAGTCTTTTGTTGATGTCGTAAAGCTGCTCGACCAGAGAATCGATACGCGCCTGGTTCAGGCGCAGCGACTTCACCTCGACGATGATCTCATCCTTCAGCTTCTTGTAGCGGCGCTCCTGGTTCGGCGAGAGCGACTCGTTCTGAAGCTGGTTGGAGATGTCGGCTTCCTGCAGACGGCGCAGTTTCTTGTAGTTGTCGGCGATCTTGTCGAATGTTTCGACCACCTTCGGCTTCAACTCGGCTTCAATGGCTGCAAGCGACATCTGGTTGTCGAAGTCGTCCTCCTCCATATCGCCTTCCGCCGCGGCCGCACCCGGATCCTTCTCGTCCAGGTCAGAGCCCCCGGCCGGCGCAGCGCGGGCGGCACGGAATGGGGTCGGTGACGGCGGTGCCGATGGGGGGGCGGTCACCGTGGATCCAACGCCCTCCTCGCCCGAGGCGGCATCGGAGGCGTCAGCCGACAACGGCTGGCCGTCGGGACCGGTCGGCGGCCCGAGCAATGCCGGGTTCATGCCGCTCTTGGCCTCGGGGCCGGCATAGGTCGCCTCGAGGTCAATGATGTCGCGCAGGAAAATCTTTCCTTCGTTGAGTTCGTCACGCCAGATGATGATGGCCTGAAAGGTCAGCGGACTTTCGCACAGCCCTGCGATCATCGCCTCGCGGCCGGCCTCGATGCGCTTGGCGATGGCGATCTCGCCCTCGCGTGACAAGAGCTCGACGGTGCCCATCTCCCGCAGATACATCCGCACGGGATCGTCGGTACGTTCGCCGGGCTCCGACTTCTTGACCTCGGTGACGGCCTTCTGAGTGACTTCGACCAACTCGTTGTCGGTCTCCTCGTCAGCCTCTTCCTTGTTTTCCTCCTCGCTGTCGGCATCCTCGGATTCCGACACGTTGATACCCATGTCGGAAAGCATCGACATGATATCCTCGATCTGCTCCGGCGAGGTGGTGTCGGACGGCAGCACCTCATTGAGCTGGTCGAAGGTGACGAAGCCGCGTTTTTTCGCCTGCTTGATCATCTTCTTGACGGCGGCGTCACTAAGGTCGAGCAACGGCGACGGCGCGTCCGCGACATCCTTTTCGGGAGCGTCGGCGGCCTTGTCGTCCTTTTCCTTTTCCCTGACCTGCAGCGTCTTTGCCTTGCTCGCCATTCACAGCTCCTGAAACGCACTCATGCGGAAACGCGCCCGCTTCCCCGTGACATCCGCGCCGCGCCCGGCGCTCTTGATCTGCGCCGCTCACGACGCACAAAGGGCGGCGCAACCTCTCGCCACCCCGTCAACCCTCTCTCGAATGATCGTACCCGCGTTGGACTACGTGTCGGATGACTTAGCCTGCCAGCCCTTGACTTTTAATTAACCCTGTTTGCCGCCAAACCTCGGATTTGGCGAGTCTTTATCATGGTTCCGAGTGCCATCGTCCCAACATCATTTGTTTCAGACGATCCAAGCCCGGCGACGGATCCCATCCGCGCACAGGCGCATTCCCCTCCCGCAGGTTCAGCGGCGTTCCAGCGCCATAGGGTCTTTCACCGCTTCACGTAAATCGGTGAAGAGACCCTAACTTTTTGATTTTACGCGTTTTTTCACGCGAACCGAATTCCACTTCGCTCGAAAACGCTATAAGAGTATTCCCTAAGTAAGAAGCGCTGCTGATGATACAAGCCGATCCGCTTGGTATCTGCGACCAAAATGGGCGGAGGTGACCGCGTTTTGTTCCCGACGGGCCGCAAACCCGCAGCAACCTGCTGTATTCCCTCATTATCTCTGTCCTTTTCGGCGTCTCTTTTCGTGCAGGATTCGCCGATTGGCGCCGGACAGCTCACGCGGCGAGATGCATCGTTCCGCCCTGGGGCGCCCAAATGCGGATGATGTCTTCCGCCCACTCCGACAACGCCACTCCCTCGGCGCTAATGCTTTCCTGTTCGGCGTGACCTTCCCGAACCAGATTTAGCAGGCGCGCGACGGCAGATTCGTCTCCTTCTCCGGCATCGAGCCTGGCCCGCTGGATGTCGTCCTCCAGCTCATGCCAATGCAGGATTTTAATGAAGTGATCCAGGCACCCAGACACAAAATCGAGCGGCGGATCGCGACTTAAAATTGGAAAGCGCTCAACCAGCCGATGTCCGCGCGGTTTTCCGTTGCCCGCTTCGCCATGCACAGCTTGCAGCGTGTCATAAAAAACGGGTTTAAGTTTCGTCCAAATATCCGCGACAGATAGCTTTGCGTCGGTAACCAGCAGCTGAAAGAGACTCGTCAAAAAACCATCGAACTCCTCGGGAAAGTGCAAGCGCAGGACGGAATCTTGCTTGTCCTCGAGCAAATCAGGATACTGGACGAGCATCCCGAGAACGACCTTTTGCAGTCCCGACCGCTGCCCCTCGCCACGAAACTTGAGTTCGCTCCGAACGAATTTGGAGCTTGCTTCCTTGTGATTGCGGGTCGGCCCCCGATTGACTTGCCAGAACAGGTTGGCGAGCTGTGTCCGTGACGTTCTGAAAAACGCCGTGTTGACGGCCGGGTCCTGGATCGTCCGGACCAGCGTATAGAGCTTCTGTTCCAGCGCAGCCTGTTTGTCGGGCGTTCGAACGTCCTGACCGTCCGTCTCGCGCTGCCAGAGCACGTCCCACAGCGGCAAGGAGCCTGATAAAACGCTTCTGAATGCCTCGACGCCCTTTTCCCGGATCAGGTCGTCGGGATCTTTTTGTTCGTCCATGAACACGAAGCGGAAGGTCTTGCCGACGCGAAGCAATGGCAGGATGCGGTCAACGGAGCGATAAGCGGCCGCGACACCCGCGCGATCGGAATCGAAGCACACGACAGGCTCGGGAGACAGTCTCCACAGCGTAGCGATCTGCTCTTCCGTGAACGCGGTCCCCATGGTGGCGACCACGGCCTTGATCCCCGCCTGATAGACCGCGATGGCATCCATGTATCCTTCGACGGCAACGACCGAATTGGCCTCGTGCGCCGGCTGGCGCGCGCGATGAAAGTTAAAAACGATCGAGCCCTTGTGAAAGATCGAGGTTTCCGGCGAGTTCAGATATTTGGGCTGTACGTCCTTCTTGAGAGCGCGGCCGCCGAATCCCACGACGCGACCCCGCTGGTCGTGAATCGGAATGATGATCCGGTCACGAAAACGATCGTAAGGAACGGGGATATCATCTCCGGCAACCAACAAGCCGGCTTCGATCATGTCCGCGACCGGGACGCCTTGCGATCCCAGATATTCCTTCAATGCGAAGCGATCGGCGGTCGCGTAACCGATCCGGAATTCGACGGTGCTTGAGGAGATGATGGCGCGATCCGACAGGTAGCCGCGCGCCTGCGCGCCGATACGCGACGCGAGATTTTGCTCAAAAAACTTGGTCGCAAGCTCCATCACCTCGAACAGGGATTTCTGCCGCTGCTCCCGCTGCTCGTCTTCCCGTGAATTGCGCGGCAGCGGAAGCCCCGCCATCGACGCCAGCCGCTCGACCGCTTCGGGAAAAGAAACGCCTTCGGTCTCCATCACGAAGTCGAAGATGTTGCCGTGCTTGCCGGTGGAGAAGTCGTGGTAGAACTGCTTCTGGTCGTTCACCGTGAACGACGGCGTCTTTTCCTGCTGGAACGGCGACAGCCCCTTGAATTCGCGGCCCGCTCGCTTCAGTTTTACGCGCCGGCCCACGACTTCCGAAACCGGAAGGCGCGCCTTGACCTCATCAATAAAGCTGGGCGGGAAACGCATGCGCCGTCTCACTCAATCTCGGCGGCGGGTATAACTGCCTGCCGCCGCCCAGGCGAATCAGCTAGGCCCTTTTTAATATTGTACTACATATGTTCTCATACATATCCCCTGCTTCCCCACCTGTCCACAGACACCGGAAGTGAAATGACGTTCACAGTCTTCACCGCCGGCAACACCGGCGCCTGGAATATTCTGTCAATTGCTCCCGTCACCGGCGAAAGCCTCGGACCAGCGTCTCATCTGGAGATCGCGCCGAGCGCCTCGCTGGGCGGCGCCTCCCCGGCGCCGTGGCAGTTCCGCGGCTTCACCAGCCACGTGCGCTACGTCGAGCGCGCCGAGAAAACTGCGCTGACCTCGGTACAGGCTGGACTGGGACGTGCCGAGGCAACCCGAGCGGCGCTCATTCCCATCAGAAAGTCGGCCGCGTGGTGGGATCTGACCCAGGAAGAACGGCGGAAAATCTTCGAGGATAAGTCGCACCATATCGCCGCCAGCCTCAAATACCTGCCCGCCATCGCGCGACAGCTCTATCACTGTCGCGATTTGGGCGAGCCATTCGATTTCCTGACCTGGTTCGAATACGCCCCTGAACATGCAACGATGTTCGAAGACCTCGTCGGCGTCCTGCGCGCGACCGACGAATGGACCTATGTGGAGCGCGAGGTGGATATTCGATTGACGCGCGCAATATGACAGCACTTGAGGCGCGGACAATGGGCCAGGCGCTTGACGGGCTGCTCCGCGATGTCGAAATGGCGCTGATAACAGCGCTATCGTCCTAAGCGTAGATTTCTTGGGCTCATCCTCTTCGATTCGATGCTGTCACCAGCGTCCGCGACGAAGCGACCCGATTTTCGGCGCACCGGACGGATTGCTTCGTTCGCATGACGGATTCAGCCTGTTGACGCATTAACTAGATGCGTCCCATCAGAATCAGAATCAGCAGGATGACGATTACCAGGCCGAGGCCACCGCCGCCGTAATAGCCGGTGCCGTAAAATGGACCGCCGCCAATTCCGCTGAAGCCACCTAGCAGCGCAATAATAAGAATGATCAGAATGATTGTGCCAATGCTCATGTCGTCCCTCGCTCAGGCTCAGTTATGCATAAGAAACGCGATGAGGATGATCAGCGGGATCGGAATCCCGATTAGCCAGAGAAGAAGTCCGCGTCCGATTCCCATGTTCGCCTCCGTTTTAGTGAGGCGACAACGCGGCGAGCGGAAGGTCGTTCCCGAACAGGAACCGAACTAATATTGCCGCTGACATGGAACCAATTCAGCAAGGGCGCCTCGAAGCGTCGAGGCCAGCGATCGCTCGTGAAGCGAAAGATCGGTTGGGAGTGAAAGATCGGCTTGAGCTGTCCGGTCGAGAAGATAATGAATGCGATCTCGCTGTTACGTCAATGCGGCCTTCACGACGCCGCTGGCCTTGCCGAAATCCATCTGACCGGCGTATTTGGCTTTCAGTGTGCCAATCACCTTGCCCATGTCCTTGATGCCGCTCGCGCCGGTCTCCGCAATCACCGCGGCGACAGCTGCTTTTACATCGTCGTCGGACATCTGCTTCGGCAGGTAGGCCGAGATGACAGCGATCTCGGCGCGCTCCTGCGCAGCCAGTTCCTCGCGGTTGCCCTTTTCGTAGAGTTCGACCGACTCCTGGCGCTGCTTGATCATCTTTTGCAGGACGCCAAGCAAATCGCCATCCGCCAGCGGCGGCTTGCCCTGCCCGCGCGCCTCGATATCGGCGTTCTTGATGGTGGAGTTGACCATGCGCAGCGTGGAGAGCTTGCGCTCGTCCTTGGCCTTCATCGCCTCCTTGACGGCATTGTTGATGTCATCGCGCAGCATCGAAGTCTCCCCTAGTGGTCCAATTCTAACATTTGCATCCCGTTGCGGCCGGGTTCTCGCAAATGTTCAGAATCAAAGGACCACTAGCAGCTATTAGGATCCCAGTGGAGTTCTGAATTTGGCATTCGCTTGCCCGGAACCGGAGTTTGACGCGGTGCAGTAGCCGGGCTATGTCATGCGCTCATGACCCCATCGGAAAATGCTTCAGCTTGGCCGGACCTTGAGCCGACCGCGCTTCTCGTGCTGGCCGACGGGACCGTGCTCAAAGGCTTCGGCCTCGGCGCGGAAGGCCAGGCGGTCGGAGAAGTCTGCTTCAACACCGCGATGACCGGTTACGAGGAAATTCTCACCGACCCCTCCTACGCCGGGCAACTCATCACCTTCACTTTTCCGCATATCGGCAACGTCGGCACCAACGACGAGGACATCGAAACCGTGAACATGGCGGCGACGCCCGGCGCGCGCGGCGTCATCCTGCGCAGCGCCATCACCTCGCCGTCGAACTACCGCGCCGCCAAACACCTCGACGCCTGGCTGAGGGCGCGCGGCATCATCGGTATCTCGGGCATCGACACCCGCGCGCTGACCGCTTTGATCCGCATCCGCGGCATGCCCAACGCGGTGGTCGCCCATACGAAGAACGGACGGTTCGATCTGCATGGATTGAAAAAGGAGGCGCGCGAGTGGCCCGGCCTCGAGGGCATGGACCTCGTGCCGATGGTGACATCGAGCCAGCGCTACACCTGGGACGAAATGCCGTGGGAGTGGAGTAAGGGCTTCAGCCGGCAGGATAGCCCAGAATTCAACGTTGTCGCCGTCGACTACGGCATCAAGAGAAACATCCTGCGCCTGCTCGCCGGTGAAGGCTGCAAGGTTACGGTGGTGCCGGCAACCACCTCGGCGGAAGACATCCTGGCGATGAAGCCAGACGGAGTCTTCCTGTCGAACGGCCCCGGCGACCCGGCCGCGACCGGCAAGTACGCCGTACCAATGATTCGAAAAGTGATCGAGTCGGGCACGCCGACCTTCGGTATCTGCCTCGGTCACCAGATGCTCGGCCTTGCGGTGGGCGCGAAAACCAAGAAGATGCATCAGGGTCATCACGGCGCCAACCACCCGGTCAGGGAGGAGACAACCGGCAGGGTGGAGATCACTTCCATGAACCACGGTTTCACCGTCGACGAGGCGACGCTGCCCAAAGGCGCGAAGCAGACTCACGTCTCGCTTTTCGACGGCTCCAACTGCGGCATCGAACTCGAAGGTAAGCCGGTGTTCTCGGTCCAGTATCACCCGGAAGCTTCGCCGGGACCGCGGGACTCGCACTATTTATTCAAGCGCTTTGCCAGTCTGATGCGCGAGAACAAGTCGGCGTAGATTTACGCCGACTTTGCGTAGCCCAGCAGCGAATACCTGCTCGATCAGGCTTCGTTGCTGCCCTCCTGACGGCTCGCCTCGAACAGGAACCAGGTCCTTCGTTCGGCCGCGTCAATGAAATTTTCGAGCAGGCTTGCGGTCGCAACGTCCTCATACTTGTCGCAAATATCATGGGCCTTGCGCATGGCCGCGGCGACCTTCTTGTTGTCGTTCATCAGCTCGCGCAACATCTCCCGCGGCGGGACATAGCTCTCGTCGTTATCTTCGAGCGTCTGCAGTTTGGCGACTTGCCCGATCGAGCGCAGCGTGGTGCCGCCGATCTTGCGAACCCGCTCCGCTATTTCGTCGGTCGTGCCGAATATCTGCTCCGACTGCTCGTCGAGCAGCAGATGGTAGTCACGAAAATGCCGGCCGCTGACATGCCAATGGAAATTCTTGGTCTTGAGATAGAGCGCAAAGGTATCGGCGAGGATAGTATTCATGGCGGCCGATATCTTACTGACGCCTTCCTGTGAGAGATCGGTCGGCGTGTCGAGTACGGGGTTTACTTTCCGCAAAGCGGAACTTTTGGCTTGGGACACGATGCACCCTCCTAATTGTAATTGGAAAATTCGGCGCGAGGCCGGACAGTCGCTGCAGACCGTCAGACACTATTCAGCGACAAGTGCGCTAACTCGCGAGCCGGCAGAGTGTTCCGGAGGCTGGCCGCAGCCCGGTTGGAGCGGATAGACAGATGCTATGTCGGCATTAACGTTAAGTAGCGGTAAGACTCGCCACCCGACGATTGTTGCGGAATATTGTGGTCGGCCCGGTGGCGGAAGTTCGACGCGGGAGCTGTGCAAAGCTTTTTATCCTGGTTCAAGTCCAGGCTGGGCCTCCAAACTTCTTTACGTGCATAAGCCTCCGACGTGCTGCTGCGGCGCAGCTTCCGGACGTGCATACCCATCCTCACCAAGAAAGAGTTCGCGAGCGCGAGCTTGCCGGTTTTCTAAACCGCTATGCGAGCGACGATGATGCCAGTGACGGTGAAGTGCCCGTGAAAACGCGGCGGAGCAATAACCCCGAACCGTTATAGAATCGTCTGTTGGGAAAAACTGTCCGCTCCCGCGCTAAGCGAGATCGAAAGGCAATTCGCGCGTCATAACACGCGAGGACGAACCCTGATGGTGACGGAGCGGATTCGATGAATCGAACATCGGTCTGCGACCTGGAAGCCGCTGCTTTGCCACTAAGCTAAATCCGCGCAACTACGAACATAGCATATCGCCGACACTCTTGCGCCGGAAGCTAGAATTAACGTTACATTGCAAACCGCTCGACCCGCAGGCGGCAAAAGTTCGACGCCGGAGCGACGCTTTTTATTCTGGTTCAGTCCAGCGGGACCTCATTCTTGAGACTACCCGATTGCGGCATCGGTTGCCGCGGCCAGTTTGCTCTCAAGCCCCTTCGCGGCCGCATAGAGCTTGTCGCTATTCGCATCGAAACCGTGGCGGGCGAAAACAGCCGAAATGTAAGTCGCGTCGTTATAGCTGACGTAGACCTTGCCGGCCTGGTCCTGCCAGACCAGCATTTTTAGCGGTAAATCGATGGCCAACATGGGATGCTGAAGAAACAGCGGCGTTCCGCCTTGTGGGCTGCCCACCACCAGAACCGTCGCCGGAGGCATCTCAAGACCGACAGTCTTGGCCGCGGCGGCGTGATCGAGGCGCGTAAAGACCTTCAGACCGTTCTCCTTCACCGCCGTTTCGAGATGATCCAGCGTGATCTCGAAATGGTGCGCGCTTTGCTTTGTCACCAGATCGGTCGCAGCTTGTGCAAAACCTGCCATAAAAAGACTCCGAAAATTCGACTATGCGTCGCTCGCATGGGGCGTAACATCGCGGATATTCGTCGGCGGCGGCTGAGTTTTCGTACCCTGCCCGACCTGGGCATAGGCGCAAAAGGATTTTTGCGCCTCCAAACCGGGAATTGCCGGTTGATGAAGCCCTTATAATCCTTCCCCACCCGGGAAATCTGGTCTAAAAACAGCCCGCGCGCGAAGATCGCGCTCTTGCTTAAGGGACGCGCGGCTCGCGCGCCCTTTTTTTGTGCCCGATTTCATCCTGGGACTTGATGCCTAAACGCACCGACATCTCGACCATTCTCATCATCGGTGCCGGTCCGATCGTCATCGGACAGGCCTGTGAATTCGACTATTCCGGCACCCAGGCGGTGAAGGCGCTGAAGGAGGAGGGTTACCGGGTCGTCCTGGTCAACTCCAACCCGGCGACGATCATGACCGATCCCGAACTGGCGGACGCGACCTACATCGAACCGATCACTCCCGAAATCGTCGGTAAGATCATCGAAAAGGAACGCCACGTCATTCCCGGCGGCTTCGCGCTGCTGCCGACCATGGGGGGGCAGACCGCGCTGAACTGCGCATTGTCGCTGCGAAGGCAGGGCACGCTGGATGATTTCGACGTTGAGATGATTGGCGCGACAGCGGATGCCATCGACAAGGCTGAGGACCGGCAACTGTTCCGCGAGGCCATGACCAAGATTGGTCTGGAGACGCCGAAATCCCGCCTCGCCAATGCCTCGGCGCTGAAAAAGCAATACCGCGACGAATATCTGGCCAGAAAGGAAACCCTCTCCGGCGATGCACTGGCGGAGCATGAGCGGCAATGGACGCTCGGCGAGAACGAGCGACGCAAGCGCTATCAACAACAGGCGATGGCGGAAGCACTGATGGCGCTGTCCGAGATCGGCCTGCCGGCGATCGTCCGCCCCTCCTTCACCATGGGGGGCAAGGGCGGCGGCATTGCCTACACGCGCGACGAATTCCTCGACATCATCGAACGCGGCCTTGATGCCTCGCCGACCAACGAAGTGCTGATCGAAGAAAGCGTACTCGGCTGGAAAGAGTACGAGATGGAGGTCGTTCGCGACAAGAAAGACAATTGCATCATCATCTGCTCGATCGAGAACCTCGATCCGATGGGCGTTCACACCGGCGACTCCATCACGGTGGCGCCAGCACTGACGCTGACCGACAAGGAATACCAGATCATGCGCGACGCCTCGCTGGCGGTGTTGCGAGAGATCGGCGTCGAAACCGGCGGCTCCAACGTGCAGTTCGGCGTCGATCCTGCCGACGGACGCATGGTCGTCATCGAGATGAATCCGCGGGTGTCGCGCTCCTCGGCGCTGGCATCGAAAGCGACCGGCTTCCCCATCGCCAAGGTCGCGGCGAAACTCGCGATCGGCTACACGCTCGACGAAATCGCCAACGACATCACCGGCGGCGCGACACCGGCATCATTCGAGCCCAGCATCGACTACGTCGTCACCAAAATTCCGCGCTTCGCGTTCGAGAAATTTCCGGGCGCTTCAACCACGTTGACGACCTCGATGAAATCGGTCGGCGAAGTGATGGCGATCGGCCGCACCTTTCAGGAAAGCCTTCAGAAGGCGCTGCGTGGCCTGGAGACTGGCCTTACCGGCCTCGACGAAATCGATATCGAGGGCATGGGCAGGGGCGACGACAAGAACGCGATCCGCGCGGCGCTCGGCACGCCGACTCCTGATCGCCTGTTGCAAGTCGCACAAGCGATGCGGCTCGGCTGGACTGACGAGGAAATCTTCAATTCCTGCAAGATCGACTCCTGGTTCCTCGCTGAGTTGCGAGGCATCGTCGAGATAGAGAACAGGGTCCGCGCCCACGGCCTGCCGGGCAACGCCTTCGGGATGCGCACGGTCAAGGCGATGGGTTTCTCGGATGCGAGACTCGCGGTGCTCTCAGGCAGAACGGAAGCGGAGGTCAAAGCGCTCAGGCGCACCCTCGGCGTGCGTCCCGTCTACAAACGCATCGACACCTGCGCCGCGGAATTCGCCTCACCGACCGCTTACATGTACTCGACCTATGAGTCGCCGTTCGCAGGCGCGGTCGCCGACGAAAGCGCACCGTCGGACAAGACCAAGGTCGTTATCCTCGGCGGCGGTCCCAACCGCATCGGCCAGGGAATCGAGTTCGACTATTGTTGCTGCCATGCCTGCTTCGCGCTGTCGGATGCTGGCTATGAGACCATCATGGTCAACTGCAACCCGGAAACGGTCTCAACCGACTACGATACCGCTGACCGGCTTTACTTCGAGCCGCTGACGGCCGAGGACGTGCTGGAGATCATCGACACCGAACGGCAGAACGGAACGCTGCATGGCGTGATCGTGCAGTTCGGCGGCCAGACGCCGCTGAAACTTGCACGCGCGCTGGAGGCGGCCGATGTGCCGATCCTCGGCACCTCGCCCGAAGCCATTGATCTTGCCGAGGACCGCGACCGATTCAAGCGGATCCTCGACCGGCTGAAACTGAAGCAACCAAAGAACGGCATCGCCTATTCGGTGGAGCAGGCGCGGCTGGTGGCCGCCGATCTCGGCCTGCCGCTGGTGGTGCGCCCGTCCTATGTGTTGGGCGGCCGTGCCATGCAGATCATCCGCGAGGAAAGTCAGCTCGGCGACTATCTGCTCGGAACCCTGCCCGAACTCGTGCCGGTCGACGTCAAGGCCCGTTATCCGAACGACAAGACCGGCCAGATCAACACTGTGCTCGGCACCAACCCGCTGCTGTTCGATCGTTATCTCTCCGATGCCACGGAAATCGATGTCGATTGTCTCGGCGACGGCAAGGACACTTATGTCGTCGGTATCATGGAGCATATTGAGGAGGCCGGCATCCATTCCGGCGACTCGGCCTGCTCGTTGCCTCCGCGTTCGCTTGATGCAGCCACGATCGCCGAGCTGGAGCGGCAGACCCGCGAACTCGCGCTCGGTCTCGATGTCATCGGTCTGATGAACGTGCAATACGCCATCAAGGACGGCGAGATCTACGTACTGGAAGTGAACCCCCGCGCCTCACGCACGGTGCCGTTCGTCGCCAAGGTAGTCGGCCTTCCGGTCGCCAAGATTGCGGCGCGGATCATGGCCGGCGAGAAACTCGCCGACTTCAAACTCGGGGCACAAAAGCTCGGCCATGTCGGCGTCAAGGAATCGGTCTTCCCCTTTGCGCGCTTCCCCGGCGTCGACACCGTGCTCGGTCCGGAAATGAAATCGACCGGCGAGGTGATGGGCATCGACCGCTCGTTCGAGATCGCCTTCGCCAAGAGCCAGCTCGGTAGCGGCACGCATCTGCCGCGCAAGGGCACGGTGTTCGTCTCGGTCCGCGAGAGCGACAAAATGCGTATCCTCGCGGCCGTGAAGCTGTTGGCATCTCTCGGCTTCAGGGTGATGGCCACGTCGGGAACGCAACGCTACCTGACCGATAGCGGCGTTCCGGCTGAAAAGATTAACAAGGTTCTGGAGGGACGGCCGCATATCGTGGACGCCATCACCAACGGCGAGGTACAATTGGTGTTCAACACCACTGACGGGCCGCAGGCACTGGCTGACAGCCGCTCGTTGCGGCGCGCCGCCCTCTTGCATAAAGTGCCATATTACACCACTCTTTCGGGAGCCGTGGCTGCCGCGCAGGGTATCCGCGCCTATCTGGGCGGAGATCTTGAGGTTCGCACCTTGCAGAGCTATTTTCCCAAGACTTAGGCCTCAATCGGACTTGATCGGCCCGATAATCGGTCTGCAAGAGCCCTAAAGGAGTGGAACCTGCAGGCTGCGGGAAGGTTTTTGTCGCGGCAGCAGCCAGTCGGCTACTGTCGCGGTCAAGACGGTGCTCCATTGCTTCGACGGGTCCAAAGCGAGCTTCTGAACCCAATTGCATTGGAATCATAGAGTTTCGAATTCCCTTAAGAGTTTGCACTAAAGGGGCCGCAAAGACATGCGAGCGTCGGAGCCGAAACAATAGGCGAATGCGGACTTTACGGCCGGAGGCCCGGACGGAAGCCGCTTCGCACAACGCGGCAATGCCGCCGATGAAGCGAAGGACGAAGTGAGATGATCGATAAGGTTCCGATGACCCGAGGGGGACATGCCGCCCTCGAAGTCGAACTGAAAAAGCGCCAGTCGGTGGACCGGCCGCGGATCATCGAGCAGATCGCCGAGGCGCGGGCGCATGGCGACCTATCGGAGAATGCGGAGTATCACGCCGCAAAAGAAGAGCAATCGCACAACGAGGGCCGTATCGCCGAGCTCGAAGACAAGCTGGCACGCGCCGACATCATCGACGTCAGCAAGCTGTCCGGCGATACCATCAAGTTCGGCGCCACCGTGACGCTGATCGACGAGGACACCGACAAGAAGGCGGTGTGGCAGATCGTCGGCGAAGCCGAAGCTGACGCCAAGCAAGGCCGCATTTCAATCACCTCGCCGCTCGCGCGCGCCCTGATCGGCAAGAAGAAGGGCTCTTCCGTTGAAGTCGTCGCGCCCGGCGGCGCCAAGGCCTACGAGATCGCAAAGGTCGAGTGGCGATAGTCGAAACGATCTTAATGCTGCCCGTATGTCGCGAATAATCCTCGCAGAGTATCGTTTCCTTGATTTACTTTCGCAGAGCAGGACGCGGTATGCGGCTTTTCCGTTTACGTCTCGCAGCCGCGATGGCCTTGGCGATCCTCGCCGGAGCCGCTCTCGCCGCCGATATGGATATCCCGCGACCTCCGCCGACGACGGATATCCCGGTGCAGAAAGGGCCACCGAATTGCAGTCGATGGACCGACGACTGCGTGAATTGCGCACGCGGCTCCGATGGCTCGCCGCCACTTTGCTCGAATGCCGGTTTTTCCTGCCAACCCAAACCCGTGCGGTGCCTGCGGCCTTGACGTTTCCCTGTCCGGTCGCGGCCAGGACGCCAAGACCAAAGTTACGGAAATCAACTTGTTCCAGTTCTGGAACCGGTCGGGGGTCCGGGGTGTTAGAATTCTGCGTCGGCCTGTGACGACAGGGTGACGAGCGGGTATGTTCGGACGTCGTAACCGGGGGAAACCTGACACATGGACCAGATGTTCGCCAAATGGCAGCCGACTGTTCTCAGTTTGCTTCGCTTCATGAGCGGGCTCCTGCTCATGCAGCACGGCACCGCCAAGCTGCTCGGCTTCCCGTCCCTGCCGATGTTCGCCGATCTGCAAATCGCGTCGATGGTGGGGGCTGCCGGGGTCATCGAACTGGTCGGCGGCGGGCTTCTGGTCGTCGGGTTGTTCACGCGGGCCGCGGCCTTCATCACGTCGGGCATGACGGCGGTCGCCTACTTCATGGTGCATGCGCCGCAGAACTTCATGCCGATCGTCAATCATGGCGAACTGGCCGCGCTCTACTGTTTTGTTTTCTTCTACCTGGTGTTCGCTGGCGGCGGTCCCATCAGCCTCGATAAGATGCTTTTCAACAAGAGTTGAAACCAATCAGGCTTTGGCTCACCTTGCGGCCTTAGCCCGGCACCTTCAGCTCCAACGGCACTGCCGGGGAGTATTTGGAATTGTGAAGCACCAGCGAGGTCCGCACGTTGCGCACATGCGGCGCAGCGGTGAGATGCGCGACGAAATCCTGAAATGTGGCCATGTCAGGCGCAACGCATTTCAAGATGAAGTCGACCTCGCCTGACAGCATCCAGCATTCGCGCACGAGCGGCTCGCGACGTACGAACTCCTCAAACGCGCGAAGGTCGGCGTCCGCCTGACTCGACAGATGCACCGACGCAAACACCGTAACCTCGAAACCGAGCCGCTGGGGATCGAGCAGTCCGCGATATCCCTGAATATAACCATCTTCCTCCAGCGTCCGAACCCGGCGCAAGCACGGCGGCGGCGAAATGCCGACCCGTTTCGCCAGTTCGACGTTGGTGATCCGGCCGTCGGCCTGAATTTCGTTCAAAATCTTAAGATCGATCTGGTCCAGACTTTTCGACACACGCATCCAATCCCGAAAGCCGGGGCAAAGGTCGAATCCCGGCAGGTCTTACTTAACGCAAATGGGGACGCTTGCGTAATTTTATTGCGCCAGGTTCACTTTGGTGCTTAGAGGAATTGTTGCAGTGACGGGTTGCATTTTTCGCATAGCTAGCCAGATATCGGAGGCGTCGATCCCGACGCTTCTCACGCCTCTACGAGCCTTCGCGGGCCATTTTGTGCCTTGCGCGCAAGCCATTGTCTTACGATAGGGATTCCAATTCCATGTCCGCCCCCACCCAAGCCAAGGTCGTCATCATCGGCTCCGGGCCGGCGGGCTACACGGCGGCGATCTATGCGGCGCGCGCCATGCTGGAGCCGGTGCTAATCCAGGGCATCCAGCCGGGTGGCCAGCTCACCATTACGACCGACGTTGAAAATTACCCCGGCTTCGCCGACGTGATCCAGGGGCCATGGCTGATGGAGCAGATGGAGAAGCAGGCGACGCATGTCGGTACCCGGATCGTAACCGATACGGTGAATTCCCTCGATGTGTCACAGCGGCCGTTCCGGCTAACCTGCGACAGCGGCGAGGTCTATCTCGCCGAAACCGTAATCCTCGCAACAGGCGCGCAGGCGCGCTGGCTCGGGCTGTCATCCGAGGACAAGTTCAAGGGATTCGGTGTATCCGCATGCGCTACCTGCGATGGCTTTTTCTATCGTGGTAAAAACGTGATCGTAGTCGGCGGCGGCAACACAGCGGTCGAGGAAGCGCTCTTCCTTACCAATTTCGCCTCGCAGGTCACCCTTGTGCATCGCCGCGATCACTTCCGCGCTGAACGCATCCTGCAGGATCGCGCATTCAAGCATCCGAAGATCAAGGTCGTCTGGGACAGCGCCATCGACGAAATCTGTGGCAGCGAGGATCCTCCCAAGGTTACCCATGTGCGGCTCAGGGACGTCAAGACCGGCGCACTCACCGAAGTCGCAGCCGATGGCGTGTTCATCGCGATCGGCCACGCACCTGCGACCGAACTGGTTACGGGCAAGGTCAAGCTGAAGCCGTCGGGCTACGTCGAAGTTGCGCCGAATTCGACAGCAACGTCTGTGCCGGGCCTGTTCGCCGCCGGCGACGTCGCGGACGAGGTTTATCGCCAAGCCGTGACGGCCGCAGGCCTGGGCTGCATGGCCGCGCTGGAAGCCGAACGGTTTCTCGCTGCGCACGCGGGCGACCGCGCTGCGGCAGAATAACCGCGCAGTGTGCCGACATGGATTGGGACAAGCTAAAAGTGTTTCACGCCGCGGCAGAGGCTGGGAGCTTCACACACGCCGGTGAGCAGCTCGGGCTGTCACAATCTGCCGTATCGCGACAGGTCGGCGCGCTGGAGCAGGAACTCTCGGTCCCGCTGTTTCATCGTCACGCGCGGGGGCTGATCCTGACCGAACAGGGTGATCTGCTGTTCCGCACCGCGCATGATGTCTTCATGCAATTACAGGCGGCGCGCGCCCAGCTCGCCGACAGCCGGGAAAGACCAAGCGGCGACCTCAAGGTGACGACCACGCCGGGAGTCGGCATCAACTGGTTGATACCGCGCCTAGGCGAATTCACCTCGCTGTATCCGGAGATCAGGATCTCACTGCTTTTGACGGACGAAGAGCTCGATCTGTCGATGCGGGAAGCCGATATCGCGATCCGCACATACAAGCCGACCCAGCCCGACCTGATTCAGCGCAAGCTGTTTGCAATATGTTTCCATGCCTATTGTTCGACCGAATACGTCAAGCGTTTCGGCACCCCGCGAACGCTTGAGGAACTCAGTGGGCACCGTATCATCCTGCTCAACGAGACGCAGGCATCGCCCCATCTCCAGAACCGCAATTGGCTGATCGATGCCGCTCGCAACGGCTCAGGACCGCACGAACCCTACTTCACCGTCAACAGCATACTGGGCCTGTTCAGCGCCTGTCAGCAAGGTCTCGGCATAGCGGCGCTGCCGGATTATCTGGTCGGAGGGAACAACCTGCTGGTTCAGTTGTTTCGCGAATCCGATTCGATTCAGCTAGATACTTATTTCGTGTATCCGGAAGAGCTGAAATCCGTGGCGCGGGTTCAGGCTTTCCGAGATTTCGTCGTCAGCAAGGCGCAACGCTGGCCGTCGTGATCGGATCAAACTCTGTTTGATTTGATCTGACGCGTTTTCTTCACGCGAACCGTATCCATCCTCGGGTCAAGGCCGAGGACATGCTTCGCTCGAAACGCTCTGGCGCAAAAAGACAAAACGCGCGAAACCCGCGCGCTTTGTCACCAGCATCGAGCGACGGTCAGGCGGCCTGCTTATGCATGGCTCCGCCCGAGGACACAGACCCTCGGATCGCCTTGACGGACCTTTCAATCGCTGCCCACAACCGTCCAATCTCCGAGGCAGCGCGGCCCTGGGAATCGTATTCGCGTGCCCCTTCGCCGTGTGCAAGCGCCAGCAGCAGATCGGCGCGATTTGTAATCTGGCCACTCCAAACCGGAGCGCGGAATTTTGCCAGAGCCTCGCGCGCAATGGTAACGATCGGACTTTCGGAGCCATCGCGCATTGCCGGCGCACCATTGATGACAACCGCGTAAGGCTTCCGTGCAGACCGGCAGCTCTGGATGGTGCCCTGAACGGCGTTGACGTCGAACACGCCGGGTCGCGCGGGAATCACAACCATGGTTGCATTCCGGATGGCGTCATCGACGACGGCCGTCAGATTCGGAGGCGTGTCGATAAAGACCCACTCGAAGCCGTCACGCTTCGCGGCGTTGATGATTTCGGTGACGGAGCGATTGGCTGTCCGGATCGGAGGCTCGTTGGTGCCGCGCAACTTGTGCCAAAGCGTCAGTGATCCCTGCGGATCGGCATCGACCAGCAGGCAGGGCCTCGAAGCCTTATGAACTTGTGCGGCAAGATGAGCGGCCAGGGTGCTTTTGCCTGAGCCGCCTTTACGCGATGCGAAAACAATAACGTTCATACCTTGGTCTCCCGATTGACCCAGGAGAATAAAATGAATCAGCATACTGATTCGTTAAAGACAATTTTTACCGTCTTTTGCCGCCATGGGCCTGTTTTTCATGCTTTTTGGGGCATTTGAGCCGCGTCGCTGTCCGATATCGAGACGGTCTTGGCCCCAGAGAGCCCGAAATGGAATAGTCGTGCGAAGCCTTACGACATGCGTTTCGCGACTTTTCGCTCCAACCATTTGCGCTCGATCCACCCCAGCATCCGGGCCATCGGTCCCTGCAAGAACGGCAGATCTTGCGCGATCAAAATAAGACCGAGAGGCAACATCCACAGCCCGAGAACCGGTAGAAAACTGAAAATGCCGCCGATGATCAACGCCATCGCAAACGGAACGCGGACCAGCCGCGAGGAGGGCTTACGCACCCAACCCATAAATTTCGCAAATCGTAGCGGCATTTTACCTTCCAACCAGGCAAGATGCCGATCCAGTTCCGCGCGGTGATCACTGCTCACGTCTCGCTCCATGACAAAAAGATGTTGATTTGTCACGGCGCCACAAGGGGGCGGGATGTCGCGCAGACGTCTCGCAAAAAAATGCCCCCAGATCGGCTTCATCAAACTCAGAATCCGAACGTCCAAACGACGCTTACCACCGTCAGCGTCAGGAAAGCGCTGAGCGTCCAGCCGATGGCGTAGTTTTTCTCCTCCGGCACGATCCCGCGCATGTCCTCGACCCCTCCGTGGGTAGGACGCCAAAGGTGCAAATCGGTCATTACAACCTCCCATGCAGACATTGCCGCAATACTCCAATGGCGGGAGGGCAATACAAGTTCCCTTGCAAGTATCCGAATTATTACGGCTCGACTTGACGGCGCGGTGCACAGCGGTCATGCGTACCGCGTCAGTCAGCTGGACGGCCGCTCCCGCTCGGGCCGAAAGGCTTGCGGGGGAGGAAAGTCCGGGCTCCATCGACATACGGTGCCGGATAACATCCGGCGGGGGTGACCCTAGGGACAGTGCCACAGAGAACGAACCGCCGCTTCCACCCTCTCCTTTCGCTTGCCGAAAGAGGGAGGGGTGAGAGCGGTAAGGGTGAAAAGGTGCGGTAAGAGCGCACCGCGTTTCCGGCAACGGAGACGGCATGGCAAACCCCACCGGGAGCAAAACCGAATAGGGACGGCGTCGCGAGAGGTTCGCCTTGGGCGATAACATCGCAGGGCTATGTCGGGCTCGCTGTCCGGGTAGGTTGCATGAGGCAACGTGCAAACGTTGTCCCAGAGGAATGGCCGTCACGTATCGTATGCGTAAGTGTGCGGTGCCCTACAGAACCCGGCTTACAGGCTGGCTGATATCCGCAAAGCGTTTTGAATCGAAGTGAACTTGCGGTTCACTTGAGGAAAGCGTGTTTCACTGTGAATGAGGGGTTCGGCGCGCCGGACCCCTCGCCAACGAAACTCCGCGGCAGGAGGAAGACGATCATGACTGACTCCGCCGAAAATCAAACAGCAGCGAATAAGACAGCCAGCGCTCGACGCCACTATTCGTCATAATCCGCCTCGCTGGCGTAACTGTGCGAATGGTTCTTGCGACCGCCAAATGATCCCGTGACAGCCGGCTCGCGGCTGGCATACGAACCGCGCGCAGCGGCGCGTGCGGCAATGTCCTCGCCCGATACCGCAGCAGGGTTGCAGACCATTCGGCGACTTGCGCGGCGCATCAGATCGACATGGATATGATTGTAGTGATGGACGTTGGAGCCGGGCGCCAGCACAGTGGCGAAGCGCTGACAGGCCGACGCTTCCACATCGCGGAGGAAACCCTGCTCTTCCGGCAGACCCTTCCAGCCGTGCTGCACTGAAACGTATCGTCCATCCGCCAGCGTGAAACCAGCGATATCCAACGCATTCCCGAAGGCGTGCTCGGAAATATGCGCGCGCGGATTACCGTTCATGCCACGGCAGGAATAAGCCGAGATCTGCTTGATTTCGACCACGCGCGCGCCGAACCAACGCATCGACGCCGGCTGTACCGCATCCGCTAACCAGCGATCGAGCGCCGAGACGATCGGGCATGCAAGCGTCGCGGAAGGCTTCACCACGACGGGACCGACCGCGCTGGTGACGGTCCCGCGCGCAGGTCCGAGACGCAGCGAGTTCTGTGACGAATCCAGCGCAGGCGCTGCCGGATACGCGGAGGACCGTGTGCCGCTATAGGACTGAGGCTGCGGCCGCGGATACGACTGTCCGTAATGGTCGTTCGGCGATGCGTGATTATCCTGCGGTCCGTCCGGCGGCAACTCGATCCGACCCTCGGCAGGATAGACACCGGGCGCGGTCAGCGAGACCGGCCCGTTCGATCCGTCGCCGGAGGCGGGCTGAGGAGTTGGTGTTTCAGGGTAGGATGGCGGCGGGGGCGTCCGGTAGGCGGGCTGCGCGATCGGCCAGCGCGGCTGGCGGCCGATTGACGCGGGGGGCCTGAGATCCTCGTCGGCAAAGCCGTACGCCGGGTTTTCACCGAGCGCCGAGACCTTCAGGGGAAATTCCGCGCCGCAAATGCCGGGGCCATTGATCGGACGGATGCGAACGAGATCGGCACTCTCCCTGACTTCGCCGGATTTCAGACATGCAGCTTCAGCCTCGGCCCGCCACGGTTCGCGCTCCGCAGTCTGAAAAAAACCGCGCCCGCAACCGGCCAACGATACGAGGACGAGGGAGCCGACAAAATACAAGGCAACTCTGCGCGTCATCCGCGCACGTTCAACGAATTTATTTAAAGCTTCTTCAATGTGTTGTTTTCAGTCATTTTTAACCACGCCGTTGCGGTGCGCCATAGAAGATGGGTGGCGAGACTGGAACCGATTGCAGGACGCTGCGTTACGACGAACAAATGGCGTGAGGTCGCATGACTTTCGCGGGCCACATGAGCATCCTGATCGCCTACATCGCACTCGCCTTCGTGGGCGCAATCGTGCTGGGCGTTTTTTAGCCAAATTTCCCGCATCTGGTCCCCGCATCGGTAGGTGATTAAGTCGGGGAGCCAATGCGGCCTGGGTTTAACCTCAAGACCATCCTGCTCGGCATCGTGATCCTTGCGGTCTCGTTTCTTTCCGGTCTCAAGGCCGTGGATTGGTTGTCGCCGCGCGACATCGACAAGCCTGCCCTAGCGACATTGCCATCGCTCCCCCCCGTCAACCGCAATTCGAGCATCGTCGCGCCGATCAAGATACCCCTCACGCTCATTCGCGACGCCGCCGAGCGCGCGGCTCCGCATAACTTCGCTGGCAAGGCCGACAATCCGGCGGCGCAGATTCTCCAGAACGCGGACATCGGTTGGACCGCATCCCGCGGCGCGATCAGCGCCACGGGCGTCAACGGCGTGCTGTCGCTGTCGACGCCGTTGACCGGCGCCGTCAAGGTTACTGGATCGCTATCCGCCAACGCCCAGGATGCGGTCGGTAACGCGCTCGCGGGCGTACTCGGCGGCGACATCGCCAAACGGATCGGCCGCGTGAACATCAAGAATCTGAATGCCAATGCCGAGATCAAGGGCAATGTCGTGATGACGGCACGGCCGGCGCTGGCCGAAAACTGGCGTATCGATCCCGGCATAACCGCGCAGGTCAATCTTGGAGACACCAACCTCTCGGTCGCGGGCGCGCGCCTCAATGTGCCGTCACAGGTCAAGCCCGTCATCGACAGGGCAGTCAACGAACAGATCGCAAACCTGCAGCAGCGCATCCGCAACGATCCCGCTCTGGAACGCAACGCGCGACGGCAGTGGACGCAGATGTGCCGCTCGATTCCATTACAGGGTGCAGCCGGGTTTCAGGATCTTTACCTCGAGCTGAAGCCGGTGCGCGCCATCGCGGCTCAACCGCGCATTGACACCAGCAACGTCACGTTGACACTTGGTGTCGAAGCCGAGACGCGGATCACGACCGCGGCGACCAAACCCGACTGTCCGTTTCCCCAGACGCTCGCCATCGTTCCGGCCACGACGGGAAAACTGAATATCGGCGTTCCGATCGACATGTCCTTCACCGACATTACCAAGATCATTGAGGTACAACTCGTCGGCAAGACATTCCCCGAAGATGGAAGCGGCGCGGCTGAGGTCACTGTCAAACAGGTCAGCGTCGCGGCCGCGGGCGACCACCTTCTGATCTCGCTTCTCGTTCATGCGAAAGAAAAGAAGAGCTGGTTCGGTTTCAACGGCGAGGCCACAATCCACATCAGCGGTAGACCCGCTCTCGACCAGGCCGAGCAGATCGTACGCCTGACAGACATCCAACTTGCCGTCGAATCCGAAGCCGCGTTCGGCCTGCTCGGCACCGCCGCGCAAACGGCATTGCCCTATCTGCAACACGCCTTGGCCGAGAAGACAGTGCTTGACCTCAAACCGTTCGCATCGAATGCGCGAGAGAAGATCGCCGCGATGATCGCGGATCTTCAGAGAAGTGAGAACGGCGCCAAGGTCACGGCAGAGATCAGCAGTCTGAAGCTTGCGGGCATCGCCTTCGATTCAAAGACGCTGCGCGTAATCGCCGAAGCGGCAGGCACCGTGAACGTCGAGCTCAAGACATTGCCGGCGCTGTGAGGGTCAAAGTTCCCGATGCTGCCCGGCATCGTCGCGTCCCTCCTCCTCCGTCCAAACGAAGCTATGCACGAATAAACACGCCCGGTAAAAACCGGGCGCGTTGGTCGTTCTGCCGTCTATCTGGCGGCTCAGGTCGAGTATTTGAATTCAGGCATCGCCTCCAGCTGTTGCTTGGTCGCGCTGAAGACTGCGTGATCCGGATACCATGAACTCTTGTCCGCCTTCGTTGTATTGACCGTGGCCGGCCCGGATGTCGCAGATCCCGTGGTGGTCCCCGTACCTGCGCCGCTTCCCGAGGCCGATGCCTGCGCAGGTGTGTCGACAAACTTCAGCTTTTCGAACGGTACCGCAACCAGACGCTCGCCAACGCCTAGGAAGCCGCCTACCCCGATCACCGCAGCTTTAATCGCTCCATTCTTGTCCAACAGAAGATCGCTGATCGAGCCGAGCTTGTCGTTGGTATCGTTATAAACGTTAAGACCGACCAACTTCGACGAGCGCCAGGTGCCATGATAGCCTGACACTGATGTGGTAGCGGCCGGAGCATTCATCGTCATGGTGTTCGGCGTCTGAGCAACCGCCGCCGTTGCCAACAGCGCGGAGCCAATCAACGCGACCGTCATATGTTTTGAGATCATCAGTGTGTTCTCCTTCAGTTTAAATGGAGTAGCGAGAACCCATGACGCCAAGAGTGGTTCCACGGAACACCTTCGATAAATCCCGTTCCAATCGGACAAAACAACACAAAGATGTGCGTAGATTTCGAACGACGCACGCAAGCTACGCCGACACGCAGCAGCGCGACCAATGACCGAGAGCGATGTGCCATCGCAAACAGCGACACCGTCGTTTCTCAAGATTTGCGTTTCTCAAGATTTACAGTGCAGCCGGTCGAAACGACGTCGCTAAGCAGCGTGTGCACGCAGCTCGTCGTTCGCCTCGCGAAAGAACGCGACGGTTTCGAACTGATAGCCACAGTGAACGCATTGCCAGAGATACGCTGTTCGGCGCGGTCCGTTTTCAAACCATACTGGCGCGGCAATCAGACGACCGCACTGCGCACAAGGATTTTGGTGGGGTAAATCATCAGATATGGCAGCGACCATGACGCTTCTCCCATCTGCTCTTTTTTGTCTGCGAATTGTAGCGAGCGCAACTCACCGAGAGTTCGCATTGCTCGATCCTGACTCCCTCTCGCGACAAATTTGCGACATTCCGCAAGCGCCCCTCGTGTAGCTAGACGCCGCAACACGACGCCACACGATCTCAAAGAGTTCCTTGGCATTACGCCCTCGGCAGGCTGAATTCATGAGCTTCCTATTTCGTCCATTTTGCCATAGGAAAGGCAAGATTGAGGCGGTAAAAAAGGCGGATCGTGAAGGGGTGCCCGTGACAAATTTACGCAAATTCGGTCCGCTTCTTGTTTTTGTCACGATGGCATGGCCGCAGCCATCGACCGCGCAACACGTGGACTACGCACAGATGGTGGCGGCACATGCGCAAGCCAACGGCGTTCCTGTCGAGCTGGTTCACCGCGTCATCATGCGTGAAAGTCGCTACAATCCACGCGTGGTTCATCGCGGAAACTATGGCATGATGCAGATCAAGCTCGAAACCGCTCGCGGCCTCGGCTACACCGGCACCGCTGAAGGCCTGCTCGATCCTGAAACCAACCTCACCTATGCAGTCAAATATCTCGCGGGCGCATACCAGGCAGCTCACGGCAACCATGACCGCGCGGTGGCTTATTACGCCGGCGGTTACTACTACGCGGCGAAGCGGCAACGGCTTCAGCGCGCCACGCACGAGACCCTGAGCGCTGACGCGCGAATTCCCGGTGCGCCGCTGTCGATCGTGCCGCACTGAACTGCCGGCGATACGGGGTCGAGTAGCGTCGCGTCGATGCGGTAGCTGTCGAGCGGCGGTAGACGTGCGATTGTTCCGTTGCGGAGCGCCGCGAACCGCGCCGAGCGCTGCGACCGCAAAAACGTCCCGCAAAGCACCAAGCATGGAACCGCGTCTATTATCGACGATTGCGTCTGCCGCGCGTTGACACCCCTGCCTTTCGGTCTAGATTAAGGGTTGTTCCGAGGGGTGCTCCGTCAGGGAGCTGAGATACCGCAAGCTCGTAATCCGAAGACGGATTGCAGGGACCGCGGTGACCCTTTGAACCTGATCCGGGTCATGCCGGCGAAGGGACAGGGATGCTTCAGAAGACGCGGGAGAAACGGGGGGCGCCCCCGATCGCGGTGATCGGTGCAGGTATTGCCGGCGCATGGCAGGCGTTGCTGTTCGCGAAGGCTGGACACGCGGTCATGCTCCACGAACGCGGCGACGACGCGATGGCGCATGCCACCAGCCACTGGGCCGGCGGCATGCTCGCGCCATGGTGCGAATCCGAGGTGTCCGAACCTCTCGTCTCGCGTCTCGGCCTTCGCTCGCTCGCGCTATGGCACGAACATGCTCCCGATACGTCTTTCAACGGCTCTCTTGTGGTGGCGCATCCGCGCGACCGCTCCGATTTCGAGCGTTTCGCGCGGATGACATCAGGACACCGACACCTTCAGCGCGACGACGTGAGCAAGCTCGAACCATCGCTTGATGGACGATTTCGTGAAGCATTGTTCTTTCCGGACGAAGCCCATGTCGAGCCGCGCCGCGTACTGCCTGAACTGCACGCGCGCATCCGCGCGGCTGGCGGCCAGATCGAATTTGGCAGCGCGCCAAAGCCAGCCGACATTGAGGGTCTGGCGATCGATTGCCGCGGCCTCGCCGCGCGCGACACGTTTCCAGACCTGCGGGGCGTCAAGGGCGAGGAGATTATCGTCGAAACTGACGAGATCATGCTGTCGCGCCCGGTGCGACTCCTGCATCCGCGATGGCCGCTCTACATCATTCCACGTGAACACCACCGCTTCATGATCGGCGCCACCTCGATCGAATGCGAGGACGACGGCGTCAGCGTGCGTTCCGCGCTGGAACTGCTGAGCGCCGCTTACGCGGTACATCCGGCGTTCGGCGAGGCGCGGATCGTGGAGATCGGCGCAGGCCTGCGGCCCGCCTTTCCCGACAACCTGCCGCGCATCGCGATCGACAAGAATCGGATCGCGGTCAACGGGCTTTACCGTCACGGCTTCCTGCTGGCTCCGGCGCTCGCGGAACTGACGCTCGGCTATGTCGCGCGCGGGGAGATCGACAACGAGGTGATGCAATGCAAGTGATCGTCAACGGCGAACGGCGCGAGATCGCAGCGCAGACCGTGGACGCCCTGCTGAGCGAGCTCGACTATGAAGGCACGCACGTCGCAATCGCTCTGAATTTTGACGTGCTGCCGAAAAGCCGATGGGCGGATACGACGCTAAAGAGCGGCGATGAGATCGAGATCATCACGCCGCGGCAAGGAGGGTGAGGGTAATGACCGATAGTCATCCTCTCCCGTCATTGCGAGCGAAGCGAAGCAATCCAGTTCTACCGCGCAGCAAGCATAGACCGGAGTGCTTCGTCACTAACGCTCCTCGCAATGACGGAACGAATGTGTCCGTCGTGAAGACGAGAATTGGGACTTCGCCATGAGCACAGTCAAATTCTACAATCGCGAGTTCTCCTCCCGGCTGCTGATCGGAACGGCGCTGTATCCATCGCCCAGGATCATGCAAGGCGCCATTCGCGCCGCGGGCAGCCAGATCGTCACTGTGTCACTGCGGCGGGAGACAGCAGGCGGCAAAACCGGCGACGCCTTCTGGTCGCTGATCCGCGAACTCGATGTCACGGTGCTGCCGAACACCGCCGGGTGCAAAAGCGTGCGCGAAGCCGTCACGACGGCGAAACTTGCTCGCGAACTATTCGACACGTCCTGGATCAAGCTTGAAGTCATCGCCGACGACGACACGCTGCAGCCTGATGTGGTTGGACTCGTCGAAGCCGCCGCCGTCCTCATCAAGGACGGCTTTGACGTGTTTCCCTATTGCACCGAAGATCTCGGCGTCGCGATGCGGCTTGTTGAGGCGGGCTGCAAAGTGGTGATGCCATGGGCTGCGCCGATCGGCAGCGCGAAAGGTATCATCAACACCAACGCCTTGAAGCTTTTGCGCGAACGCTTGCCCGATATCACGCTCGTCGTCGATGCCGGACTCGGCGCGCCTTCGCACGCGGCGCAAGCCCTCGAACTGGGCTACGACGCCGTGCTCCTCAACACAGCCGTCGCCAAGGCCGCCGATCCAGTTGTCATGGCTGGCGCTTTCAAGCTCGCGGTGGAAGCCGGCCGCAGCGCTCATGAGGCGGGCCTGATGGAGGCCCGCGACTTCGCCTCGCCATCCACCCCCGTTGTAGGGACACCGTTCTGGCATGCCGTATCCTGATCGCCACGCGTATCCTGATCGCCACGCGTATCCTGATCGCCACGCGTATCCTGATCGCTTTTATCCTGTCGTCGACACGCTGGACTGGCTGCGCCGCCTGATTGGACTCGGCGTCGGCACGGTGCAGTTGCGCGCAAAAGACCTCAACGATGGCGAAGCACTGCAGCTCGTCAGCGATGCGCTGGAGATCGTTAAGGGCACGCCGGTGCGGCTGGTTGTCAACGACTACTGGCGCGCCGCCATCGTCGCCGGTGCAAAGCACCTTCATCTCGGCCAGGAGGATCTGGCGACGGCCGACGTCCACGAGATTCGCAAAGCCGGGCTGACGCTCGGCCTTTCCACCCATGACGACGCCGAACTCGAAGCCGCGCTCGCCGCCGAACCGGACTATATCGCGCTTGGTCCGATCTTTCCGACCACGCTGAAGGCGATGCGCTTTGCGCCGCAAGGAATTCCGAAAATCACCGAATGGAAGAAGCGCGTCGACAATATCCCGCTGGTCGCGATCGGCGGCATCAAGCTGGAGCAAGCGTCAGAGATTTATGCCGCCGGCGCGGACTCGATCGCCGTGGTCAGCGACATCACGCAGAACCCCGACCCCGATGCGCGGGTAAAAGCCTGGCTCGAACAGATGATTGAAACCGCATGAGGCGCCATCTTCTGCCTTCTCGTCTATTCGCATTGACCCACAACGACTGGTCTCGAACCGGAGAAACGCCATGAACATCCGCCCCAATCCGGACACCACTCGCCCCGCCGTCACCACCGGTGCCCTGCCCTCGTCCCGCAAGATTTTCTCCGCGCCCGATGCCGCGCCGGACCTGCGGGTGCCGCTGCGCGAGATCATTCTCTCTGAGGGCGCAAGCGAGCCGAACCTGCCGGTCTACGACACCTCCGGACCTTACACCGACCCGAACGTCGTCATCGACGTTAACGCCGGCCTGCCGCGCACGCGTCTCGCCTGGGTGAAAGAACGCGGCGGCGTCGAGGAATATGACGGCCGCGTCATCAAGCCCGAAGACAACGGCAATGTCGGAGCAAAGCACGCCGCAGCCGCGTTCACAGCACACCACAAGCCGCTACGGGGTGTTGGCGATGCGCCGATCACCCAGTTCGAATTCGCTCGCGCTGGTATCATCACCAAGGAGATGATTTACGTCGCCGAGCGCGAGAACCTCGGGCGCAAACAACAACTCGAACGCGCCGAAGCCGCGCTGGCCGACGGCGAGTCCTTCGGCGCCTCCGTCCCCGCGTTTATTACGCCGGAATTCGTGCGCGAGGAGATCGCGCGCGGCCGCGCCATCATTCCGTCGAACATCAACCATGCCGAACTCGAGCCGATGATCATCGGCCGCAACTTTCTGGTGAAGATCAACGCCAACATCGGAAACTCGGCCGTGACCTCCTCGGTTGAAGAGGAAGTAGACAAGATGGTGTGGGCGATCCGCTGGGGCGCCGACACGGTGATGGATCTTTCGACGGGCCGAAACATCCACACCACGCGCGAATGGATATTGCGCAACTCGCCCGTCCCCATCGGAACGGTGCCGATCTATCAGGCGCTGGAGAAGTGCGACGGCGATCCGGTCAAGCTGACATGGGAGCTTTATCGCGACACGCTGGTGGAGCAGTGCGAACAGGGCGTGGATTATTTCACCATCCACGCCGGCGTGCGCCTGCCCTACATCCACCTCACCGCCGACCGCGTCACCGGCATCGTCTCTCGCGGCGGCTCGATCATGGCGAAGTGGTGCCTCGGACATCACAAGGAGAGTTTCCTCTATACGCATTTCGAGGAAATCTGCGACCTCATGCGCAAGTATGATGTTTCCTTCTCATTGGGCGACGGTCTGCGCCCCGGCTCGATCGCCGACGCCAACGACCGCGCGCAGTTCGCCGAACTGGAAACGCTCGGCGAACTCACGCAAATCGCTTGGAAGAAAGGCTGCCAGGTGATGATCGAAGGCCCCGGCCACGTGCCGATGCACAAGATCAAAATCAACATGGACAAGCAGCTGAAAGAGTGCGGCGAAGCGCCGTTCTATACGTTGGGACCGCTGACCACCGACATCGCGCCGGGCTACGACCACATCACCTCGGGCATCGGCGCCGCGATGATCGGCTGGTTCGGCTGCGCGATGCTCTGCTACGTGACTCCGAAGGAGCACTTGGGGCTACCGAACCGCGACGACGTGAAGGTCGGCGTGATTACGTACAAAATCGCGGCGCACGCCGCCGACCTCGCCAAGGGCCACCCGGCCGCGCAACTGCGCGATGACGCATTGAGCCGCGCGCGTTTCGACTTCCGCTGGCAGGACCAGTTCAACCTCGGTCTCGATCCCGAGACGGCGGTGGCCTTCCACGACGAGACGCTACCGAAGGACGCGCACAAGGTGGCGCACTTCTGCTCGATGTGCGGCCCGAAATTCTGCTCGATGAAAATCACGCAGGACGTACGCGACTACGCGGCAACGCTCGGAGATAACGAGAAGGCGGCGCTCTATCCGGAGACTGCACAAGCGGGCATGGACGAGATGAGCGCGAAGTTCAAGGAGATGGGGTCAAGCGTGTATCTCGACGCGGAGAAGGTGAAGGAGAGTAATCGGGTGTTGTGAGAGGCAAATTAAAACTATGTCTTTACTTCCCGACCAACTAGCGAATGATCTTCGAGTTGTCTTCGTGGGAACCGCAGCGAGTCGCCGGTCAGCGACCGTCGGCGCCTACTATGCTCACCCTGGAAATCGTTTCTGGGGCGCTTTGCACGAAGCGGGCATTACTTCCCGCCGGTATAATCCCGAAGAATTTCCGAAGTTACTAGAACTCGGAATTGGGTTTACGGATATATGCAAAAACGCTGCGGGGATGGATCATCAAATCGCAAAAGAGAGATTTGATGTTTCATCGTTTCGAGCCAAGATCGAGAAATACCAACCGAAGACCATTGCGTTTACAAGTAAACGTGCTGCGAGTTTATTCTTCGAGCAGCCAACCAAAAACATCCCACTAGGGCGTCAATCACCTTCAGTGAACGATCCAGATATTTTCGTTTTATCTTCAACATCCGGACTTGCATCGAGCCATTGGAATCTTCAGCCTTGGCAGGAGCTAGCTGTCTGGATCGAAGGCGTTCCTGGCGCTCGAAACACCGCGTGAACCTCCTCGCGATTCATGCGACAAATGCGGGGATTGTCAGCATCGCGAGGAAGAGAATCATGACGCCGTTTCGGGCGATTGCCCTGTTGTCCGCCGCAGTCTTCGGCATGTCCCTCGCGTCCGCCGCCGCACAAGACAAAACGTCTCCCTCTTCGTCCCCCTCGCCGCTCGTCGAAAAGCTCAACGCCTATGTCGGCTGCATCAACCGCCTCTCGGAGCGGTCGTATGAGTCGCGCAACCGTTACTTCTCATGGGCGAAGAAGACCGGGCCGACCGGCAAGGAACGTATCATCTACGGCACCTACACCATCTACGACACGACCGACTGCAAGAAGAACGTCGAGAAGGCTAACGCGGCGGAGCCGCACGATGCCGAACTCGAATCTGCTGCTTCCGCTTACGCCGAAGCCGTCGGCAAGCTCGAGCCGCTGCTGAAGGAGGCCGACGAGTATTACGAGCAGGAGAACTACAAGGACGACAAGATGGCCAAGGGCAAGGAGATGCATCCGCGCCTTGTCGCGGCGTGGGACGCATTCGCGAGCGCCGACAAAAAGCTGCGCGCCGGTGTCGAAGCCATCAAAGACAAGCAGGCGGCGGAACAGCTCGCCGCGATCGAAGCGAAGGAAGGCCGCAAAACGCACTATTACGTCGAGGCGCTGAGGATTCAGGCCAAGCGCCTGTTACGCGCGGAAAACACCGACAAGCCCGACATCGCGGCGATCACGCAGGCGCTGACCGAGTATGAGACCACGGTGAAGGCGGCCGAAGAGGCATCGGGCAAGGACGGCGATGCGAAACTCGGCTCGTTCTTCGTCAGCAGCGCCAAATCATATCTGACCTCGGCGAAGCAACTGATGCGCCGCATCCGTGACAAGGTACCCTACAGTCAGGGCGACCGCATGATGCTCGGCGGCGGTGGCGGCTGGATGGTCGAGGGCTCGCCGCCGCGGCTGCTCCGCGACTACAACCAGTTGATCGAGGGTTATAACCGCGGCGCTCATATCTAGCGCGGGCTCGCTGCGCGAGGGGACCACTACTTCATAGAGATCGCAAGGCCGGAGAGATCGGCGTTGGCCATCAGGCCGACCTGACGGCCGGAAAGCTCCAGCACCGCGCCCTTCTGGTTGCTCAACACGATGGCGCGGGCGCCGCCGCCGATCGCCAGCCCCGCGCCGGCCGCGCCGTAAACGCCGGCGACATCGGACGGCCGGCTGATGCGGCTGACCTGGCCGCGCAGCACGGTCTTCGATCCGCCGAACACTAGGCCATAATCCAATCCGCCGACCGAAAGCGGATATCGCCGTCCGTGGAAGGTGAGCGTACCGCCGCCGGCGGAGGCGCCGATGATCCAGCCGCCCTTGTAGATGGTCAGCGTCACCGTGCCGCTGTCAGCGCTGGCAGAAGAGGACAGGCCGAAGCACACGGCCAGCGCGAGCAAGGCGGCGCGAAACAGCGACGATGACGACATGCGGAACTCTCCTGAGCGCGAGAAGGGCGGAAGGCGATTCGGGACTGTCGCAAGCGTAAGAGGCAGTCGAGGCGGGTGCAATCCTGCACGTCGCTCGCAGCAGGAACTGATCCGTTCGCGGGCCAACCGAGCGAATCGGCTCCGTCCCTGGCGGGGGCACGTCGCAATCGGCAATTGCGACGGCAGGAAACACACTTCGCGTTAGCATCGCTTTAGACTTAACATTCAACTGTTACGCGCATTTTGGCGCAGGATCGGTAGTTTTCCCGTTGTTTTATGAGGAATTCCGACGAATGCAGGATTGTTAATGTTCTGGTAACCATATCATAACAGCCTTGTCGCCGGGATGGGGGTCTCAATCCGCCGGCTGGACGCCAGCCGCACTTCGGGGAGGCACCGATGAACCAGGAATTCCAGATCAAAGACCAGTGTTCGGTACAGGATCAGGCTGCGCTCACGCCGGACGCAGTGGTTCCGCTGCTGGTCGGCTCCACGGTCGACGAAATCGAACGGGAGCTCGTGCTACAAACGCTGGCACGTTGCGACGGCAACCGCACCCGCGCAGCAAGAGTACTGGGCGTATCGGTACGTACGCTGCGCAACAAGATTCGGCAGTACACGACCATGGGACTCGAC
Organism: Nitrobacter vulgaris; assembly: GCF_002028545.1. Lineage (GTDB taxonomy): Bacteria > Pseudomonadota > Alphaproteobacteria > Rhizobiales > Xanthobacteraceae > Nitrobacter > Nitrobacter vulgaris. The sequence continues at coordinate 102,790 of NZ_MWPQ01000049.1, forward strand.
GTGCCCGATCACGGCTAACCTTGGCGGAATGATAGACGCGTCCGGTTACGAACTCCGCATCAAATCGGACTTTCGAGACACACCGGCTTGCCGTTGCGCGCGCGCCCTCCTATGAACGAAACATCACGTTCAGTTCTCGCGCACGCTCAACCTGCGCTTCGACCAGGCGCCTTTTTTCATGACATCGACACCGACACCGCCGAAAGCCGACCGCTGCTCACATAACTATACGCATCACGGCATCACCCTGACGGATGATTACGCCTGGCTGAAAGATACGAACTGGCAGCAGGTGCTTCGCGAGCCATCACTGCTTGCGCCGGAAATCCGCGCCCACCTTGAGGCTGAGAATGCCTATTCGAACGCCGTGCTGGCGCAGACCGAGCCGTTGCAAAAGCAGCTCGTCGCCGAAATGCGCGGCCGCATCAAAGAGGACGATTCCACTGTCCCCTCCCCCGACGGGCCATTTGCCTATTTCACAAAATACCGGGAGGGCGGCCAGCACCGGATGATCGGCCGGCAGCCGCGCCACGGCGGCGACGCCCGTTTTCTTATCGATGGCGATGCGCTTGCAGAAAACAAAAAATTTTTTCAGCTTGGCGAAGCCCGTCATTCTCCGGATCATCACCTGGAAGCGTGGAGCGCCGACGATCGCGGCTCGGAATATTTTACGATCCGTATCCGCGACTGGGACAGCGGCGCCGATCTTGCCGATGTCATCGAGGAAACCGACGGCGGCGTGGTATGGAGCGCGGACTCACGCGCGTTCTATTACGTCAAGCTCGACGACAACCATCGTCCGATGCAGGTCTACCGCCACCGGCTCGGGACACCGCAATCCGATGACGTGCTGATTTACGAAGAACAGGATATCGGCTGGTTCACGCATATTCATGAGAGCGCGAGCGGCCGCTTCTGCGTGATTGCCGGCGGCGATCATGAAACGTCCGAACAGCGGTTGATCGATCTCGCCGCGCCCGAGGCCGCACTGCGCGTGATCGCAGTGCGCGAGGTCGGCGTGCAGTATTCCGTCGCCGATCGCAACGACGAACTGTTCATCCTCACAAACGCCGATGGCGCGATTGACTTCAAGATCATGACCGCGCCGCTCTCAGAGCCGGACCGCGCGAACTGGCGCGACCTGATCCCGTATCGGCCCGGCACCTATGTGATCGACTTTGAGCTTTATTCCGGTCACATGGTCCGGCTCGAGCGCGCCAACGCGTTGCCGTCGATCGTCGTCCGCGATCTCGCGACCGGAAATGAGCACGCAATCGCCTTCGACGAGGCTGCCTATTCGCTCGATACCCATGGCGGCTACGAGTTCGACACCACAACCTTGCGCTTCAGCTATTCGTCGATGACGACGCCTTCCGAGGTGTTCGATTACGACATGGCGAGCCGCTCGCGAACCTTACGCAAGCGCCAGGAGATTCCGTCAGGGCACGATCCAGCGGACTATGTCACCACCCGCATCATGGCCAAGGCGAACGATGGCGCCGAAGTGCCGGTCTCGATCCTGCATCGCAAGGATTTCGCGCAGGATGGCCGCGCGCCGCTACTGCTCTACGGCTACGGCTCCTATGGTCACGCCATGCCCGCTTCGTTCTCGGCCAACCGGCTGTCGCTGGTTGACCGCGGTTTCGTCTATGCCATCGCGCACATCCGCGGCGGCGCGGACAAGGGCTGGGGCTGGTATCTCGACGGCAAGCGCGAGAAGAAAACCAACAGCTTCGACGATTTCGCCGCCTGTGCTCGCGCGGTGATCGCGGCGAACTATACGTCAGCCAAAAACATCGTCGGCCACGGCGGCAGCGCCGGGGGCATGCTGATGGGCGCGGTCGCCAACCGCGCAGGCGAGTTGTTCGCCGGCCTCGTCGCGGAAGTGCCGTTCGTCGACGTGCTCAACACCATGCTCGACGACACGCTGCCGCTGACCCCGCCGGAATGGCCGGAATGGGGCAACCCCATCGTGAGCGAGAAAGATTTCCGCACGATCCTGTCCTATTCGCCTTACGAGAACGTCGCGGCGAAGGACTATCCGGCGATTCTCGCTATGGGCGGGCTGACCGATCCGCGCGTCACCTATTGGGAGCCGGCGAAATGGATCGCAAGGTTACGCGCCACCATGACCTCAGGCGGGCCTGTTCTGTTGCGAACTAACATGGGCGCGGGACATGGCGGCGCATCCGGCCGCTTTAACCGGCTCGACGAGATCGCCCTCGCCTACGCCTTCGCTCTGTGGGCGGTGAAGCACGATCCGGCTGGCTAGCTAACGAGAGCTATTGTCTAGGAACCTCTTCGCGTGAGGAACGCCTCGATCAGAATTAAAGGTCCGCTTCAAGATCCCTCAAGCGGAAAAGCTCTTGCGCATCCATAGAAACGCAAAAAGCCGGCGCGCAACGACGCCGACTTTTGCGATGGAGAACCGAATGAGGATCAGTCGTGATCCATTTCGCCGATGTGCTTCTGCGAATAGAGCTCGACGCCGATCTTCTTGATGAGATCGATCTGGGTTTCGAGGAAGTCGATATGGCTTTCCTCGTCCTTCATCAGCTTCTCGAAGATGTCGCGGGTGACGTAGTCCTTCACCGCGTGGCAATGCGTCGCCGCCTCTTCGTAGAGAGCACGGGCCGAATACTCCGCCTTGAGATCGCAATCCATCACCTCGCCGACGTTCTGGCCGATGTGCAGGGGATCAAGCACCTGCATGTTCGGGAAGCCGTCGAGGAAGATGATGCGGTCGATCAACTTGTCGGCATGCTCCATTTCCTCGATGGACTCCGCGCGCCATTTTTTCGCGAGATCCTTGATGCCCCAGTTATCCAGCAGCCGGTAATGCAACCAATACTGGTTGACCGCCGTTAGTTCGTGGCGGAGCGCTTTGTTCAGGTAGTCGATAACCTTCGGGTCGCCCTTCATGAAGCAGCTCCTGTTGTCTGTGCCTTAAGGCCGGCGGCCGACTATCGCCGGCTTTCACCTAATTTAGAATAGTTCTAAATGAGATTCGGCCGCGCGACAACCCCCAAAAATGCTGGGCTGCTATCCAAATGCCGCTATCCAGAAGGTCAAAGAGTGATTTCGGTGTGAGTTTGTTTGGCTTCTGCTTCCATCGCAGAGTGGGGACACCCGTCGCAACATCGCCGGGCGCAGGCGCCGAGCGCTTCCTTGATGATGGTCCTGATCGTCCGGGCACACCGTCCGCATTCCGCGCTGCATCCGAGACATCCGTAAACCTGCTTCGGCGAGCGCCGCAGGTCGTCTGTTCCCGTCACGGCTGAGCGGACGTCTTGATCGGTTAGTACGTTACAAGAACACACAATCATGAAACGGTACCCAATTGCCACATGCGAACGGGCCGATATTGTTGGACCGCCTCGCGAAACGCAAAGGGAAAACCCGCTATTTCAAACTATTCCAAGTTGCCCGAAAAGCCGCCGCGGGCGGCAGCTCCGGAATTACCATAACATATTGATATTCATCATTTAATCGTCACACTTGGGTCCGTATCGTGGCGGGATTCAGTTACTTCGTTCATTGATCGTTCAAACCGGCTGTGGGAATCTTCGTTCGACAGACGCACTGCGGTATCGATTGATGAGAAAGGTGAAGCCATGAAAAGAACATTGGTGGCATTGGCGACGATTGCCATGGTCGCAGCGGTGGCCGCACCTCAAGCAGCCAAGGCCGGCGGCGGCGGCATCGCGGCAGGGGTCGCCGGCGGACTGATCGGCGGCGCGATCGTGGGCGGAGCACTGGCCGGTCCGGGATATTATGGCCCCGGTTATTATGGCGGCCCGGGATACTATGGACCCGGCTACGGCTATTACGGTCCGGGATATGTCGCAACCCCCGGCTGCTATTGGCAAAGGCAGCGTTTTTGGGATGGCTACGGTTGGCGGCTCCGGAATGTTCGGGTGTGCGGCTGATCCCATCTGATGAACGGCTCCGGTTCATATTGTTGGTGTTTTTCCGGAATGCCGCGCGCGATAACCTGAAAAAGCCGCTTTTTCCAGCGACCGACCTGCGAAGGTTGACCGGGTGAAACAGCCGGCTTGAACCACGGCATTGCGAGTAACCTTGAACCCTGCGCCGACCGCGGCGCGACCCCTCAGGAGAGATTCGAAAGATGAAGAAAACAGTTTTTGCCATTCTCGCGGCTGTCACGGTTGCGGCCGGTTCAGTAGCGACGGCTCCGCAGGCAGAGGCTCGCGATGGGGGAGCGGTGGCAGCCGGCGTTCTCGGCGGTCTGGCGGCCGGTGCCATTATCGGCGGCGCAATCGCGAACAGCCCCCCGGCCTACGCCGCACCGGCTCCAGTCTACGCCGCGCCTCCACCGGCCTATGTGGACGGGCCGCCGTGCCAAATGGTGCGGGAGAGGTTCTGGGACGGATATGGCTGGCGTTTCCGTCGCGTCCAGGTGTGCGACTGATCCGATTGTTCGGATAATCCGATCTGAGAAACCCGGCGGTGCGGCCGGGTTTCCGTTGGTGACGCGATGATTTCAGCGCGCCGCATTCATCGCGCGCAGCACCCCGTCACTGGGCCAGCAGTCCACCTTGAGGCCAGCGGACTTCTGATAGGCGCCGAGCGCCGCTCGCGTCAGCATCCCGGCCTTGCCGTCGATCTTGTCCTTGTACAAACCGAGCCGCGTCAAATGGCGCTGCATCGCCTCGACGTCGCGGCTGCGTAGTTGCGTCGAGGCCGACCACGGTGTCGCAAAAGGCAACGGACTGGTCATGCGGTCGGCGAGATGGCCGACGAACAGGACATAGAGATCGGAGAAATTGTATTCCTTGATGACGAAGTAGTTCGCCGTGGTCAGGAACGACGGGCCATGACTGCCCTCGGGTTGCAGCAACGACGCCGACTGTTCCCGCTCAACTGCGGTCAGCTTTTGTCCGCGCACTGGTAAGAACCCCTCGCGCAGCCATTTATCGATCGGCTTCCTCACCTCGGGCACGCCTTCCGTGCAATCGGCGTTCTCCGGTGCACGTACCTCGTAGGCCCAGCGCAGTCCCGGCTGCCAGCCCTTGTTGACAAGTTGCTGCGCGGCCGAGGCCAGCGCATCGGGCACCGAGGACCAGATGTCGATGCGGCCGTCGCCATCAAAATCGACGCCATGCTTAGCAAGTTCGGACGGCAGGAACTGAGTCAGCCCGGTGGCCCCGCCCCACGACGCGCGGAAATTCTTGCGCGAGACAGCACCGCGCTGCAGCAACAGCAGTCCTTCGATGAATTCGTTACGATACTGATCCTTGCGGCGGCCGACATAAGCCTGGGTCGCCAGCACGCGCATCGCATCGTAAGGCAGTGTGTAGCGACCGTAATCGGTTTCCCGGCCCCAGATCGCAAGGATGATGGTGGCGGGTACGCCGAAACGCTTTTCGATCGCGTCCAACGTCGATTCGTTTTTCCGCATCAGCCGCCGCCCTTCAGCCGCCAGCCCCGCGATGCTGCTCTCCTTGAGATAATCCGCCGGCACCTGAACGAATTCCGCCTGCGACGGCGCACCGGTCGCGGGCCGACCGGGCAGGATGAGGTCAGGCAGCTTATAGTCAGGCTCGAGTCCGGCTGTGACGGAATCGAACGTCGCGCGCGAAACGCCTGCCTGCTGCGCCTCCGGCCAGACCGCGGCGAGGAAACGCGTGAAGCCGTCGTCCGCCGCGTGCACCGGCGACACGACAGATCCAAGAGTGAGCGCCAACAGGATCAAGATCCCGAGCGACGACCATCGCGAAATGCCTGCGGCGGTCACCGCCATGCTAATGCCTCGCCTCGCCGTTCGATACATTCCCCTCATTCGCGATACGATCCGCAAGCGCAATGCCGATTGCCGAAAAAATGAACACGACGTGGATGATAGTCTGCCACATCACGCCGGTTTGGGTATAGTTCACGGCGCGCTCGGTTCCAAGGTTTCCGGCCTCGATGAAGGTCCGCAAGAGATGGATCGACGAGATGCCGATGATCGCCATCGCGAGCTTGATCTTGAGAACGCTCGCGTTGACATGGCCGAGCCACTCCGGCTCGTCGGGATGGCCTTCGAGATTGAGCCGCGACACGAAGGTCTCGTAGCCGCCGACGATGACCATCACCAGAAGATTCGAGATCATCACCACGTCGATGAGGCCAAGCACCACCAGCATGATCTGCTGTTCGGAAAAGTCGAACGAGTGCCCGATGAGATGCCACAGTTCTTTCAGAAACAGGACGACATAAACCCCTTGGGCAATGATCAGGCCAATATAAAGCGGAAGCTGAAGCCAGCGCGAGGAAAAGATCAACATCGGCAGCGGGCGAAGGGCAGTGAAAGCAGCCTTCGGGGCCGGAGATTCAGGCATCGGGGACATTATGGGTCTCGTTGTGACGGGAGAGCGTTTTATTCGATTCCCTGTGACGGAATCGAGACGTCCGGCCGCGACAAAATGCAACGCGAGCACTCCGGCCTGACTTGCTCAAAACCACGACTTATCTGATCGCGACCACGAAAATGCGCGGGAATCGCAGCAGCACCTTGCCGTCCGCCTGCAGCGGATAAGCGGCAGCGATCCGCGCGGAATATTCACGCAGGAACTCCTTCCTTTCCATCGGCTCCAGCGGACCGAGGAACGGCCGTAATCCCGTACCCTTGACCCATTCGACGATTGCCGTGGTGTCTTCAAGGATATGATTATAAATCGTGTGCCAGATCTCGATGCGTTCGCACAACGGCTGCAATGCGTCGTAATAAGCTCCGGGCCGCGCCAGCAGGTCTTTCGCCCGCGCGGCGTCCGCAAGTCTTTCTCGCCAAGGTCCCGAATGAGCCACCTCGCGCATCATCACATGACTTGGCTCATCGAGATTGTCGGGCATTTGCAGAGCTAACACGGCGCCTGCCGGAAGTACGCTCAACAGTCGCTGCAACTGAGACAGATGATCCGGCACCCACTGGAAGATCGCATTGGCAAACAGTAGGTCGGTGTTCGCCGGCGGGACCCAATGCGCGACGTTGGCTTCTATAAATGTGTGGCCTGGCAGCCGGTTGCGCGCCTGCCGCAGCATGTCGGCGGATGTATCGATCCCGATGATCTCGGTCTGCGGCCAGCGCTCGACCAGCAATTCGGTAGAATTACCGGGACCGCAGCCGATATCGACGGCCTTACGCGGCGCGTTAAGGGGAACCTGAGCTAACAGATCGCGGGATGGCCGCGTTCGCTCATCCTCGAATTTCAGATATTGCTGGGCGCTCCAATCGTCCATCGCGTCTACAGGTCCTCCTTTCGACATCAACCAAGATCGGCGATCAACGCCGATCACGGAGGGAAGATGTGCGTAGCGGAGAGTCCCGGCGATCGGCACTCCCCTCGGTCTGCTTTGACGGGATCTGTGGTCCAGACTCCAGCGAGCATGCAGCATCCTTGTGTATAATATCGTGTGCGGCCGTTTGGTCGACCAGCGACAGACAATAAGCGGCGGCTTCCCCCAGATTGTCTGCGACCGCGTCGGCCTTGAGGTGGTCTTTCGTCATTCCGCTGTTGGTGCATCCCCAGCAACAAACGAGGATGCGCACCCGCGGCATCTTGCGGCGAAGCTTGCGCAGCAGATGACGCGTTTGCGCCGTGCCGCCGTCATCGAGCGTCGAGATGCACACGAGCATCACGCCCGAGGCGTCAAGCTGGAAGATCCCGCTCGGCGACGTCTCCTCTTTCCTGGCGGCTCGCGCCCCAAGACCGTGTTTCGACAAGATCTCAGCCAGAAACATCGCAGCCGCTTCGTCGAGATCGCTGCGCTGCGCGACGCAGAGCACCGGATGTTCGGCCTGCCATTCGGCCGGCAGTCCTTCGCGGATGATGAACGGCAGCTCCGGCATCGGTGTACCCGCCGCCACGTCCGCTGCATCAGTGGGGGCTCCGTTCTTCGGTTGACGGCCCTCCATCACGTCATCGAATTCCGAAGCCAGTCCGTCGATGACCTCGGCGACGCTATCCCTGATTGCGGCAAGGCGGTCTGGCGACAAGCGGTCGCGTTTAAGATCGGCCTGCGCCAGCATCAGGCCATTCAACGCGACGTTTTCATAATATTCGGCGAGCGAGCGCTCCTTCAAGAACTTCTCGGCCATCTCAACGGCCTCCGGCGGATCGTTGGCCAGCATGCGCTGATAGAATAGCTCCTGCGGCGACAGGGCCGGACGATCCCCCAGCAGAATGTCCAGAAACCTGAGTTGCTCGACATGGCGGCCAAGCACGACGAGGCAGATCGTCAGAGGGGTCGCGAGAACAAGTCCGATCGGTCCCCACAGCGCGGTCCAGAACGTCGCCGCGACCACGACGGCCACCGGCGACAATCCGCTGCTGTGTCCCACGAGCAAAGGCTCGACAGCCTGTCCGACCAGAAGCTCCGTCAGGAGAATGAGCGACCCGCTCCACAGCAACATCGACCAACCGGGATCGACCGCGATAGCCAGGGTCAGGGGAAAAAACGCCGCGATGAAAGGCCCGACATAGGGCACGAACCGCATGATCGCGGCCAGAATTCCCCAGAGGATGGCGCTGGGAACGCCGATCAACAGCAGTCCGGCGGCCACGATCACGCCGAATCCGGCGTTAAGCAGGACCTGCGTCAGGAAAAGACGGCTGAGGCGGCTGGCCGCGTCGTCGATCGCCGCGGTCGCGGACTGCAGATCATTCGATCCTGCGAGCTTGATGAAGCGGTTGCGTAGATCCTCTCGCTGGAACAGGATGAAGATCACGAATACGATTACGATGCCCACGGTTGCCAGCGGATGCAGCAACGGGCTGATGAGCGCCGATATATTCTCAAGGGCGGACTGCGGGGGCGAACGCACCTCGACCGGTATAGGCTCAACGTGATCGACCGCTTTGGACGACAGCGAACCCGCCGCTGACGGCACCGGCTGTGGTCCGCTGATTTCCTTGCCCAGACTCTGAAGAAGGTCCGCCGCGCGATCCAGCGGCCCTGTGGCCGTCAGCGCCCGCAGCGATTTGATCTTTTGCTGCATGGTTTGCTGGTACCGCGGCAGGCTCTCTGCGAGGCCTCTAACCTCTCTCACGATCAGGCCGCCGAGGGCGAAGATTGCGATAAAAGCAAGCAGCACCACCACGGGCACGCTGGCAGGGCGCGGGAAATGCCATCGCTCGAGAATGTCCACCAGCGGGGCGAGCACGAAGCTCAAGAGAACGGCCAGCACGATCGGAACGAAAATCTCGCGCCCCACATAGAGGCCGCAGATGACGAGCGCCGCGACGATGACCGCTGTGAGCGCCCGATCACCGAAGCCTCCCCTCGCCACCAGCGGCGCTACCCTCGCGTCCAGATCCAGACTCACCGCCGATGACCCCGATATTCCTGCCATCAATGATCGGCGGGCCGATTTGGTTCCATATTGACGCCTGGGGGATCGGTCCGATAGATCGTCCGTCCCTACCACTTACGCCGCTGGCGCATCGGGGCTATTTTGACGCCCTCCTCTAAAAACCCGGAGAGTCGGCGGTGTCTGGGGTTGAGGCTGCAGGTGGAAAGCAGACGGTCACACAGCTTCGCCTTCGGTCATGCCAGAAGCTCGTCGTCGTGGCGTAGCCGCCATATTGAACAGCGTGCTATTCAGAAGGCATCGACGAAATTGCTTTGGACACTTGGACAGCCAATATCGACGCGCAGAAATTCTTCAGCTCGCAAGGCTATGTCCCGTTCAACGTCATCCATCGCAAGAAGCTTGTCGGAGTGAGCTAAGGAGTCCAGGCCGCCAATGCGTTACCACTCTTCTCACCGCGTCAGCTTCTTATATTTCACGCGGTGCGGGATGATGCTGTCCTGACCGAGCCGCCGCATCTTGTCCTTCTCGTAGTCCTGGAAGTTGCCCTCGAACCATTCGACATGGCTGTCGCCTTCGAAGGCAAGGATATGCGTGGCGATGCGATCGAGAAACCAGCGGTCGTGGCTGATGATGACGGCGCAGCCAGCGAAATCCTCGAGCGCCTCTTCCAGCGCGCGCAGCGTATCGACGTCGAGATCGTTGGTCGGCTCGTCGAGTAGCAGCACGTTGGCGCCGGACTTCAGCATCTTGGCCAGATGCACGCGGTTACGCTCGCCGCCCGACAAACTGCCTACCTTCTTCTGCTGATCCGCGCCCTTGAAATTGAATGACGAGCAGTAGCCGCGCGAGTTCACCTCGCGCTTGCCGAGCAGGATCTGTTCGTTCCCTCCGGATATCTCCTCCCAGACGTTCTTCTTCGCGTCGAGGCTATCGCGCGACTGGTCGACGTAACCAAGATGCACGCTCTCGCCGATGGTGATGGTACCCTTGTCCGGCGTCTCCTGCTTGGTGATCATCCGGAACAGCGTGGTTTTGCCGGCGCCGTTGGCGCCGATCACGCCGACAATGCCTCCGGGCGGCAGCTTGAAGGTCAGATCGTCGATCAGTTCGCGGTCGCCAAACCCTTTGCTCAGGCCCTCGAAATCGACCACGTTCTGGCCGAGACGCTCGGCGACGGGAATGGTGATCTGCGCCGTCTGGCTCTGCTTCTCGCTGGCCTGCTTGAGCAGATCCTCGTAGCGCTGGTAGCGCGCCTTGGATTTCGCCTGCCGCGCCTTGGGCGAGGCGGCGATCCATTCCTGCTCGCGCGCCAGCGTCTTCTGATGCGCGGCGTCTTCGCGGCCTTCCTGTTCGAGGCGCTTCTGCTTCTGCTTCAGCCACGCCGAATAGTTACCCTCGTAGGGAATACCCTTGCCGCGATCGAGTTCGAGGATCCATCCCGTCACGTTGTCGAGGAAGTAGCGGTCGTGGGTGACGATCAGGATCGCGCCCGGATAATTGCGCAAATGACTTTCGAGCCACGACACCGACTCAGCATCGAGATGGTTGGTCGGTTCGTCCAGCAGCAAGAGGTCCGGCTGGTCAAGCAGCAGCTTGCATAGCGCGACGCGGCGGCGCTCGCCGCCGGAGAGTTTCGTCACGTCGGCATCATCGGGAGGGCAGCGCAGTGCGTCCATCGCCTGATCGACCTTGCTGTCGAGATCCCACAACCCCGCAGCCTCGATCTCATCCTGCAGCCTGGTCATCTCGTCGGCGGTTTCGTCGGAGTAGTTCATCGCCAGTTCGTTGTAGCGATCGAGGATCGCCTTCTGCTTGGCGACGCCCTCCATGACGTTTTCGCGCACGGTCTTGGCTGGATCGAGCTGCGGCTCCTGCTCAAGATAACCGACGCGGGCACCTTCCGCGACCCAGGCCTCGCCCGTGTAGTCCTTGTCGAGCCCCGCCATGATCTTCAGCAGCGTCGATTTACCCGAGCCGTTGACGCCGAGCACGCCGATCTTGGCGTCCGGATAGAACGACAGGTGGATGTTATCCAGCACCTTCCGGTTCGGCGGATAAGTTTTGGACAAGCCCTGCATGAAGTAGATGAACTGGCGCGCCATCGTGATCCCTGAAAGCGTGATTCCTAAAGGTGATTCCTGAAAGCGTCGCGGCGGTGTTCAGACGTTCTCTCCCGCCTTGCGGCGAAATCGTCAGGAACCTCTGAACCAGGCCACGCGCCGACCGAAGGTTGTACGCCTCTTTTGAATCCACGTCGCTGATAGGCCGCAGGGGCCGAACTTCGGGATTCAGGAGGCGCCGTTTTCTGGAAAGTTTACTGCCGCTGATGTAGCCGCGCGGTGGCGAAAGGGCAACCTTGCCTTAACCACGCAGAAAGGTTGACGGAAGGAATACTCCGTTTCGTCTCATTCGAACCGCCTTTTAATTAAATCCGTGAAGGATAGCGAGACCAGCGCCATCGTCGGCCTCCCAACAGGAAGCTTGCGACCCAACAAGGCAGTAACACCATGGCGACCAGCGTATCGGCGTCAGCGTCCAACCGGACCGAAAGACAGGATCATCCGCGCGGAGGACTTCACGGCATTCGCGCGTTATGGCGCGAATTCACCGCGATCGCGTTCAGCTCCTACCGGCCCGAACTGCATTACATGCGCGGACCCGGACCCGCGTGGCGTGCCAAGCACGGCGAGCGAGCGCCCAATGACTAGGCCGCGCATCCGCAGTTGGCATCACGCAACATCGCATATGACCGCGTCGATCGCCGAAGCGAAGACGAGGGAACGTTCGATCGCCGATCCCCGACCGAATACCTTCTCGCAGAAAGCCCTGCACCTCAATCATCCGCTCCGCAGGCGCGATCGCCACTTGAGGACGCCTCATCCCGGCTGCGAGATCACGCCGAACTACGGGCATTATTACATCGAGATGGTCGGGAATATCGCCGCGTGGCTCAAGGGCGCACGGGTACGCGCGCTGCGGTGAGTTAAGGTGAGTTAAAAGTGTTTCGAGCGAAGCATGTCCTCGGACTTGACCCGAGGATGGAATGGGTTCGCATGAAGAAAACACGTCAGATCAAAATCATAGAGTCACGCTTCTGACTCTGTCAGAAGCGGAAGGCTCTAAGAGAGCCGCGCAGCAAAACCGTTACGCAGGCGCGGCTTAAGCGCTGCGCCTATCGGATCGTAACCGGCGCCGGCAGCGGCGGCACCGAGGTTGGCTGGGTTCCGGGCAAGCTCGCTGTCTGCGGCGGCTGCGGAGTCGGCGCCGCGCTCGATCCCGGAGCCGGCTGGGTGGAAGCCGTCGTATCGGTGTGCGGTGGACCGCCGGGCAGCACGACAACCCGCGTACCGACCTTCACACGATCAAACAGATCCGACACATCCTCGTTGAGCATCCCGATGCAACCTGAAGAGACGAACTTGCCGATCGTCGAAGGCTGATTGGTGCCATGGATGCGAAATACTGTCGAACCGAGATACATGGCGCGCGCGCCCAACGGATTGCCCGGACCGCCTGCCATGAAGCGCGGCAGATAAGGCTGACGTTCGATCATTTCGGTCGGCGGATGCCAGTCCGGCCACTCAGCCTTGCGGCTGATCTTCTGCACGCCGGCCCAGGTGAAGCCGTCGCGGCCAACGCGCACGCCATAGCGGATCGCGCGATTATTACCGAGTATGTAGTACAGATGCGTATTTGACGTATCGACCACGATGGTGCCCGCCGGCTCTTTGGTGGCGAACGTGACTTCCTTGCGGCGCAGTCTCGGCGCCAGCTGTTTCTCACCGCCCTGATCAGCCTCCGGCTGCTCGTCCGGCGGCAGCGCCGACATTGGGGCCGGCCTACCGTCCGCACCCACCGGAGCCGGCGGCGTGAGGCCGTCAGTCGCTCCGCCGGTCGAAGCGACCGTTTCCGGCATACGCGTCGGAGCTTGATACTGTGGGGGGCCGGGCTGCCCGTAACGAGGATCCTCGGGCGACATCACCGGGCCTGGCGGAAGGTCGCGAGTCGAATAGACCGGCGTGGAACTGGAGCGACCGTAACGCGGATCATCCGGCGACATCACGGGGCCAGGCGGTGTCAACGCTGCGGAATTGTCGCGCTGCGCCGATTGGTCGTCAACCGGATCGAAACTGGGAACCGCATCGGCTCCTCTTTGACGGTCATCTTCGTCCGGATAAGCGGAGGGCGGCGTGGAATAGATCGGGCTCGGCGGGGGCGGGTATCCCTGCGCCGAGGCTAACGAGGTTCCCGCTGCGCCAGCTACGATCGCCGCAAAAACCGTCAGAATGCGTTTGATCATCATCGCCCTTGTATAAATCCAACAAGACACCGGATCGTTAACGGCCACATCGCGCAGGATAGCGGCGCATTCAAGACGATTCAGACAAAAGCCTCCCCGATTCGGTCATAATTCCAGATCGTGGCGAACCGTGTCCTCCAGGCCTCACTATTTCCTGCAAACTTTCGACGGGCGATTGTTGCGGTGGATTTTTGGAGCGCACGACCGCGTCCCTTGCGGTATTCTCGATAGGCCCTGATTCGTACAACCTGTCGATCAGGCGTGTGTTCAATTGCGTTCTGATGGCCCGATCACCGTCGTAGACGCGCGGGGAAGGCGCAACCACACCCATGCTACCCGGCTTTCGTTCCCTATTCGTTGCGGTCACGCTGGCGATCTCAATGCTGATCTTCGGCTTGGGGGCCGCAGCTTTGCTGCGAGCAACCCACGAAGAGTTCGCAAGTCTGCCTCTCAAGCCGATGCCCGAAGTCACGTTTGGATCAAAAGAAGCCGAACAGCCTACGTTGGCCGTGCTGCAGGTCGATACACCCGCCGCCAAACCTGCAACACCGGAATCAAACCAGGCCGACGCACAGCACACGGTGACGCCTTTATCGGATGCGCAGCCGGAATCCGGGGCCGATACGCCTCCTGCCACGGACGCACCTTCTGCTCCGGCCGATACTGACAAGCCGGCAGCTTCTCCATCACGATCGGAGCCCGTCCCCGCGATAGCGGACACGACACCTCCCGCCAATACCGCTGCGCCAGAACTATCGGAGCCAGCGCGAGGCAGCGAGACGGCAGACGAGGCAGACGAGGCCGTCAAACCCGCGGTCGCGAAAAGCGACGCATCCTCAACTGACGGAAAAACATCCGGTGTCACGGAAACGATGACATCGCCGTTCGGAGAGCATTCCAAGCCACCCCTGCCGGCAAGCCGTCCTGTACAGAAAACGCAGGTCGCCGATCCGGCGACGCCCACCACCAAACGATCGTCCACGAAACCACGGCGTGCTGCTAAGAAACATCACCATCGCAGTGCGATCCGGCAGTCAGATCGTTCATCGCAACCCATGCTTTTGGGGTCGCCGCTCGAATTGGAGTGAGCCTGTTCAGGCAGGTCCGGTAGCGATCGGCGGACCCTCACTCAATCCCCACTCCGACCATGACCCGTCGTAGAGCGCCGAGCCCCGCACCCCGAGTCGGTAGAGCGCAAGCGTCAGCACCGCGGCCGAAACCCCCGAGCCGCAGGTGGTGACGACGGGCTTTGCCAAATCCACCCCGACGCGAGTAAACGCGGCACGAATATCGTCCAGCGGCTTCATAGCGCCGGTCCCAGGATCGAACAGCTCGTTGTACGGCAGGTTGCGGCTGCCGGGAATGTGACCTGAACGCAGCCCGGCTCTCGGCTCCGCTACGGCGCCGGTGAAGCGACCAGCCGCGCGCGCATCGACAAGCTGCTCGCGACCCGACGACAGGTTGCTCATGAGCTGAGCTTGACCGCGCACATAAAGCGGATCGAAGGTCGCGTTGAAATGGCCCGGCTTCGGCGAAACTTTACCGGATTCGACCGGGCGGTTTTCCGCGCGCCATTTTTTCAGGCCGCCGTCAAGTACCCGGACATCGGCGTGACCGAACGACAGGAACATCCACCACACCCGCGGCGCGGCAACCCAGCCTCCAAAGTCATAAACAACGACTGTATCTTTCGAGGAAACCCCCAGCGCGCCGACATCACGCGCGAACTGCGCAGCATCCGGATACATATGCGGAAGTGGCGACGCACGATCCGATACGGCATCGACATCGAAGAACACCGCGCCGGGAATGTGCGTGGCGTGAAAATCATCGACAGCCAGCGGTAGCACGCCGGGCATCTTGAACGAGGCATCGATGACCTTGACGTCACCAAGATGCGCGGCCAGCCATTCGGTGGAGACAAGAGGATCGTCGAGAATGGAGATCATTGTAATGCTCATTATATTCCCGCGCCGCAGTCGCTCACTCGGCGGGACGGCCGGGACTATCGACGCTTTTCATTGAGTTCGTAGGTGAGATGCGCCTTCACCTTCGGCCACTCTCCGGGAAGGATGCTGTAGACGACGGTGTCCCGCACCGTCACGTTTGGCGACATCTGACGATCGCGCAGGGTACCCTCCTGTTTGGCGCCGAGCCGCTCGATGCCACGTCGGCTGACATGATTGAAAACGTGAGTACGGAATTCCACGGCGATGCAGTTCAGCTTTTCGAACGCGTGAGTGAGCAGCAGCAGCTTGCACTGGGTATTGACTGCGGTGCGCTGGACGCGCTTCGCATACCAGGTCGAGCCGATCTCGACGCGACAGCTCGCAGAGTCGACGTTCATGTAGGTCGTCATACCGGCGATTCGTCCCTCGGCATCCCGCACCGTAAAGGGCAGCATGGTTCCGGCTGCTTGCAGCGAGAGCCGCCGCTCGATCTCGGCCCCCATTTTCTCCGGCGCCGGAACGAAAGTGTACCAGATCTTCCAGATCTCGCCGTCTTTGACCGCGTCAACAAGGGCTTCGCGGTGATCTTGCGACAACGGCTCGAGCCGCGCATGAGGTCCTTCGAGCGTGACCGGCTGCAGCCAGGGCATGATGTACTCCGTTCCTTTACAGCCATTTGTGCGATCGAGACAAAATTTGCAAAAGCAATTTGCCTGACTTCACATCTTGACAACGGGTACCAGGACAGATGTCAGCGGCTGGAATGACGTCGGAGATAACGCCTGAACTACTTCCCTTCCTCCTTCGCCGGATGTTTTCCGTCCTCCTTCGTCGGGGACTGCGGCTGTTTCTTGCTCGCCGCCTGAAGTTCAGCCACCGCCTTCCGCAGTTCCGCAACTGTGCTCTCAAGCACCTGCATCTGTCGGTTGGCCGCATCGATTTTCTGCCTGCTATCGATGACATATCTGCTGAGGGTGGTTTGCAGAAAATTGATGTTGCTCTGCAAGCAACTCGTCCGCCTCTCCATCGTCTTTTCGACGGTGCAGATCTCAATACCGGGAACGTCCTGCGCCATGGAAGCGCAGAGGCCCAGCATATAAAGGGGCCCGATCATCAACATCAACGGAAGGCGTCGGTCGCTCATCGAAACTCTCATCCCACACAATGATTCCCTGAAGGCAGCTTTGCAGAACGCCGATCAAGGGGCGAGGATTATCACGCGACCTCAGACTGTGGCGGGCAAACCCACACGGCCCGAACAGCTACGGTTGCGCACCCGGCAGTTCCTTGGATTAGATCTCGGGCAGCGCAATTCATTTCAAATCGCGCGCCGCCGCGTTAGGCGCCATTAACGCTGGCGACGAAAACCGTGCGATTGTGCAACCAGTTGTTCGCGAACCGGATTTAGTCTCATTCGGTATCATGGAACGGTGATGCATATCGACTGGCGAATAGTGTTGGGTCCGGCTTTCGCGATTTTAATCGCAGGCGCGTCCATCTATGCCGATCGCAACGTTGCCGCCTTTGCGGACCTGTCAGCGCTATATATTTGTGTCGTCGCCCTCGCCGGATCGCTTGGTGGCACAGTTTCCGGTCTGATCAGCGCCGGAATAGCCGTTTTAGCCTCCGCAGGAATTCTTAGCGACTACAATGCCACGGTCGCTGACGGTTCCATCGTTTTACGTCTTGGATTGCTGACCCTGACCGCCGGCGGCACCGCCTTGATCACCGGATTGTTGCGGTTGCGGATGATGAATGCGCTCAGACGGGAGCGCGAGCGGCACGCGACAGCGGCACGGCTGTCCACCGCCCTCAACCAGACCGACATCGGGATCGTCATGCTCGACGCAGACACCCGTGCCGAATTCATCAACCGAGCGTTCCGGAATTACTTCTCGCTGCCTGACGAGAAGGCCGACAGCAAGCCGCCGTTTATCGCGCTGATGTATCATGGCCGCGATACCGGCGCGTACGAACTGCCGCAAGACGAGCTTAGCCATTTCATCGCCGAGCGCGTTGGGATGGTACGCGCGGGCGATCCGACCCCGATAAATATCAAACTCAGAAACGGCGAGGTGCTGCGCTTCATTTGCACGGCGCTTCCGGACGGCGGCCGAATGCTGAGTTATGCGCCGGTGACCGATCTCATTCGTCGCACCGACAATCCGGCGGATGCCGACTACTACCTCTCACTGCGCGGAAGAGACCGACGTCTCCCGATCCATCGCCTTCGCGCGGCGGAATAATCTCGCTTCTGAAAGGATTTCATCCGTATCGATCCGGAACTATGGTTGCGCATCGATCAACCCGGCCTAGAGTCTTTCACCGCTTAACGGAAGCGGTGAAAGACTCTAGTTTTTTTGATTGACGCGTTTTCTTCACGCGAACCGGATTCCACTTCGCTCGAAAACGCTATGAGAGCACACCCGCCGCCATGACACGCCAGACCCGACAGCAAGCCATTCGCCGCCTCGCCTGTTCCGGGTGCGGAACGAAATTCACTTGCGATCTATCTGGCAACTGCTGGTGCGCCGAGGAGGCCGGGCGAAAGCCAATGCCGACCGAAGGCGGCGATTGCCTGTGCCGCGATTGCCTGCGAAAGGCCGTGTCGAGGTCATCATCGCCGAAGGCGTGATCACGGTATGTGCATCCGTGTGATTGCGCTCTTTCTTGCGGGCTGGATTCGCCCCATATTGCCGGCATGGCGAAGCCTCCCAATCCTCCTAAACAACCCGGTAAACCGCCGAGCGCTCAGAAGTCTAAAGCCCCGAAGTCGAAGGCACATCGTCCCGAGGTGCAGCCGATCGGACCTGCGCTCGCCGAATTGCTCAATCCGGCGATTAACCGCGGCGATGCCGGCCTCGGGTCCGGCACCGGATTGCAACCGCCACCGGACAATTCGTGGGACCGCCGCTCCGGCGGCGAGGCTGCGGCGCATCGCGCGCGAGCCTCCACGCGCGGCAAGGACGATGCGACGGCAAAACGGGATGCGTCTCGCTCCCCTCCCGTTAGCGGAGCGAGTGACAGGGACAGGGAAGTCTCTCCCCTCAAGGACGAGGTAAAGCAAAAGGGCTTCGACGAAGCGCCGCAAGCGGAATTCGCGACGCCGAACTACGGCACCTCCGCCACCATCCCGACGCTCGACCCGGAACTGGCGCGGCAGTTGGGCTTCCCAACCGCCGAGGATGACGATGAAGCGTTGGCGCGGCCACCGCGCAACAAGATGGAAGGCCTTGGCGTCAAGGCGACCGCTGAAGCGCTCGAGAATCTGATCCGCGATGGCCGCCCCGAATTTCGCGGCGACGACGGCGGGATGAAAGTATGGACACCGCACCGGCCGCCGCGACCGGAGAAGAGCGAAGGCGGCGTGCGGTTCGAGATCAAGTCGGAGTATCAGCCCAAAGGCGACCAGCCACAGGCAATCCGCGAACTGGTGGAAGGCATCCAGCGCAACGACCGCACCCAGGTGCTGCTCGGCGTCACCGGCTCCGGAAAGACCTACACCATGGCCAAGGTGATCGAAGCCACGCAGCGCCCAGCCCTGATCCTCGCGCCAAACAAGACGCTGGCAGCGCAGCTCTACGGTGAGTTCAAGAATTTCTTCCCCGACAACGCGGTGGAATACTTCGTCAGTTATTACGACTACTATCAGCCTGAAGCCTACGTACCGCGCACCGACACCTATATCGAGAAGGATTCCTCGATCAACGAGCAGATCGACCGCATGCGCCACGCGGCAACGCGCGCGCTGCTGGAGCGCGACGACGTCATCATCGTCGCCTCTGTGTCGTGTATCTATGGTATCGGCTCGGTCGAGACGTACACCGCAATGACCTTCGCCCTGAAGCGCGGCGAGCGCATCGACCAGCGTCAGCTCATCGCCGATCTCGTGGCGCTGCAATACAAGCGCACATCGGCCGACTTCACCCGCGGCACTTTCCGCGTGCGCGGCGACGTCATCGATATCTTCCCGGCGCACTACGAAGACCGCGCCTGGCGCGTGAACCTGTTCGGCGACGAGGTGGAGAGCATCGAGGAGTTCGATCCCCTCACCGGCCACAAGCAGGATGAACTGGATTTCATCAAGGTCTATTCCAATTCGCATTATGTGACGCCGCGTCCGACGCTGGTGCAGGCGATCAAGTCGATCAAATCGGAACTCAAGATGCGGCTCGACGAACTGCACGCGCAGGGTCGCCTGCTGGAAGCGCAGCGGCTGGAGCAACGCACCACCTTCGACCTCGAAATGATGGAGGCGACCGGAAGCTGCGCCGGCATCGAGAACTATTCACGCTATCTCACCGGCCGCCGCCCGGGCGAGCCGCCGCCGACCTTGTTCGAATACGTCCCCGACAACGCGCTGGTGTTTGCCGACGAGAGCCACGTCAGCGTGCCGCAGATCGGCGGCATGTTTCGCGGCGACTTCCGCCGCAAGGCCACGCTCGCCGAATACGGCTTCCGCCTGCCCTCCTGCATGGACAACCGGCCGCTGCGTTTCGAGGAATGGGACATGATGCGCCCGCAATCGGTCGCGGTATCCGCCACGCCAGGCGCATGGGAGCTGAACGAGAGCGGCGGCGTGTTCGTCGAGCAGGTGATCCGTCCGACCGGGCTGATTGATCCGCCGGTCGACATCCGCCCCGCGCGGACGCAGGTGGACGATCTCGTAGGCGAGGTGCGCGCAACGGCTGCGAATGGCTATCGCTCACTCATCACGGTGCTAACCAAACGCATGGCGGAGGACCTCACCGAATATCTGCACGAGCAGGGCATCCGCGTGCGCTACATGCACTCGGATATCGACACCATCGAGCGTATCGAGATCATCCGCGATCTCAGGCTTGGCGCTTTCGACGCGCTGGTCGGCATCAACCTGCTGCGCGAGGGCCTCGACATTCCCGAATGCGCGCTGGTTGCCATCCTCGACGCGGACAAGGAAGGTTTTTTGCGCAGCGAGACCTCGCTGATCCAGACCATCGGCCGCGCGGCCCGCAACGTCGACGGCCGGGTGATCCTCTATGCCGATCAGGTCACCGGATCGATGCAACGCGCCATCGCCGAGACCGACCGCCGCCGCGAAAAGCAGGTGGAATACAACACCGCCAACGGCATCACGCCGGAAAGCGTCAAGAAGTCCATCGGCGATATTCTCAACAGCGTTTATGAGCGCGATCATGTGCTGGTGGAGATCGGCGATGGCGGCAAGGGGAATTCCTGGTCGGATGACGCGATCGCGATCGGCCACAATTTCGAGGCCGTTCTCTCCGATCTGGAAACGCGGATGCGCGAGGCCGCCGCCGACCTGAACTTCGAGGAAGCCGCAAGGCTGCGCGATGAGGTCAAGCGGCTGCGCGCCACCGAGCTGGCCGTGGTCGATGATCCCACCATCAAGCAGCGCGGGGTCGCGGCAAAGGCGGGCGCCTATGCCGGCGCGAAGAAATACGGCGATGCGGCGAATCTGCCAGCGCGTTTGGATAAAGCAGCGCAAGGCAGGCCGACCGGAAAGTTTGGCAAGCGCAGCTCCTCAACCTCAAAAATCCATAAACCCTCGCTCGACGAAATGGGTATCGCCACCTGGCACGAGGTCAAGCCGACCGGCACGCGTCCAAAGCCGCGCAAACCGACGCTCGACGAAATGGGTCCGGGGACCGAAAGCAGGATTTTCCAACCGACCAATTCGCGCGAATCCGGACCTGAATTCGGTCCACGGCCGCGCTCATCCGGCGGCGCGCCGGGCCACAGGGGTGGATGGAAGAAGAAGTGAACAGGCGTCGCCGGTCAAACAATCAGGAAAGGCTCACCGTGCGCTCGACATGACGGATGCCGACGCTTCGAAATGCCGCCGTAGTTGATCGTACTTGCCAAATTCCAAGCCTGTGCAATGATGCCAACCTTCGGCAAATGCCGGCTATACTTTTTCAGTTAGTTGTTTCCGGAATGGAGGACCGCTTGAGCGAGTTGCTTCATCCAAACGCCCCCCACGATCTTCCCTCGTTCATTACAGCGCCCGGTGACACGGATGTCTTGATGGTGGCTGTCGGCGTCATCCTGCTTGGAGCCGTTCTGGCGGTCGGCAATATCTATCTACGGCTGCATACCCTGCCGGAGCGGATGGCGCACAGATCGCAGAAGCTGCAGTTCGAGATTGTCGCCGTTCTCGGCTTACTGGCGCTGTTTACCCATATGCATGTGTTCTGGGTGGCGGGACTGTTGCTGGCGATGATCGACCTGCCGGATTTCAGCACCCCGCTGCGCAGCATCGCAGGCTCCGTGGCGACAATTGCCGGCATCCAGCCAGGCACGGCGGCGCCCCGATCGCCGCACGATATCGCGACCGCCGGCGCACCGGACTTGGCGAAGCCGGACTTGGCGAAACCGAACTTGGCGAAACCGGATTTGGCAAAGGCGTCCGACAAAAAAGAACCCGGCGAGGATGACGCCGGCGCTAGCGGGTTGCCGGGTCATGCTTGAACTGCTGCTCTGTTCGCTGCTGACGATCGTCCCCGATTATCTTTACCGGCGCTACGCGCAGGGAAAGCGGCTTGGCCGCGAAATCACGCTCTACTCCGTCTGGTTCGAGCTGAGGTGGGGCATTACCGCCTGTTTGATGCTCACGGTCGCCCTGATCACGGTGATCTTCTATTTCCATCCCTCGACGACGACAGCGACCCTGTACTTCAGGACCGTCCCGATCATCCCCGAGACAATCGGGCGGGTGGCCGAGGTTCATGTCGATTTCAGCGCGCCCGTGAAAAAGAACGACGTGATCTTCAAGCTCGACAGCTCGAAGCAGGAAGCAGCGCTGGAAACCGCTCGGCGCAAGATCGCTGAGGTGGATGCCGCGCTAGGCGCTGCACAGGTCGATATCATCAAGGCGGATGCCCAGATCCAAGAAGCCAAAAGCGCATACCAGCAGGCGTCCGACGAGCTTAACGTGAAGCGCGAACTGCAAAGGCGCAATCCGGGGATCGTCCCCCAGCGCGACATCGAGAAACTCGGGGTCCTGCTCGCGGGACGGCAGGGCACCGTGGATGCGGCAAATGCGGCGAAAGAATCCGCGATGACCCGCATGACATCGCTTCTTCCCGCGGAGAAGGCTAGCGCCGAGGCGGCGCTGGCACAGGCGCAGGTCGATCTCGACAAGACCTACATTCGCGCCGGCGTTGACGGACGCGTCGAGCAATTTTTGTTACGGCCTGGCGATATCGTCAACCCGATGATGCGATCGGCGGGAATCCTGATCCCGGAGGGCGCCGGCAAACGGTCGCTGGCGGCGGGGTTCGGCCAGATCGAAGCGCAGGTGATGAGGGTCGGAATGGTGGCGGAGGCTACGTGCATTTCGAAGCCGTGGGCCATTATTCCGATGGTCGTCACGAGCGTACAGGACTACATCGCGGCCGGTCAGTTCCGTGGCGGCGAGCAGCTCGTCGAGGCGGGGCAGACTCTGCGTCCGGGCTCGATTCTTGTCCTCCTCGAGCCGCTCTACAAAGGCGGCCTGGAGGGCATCACACCGGGAAGCAGTTGCATCGTCAACGCCTACACCAGCAACCACGACCAGATCGCGTCAAAAGATACCGGTGCCTTCAAGCGCTTCGCGCTCCACGCCGTAGACGCCGTGGGGATCGTGCATGCCATGCTGTTGCGCATCCAAGCCCTTGTGCTTCCCGTCAAGACGCTGGTCATGAGTGGGCATTGAGACTTGTGTTTCGATCTCAAGAGCAACATCGTGTCAAAACGATCCCGCGATTGCGACACTTCTCGCCGCTTGCTGGCTTCTGATTCAACCGTCGTTGAATCAGAATCCAGCATTATCTTTTTTGATTGATCATGATCTTTATCCGAAAAACGGTTTTCACTTTTCGGGATCATGCTCTAAGCATGAAGCGATTTTCTCTTCACATTGTGCGGGGGCACCATCCATGGCGGATGCCGATCTTGACGTCATCATCCGGCAGCTTGCGAAGCAGCAACACAAAAGCCTGACGGCGGCTGTGAAGACTCGGCGCGACCGCTATCTCGCTCTTGCAGCGAAAGCGAAGGATGTTGCAGGCAAGCAGCGCTTGCGGCAAATGGCGAAACACACGTTCGAGGAAGGCACCGCCGCCGCAAGGCGGTTGCGGATGTCCGCCGACAACGCAGCCGACAGCTACGCACGCGCGATGCGGCGGGCGGCGAACACGTTCGCGGCGGAACAGGCCGCCGCGCCGAAGAAAAAATCCGGAAAGACAGCGAAACCGAAAACGGTGAAGGCCTGACGCTTATAGCGTTTCGAGCGACGTGGATACCGGTTCGCCGGAAGAAACGCGTCAATCAAAAAGGGTGGATCACGATGATTTTGAATCGACGCGATCCGGAATCGAACGTGATCATTCCAATATTTTAACGCGAGATGCGGCTGGAAACCGCTACACCTTTTTCTCATCCCGCTCTAGATTTTCGTGCGCCATCAGCTTTGCCGCCGCGTCCCTCGCCTGCTCGGCATCCGCTATCAGCAGGAATTCGTTGCGCGCCAGTGTCACGCCGCTCGCCGTCGTCACCGCGCGTTTGGGACAAATTCCGAAGCAGCCGGTCATCACCACACGCGGGCGCTTCTCGCCGCTCGCCCGACTCAAAGCCTTCAGTTCCGATTTCAGCGCGCGTTTAACCGCGTGGCCGTTCGCGGCGCGCTTGAGACATTTTCTGCAGATCAGTATCGGTGAAGGCCGACGCGGCCGCGCGGTCGCGGGCGAGATTGAATTTACCATGATGAGCATATAGGCATCGCGCCGATGCGCGCATGCCCGCGCGCCATAATTTCGAACACACGCGGCCGCAATGTGCGGCTTCGGATTGGCGGACTGGCAGAACCCATGGCTTCGAGGATCATACGACGTACGGGTTTACTGCTTCTGGCGGTTGCTGCCGGCTGGACAACCGGAACCTTATCGGCACAATCGGGAGATGCTGACACTCCCGGCAACCCGGCGGAGCACATCGCGCCCGATGGCGACCTACCAACGGATTCCAAAATCGACTGGAGCCAACTCGAGGCCGACGGCTTTACCCTCTCAAAGGAAATGCCGCCGCAGGTTCGCCATTCACAGTCATCGTCGCAACCCGCATCCGACCCCGAACTTGCCTGGACCTCCCGCGATAATGCGGACGGCTCCGCCGCCCTTACCGCAAGACGTTCGGTTTCACCGCTCTGGGACACACGGATCGGGACCGATCTGACCGTCATACGTCAGCCGTCGCCGCTGACGGCGTCGGAACCCGCAGCGAACAAACTTGCAACCGACGCCCGCTCATCGCAGTCCTCGGGTCAGGCATGGGCAGCCGCCACCGCGCCCGGCCTGGGGCGGATCTGGGACAAGACCGCGCTTGAAGCACGGATTGACCCCGCCCGGGCTCAAACCATGCTCGATACCTCGCTCAGCAAATCGCTGCCTCTCAGCGACGGCCGTTACGCGGTTACCCTTCAGAACGGCTACAACGTCACTCAACACGACGCGCTGTCGATCCCGGGCATCAAGGGAACGCGACAGTATAAAACCGACCACTCGGCCAGGCTGAGCCTGACCGACACCGGCACCAGCCTGATCGCGGGACAGTCGCTTTCAACAAACGATAATAAATGGCTTCGCAGGATCGGTGCCGAACAGAAGCTGTTCGACGACATCAGCGTCGCCGGCTCGGTCAGCGAAACGCCGCAAGGTCCCCCGAACGCGAGCCTGACCGCAGCGTTCAAGCGTAAGTGGTGAGCCCGCCAGCGCGGCTGATTTCGGAGATTGAACGCTGCTCGCCGCAGATCGGCCCCGATGTTGTCAAAATCGGCAGCCCTGATACCGTAGCTAGAAACTCGTCGTGCGGGGGGACAACCGCGCTCGCTCAACGCGAAACAGGGAACAAGCCGATGAATGCCACTCCATCCGAAAAAGAAGAACCAAGCGTGCCCGAAGCCGATACGAACCTCGCCGCCGTCTCGGAGGTAGAGGCGGGTATTCGCGATTTCGTGCGCAACGACATCGCCTATCTGCGCCGTCCCGCTGCCAGTCCCGCCGCGGGTGCTCCGAACCCCGACGCGAAGCTGGAGCCGAACACGGAAGCAACGGTGAACAACGTCAACTCGCTGATCCAGCGTGTCGCCGGAACTTCGCTCGCCGAGATCGAGAACCTCGTCACCGAACTTGAAACCCTCCGCGATCTGCTTCATGCGGAAGGACAACGGGTCCAGCGCGAGATCTCGGGCTATGCTCAGCTGAGTCAGGCCGCGATGAAGTCGACCCGGATCATCGCGGACAACGTCGCGCAATGGAAACGCACAGCTGAGAACCTGCGCAACGAGTGAGCATATTGCTCTTGCAGCGAGGATATTAAAGTTTGATCCAGATCGAGCCTGGATCAGACTTTAGTGTCCTCACTTCAATCTGCCGTTCAGTCGAACAGGCTCGATACTGATTGTTCGGCAGCAGTGCGGTTGATCGCCTCGCCGATCAATCCGGCGATCGACAGCAGGCGGATGTTGCCGGTCTTGCTCACGGCGTCAGTCGGCTGGATCGAGTCGGTAATGACCAGCTCTTTCAGTTTTGAGCCGGCGATGCGCGCGGCGGCGGCGCCGGACAGCACCCCGTGAGTGATGTAGGCATAGACGTCCCGGGCGCCGTTGGCGAGAAGCGCGTCGGCGGCATTGACCAGGGTGCCGCCGGAATCGACGATGTCGTCAATCAGAATGCACGTATAGCCCGCGACATCGCCGATCACGTTCATGACTTCGGATTCGCCCGCGCGCTCGCGACGCTTGTCGATAATCGCCAGCGGAGCACTGATGCGCTTGGCAAGACCGCGCGCGCGCACCACGCCGCCAACGTCGGGCGATACCACCATCAGCTTGCCGAGTTCGAACCGCTCCTTGATATCGCGAACCATCACCGGGGACGCGTAGAGATTGTCGGTCGGAATATCGAAAAAGCCTTGAATTTGCCCCGCGTGCAGATCCAGCGTCAGCACGCGATCCGTCCCGGCGCGCGTGATCAGGTTGGCCACCAGCTTGGCCGAAATCGGTGAGCGCGAACCGACCTTTCGATCCTGCCGCGCATAGCCGAAATAAGGAATCACCGCGGTGATCCGGCGCGCAGAGGCACGGCGCAGAGCGTCCGTGATGATTAAAAGCTCCATCAGGTGGTCATTGGTCGGATACGAAGTCGACTGAATTACGTAGACGTCCGAGCCGCGCACATTCTCCAGGACTTCGACGAAGATCTCGTTGTCGGCGAAGCGACGGACGCTGGCTTTCGTGAGTTCAAGCCCAAGCCATCTGCCGATTTCCCGCGCCAGCACCAGATTGGAGTTGCCGGCGACCAGCTTGACGGCGCCGTTCTTGGCGGACATCGACGCGTCTCCCCGCGATGTGGTGGATACAACGTTCAACATCCCGTCTCCCGAGAGCCTCTCCGATCCCGCGGAGGCGGTGTATCAAGGAGTGGCCAAGTCTGGCAATACGCCGCCTTGCGGAATCCGGGGTAGATCCCGCCGAATCGGACGTCAATGACCGCTTAATGCGGCGAAGCCGACCACGCTCGCCGACATCGGCCGTCTGCGAAAAAGGGCCGCCCTGCGGTTGCCGGGTGGTAGCACGCGCCCGTTCTGCCCTGAGCGGAGCTTCGCCACACGGCATGAGCGATCATCGACCGTCGGCATCCGGCGCCGTTAATCAACGTCCAGCACGATCGCGTGGACGTGGCGGCCGAAATCCGGTTCCTCGCGATGCACCGAGCGGCGATAGCTGAAGAAGCGTTCGTTTGAATAAGTATCGATGCCGGTATCGTCGATCGTCAGCACGCCAGCGCGTTCAAGCCGCATCCGGATGAAGCCGCCGAGATCGAACATGGCATGGCCGTCGCGCTCCGACCGAACGAAGAACCGCTCATTGTCCTGATCGGCCTCCATGAATCGCGCGACGAATTCGGCTCCAACCTCGTAGCTTTGCTGGCGGATCAGCGGACCAATGGCAACGGCCATGTCGCGGCGCCGGCCGCCAAGCGCTTCCATCGCTTCGATGGTCTTTTCCAGCACGCCCGTCAGCGCGCCCTTCCAGCCGGCATGTGCCGCGCCGATCACGCGGGCCTGCGGATCGGCGAACAGGATCGGGCCGCAGTCAGCCGCGGTCACGCCGATCGCAAGCCCGGGGGTTCGCGTGACGATGGCGTCCGCACGCGGCCGGGATGACACGTCCCAAGCCCTGTCGGCGACTACGGCATCGGACGAGTGGAACTGGTAGAGCGAGAGAAAATTCCCTGGCGCAACGCCCATCATCTCGGCCATGCGGCGCCGGTTCTCGGTGACATGCGCCGGGTCATCCTGCGAACCGATGCCAGCATTCAAACTCGCGTAGATGCTCTGCGAGACTCCGCCTTCACGGGTGAAAAAGGCGTGCCGCAGCCCGGAAACCGTCGAAAGCAAGGTGGATGCCAGCGTCACGGCGCCCTCATCCCACCGCGACGCTCCCGATCGCTCAGTCCCACCAATTCGGTGAGACCAGGATCGGAGACGCCGATCACCTTGAACATCGACCCCATGCCGCCACGCCCCCCCTCGGTTAGACGCTTCAGCGCCGTCGCGATGCTGTCGGATATTTCAGGAGTTGCTTTCTCCATCAGGTTGACGGCGCGGGACTCGATGCCGAGCCGTCGCAAAAATTCTCCCTGCGTCACCGGCCCGTGCACGCGGGCACCGACATCCTCGGCTGCGCGGGCAAGCGCTTCGAAATCCACATGGGCTGTCACGTCCACCTGACCGGGATATTTCAGCGGATCGGCGAAGCTGTGCCTTGCGATGGCCTGAAAGGTATCGCCCGCGTCGCTGCGCACATGGCCGTAATCGATGATCAGCGCAGCGCCGCCGTGATCGCGAACGCGGGTTGCGATGGACATGATCTCGGCATCCGGGCGCCACTCGAAAATGGCCCCGACCGGCGCCGCGCGCACCAGCGGCGGCAGCAGCATGTCGAAGCGCGGCGTTGGCGCAGCGTTGGCGCCGAACACGAGTTGACCGCTGCTGTCGATATCGACAACCCGCTCGTGCCAGCCGTCGTCGCGTTTGACCATCTGATGGATCGGAAGCACGTCAAAGTATTCGTTGGCGAGGATGATCGCCGGTCCCTCCGGCACCTCGTCCAAGCTCGCGTGCCAATGGATGTTCGGCGTGCTGGACAGCGCCGCCTTCTGCTTTTCCCTCAGCTCCGGATTGATCTCGATCAGATGGACGCTGAGCGCCTGATACATGGGTGGCAGCACCCGCAACGCGCGTAGCGCATCCGCCATCATGGTGCCGCGGCCGGGACCGAACTCAATCAGCCGCAGCGTGGCCGGAGAGCCGATCGACCGCCACACCGAGGCGCCCCACAACCCGAGCAGTTCGCCGAACATCTGGCTGACTTCGGGCGACGTGATGAAATCACCCTCGCGCCCCAATGGGTCGCGCGCGATATAGTAACCGTGTTGGGGATGGGTCAGGCAAAGCTGCATGTAGCGCCAGACCGGCAGCGGACCGGACGTCTTGATCAGCTTCTTGATGTCGGCCAGCAGCGGAGAAGGTTCAGCCACGATCGACCTTGCCCGGATTCGGAATCGCTCGTGCGTCTGACGCCCGCGAACCGCGGGACCAGGCGGCATAGACAATAGCGAGTCCAGCGATAACCATCGGTATCGACAATAGCATTCCCATGGTCAATCCACCCCACAGAAATCCGAGCTGTGGATCCGGCTCGCGAAAGAATTCTGCGACAATCCGCGCCAGCGCGTACAGCGTGATGAAGCTGCCAAGAATCAGCCCCGGCCGCTTGAGCGCGCCGAAGCGGATCATCAGCGCGAGGATCGTGAACAGTACCAGCCCCTCGAGCGTGGCCTCGTAAAGCTGGCTCGGATGCCGCGGCAGCGGGCCGCCGTTAGGAAACACCATGGCCCAGGGCAGGCTCGGGTCGGCCGGACGTCCCCACAATTCGCTGTTGATGAAGTTGGCGATACGGCCAAGAAAAAGGCCGATCGGCCCGACCGCGGTGGCGACGTCCCCAAGCGACAGGATCGGCAGGCCGTGCCGGCGGCAGAACAGGATGACCGCCGCGACGCAGCCCATGAAGCCGCCGTGAAACGACATGCCGCCGTTCCAGAGCTGAAAGATCTGGGCGGGATGGTGGATGAAGAAATCCAGATTGTAGAATAGCACATAGCCGACGCGGCCGCCGACGATGATGCCGATCGTCACCCACAGGATAAAATCGTCGAGCTGCACCACCGAGATCGGCGCCGGTCCCCCCCAGAGCTTCTCGCTCCTGAGCAACGCCCGCGCATAAAGCCAGCCGAGCATGATACCGCCGATATAGGCCAGCGCATACCAGCGGATCGCGATCGGACCGAGCGAAATGGCAACGGGATCGAAGACAGGATAGGTGATGAGGAGAAACATCGGATTCGTTCTATCCAAGGCGGAATGCCCGCGCTTGCCGTGAGCATCCACCTCTCGAACGGCCACGTAACGATTGCAAGGGAAATCCGGCCCCAACAAGGCTTGCGACGGTTCGAGCGGGCTTGAACTGCCGTGTCGGGATCGCCATTCTCTCTCGGTGATATGGCGATCTTGCCGCTAACCGGAGATAGTAGATGACCCAGACCAGCAACCGGTTTTTCGACGAGATTGGACGACTTATGAACGATACCGCCGGGGTGGCTCAGGGGCTCAAGCGTGAGGTCGACGCGGTAGTCCGCCATCAGGCAGAGAAGATCCTGCGCGATCTCGATTTGGTCAAGCGCGAGGAGTTCGAGGCTGTGAAGGAGATGGCGCGGCTTGCGCGCGAGGACAATGAGACGCTGAAGGAACGGATCGCCGCGCTTGAAGCCAGGCTTGGCTCGGCCGGCTGAACGGATGTTTCAGCAGGGGTCAGCGAGCGGGGATGTGCGCGACTGCAACACTGTCCAGCGAATATACGCCATCTGAGTAGCGCTTCACCACGGTCCACGTTGCCAGCGTTACGGCCAGCGTCACGCTCGCGAACAGCAAGCCGACGATCTTCAATCCAGCGCGATCTGCCATGGCGTCCCCCTGCCCCTTACCCTGACGCGTTTCGACAAGACTGTCTGAGGGTTCACAATTCCTTAAAAGAGGCTCGTTTTCGAATAAAATTCCTCCAAACTAGGTCAATCGTGCACCCCCTCAATCCTGCGGAAGCCGGCGCGGGACGAAAACTGAGCCCAAAAAGGAAAAGACCAGTTCGCCGCGCTGGTTCGTGCCGGTGTTACGTATTTGCATAACGCCCCATTCCGGACGAGAGTGGGTGGCTCTCAGCGATTCGACTTCGCTGGCATAACTGACAGTATCCCCCGCCAGGACCGGTTTCAGCCAGCGCAGGTCGCGAAATCCGGGCGACGGCCCCCACATCCCCGGCTTTTCGCCGCGCGCGGCGGCTTCCGCCGCCTCACGCTGACTGTCCGCGACCATCAGCTTCATCCAAACCGAAACGACATGCCAGCCGGAGGCTGCCAGACCGCCGAATAGTGATTTGCGGCCTTCATCCTCGTCGAGGTGAAACGGCTGCGGGTCGAATTGTGACGCGAATGTCTTGATGAGATCGCCGGTGAAGATAAACGAACCGAGATCACGACGCTGCCCGACCCCCATGTCTTCGAAATAACCCAAGAGCTCAGCTCCGCGCCGTCTGCTCCGCGCGGCGCCGGATCATGATCGGAGACACCGCCTCGAGCAATACCTGGCCAGAAGCATTGCGCATGCGTATCGCGAAGGTCACGATTCCCATCTCCGGACGGCTGCGCGACGCCCGCGCCGCAGTCACATCGACGTCCAGCATCAGATCGTCGCCCGGCCGCAGCGGCGACAGCCAGCGGACTTCATCAACGCCGGGAGAGCCGAGCGAAGCGGTCCGTCGGATATAGCCGTCAAACATCATGCGCATCATAAGCGAACACAAATGCCAGCCCGAACCCGATAGCCCGCGCAGCATGGTATGCTTCGCCGCCGCCTCATCGAGATGCATGGGCTGCGGATCGAACTCGGATGCGAATGCGATGATGTCGTCACGACTGACATGCCGCGGCCCGAAAGTGCCGAAATGGCCGAGGGGGAAATCTTCAAATGTCAGGGTCATGGCGAGAGCTGTTGAAGGATGCCCGATTGTGGCCGCTATTTGCAGCAATCTCAACCCGTACGCCAGCATGCCGCGGCGCGAGCTTGCCGGGAGCGGCCCTTGGGGTAAGTGCCGCCCGGCTCATGACGGCCGCGCGACGCGCGAGGGGAACGGCAAATGTTTGAAATCCGGGATCTGTTTCAGTGGGATCGCTTCATCACGCCCACCATCATCAAGGTATTTTATTGGCTGGTCATTGTCCTGATCGTGCTGTCGGGATTATCCGGCATCTTCGCGGGCCTGACCTCGATGGCCGTCAGTCCCTTTAGTGGTTTCATCACGATCCTTCTGAATGTCGCCGGCGTCCTCGTTGGCATCGTGTTTTCGCGGATCGCGGCCGAGTCGATCCTGATCGTCTTTCGTATCAACGAACATCTCGGTGCTATTCGCGATCAGGGCACGACCCGGTCGTAGCATGATCCGATCCAAGGATCGGTTTTCTTTCGGGATTCATGCTGAGCATGATCCCGACTCGAATGGCCGCGCCAGCGCAACGTGAAAACCGGTCCGGATGAGAGCATGCTCAGCCGGAAGAACTAAGCAAAGCTTGATTCAACGCAGTTGAATCGGACTCTAGGTATTGAACCGGAAATGCATGACGTCGCCGTCAGCGACGACGTATTCTTTTCCTTCCAGCCGTAGCTTGCCGGCGTCGCGCGCGCCTGCTTCGCCATTGAGCGCCATATAGTCGGCGCAAGCGATGGTTTCGGCGCGGATGAAGCCCTTTTCAAAGTCGGTGTGAATGACGCCCGCCGCACCTGGGGCCTTGGTGCCCTTGGTGACGGTCCAGGCGCGCGCTTCCTTCGGGCCTACCGTGAAATAGGTGATGAGATGCAGCAGGTCGTAGCCCGCGCGGATCAGGCGGTCGAGACCCGCCTCTTCCAGCCCCAGCGTTTCAAGGAAATCGGCGCGCTCCTCACGCGACAGCGTCGCGATCTCAGACTCAATCTTCGCGGAAATCACGACCGCGACCGCGCCTTCCTTCGCCGCATGTTCGAACACGGCTTGCGAGAAGGCGTTGCCGCTCGCCGCCGAGCCTTCCTCGACGTTGCAAACGTAGAGCACCGGCTTTGAGGTCAGCAATCCCAGCATGCGGAAATTGCGTTCTTCCTCAGGCTTGCGCTCCATGCCGCGCGTCGGCTTGCCGTCGCGCAGGAGCTTGAGCGCGCGCTCGACCAGATCGAGCTGCTCCTTGGCTTCCTTGTCGTTGCCCTTGGCCTTTTTCGAAAGATTGTCGACGCGCTTCTCGAGGCTTTCGAGATCGGCCAGCATCAGTTCGGTCTCGATGGTCTCGATGTCCGCGAGCGGCGCGATTTTGCCCTCGACATGGGTAATGTCGGAATCCTCAAAACAGCGCACGACATGCGCGACCGCATCGACCTCCCGGATGTTGGCGAGAAACTGGTTGCCGAGCCCTTCACCTTTGGATGCGCCGCGCACCAGACCGGCGATGTCCACAAACGTTAGTTGCGTCGGAATGATCTGCGCCGATTTGGCAATCGCCGCGAGCCCGTCGAGGCGCGAATCCGGCACCGCCACGGCGCCGACATTAGGCTCGATGGTGCAGAATGGATAGTTCGCCGCCTGCGCCGCCGCCGTTTCCGTCAACGCGTTGAACAGGGTCGACTTGCCGACATTGGGCAACCCGACGATACCGCATTTGAAACCCATGATTCATTCCGATATTTGGCGCGGATTGCGCAACCGACCCGGATCGCCATAAGCGGGGCTTAACCCGCCTATCCATTTTATTCGAGGAACCAATCGCCGGACCGCTGGCGATGAAGACGATTTGACCTGGCCGTTTACTTGGCGCCGTTGTTGTCCTCTTTATCCTTCTCGGCAAATCCCTTCGCCTGCATCGCGAGATGCACCTTGTTCTGGAATGCCGAATCCCTGGCGGCGACGAGCAGTGCTGCGTTTTCCGCAACGACGTCCACCAGCGCCTCGACCCAGGGACGTTCGCTTTTGGGGAAGTCGTTCAGCACGTGCGCATGCACTAGTTCCTTGATGCCCGGGTGACCGACGCCCAGTCGAACGCGGCGATAGTCGTTGCCAACATGCGCCGAGATCGATCGCAGGCCGTTGTGTCCGGCAATGCCACCGCCGACCTTGACACGAACCTTGGCCGGTGGGAGTTCGATTTCGTCGTGAAACACCACGACATCACCCTGCGTCAGCTTGAAGAACTGCGCGGCGTCCTGAACCGCGTTGCCGGAGTTGTTCATGTAGGTCGTCGGCTTGAGCAGGATGACCCGCTCCCGGTCGAGCGTGCCTTCGGAAGCTTCACCCTGAAAGCGGCGGCGCCACGGTGCGAAACCGTGACGCCGCGCAATCTCGTCCACGACCATGAACCCGATGTTGTGTCGATTCCCCTGATACTTCGTGCCGGGATTTCCCAGTCCGACGAACAGGCGCATGACGCGGATCCCCTAGAGCATTTTCCGGCTAAGTGGAATCCGGTTAGCCGTAAGACATTCGCGTTGCGAAACCTCGGCAGGCGGCGTCGCGAATGTCAAATCGCTCCACCGGCCGCTTACTTCTTTTTGTCGCCGCCACCTGCGGGCGCCTTCGCTCCGCCACCTGCGGGCGCCTTCGCGCCACCGGCGGCCGCGCCTGCAGCAGCAGCAGCGGGAGCCGCACCGGCGGCGGGAGCCGCGGTGCCGGCCGCAGCGGCGGCGGCTGCCTTGAGTTCTTCCGCGTAGCCTGACGGCGGCACGATGGTCACCAACGTGACGTCCTCGCGTGCTAGCGGTTTCACGCCGGGCGGCAACTCAACGTCTGACAAATGGAGCGAATGGTTGATTTCCAGTGCGCCGACGTCGGCCTCGATGAACTGCGGGATGTTTTCAGCCGCGCACTCGACATCGATCGCGTGGGTCACGAGATTGACGGTGCCGCCGCGCTTCACGCCGGGCGCGACATCTGCCTTCAGCAGGCGAAGCGGAACGCTGACGCGGATGGTGGCGCCTTCGCCGAGCCGCATGAAGTCCACATGGATCGGCAGATCCTTGACCGGATCAAGGTGGAAGTCGCGCGGAATCACGCGGTGCTTCTTGCCGTCCAGGTTGATGTCAAAGATCGTCGTCAGGAAACGGCCCGCCAGAATGCGCTGACGCAGTTCTGGTTCTTCGACCGAGATCGGCTGCGGGGGCTGCTTGTTTCCATAGATCACGCCCGGCACTCGGCCGGCGCGACGCTCAGCCCGGGCGGCCCCCTTGCCGCTCTTCGGACGCGCGTTCGCCTTCAATTCCCTGACGGTCGCCATCGATTTATCCTTGCTTTTCAAAAAGTTAAAGGCCGCAATCGCGGCCCGTTGCACGTCACCGGCAAGCCTCCAGGGGTGCGGGGGCCATGAGACGTGGCGGCGTTCTAACCGCAAACGCCCGAAATAACAAGAAATTGGGCTGAATTTTTCGAACTCTCCGGCTGTCGCGTAAGTCGCTTTTAGCCGTTGGACAGGCTGATCTTTCCGCGTCGGGGAGATTGAGAAAAGGCAGACCCAGGGTCGCCCCAAGAAGGCGCTTCGGTCGTACCCATGCATCGTAACGAGAGATTGCTGGGACAAGGATCAACATCCGAAAATTTTCGAAGATGAAGCGATTGATCGCTCCTTTGAGAACAAGCGGCGTAGCCGTGCGACACACCAACCTCGTTATCGCCGAGGGTGTAGACATCATCCGGCGTCGGAATCTTTCGTCGATCATCGGATGATGCCGGACTCGCGGCAGGCGAGTCGCACCCGCAAGACTCGCGCAACGCGAGTCCCGAGTCCGTTTTGTTCACGGCGTAAACCGTCTCTGCTTTCGATCAGTTGTGGACGACGCGCGCTTTGCCTGTGGACGGACTCCAGGCGGCGTTGCGCCGATTCCGCAAATCACATCACTTGATCCGCGCAGGACATCATCCTCATTCGATCAACGCGTGTGATGGATCGTCTGAAAGATTGATATCCGCCGCGTGCCAGCACCGGCCGTTCTATGAGTGCGTATCAACACAAGCAAAAGCAAGGATCGGGACGGCATGTCGCTGCTCGAAGGCGCTATCGATTCCAAGAACAATCCGCTGGCGGTGGTCGAGGACATTGCCGCCACCAACGATTGGGCGTTCGAGCGTTCCGGCGAAGACGAAATCACAATCGTCTCGAAAGGCAACTGGACCGATTATCACCTCACCTTCACCTGGATGGGTGAGATCGATGCGTTGCATCTCGCCTGCGCCTTCGACATGAAGATTCCGGTCGCCCGGCGCAGCGAGGCCCAGCGCGTGATCGCCGCGATCAACGAGCAATTGTGGGTCGGTCATTTCGATATCTGGACCCAGACCGGAACGATCATGTACCGCCATGCGCTTGTCCTTCCCGAGGGGCTGATTGCGTCGAACGCGCAGTGCGAGACCATGATGGCGGGCGCGATCCACGCCTGTGAGCGCTACTACCCGGCGCTGCAGTTCGTGGTCTGGGCCGGAAAGTCGGCGGCCGAGGCGATGACCGCCGCAATGTTCGACACCGAGGGCGAGGCGTAATCTCGCGCAATTGCTTTTTGCGTCATGGCCGGCTTGACCTGGCTGCCCATCCTCTTGCAATTCGTTCAATGAATGACGGATCGTGGGGTTGTCCGTGCGAAGGTATGCTTCGTCCTCAACCCGCGATGACGGGTCTTTTCGCGAACGCTCTTTGACCATCAGGAACCCGCCATGACGATAACGCCGGACATGCAAACTCTCGCGGATATTTCAGGCACTGTCGTTCTCGCCGGCGCCGGGAAGATGGGCAGCGCATTGCTGACGGGATGGCTCGCGCGCGGATTGGATCCGAAGCGCGTCATTGTGATCGAGCCATATCCTTCCGCCGATACCCGCTCGTTCGCCGCCGGCGACATTCGGCTGAATCCCGCAGCCGAGGAAATCGGTGACGTCGCGGCGCTCGTGATCGCGGTCAAGCCGCAGACCTTCGGCGACGCCGCTCCGACGCTGCGGCCGCTGGTGGGATCTCCGACCCTTGTGGTGTCGATCATGGCGGGCACGACGATTGCCATGCTCGACACGGCCTGCGGCGGCAACATCGTCCGCGCGATGCCCAATACGCCTGCCGCGATTGGCCGCGGCATGACCGTGGCGGTCGCCGCGAAAGGTGTGAACGAGACACAGCGCACCGTGGCCGACGCGCTGCTGCGCGCGACCGGAGCGGTGGAATGGGTCGATGACGAAGCGCTGATGGACGCCGTCACGGCTGTGTCGGGATCGGGACCGGCCTACGTCTTCCTGCTCGCCGAGGAGCTCGCGCGCGCCGGCGTCAGCGCAGGTCTGCCTGCCGATCTCGCTGCAAAGCTGGCCCGCGAGACTGTCGCCGGGTCAGGCGAGTTGCTGCATCGATCCGATCTCGACGCCGCGACGCTGCGTCAGAACGTCACCTCGCCCGGCGGCACCACGGCCGCAGCGCTCAACGTATTGATGAGCGAGCACGGTCTGAAAGAACTGATGACGCGCGCGGTGGCCGCCGCGACAAAGCGATCGCAGGAACTGGCGAAGTAGTTTTTTGCTGCAGGACTGAAGCGTCCCTGACGATCCGAGGATTTCCGCGAGCGCTTGACGCATCGTCGCAACATGCTGCGGGAACGCTCATCCGGCTTGAAGAACTGTCATGACTTGCCGCAACATGGGCCACCCGGACCCGTTTGGGAGAAAGCTCTTATGCTTGCCGACGAGGTTGCATCCCTGCTCGATCATCTCGGGGTTTCACCCGATCGTCGGCACGGCACGCGCGCCGTACGCTCGCCTCTGACCGGCGAGACCATCGCGCACCTCGAGGATGCAAGTTCGCAAGGTGTGGCCGAAACCGTCGCGCACGCTGAAGCGGCGTTCCGGCAATGGCGGTCGGTCCCTCCACCGCGGCGTGGCGAACTGGTTCGCCTGCTCGGCCTTGAATTGCGCGACGCCAAGGATGTTCTGGGCCGCCTGGTCACCATTGAAGCCGGCAAGATCGTCTCGGAAGGCCGTGGCGAGGTGCAGGAGATGATCGACATCTGCGACTTCGCGGTCGGCCTGTCGCGCCAGCTTTACGGGCTCACGATCGCCAGCGAACGGCCCAATCACCGCATGATGGAGCAATGGCACCCGCTCGGCCCGACCGGCGTCATCACCTCGTTCAATTTTCCCGTCGCGGTATGGTCGTGGAATGCGGCGCTGGCGCTGGTCTGCGGCAATCCGGTGATCTGGAAGCCGTCGGAAAAAACCCCACTCACGGCGCTGGCGGTGCAGGCGCTGTTCGAACGCGCCGCCGTCAAGGCGGGCAACATCCCCGACGGCCTATGCACCGTGCTGATCGGCGGGCGCGATGTCGGCGAGGCCCTGGTCAACGATCCACGGGTGCCGCTGATTTCCGCGACCGGATCGACAGCGATGGGCCGCGAGGTTGGAACGCAACTTGCGCGGCGGTTCGCGCGCGGCATTCTCGAACTCGGCGGCAACAATGCCTCGATCGTCTGCCCGTCGGCGAACCTCGATCTGGCGCTCCGGGCCATCGCCTTCGCCGCCATCGGCACCGCCGGCCAGCGTTGCACCACGCTGCGGCGGTTGTTCGTTCATGACAGCGTCCACGACGAATTCGTAGCGAAGCTGACACGCGTCTATGCCTCGGTCCGGATCGGCGACCCGCTCGCAAGCGACGAGGTGCTGGTCGGTCCGCTGATCGACGAAGCCGCATTCGAGACCATGCAATGCGCGCTTGCGGAGGCACGGGCGCACGGCGCGCGAATCCACGGCGGTGAGCGTGTCGAGGAGAAACGGTTTCCCAACGCGTATTATGTCCGGCCGGCATTGGTGGAGATGCCGGCGCAGACCGGCCCGGTGCTGCGGGAGACCTTCGCACCGATTTTGTATGTCATGAAATATACCGACCTCAACGCGGCGATAGAGCAGCACAATGCGGTCGCTCACGGACTGTCGTCCTCGATCTTCTCGACCGACATGCGCGAGGTGGAGAAGTTTCTCTCAGTGGCGGGCTCCGATTGCGGCATCGTCAATGCGAACATCGGCCCCTCCGGCGCCGAGATCGGTGGTGCGTTCGGCGGAGAAAAGGAAACGGGCGGCGGCCGCGAAGCCGGCTCCGACGCCTGGAAAGCCTACATGCGTCGCGCCACCAGCACGGTGAATTACGGCGACGATCTTCCGCTCGCCCAAGGCGTCCGCTTCGACATCGATTGAGGCGGAGAGCATTTTCCGGCTAAGTGGAATCAGGTTAGCCAAAATCGAGAGCCCGCTTCTGATCCCATCAGAAAGCGGACTCTAGGGATCAGCTTCCGCGCGAGCGAATTCGTCCAGCACTTCGGCGACCCGGTCCGCCACCCAATCGATCTGGGATTCTTCGATAATCAGCGGGGGCGCAAAACGAATGGTGTTGCGGTGAGTGTCCTTGGTCAGCACGCCCGCCTGCAACAGCCGCGTTGCGACCGCGGCGGCGTTGGCCAAATCGCGATCCAACTCGACGCCCGCGAACAACCCCCGCCCTCGCACCTCGCGAATGATGGGATTTTCGATCGCGCGAAGTCGTGCGAGCAAATGCGTGCCAAGGCGCGCGGACCGCTCGACCAGTCTCTCGTCCATCAACGTATCAAGTGCGGCCAATCCGACCGCGGCCGCAATCGGATTACCGCCGAAGGTGCTGCCATGGTCGCCGGGCGTGAACACCTGCATCACCTCGCGCCGCGCCAGGAACAGCGACACCGGCAGAAGTCCGCCGCCCAACGCCTTGCCCAGTGTTATCGCGTCCGGCGTCACGCCGTCGTGCTGGCAAGCTAGCAGCTGCCCGGTGCGACCAAGGCCGGACTGGATCTCGTCGCAGATCAACAGGACATTGTGCTCCCGGCAGATGCGCGCGACCTCGGCAAGGTAGCCCGGCGGCGGCACGTTGATGCCGCCTTCGCCCTGGATCGGCTCGACCAGGAAGGCCGCGGTGTTCGGCGTGATCGCGGCTCGAAGCGCCGCCACGTCGCCGAACGGCACCGACCTGAAACCGGGCGGAAATGGACCGAAGCCGTCGCGATATTGCGCCACAGACGAGAAGCCGACGATAGCGATGGTGCGGCCGTGAAAATTACCGTCACAGACGATGATCTCAGCGCGGTCGGCCGGCACCCCCTTGACCGTGTAGGCCCATTTGCGCGCGGCCTTCAGCGCCGTTTCCACCGCCTCGGCGCCGCTGTTCATCGGCAGCGCCAAGTCCATCCCGGTCAAACTGCAAGCGCGGGCGAGAAAGGCTCCGAGACGATCGTTGAAATAAGCGCGCGAAATCGTGTCCAGTTGTCGCGCCTGGTCAGTGAGCGCCTGTATCAATCGGGGATGAGAATGTCCGAAGCTTGCCGCCGAATAGGCGCCCATCATATCGATGTAGCGTCGCCCGTTTTCGTCCCACAGGTAGACGCCCTTGCCACGCACGATGGTGACCGGCATCGGCGCATAGTTGGAGGCACCATAGCGCATTTCCAGCTTAACCGAGCCGTCCATGTCACCCGCTCCCTCAATTCGAGTGTGCTCGAGGCCGTAGAGCATCATGCGCTCCTCCTGGCCAGACCGCAACGAGCCCGTATTCAATGTGGGACCTCAGAACCGGGAAAGCTAGGCATGATCCGAGCGCAGAAAGAACACGCTTGCACCTACACCGGCACCCGCACGGTCGCGCGCAGACCGCCCATCGGACTGTCACCGAGTGTAATGTCGCCGCCATGGGAGCGCGCGATGTCTCGCGCAATAGCAAGGCCGAGACCGGAGCCGCCCTCGTCCTGATTGCGCGCGCTGTCGAGTCGCAGGAACGGCTTGAAGACCTCCTCGCGCATGTCCCGCGGGATGCCCGGGCCATCATCATCGACCATGACGGTGAGCCATCGGTGATCGCGATGGCCGTTGATGGCGATGGAGTCGGCGTATCGTGCCGCGTTTGACACCAGATTGCCAAGGCAGCGCTTGAACGCTGCCGGCTTGACGGTGGCGACGGGAAGTCCGTTAAATATCGCCGTTGCTGCGTGACCGTTGCGCTCGGCATCGCTTCGTAACTCCTCGAGAGCGGAAGCCATGTCGGTCGGCTGCGCATGCTCGCCGCTGTCACCGCGCGCGAAAGCGAGATAAGCCTCAAGCATCCCGTGCATCTCGTCGACATCCTTCCGCATGCCATCGACTTCCGGACTGTCGCCGATCAGCGCCAGCTCCAGCTTGAAGCGGGTCAGAATCGTGCGCAGGTCATGCGACACGCCGGCCAGCATCGCGGTGCGCTGCTCGATACTGCGCTCGATACGCATCTTCATTTCGATGAACGCATGCGCCGCGCGGCGGACCTCGCGCGCCCCGCGCGGACGGAAGTTCGGCGCGTCGCGGCCCTTGCCAAAACTCTCGGCGGCGTCCGCCAGCCGCAGGATCGGCTTGATCTGGTTGCGAAGAAACAGCACAGCGACGAACAGCAGGATCGACGACGTGCCCAGCATCCAGAAGATGAAGATTTCCGAGTTTGACGCGTAGGCGGCGCTGCGCTGCGCAAACACCCGCATCACAGTGTCGTCGAGCTGAATTCTGATCTCCACCAGATTGGACCGTCCGACCGTATCGATCCAGAACGGCTTGCCGATCTGCCTGCTGATCTGCACCGACAGCGACTGGTCGAGCAGGGTGAAGAACGGTTTCGGCCCGGGCGGGGGCATATCGCCCGGAGGCAGGAAATCGACGACCAATCCGAGCCGCTGCTGTGCGATGCGCCGGATCGCCGTACGGTCCTTGTCCTGCGGGTAATCCTTGTACACATCGATCAGCGCGGCGACGTCCTGCACTACTGCCGCCGACAGACGTCGCGTCACCGTATTCCAGTGGCGCTCCATGAACACGAAGGCCACGACCGATTGCAGCACCACCATAGGAACAATCATGATCAGCAGCGCACGGGCATAAAGGCCCTCGGGCATCCACTTCTTGAACGCGTGCCCAATCCGGCTATTGACGACCATGACCCGTCGCAACGCCGTGCGGGCTAGCGTGAGACCGGCATCGAGGGTGGTCGTGATCGACGTCAAGGGGCTGCGACCAGGCGATAGCCTACCCCGCGTACCGCCTGGAGGAATAGCGGATTGGCGGGATCACGCTCGATCTTCCTCCGCAACCGGTTGATCTGGACATCGACGGCGCGCTCGTTCACGGTGCCGCCGCCGTTGAGTTCGCCGCGGCGAACCGTCTCGCCCGGGGTGGCCGCGAGCATACGCAGCATCTCGCGCTCGCGATCAGTGAGATGAATGACGTCGTCGCCCTGACGCAGCTCACCGCGCTCCAGATGATAGACATAGGGTCCGAACGCAATCGATTCGCTTCGCATCATCGGCAGCGGCATCGTACGCTTGAGGATATTCCCGATCCGCAGCACCAGTTCGCGCGGCTCGAACGGCTTGGCGAGATAGTCGTCAGCGCCGATCTGCAAACCCTCGATGCGGTTCTCGGCCTCGTGCAGGGCCGTCAGCATGATGATCGGCACCGGAGACGAGGCACGGATGGAACGGGCGAGATCAAAGCCGGTTTCGCCGGGCATCATGATGTCCAGGATCAACAGGTCGAAATGCAGACCGAGCAATTTCGAGCGGGCGGCCTTGGCGCTCATGGCCGTGGTGACACGGTAACCCTCCCCCGCCAGAAAGCGCGACAACAGATCCCGGATGCGCCGGTCATCGTCGACCAGCAGCAGATGCGGGGCGTCGTCGGCCAGCTTCACCTGCGCTCGCGCGGTCCCTGCCGTTTGCGTTACTGTCATGCCTTCACCATCTTGCCGTCCGCTCGCAGGATCGCCTCCAGCACCTTGTCAGGATCATCATGGTCGACCATCCCGAGCAAAAATTTGCGCACCACCTCGGCACCGGATGCGTCGAGGCCCCGCAGCGCGCGTTTGATGCGATCGGTCTGAAGACCCGCGAGCTGCGCTACCAGCGCCTCGCCTTTCGGGGTGGCGAAAAGAAGGCGCTGCCGGCGGTCGGCGTCGCCAGCCTTCTGCACGATATAGCCCTCGTCGAGGAGTTGCTTGAGCACTCGCCCCAGCGATTGCTTCGTGATCCGCAGAACATCGAGCAAATCGGCGACGGTAAGCCCGGGGTAACGATGGACGAAATGCATGACTCGATGATGCGCGCGGCCGAAGCCGAATT
This sequence comes from Nitrobacter vulgaris, assembly GCF_002028545.1. Lineage (GTDB taxonomy): Bacteria > Pseudomonadota > Alphaproteobacteria > Rhizobiales > Xanthobacteraceae > Nitrobacter > Nitrobacter vulgaris. The sequence goes on from NZ_MWPQ01000049.1 coordinate 145,691, forward strand.
CCTCAAGCACATGATCAGGATCGTCAACGAAATCGCGATAGGCAAAGAACAGCAGTTCGATGATGTCCCAACGCGTCTCCGCGGATCGCCTGCCGGGCGTCTCAGGGCCGGAAGTGACCATGGCGGTCGGGGCCGAGAGTTTTATGTCAGCCATATTGACATATCTGGTTTCAATGTTACAAGTCGGCTGTCTGATGCGAAATATAATAACGTTTCGTCCGGGGCCGACTGTTTATCGACCCCCGACACGAGCGTGCGAAACCACGCAGCCCGGAATTCTGATCGGTGCGATTGCCGGGCGGCATTTCGGTTAACATACTGGACTTCGCGCCTTCCGCCAAAGCGGAAACCGCCTTCGCATGGCAGGCAGGGGCACGCAGACACGGTGCTGCAAAGCCGGGAGAATGTTCATGGGAGTTTCGCTTGATACGATCGATGGCGGGACGTCGTTGAGATTCGATATCCAACCGACGGCCAATCCGACGCAGGCGACCGTGCGCGCCGAAAAACTTGCGAACCCTGGTTTTGGCCGGGTGTTTACCGATCACATGGCCGTTGTGAACTTCAATCAGGCGAAAGGCTGGCACGGGGCGAGGGTCGCGTCGCGCGCCAACTTCCCGCTCGATCCTGCGACCGCCGTTCTGCACTACGCGCAGGAGATTTTCGAAGGCCTCAAGGCCTACAAGCGTGACGACGGTGGCGTCAACCTGTTCCGTCCCGACGCCAATGCGAGACGCTTCCGCAATTCGGCCGAGCGCATGGCGATGGCGCCACTACCCGAGACCGTTTTCATCGAGGCCATCGAGCAACTCGTGCGCATCGACCAGGACTGGATTCCTGGCGGTGAAGGCAGCCTATACCTGCGGCCCTTCATGATCGCGAACGAGGTCTTCCTCGGCGTGAAGCCATCGGCGGACTACATCTTCGCCGTCATCGCCTCTTCGGTCGGCTCCTATTTCAAGGGCGGCCCCGCACCAGTCTCGATCTGGGTATCGGAAAACTACACGCGCGCGGCAGTCGGCGGCACCGGCGCCGTCAAATGCGGCGGTAACTATGCCGCCAGCCTGCGCGCGCAGGCCGAAGCCATCGATCGCGGCTGCGATCAGGTGGTTTTTCTGGATGCGGTCGAGCGACGCTATGTCGAAGAACTCGGTGGCATGAACGTTTTCTTCGTTTTCGACGACGGTTCGCTCTCGACGCCGCCGCTCGGCACCATCCTGCCGGGCATCACCCGCGATTCGATCATCACACTCGCAAGGGAATCCGGCACGAGCGTGCGCGAGGAGCCCTATACAATCGATCAGTGGCGCACGGATGCCGCCAGCGGCAGGCTCCGGGAAGCGTTCGCCTGCGGCACCGCCGCCGTCATCTCGCCGATCGGCAAGGTGTGCTCGGCGCACGGCGATTTCACCATCAATGGGGGCGCCGCCGGGTCCGTCGCGATGGGCTTTCGCAAGAAGCTAGTCGACATCCAGTATGGCCGCGCGACCGACCCGCACAACTGGACCCGCAAGGTGCTGTGACCGGCGCGCATTCACGCGATTTATTTCGCGGCCAAGACCTCGCGAAACTGCCTGCCGTTTAGGGGCACCAGACCGATCCGCTCACGTCTGACCCAGCGCGAAATCATCAGGATGGCCACGGCCGCGAGGCCCGACGCCAGGCCGATCCAGATACCGGTGCCCTGAAATCCGAGTTTGAAGGCAAACAGCAAACTCAACGACATGCCGAAGCCCCAATAGCCCAGGCCGGCATAAATCATCGGCACGCGGGTATCCTGCAAACCACGCAGCATACCGGCGCCGACCACCTGCGCGCCATCGGCAATCTGAAATACCGCTGCACAGGTGAGAAACGACACCGCAAGTCCGATCACCTCGGCGTTTGCCGCATCGTTGACGTCGATAAATGCGCCGATCAGCCATCGTGGCGCGGTAATCATCAACACACTGGTGCTCACCATGAATGCAATCGCCAGGGCAAACGACGTCCATCCTGCGCGGGTAATCCCGTCGAAGTCTCGCGCGCCGTACGCGCGACCGACACGTACCGTCGCCGCCTGCGCCAGTCCCATTGGCACCATGAAGGAAACCGACGCGATCTGAATTGCAATGGCATGAGCCGCGATCGAGGCTGTTCCGAACTGTCCCATCAGGAATACCGCGGCATTGAACACGGTGATCTCGAAGCCGAGCGCCGCGCCAATCGGCAGACCGACGCGCCACAGCGTGACGAGACGCGGCCAATCGGCGTGCCACCAGTTCCCGAAAAGATGATAGCGACGGAACTTGTGGCCAAAGCTCACCACCACTACCAGCCCGGCGAACAGGAAGGTGTTCGACAACGTCGTTGCGATGCCGGAGCCGCGCAGTCCAAGTGCCGGCAGACCAAGATGACCGAACACAAGCGCCCAGTTTGCGACGATGTTGAACAGGATCGCGACCGCCGTCACCATCATCGCCGATAACGGCCGTTCCAGCGCGGCGAAGAACGAGCGTAACGCGATGAAGCCGAGCGTCGGCAGCATGCCCCATTGCAAGGCGCGCACGAACAGCTGAGCATCTGCTGCAAGCTGCGGTTCCTGATCAAACCGAAGGAGGATCGCCTCGGTATGCCAAAGCAGCAGCCAGCTCGGCACCGCAATCAGAACCGACGCCCATATCCCCTGCCGAAACGTCCGCCGCACGTCGCGCACCATATGCAGCTTGCGGCCAAACGCCTCGGCCATCATCGGCGAGGTCGCGGTGACGACGCCAATGCCGAAAATCAGGATCGCGAAGTACAGATTGACGCCAAGGGTTCCGGCGGCCAGCGCGGAAGCACCAACGCGGCCCAGCACGATCACATCTGTCGTGGTCAGCGCGATTTGCGCGAGGTTGGTGAGGACCAGAGGCCAACCGAGCGTCAGGGTGGCCCGGAATTCTCCGAGCCAAACATCGCGCCAGAGTGCGCTATGGCGAGCGTCAAAAAGCATGGCGACTTCGTCATCAACACGGCAATCGGGGCAGAAAGACAGTATCGGGACGACGGGCACCTTTCACCGTGTCGCCGGAGGCGTCGTATCTCGTTCATTGACCAGCGTTTATAGCGCTTTCAAACGATCAGGCACCGGTTCGCAAGAACAAACGCAACGCCACACGCTCATGCCGCGCCGGCCGAATGTGCAGACCTATCCGCAAGCCGCGCGACCTCGATCCAGAACACCTCGCCCTCAGATTCCTCGGTATCGAGCCAGAGCAAATCCGCGCGCGGATAAGCCTTTTCGATCGCCGGCTTGCAGCGACCGACCTCGCACAACAGTCCACCGCCGGGCGCGAGATGAGTATTGGCGCCGTCGATGATCTGTCGCACCAGATCGATGCCATCGGCACCGCCGTCGAACGCCATCCGCGGCTCCGCAAGACACTCGTGCGGCAGGCCCGCCATGCCCTTCGCATCGACATAAGGCGGGTTCGAGATAATGAGATCGTATCGCTTGCCACTGACTGCTGTGAACAGATCGCCCTGCGCAACATGGATGCGATCGGTAAGGCCGTGCTCGCGTACATTGCGCGCTGCGACCGCGAGCGCGTCCGCCGACAGGTCAGTCGCATCGACCGTCGCATTCGGAAATGCGCGCGCGGCCAAAATCGCAAGGCATCCCGAGCCGGTACATAGATCGAGCACACGGGTTACGGTTGCAGGATGACGCAAACGCAGCACATCGTCGTCGCCGAAATGCGAATCCAAAATTTCCCCGATGAACGAACGCGGCACGATCACGCGCTCGTCGACATAGAACGGCAAGCCGCGCATATACATCCTGTTGACGAGATAGGCGGCGGGCTTGCGGGTTGCGATGCGCTGCTCAATCCAGCCAAGAATGCGCCGGCCCGCCGCCTTCGGTACGCGCCGCGCCGCCTGCGGTTCGACCTCGTCCGGATGCAGGTGCATGGCCTCGCCGACCAGGAAGGCCGCCTCTGCGACCGGATCGGTGGTGCCGTGCGCGAAAATGACATGCGCGCGCTCAAGCCTTGCGGCTGCATGATGAACATAGTCGAAAATCGTCTCGAGTTCCGGAGTCGAGGTTCTGGCAACGGCAGAGTTTGCAGCCTTTGCTGTGGCTCGCTCCGGCGGGCGTTTTCGGTTTGAGCTGGCGGCCGCGACTTTCGATCGTCCGCCGCGTGCGGCGGTCCTCGCCATCAGGATTTGGCCCAGCGCGCCGCAGCAGTGTCGTCGCGGTCGTGAGCGTCCACCCAGCTTGACCCGGCGGCGCCCTCCTCGCGTTTCCAGAACGGCGCCTGCGTCTTGAGATAGTCCATCAGGAATTCGGCGCCCTGAAATGCCGCCTCGCGATGCGACGACGCAGTGACCACGAGAACGATGTTCTCACCAGGGACGATCCGGCCGTAGCGATGAATGATGGTGATGCCTGTGAGCGGCCAGCGCGAGAGCGCTTCCTCGGCATGACGCGCGATCTCAGCCTCCGCCATACCGGGATAATGTTCCAGCATCAGCGCGGCGATCGCATCGCCACCCTCGCCGCCAGCCTGGTCGCTTCTGCAAATGCCAGAGAAACTCACGACGGCGCCGATGTCGGTGCGGCCGCGCGACAGCGCCGCGACTTCGCGCGCGACATCGAAGTCGGCTTCCTGCAGGCGTATGGTGACGGGAACGGTCATCGACGGAGCCGGAGTTGACAGATCAGCCGCCGGTCATCGGCGGAAAGAAGGCAATTTCGCGCGCGCCCGCGATCGTCGTGTCCTGGTTGACATGCATCCGGTCGATCGCGGCGCGGATCACCTTCGGCTTCTCGAATGCGTGGGCATATTCATCGCCCCGCTGCGACAACCATGCGATCAGATCGGCAACCGTCGCGACGGCCGGCGGGGGATCGAGCGCCTCCTCGGCCTTGCCGACCCGCTCGCGCACCCAGGCGAAATAAAGCACCTTCATTTCTCATCCTCCGCCATGAGGTGGTGAATACCGGCGTGGAAATAGTCCCAGCCTGTATAGATGGTGAGGATCGCCGAGACCCACAACAACAGAAGTCCGACCTGGGTCACGAATGGGAATACCAGATCGCCGGCCTCCCCCGCGAGCAAAAACCCGATCGCGACGAGTTGCGCGGTGGTCTTCCACTTCGCAAGCTTGGTCACCGGCACGCTGACGCGCAACGCCGCCAGATATTCGCGAAGCCCAGATACGAGAATCTCGCGGCACAGGATCACGATTGCCGCCCACAGCGTCCAGCCATGGATGATGCCGTCCGCCGCCAACATCAGCAGGCAGGATGCAACCAGAAGCTTGTCGGCGATCGGATCGAGCATCTTGCCGAGGGCGGAGTGCTGATCCCAGATTCGTGCATAGTAGCCGTCGAAAAAGTCCGTCACAGCGGCCGCAATGAACACTCCGAGCGCCACCCAGCGCAGCTGTAACGGCCCGTCCATGATCGATTGCGCATAGACGCAACCCACCACCACCGGGATCGCGGCGATGCGAGCATAGGTGAGGATATTCGGTAGCGACAGCATGTGCTTCGCGGTCGCCTGGCTGGTTACGGTGCTCATTTCATCTTACCAATACTGTCGCAGGGCGAACGTCAACCGGCCGCGCCGCGCAATTTTGCCGACCTCGCGGCTGCCGTAGTCTTAATTCATTGATCTTAGTACGAAAAAGAAGACCGGATATCATAACAAATCCCCTACGCCGGCCGAGCGTGGAAAAAATCGAAGATCCTGCGGGCACTTTCGGCGCTTATGCCCGGAACCTTGCCGAGGTCTACCAGCGACGCCCGCTCAATCTCCTTTAACGTCCCGAAGTGATGCAGCAGCGCGCGCTTACGCGCGGGGCCAATACCGGGAACTTCCTGCAATCCGGCTTCTCTGATGTCCTTTCTACGCAGCTTGCGATGCGATCCGATGACAAACCGATGCGCCTCATCACGCAATCGTTGGATAAAATACAAAATCGGATCCCGCGGTTCGAGCTTGATGGCTGGACGATCCGGCAGGAACAGGGTTTCGCGGCCGGCATCACGGTCCGGTCCCTTGGCGACCGCCACCAACGAGACCCGGCTCAGACCCAGCGCCTCGAATATCCCGCGGGCGGCATTGAGCTGGCCGAGGCCGCCGTCGATGATCACGAGATCGGGCCATTGCGGAACGGCGTCCTGTTCCGATTCAGCTTTCTGCGTCAGCAATCTCTTGAACCGGCGCTCCAACACCTCACGCATCATCGCGTAGTCGTCACCGGGGGTCAGGTTATCAGACTTGATGTTGAACTTGCGGTACTGATTCTTGAGAAAGCCATCGGAACCGGCGACGATCATCGCCCCCACCGCATTGGTGCCCTGGATGTGACTGTTGTCGTAGACTTCGACGCGCTGCGGCGCCTGCGGCAGGCCGAGCACCGTCGCCAACCCCTGCAGCAGCCGCGACTGCGTCGCGGTATCCGCCAGTTTGCGGCCCAGCGCTTCGCGGGCGTTGGTCAACGCGTGCGCGACCAGCTCCTTCTTTTCGCCCCGCTGCGGCATTAAAACCTTGACCCCGTAACCAGCCTTGATCGACAGCGCATGGGCGAGCAATTCGCCTTCCTCGATCGGGCGCGATAACAGGATCAACCTGGGCGGAGGCTTGTCGTCGTAGAACTGGGCGAGGAATGATCCAAGCACCTCCTCCGGCGTGAAAGATTTTTCCGCGCGCGGAAAATAGGCCCGGTTGCCCCAGTTCTGTCCGGTGCGGAAGAAGAATACCTCGACGCAGAAATAGCCGCCCTCCTGATGAATGGCGAAAACGTCCGCTTCTTCCACCGTGCGCGGGTTGATGCCTTGTTGCGACTGGATCGCCGACAGCGCGGCCAGTCGGTCGCGATAGAGCGCAGCGCGCTCGAAGGCGAGATCGTCGGAGGCTTTTTCCATTTCCCGCGCCAGCTCCTCCTTCACGGCGCGGCTGCGACCGGACAGGAAATCGGTCGCCTCGCGAACCAATGCCGTATAGCCGGGAAAATCGATCTCGCCGGTGCAGGGACCGGCGCAACGCCTGATCTGATACAGCAGGCAAGGCCGCGTTCGGCTTTCGAAAAAGGAGTCGGTGCAGGAGCGCACCAGGAACGCTCGCTGCAACGCCGTAATGGTGCGGCCGACTGCACCGGCGGACGCGAAAGGCCCAAAATAGCGCCCCGGCCGCGACTGGGCGCCGCGATGTTTGAGGATCTGCGGCGCCCAGTGGTCGCCAGTAATCAGAATATAGGGGAACGACTTGTCGTCGCGAAGTTGCACGTTGAAGCGTGGTCGCAACTGCTTGATCAAATTCGCTTCGAGCAGCAACGCCTCGGTCTCGGTCTCGGTCGATACGATCTCGACGGTGGCCGTCGCCGCAATCATGCGCGCGATGCGCATCACCTGGCCTGTCGGCCGCGCATAAGACGACAAACGCTTGCGCACGTTCTTGGCTTTGCCGACATACAGCACGTCGCTTGCGGCATTCATCATGCGGTAGACGCCGGGCGAGGTGGGCGCATGGCGAACCGCGTGTTCGATCGCCGCACGTCCGATCGCGAGCGGAGCCTCCGCGATCGTATCGGACGTATCGTCCGGAAGATCAGGCAGCCGCGGCTCGTCGTCCTCGTCGGTCTCAATGGTTGCGGGATCGACGTCCTGTTCCGTCGGCACCCCGCCGCGCCGCCGCATGTCCGCTCCGGAACCAGGCGGCTGTCTTGGCCCGATCGGCTTCGCAGGATCGGAGGAATCGGTCGTCATGTCCCTCAGTTAAGCGATGAAGCCGGCCGATGCCAGCGATCCACTCCCAGGCAGGGCGAGGCTTTGGCTCTGCGCAAAGCGTCACGCGACCGGTTCCCGGCGCGGCCATGCCGATAACACTTTTTTAAGGACAAGAGACGGCGGGGGCACCGTCTTAAGGACCGTTTAACTTAAAACTTTCGATAAATCCTACGTATCGAATTTAGCATTTCGTAGCCATACGGACCTGGCTCGCGCGATGTCACGGTGGGAACGGTAAAAGGGTTGGAGTGCCGAGATGACCAAGACAATGATCGCAGCATTGGCTGCAGTGGCATCCACAGCGCTGATCGGCACCGCGCAGGCCGCCGATTTCTCTTACCGGGCGCCCTACACCGTCAACCAGCCGCTCAATGCCTTTAGCTGGGCGGGGCCCTATCTGGGCGGCAACCTGGGATATGCCTGGGGCAGCGTCCAGAACAGCCTCACCAGGCCGGACGGCGTGTTTGGCGGCGTGCAGGCCGGCTACAACTGGCAGAGCGGTGCGCTGGTGTTCGGCCTCGAAGGTGACATCCAGGCCAACGCCGCCAACGATACTTTCGCGGCCTGGAAATTCTCAAATCCCTGGTTCGGCACTGTACGCGGCCGTGTCGGCTACGCGTTCAACAACGTCCTGGTTTACGGCACCGGCGGTCTTGCCTTCGGTAAACTGCGCGCCGAAACCTTTGCTCTGTCGGAATCCCACACCAACGCGGGCTGGACGGTCGGAGTAGGCGCTGAAGTCGGCATCTACCAGAACTGGACCGCAAAGGTCGAGTATCTGTATGTCGATCTGTCGAGCAGCAATTTCACGATTACAGGCGCGCCGCACAGCTACCAATCCGGAATGGTCCGCGCCGGGGTAAACTATCACTTCTAGAGATCTTTTTGATTTGACGCGTTTTCTTCGAGCGAACCGGATCCCACTTCGCTCGAAACGCTATAACGAGAACAATAATCATCACACCAACCTCCGGCCGCTTGCGGCCGGATTTTTTTGACGGCAATCCGCCCAGGCAAGGCCGGCTCAATCGGTGATCGCCTCAAGCTTGAAGCGGGCGGCGCCGCCCTGGCCCAGCGGTTTCTCCAGTTCGGGAAGGATGGACTTGAGTTCGGCTCTCAACGTCCATGGTGGATTGACGATCAGAAGCCCGGCCGAAGTGAGTGGCCCGTCCGCGGTCTGCGGCGCCACGCTGAATTCCAGTCGTAGGCATTTGTCGGCGTCGCCTCCCGCGACGGCACCGACCCTGCGGGCCAGATCGTCCGTCGCCCGGCGCCGCTTGGCCGGATACCACAACAGGTAGCAGCCGGTCGGCCATTTGGCGAAGGCTTCGGCGAATCCGCCGGCGAGGCGTTCGAACTCGTCCTTGCGCTCGAACGGCGGGTCGATCAGCACCAGCCCGCGCCGCTCCTTCGGAGGCACGAAAGCGGCAAGCCCCATCCAACCGTCAAGATCGACCACGTTGGCCTGGGTGTCGCGGCGCAGCGCACCGATCAGGTGCTTGCGTGCAACGGGCTCGATTTCGCAGGCGACCATCCGGTCCTGCGGCCGCAGCAAAGCACGCGCGATCAAGGGTGACCCCGGATAACATTTCAGGTCACGCTGGGGATTGAAGGCCCTGACGATATCGAGATAGGGCGCAACCAACTGAGCAACGGGGTCGGAAAAACGTGCCTGCATCAGCCGCGCAATGCCGGTCAGCCATTCTCCGCCGCGATCTGCCTCCTCACCGGTCAGATCGTAGACGCCCGCGCCCGCGTGAGTGTCGATGACACGGAATGCCGCCGGCTTCTCGTGCAGATAGGTTAGGACGCGGACCAGCACGATATGCTTGATGACGTCGGCGAAGTTGCCGGCGTGGAAGGCGTGGCGGTAATTCATGGTGCTGAAGTTCTTTTGGTATTTCTCGGAGCAACGCCATCAAGTCCGGCCAGACGTCTTACCGCTCCAATACGCGCAGAAGGAGACGAAATACTACCCGCCGCGCACCGGAGGCATCACCACCTGGTCCCGGACGCAGGCGCGCCGGTCGATTTCCTCACACGCGCGGAATTGCAAGTCCTTGTTCATGCAGATTCGCACCTCGCTAAGCCTGGTCCGGTCGCAGATCACCGCAATTGCGGATTGGCTGAGGCCCGGATTATTCTTGATGAAGGCGCTCTCGATAGCATCAGGCGTCATACTCTTCGGTGCGGCAAGATCGAGAAATTCCGCCGGAATCTTCACAGCGGCGCGTGATTTGCGGACAGTCTCGAAGTAAGCCTCTGCGCTGAGCCCTGAGCAGGTGCCGTGCTTATCCCACTGGCTGTAGATCAGACCCGGCGCCGGCATCAAATCCAGCATCGAGGTCATGATGCGGCGATCAAGCCGCGGAGCAGGACGCTGACAATAATCGGGAAAGCCGTGCTCGTATTGCGGCCAAAGGCCGTGCACCACAAAAGAGAACGGTCGCTCGCCGCACTGGCCCTGCTGCGACCGGCTGGTACTGCCGCGTTCCGCCGCGGCAGCGCAGAACGACGGAGACCATGACAGCGAAAGCACATAGAAATCGAATGCGCCGGGCGCATTCTGTCGTTGGTCTTTTGCCGCCGCATCGGCCGTCCACCCCGCAAGCAGGATCAGCCACGACAGAACAGACGCGGCCGCCGCGCGAGACACCCATTTCATGACGCCAACTCCTCAGCCCAGCCGGAATCCGGTCCTCGCGCGATATCCGACGAGAACCAGCCCACCATAGCATAACGACCCGAGGCCGGGACATCTCTGAAGCTTTACAAGGATAGTGTATAAGGGGTTTCCGCCCGCCCTCGTGATGAGAACACGGGTCAAGCCTTTCCCTTCCGGGATCAGAACCGAGCCTATCTTAATTATGGTTGGGCGGTAAGGCAGCCCGGATTATAGGCCCAGTTGCGATCGAGGCCGACCACGCACCACTCGACGCCCTGCCCCATGCTGGCAATCCCGCCGTCCTCTATGATGGAATAATGCACGGTGCGGACTTTGCCGTCGCTGACCATCGCTTCGGCGGTGCAGTAGCGGCGGGGAATATTGTTGGACTCCCGGGGCCGGAACGCCTTTTCATGGACGTTGCCATAGGCGGTGATGCGCAGCGGGGAGTTCCAGAATTTCCTTTCCTTCTCCCAAAATTGCGTCGTGATGGTCGGCAACCCGGCCTCACAGCCCGGCAACCGACCCTCATAGGACGGCCCGAACACAGGAAAATTGAATGCGTGCGCAACCGGCATCGTAGCGAACAGCCCCAATGCTGCGCCGAGCATCGTGCCGACAGCGGGTTTCTTCAAGGATGTGATAAGGTTGCGCATGGAGTTCCGCCGATGAATCTGAGCCTTGCGACGGTGCCGCGAAGCACGCGCAAGGTCAAGTGCGGCAAGGCAACACCCGCGGCCTAACTCCATGATGACCGGCTCGCCGTTCTTTTCACAGCCCGCTCGGCGTTCTAAGGTTCGAGTCGCAACAATGGAGATGAGGATGAGATTGTTCGGAGCGGCTTTGCTGGCGGCGATGACCAGCACGCTGGTTTGCGGATCAGCATGGGCCGACTGGGTGCCTCCGCTCAAGGGCAACGACACCGGCGGTATTATCTCCTATTCGCTGGTGCATCAGGCAGATTTTCGCGTGATTGCGGTCGATCACTGTGCGCGCTACGGCAAAGTGGCGAAGTTCCTCGGCGTCCAGGCTTATCCCGGCGGCTATATCTCGTTCGCTTGCCGCTGGGTGCCCTATGGTCCGGATCAGCCTCCGCTGCGGACACGCTACTGAGCCTGCACCCTCGTGGAGTGAATTCGAGTTCGCTGCCAATTTTTTTACAGCAAACGCGGCAAGCGAAACTCCCATCAGAAACTTTTTAGTGTGGCTGTCCCCGGCTATTCAAAGGGGATACGAATGGCAGGTCCGCGCCACGACATTCCACCGACGGAGCTTGCGATGCGACGGTCTCTTCGGCTCTCGATTTCACTCCTGCCGCTACTTCTTCTCTCCGCCGCGCCTGCGCTGGCGGAGGTGCAACTGCCGCTGCGCAAGGCCGGGCTTTGGGACATCAAGCTGGACCACGAGGGCGGCAGAATGCCGGCAGTTGTGGTTCAGCAATGCACCAGCGAGGCCGTGGACCGTGAGTTCATGTCGGATTTTGCCCCCTCCGCCAAGCAGAACTGCTCCAAGACCGAGATCCAGAAAGCCGCAACCGGCTACGTCATGGATTCGGTCTGCACCATGGCCGGCACGACCGTGACATCGCACGCCGAAACCTCAGGCGATTTCAACTCCGCCTACACGGTGAACGTCACATCGCATAGCCAAGGCGGCAAGCTCGGAAGCCAAGACAACAAGGTCACCATAGCGGCGAAATGGGCCGGCCCTTGTAAGGAGGGCCAGAAACCCGGCGATGTCGTGATGCCCGGCGGCTTCAAGATGAACGTGCGCGACTTTGAAAAATACAAGTCGATGGTGCCGCATTAGAGCTTTGTCCGCTTCTGACAAAATCAGAAGCGCAGCTCTATGATTTTGATCGAACGCGCTGTCTTCACGCGAACGGTATCCACTTCGCTCGAAAACGCTCAAGCCTGCGCAGGCAAGACGATGGCTAATCCCACCTCACGCCGTGACGCGTGAGCAGTTTCCGTACTTCGACAACAAGATCGGTCTCGCTGACTTCAATCTGCGCCTCCGCCTGCTTCTTCAGATACTCAGTGCGGTCCTCGATCGAGGTCAGCCCCGCGCCCGCGATCAGATCCTTGATCTGCACCTTGCCGTTCGCTTTCTCATCGGTGCCCTGGATGATGGCGCACGGTGCGTTGCGCTTGTCGGCATATTTCATCTGCTGGCCGAGCGAATGCTTCGGATTGCCGAGATAAAGCTCCGCGCGAATGCAAGGCCCATCCGGCCTTGAAGGATCAATAGGAGAGTTGCGCAGCTCCGCGACCATTTTCTGGTAGCCCGCGATGTCGCCGCCGAACACGGTGACGACCACGGGGCCTGCTTGCGGCTTCGTGTCGAGCTTTCCGAGCATGGTCAGCGCCGCCTGCAACCGCGACACCCCGATGGAGAAACCTGTGGCGGGAACGGGCTCGCCGCGAAAGCGCGAGACTAATCCGTCATAACGCCCGCCGCCGCCAACCGAGCCGAAGCGCACCGGGCGACCCTTCTCGTCCTTGGTTTCGAGCAGAAGTTCAACTTCGTAGACAGGGCCGGTGTAATATTCGAGGCCGCGCACGACGGAGGGGTCGATGCGGATGCGATCCTCCCCGTAACCGCTTGAAATGACGAGTTCGGCGATATCGCCCAACTCTGAAAGAGCGGCATTCATTGTAGCAGCGCCCTTCATAGCGCGGAACTTCTTAGGAAGTTCGCCATCCATGTGCCTATGCCATGTATCGTCGGGGAGTCGATTCACGGTAATTTTGAACTTCAAGCACTGACGAATTGCTTCGATCTGATCTTCGTCGAGATTAGCACCCTTAGTGAAATCTCCGCTGTCATCCTTACGTCCCGAACCCAATAGTTTTTCGATTTCACTCCATTCAAACTTGTCAGCCTTATCGATCGCGCGCAGCACCGTCAGCCTTCGTCCCGCATTCTCATCGCCGCCGAGTCCAATGCTTTCCAGCACGCCATCGAGCACCTTGCGGTTGTTGACCTTCACCACGTATTGCCCGCGCGGGATGCCGAGCGCTTCCATCGTATCGGCGGCCATCATGCACATCTCGGCGTCGGCGGCACAGGCCGACGGACCGGACAAAGCCCCACCCACCGTATCGGCGTCGAACTGCATGAACTGCCGAAAGCGTCCCGGTCCCGGCTTCTCGTTGCGGTAGACATAGCCGGCGCGATAACTGCGATAGGGCAGCGCGAGGTTCTGGAAATTTTCCGCCACGTAACGAGCCAGCGGCGCGGTGAGATCGTAGCGCAAGCTGATCCACTGCTCGTCGTCGTCCTGGAACGAGAACACGCCCTCATTGGGTCGGTCCTGATCGGGCAAGAATTTGCCGAGCGCGTCGGTATATTCAAAAGCGGGCGTTTCGACCGGCTCGAAGCCGTAGCGCTCGTAGACCGCGCGGATTGTGTCGGTCATCGCGCGCGTGGCTGATATGGCCGCGGGACCGCGATCCTCCAGCCCGCGCGGCAGGCGGGCGCGAAGTTTCTGCGGTTTTTTCGGTTTCTTGTCGGACATGGCGCTCGCTGCTGTGTTTGTAGATTTCCGTCGTCTACAAAATCAGCGTCGGGTTACCAGCCGACGGGCAAGCGGGCAAGGCGAACTCGTTATCCCTCTCCCCTTGCGGGAGATCAATTCACTAGCACCGCGCCGTCGCAGCGGATGCTGGAGACCCAGACATCCGCCTGCCCGATGCCGACGCCGAGCGTCGCCAACACCTGCGCCAGCACCTGATCGATTGACGCCGTGGCGCCGCTGATGATGCCCGTCACGGTCGGCCCGAGACCGGGGACGGGCAGGCCCAGCGGCCCCACATTGATCTTGAGCGAGAGATCGCCGAGCAGGCTCGCGGTCAATGACGAGGTGAAATCGGTCGTGGTCACGGTCTTCTTCGTTTGCGCGGCAATGTCCACGTAGCTGAAGGACACCGGCGTCGGCGCGGTGTTGCCCATGCCGGCATGAGCGCGGCCTGTCACGGTGACTGCGCCGAGATTGACCAGAGTCGCCGCGCCCGGGTCCGGTTTGCTGGTGAAGTTGGTCATCTCGGCCGCCGACACGTTGCCGATCCAGGCGTCGACGATGCCGGGCGTGACGCCGAGCGTGACGCTGGAGGTGCTGATATCGGGACGGCCGCAGCTCACGGCGTTCAGCGTGGCCGTACCAGAGGCGACCTCGATATAGACCGGGAGATTGACGGCCGCGACCGGGCCGCTGCCAAGCAACTTGATCGATACCAGCACGCGGGTCTGCGCGGTGTGCACGCTCGCGCCTTCAGTCCCGACCGTCATCCAGCTTGTCCCTTGCGGGTGCTCGCCGATCGTCGCCATCACGGAGACGCTGGCGATGCCGGGTAGTCCGAGATTGACGGAGGCCGCGATCTGGTTGCTGCCATTGGCGATCGCACCGGTCGCCGAAAGCAGATCGAACGCCGAGACGCTGACGCCTGTTTTCGGTTTTGAGCCGACCGTCATCGCCGCATAAGGGCCGACGTCGATCAGCTTCCCCGGCACGATGGTGGTGGTTAGCCCGGCAAGCGCCAGCGAGACCTTCGACAGCGCCGTGGTCGCGGCATTCATGCCGTTCGCCGCCTGCTGCGCACTCAGCATCGCCGCCACGATGTCGCCGACCTTCACGTCGCCGGACAGCACGGAGTCGTAGGTGACGCCGGTCAGGTCGAGCCGCGTCGCCAGCGCATTGATGAAATCAAAGGCGTCGATGTGAGCGTCGATCAGCGACTGATAGTCCATCGCCGAAAGCGATAATGTCGTTCCCAACATCTGACCGAGAATCGCATTAAGCAGGCCGCCATTGAGCGAGACCAGCCGCGAGCCGATCGCGAACGAGGCAAGCGCGGTGCTCGCGGCCGTTGCCCTGCTGGTGATATCGAAGTGGCTGCTGCCGCCGGTGAACATGCGCGCGAAATAAAGCGGCGTCTCGGCACGCAGCGTGACCCGCGCCGCGTTGGGCGCGCCGGTCGCGGGGGTGACAAAGCGCGCCTGCGGCGCCAGCGCTGCGTTCGCGGTGAACGTGCCGAGTTCGATGGAAAGCAGCGCGTTCGCCGGATAGCCGTTGGCCATCACGGTGGCGGCGGCCGCGCTCGTGGCTTTGCCAAGGTTGCCGGCGGCGACAATGGCCGCAAGGTCGGCGGCGCTCTGCGCCTTACGGCGGTCGGCATAGATCGACCCGACATCCACGCCGAGCGCGGCGCAACCGAGCACCAGCACCATGCACCCGGCTCCCATGATCGCGAAATTGCCGCGCGTATCCGAAATGAAGCGCCGAAGCAGGTTCCGCATCGTGCGTCTCCTCAAAAGCCGCCGAACGGAATCGCCGCTGAGCGGATGATGGTCGAAGGCGGCGCCGGCACGAACGGCAACGTGTAAATGATGTTGTCGGAGGCGCCGTAGTTGACTGTGACGACGAAGACGTCGCTGCCGGAGGTTGCCGCGCTGACGGTGAGATGTCCGGGCTGCAACAGAGGATACGACCCGGCATTCGTCGTGACGTAGTTTTCGGCAAGGCTGATGCGCTCTGTCTCGCTCAAGCCCGCGACCGACGAACGCGCCGCTTCCGCGGCAAGTTGCTGCACGCCATGCACCATGGTGAGGTAGGCACCGAACACGACGATGCCGAACACCAGCACCAGGAACAGCGGCAGAAGCATCGCGAATTCGACCGCGGACGCGGCGCGGATGCAGCGGGCAAAGCGCGGAAGGCACAGGGCGTGGCGTGGCGAGTCTGTCATGCGACTTATTGAGCCACACAACTATTAAGTGTGTGTGAATATTATATCAATCAATAGTAGTATATTTCGACCGCAAAACGAGCGCGCGTCCGGCCACCGGACGACGCCGCAGATGTCCCGGCATTTTCAGCACGCGATCGATCACGCAAACTGCGTTTCGCAGGTGCGCAAAAAGTTCTAGGGTGGTTCAAGCTCAGACGTTCGGTTCATTTTCGCTGTAGGCAAGCAAATTTCTGAACCTGAACACGCTGGAATGGTTGAGTTGACTCCAGTCCTTTCGAATCCTGAGTTGGCACCGAAGGCGCCGCATAGTGAAGTGCCCACCAACGCTGATGTTGCGCGGCGGAGGTCCGACATCATCCGCAACGCGCTGAAAAAAATGAGGGATCCCCGATGTTAGACAAGAGCCTTGCCCTCAACGTGCCGAACGATCTTGCTGCGTTCTGGATGCCCTTCACCGCTAACCGCGCCTTCAAAAAAGCGCCGCGGCTGCTCGCCGGCGCCAAAGACATGCACTACATCACCACCGACGGCCGCAAAATCCTCGACGGTGCCGCCGGCATGTGGTGCTGCAACGCCGGTCACGGCCGTGCCGAGATCGCGGCGGCTATCGCCAGGCAGGCCGAGGCGCTGGATTTCGCGCCGCCGTTCCAGTTCGGCATTCCGCAGGCCTTTGAACTGGCAAGCCGCATCGCCGAGCTCGCGCCGGAGGGGCTCGATCACGTATTCTTCTGCAATTCCGGATCGGAGGCCGCGGACACCGCGTTGAAGCTCGCGCTGGCCTATCACCAGCTCAACGGTCAGGGGAACCGCATCCGCCTGATTGGCCGCGAGCGGGCCTATCATGGCGTCGGCTTCGGCGGCACTTCGGTCGGCGGCATCGTCAGTAACCGCAAAATGTTCGGCGCGCTGCTCACCGGTGTCGACCATCTGCAATCCACCTACAACCGCGACAAGCAGGCGTTCAGCAAAGGCGAACCGCAATGGGGCGCGGAACTTGCCGATGAGCTGGAGCGCCTCGTCAATCTGCACGGCGCCCAAACCATCGCCGCCGTGATCGTGGAGCCGATGGCCGGGTCGACGGGCGTGCTGCCCGCGCCGAAAGGCTACCTCAAGCGGCTGCGCGAGATCACGCAGAAGCACGGCATCCTCCTTATCTTCGACGAAGTCATCACCGGCTTCGGACGCCTCGGTTACGCCTTCGCCGCCGAGCGTTATGGCGTGCTCCCCGACATGATCACCTTTGCAAAGGGAGTGACGAACGGCGCGGCCCCGATGGGCGGCGTGCTGGTGCGCGACACCATCCACGACGCCTTCATGACCGGCCCGGCGAATGCCGTGGAGCTGTTCCACGGCTATACTTATTCGGCGCACCCGCTGGCCTGCGCCGCAGGGCTTGCCACGCTCGATATTTACCGCGACGAAAAGCTGTTCGAGCGTGCTCGCGGCCTGGAACCGAAGTTCGCGGACGCGATGATGAGTCTGCGCGACGAACCTAACGTGGTGGACATCCGCACCGTCGGCATCACGGCGGGCATCGAGCTCGCCCCCAACGAAAACGGGCCGGGCGACCGCGGCTTTGCGGCCCTGAGATCCGCCTTCCACGATTACGATCTGATGATGCGCGTCGCAGGCGACACGCTGGCACTTACCCCGCCGTTGATCGTCAGCGACGATCAGGTGGGCGAGATCGTCGAAAAGACCGCCAAGGTGATTCGCGCCGTCGCCTGAACCATCGGCCCGATTTTCGGCGGACAACTTCAGAAAGACCCATCCGCCGAATCAGCAATAATGGTAGTGCGGGGGACTGGAAGCGCCGCAGATCGCTCCACGCCGGAAGCATTTACGCCAGATGATTCGTATTTCCACGATTTTCATTGCTCTCTGCATGGTGCTGGTCTCCGCCTCGGTGGGTATCGTGCTCTACACGATTACGGGCCTGCGCGCGTCGGAGTCAGCCATCGTAGCGCTGACCGTCCTGGCATTCCTCATCCTCTACAATGCAGTGTCCATGCGGTTACGCGACGGCAACAACGCCGAAGGCCAGATCGCGGACCTGTCGCAGGGCGTCGCTGACCTTGCCCGCCAGATCTCCGATTTCGGGCGCCGCCTCGCGGCAGCCGAAAGCAAGATTGCCTCGGCGAATTCCGGTGGTTCGGACCGAGTTCAATCCGGCCTTCAATCCGCGCTTGGTGAAATCAACGAGCTGGGCGGACTGGTCAAGCAGCTCGCCGCCACGGTCGCCGCCCATGACGACATGCTGACCGACTTGCCATCAGCCGCTTCCGCGCCCGCATTCGAACCGGTGGCACCGGAGAGACCCGTCCACCGTGAGCCCCTCGCGAGGGCGATTGCACCGGCATTGCCTCGGACGGCCATCAATTCGGCACGGACTGACACCGACCTACAGATCCTGGCCATCCAAAACGCCATCGAGACCGGCAGCATCGATACCTTCCTGCAACCGATCGTTACGCTTCCGCAGCGCAAGATACGCTACTACGAAGCGATGACGCGGCTGCGCAATGCCCGTGGCGCATACCTCGCAGCCGGCGAGTTCATTCCAGCCGCCGAAGCTGTGGGCTTGATGGGGCAACTGGACAACACGATCTTGCTCCGCTGCATGCAAGTTCTGCAGCGGCTTCAATCGCGCAACAAGGAGGCCGGCCTGTTCTGCAACGTCGCCTTGGCGACGCTCGGAAACCCCACCACATTCGCGCAGTACCTCGACATTCTCGAAGCCAATCGTGCGTTGGCCTCCTCGCTGATTCTCGAATTCAAGCACGATACGCTGCGCGCTCTGGACATCACCGGAAGCAAACGCCTGGCCGCGATGACGCAGCTCGGCTACAGGTTCTCGGTCGACCATGTAGCGAACCTGCGAATTGAACCGCGCGAACTGGCCGACCGCGGCGTCCGCTTCATCAAGGTGCCCGCCTCGCTCTTGCTGGACCAGAAACAAACGTCGACCTCCGATATCCATCCGGCCGACATATCCGATCTGCTGGGACGCTTCGGCATCGACCTGATCGCAGAGCGGATCGAAGAAGAAGCGGCGGTCGTCGATTTGCTCGACTACAATGTTCGCTTTGGCCAGGGTTTCCTATTCGCCGCGCCGCGGCCGCTACGCCAGGATGCGGCGGAGGACACAGCTGACAAGGCAAAGTCGCGCGCCAACAGCGCAGCCAGACCGGGTGAAGTGGGAGCCGTGAAAACTGACGCGATCAAGCCCGAACGTTCGTCTCGCGTGACCGGCAACGCTGCCCTGGCACGTCGCGCTGGCGGCGCTGCCTGAAAGCATCCGACTGAATGACTGCCCTTCGTTTTATCGATCATCTGCGCGAGCCCGCCGCCGAAAGGGATGTCGTGCTCTGCGACGTCTGGGGCGTCGTCCACAACGGTGTCATGTCGTTTTCCGAGGCCTGCTCCGCGCTGAAAACCTTCCGCAGCCGGGGCGGCACCGTCATTTTTATCACCAATGCGCCGCGCCCGGCCGACGCAGTGCAGCGGCAGTTGCGCAAGTTCGGGGTTCCGGACGATGCTTACGATGGCATTGCTTCCTCCGGCGACCTGACGCGCAACTTCGTCGCAGAGCATCCGGCCAAGGCGATTTTCTGGCTGGGGCCTGAGCGCGACAGCGCGATCCACCAAGGCCTCGATCCGGTATTCGCGCCGATCGAGCACGCCGATTACATCGTCTGTACCGGCCCCTTCGACGACGAGACCGAAACCGCGGAGGACTATCGTGCCCTTATGATGCAGGCGCGCGAGCGCAAGCTGCCGCTGATTTGCGCCAATCCCGATATTGTCGTTCAAAGTGGCGACCGGTTGCTTTATTGCGCCGGCGCCATCGCAGAACTTTATCGCGAACTCGGTGGCGAGGTGGTCTTCTACGGCAAACCGCACCGGCCGATCTACGAGCGCGCCATGGCCTTGGCGCGAGAGCAGCGCGGCAAAGACACGCCGTTAAACC
Source organism: Nitrobacter vulgaris (assembly GCF_002028545.1). Classification (GTDB taxonomy): domain Bacteria; phylum Pseudomonadota; class Alphaproteobacteria; order Rhizobiales; family Xanthobacteraceae; genus Nitrobacter; species Nitrobacter vulgaris. The sequence continues at coordinate 165,835 of NZ_MWPQ01000049.1, forward strand.
GGGTGCTGGCCATTGGCGATTCCGTACGCACCGACCTCATGGGCGCGCACGCCTTCGGCATCGACCTGCTGTTTCTGACGCGCGGCATCCATTCCGAGCAATTCGCCGGCATCGACCAGCTCGATCCGGCCTCGGTCAAGGAACTGTTCGGCCATCCGCCTCTGGCGCTGATGCGCGAGCTGAGATGGTAAACGAACAGGACGCGGCGAAGCCGCTGCGTCGCACGTATTCTGATCGCAAACCTGGGCTCGCCGGAAACGCTACGCCGGGACGTTGTCGGGAAATACCGCTTCGATCTTGTTCTTCAGCGTCGCGGCGTTGAACGGTTTGACGATGTAGTTGTTCACACCGGCCTTTTTGGCGGCGATGACGTTCTCGGTCTTGGACTCGGCCGTGATCATGATAAACGGCGTCATCGCAAGATTGGCATCGGCACGGACTTCCTTGAGCAGGTCGTAGCCGGTCATCGGCTCCATGTTCCAGTCGGAGATCACGAGACCGTACTTCTTGGTGCGCATCTTGTTCAGCGCCGCCGAACCATCGCTGGCGTCGTCGATATTCTCAAAACCAAGCTGCTTGAGCAGATTCCGGATGATGCGGATCATGGTGTTGTAATCATCCACCACCAGAACAGACATCGACAAATCAACCGCCATCTCGAGCCCCCTGCGTCAGATTTTCTATGTGCGCCGAAATCGCCAAAAGCCCGCTGAAGTGGGCCATCCTCGAAGCAAACACCGGTATTTTCCGCCGGTCACTCGCCTCGCGGGTAGTTTTGCATGATACCACCAGCCCTTAAACAGCGCGTTAACCGGCCGTCGAAAGGTGCCGCCGGACGCCAAGCCGACTTGACTTCGATCCGGCCGCAACGTCACGGTCCGCCACTGAAACCCTTCAATGAACGCGATAATGGCCTCGGGATTCACGATTATCCGCGATATCGCTCCCGCTGCCGCTATTCCTAAAGGAGGAGTGGTGGCAATAGGAAATTTCGATGGTGTACACCTCGGCCACCGCGCGGTCATCGCGGCCGCGTTCGAAATGGCCCGCTCCCGCGGAAAGCCTGCCTTCGCGGTGACCTTCGAGCCGCACCCGCGGAAGTTCTTCAGTCCGAATGCCTCGCAGTTTCGCCTGACCGACGAAACCAACAAGCTGCGGCTTTTGGCGGGCACAGGTCTCGACGGCGCCGTGGTCATGACCTTCGACGCCGCGCGGGCCGGCACGACAGCGCAAGATTTCATTCACCAAGATCTGATCGAACGCCTCGGAGTCAGCGGCATCGCCGTCGGATACGATTTCCGTTTCGGCAAGGGCCGGGTGGGATCGCCGAGCCTGCTTGTCAGCGAAGCCCCGCGCCTCGGGATCGAGGTGGACGTGCAGCCTCCTATCGACATCGACGAACGCGCGGTCTCGTCCAGCGCCGTCCGCATGGCGCTTGCGGAAGGCCGGATCGCGGACGCCACCACGATGCTCGGTGGGCCATGGTTCGTGACCGGCGAGGTGATCCACGGCGAGAAGCGAGGCCGCAGCCTCGGCTATCCCACCGCCAACATCCGCCTCGATCAGGATTGCGGCCTCAAGCATGGTATCTACGCCGTGCGCATCGGCCGCGGCAAGGGAAAGGATCACCACCGCTTGGACGGCGTCGCGAGCTTCGGCCGCCGGCCGACATTCGACAATGGCGCGCCACTGCTCGAGGTATTCGTGTTCGACTTCCAGGGCGACCTCTACGGGACCATGCTGGACGTCGCCTTCATCGGCTTCATCCGCGACGAACTGAAGTTTGATGGTGTCGAGGCGCTGGTTCATCAAATGGACGATGACGCCGCCCGTGCCAAAACCCAGCTCGCCGCCGCGCCTGATGTATTTCCGAAGCTGGGAGAGATCGGCTGAAGACCGAAAAGCAGAAGATGCTCGCGGGCGAACTGTATCGCCCCGGCGACCCGCAGATACAGGCCGAGCAAGGTGCGAACAGCGTATGGCTCGCGCGCTACAACGCGGCGATGGGGCTTCCGGAAGCCCAACGCTACGAACTGCTCACGCAGCACCTGGGCCGCGTCGGCGCAGGCGTCGTGATCCGGCCTCCGTTCTCCTGCGATTTCGGCTATAATATCTTTCTGGGCGACGGCGTATTTCTCAATTTCAACTGCGTTATCCTCGACGTGGTCCATGTTACGGTCGGTGACCGCACCCAGATCGGTCCAGCGACCCAGATCTATGCCGCCGACCATCCCCGTGACGCTCAGACAAGGCACGAAGGGCTCGAGTTCGGCAGGCCTGTTCGAATTGGCTCCGATGTCTGGATCGGCGGAGGCGCGATCATCCTTCCCGGCGTCGCTATCGGCGACGGGGCGGTGATAGGCGCGGGCAGCGTGGTGACGCGGGATGTCGCAGCAGGCGTCACGGTGGCGGGAAATCCTGCGCGTCGCCTCCGGAGCGGAAGTTGAATCACGACCCAGCGCTTTGCCATTCCCTCGGCTGACTGCTATGGACAGTCCCATGTTTGCGCGGCGCACCATTATAAGCATTAGCAGCCCGGCTTTCGCCTGAGCTTCGCTCGGCGCAAGACCGGGACCACCCCACTTTCCGCGCCATTCAGCCAAAGCCAGAAGCCTAGCCATATGTCCGACAAGTCGCAGAAATCCGCCGCGAAAGCCGACGCCCCCGATTACGCCAAAACCCTCTTTTTGCCGCAGACGGAATTTCCGATGCGCGCGGGGTTGCCGCAGCGCGAACCGGAAATCCTGAAGCGCTGGAAAGACATCGATCTTTACGGACAGCTCCGCAAGACCGCGAAGGACCGCGCGAAATTCGTGCTGCACGATGGCCCGCCCTATGCCAATGGCAACATCCATATCGGCCACGCGCTCAATAAGATCCTGAAGGACGTGGTGACCCGAAGCCAGCAGATGCTGGGGTATGATTCCAACTACGTGCCGGGATGGGACTGCCACGGCCTGCCGATCGAATGGAAGATCGAGGAGGAGAACTACCGCTCCAAGGGCAAGACGAAGCCGAACTTCAAGGACCCCGCAGCGATGGTGGCGTTTCGCAAGGAATGCCGTGCCTATGCGGAGAACTGGCTGAATGTGCAGCGCGAACAGTTCAAGCGTCTCGGCATTATCGGCGACTGGGATCATCCCTACGCCACCATGACCTATCCGGCCGAGGCGCAGATCGCGCGCGAACTGATGAAGTTCGCCGCTAATGGCACACTCTATCGCGGCTCCAAGCCGGTGATGTGGAGCGTGGTGGAGAAAACGGCGCTGGCGGAAGCCGAGGTCGAGTATGAGGACCACACCAGCGATACGGTGTGGGTGAAGTTTCCGGTGACCTCGCCGGCGCACGGCGCGCTGGCGCAGGCGAGCGTGGTGATCTGGACCACGACGCCGTGGACGCTACCGGGCAACCGCGCCATCAGCTTCTCGAACAAGATCGCCTATGGTCTTTACAAGGTCACCGATGCACCTGCCGACAACTGGGCGAAGGCCGGTGATCTTCTAATCCTCGCGGATAAACTTGCCGAGGACGTGTTCAAACAGGCGCGCGTTACCGCCTTCGAGAAGATTCGCGACATTCCCGCCGACACGTTAGATGCGGTGGAGTGCGCGCATCCGCTGAAAAGCTTTTCCGGCGGCTACGAATTCATCGTGCCGCTGCTGGAAGGCGATCACGTCACCGACGACACCGGCACCGGCTTCGTCCACACCGCGCCTAGCCACGGTCGTGAGGATTTCGACATCTGGACTCACAACGCGCGCGAGCTTGAGGCGCGCGGAATCATTTCGACAATTCCTTATACCGTCGACGAGAACGGCGCGCTGACCGCGCAGGCCCCGGGCTTCGAAGGTAAACGCGTCATCGACGACAAGGGCAACAAGGGCGACGCCAACGAAGCGGTCATCAAGGCGCTGGTCGAACGCGGCATGCTGCTCGCCCGTGGCCGTTTGAAACATCAATATCCGCATTCGTGGCGCTCGAAGAAGCCGGTGATCTTCCGCAACACGCCGCAGTGGTTCATCGCAATGGATCGGGACATCGCTGATGACGGCAAGGCGAAGCCCGGCGACACGTTGCGCGCCCGCGCATTGCAAGCAATCAGCGTCACCCAATGGGTACCGCCAGCCGGGCAGAACCGCATCACCGGCATGATCGCCAACCGCCCAGATTGGGTGATCTCGCGCCAGCGCGCCTGGGGCGTGCCGATCGCGGTGTTCGTGCGCGAGACGGGCGATGGCTCCGCCGAAATCCTGATCGACGACGCCGTCAACCAGCGCATCACCGACGCCTTCGAAACGGAAGGCGCGGATGCCTGGTACGCCGATGGCGCGCGAGAGCGTTTTCTGGGATCGCGCTCCAACGAGGACTGGCGCAAGGTCGACGACATTCTCGACGTCTGGTTCGACTCCGGCTCGACGCACGCTTTCGTGCTGGAAGACCCCCTGCACTTCCCCGGCCTCAAAGACATCAAACGCAAGGCCGACGGCGGCCAGGATACCGTGATGTATCTGGAAGGCAGCGACCAGCATCGCGGCTGGTTTCACTCATCGCTCTTGGAAAGCTGCGGCACCCGCGGCCGCGCGCCTTACGATGTGGTGCTAACCCACGGCTTCACGCTCGACGAGAACGGCCGGAAGATGTCGAAGTCTCTCGGCAACACCGTCGATCCTCAGAAAGTCATCAAGGACTCGGGCGCCGACATCCTGCGGCTGTGGGTCTGCGCAACGGATTATGCCGACGATCAGCGCATCGGTCCGGAAATTCTCAAGAACACCATTGAGACCTATCGCAAGCTGCGCAACACCATTCGCTGGATGCTCGGCACGCTGCATCATTTCAATCGCGGCGAGGCCGTTGCGATCTCCGACATGCCCGAACTCGAGCGCTTGATGCTGCACCAACTTGCAGAACAGAGCGCGGTGGTGCGCAAGGCCTATGCGGAATTCGACTACAAGACGGTGGTCGCAAGTCTCGCGGCTTTCATGAACACCGAACTGTCGGCGTTCTATTTCGATATCCGAAAGGATACGCTTTACTGCGAACCGCCGTCGTCGACGGCGCGCAAGGCCGCGCTGACCGTGATCGACAAACTTTGCGATTCAATCCTGAAATGGCTGGCCCCGGTGCTCTCGTTCACGACCGAAGAGGCGTGGCGGCTCTATCGGCCGGATGCAGAACCGTCGGTGCATCTGACGCTGTTCCCGGAGAGCTTCGACAACTTTCGCGACGACGCCCTGGCTGTGAAATGGGAGACCATCCGCGCGGTGCGCAGCGTCGTCACCGGCGCGCTGGAGCTTGAGCGTGCCGCCAAGCGGATCGGCTCCTCGCTCGAAGCCTCGCCGATTGTCTATGTCGCCGACCGCGCGATGCTTGGCGTGTTGTTCGACGTCGATCTTGCAGAGGTCTGCATCACTTCAAATTTTGAAGTGCGCGAGGGTAACGCCCCGGCCGACGCGTTCCGTTTGCCGAGCGTCCCTGGCGTGGCCGTGGTGATCGAGAAAGCTGCCGGGGCCAAGTGCGCCCGATCGTGGAAGATCCTGCCGACCGTCGGCAGCGACAGGGAGTATCCCGACGTATCGCCACGCGACGCGCAGGCGCTGCGGGAATGGAAGGCGCTGGGAGTAACTGTGTGACGCCGGCAGTTCGCTCCGGCATCATTGCGGCCATCGCGGCGCTGATTGCGGATCAGGCGTCCAAGCTCTGGCTTCTGTTTGCGTTTGATATCGGCCGCCGTGGCGCCGTCAGCGTCACGCCGTTCTTCGACCTCGTGCTGGCCTGGAACACCGGCATCAGCTATGGCTGGTTCCAAACTGAAAGTCCGACGGCTGCCGCTATTCTGCTCGCGATCAAGGCTGTCGCAGTAGTCCTGCTGGCGGTCTGGATGGCGCGGTCGCATACCCGCACGGCGACAATTGGCCTCGGCCTTATTATCGGCGGAGCTATCGGCAACGCCATCGACCGGTTCGCCTATGGCGCGGTGGTGGATTTCGCCCTGTTTCACGTCCAGATCGCAGGTAAAACCTATAACTGGTACGTATTCAACCTTGCTGATGTGGCGATCGTTGTCGGGGTGATAGCCCTGTTGTATGATTCTTTCCTCGGGACTTCCGCCGCAAAAGCGCCCTGATCACGGACGATAGGGCTTACTCGGGGTGATAGCGGCTTTTGCTGCGATCCGCTGAAAAGCTGAACAGGATGAACGTGATGCGCAACACCGAACGAAACGGTTGGGACGTGCTCGGGGCCACGGCAACACTGCTGCGCGGCGTTCGTCTGGCCGCGGTCGCCACGGGCGTTGCCGTCGTGCTGTCGGCGGGCATGGCCCGTGCCCAGGACGATGAAAACGCCAGCTTCGAAGACAAAATCATCACGAAAATCATGCACGGCCTCGGCGCCACCAATATGGAAAACTCAAGCATCGAGTATCGTGAGCGGTCGCCGCTGGTGATTCCACCCAGCACCGAATTGCCGCAGCCCGGCTCGGGCGTGGCTGAAGCCAGGGACCCGAACTGGCCCAAGGACCCCGACGTTGAGCGTCGCAAGGAGGCGGCCGCCGCCAAGAAAGACCGCAAGCCATCGCCTTGGCAAGGCGGACAATCGGAAGGCGGACATTCGATTCTGCCGAGCAAGCTCGCGACGAATGGTTCGGCGGTCACCGCCACACAACAGGCTGAGACGCGTCACTTGGGCACGGCGGATAATGTGAATCCATCACTCAGCCCCACGCAACTTGGCTTCGCGAGCAAGTTCAGCAATCTATTCGGCGGCAACAAAACGGAGACTGCCCCGTTCACGGGCGAGCCTGATCGTGAAAAACTGACGCAACCGCCGGCGGGCTATCAGACTCCATCGCCGAACTTCGCTTACGGCACCGGACCCAAGGAAGCTCTCGGCAACACCTATATCGACGTCAACAGCGGCAAAGAACGGACTTACTAACCGACCGCGGCGGGAAGCGGATCACGCGACCAGACGGCCCACGTCTTCCTGCCGGATCGCAGAACATGATGCAGGCAGTCTTCGGCGTTAGGCAGGAGCGGACGACACTCCACCGGAATAACCACATTCGCTGCCGTAGTCCGATCCCGACATCGTCCGATCCTGACATTGCATTTCGTTTAAGCGAGCCTTGCCTTCTTACGAATGTCAGAATCGAAGGACCGCTAGTAATGCACGTCGCCCGTGGAGTTTGAATCGATATCGCGTCCAAGACGCGCGGCTCGCGGGGCGCGAATGTCAATTTCCCTCCCACCAAAGCGTCCCTTTTGATGGGATCTGAAGCGATATCCCCGTTTTCGATTTGACGTGTTTCCCCATGCCAACCATATGCACTTCGTAAAACGCTCCAGCAAAGGATTGACGATAACGTGATCTCTCAGACAAATCGCCGGAGATGCGCCATGATGGCAGCGCGACGAGCGGCCATCCCCGCTTTCGCGGCACTGGCGGTGTGCCTTGCGGTCCTTCTGGCCGTGCCAGCAGCAATGGCGCAGACCGTCACCTCCCAACCTCCCATCACGTTTACCCTGGCCAACGGGCTCGCGGTCGTCATCATTCCCGATCACCGGACGCCGGTGGTCACTCAGATGATCTGGTACAAGGTCGGGTCGGCGGACGAAACGCCCGGTAAATCCGGACTCGCACATTTCCTCGAGCATCTGATGTTCAAGGGCACCGCCAAATATCCGGCCGGCGAGTTTTCCCAGACCGTGCTGCGCGTTGGCGGCGAGGAGAATGCTTTCACCAACTTCGATTACACCGGCTACTATCAGCGCGTAACCCGCGATCAACTCGCGACCATGATGGCGTTCGAGGCCGACCGCATGACCGGCCTGGTGCTGAAGGATGAAAACGTGCTGCCTGAGCGCGACGTCGTGCTCGAGGAATACAACATGCGCGTCGCTAACAATCCGGACGCGCGGCTCACCGAACAGATCATGGCCGCGCTGTATCTCAACCATCCGTATGGCCGCCCCGTGATCGGCTGGCGTCATGAAATCGAGAAGCTCACCCGCGAGGATGCGCTTGCCTTTTACAAACGATTTTATGCCCCGAACAATGCAACGCTGGTGATCGCGGGCGACGTGGACGCGCAGAAGATTCGTCCTGAAATCGAAAAGACGTTTGGCCATGTGCCGCCGCAGCCCGCTATTCCGAGCGCTCGTATCCGCCCGCAGGAGCCGCTGCCGGTCGCGCCGCGGACGGTCACGCTTGCGGACACTCGCGTCGAGCAGCCGATGCTGCGGCGGTATTACCTCGTGCCCTCCGTGACCACCGCTGCGGCGGGAGAAAGTCCCGCGCTGGATGTGCTTGCGCAATTGATCGGCGACGGTAGCAACGCCTATCTCTACCGCGCGCTCGTTGTCGACAAACAGCTGGCCGTCGCCACCAACGCGACCTACCAGGGCACCGCGCTCGATCCGGGTCAGTTCTCGATCGCGGTGGCGCCGAAACCGGGCACCGGTTTTGCTGAGGTCGAGCAGGCCATCGATGCCGTGATCGCAAATCTCATCAAAAACCCGATCCCCGCGGAGGACCTCGAGCGCGTCAAGACTCAGTTGATCGCGCAGGCCGTCTACGCTCAGGACAGTCAAACGACACTGGCACGCTGGTACGGCACGGGCATAACCATCGGATTGAGCGTCGACGAGATCAGGAACTGGCCGGACCGCATCCGTGCGGTGACCGCCGCGCAGGTTCGGGACGTCGCGCAGAAGTGGCTGGTAAAAACGCGCTCGGTCACCGGTTACCTCATCAAGGACTCGACGCCGGCGCACGAGGAGAAACGATCGTGAGACGCCCCCGGACAAGAGCGGGGCGCAGCCTGCTCGTCACCGTATGTTTCGCATTGATCTGCTTTGCTGCTGGTCCCTCGTTCGCCGGGACGAAAATCCAGCATCTGGTGACGCCGGGAGGTATCGAGGCCTGGTTCGTTCAGGACGCCACCGTACCTCTGGTGGCAATGGAATATGCGTTCTCTGGCGGCTCGGCGCAGGACCCGCCCGACAAGCCGGGCGTCGGCCACATGGTTGCCAGCCTGCTCGACGAGGGCGCCGGGGATCTCCCCTCCAAGACCTTTCGTGAACAGCTCGATCGCCGCGCCATCGAGCTCAGCTTTACGATCCAGCGCGACGAGCTCCGCGGCTCATTGCGAATGCTCAAGGAACACAGTGGCGAAGCATTTGGCCTGCTGCGGCTCGCTTTAACCTCGCCGCGCTTTGACGCTGATGACGTCGAGCGCATCGGTGCGCAGGTTCTGTCCCACCTGCGCCACAACTCAACCAATCCGAATGCACTTGCCGGCCTCAACTTTTCCAAGCTCGCATTCGGCGGTCATCCCTACGGTCATCCCTCGCACGGTACGCTCGAAAGCATTCCAACGATCAAGACCGACGATCTCAGAAATTACGTGCGGCGGGTGCTGGCGAGAGACAAGCTGAAGATCGCGGTGGTGGGCGACATCGAGCCGGCGACTCTTGCAAAGATGCTGGATCAAACTTTCGGAGGTCTACCGGCGAAGGGCGATCTCACACCCGTTCCTGACATCCTCGCCGCAAAGCCGCCGCAAAGTGCATTCGTTCCGCTCGACGTACCGCAAACCGTGGTCATGTTCGGAGGCCCCGGCGTCAAGCGTGACGACCCCGATTTCATGGCAGCCTACATTGATAACCACATTCTCGGCGGCGGCTCGCTGTCGTCGCGGCTGTATCGCGAGGTGCGCGAAAAGCGCGGCCTCGCCTATTCCATCTCGGAATCTCTTTTGTGGATGGACCATTCAGCGCTGTTCGCGGGCACCACCGGGACCCGCGCGGACCGCGCCGGCGAGAGCATCGAGGCCGTTAATAAGGAAATCCAGCGCTTTGCCGACAACGGACCGACGCCGAAGGAGCTCGACGAAGCCAAATCCTATCTGAAAGGATCGCAGATGCTGGAGCTCGATACCTCTTCGAAGCTCGCTACGGGTCTGTTGCAATATCAGACGGATAATCTGCCGATCGACTACATTGAGAAGCGCAATTCCATCGTCGATGCCGTCACCCTCGACCAGGCGAGAGCAGTCGCGAAGAGGCTGTGGGGACAGGGGCTTCTCACCGTGATCGTGGGACGCTCACCTCAGACGGAAGCGCAACCCGCAGCGGCGCAGCCGACTGCAGCTCAGCCCGCGCCTCAACCTGCCGCGCATTGACGGCGCAGGCAGGCAACAAACGAGGTATGGTGCCGCTGCCTGATTCCTGCCGTCGGACAGGCGAATCCAGGTGAGTGCCATGCTGCGGATCACCCGCAATATCGCCATCGACGAAAACGACGTTGAGATCAGCTTCATTCGCGCTTCTGGCCCTGGCGGCCAAAACGTCAACAAGCTCTCGACTGCGGCGCAGTTGCGCTACGACACTCGCCGCTTGGCGCTCGACCCAGACATCGCCGCGCGGCTCGTCCGGCTCGCCGGGCAGCGTCTGACCAAGGATGGCGTGATCGTGATCCATGCCCAACGCTTTCGGACCCAGGAACGAAACCGCGCGGACGCCACCGACCGCCTGATCGAATTGCTGCGCGAGGCTGCGATTCGGCCGACCCCGCGCCGCGCTACCAAGCCGACTCTCGGCTCGAAGCAACGCCGGCTTGAGAGCAAGAAGCGCCGCGGCGATGTGAAGGCGAGACGTGGACGGACGTCTTCCGAGGACTAATCTCGCGCAGACGTGCCGCCGATCCCATGGGGCGAGAAGCGAAGCATCGCGCGTTGCACGCGACCGCCGCGCTCCGAACGCAGACCCTAAATCAACCCGGGACATCCGGATTTGCCCCCATGCAATCGGCGCGGCGAACGCCTAAACTCGCCCGCAGCCAGAACCGAGCCGCACCATGCCCGTCCGCCAGCTTCCCGAGACTGTCGTCAACCGCATCGCCGCAGGCGAAGTGGTCGAGCGTCCGGCTAGCGTCGTCAAGGAGCTGGTTGAGAACGCGATTGACGCCGGCGCGGCCCGCATCGACGTCTTCACCGACGGCGGCGGGAAGCGACGGATCGGCGTCACCGACGACGGCGCTGGCATGGCGAAGGGCGACCTCGCGCTGGCGGTCAATCGCCATGCCACCTCGAAACTGGAAGACGAGGATTTGCTGCGCATCCATACGCTGGGCTTTCGTGGCGAGGCGCTGCCGTCAATCGGAGCGGTAGCCAGGCTCTGCATCACCACACGCGACGCCCGCGAGCCGCATGCGTGGTCGCTCACCGTCGAAGGTGGACGAAAATCCGCGATCACGCCGGCCGCACTGACGCAAGGCACGCGCGTTGAAGTCGCCGATCTCTTTTATGCCACACCCGCGCGGCTTAAATTCCTCAAGACCGATCGGACGGAAGCCGAGGCGATCCGCGAGGTGGTGCGGCGGCTGGCAATGGCGCGGCCTGATATCGGTTTTACCCTCGCAGGCGAAGGGCGTGCGCCAGCGACCTGGACGGCGGCGCTGCCGGGAGCGGCGGGACGGTTGACGCGACTAGGCGACATTCTCGGCGGAGACTTCCGTTCCGCTGCCATCGCGGTGCGCGCCGAACGCGAGCGCGTAATCGTCGAGGGGTTCGCTGCCGCGCCGTCGCTGACCCGCGCGAATGCGCTCGGCCAGTATCTGTTCGTCAACGGCCGTCCGGTGCGTGACAAGCTGATTCTGGGCGCGGTGCGCGCGGCCTATTCCGATTACCTGCCGCGCGACCGTCATCCGGTGGTGGCGTTGTTTGTCACAACGGACCCGCAAGAGGTCGACGCCAATGTCCATCCCGCGAAGACGGAAGTGCGATTCCGAAATGCCGGACTGGTGCGCGCGCTGATCGTGCATGCGCTGAAGGAAGGTCTGGCGCGCGAAGGACGGCGCACGGCCGCGAACAGCGACGGCGCGGTACTCACGGCTTTTCGTCCCGCGACGTCCCCGCGCCCTGCCGATTGGGATTGGCGGCGATCGCCTGCCTCGCCTGCCGGAGCGCGGCCATGGATGGGCGGACCGCCTGCGACCGCCTTCGCCGAGGCTGGCCAAACCGCGTTTGATGTGGGCGCGCCCAGCGCGGACGTGCGCTTTGACGCTCATCTTCCGATGGATCTGATCGATCGGCCGCTCGGCGCGGCGCGCACCCAGATTCACGAAACTTATATCGTGTCGCAAACCCGCGACGGCCTGATCGTCGTGGACCAGCATGCCGCGCACGAACGCATCGTTTACGAGCGGCTGAAGGCAGCGCTGGAGCGGGACGGCGTGCAGCGACAGATCCTTCTCATTCCCGATATCATCGAACTGGATGAGGCGACCGTCGAAAAGCTTACCGACCGTGCAACTGAGCTGAAAAAATTCGGGCTCGCCATCGAGTCCTTCGGACCCGGCGCGGTTGCCGTGCGCGAGACGCCGTCGCTGCTCGGCAAGACCAATGCGGCCGCGTTGCTGCGCGATCTCGCCGAACACATGGCGGAATGGGATGAGACGCTTCCACTTGAACGGCGGCTGATGCATGTCGCGGCCACGATGGCCTGTCACGGTTCGGTGCGCGCTGGACGAATCCTCAAGCCGGAAGAAATGAACGCGCTGCTGCGCGAGATGGAGGCCACGCCAAATTCAGGTCAGTGCAACCACGGCCGCCCGACCTATGTGGAGCTGAAGCTCGCCGATATCGAGAAGCTTTTCGGGCGGCGATAAGAATATAGCGATGCGGCGGGCGGACTGCACACTCAACCAAGCCTGCGCTTCGGGCAACAGTCATGTGCTCCGCAGGAACACGAACTCGGTGTCGTCATAGGCGCGCCGCTCGAGTTGCTCAAATCCCTCTGGCGCGGCGAAGCCCGCGGCCTTGGCCTCCTCGACAACGAGCAGCGCCTTGTCGGTCAGCCAGCCTCCATCGCGCAACGAGACGAGCGCCTTGTCGGCAAGCTGCATCCTGTACGGGGGATCGAGAAACACCAGCGAGAACGGTGTGAGGGGATGCGCAGGCCCGAGATTGGTCGCATCGCGGCGATAGACCTTCGTCACGCCACCGAGCCCGAGCGCCTCGACGTTGTTGCGGAGCAGCGCGCGCGCCTCGGCGCCGTTATCGACGAACAGCGTGAACTTCGCTCCTCGCGACGCCGCTTCGATGCCGATCGCACCGGTGCCCGCAAACAGATCAAGCACGCGCGCATCCGCGACCGGATCGTCATAGGCATGAACGAGGATGTTGAACAGCGACTCACGCAGCCGATCGGCCGTTGGCCGGATCTGTTGTGTTGATGGCGATGCGAGATTGCGGCCTTTCAGCCGCCCGCCGACGACGCGCATCGATCAGTCCCGCGGCGTCAGATCGCGCTTGCCGTGATAGCCGCGCTTCGGCCGGCGAGGCGGACCGTAGCCATTGGCCTCAGATTCGTTGCGCGCCCGCGCCTCATCGCTGCCGGTCCGCTGCACCACGACGCTGCGGCCCTTGCGATCCGCGATCACCGCGCGCTTGGTTCTTGCCTTGTTGTCTTTCTTGCTGCGCAACGGTGTACCGTCGCGGCCGAGCTTTGGTTCGGTGTCGGCTTCGGCGGCCGCGCCTGCGAAATTCGCGTTGGCGAGCGCGGCAATCTTCTCACCAAGCTGTTCACGCAGCACGCGGGTCTTGACCTCCTCCACCTCACCTTCCGCGATCTCGGCAAGCTGGAACGGCCCGTAGGAGATGCGGATCAGCCGGTTCACTTCAAGCCCGAGATGCGCCATCACATTGCGCACTTCACGATTCTTGCCCTCGCGGATCGCAAAAGTCAGCCACACGTTGGCACCCTGATCGCGTTCCAGCGTGGCGTCGATCGAACCATACTTGACGCCATCGACCTCGACGCCGTTTTTCAACTGATCAAGCTGAGCCTGCGTCACCTCACCATGGGCGCGAACACGATAGCGCCGCAGCCAGCCAGTGTCGGGCAGTTCCAACGCGCGTGCCAGGCCGCCGTCGTTTGTCAGCAGTAGCAGTCCTTCGGTGTTGAAATCGAGCCGGCCAACACTGATCAGACGCGGCAAACCTTCGGGCAGGTTGTCGAATACGGTCGGCCGACCTTCGGGATCGGCGTGGGTCGTCATTAGTCCGCGCGGCTTGTGATACAAGAACAGCCGCGTGCGCTCGCGCTCCGGCAACGGCTGGCCATCAACCGTGATGACGTCGCGCGAGGTCACATCAAGCGCTGGCGAATTGATGACGCGGCCGTTGACGGCGACGCGACCTTGCGTGACCCATTCCTCAGCGTCGCGGCGCGAGGCGAGGCCCGCGCGCGAGATCACTTTGGCGATGCGTTCGCCGGCTTTCTTTGGCTTTGGCTCGGGCCGTGTACCGCGCCGGTCGTCGTCAGGCTTGCGTTCACGATAGGCGCCGCGTCCCCCGAACGCCGGACGTTTTGCGAAAACCTTGCTGTCGTCCTCATTGTCACGACGCGGGCGATCGTCGCGATCACTGCGACGGGGACGATCCTCGCCATCGTCGCGGCGTGGCCGCTCCTGCCAGGCATTGCGGGCACCACGAGGACGGTCGCCGTCGGGACGATCCTGTCGCGGGCGATCGAAGCGCGGACGATCATCGGAGTAGCGATCATAACGCGGACGATCGCCTTGAGGACGGTCAAACTTGCGAGGACCGCGATCGGCACCCGCAGCGCGCTCAGGGCGATCCTCGCGTGGTTTCGAAAATCGTGGACGCCCTGCGCCGCCGCGATCATCGCGCGGGCCGGCGTCGCGCTTCTGCCACGGCTTTTCGTCACCCCTGTCGCGGCCCTCACGGTCACCAAACTCTTTGCGCGGTCCACGCGAGCCGCGGTCGGGTGTCCCGCGTGAAAACTTCTTGTCGCCGAAGGGGCGATCTCCGCGCGGCGTATACGGACGTTTCTCGCCGCCACCCTCGCGCGGCGGACGCGCGCTATAAGGCCGATCACCTTGCGGCCGCGCACGCTGCGGACGGTCGCCGTCTTTCCGAAAACCCTCGCCGCGTGGGGTGTAGGGACGCTTCTCGCCAAATTTCTTATCGGCAAAACGGCCTGCAGGACGTGTGTCGCCACTGTCACGCGCGCGATCGTCACGTTTGAAGGCTGAGCGCTCGCCGCGAGGTGAATCCCCGCGCGGCGTGTAGGAACGCTTCGCGCCGCCGTCGTCGCGATTGAACCGAGGCCGCGCGGTCTCACCATCCTCACGCTTGCCCGCGCCCGCATACGGCTTCCTGGCATAGGACTTCTTGCCAGAAGGCTTCGCGCCATCGGATTTGCCGGCATAGGGCCGCTTGTCACCTTCGCCTCTGTCGGACTTGCCAGCCAAGCCGCGCTTGGCGAGCTTCTTTTCCGGACCGCGCGCCACGCCGGATCGGCTCTTGGGCTTGTCCTTGCCGCCGGAGGGCCGATCACGCCGGCCGCGCGGGCGCGCATTGTCTTTATCGTTATCGCGGGGCATGAATGATCTCGCTACGGGCACAAGGTCCGACTGAGTGAGAGCGCCTCTTAACAGGGTTCGCGGCGGGATACGAGGCATGACCGCACCATCTTTCATGGACATGGCGCTCGGAGCCGCCGAAAAGGCGGGCAAAGCAGGGGAAGTGCCGATCGGCTGCGTGATCGTGCGGGGAAATGAAGTCATTGCATCGGCAGGAAACCGCACCCTGATCGATCGCGACCCCACCGCCCATGCCGAAGTTCTGGCCCTCCGGGCCGCCGCGCGCATTCTCGGCAGCGAACGACTGACGGACTGCGATCTCTATGTGACGCTGGAACCCTGCACGATGTGCGCGGCGGCGATCTCGTTCGCGCGGATTCGGCGACTCTATTACGGCGCAGGAGACCCCAAAGGCGGCGCGGTGGAGTCCGGCGTGCGATTCTTTGCCGCGCCGACCTGCCATCATCGGCCGGAGGTGTATCCGTCCGTCGGCGAAAACCAGGCGGCGGCGCTGCTGCGGGATTTCTTCAAGGCGCGGCGGTAAAGATTCGCATCTATCAGCCCCTCTCCCGCGCCACCGCCCGAAGGCCGATGTCACGGCGGCAGAAACCCTCAGGCCATTTGATGCGATCGACCGCCTCATAAGCGTGGGCTTGCGCCTCCGCGACGGTCTTGCCTGACGCGCAGACGTTCAGGACGCGACCGCCACCCGCGAGAATCTGCCCGTCCTCTTCCCTGGTTCCTGCATGAAAAATCTCCACGCCCTCAACCTTGGCGGCATCGTCGAGTCCCTCAATGCGCGTCCCCTTCGCGTAATTGCCGGGATAACCCTTCGCCGCCATCACCACCGTCAATGCCGGATCGGGAAACCAGCGCAGATCGAAATGCTTCAACTGTCCGTCACAGACCGCGAATAGCGCCGGCACGATGTCCGACATCATCCGCAGCATCAGCACCTGGCATTCCGGATCGCCGAAACGGACGTTGTACTCGATCAGTTTCGGTCCCTGTTCCGTGATCATCAGGCCGGCAAACAGCACGCCCTTGAAAGGCGCGCCTTTTTCCCGCATGGCGCGCAATGTTGGAACGATGATCTCATCCATGGTGCGGCGGCACATCTCGGTGGTCATCACGGGCGCCGGCGAATAAGCGCCCATCCCGCCGGTGTTCGGCCCTTGGTCGCCATCGAACGCACGCTTGTGGTCCTGCGCCGTCGCCAGCGCCAGCGCGTGTTCGCCGTCGCACAGCGCGAAGAACGAAGCCTCCTCGCCACGCAGGAACTCCTCGACCACGATCTGAGCGCCGGCGGCGCCGAAGCCGCCCTCGAACATCATGTCGACCGCCGCCAGCGCCTCGTCCAGCGTCGTCGCGACCACGACACCCTTGCCGGCTGCAAGCCCGTCGGCCTTGATGACGACCGGTGCGCCCTGCGCGTGGATATAGCTCTTCGCCGCCGCGGCATCGTCGAAGCGTCCATAGGCCGCTGTCGGAATGCTGTTGGCGTTGCAGATATCCTTGGTGAAGCCCTTCGAGCTTTCGAGCTGCGCGGCGGCTTTGCAGGGGCCGAACCCCTTGATGCCCGCAGTCGCGAGATCGTCGACAATACCTGCGGCGAGTGGCGCTTCCGGACCGACCACCACCAGATCAACCTTGTTGGTCTTGCAGAACGCGATCACCGCGGCATGGTCCGCGATATCGAGCACCACGCATTCGGCCTCGCGCGCGATCCCGGCATTCCCCGGCGCGCACCAGAGTTTCGTCAGCAGCGGCGAACCGGCGATTTTCCAGGCCAGCGCATGTTCGCGGCCGCCGGAACCAAGCAGAAGAATGTTCATGAACGACCGCCGATCCAGCCTTTCGTGTGGTTTCCAAGCGGTTTAGCATGGTAATGCGGACGAGCAACAGAAGTGAGCCTGATGCCCGCAAACCCAGCACAGCTTTTGGCGAACTCGCCGGAATATACCGTCTCCGAGTTGTCCTCGGCGCTGAAACGCACCGTGGAGGACACTTACGGCCATGTGCGGGTTCGCGGTGAGATATCCGGCTTTCGCGGGCCGCACGCTTCGGGCCATTGCTATTTCGCGCTGAAGGACGAAAGCGCCAAGATCGAGGCGGTGATCTGGAAAGGTGTCCACGGCCGAATGCGGTTCAAGCCGCAGGAGGGTCTAGAAGTCATCGCCACCGGCAAGCTGACCACCTATCCGGGCTCGTCGAAATACCAGATCGTGATCGAGGCGATCGAGCCTGCCGGAATCGGCGCGCTGATGGCGCTGATGGAGGAGCGCAAGAAGAAGCTCGCGGCGGAAGGACTATTCGATGAAGCCCGCAAGCAGTTGCTTCCCTGGCTGCCTGAGGTCATTGGGGTGGTGACCTCCCCGACCGGCGCAGTGATCCGCGACATCCTGCATCGACTGGAGGATCGTTTTCCTCGCCGGGTGCTGGTATGGCCGGTGCGGGTGCAGGGCGAAGGCTCGGCGGAACAGATTGCCGCCGCCATCGACGGATTCAATGCGCTGCCGGACGGCGGACACATTCCGCGCCCCGATCTCCTGATCGTCGCGCGCGGCGGCGGCTCGCTCGAAGACCTCTGGTCGTTCAACGAGGAAATCGTGGTCCGCGCCGCAGCCGGCAGCATGATCCCGCTGATCTCGGCGGTGGGTCACGAGACCGACGTGACGCTGATCGACTTCGCCGCCGATCAGCGGGCGCCAACACCGACTGCGGCCGCCGAAATGGCAGTGCCGGTCCGGTCTGATCTGGTGGTCGAAGTCTCTAGCCTCGCGGCCCGCGCCCTCGTCGCGTGGAAACGAGGTCACGACGACCGGCGGACCGAATTGCGCTCCGCCGCCCGCGCGCTACCAGGGGCGAGCGAGCTGCTCGCCATTCCCCGCCAGAAGGTTGACAGCGCCGCGGCAGCGCTACCGCGCGCCTTGCGCGCAAGCACGAACGTGCATCATCGCCGCTTCACGCGGATTTCCGGCGGACTCACGCTGCGCGTGCTGCGCTCTCAGGTGGCCCACGCAAAACAATCCGTCGCCGCAACCAGCGCGAGGCTCTCACACTGCACGCAGGTCGGGCTGCGTCACCGCCGCGACCGCTTCGCGGGACTGGCCGTCCGGCTCAGGACGTCAAGATTCGCCAACGCCCAAGCGCAGCGCGATCGGATCACGCGCGACGACGAGCGCACCCAGCGGCTTTTCGAGCGCGCGCGACGAGCGCTCGTCACCTTGCTACAGCAGCATGAGACGCGCATGACGCATTCGGCCAAGTTGCTGGCGGCGGTCTCCTATCGGGGCGTGCTCGCGCGGGGCTTCGTGCTGGTTCGCGACGACGCCGGACGCGCCCTGCGGTCCGCAGCGGCGGTCGGTTCCGGCGCACGACTCACGCTGGAATTCGCTGACGGACAGGTGAACGCAACCTCCGACGTCAATCGAACCGCAGCGACATCATCCAGCCCAGGGTCGAGCCCCAAGAGCCAGCCCAGACCGGCATCCAGCAGGCGCGCAACCAAGCCTGCCGATCAAGGAAATCTTTTCTAAAAGGATCATTCGCCAAATTGAAGCGTGAGCGCCGGCAGCAGGCTGGTGTATGTTGCCGCATGGTCCAATATGCTACTGATGGGACCGAACTCCGAAAGGCGGCCGGATAGCAATGAAATATTGTGATCCTGGAGAGAAGCAGTGCTGAATAAATTTGGCCAATCCAGTCAGAGCGAAGCGCGTGTGCAGTATCTCGATGGCGATTTCCGGGTGATTTCGCCGGGAACCTACGTCCGTTGCGCTGTCACCGACGCTCGCATTCCACTCGACGAGCTAAAATACTGGAGTGTCGACCTGCAGGAAGCCTACGCTCTCCCGAGCGCAGTCTTGCAGCGCCATTACCCGGGCGCATTCAAGACGTCCTCATAACCATAGAACCCGCTTCTGATGGAATCAGTAGCGGACTCTATGATTTGCGTTCGACGCGTTTTCTTCACGCGAACCGGTATCCGCTTCGCTCGAAAACGCCCTATCGCCGCGCACGGTTGAGCCTGTCGGTCAGAAACGACCGCAACAACGGTTCATCGTCAAAGGCAAGCCTGACTGCGAAGGGTACGACGGTCTGCGCGAACGCGGCCAGACTTTCACTATTGCGCAGCCGCGCCAGATCTTTTTCCGTCGTCACCAACGTTAAACCATCCTGCTCGCCAGCGGCTTGTAGCTCGGCTACGTCGCGTTGCGAAAACGGATAATGATCCGCGAACGCACGCTCTGTCACCACATCGACGCCGCAGGCCCGCAGACTGCGGAAGAACCGCGAGGGATCGCCGATTCCAGCAAAGGCTAGGACACGTCTGCCGCGAAGGGCCGCAATCGAAGCGTCATCCGGAACAACCCGTGCCCGAAATACAGGTCCTCCCCGCACCTTCACACGTGCTGCAACTTCGTCCGCGGCGGCACCAATGCCGACGATCACCAGCGCATCGGTGCGGGCCAGTTGGGGCGGCAGCGGCGCCCGCAGCGGTCCGGCCGGAAAAACCTGGCCGTTACCGAGGCCGCGATCGCCATCGATCACGATCAGCGAGATATCCTTCGCGAGCGCCGGGTTCTGAAAGCCATCGTCCATCAAGATCACGCTGGCCGCCAACGCGCGGGCCGGCGCGACGCCCGCCCTCCGTTGCCGTGACACGATCACAGGGATCGTCCGTGCCATCATCAACGGCTCATCGCCGACATCGGCAGCCGCATGTCGGTGCGGATCGACGTGCACCGGGCCGTGCAGCCGTCCGCCATAGCCGCGGCTGAGCACCACCGGCGTTTCACCGAGCGAGCGGAGAATGCCAGCCAGCGCCATCACGGTCGGCGTCTTGCCCGCGCCGCCGACATGATAGTTTCCGACACAGATCACCGGCACCCCCGCGCGCAGACCCGTCCGTGTCAGCCGCCCCGCGGCGATCGCGCCGTAAAGCGCGCCAACAGGCATGAGCAACCGCGAAAGCAATGATGATTGCCTGTGCCAAAAGGCCGGCTCACGCATCGGCCGCCCGTCGTTCAAATTGCAACTGCAGAAGATATGGCTCGAGCGCGGTCAGCGTGCGATCCAGCGCCCCGCCGAGCCTTTCCACCACCTGAGTCGCGGCCGCCGCCGCGGCATCGCGGGCCGCGGAATCGTTGAGAAGGTAGCCAAACTGCTTCGTCAGCGCATCGCCGTCGTCAACCCGCCATGCGCCACCCGCGCGGTCGAGCGCGTAATAAACATCTGGGAAGTTGAAGACGTGCGGCCCATGCACAATGGATGCATTGAGCTTGACTGCCTCAATCGGATTCTGCCCGCCATGCGGCACCAGCGACCCCCCCATGAAAACGATTGGCGCCAGCCGGTAGAACAATCCCAGTTCGCCGATGGTATCGGCGATATAGATGTCCGTTCTCGCCGTCGGCAATTGTTCCAGCGAGCGCCGCGTCCCTTGCGCGCCGGACGCCACCACCATCCGGGCGATGGCCTCGCCCCGATCCGGGTGGCGTGGAACGATCACCGTCAGCAGCGATGGAAAATGATTGGCCAACGTTCGATGCGCGGTGAGCAGCATCTCTTCCTCGCCCGGATGGGTCGAGGCCGCCACCACCACCGGACGGCCGCGGGTGACGAACAGCAGTCGTTCCAGCTTGGCGTCGTCGGCCGGAGGCGCCTGTACGTCGAGCTTGAGATTGCCGGTGATGACGACGTTGCGCGCCCCGAGTGTTGTGAAACGCTCCGCGTCGATTTCGGACTGGACCAAGCAGATATCGAACCGGCTCAACAGCGCAGCGATTGTTCGGGACGCCCGCCGCCAGCGCGGGAACGAGCGGCGCGACATCCGCCCGTTGATCAGCACAATCGGTATATGGCGCCTAGCACCAGCCAGAATCAGATTGGGCCACAAGTCTGATTCGATAAAGAGCGCAAGGCCGGGTTGCCAATGATCGAGAAAACGCTCCACGAAGCGGGGCGAGTCGTAGGGGATATACTGGTGAATGATATCCGGCGGGAACCGCTTCGCGGCGACGGCCGCCGACGTGACCGTGCCCGACGTGACCAAAATGCCCATTCCGAGCGCGCGCAGCCGCTCAATCAACGCCGCTGCCGCCAGCACTTCGCCAACGCTGGCCCCGTGGATCCAGACCAGCGGGCCTCCGGGGCGGGGCTGTCGGGCGATGCCACGACGCTCATTGATGCGCGCCGGGTCTTCCTTGCCCTGTTTCAAACGCCGCTTCAGAAGAATGGGCGTCAGCGGCCCGGCAGCGGCGGACAGTCTGCGATAGAAGCGCAGCGTCGCCGGCAGGCTGGTACCCGCTTTCCGAAGTTCGTGAGACATCACAACACCCCCTTAACGAACCTCGGAAAGCAAAGGGTACCAGCAACTTTATGATTCTAGTACCGCTTTCGATTTGAAATTCCCGAAGATGACCCCGCTGCAAGGGGTGCAGGAATTTCAAATCGGCGGTACTAGATTCTGATTCAACTGTGTTGAACCAGAATCTAACCCTACCCCTTTGATTGAGCATGATCTCATCCGAAAACCGGATTCCACTTTTCGGGATCATGCTCTAGGCATGACCCGCCTCGTATTCGGGACCAGCCTCGAGTTCGGGCCGGCCGACTTTCGTGTAAGCGCGTCGCGTCGCATCGTTCAATGTCGCCTCCAGCCGCACCCTCAGCATCTCCATCATCTGCGCATCGGCGTCGGCAGGAACCGCAATCGGCTCCCCGCCAACCAAGGCGCCGCGTCCGAACGGCAGGTTAATCGTCGTGCGATCCCAGTTATTCAGGCGGATGAAGCGGCTCGTCGCCATTGCAAATGGCATGATGGTCCGCCCCGATTCACGCGCCAGCATGATAATGCCCAGACCGGCGATCCGCGAGCGCTTCGGCACATCGGCGGTCAGGGCCATGTTGTAGCCCTCCTCCAGTGCACGGACCATTTCCTTGAAGGCGCCGACGCCACCCTTGCGATTGAATGCGGAGCCGTGGTCGCCGGAGCCGCGAATGGTCTCAATCCCCAGCTTCTCCGCGGCGAGCGCGTTAAACTCGCCGTCGCGGTGACGCGAAATCAGAACTTTGCCGCGATGCTCCGCCCGCTTGATGAACGGCGTCATAAAATGCTGTCCATGCCAGAACGCGAGGATCACCGGCATCTGCGGCTCGACTATGTCGTAAACATCCTCGGGATCATAGCTGAACCTGTTGGTTCGCCAAACCAGCCATAAAAAGCCCGCGGCCAGAAGGCCTGCGAACTGCTGAAACCCGCGGGAGCGCAGCAAATTGCGAAGCAGTTTTCTCAATGGGCGGGCTTCGTATCTTGACCAGGATCGAGCAGCCGATGGAGGTGCACGATGAAATACCGCATGTGGGCGTTATCAACCGTCTGCTGCGCCTTCGCCTTCCAGACGGCATGGGCCGATGCGTAGTTCGGATAAAGGCCGACGATCTCGACCTCGTCGAGGTCCTTGAAGGTCGTATGCGCGAGATCGGTCAGTTCGCCTCCGATCACGAGATGGAGCAACTGCTGGGGCGGACTGTCTGGCTGCATTGCCCGTTGTCCTACTATGTCGCCGGCCGTCAGGCAAATACCATCAAAGTCAGCAGCCAACCTATGCCAGCGGACGATCCCGAACATGCGCGAGAATGCGCGCGTGGCGAGAATGGCCAGCCGCGACCAACACGCCGTGCGTCACCTCGGCACGATTATAGAGGATCGGCTCGCCCCCGAGCGAGGTCATTTTACCATTCGCCTCATTCACGATCAAATCGGCCGCGGCGAGATCCCAATCGTGGCTCTGGCCGCCGGCAAACGCCGCGTCGATTCTGCCGTTCGCCACGCGGCATAGTCGTAACGCCAGCGAACTGACCCTCGGACAAAGGGCGGCATCGTTCGGCCGCAGGTCCAGTTTTTCCAGAAGCGGCTTCGGCCCTGCGATTCTTGAAAAATCCAGATCGTCGCCGTGGGTCGCCCCGACCGGAAGACCGTTGCAGGTCGTGCCCTGCCCGCGCTCAGCAAGAAAAAACTCGTCCGTAGCCGGCGCGAACACAGCCGCGAGCAGCGGCGAGACATTCTCCACCAGAGCGACGCTGACGCACCATTCGTCATGGCCGGCGAGATAGCCGCGCGTGCCGTCGATCGGATCGACGATCCACACCCTCCTCTTGCCGAGCCGCAAGAGATCGTCGGCGCTTTCCTCGGACAACCAGCCGTAATCCGGAAGCGCGCGCAGCTTGCTGGCAATAAGATCATTAACGGCGATGTCCGCTTCCGAAACCGGGGACGACACTCCCTTGGTCCAGGTTCGCAGCTGGGTGCGGCGCATCGCAAGCGCCAGCAATCCCGCCTCGCGCACCGTTTCGATCAGTAAGGCGCGGTCCCGCGCTAAAATGTCGGCGCGGCCGTCGGCGCTAGTGGAGTGGATTTGACACTCGCTACTCACCTGAACCGCAATCTCCCGATACGAATGTCAAATTCAGAACCCTGCTCGAACCTTATAATTTCTAGCGGTTCTCTGACTCCAACATTCGCAAGAACGCTCACTGAAACGCGATGCGAATGTTTAGAATCGGACCCCTTAGAGCCCACCAACAGTCAACCCTTCGATGCGGACGGTCGGTGCGTTGGTGCCGTAGCGAAACGCGAGATCGTTGGCAGGTGTCAGCGATTTGAACATCTCGATCAGATGCCCGGCAATGGTGATCTCACTGACTGGATAGGTGATCTCGCCGTTCTCGATCCAGAATCCGGAAGCGCCGCGACTATAGTCGCCGGTCACGCCGTTGACGCCGGAGCCGATCAGGTCGGTAACGTAGAAACCCTGTTCGACGTCCGCGATCAATTCGCGCGGCGTCAGTTCTCCCGCCTCAAGATGCAGGTTATACGATCCCGGCGATGGCGACGATGAAACGCCACGGTGGGCGTGACCGGTCGTGGTTAGTCCAAGCTCCCGCGCGGTCGCTGAATCCAATAGCCATGACGTCAAAACGCCGTCGTCGATCACCGCGAGCTTCTTGGTCGCGACCCCTTCGGCGTCGAAGGATTGCGAGCGCAAACCACGCATCCGCAATGGATCGTCGACGATCCGGATTCCTTTCGCGAACAACTGCTGGCCAAGCCGATCTTTCAGGAAACTGGTCTTGCGCGCGATCGCCGCACCATTGGCAGCGCTCACGACATGGCCGACCAGCGAGCCCGCGACGCGAGGATCGAACACCACCGGCACCTTGCAGGTCGCAACCTTGCGCGGATTGGCGCGCGCTACCGCGCGTTCGCCCGCGCTGCGGCCGATGCTGGCCGGAGACATGAGATCAGATCCATGAAGTGCGGAACTGAAATCGTAATCGCGTTCCATGCCGGTGCCGTCGCCGACGATCGCCATCATCGAGATGCCCTGGCTCGAACGCAGATAGCTTCCGTGGAAACCGGTGCTCGTCACCAATACCATGCCGCTGATGCCGGTGGACGCCGACGCGCCGCCGGATTTGGTCACGCCCTTGACCGCAAGACCTGCCGCCTCAGCTTCGACCGCTCGGCGTTCGAGTTCCGCCGTCGACGGCATCACACGATCGAGCAGATCGAGATCGGGGAAATTTTGTGCCAGCAATGACGGGTCGGCGAGTCCGACATAGCGATCCTCGGGCGCGACGCGCGCCATCGCGACAGCGCGTTCGGCGAGCTTCGCAACATTATCGCCGCCGACATCGTTGGTCGAGACGGTGGCCTGCCGCCTGCCAACCAGCACACGCAGTCCAACGTCATCACCCTCCGACCGCTCCGATTCCTCGACGCGGCCGTCGCGAACCTCGACACCTTGTGAGACGCCCCGCACGGCAACCGCATCCGCATCATCAGCGCCTGCGCGCTTCGCCGCCTCGACCAGTCGCCCGGCGAGTTCACTGAGGGCGGATTGATCGAACAGCTCGGATACGACGGATTCCGTCGATGAATTTGGTGAAGATATCACGAATAAAATCCCGGGTCTTCGACAAGACCGGCGCGCAAGCGGGTCCGTCATGAGATGTGCTTATTCTACGCGGACTTCAAGCATTCAATGAAGCGGGTATTAAAGATTATCCGCGCCCCGGCAAGAACCCGTCAAGCATGTCGGCCAACGGTCTGTCAATCATGCGCGCGAATGGTAGGCGGGCTATTTTCGATTAACCAGCCTTTTTAAGCAAATCCGGACCGCGCTCTGGCAAGCTCTCGCCCATCGACCGGAAACATAATTCCGGCGGGGAGAGTGAAGCCGTGAGGCGTCAAACAGCAACAGGCGGGATCAATCCCGCTGGGTCGAGCCGTAGCCTGCGGCTCGACCCTCTTTCACTGCCTGTCAGTTTCGCCGCGCGCGACAGCCGAGCCGACGGCGGCATCCGGCAGATCGAACTTCATCGCGAGTGCGTGACGCTGCACCGCGCGGTGCGCGGCATGAAAATGACAATCAGCGTACGCGTCAGCGAATTCATCGGCGTCACCGTGCGCGAGACTGCCGACGGTCGAGCGCTCGTGCTGCTTCACCGCGATCCGTCGCTTGTCATTCCCCTTCTTGTGACCGAGGACGCCGATGAACGTGCCGTAGCGTGGCAAGCCTGGAGCGAGATCCTCGCGCTTCCTCAGCTTGCCGACGACAGGCGCGATCCTGCGCCACGTCGGCGACGGAGCAATACCATCAGCGGGCGACGCCCGACCTTCCTGATGCGGCGGCGCGGCGGTGATCTGCTCAACCCCGCAGCAATCTATCGGGGCGAACGCGAGATCATCGCGCGACACTAAACGTTCGAGAAAGCATCCTCGGCTGTTCGTTCTATTCGTTCACTGCAGGGCGTTAGAACCGCTTCGGGATCATGTCCCGGCTATAGCCACGCGCTGGCCAGCAACCCTGCAAACAACAACAGTCCTGCATCGCGGTTGGACTTGAAAATCCACAGGCAGAGCCGGGAGTCGCCGATCTCGATCCGGGCGATCTGCCAGGCGAGATGCGCGGCAAAGGCCGTAAGGCCGATCCATGCCGGCCACCGCGCGCCCCCGAGATGCACGGCAACGCCGATCAGGACGACGGCCAGCCCGTAGAAGATCGCCAGCGCTAAGCGCGTGCGCTCACCAAACAGCAGTGCGGTGGACTTGATACCTATGAACGCGTCGTCGTCTGCGTCCTGATGTGCATAGATCGTGTCATAGCCGATCACCCATGCGACCGTCCCCGCATACAGCGCCAGCGCGGCCGCATCGATGCGGCCCAGCACAACTGCGAATCCCATCAGTGCGCCCCAGGAGAACGCGAGGCCGAGTACGACCTGCGGCCAATAGGTAATGCGCTTCATGAAAGGATAGGCCGCAACAATGAGGAGCGAGGCAATTCCCGTTGCAATGGCAAAGTGGTTGAACTGCAGCAGCACCACCAGCCCGACCAGCGCCTGCACAACGAGAAACACGAGCGCCTGTGTCACCGTAACCTGTCCCGCCGGAATAGGGCGCGACTGCGTACGCTCCACGCGCGCATCGAGATCGCGGTCAGTAATATCGTTCCAGGTGCAGCCAGCGCCGCGCATCGCAAACGCGCCGATGAGAAACAGCGCGATCGTGAGAGGAAGCTGGCTCACATCACGGGCGAGGTGCGAAGCCAGCGCCGTCGACCATAGGCACGGTATCAACAGCAGCCACGACCCGATCGGACGGTCCAGCCGCGACAGCCTGAGATAGGGGCGCGCCCACAGCGGCGCGCGGCTATCGACCCAATTGCCGACCGAGTCCGCGACGCGCGCAGCCGCATCGCTCATCAAAATCCCGTCATCGTGTGAGAGCGTTGCCGCTCAAGGTATCGAACGTGCTGCCGCCCTTCTTCGGCGTGGTTGCCTCAGGCAATCCGCCGGATGCCGACCCCAGAGCCTCGCTGAGGCTCGGGCCGGCCGGGCCGCGCATCTGCGCCTGCTTCGCCACGTCGCAAACCTTCTGCTCCATCGTCTCGGTCGCCTTGTGGTTGTTGCGCATCTGCGTCCCGACATTATCGGGAATTCCACATCTCCGGGAATTCGTATCGATGAATTTGATCATCTTGGCTTCCGCCTGCGAATACTGCCCGATCAATTTGCAGGCTTCGTCGGGCGGCGCCTTACGGGCGCTGGCGGTCTGGATCAACTTGCCCCGTTTCTCAGCCGCCTCACGCAGCGGCATAAATTCCTTCATGCAATCTTCGCCACCGGGCGGGCCCGCCTGCTGGCGCGCAGGCGCTCCGAAACTACCCACCGGCGCTGCGCCTCCGGACGGAAATGAAGCGGGCGCGCCTGCCGTCGCAGAGGTTCCGTTGACGGGGGGAAACGGCGAGTCCTGAGGCGCAGCAGCGTTCTGCGTGGGCGCCCCGTTAACCGGCGGAAACGCCGGATCGTTGACCGTTCCGGTTGAGCTATTAGGCAATGGCGCCGGAAACGGTGTTTGACCGAGCGCGCCCGTGGTGCCGATAGCGAAAACCGCGAGCGTCAGCGGAACGATCATGCGCAGAATGATCACAGCATTCCTCCGGCAGGGTCAAACGCCCAAGCCAACCTTTACCAACAAACGACCTGCCTTGATGTCCGATTTGTACGATCGCGGCCGATTCCTAACAACCCGACGAATTGGGCGAGAGCGCGACGCTTGGTCGCGCCGCAATCAGCAACGTCCCCAATATCCCACATTTTCCATCGGAATGATGCCGCAGCCCGCATTGTTCAAGGCAAATTGTTCATCGGGTTTGATGGGAACGGAAATCGCTACGCAATTTTCCTCGCCCTGCTCTAGTAAAGTGCTCGCGCAGGATTCATTCATGCCTCATACCGACTTTCGCAGTCCCCGGCTCTATGTCGATGCACCGCTTGCGGCGGGCAACAGAATCCCGCTCAACCGCAATCAGGGTAACTATCTTGGTAACGTCCTGCGCCTTGGGACCGGGACAAACGTTCTGGTCTTCAACGGCCACGACGGCGAGTGGCGCGCAGAAATTTCAGGCCGCAAGCGTCCGGAAAATCTTGAAATCGTCGCCGTGACGAGGAAACAGGACCACCTGCCAGACGTGCGCTACGCGTTCGCGCCGCTGAAACATGCCCGGCTCGACTACATGGTTCAGAAAGCTGTGGAGATGGGGGTCTGCGCACTGCAGCCCCTCCTGACCCGCTTCACGCAGGTCGGGCGCGTCAACGGCGATCGGATGCGCGCCAATGTCATCGAAGCCGCCGAGCAATGCGGCATCCTCAGCCTGGCTGCGGTGGAGGAGCCGGTGTCCCTGGATGGTTGGCTCAGCCGGCGCGCGCCCGAACGCCTGCTGGTATTCTGCGACGAGGCCGCTCTGACGGCAAATCCGGCGCAGACACTGGAGCCGATGCGCGGCGGCGCGCAAGGCATCGACGTTCTGGTCGGTCCCGAAGGCGGCTTCGCTGAAGACGAGCGGGAAAGCCTGCTCAACCAACCCCATACCCTGCGGCTGTCGCTCGGACCGCGCATCCTGCGGGCGGATACCGCCGCGGTTGCCGTCCTCGCCCTTGTCCAGACCGTGCTGGGGGACTGGCAGCCGGAATAAAGGAAAGGGAGCACCGGGTCAGACTCGCGCGACAGATCATCTCAAAAGACAAAGTCAGATTGTTTCGGCCGCCGCCCGTAATGGTCGGCCTATTTCGGCTTTTCCGACTCGACAGTCCCGCCGATGGTCGGAGCAAGCCCCTGCCATGACGTATTCCTGCCTCTCTCGGCTTCCGACCATTTTTTCCACTTGCAAGTGAATTGCATCTGCATCTTATATGCAATTGCAAATTAATCGCAGGAAAAAGTAAAAGTATGCGTGGGGTAGTTTTGGGTGTGGTCGCGGGGATGGTGTGCCTGATCGGCTCCCCAACCATGGAGGCGCGGGCACAAGGGCAGCTGCTGCCCGGAATCACCGTCGACGCGCCGAAGCGCGCCAAACGCCGCGTCCGCGTCGCCGTTCGGCGCGTCACTCGAACGCGGACGCCAGTGCAGGCGCCGACGCCGCTCCCCGCCGTGCCGGAACAACCTCGCGCCGACGTGCCCCTCGCCTCAGCAAGCCTGCTCACGGCGAAGCAGGTGCTGGGGCGCGGCGCCGCTTCGCTCGGCGACACGCTCGGGACCACGCCCGGCGTCTCGGCAACGTCGTTCTCGCCGGTGGCGAGCCGCCCGGTGATCCGAGGCCTCGGCGGTTTCCGGGTGCGAACCCAGGAAAACGGCATCGGCTCCGGCGACATGGCCAATCTCGGGGAAGACCACGCCGTGACGATTGATCCGCTATCGGCACAGAACGTCGAGGTCATTCGCGGTCCCGGCACGTTGCGCTTTGGCTCGCAGGCGACAGGCGGCGTGGTCAGCGCCAGCAACAACCGCATCCCAACGACAATTCCGAAGAACGGCATCGCATTCGAGGCACGCGGCGGCCTCAACAGTGTCAGCACCGGCCGCGACGGCGCGGTACAACTCGATGCCGGCGGCAGCAACGTCGCGATCCATGCCGACGCATACGCCCGGCAGGCCAACGACTATCGTATCCCCGGCGGCATTCAGACCAATTCCAGCTATCGCTCCGATGGCCACGCGGTCGGCGGCTCCTACATTTTCGATCGCGGTTTTGTCGGCATGTCGTTTCAGGATACGGCGATGACCTACTTCATCCCCGGCATCGATTCCGCCAGGGTGAAAAACCACATCGACCTGCGCCAGCAGAAATGGGCGAGTCGCGGCGAGTGGCGCGTGGGAGAAAGCGGCATCGATACGGTGCGCTATTGGCTCGGCTACTCCGACTACAAGCACAACGAGATCAACGGCGTCGGCGCCGCCGCGCTGATCGGTTCGCGATTTAAGAACCAGGAGTTGGAATCCCGCGTCGAGGTCACGCAACTGCCGTTCGCCACCATGCTGGGCGAATTGCGTGGCTCCGGCGGCGTGCAATGGAGCCGGCGCAACTTATCGGTCGCCGGCGCGACCGATCCCCTGCTCGCTCCGGCGCAGAATGCCAATCTCGCCGCCTTCCTGTTCGAGGAATTGCAGGTCACGCGAAGTCTGCGAACGCAGGCAGCGTTGCGCATCGAGCAGACCGAGACCGACGGCACCGGCGCGCGGTTTCCTGCGACATTCCTGCCGCCGCCGAATCAACCCACGGTGTTTCCGGTTGATCGCCGCTTCGTGCCAATGAGCGCCAGCGCGGGGCTGCTCTATGATCTATCGCACGACATCGTCGCGCGCGCCACGTTGCAGCATGTCGAGCGCGCGCCCGATCCCATCGAGCTGTTCTACAAGGGACCGCACGATACGCCGCGCACGTTCGAGATCGGCGATCCGACCATGACGCTGGAAAAGGCGAACACCGTCGAACTCGGTTTCAAGCGCGCACGTGGCGATACCCGTTTCGAACTGTCGATCTATCACACCCGCTATCAGAACTTCATCTTCAAGAACTTCACCGGCGTCCGCTGTAGCGAGAGTTTCGCATCCTGCGGCACGCCGGGCGCGACCTACGACCAGATCATCTATTCGCAGCGCGACGCCCGCTTCACCGGCGGCGAAATCCAGATCGAGCATGACGTGGCGCGGGTGTGGAACGGCGTGTTCGGGGTCGAGGCGCAATACGACATCGTCCACGCGATATTCCTCGACGGCAGTTTCGTGCCGAAGATTCCGCCGCAGCGGCTCGGTGGCGGAGTCTATTATCGCGACGCAAGCTGGACGGCACGCGTCAACTTGCTGCACGCTTTCGCCCAAAAAAACCTCGGCGCGTTTGAAACGCCGACGCCGGGCTATAACCTTCTGAACGCCGAAATCAATCACACGACGACGTTGCCGAACGGCGACTGGCCGGTGACGCTCACCGTCGGCCTAAAGGGCGAGAACCTGCTCAACGACGATATCCGCTTCCACCAGTC
This sequence comes from Nitrobacter vulgaris, assembly GCF_002028545.1. Lineage (GTDB taxonomy): Bacteria > Pseudomonadota > Alphaproteobacteria > Rhizobiales > Xanthobacteraceae > Nitrobacter > Nitrobacter vulgaris. Next base: position 197,119 of record NZ_MWPQ01000049.1, read on the forward strand.
CTACAAAAAGGACGAGGTGTTGCAGCCCGGCCGCAACGTACGCCTATTCGCGTCGATGAAATTCTGACGCAAGGCGCCGTCCGTCGCCGTCAACCTTCTCGGCAAATAGCCGGCGGAACGAGGTCGAAACTCACCGCCCGCCGTGCTATGGGCTGCCGCAATGATGTTGACCGGCGGCGCGGCGCCCTTCGCCATGCCATCGATATACGTCGAATTTCAATATGTTAGGCAGGAGGCGCGACACCCGTGGGCGGCGCGCAAGCTTGGACGATGCCGATGACCGACACGCACGCCTTTGGGGCGACCCGAACCGCCTCCCGGGCAGCGGCCCTGCTGTCGTCGTTCATGCAGGCCGGCTATATCAAGGCGGAACCAGCCATCCTTCAACCGGCCGAGCCGTTTTTGGACCTCTCGGGCGAGGATATCCGCAAGAGCCTTTACCTCACGTCCGACTCGGGAGGCGAGGAATTGTGCCTGCGTCCCGACCTCACCATCCCGGTCGCGCGCGACTATCTCGCGTCCAGCAAGGCCGGCAAGCCGGCCGGCTTCTGCTATCTCGGACCCGTGTTTCGCTATCGTGGCGGCCGCTCAAGCGAATTCCCGCAGGCCGGCATCGAATCATTCGGCCGCCAAGACCGCGCCGCCGCCGACGCCGAAATGCTCGCGCTCGGTCTGGAAGCCGTTGCCGCTTTCGGCATCGCCGACGTCGACATCCGTACAGGCGACGTTGCGCTGTTCACCGCGTTAATCGATTCGCTCGACCTTTATCCGGTATGGCGGCGTCGGCTGATGAAGGATTTCAACCGCAAGGTCAGCCTCGCGCTGGATATTGAACGACTGACGCTGGCGTCCGGACCGGGGCACAAGGAATACGAAGGCGTGCTGGCGGCTCTCGCAGGCTCCGATCGCAAGGCGGCCTTAGCGCTGGTGACCGACATGATGTCGATCGCAGGCGCGACCATTGTCGGCGGCCGTTCTTTGGATGAGATCGCCGACCGCTTCCTCGAACAATCCACCCTGAAGAGCGGCGCGCTGCCGCACGAGGCGTTGACGATCATCAAGCGGTTTCTTGCGATATCGGGCGATCCGGATGACGCGCTCGGCCAATTGCGCGCACTCGCCTCAGACGCCGGGCTCGATATTCACCGTGCGATCGATCAAGTCGAAAGCCGTACGGGCTTCATGGCCGCGCGAGGCGTAGAAACTGATAGTATCAGCTTCGCTACCGCCTTCGGCCGCGGCGTCGACTACTACACCGGTTTTGAATTCGAACTGCAGCGCAAGGACCAGGACGACGAGCCACTGGTTGCGGGCGGGCGCTACGACGACCTTATGACGCGACTTGGGGCAGCCGCACCGATCCCGGCGGTCGGCTTCGCGGTCTGGATCGAGGCGTTGACGCGGTCCGCAGACGTATCTTCCGCGAGCCGGATCGGCGGGAGCGCGCAATGACCACGCCACTCGTTCTAGCCGTGCCTTCGAAAGGCCGTTTGCAGGAAAATGCCGAAGCGTTTTTCGCCCGCGCCGGGCTGACGCTCTCGAAACCGCGGGGCGTACGTGACTATCGCGGCACTATCGCCGAGCTCGATAACGTCGAGATCGCCTATCTCTCTGCGAGCGAAATCGCGTCACAACTCGCGCGCGGCCTGGTGCATCTCGGCGTCACCGGCGAAGATCTGATCCGCGAAAGCATCGTCGACGCCGACAAACGCGTGGCGCTGATCAACGGCCTCGGGTTCGGCAGCGCCAACGTGGTTGTCGCCGTGCCGCAGTCCTGGATCGATGTGCGTACCATGGCCGACCTCGACGACGTGACGACCGGGTTTCGCGCCCAGCACAACCGAAGGATGCGGATCGCAACCAAATATATCAACCTGACCCGCGCCTTCTTCGCTTCGCACGGCGTGGTCGATTACCGCATCGTCGAGAGCGCGGGCGCCACCGAAGGCGCGCCCGCGGTCGGCACCGCCGAGATGATCGTCGATATCACGACGACCGGGGCAACGCTCACCGCCAACGGCCTCAGGGTGCTGGACGACGGCGTGATCCTGCGCAGCCAGGCCAATCTGGTCGCGTCACGCGACGCGGACTGGTCCAGCGGTGCACGCGAAACGACGCGGATCATTCTCGACCACATCGCCGCCCGCGCCCGCGCGAGCCAATACCGCGAGGTGCGAACCCGCTTCACCGGCTGCGATACTGCACTCTTCACAGAGGCACATGATCGCTTCGGCGTAGTCTCCCCGTTCGGAGGACCAACATCCTCCGGGATGGTTACGCTGCATTGCCCGCCGGACCGGCTTTACGCGCTCGCCGGTTTTCTAAGGCAACATGGTGCTGAAACGGTGTCGATCGCCTCGCTTGACTATGTGTTCGATCGCGAGAACCCGCTTTTCGCGAAGCTGGAAGCGTTCCTGCGGACGTAGAATCGTGCATTCCGCCCGTTGAAGCGCACGCTGTCACTTACTACCCTACAAACTGGAATGAATTGACCCCGTCGGAACCGACCGATGACTCCAGCTACCAGCCTTCCAGGTCTGCCTGCAGATAAGGCCACCGCATCTGCGCAAGGTCTGTCGATCGTCGTCCCCGTTTACAACGAAGCCGCCGGGCTCCAGCAATTGCACGAACGTCTCAGCGCGCTTGCGGTAAAGCTAAGGCGGCGCTTCGGCCTCGCCTGCGAAGTCGTTTATGTCGATGACGGCAGCGCCGATGACACGCTCGACCTCGCCCGCGCGCTTCCTGCCACCGCGCTGGACGTGCAGGTGGTTTCGCTGTCGCGCAATTTCGGCAAGGAAGCCGCCTTGATGGCGGGCCTGGATCACGCGCAGCGCGGCGCGCTGCTGTTCATGGACGGCGACGGCCAGCATTCGCCCGATCTCGTGGAACGGCTGGTGGATCACTGGATCAACGACGGCTACGACGTCATCTACACCGCGAAGGCGCACCGGACGAACGAGTCGTTGCTGCGGCGGATCGGCGTGCACAGCTTTTATGCGATCATCAACTGGGGCGCGCGCCAGCGGATTCCCGAAGACGCCGGCGATTTTCGCCTGTTGTCGCCTCGTGCCGCTTCGGCGCTGCGCCGGATGCCGGAGCGAAACCGCTTCTTCAAGGGCCTCGCGAGCTGGATCGGTTTCCGTCAGTTCCGCGTCGACTACGAGCCCGACATTCGGACTCACGGCATGACCACCTTCAATGCCGCGCGGCTGCTCGGTCTGTCGATCGAGGGGCTAACATCATTTTCGGTGGCGCCGCTGCGGCTGGCCAGCCTGCTCGGCCTGCTGCTGGCGCTCGCAGCCTTCCTGTTCGGTTTGTCTATCCTCTGGGAAACCTGGGTCGACGGCGAGTCGGTTCCCGGCTATCCGTCATTGTTTGTCGGCATGATGACGATCGGCGGCGTGCAGCTCCTGATGATCGGCATCGTCGGCGAATACATCGGCAAGATTCTCTCGGAACTGAAGGCACGGCCGATCTACGTCGTCGCCGAGCAAAGCATGAAGCAGGCCGAACCCGAGCCGGCCGACGGCGGCCCGCACCGGACCGTCGCCGAATGAGCGGCGATGAACCGCAACGCCGGATTCGGCTGTGCGCAGACGATTACGGAATCAGTCCGGGCGTCAACCGCGCGATCCGCGATCTCATCGAACGGGAGCGTATCAACGCGACGTCGGTGATGGTGGTCGGCACCGCCGCGGGACGCGATGAGGTGGAGGCGCTGAAGGTGGCGTGCGCGCGCCATCCGCATTGCGCGATCGGCCTGCACCTCACTTTAACCGCGCCGTTTCATCCGCTCACCCTGCATTACCGGCCTCTGGATGGCGGGTTGTTTCTCCCGCTCTCGAAGATGCTGCGCGCCAGCCTGTCGCGCCGGCTCGAGCCCGAGATGATTTTCGACGAGGTGACAGCGCAGATCGCGGCGTTTGTGGAACGATTCGGCCGCGCGCCCGAGTATGTCGACGGCCATCAGCATGTGCAGATTTTTCCTCAGGTGCGGGGCGCCTTCCTGACCGCCGTCAAGACCGCCGCACCCGACGCATGGGTGCGGCAGTGTGGCCGCAGCCGACACCCGCTGACGCAACAATTCGCCACGCCGAAGGCGTTGCTCCTGGATCTTTTAAGCGCCGGATTTCGTCGCCATGCCGCGCGTGCCGGCATCCGCTTCAATCCGGCCTTCGCCGGCGCCTATGACTTCGCGCAGTCTGACTTCGCCGCGCTGATGCAGGGATTTCTGAACGGTTTGCCGGATGGTGGTCTGATCATGTGCCACCCCGGCTTCGTCGATGAAATCTTGCTCGCGCTCGATCCCCTCACCGACCAGCGCGAGCGGGAATACGAATTCCTGGCCGGAGATAGCTTCGGGGACATGCTGGTTGCCAACCGGGTGACATTGGGCTGATCTGTCCGCCACGAAAATATTCTCCGGCGGCACTACTTGCGACACAGAATACCACTACATCCCAACAGCCATCTTTTTGGGAGAGCGCCATGACGCCGGAAGAACGACAGTTGGTTGACGACCTCTTCACCCGCCTCGCCAGCGTCGAAAACACGCCGCGCGATCCCGCCGCCGCGGCAGCTATCGCCGAGGGCCTGCGGCGCGCGCCTAACGCGCTTTACACGCTGGTGCAAACGGTTTTGGTGCAGGACGAAGCCCTGAAGCGCGCCGACGAGCGCATTCAGCAGCTTGAGGCCAGCGGAGCCGGCAATCAGGCTGTCTCGGGGGGCGGATTTCTCGACCAGATGCGCGAGACTTTATTCGGCGGCCCCGCGCCGCGCGGCTCGGTCCCGAATGTCCCCCCAGCGCCTTCTGGCCGCCCGGCCTGGAATACCGGTGAGGCGTTGCAGCAAACCGGACAAGCCGGACGCTTTGATCAGGGAGCCGGCCATTCGCCCTATGGCACGCCGCCTCCGCAAGCGGGCGGCGGCTCGTTTCTCGGAACGGCGGCGGCCGCCGCCGCGGGAGCCGTGGGCGGCGGTCTGCTTCTCAATAGCATCCGCTCCATGATGGGCGGCGGCGAAGCCCGTGCCAGCAGCTTCGGCGATTCCGGCAGCCTCGGCAGGTCGTCCAACCCGTCGGGCGGCGCCGGCGATCAATCAGGAAGCAATCTGGCACGCGATGCCGGTGTGAACGACCTCGGATCGCAACGGCACGGCAACCCATCGCAGACTGGCTCACTCGACCAAGACCATGACCATGATCATGATCAGGACGATATCGATGCCGAAGACTTCGACGATTTCGATGACTTCGACGAAGGAGAGGACACCTGACGTCTCCGGTCCTCAACAGCACAACGGCTGGAGCGTTTTCGAGCGAAGTGGATACCGGTTCGTGTGAAGAAAACGCGTCAGATCAAATCTGAGAGCCCCGCTTCTGATTCCGTCAGAAACGGGGCTCTAGGCGGCCGTTGTCATCTGGGAAGATGATCGGGCGTCAGATCACAACCACTCTGACGCCAATGCGAACCCGATCATAGAGATCGATGACGTCCTGGTTGCGCATCCGGATGCAGCCGGACGATACGTTGGTGCCGATTGTCCACGGCTCGTTGGAACCGTGGATGCGGTAGAGCGATGAGCCGAGATACATCGCGCGAGCGCCAAGCGGGTTCTGGGGGCCGCCCTCCATGTGGCGAGGAAGATCGGGGCGGCGCTTCAGCATCTCTGCAGGCGGGGTCCAGGCGGGCCATTCCTTCTTCGCTGATACCGTCTTGACGCCCGCCCACAGAAAACCGGGCTTGCCGACGCCAACTCCGTAGCGAAGCGCCGTGCCGCCGCCTTGCACGAGGTAAAGGAACTTGCTCGACGTATCGATGATGATGGTGCCGGCGGCTTCCTTGCCGTGATATTCGACGAGCTGCCTCTCGAATTTCGGATCGAATGCGGGATGAGCGGCCTCGCTCGCGTCCTGCTGCAGCATGATCTGCTGCGGTTGCGGCGCATAGAGCGGGCGCGAATCATAGCGCTGTTGCGGATAATGCGATCCCTGTTGCTGGACATCTCCAAACAGCGACTCGATGAAGCCGCCGCCCATGTTGGGCCGCTCGGCATATGCAAGGCGCTGCTCGGACGGCTGCGGCGTGGATTGATCGGCGTAGACGGCGGTCGGCTGGGTGAAGAACCTGGCCTGTGGGTCTCTTGCAAAAGCCTGCTGGATCCCGAGGCCGGCAAGCGACACGCCCGCAAGGAGCGCGAAGGATATGTGTCTGAACATCGACGTACTCTGCACTGTTTTGCCGTGGATGGTCGCTGGGAGTCACGTCAATGGCGCATCCCTCCCGCACAGCGATTAAGAATTAAAACCGCGTCGGTTTGGTAAACGGAACGGCGGCTTGATTCACCACGCCGTCGATATGACGGGGTTCTTTCCCGTAGCGTTTATTTTCCATGAACGAAAACGCTCTGCGCGCTGCGGATTCGTGCGGATTCGTCGCGAACAGTTCCCGCATGAACCGGGCGTTAAAACACGCCGGTGTAAAAGGCAATCGAGTCCAAAAGCCGGGGAATATGATGGCTGTTCAACGCAAGCGCTTCCGCGTCGAGGAAATCCTGAACGGCGGCACGCCGGTTATTACAGCCGTCGTCGACGATGCGCCAATGCCGGTGCATCGTGAAATCATGGCGGAGTTGCGGGCGATCCGCCAACAGATGGGAGCTCCGAGCCTCGACGGCCCGGACGAAGCGGCCGGAGCGGCCAATGACGGGACCACCAGCCGCGAGGTCGCCGAAGCACAAATGCTGCTGCAAACCTATCGCGCACAAATCGAGCAATGCGAAAAGCTCAAGACCGAACTTGATCTGATCTACGACGCCATCAGCCGCACCAAGCAGGAAATCGCGGTTCTACATGGCAAGAGTTTCAGCGGCGACGAGATGGCGAAGGTGACCGACGAGCTTGGCGCCGTGGTAGGAGGTACCGAGCAAGCGACCCAACACATCCTGGAGGCGGCTGAAGCGATCGATCAGTCGGCCAGCGCGCTGTCGAAGGCGGCGTCGCCGGAGCAGGCTCGGTTGCTGAGCGAGGAAATCCAGGAGCGCGTGATCTCGATTTTCGAGGCATGCAATTTCCAGGATCTCACCGGCCAGCGCATTGCCAAGGTGATGAGCACGATGAAGTTCATCGAGCATCATATCAATGTCATGATGGATATCTGGGGCGGTGTGGACGCCATCCGTGCCCATGCTCCACCGATCGTCGACGATCGCGTCGGCGATGCGAAGCTGCTGAACGGTCCGAAGCTCGAAGGCGACGAGGGACACGCTTCCCAGGACGACATCGACGCGCTGTTCGGTTAGCCTCAGGAAGCGTCACATCCCTCATTGAGAATGCCCGGCCGTCGCGCCGGGCATTTGGTTTGAATCGATCGCGCGTAGCCCGGCTAATGGGCCTGTGGCTTTGCCGCCGTGTGGCGGGGGGCCGACGCGGCCGCAGGCGTACAGCGGATATAAACCATGTTGCCGTAGCGGGTCGCCGCATCCGGGTCGATGAAGCGCGTGATGAGCACGTGGCCGTCGAAGGAGACGATCTCGCGATCTTTTGGACCGCCGGGGGGGCCTTCCGGCCCGATGTAGTTCTTGCCACTCTGGCTACCCTTAAGCCGCAACTCCTGCGGCGTCGCCTCGTCGGCAAGATGCATGATGACGCCGCCATTGCCGCCTGCGCTGATCACGTAAGGATTTTTGCACTGCGCCCTGGCCGCGGCCTCGGTCCGAGACCGGTCGTTCGGATTTTGATAGGACGCAAGACCCCACCGTCCGACCAGTTCCTCGGCACGGACCGTGGCCGGGATCTCGGGCTCGACGGGCGGCGGGGGCGCCGGCTGCGGCGACAGTCCGATCGAGCCGAACGACCCGCATCCGCCGAGAAACACCGCCAGGGCCGCGGCCGCCCCAAGGTTCAAAGCCGCGCGTCCGCCGTCTGATTTGACCATTGTAAATACCCCGACCGAATTTCCGACCGCTGTGCCCCCAGCAGCCGGACCTAAAAAATGAGATCGCAGCACCCGCACTCGCCAAGGCGGAGAAGCTACGACATGCTTGCGTCTATCCTACACGCCCTCACCAACGGCTTAAGAGGCTTGCTTGACAGCATGGCTGCCAAGCCATATCCCCGCCCACGAATAGCACTCTCGGAATATGATTGCCAAAAAGATACGAATCGCTCGGCCGTCGTGAATCAGAGCGCATGCATCCATCGATGGCAATTCAGAGTCCTGCGAACCCCCCGGAGGAGCGTTATGGCTAAGACCAAATTTCGTCCGCTGCATGACCGTGTTGTGGTCAAACGGATTGATGCCGAGGAAAAGACTAAAGGCGGCATCATCATTCCCGACACGGCAAAGGAAAAGCCCTCCCAGGGCGAGGTCGTGGCCGTTGGTCCCGGCGGACGCGACGAAACCGGAAAGCTCACGCCGATCGATGTCAAGGTCGGCGACAAGGTGCTGTTCGGCAAGTGGTCGGGCACCGAGATCAAGCTCGACGGCCAGGACCTCCTCGTCATGAAGGAATCCGACCTCATGGGCATCGTCGGCTAGCGTCCCTCCGCAATCAACCGCTTCGATTGAAGCGTCATGTCCGGACATGATCCGGGCATCCATCTTTCAAAACGATGGATGCCGGCATAGGTGCGAAGCGACGCCGTTCTTCGAACGGCTATGCTCGGCAAAGACGCCCAAGGGAAGCGGCACACAACAAACCAGGAGTAACATTCAATGGCCGCCAAAGACGTCAAGTTTTCCGGCGACGCGCGCCAACGCATGCTGCGCGGCGTCGATATCCTCGCCGACGCTGTGAAGGTGACCCTCGGCCCGAAAGGCCGCAATGTCGTGATCGAAAAGAGCTTCGGCGCGCCCCGCATTACCAAAGACGGCGTCACCGTTGCCAAGGAGATCGAACTCGAGGACAAGTTCGAGAACATGGGCGCCCAGATGGTGCGCGAGGTCGCCTCCAAGACCAACGATCTCGCCGGCGACGGCACCACGACCGCCACGGTGCTGGCACAGGCCATCGTCCGCGAGGGCGCGAAGGCAGTTGCCGCCGGCATGAATCCCATGGATCTCAAGCGCGGCATCGACATCGCCGTCGCCGCCGTGGTGAAGGACATCGGGAAGCGCGCGAAGGCGGTGGCGTCCTCGGCCGAAGTCGCTCAGGTCGGCACCATCTCGTCCAATGGCGACGCCTCGATCGGCAAGATGATCGCGCAGGCGATGCAGAAGGTCGGCAATGATGGCGTCATCACCGTCGAGGAGAACAAGTCGCTCGAAACCGACGTCGATATCGTGGAGGGCATGAAGTTCGACCGCGGCTATCTTAGCCCTTACTTCATCACCAATGCGGAGAAAATGGCGGCCGAGCTCAACGACGCCTACATCCTGCTACACGAGAAAAAGCTGACCGGCCTCCAAACTTTGCTGCCGGTGCTCGAGGCGGTTGTGAAATCCGGCAAGCCGCTGCTGATCGTCGCGGAAGATGTCGAAGGCGAAGCGCTGGCCGCGCTGGTGGTCAATCGGCTTCGTGGCGGCCTGAAAGTGGCCGCAGTGAAGGCACCCGGCTTCGGTGATCGCCGCAAGGCCATGCTGGAGGACATCGCCATCCTGACCAACAGCCAGCTCATTTCCGACGAGCTCGGCATGAAACTCGAGAACGTCACCGTTAATATGCTGGGCCGCGCCAAGAAAGTGCTGATCGACAAAGAGAACACCACCATCGTCAACGGCGCCGGCAAGAAAAAGGACATCGAGGCACGGGTCGGACAAATCAAGGCGCAGATAGAGGAGACCACCTCCGACTATGACCGCGAGAAGCTGCAAGAACGTCTGGCCAAGCTCGCCGGCGGCGTTGCGGTAATCCGTGTCGGAGGCGCGACCGAGGTCGAGGTCAAGGAAAAGAAGGATCGCGTCGAGGATGCGCTCAACGCCACGCGCGCCGCTGTGGAGGAAGGCATCGTGCCCGGCGGGGGCACGGCGCTGCTGCGGGCCAAGAAGGCGGTCGGCCGCATCAACAACGACAACCCGGACGTGCAGGCCGGCATCAACATCGTACTGAAGGCGCTGGAAGCGCCGATCCGTCAGATCGCGGAAAATGCCGGCGTCGAGGGCTCCATCGTGGTGGGCAAGGTTCTCGAAAACAAGACCGAGACCTTCGGCTTCGACGCCCAAAAGGAAGAATATGTCGACATGATCGCCAAGGGCATCGTCGATCCCGCCAAGGTCGTGCGCACCGCCTTGCAGGATGCCTCGTCGATCGCAGGGCTGCTCGTGACCACCGAAGCCATGGTCGCCGAACTGCCCAAGGAAGAGCCTCCGGCTATGCCGCCGGGCGGCGGCGGAATGGGTGGTATGGGCGGCATGGGCTTTTGAACTCCTTCAACGGCACGACTTCGTCAGAAGGCCGCCTCCGGGCGGCCTTCTTTTTTCGCGAAGTGGGTTTTAGGGTAAGGGCCGATTCGACAAGCGGGGATTCTCCATGCGCGCGCTGCGGCTGTGCCTGATCAGTCTAACGATGGCTTTACCGGGACCTCTGCGGGCGCAAGACCGGCCGCTTCCCAAAGCTACGCCCGGCGCGGAGGTGAGATACTTCACCTCCATCGACGGACTGATGGAGGGCAATGCGGACGTTATCCTTAAAGAGACCCGCCAGGGCAAGACGGTCACGGGCGCCGTTCTCGATGTGTGTTACCCTGCGGAGAAAGGCTCGAGCCGCAAGGACCGCTTCGTCGCCAACCTCGCGGTGAACGGTTCGACCCTGACCGGCAGCACACAAAGCATCGCCGACAAGCTGCCGGTCACGGTGAAGCTCACACGCAAGCCCACAGGCGATACCTTCGAGTTCGGGGGCAGGATCAGCGTCGGCCAAAAAGTTACCGACGTGACCTCGACAGACAATTCCGACCTCAGCGAGGCTGAGTTCAACGATGCCCGGATGACCGATGACGGCATCAGCGCATCGCCGAAGGATTTCACCGAGGTATCTCCCGAAGCAATCGCCGTGAAAGTGAAGATCGACGCAGCGATCGACCTGCTCAAAAGTTTGAGAGAACAAAATGTCGAGGTGCTGCTGAACAGCCTCGAGGTGACTTGCGAGGCGCTGCGGGCGGGAGCGCAGGTCATCGACATCAACGTCGATCCTGAGCGCTCCCCCTCCCTTCTCGCTCGGTTGAAAGCAACGCCCGGCGTGGTCGCCGCGGGCTGGAGCGCCGGGATGTTCGATATGGAGCGCACCATCCGGTTTCCGGCCGCAGAATGGCGTGACAAGGGCAAACTCAATCGCGACAAGCTTGCGACCGCTATCTCCGGTGTGCTGGAAAAAGCTTTGAATGCAAAGCCGGCGTCAGCAAAATGGAGTGACAACACCGGCAAACTGACGTTGACGTTCAAACGCCCCAGCGTGCTGGTTCCGGCGCTCGGGTTGACCGACACCATCAAAGTGACAGCATTGCCAGGCCCTGACAGGCCCGATGAATCCGATCACATCATGCTTTGGTTCGGCGCTCCCTCGACTAGCACTGCGGACGAAACCGATGGGCCGAGGCTCGGTCTTACCGACGATCTGTCAGCGGACGACGGCGAGAGTAACGAGACCAATGACAGCGGCACGCTGGATGCGCTGGCGAAACAGTTCAAAGCCCAGCGCTGGGACGTCGACAAATCGGCCTGGAAATAGCGGGTATCCGGTCTTCGCGGCAAAGGAATCGCGATCCGTACACGCACGGCATAACTCACAATCTAGAGTGCTCCACCGCTTCACGGAAACGGTGCAAGGACTCTACCTTTGTGACGCGTTTTCTTCACGCGAACCGGATCCGCTTCGCTTGAAACGCTCTAATTTGTATTAAGATGAAAGCGCAGCGTGGTCGGTCCGACAAACGAGATCTCATCGTCCTGTCGCTCCCAGGTCACGGCAGCGGAAAGCGCCGCAGCCAGATCGTCATCGGCCTGAGCTTTCTCCGGCGGACAGGAGCGATCCTCCAACGGACCGGCCGCGAAGATGACGGTGTTGCCGGCAACCGAAAACTGGCCTCTTCCGCCTTTGCACCACAATTCGAGTTTGACCCCGCCACTGTCGTCAATGTCCAGCGATGGCACCCGCTTCGAACCGGGCTGCGGCGATGCATCCAGCGTCATCTCGAAACCGAACGGAAATCCATCCTGCGCCGACGCCGGCCACGCGCCGGCGGCTCCCAGCGCGACCAGGACCACACCCAACACGAACCCAAACCTTGCAGCCATCTGCCCTCATTGAACGAGCTGAGACTGAAAGAACCAGTCGCCGTTCTACAAGTTGAACGGACTGGAATCAGCCTCTCGTCATCTTTGGGATCGAGCGCGATCTTCTCGAAACCGATTTCCACTTTGCTCGGCTCTTCGGGTTGGGATCATGCTAAGAGCTTTTTGACGCGTTTTCTTCACACGAGCCGGCATCCACTTCGCTCGAAAATGCTATAGTGCGTTGATCAACGTCATTGCGAGCCGGCCGATGGCGACGTGTGGCGGCATCCCAACGCCAACGAAGCAACCCAGCTTTTTCTTCAACCTCTGGATTGTCTCGTTTCACGCGCAAACCGGCGCAAACCAATTAATCGGTCCCCGGCTCGCAATGACGAGGCGGTCGGTTCAACCAACCTCATCTGCTTTAAGTGCCGTCCTCTCCCGACCCGGGGGTTTGATCCGTATGGCCATAGGACGGAGCCGCAGGCTCAGCCATCGCCCAACTCGTGTCCGGCACAGGGGTGGGCTTTGGCGCGGCGCGCTTGGCCACTGCCTTTTTCGTCGAGGCCCTGCGCTTCGCCGCCGGCTTCCTTGCGGATTTACCGGTGGATCTCTTGGCTGACTTCTTGGCGGATTTTTTGGTGGATTTCCCTGGAGATTTTCTGGCGGATTTTTTCGCTGATTTCTTTGCCGACTTCTTCTTCACGGCCTTCTTTTTTGAAGCCGTCTTCGCCGCCTTCTTGCCAGACTTCTTTGCGGACTTCTTCGTGGATTTCTTGTTCGCCGCTACGGCCTTCTTCTTGCTCTTCTTGGCCTTAACGCCCTTCGCCTTGCTGGATTTCTTAGCTTTCTTAGCCATCGTGATCCTCCTGTTGCCGCCGATCAATTCAGTCCTGGCCGAGGGCCGCCCGTCGCCCAATCGAGAAGTTCAATCGTGTGAACAACAGGGACCGACGTTCCGCCGGCAATCTGAATCATGCACCCGATGTTTCCGGCGGCAATCATGTCCGGCTTGACGCTTGCGATGTTGGCGACCTTTCGGTCGCGCAGTCGGCCCGCAATGTCAGGCTGGAGAATGTTGTATGTCCCCGCCGAACCGCAACACAAATGACCCTCGGGTATATCTTTCACTACGAATCCATTCTTGAAAAGCAAATCTTTCGGAAGCTGCGTGATTTTCTGGCCATGCTGAAGCGAACAGGCGGAGTGATAGGCGATGACAAGCTCGCTGCGGCTCGGCGGCGGCGGCAGGTCGAGGCTGGCGACATACTCCGTGATATCCTTGGCCAAGCCTGAGACCTTCGCGGCAGGTCCGGCGAAGTCGCGGTCCTCCCGCAGCAGGTAACCGTAATCCTTGATGACGGTGCCGCAGCCAGAGGTCGTGACCAGGATGGCATCGAGACCATCCCGTTCCGCTTCGCGGGTCCAGGCTCTGATGTTGGCCCGCGCACGCGCCAGGGCGTCCCGATCGTCGCCCATGTGATGTGTCAGCGCGCCACAACACTGCTCGTCCGCCACCAGCACCACTTCGACGCCGTGACGGGTTAACAGGCGGATCGCGGCCTCGTTGATACGCGGCGCCAGCACCTGCTGGGCGCAGCCTTGCAGCAGAGCGACGCGGCCACGCCTCATACCCGTCGCTGGAAACACACTTCCCGCAGCCGCTCCGGGAGAGGGCAGCGACGCGGGCGCGAGCGCCAACATCGCCTTGATCCTGTGCAGCAACGTCGGCGTCACGCCCCCCTTCGAGCCCGGCAGCAGGGCTGCGAATGGCCGCCCGAAGCGCGCAAGGGTCATGCTGACCCGAAAGATTCTCGGCCGCGGCAGCACGAAAGCGAGAACGGCTCGAAGCAGCCGTTCGGAAACCGGGCGCGCATACTCCTTCTCGATTTTGACACGCGCCTGATCCACCAGGTGCATGTAATTGACCCCGGAGGGGCAGGTCGTCATGCAGGCAAGACACGACAGACAGCGATCGATGTGTTTGACGACCTCAGCCGTTGGTGGCTCGTTCTTTTCGAGCATCTGCTTGATCAGGTAAATCCGGCCGCGCGGGCTATCGAGTTCGTCGCCGAGCAACACATAGGTCGGGCACGTCGCCGTGCAGAATCCGCAATGGACGCACTTACGGAGGATCTTGTCCGCCTCGGCAATGTCAGAATCGCTCAGTTGAGCGGGCGTGAATTCGGTTTTCATCAGATCGGCATCCGGGTCAGCCTGCCGCGATTAAAAATGCTTTTGGGGTCGAAGCTCTGCCGCACCCGCTCGGCCAGCGCTGCGACGCCTTTTGCCTGCGGATGAAACACATCGACAGTTCGGCGCAATCCCTCGTCGGCCCGCAGCAGGGTCGCGTGCCCGCCGAGCGGAGCGAGCCGACGACGCAGCGATGCGGCATGTGCATCGACCGACGGCGGCAGCGCCGCCCAGAGCAATCCGCCAGCCCAGTCGTAGATCACCTCGCCGCCGGTCTCACGCGTCAGCGTCTGTCCGAAGACTCCCCCGGATGCCGGAGGACAGACGATCCTCCACACCGGCCAAGCGCCCAGTGGGCCATCAGCCGCGAAGGGCGCAACGTCCCGAATCTCGCGCCACAGCGCCGCCGATTCAGCGTTCTCAACAAATTCGGCCGCGCCGAAAGACGCAAGGTCAGCTGCAAGCGCCGCTCCGCGATGAACGACGGAGGCGGCGATACCCTCCAGCCGCAACAGCGTCGCAGTCTGTCCCATGGATGCGAGACCAGCCAGCGCGCCTCGCGCCGCCTTGAGAGCTGAGTGCGGCGTGTGCGCCGCCCCCGAAACGTCGTAGGGAGAACCCAGCGCGGCCGTCATTGCTCGGTTGGCGGCGAGGTCATCGAGCCCGCGCAACACCAACGTGCGCTCGGCCTCCGCCTTCGGCATCACCTTGAGCGTCACCTCGGTCATGATCGCCAGCGTGCCCCACGATCCGGCCAGCAACTTGCAGAGATCATAGCCGGTGACGTTCTTCACCACCCTACCCCCGGCCTTGAAACTGTCGCCGAAGCCGGAAACCGCGTGAGCGCCGAGCAGATGGTCCCGCACGCCACCGGCCTTGATACGGCGCGGTCCGGCTAACCCGGCGCCAATCATGCCGCCGATGGTCCCTCGTCCAGACCGGGAGTCTAACAACACGGCAGGATTCATCGGCTCAAACGAAAACTCCTGATTCTTGGAATCGAGCAGCGACAGCACCTCATCCAACGGTGCGCCGGCCTGCACCGTGATGATGAGTTCGCTCGGCTCGTAGCAGGTCACCGCGTTCAGCGCCGACACATCGAGCACCGCGTTGGTCATCATCACATGGCCGATCGACCGCTTCGATCCGTGCCCGATGATCTCAAGCGGCTGTTCGCCCGCAATGGCGGTGCGCACCGCGGCCTCAACGTCGGCGGCATCGCGTATGTGCAGGATGTTCACGGCTGCCTCAATGCGGCGGAGCTGTCATGGCCGGCATGCCCGGGCTCCTCCCGGCCATCCCCGTCTTGGTCCGCAGTAAAACGTGGATGCCCGGCGCAATGGGCCTGTACTCGGGCCGGCGAAGCAAAACCCGAGTACCGGGCATGACGGAGCATGCGGATAGGACGTCGCCTTATCATCAAAATCTCGGCAGATCCGGAAACGGCAGCTTGCCGCCGTGCACATGAACGCGGCCGAGTTCGGCGCAGCGGTGCAGCGTCGGAAACACCTTGCCTGGATTGAGAAGACCCCGGGCGTCGAACGCGCATTTCAGCCGCTGCTGCTGGTTGAGATCGACTTCGCTGAACATGTGCGGCATCAGGTCTCGCTTCTCGATGCCGACGCCATGCTCGCCGGTCAGAACGCCGCCGAGTTCGACGCAGCAGCGCAGAATGTCTGCGCCGAACGCCTCCGCCTTGTCCATCTCACCGGGTTTGTTGGCATCGTACAGGATGAGCGGATGAAGATTGCCGTCGCCAGCATGGAAAACGTTGGCGACGCCGAGGCCGTACTTCTCGCCGAGATCGCGAATGAGCGCCAGCGCCCGCGGCAGCGCGCCGCGCGGAATGGTGCCGTCCATGCAGAGATAGTCGGGCGAGATGCGGCCTACTGCCGGAAACGCCGCCTTGCGGCCGGCCCAGAACAGGTCGCGCTCCGCTTCCGAACCGGAAATCCGGCAGGTCGTCGATCCGCAGCCGAGCGCGATGGCCTCAACGCGCCTGATGAGTTCGTCAACCTCGATTGAAGAACCGTCAAGCTCGATGATCAGCAGCGCCTCGACGTCGAGCGGATAGCCGGCGTTGACGAAGGCTTCGGCGGCGTGGATCGCCGGCCTGTCCATCATCTCCATGCCGCCGGGAATGATGCCGGCGCCGATGATCCGCGCCACGCATTCACCCGCCGCTTCCACCTGCGAGAATCCGACCATCAGCGCCCGCGCGGTTTCCGGCTTCCGCAGAATGCGGACGGTGACCTCGGTGACGACGCCGAGCAAACCTTCGGACCCCGTGATGATGCCCATCAGGTCATAACCCGCCTGCTCGGGCGTCTTGCCGCCGATGCGCAGGACTTCGCCGGACATCAGCACAAGCTCGCAGCCGAGCACGTTGTTGGTTGTCATGCCGTACTTCAGACAGTGAACACCGCCGGAATTTTCCGCGATGTTGCCACCGATCGAGCAGGCGATCTGCGACGAAGGATCCGGCGCGTAGTAGAACCCGGCATGGGCTACAGCTTGGCTGATCGCGAGGTTGGTGACGCCGGGCTCGGTGACGACAACGCGGTTGTCGAAATCGATCTCACGGATGCGCTTAAACTTGCTGAGGCCGAGGAGCACCGCGTCGGCCAACGGCAACGCTCCACCCGACAGCGAGGTGCCGGAGCCGCGCGGCACCACCTTGATGCCGTGATCGAAGCAGTATTTCAGAACGCGCGACACCTGCGCGGTGGTTTCCGGCAATACCACCACCATCGGCGGCTGACGATAAGCGGTCAAAGCATCCGATTCATACGGCAACATTTCCGCTGCGCTGGAAATGACCCCCTCGCCCGGCACGATTTCACGGAAATCCCGGACAATGGCGTCGCGGCGATCGAGCACCATCTGATCCGGGGCGGGCATCATGATGGTCATCGGCAGGCGCTCCGCTATCGCGCGACCGGGCTGCGCCGATCGCCACAAGACCTTCTAAATCAACCATATTTTGCCCGTGTTGTGTAGGCTAACTCAAACCCGGACCTGAAGCAGATGGTACCATCGTATTGTAGGCAGGCTGTAGCATGCGAAGCCCGTTTGGAACCAAATCATACTCGAATCGTTCTAAGATCGGTGTTATCGTCCGATTCTGCGGCTCGTAATCATAGATTTAATGATCTGCGAGGCCACGGAGCCACAAGCACCCCTTCCCTTTCGGGGAGGCGGCCAATCCCCATCAGCTTCAGCCTGAAGCCCCCCACAAGGACTCAAGAGGTCTCCATGAAAACCTTCGCCATCTCCGCACTGACTGTTCTCGGCATTACGCTTGCAAGCGTGGGCACCTCGTCCGCTGGAGACGTGGAAGCCGGAAAGGCAGCCTTCAACAAGTGCATGGCATGTCATGCCATTGGCGAAGGTGCAAAGAACAAGGTCGGTCCGGAACTCAACGGCCTGGACGGGCGCCATTCCGGCTCCGTTGAAGGCTATGCCTATTCGGATGCCAACAAGAATTCTGGCATCACTTGGAATGAGGCGCAGTTCAAGGAGTACATCAAGGACCCGAAGGCCAAGGTTCCGGGCACCAAGATGACGTTTGCCGGCATCAAGAAGGAAAGCGAACTCGACAACCTCTGGGCCTACGTGTCGCAGTTCGACAAGGATGGCAAGGTCAAGGCGAAGTAACGCAGACTTCAGTCCGCCTTACTCCCCTGCCGGCATTCTTGCCGGCAGGGCCGCCTGCACCACAAGACCCCGCGCGCGCGCATCCGTCACGCCAACCGCACGCAACGCCAGCAAAGTCGCGGTCTGCACCACATCACGCAGCGTCGCCTGATCATCGAAGTTATCCGGCGCGAGCGGCCCCACCAGGGCTTCATGCAGCGCGCCAAGCAGCGCGGTCGCCGCGAGCGACGTGTCCTGCTGCGGCAGATGTCCGGCACTCACCGCAGCTATGATGCGCGCTTCAATCTCGCCAGCGATTTCGCGGCGGCTAACCAACTGGGTCGCGGATACATCTACATCGACCGGTTCAGCCAGAATGCCCCAGGCGAGCTTCCTGTGTGAGACCATATGCACGGCGACGGTGGCGATGGCAGCCGCAAGCGCCGAGGATGGCCCCGGCGCGGCATCAGCGGCACCGCGTATTGCCGTCAGCTCATCCTGCGCTATCTCCACGATCAGTTCGGAAATCAGATCGGCCTTCGACGGAAAGTAACGATAGACCGTCCCGGCGGCGACATCGGCACGCAGCGCGACCGGCGCGATCTGCACCGCCGCCATTCCCCCAGTGCTGGCTATATCCCGCGCGGCCGTCAGAATAGCGCGGCGGCGCGCCGCGAGACGCTTCATGACCTGCTGAGTCCGCCGATACACCATGCGGGTTCCAAGTCCCCTCGCCCCGCAATCAAGAGCGGCGCGAGATCAGCATCTTCAAACCGCTACGAAGTCCGCGAACATGCTCGCTGAAAAACTGAACACCCATTCAGAAGGCAAGGCAAGCGGCTTTGTACGATAAGCCCTTCGGGAGCGCCGTGATCGCTTTGGGCTCTGTTCGGCGATACAGAGAGCGTGCTGGCTCTGCGGCGCGCCGCATCAATTGGCATCCGTACAGCCTCCCCTCAAAGCCTTTCACCTTCGCAGCCGGCCGACCTCAACGTCGCTGACGTGGCGACGATTGCACCGCAGCGAAGAGCATCAATCGGGTGGGTGTTCGAAGAAGTTAGAAATGCAGCATCTTGAACACGCCGAGGCCGGAAAGGCCGACGAAGATGAGATAGATGGCAACGAGCAGATTGAGAAAACGCGGCATCAGCAGGATCAAGACGCCCGCGACCAACGCCACGATAGGCTGGATATGCGCTGCCGTGATGACCATTAAGAAACCTCCACCGATGCTGTTTGCGAATCGCAGAAACTCTATCCGCCGCTGGCGCTTCTTGACAGCATGGTCTGAGATTCGGGCGAGTTTCACCTCACTTTCATCTTTTGCCGCGCCACAAGCCCGCCCCCGAAATGCCAAACTTGCGCGCGGAACGATCGCTGGCGAACTGAATTGGCATGACGTCGAACGGACGGCGTAAAAAAAGCGCGTCCGACCTCAATGGAGGCTACCATGCGGAATACCGCTCTGGCTTTTGCCACGCTGATAACTGCGCTCGGCGCGGGATACAGCGCTCATGCGCAAAGCACCACGATCGGCGCGGCACCCTCGACTGATGTGGTCGTCACCCAGCCGGTCGAAGTGAGCGCCGACGGGGGAATTACAATCGAGCAACGCCCGGCGTTTCGCGAATACGTCGTAACCGAGCGCGTGCCATCTTATACCGTTTCCCAACGCATCGCAGTCGGCACGGTCCTGGCCGAAGAAGGCGTGACCCTTTACGACGTACCGCAGCGTTTCGGCGCAACGCCTTATCGCTACACCGTGGTGAATGGCGAAACCGTGCTGATCGAGCCGCGCACGCGGCGCATCATGCAGGTGATCGATTAATCCGCTAAGCAGATAACGAAAAGTGCGTCGCGCGGGTATCGGTCCGCGCGACAACGACGATGTCGAGGTCACGCGGTCGAAGGCCCGTCCGGTACCCTGGGACGGGCCTTCGGTTTATCGTGACGGCCGAATGCTGCGCGTCAATCCTGTATCTTCGAGAAATCCGCGACCGTGCGCGTGGCCGCGCGAATCTCGTTGAGCAGCTTGAGGCGGTTCTCACGGATCTTCGCGTCGTCGTCGTTGACCTTCACCTTCTCGAAGAAGGCATCGACCGCGGGCCGCAGTTTCGCCATCGCGGACATGGCGGCGGCAAAGTCTTCGTTCGCAACAGCAGCGCTCGCCTCACGTTTCACATCGTTGATGGCCGCGGCAAGCGCCTTCTCTTCGTCCAACTTGTAGAGCGAGGCATCCGGCGCGCCGTCGAAGCTGCGCTTGTCCTTCTTTTCCTCGATGGAAAGAATGTTCGACGCGCGTTTGGTGCCAGCGAGCAGGTTCTTGCCGTCGTCGGTGTCGAGAAACTTTCCGAGCGCCTCGACGCGGCGGACGACCATCAGAAGATCATCCTGTCCTTCCAGAGCAAACACCGCGTCAACCAGATCGTGCCGCGCACCCTGTTCGCGGAGTTGTACTTTCAGGCGGTCTGCAAAGAAGGAGAGGAGGTTTGGAATATCAGCTGCTGCTTTTGCTCGCAGACGCTCTTTCGCTCCTTCTTCATAGCCAGCCTCGTATGCCTCAGCAATCGGCTTTACGATGGAAATACGCTTCCCGGCCTCTTCTAACGCGGCAGCAAAATTCTGACGCTCCCTTAAAATTAGTCCATAAGACAGGAAGCCGTGGGCGCCGACAAATATCAGTTCGAGACCTAGCCGCAGATTGTTTTCCAACACTAATCTGATCACCCCCAGCGCCGCACGTCGCAACGCATAAGGATCCTTGCTTCCCGTTGGCTTCTCATCAATCGCCCAGAAACCGACCAGCGTGTCGATCTTGTCGGCCAGCGCCACAGCAACACTCACGGGATCGCTCGGCACGCGATCGTTCGGACCCTGCGGCTTGTAGTGCTCCTCACACGCGGCGGCGACCGAAGCATCCTCGCCAGCGGCCTGCGCGTAGTATTTCCCCATCAGGCCCTGCAGCTCGGGAAATTCGCCGACGACCTCGGTGAGCAAATCGGCCTTGCACAATCGCGCGGCGCGCTTCGCCTTCGCAACATCCGCACCGACCAGCGGCGCGATTTTAGAGGCAAGCCACTCGATGCGCGCGATGCGCTCCGCCTGCGTGCCGAGCTTTTCGTGAAACACAATCTGATCGAACTTCGGCAGCCGGTCTTCGAGTTTGGTTTTCAGATCGGTCTCGTAGAAGAACTTTGCATCCGCCAGCCGCGCACGGATCACGCGCTCGTTGCCGGCGACGATGGCCTTGCCGCCGTCCGATGCCTCGATGTTGGCGACGAGAATGAACTTGTTGGCGAGCTTTCCCGTTTTGGGATCGTTGACGACAAAGCACTTCTGGTTGTTGCGGATAGTGGCGCGGATCACTTCGCCCGGTATCGACAGAAATTCCTTATCGAACGAGCCCATCAGCACCACAGGCCATTCGACAAGGCCGGACACCTCATCGAGCAACACCTGATCCTCGACCAGCTCATAGCCTTGCGCGAACGCCAGTTCTTTCGCGTCGGCGAGGATAATGTCCTTGCGGCGCTGCGGATCGAGCACGACCTTCGCATCGTGCAGCTTCGCTTCGTAATCCTCGAAGCGGCGCACGCTGAATTCGTCCGGCGCCATGAATCTGTGACCGCGCGTGGTCTGTCCAGCTTCGATGCCGGCCACGTCGAACCGCACGATGTCGGGCTCTTCGGTCTCCATGCCGAAGGTCGCGATGATGGAATGCAGCGGCCGCACCCAGGTCAGCGCGCCGGGTTTCGCCGAACGCTCGCCCCAGCGCATCTGCTTCGGCCACGGGAAGGTGCGCACGATCACGGGCAGGAATTCCGCCAGCACATCGATCGCAGGCCGTCCCGGCTTTTCGATCAGCGCGACGTAGAAATCGCCCTTCTTCGGATCGCGCTGGATTTTGGCTTCCTCGAGCGATTTCAGCCCAGCGGCTTTCAGAAATCCCTGCACGGCGGCGTCGGGCGCACCGACCTTCGGCCCCTTGCGCTCGTCCTTAAGATCGGGCTGGCGCGCCGGAATGCCGTGCACGGTGAGTGCGAGGCGACGCGGCGTGACGAAGGCTTTCGCGCCCTCATAGACGAGGCCCTCGGCCACGAGCTTGTCGGTGACCATCCTGCGCAGATCGTCCGCCGCCTTCGCCTGCATGCGCGCGGGAATTTCCTCGGAGAAAAGTTCGAGCAGAAGATCAGGCATTGTTCAGACGCCGCCAGCTTCGGTATGCAGCCACGCCTCGCCGCAGGCTTTCGCCAGTTCGCGCACACGCAGGATATAGCTTTGCCGCTCGGTCACCGAGATCACGCCGCGCGCGTCGAGCAGGTTGAAGACGTGGCTCGCCTTGATGCACTGGTCATAGGCGGGCAGCGCCATCAGATGCGCCTCGCGCTTGCCGGGCTGCTTTGGATCATCCCGCCAGCCCGCGTCGAGATATTTCTTGCAAGCCTCTTCCGCCATCGAGAATTGCTTGAACAACATCTCGGCATCGGAATGCTCGAAATTGTGCCGCGAATATTCCTGCTCGGCCTGAAGGAACACATCGCCGTAAGTGACTTTCTCCGCGCCCTCGCGGCCATTGAAATTGAGATCGTAGACGCGGTCGACGCCTTGCACGTACATCGCCAGCCGTTCAAGCCCGTAGGTGAGTTCGCCTGCCACCGGCGCGCATTCGACGCCGGCCACCTGCTGGAAATAGGTGAACTGACTGACTTCCATGCCGTCGCACCAGCACTCCCAACCGAGCCCCCACGCCCCCAGCGTCGGGCTTTCCCAGTCGTCCTCGACAAAGCGGATGTCGTGCAGCGCGCTGTCGACACCGATCGCGGCGAGCGATTTCAGGTAGAGGTCCTGGATGTCAGACGGCGACGGCTTGAGGATGACCTGAAACTGATAATAGTGCTGCAGGCGGTTGGGATTCTCGCCGTAGCGGCCGTCCTTGGGGCGGCGCGATGGCTGCACATAGGCCGCGTTCCAGCGCTTCGGACCCAGCGCGCGAAGCGTGGTCGCCGGATGAAAGGTGCCCGCCCCCACTTCCATGTCGTAGGGCTGCAGGATGACGCAACCGTGGTCCGCCCAATAGCGTTGCAAGGTCAGGATCAGGCCCTGGAACGAGCGTTCCGGGCGCATATGCGGAGGCAAGGAGTCCATCGTCTTTTTGGGAATTCGCGAAATGGGTCGACGCGACGCGACCGTATCGGCGCGCGTTCCTCAAATCAAGGCGACGACGAGCACTTACCGCTGAGGGTTAACGGGATCCACCCGCGACCGGCACGAGTCCGGCGACCTCCAGGCGGGTCGCACAATCCTAATCAGGCCGATAGGCGCCAGTGTGATCGCGCCGCAGCGTCGGGATATCGCGGCGCACGGGCTCGGCCACGCGAGTCATCCGTGCTTCCTCGAGCTCCTGATTGATCCGCTTGGCGGTGTTGTAGAACCAGCGGACCACAACTAGTCCACCCAGAGTAGCTGCAAGTGCAATCAGCGGCGGCATCGGTCGATCCTCTTCCTTCGTTGTCGGCCCCCAATTGCCCATATTCTTGCGCAACCTGATCGTTCCCGCAATCGATGTTTTCAAATTGATGACACCGGAATTCGGCATGCCCTCCGGCGGCCTAAAATCCGAACCTGGCCCAGATTGCCCGGGTCTCGAGGGCGGAAATCAACCCGTCCGGCAGCCCCGCGATGCCATCAAACGAGGTCATCGTTCCAGCTCCCGCCTTGCGGCCAAACAGCCCCGATAGCAGACCGGTCGAAGGCGCTATCAGCGGCGTGCTGACCTTATCGCCGAACCGATCCCGCAGCGTCGAGCGGAGATCGCCGACCGCATCCGCAAGGCCGAGCGCGACCGATCGCTCGCCGGCCCAGTATTCTCCGGTGAACAAAAGGTCGTCCGTTCCCTTCAGCCGCTCCCCGCGGCTTGCCTTCACCAGTTCGATGAAGGTCGCGTGGATCTCGCGCTGGATCGCCTTCAGCCGCCCCACGTCGTCGGGGTTTTCCGGAAGAAAGGGATCGAGCGTCGCCTTGTGTTCGCCTGCCGTATACAGCCTTCGCTCGACCCCGATTTTCCTGATCAGTTCGGTGAAGCCGAAGCTGCTGCCGACCACACCGATCGAACCCAGGATCGAAGAGGGATCGCAAAAAATCTCGTCCCCCGCACAGGCGATCATGTAACCGCCCGAGGCGGCGACGTCCTCGACGAAGACCAGCACCGGAAGCTCTTTCTCCTGCGCGAGCTGCCGGATACGCAGGTAAATCTGGCGCGACTGAACCGGCGAACCGCCCGGCGAATTGACCACCAGCGCCACCGCTTTGGCGTTGTCCACCGCAAACGCCCGCTCCAGCGTTTTGGCGACGCCGGCGAGCGTCATGCCAGGCTTGAGCGGCGTGACCGCGCCGATCACGCCGGACAACCGCACCACCGGCACCACCGCCCCGCGCTGCCATCGCTTGGGAACCAGTTTTATCAGCGCTGCTTTTATCCGTCCGCTCATGGCGTTTCCCTCGGCAATTCGTCATCATCCAATCGCCTGATTAAGATGAAGATAGCATCTATCTACCCGAGGCACTCACCGGTAGCCTTCTTGCGACAATTCGCGTCAAGTCCGCGCGAGGCAGCCAGCGCTCCTCTGCAATGGACGGGCGGAGGGACACCGCGCCTTCGGCACCGCCGTTTCACCGGAGCCCCGTGGGCGCAAGAGCCTGACCGCCTACGAGAACAACCTGAGCCTCTCTGGTGGGACGGCCCATCTCATCGCTGAGCATCAAATCCGGGCAAAGTCTGAGCGGCGCCCGGCTCCCCTTGACCGCGCGAACCAGAACGCGGA
This sequence comes from Nitrobacter vulgaris, assembly GCF_002028545.1. GTDB lineage: Bacteria > Pseudomonadota > Alphaproteobacteria > Rhizobiales > Xanthobacteraceae > Nitrobacter > Nitrobacter vulgaris. The sequence continues at coordinate 221,978 of NZ_MWPQ01000049.1, forward strand.
TCGCGGGCTTGCGGGGGTCCGGATGCACGGGCCGGATCGCGATATCGCCGAAGCCGCGATCAAGCGCGCTAAGCACCTCGGCCAGACCGTCGCTGCGCCAGATCAGGCTGAGCACGCCCCCGGATTTCAGCATACGCCGCGCGGCGTGAGTCCAGATGCCCAGACCCGACGGTTCCGCGACATGTGCCGCGCGACGACCCTGGTCCGGCGACGGCCGGTGCCGTACGGCATCGTTGAAGGGAGGATTCATCAATACCACATCGGCGGTGTCGGGACCAAGACCGACACGTGCGAACGTCTCCGCCTCTGCTGCGATATCGAGGATGCAGACCCGCGCCGCGAGACTGTTGAGAACCGCGTTTCGGCGCGCCAGAACGGCAAGGGTTTCGTCGCGCTCAACCAGCACCAGATCGACGTTGTCGATCCGCGTTGCCACCGCGAGCCCGGCAGCACCCACGCCCGCTCCGAAATCGACGATACGATCGCCGGGCCTGCCCGGCGTGGCGGCGGCGAGCAGCATGGCGTCGTGGCCGGCGCGATGGCCGGACGAAGGCTGATACAACCGCAGCCGTCCGCCGAGAAACGCATCCTCTCCGACGTCAGGTCGATTGTCGGTCATCGGGGCGTAACTCGTGAGCAAGCCCGGCCTCGGTGAGAAGCTGTCGCGCCGCGCGATTGTCATCCTCATTCACCAGAATGCGGCGGGGCAGCACCCCGAGCGACCCCTCGATCACGCTCATGTTCTGATCCAGCACCAGGTGAAAAATCCCGGCACCGTCCAGCAACGCGCCGATCGCCGACACCAACACCAGATCGTTGGTTCGAACCAATTCCCGCAACGTCACGTTCTCCGGCGTAACCAGCTTCACGCCCCTGTGGCCCATGTCAACACCTCCATGTCAACCACTACCTGCGCTTGCCGGGTCGACCGGCACTTTCTATGGTGCAGCGGTTGGAATGAGACGAATTTCGCAAACCGGAGATCCATGCTTGGCGGTCATCGTCCCCTTCGAAAGTCACTCGACAGGCTCCATTGACCAACTCGTCGAACTCGTCGCCGCCGACATGGAGCGCGTCAACGCCACCATCCTGTCGCGGACCGGGTCCGAAGTCACGATGATCCCCGATGTCGCCACCCACCTGATCTCGTCTGGCGGCAAGCGGCTGCGCCCGATGCTGACGCTGGCGATGGCCAATCTCGCCGGTTATTCCGGTGAAGGTCACGTCAAGCTCGCGGCTTCGGTGGAATTCATGCACACCGCGACACTGCTGCACGACGACGTGGTCGACGAAAGCGAGCTGCGCCGCGGCAAGCTCTCGGCCCGCATGGTGTGGGGCAACGAGGCCAGCGTTCTCGTCGGCGATTTCCTGCTTGGGCAGGCGTTCCGAATGATGGTCGAGGTCGGCTCGCTACGCGCGCTCGACATCCTGTCTTCGGCGGCGGCCACCATCGCCGAGGGAGAAGTCATGCAGCTTGCGGCGGCGAAGAATACCGCCACAACGGAGGACGAATACCTCGCGGTCATCCGCGGCAAGACAGCCGAGCTATTCGCCGCCGCCTGCGAGGTCGGTCCGGTGCTCGGCGGCCGTCCAAAGGCTGAGGAAACGGCGGCTGCAAGCTTCGGCATGAACCTCGGGATCGCCTTCCAGCTTGTCGATGACGTGCTTGATTACGGAGGGAAGTCGGCGAAGCTCGGCAAGAATGTCGGCGATGATTTCCGCGAAGGCAAGATCACCTTGCCGGTCGTGCTGGCGTTCCGGCGCGGCAACGATGTCGAGCGCGAATTCTGGGTGCGGGCGCTCGAGGAAGGCAAGATCGGCGACTCCGACCTCAATTACGCCATCGGGCTGATGACCAAGCATCGCGCGCTGGAGGATACCCTCAATCGCGCTCAGCACTACGGCGCGATGGCGGTCGATGCGCTAGCGCTGTTTCCGCCATCGCCGATGAAGAGCGCGCTGGAACAAGTCGTCGCGTTCTGCCTGGCACGGTCGCACTGACGATCCGGAGCGATGATGTCCGCCCGTGCCGCGGAATGAGAACCGTCAAGCTCCGTCACGAGCCGCCGCCCAGCATCCCCACATGAACCCACCATTGCGGGCGATCGAGCCGGATCGTCTGCGCGGCGTGATGTGCATCCGCCTCGTCGCTGAAGATCGCAAAGCACGTCGCGCCCGAGCCCGACATCCGTGACAGCCGCGCGCCGGTTGCCCGCAACCTCGCCAGCACCTCACCGATCACCGGCTGAATGCGGATCGCCGGTGCTTCGAGATCATTGGTACCGTCCGACAGCATAGTGAGCCAATCGTCCATCGGAGCACCGGCCTTTGGCCACACGATAGCCTCGATCACATCGTTGACGCCGACATTCAGTTCACCTTTGCGAAGGCCGAGTGCGGCGAAGATCTCCTTTGTGGCGACGGGAACGCGGGGGTTGACCAGGACAGCGGGCATCGCCGGCAGATCCAGCGGCAACAACGATTCGCCAACGCCCGTCATGACGCAGCTTGCCGAGCGGACACAAACCGGCACGTCGGCGCCGGTCAGTCGCGCCGTCTCCAGCAATCGCGGATCGCCCATCGCAATGCCGTTGACCCTCGCCAGAAGCCGCAACGCCGCAGCCGCATCAGCTGATCCGCCGCCGATGCCGGCTGCGACCGGCAAATGCTTGTCCAGCGCGAAGGCGCCTACCTTCAGATTCGCGACCCGTTCGCTGAATAGCCGCGCCGCCTTAAGAATGAGATTATCGGCTGTCTGGCCGCACTCCTGCGCCCGCGGGCCGCCAGCAACCAGCGATAGATCCGCGCCCTGTGTCAGCGTGAGACGATCGACGCAGTCGGCAAATGCCACCACGCTTTCGAGATCGTGAAAACCGTCGGCGCGCCGGCCTACGACCCGCAGCGTCAGATTGACCTTGGCGCGCGCCGTCTCGCTCAGCGCCGGTGTGGCCGTTTCCAGATCCGTAGCGCCGGTGACGATCATAGCGGATGTCAAATCCAAAAACGGCACATGAATCAAATGATTTTTGCGATTGCGGCGGGCGTAGTTCGCGACGGAGGTGTAACTTTCGCAAGCGACGCCGCCACGACGGCCGGGGTGGCCACCGCCCTCCTTAGCCGCCCTTGCCGTCATCCTTCTTTTTGTCCGCCGAGGCGGCTGACGGAGTTTCGTCCGCCGGCAAGCCTTTTTCGATCTTCGCCTCGATTTTCGGTAACTCTTCGGCTTCCGGCTTCAGGTCGCGCGCGTGCGCCCACTGAAATCTTGCTTCCAGCGTCCGGCCGACGCGCCAGTAAGCGTCGCCAAGGTGATCGTTCACCGTCGGATCCTCGGGCTTGAGGTTGATGGCGCGCTCCAGCGTCTTGACCGCCTCGTCGTAATTGCCGATGCGGTAATAGGCCCAGCCGAGGCTGTCGACGATATAGCCGTCGTCCGGCCGCTGATCGACGGCGTGCTTGATCATCTTCATGGCTTCATCGAGATTGAGGCCGCGGTCGATCCAGGAGTAACCGAGATAATTCAGCACATGTGGCTGCTCGGGCTGAATTTCGAGCGCCTTCTTCATGTCGGCTTCCGCCTTGCCCCAGTTCTTTGACCGTTCTTCGCAGATACCGCGGAAATAGTAGTAGACCCAATTCGGCTTGCCCTTAGTCTCGGCGATGACGTCGATGCCTTTGCCGTAGGTCTTTGCGCAATCGGCAAACTTCTTGCGGCCCCGCTCGACGTTGCCGAGCGCCATGATGGCTTCCAGGTCGCTCGAATCCTGCTCCGTGACACCCCTGAGAATTTTGATCGCCTCGTCGCTGCGATCAACGGCATCGAGATTGGTAGCAAGTTGAATCTGGGCATTGCGCTTCAGCGGGGAATCGACCGGTACACGCTGATAGACGCCGATCGCCATCTCCGGCTTCTTCACTGATTCATAGAGATCGGCGAGTGACAACAGCGCCATTGAATGATCGGGCGAGAGATAAAGTGCGAGCTGCAAATAGACCAGAGCCAGGTCCTCGCCGCCGCGCCGGGTCAAGGATGCGCCGATGCCGTAAAGGGCTTCGGCGGCGCCGGTTTGCGGCGAGCTGACGAGTTGCGGCAGCTTCTTGCCAGCCTTGATCTCTTTGATGCCTTCCTGAATCAACGGATGCCGCGCCAGCTTTTTGTCGAACGCCTCATACACGGCCAACGCCGCAGCGCCGTCCTTGTTGCGCGACAGCCACCGCGCATAGGCATCGGCCACGCGGAGCGCCGAATCGTCGAGTTTGTAAGCGCGCTCGAGACGAGCGCCGGCTTCTTTGTTCCGGCCCGCAAGATCGAGCAACATCCCCGAATGCAGATCCTTGAAGATCGGGTACCATTCCGGACCGGTCAGCGCGTCAATGTTGGCGACGGCCTGTTTAGTGTCGTCCGCGCCATAGTCGGCCCAGCCCGCCAGCAGAGTCGCCACGAGATCGGTGATCGGTCCTCGGATGGACTGTTTGATATTTTTTTGGGCGACCGCGTACTTCTTCAACTTCAGATTATGGACGCCGACAACCAGCCGCGCGACCCGGTTGGATTTATCGATAGCGAGAATGCGGTCGGCCAGCTTCACGGCGATGGCGATATCGCCTTCGGCCAGCGACGAAATGAACGCGCGATCCAGAAGCTCGTTGTTTTTTGGATCGGTACGCAACGCCGAACGATAGAACGTCGCCGCAGACATGGCGTCGCGCTCAACGCTGGCATGGCGCGCAGCGAGATAGCTGCCCGACGTCGTCATGGTGCGCAGATCCTTGGCACTCGGAAATTGCGCGGTTTCGGTCGGATGGTCCGGCGTCTGAGCCGCTACCGGACCGGACGGAGCCAACAATGTCGCAGCAGCGACAATCATCGCCAGGCGATTGAGACGAATGGACAACATCGGGATTCGCGTAGCTCCAGATTTCACGGCACGAACATCAGGGTTTTCAATATGCAACCCGGCCGGCACCATTGCATGATCCGCTTCTAACATTTGCGCCGCGTTTCAGCGAGTGTCTTTGCAAATGCGAATCAAGGAACGCTCGCAAGCCCGGATCGGGGCTGGATTGACATTTGTTGTCTGGTATTCACCACTGACCTCAACCAGCCGCGCGACAATGGCGCGTTTGACCTCCCGCGGCAAGGATCGGCGGCGACCCAACTGCTTGCATCGCCAAGTATGGCGTTATCAGGGCCGCGCTCATAATCGCAGGCATCCGCAGATCACATCGCCTCGTAGTTGGGTCCACCGCCCCCTTCGGGCGGCACCCAGGTGATGTTGCCATTTGGGTCTTTCACATCACAGGTCTTGCAGTGGACGCAGTTCTGCGCGTTGATCTGATAACGCACGGTCGAGCCTTCCTCCACCCATTCATAAACGCCGGCAGGACAATAACGGCTCGACGGACCGGCATACACGTCGTGTTCCGAGGTCTTCTGCAGGGTCATATCGGCGACCTTCAAATGAACCGGCTGATCCTCCTCGTGATTGGTGTTGGAGAGGAACACCGACGAAAGTTTGTCGAAGGTCAGTTTGCCGTCCGGCTTCGGATAGACGATCCGCACATGGGCTCTGGCTGGGTCGAGCGTCTGACCGTCCGGCTTTGCGTGCGGCCAAGTTCCCAACAACGAGAAACCGAACAAAGTGTTGGTCCACATGTCAAGGCCGCCCAACGCCACCCCGGCGAGGGTGCCGAACTTCGACCATAACGGCTTGACGTTACGGACCTTGAATAGATCCCTGCCGACCGCGGAACCGCGCCAGGCATTCTCATATTCGGCGATCTCGTCGTTGGCGCGCCCGCTGCCGAGCGCCGCAGCGACGTGCTCCGCAGCCAGCATTCCGCTGCCCATTGCGTTGTGAACGCCCTTGATGCGCGGAACGTTAACGAATCCCGCCGCGCAGCCGATCAGCGCGCCGCCCGGAAAGGTTAGGCGCGGCACCGACTGGTAGCCGCCCTCGGTGATGGCGCGCGCACCGTAGGCGAGCCGTTTGCCGCCTTCGAACACGCTCCGGATCGCGGGATGGGTCTTGAACTGCTGGAACTCATCGAACGGTGACAGGTACGGATCGTCATAGTTGAGGTGAACCACGAATCCGACGGCGACGCGATCGTCGTCATAGTGATAGAGAAACGAGCCGCCGCCGGTGGAATTGTTCAGCGGCCAACCGAATGAGTGCTGGATCAGCCCGTTGCGATGCCGGGCGGGGTCGACCTGCCAGACCTCCTTGAAGCCGATACCGAATTCTGGCGGTTCACTGGTCTTGTCGAGCGCAAATCTCGCATTCAACTGCTTCGACAAGCTGCCCCGGGCGCCTTCCGCGAACAGCGTATACTTGCCGAGCAGTTCCATGCCGCGTGTGTAGGAACTCTTTCGCGAGCCGTCCCGTGCGACGCCCATGTCGCCGGTCGCAATGCCGCGCACCGCGCCATCGTCGTTGTAGAGCACTTCCGTTGCCGCGAAGCCGGGATAGATTTCGATACCGAGCGCTTCCGCTTTCCGCGCAAGCCAGCGGCAGACGTTGCCGAGCGAGCCGATGTAGCAGTGATGATTGTTCATCAGCGGCGGCATGAGGAAGCCGGGAAGCCGGATCGCGCTACCCCGCGTCATCCAATAGAACCGGTCGTCTTTGACCTGCGTCTTGAGGGGGCAATCGAGATCGTTCCGCCAGTCCGGCACCAGCTTGTCGAGCCCGGCAGGATCGATCACCGCGCCGGACAGGATATGGGCGCCGACCTCCGACCCTTTTTCAACGATGACGATACTAAGATCGGAATCGAGCTGCTTGAGCCGGATCGCCGCCGACAGGCCGGATGGTCCCGCGCCAACGATAACGACATCGAAATCCATCGACTCGCGCGGTGGCAATTCGTCGCTGCTCATGTTCTGCTTCCGCAACCGGCGACCTTCGCGTTTGTAATGCTTCTGCGGCTTGTTGTTTCCGATTTTTTACTCGAGAACAACCAGGGAAAGCACCCGTCCTGCGTTCCACGCAGACCCCCTTGCAGGTTCGTGTCCGGCAAATCGTGGATCCCACATGACATCAGATCAAGCGACCACTGTGCGGGAACTCCTGACCTTCTATCTCGAAGCGGGGGTCGACTGTGCGCTGGGGGATGAACCGATCGACCGCCTCTCCACGCCTGATCTGACACCTCCCGACCGGCCAGCCGCCGCTGAGGCGGGAACCGCTCCCGTCGCGGCACGGCAGCCGCCTCGCCAGACCGCCACGGCAGCACCTCGCGCCGGAATTGCCCCGCCGCCAGACATTGCGATCGAATCCGCGCGCGAGGCCGCCCGCACCGCCCCCTCACTCGACGCTCTGCGCGCCCTGCTCGAGAGCTTCGAGGGCTGCGCGCTGAAATTCACCGCTTCGCGACTGGTCTTCGCCGACGGCAACCCGCAGGCGCGGCTGATGTTCGTCGGCGAGGCGCCGGGGCGCGACGAGGACATCGAGGGCTTGCCGTTCGTCGGCCGTTCAGGGCAACTTCTCAACCGGATGATAGGGGCGATAGGCCTCAAGCGCAGCGACGTCTACATCGCCAACGTCATTCCATGGCGCCCGCCCGGCAACCGGACGCCGACGCCGCAGGAAACTCAGATTTGCCTGCCGTTCATCCGACGCCAGATCGAACTGGTGAACCCTGACGTTCTGGTCACCCTCGGCAATCCCTCAACGCAGACGCTCCTGCAAACCCGTGAGGGAATCATGAGAACCCGCGGCAAATGGTTCGACTACGACACCGGTATGCGAACAATCCGTGCGATGGCGACGTTCCATCCGGCATACCTCCTGCGCTCACCGTCCTACAAGCGGATGGCGTGGCTGGACTTACGCGCCGTCGCCAGGGCACTGGAAGATAAGACGCCGGAGCAATCGGCATCCACCTGAAGGAAGGCGTCACAGCGCTTTCGGCCGGACGATGGCCCAACCGATCCGCAATAAAGGCAGCCGGCCGTTGACGAGACGCCCAAACGTGCGCGGAATCTCCGGCACAATGCCCGGAAACCGCTTGGCAATGGCTTCGGGCGGCGTACCCGCGGTGTCGGACGCTCGCCAGACCACGACCCCGCCGAGTTCGGTGAACTTTGCCGACGTTATCCACGGCGTGCGCTCGGGACTCGCATCGAGCAGGAGATGGGGTCGCGAGGGACCGAGCGCGACGAGGGCCGCAAGCAGCGGATCGCCCGCGACAGCCGGCAGCGGGCGATTGGTGCGACGCTCGAAATTCTCGCCAAAGAAAGTGCCGATGGCAGATGCCGGGATAGATGTCGCAACCTCGGTGTTGGCGAACCACGGCTGAACAATGACAGTCGCAATCACAGCCAGCGCCGGAGCCACGACGGCGGCGAGCCACGCCACGCGAAGTACACGCAGACGGCGTAGATGGATGAGATCGCCGGAAAGCAGGACAACCGCCAGACCAGACATCGACAGCGCAATCGGTGCGCCTCCGATGACGTGATCGACCCCGAACAGGGCCGCCACCAGACTTCCGCCGAGGGCCGGCGCGAGGGCGAAGGCATAGACGAATGTCTGCGCCAACGGATCCACTGGCGGCCGCACGATCACCGGCGCGTCCTCAGGCTTCCGATTGACGAAACTGGAATTGAGGACAACCAGCAGCAAAAGGCCAGCCGTCGCGAACACGAGCGCGAGGAGCAGTTCGCTCCAGCGCAACAGCCGCAAATGCAGTTCGAAAATATCGGGCCAAGGCGGCGCGCCGAGTGCATCCGCGCGCACCAGCCAGATCAGGTAGGGCAACGCGAGCACCGCGATCACCAGCAGCGCAAACAGCGGATCGACCGAACCCAGGGCATTTCGGCCCCGCTCCGTCGCCAAGGCGAACACGGTGAGGGCCAGCAACAATCCGGCGGCAGCCGGCGTGGTCAGCAGCAGCAGACCGGCTTCGATCGATAGCGCGAACCATGCATTGCGGCCCTGCCCGACAATCCGCCACCCATGCAGCAACAACAGCGACCACAGCGGCAGAGCGAGCACCGACGGACCGAACGTCAGGCCGGGCGCCCCGTACGCGGTGACCGTCACAGTCAGCAAAACCGCCAGAACAGCCTGCTGGCTACCGACGATAGTCCGGGCCAGTTCGAACAGAACCCGGAATGCAACGATGAAGCAAAGCTGCGACAACAAGTAGACGCCGAAAATGTGGTTGCCGGCTGCGCGATAGGCGATGTCCGCGAGCCAGAACGCGAGAGGCGGTCCGAGATCCGTTCCGACCAGATATTCCCGGCCAAACGCCAGCGCAGTCGCAAGATCACCTGGCGGAGCCGGATACAGCAGCAAGGGCACCAACAGCCACATCGCTGCCTGAAACAGCACCACGATCCAGAATACCAAAAGCGGTCTGGCGCGGATCAGTTCGACGACCAGCGATGTGAAGCGCATGAAGGACCTGATGGCGGCGGGTCTTGCGGAGTTCTTAGAGCATGATCCCGAAAAGTGGAAACCGGTTTTCGGATAAGATCATGCTCGATCAAAAAGTTAAGGCCAGAGTCCGATTCAACACAGTTGAACCGGGCTCCGAAGTGCGCGGGAGGGAGGCGGCTGCGAGTGATACGGCGCATGAACCGGCGAAGCAACCAGCCTGCCAGGTCAGATCTTACCAGGTCAGATTGCCGCCTCGACCGCTCCTCGGGTCGACGTTTCGCTCGCGGAGACGCTTTCCCCGGTGGGCGAAGCACGGTGACGTTCGCGCGCCGCAGCAACCGGCGCAAAGAAGCTGCGATGATGAGGGCTTGGCCCGAGACGGCCGAGCGCTTCGAGATGCCCGGGGACCGCGTAACCCTTATGTGTCTCGAAGCCGTAGCCGGGGCAGTCCTGCGCCAGCTTGCACATCAGCCGGTCGCGCGTGACCTTGGCAACGATCGAGGCGGCGGCAATCGACAGCACGAGCCCGTCGCCGCCGATCACCGGCTCGCACTCGCAGGCGATCTCGATTCTGTCGCGACCATCGACGAAGACGTGCTTCGGCGTGTCCGGCAACGCATGGACCGCGCGCGCGAGCGCCCACAACGATGCGCGCAAGATATTGTCGCGGTCGATCCGTGCGATCGGCGCGCAGGCCACCGCGAAAGATGCGGTCGCCACAATTTCCTCGAACAGCTCCTCGCGGCGCGCAGCGGTCAAACGTTTGGAATCATCGATGCCTTTGGGAATACGCTTCGGATCCAGCACGACCGCGGCGGCAACCACCGGTCCTGCCAATGGCCCGCGCCCGACCTCGTCGCAACCCGCGACCGGCCAAACGCCACGCTGCATCAGCCCACGCTCGCGCCGGAAGCTCGGCTGCGCGACGGCCGGCGATTTCCCTGGCTGGTCCCTGGATCGACCCCGAATCATTCGGAGATAGTGCGGGTGGGGAAACCCGGAGACAATGCCGAAACGGATTTATGCCCGCTCTCCTGAAGCGTCTTTCAAGTCAAAATGGCTACCGGTTTGCTCGTCCCGCAACGGCCTCAGCTCTGCTCAGAACAGGCTCAACTGCTGTCCGCTGTTGCATTTCGGCTTGGCGAAATGGTCCATCGTCAGCTTTGAGCGCTTCTTATTGAGCCCAAGTTTCTCGCAAGCGATCTCGAAGCGGCGGCCGATCATCCAAGCGATCGGTCCCGCGCCCTTCATCCGTGTACCCCATTGTGAATCGTAATCGCGGCCATTGCGCATATCGCGGATCAGCGTGAACACATGACGGTAGCGATCCGGATAGCTCGCCATGAGCCATTCGCGGAACAGGTCGCGCACTTCCCGCGGAAGGCGCAGCAGCACATAGTTGGCTTCCCTGACGCCGGCATATGCAGCAGCATCGAGAATCCGCTCGATCTCGCAGTCATTCAGCGCCGGAATTACGGGGGCCACCATCACCGTGGTCGGAATGCCCGCTTCCGACAGTTTGCGCAGTGCTTCCAGTCGCCTCATTGGCGTCGATGCCCGCGGCTCCATCGAGCGCGCGAGCCGGGAATCGAGCGACGTCACGGAAATCGCTACCTTGGCGAGATTGCGCTTCGCCATTCGCGCAAGGATATCGATGTCGCGTGTCACCAACGCCGATTTCGTGACGATACCGACCGGATGCGAGGCGCGCTCGAGCACTTCGAGAATGCCGCGCATGATTTTCCGGTCACGCTCGATCGGCTGATAGGGATCGGTGTTGGTTCCGATCGCGATCATCTTCGGCTCGTAGCCCTCCGCGGCCAGTTCCTTCTCCAGCAATGCCGGTGCGTCCGGCTTCGCGAACAGCTTCGATTCGAAATCCAGCCCCGGCGACAGGCCAAGATAAGCGTGGGTCGGCCTTGCGAAACAATAGACGCAGCCGTGCTCGCAGCCCCGATAAGGGTTGATCGAGCGGTCGAAACTGATGTCAGGCGAGTCGTTGCGGGTGATGACTTTCCGCGCGGCGTCAACAGCAACCGTGGTTTTGAACGGCGGCAGATCGTCGAGGCTCTGCCAGCCATCGTCGAACGCCGTTCGCGCCTCCGTCTCGTATCGACCGCTGACGTTGGATTGCGCGCCGCGCCCCCTCCGCCGCTCATGATCGATTGCGACCTCAATCTCGGCAAAGGGCGAGGCGGCCGCCGATGCGGGGGGCGGCGTGACTGGCGGATACCTGCGGGCGAGAGAGGCGCTGCTCATAATGAGAACATAGCACCAAATCGGAACAAATCAAGAACATAATGTTCTGCCCCAATCAATCAGCTATCAGGCCGACGCTCCTTTCGCCTTCGGCCGGCGAAGATGTTCATCCAGCCGCGGCATGATCTCGACGAAGTTGCAGGGACGGGTGCGGTAATCAAGCTGGTGCGCGAGGATACCGTCCCAGCCGTCCCGGCAGGCGCCCGGGGATCCCGGCAAGCAGAAGATGAAGGTGGAACCTGCGGTGCCGGCGGTTGCGCGGCTCTGGATCGTCGAGGTGCCGATTTTGGCGTGACTCAGCATGTGGAAAGCGATCGAAAAGCCGTCCATCCGCTTGTCGAATAGCGGCTCGACCGCCTCCGGGGTGACGTCGCGCCCCGTGAAGCCGGTGCCGCCGGTGGTGATGATGACGTCGATGCCGGGGTCAGCAATCCATCTTTTCATCAGGGTGCGGATCGCCTCGACATCGTCGATGACGATCTCGCGCGCGCCGAGCTTGTGACCCGCGACGGTCAGCCGCTCGGACAGCGTCGCACCCGACTTGTCCTCTTCAAGCGAGCGCGTGTCAGAGACGGTCAGCACCGCGATGTTAAGGGGGACGAAGGGCTTTGTCTCGTCGATGGACGGCATGGCGGTCCCGTGATCAAGGTTCAGCGCGCTCCCTCTCCCCGCTCGCGGGAAGAGGGTTAGGGTGAGGGGCTGCCGACGTTGCAAAGATCCCCTCACCCGAACTGCTCAGGCGCGCATTTGCGCTACCGAGAAGCTCAACCTCCCCCCGTAACCACGGGGAGAGGTAAAAGGAATTGAGCTTTGCCAACACCATTACAAATCGTCCGTCGCGAAGGTGTTGCACGCTTGCACGCTGCCCTGCTGGTAGCCGATCATGAACCAGCGCTTGCGCTGCGCCGCCGAACCATGCGTGAACGAGTCTGGCACCACGCGGCCAGTCGCCTGACGCTGCAACGTATCGTCGCCGATCGCCGTTGCCGTGGTCAACGCAGCGTCAATATCGCCCGGTTCGAGGAAGTTCGGACGCTTCTTCGCCTCACGATTGACCCAAACGCCGGAAAGGCAATCCGCCTGAAGTTCGACTCTGACCTGCAGTTCGTTCGCCTCTGCCTTGCTGCCGGCCTGCTGCTGCAATCGCGTCACCTTCGGGAGAATGCCGAGCAGGTTCTGAATGTGATGCCCGGCCTCGTGCGCAATGATGTAAGCAGCGGTGAACCTGCAAGCGCTGCCCGAGCAGCCACGGAAGCGCGTTTCCACCTGTTTGAAGAAATTGGTGTCGAGGAAGATCTGCTTGTCCGGCGGGCAATAGAACGGTCCCATCGCGGACTGCGCCATACCGCAGCGACCGCCATTTGTGGCATTGCGGAACAGCACGATACGGGGGCCGGAATAATTTTGCCCGCTGGCCTGAAAGATTTCGTGCCAGCGATCGTCGATCTCACCCAACACGCCGGAGATCATCTTGCCCATATCGTCGGTCGGCGCACCGGACTTGCCAGGTGACGGGCGGTCGTCCGTCTGATAGCTCGGCGACTGGCCGCCGCCGGTCAGGATCTCCGCACCTCCGATGAGGAGGCGCGGATCGATGCCGAATGCATAGCCGACCAGGCCGAGGATGATAATGGTGCCGATGCCGAGGCCGCCGCGTCGACCAAATCCACCGCCTCCTCCGCCGAATCCGCCATCCTCGCGACGGTCGTCGATGTTGTCGCTCTGGCGAAAATCGTCATCACGCATGAGGTCCGTCCTCGTGTCCGATCAATCGCTAACCTAGCCGCAAGTGGCGGCGCCCAATTCAAATTTTCATCTCGTTATTCAATAGCCTGCCCGGCAACAATTGCCTATAGCGTTTTCGAGCGAAGTGACATCCGGTTCGCGTGAAGAAAACGCGTCTAATCAAAAAGATAGTGCCGCTAATTCGAAGTTCGCGACGATAATCTGATGCGAACTTCGGATTCCACGCGGGCACCAATGGCTCTATAATTTAAGCGTGGTTCAGGTTCAGAAAAACTGACCTAGCGGCTTGCAAAATACCACAAACGAAATTCTTTCCATCAGCGCCGACGATGAAACCACGACCCGCCATCGCGGGCGGACCAAATAATGGTTGCGCGCACCAGCTTTTGAAACCCGCGCATCATTGCCAAACTTGCATTTCGCTGAACGAAAGCTCTCTACAATTAAGTCGATTTTTACTTTGGCAAGTCACTGTAGCGCCAGTCGGTTGTTTGGTCCCGCGTCGCCGACAGCGTCGCCTGAGTCAGAGTATTCGAGTCATGGGTGTGTCGCGTCGCGGGGCGTCTGCAAGGGCGCCCCGCACCAAATTTGACTCTCCCGCATCGCGCATCATTGTTGGCGACTGTGTCGCCGAGATGTCGAAGCTTCCATCCGGATCGGTCGATCTGGTATTTGCGGATCCCCCCTACAATCTGCAGCTCAAGGGCGAACTCAAGCGTCCCGACGAATCGCACGTCGATGCAGTGAACAACGACTGGGACAAGTTCTCGTCTTTCGCTGCTTACGACGATTTCACCCGCGCCTGGTTGCTCGCATGCCGCCGCGCCATGAAACCGTCGGCCACCATCTGGGTGATCGGATCATATCACAATATCTTCCGCGTTGGCGCGATCATGCAGGATCTCGGCTTCTGGGTGCTGAACGATATCGTCTGGCGCAAGACCAATCCGATGCCGAATTTCCGCGGCCGCCGCTTCACCAACGCCCATGAAACCATGATCTGGGCTGCGCGCGACGAGAACGCCAAAGGCTACACGTTTAACTACGAGGCGTTGAAAGCCGCCAACGAGGACGTGCAGGCGCGCTCGGATTGGCTGATTCCGCTGTGCACCGGTAACGAGCGATTGAAAGACAAGGACGGCCGCAAGGTTCATCCGACCCAGAAGCCCGAGGGTCTGCTGGCACGAGTGCTGCTCTCGTCGTCGAAGCCTGGCGATCTCGTCATCGATCCGTTCAACGGCACCGGCACCACAGGCGCGGTCGCCAGACGTCTCGGCCGCAACTATATCGGGTTCGAACGCGACCGAACCTACGCGGCCGCCGCCGAGAAACGCATCGCGGCGATCGAACCGCTTCCCGAAGCTACCCTTGCCCCTTTCATGACGGCGCGCGAGGCACCGCGCGTGGCTTTTTCCGAATTGATCGAGCGCGGCATGATCTCGCCCGGCGCAAAACTCGTCGATGCAAAGAAGCGCCACGGCGCGCTGGTACGCGCCGACGGGGCCATCATGCTCGGTAACAAGGTCGGCTCGATTCATCGGATCGGAGCGATGGCGCAAGGCGCAGGCGCGTGCAACGGCTGGACCTTCTGGCACATCGAAACCAGCAAAGGTCTCCGGCTGATCGATGAGCTGCGCGCTGAAATCCGCAATCAGATGATGGCGGCAGGCTGAGGCGTTCCGAACGCGCTCCATCCACGCATCGGATAGCCGCGCGGTAAGCGCCAAATCCCCGGTTGCATTTAATCGAAAAATCCTAGCATGGAATGGCTGCTCGCGGACAGCCAGCCGCGTCCCCAACTCATGCCAAGAACAAAGGGGCTTATGATGCTCAAGTTCTATTTCAATGGCGCGCCGAACCCCAACAAGGTTGCGCTATTTCTGGAAGAAGCCGGCCTCCCTTTCGAACTCGTGCCGATCGACACCCGCAAGGGCGACCAGTTCAAGCCGGAATTCCTGAAAGTGAATCCGAACGGCAAAGTACCGGCGATCGACGACGACGGCGTGGTCGTATTCGACAGCAATGCCATCCTTCTTTACCTCGGCGAAAAGACGGGCAAGTTCATGCCGGACAACACGCCGGCCAATCGCGCGCAACTGCTGTCGTGGATGATGTTCATCGCGAGCGGCCTCGGGCCGTATTCCGGACAGGCCGTGCATTTCAAGGACTACGCGCCGAAGGGCATGGACTATGCGGTCAACCGCTACCTGTTTGAGGCGCATCGTCACTACAAGGTTCTCGACGATCATCTCGCGGGCAGCCGCTACATGGTCGGAAACACATATACGATCGTCGATATGGCGTTCTGGGGCTGGGCGCGCATGGCGCCCCGCATTATCGGCGAGAGCAGCGTCGCCAAATATCCGAACTTCAAGCGGCTGCTCGACGAGGTCTCGGCGCGCCCGGCCGCGGCCAGAGCGAGCGTGCTGAAGGACAAGTTTACCTTCAAGACCGAAAACGACGAGGACGCTTTGGGCTTCCTGTATCGCCACATGAAGACGAAGGTGGCCTGATCCGTCGCTTCATGAGGAATAAAGACCCTTCGGCTCACGCCGGAGGGTCTTTTTGTTGCTTGCGGCGGTTTGCAGCTACACTGATTTCCTTATTCTCACCCAAGCCATGCGCAATGACCTTGCGCATCAGATTGGGCAACGCCTCGTCTTTCAGTCGCGCGATCGGCACCCAGCGCATGCCGTCAGGCATCGCGGTTCGCGCGGTAACGGTTGCGGTATAAACCGCAAGCTCCAGCGGAAAATGCGTGAAAACATGCGTGACCGTGCCAGCCTTGCGCTGCCAGCGCGGAGCGCTTTCAAAGCATGGCGCCTGCTTCAGAGCAGCCACATCATCCTGCGCGGCAAGCCACGTCGATGTCGGAACTTCAGTCATGCCGCCAAGCAGGCCTTTTGCCGGCCGCGTGCGGACCAGCACGTCGTTGCCACGCCTCACAACGAAGGCCGCGCCGCGCCGCAACTCGCCCGCCTTCTTCGGTACCTTACGAGGGAAGGTCTCCTGATCGCCGCGAGCTCGCGCGGCACAATCATCGTTCAGCGGACACAGCACGCAGGCAGGCTTCTTCGGCGTGCAAATGGCGGCGCCAAGATCCATCAGCGCCTGCGCGATATCTCCAGCGCGGCTCTTGCTGTCGCGACCAGCGCGTATTTTCATGTCGCGACCAGCGCAGTTCTTTCCGTCGCGACCGACTCGCGAGGGTCCGAGCAACGTCGCGGCAAGTGTTTGAATGCGCCGCTTCGCCTTCGGCAACGGCTCGTCCACAGCGAACAGCCGTGTCACAACCCGTTCGATATTGCCGTCGACCGGCATGGTGCGGCGATTGAAGGCGATGGCGGCGATCGCCGCCGCGGTATAGGGACCGATCCCCGGCAGCGCCCGTAAGTCCTCTTCCGTATCGGGAAATCGACCGCCGTGATCGCGCAGCACCGCAACAGCGCAGGCATGAAGATTGCGCGCGCGCGAATAGTAACCGAGCCCGGCCCACATCCGTAAGATATCGTCGAGCGACGCGCGTCCCATCGCCTCAACGTCCGGCCAGCGCGCCAGAAACTTCTCGAAATAAGGCCCGACCGCCTTCACGGTCGTCTGCTGCAGCATGATCTCGGACAGCCAGATCCGATAGGGATCGATAGCCTCGCCGGGCAGCGCGCGCCACGGCAGCCGGCGGCGGTTACGGTCGTACCAGGCCAGCAGCCGCGTGGGACGGCCCGTTGGCGCAGGAGCTTCCCTTCGCTCGTTGTTTTCCACGGATAGCGCCATTTACCGACTCGAGGCGTTCGACGACATTCTCTCACCGTCATGCCCGCGCCTGTCGCGGGCATCCACGTCTTTATTCGTTCCGTACGCGGATGGCTGGAACAAGCCTAGCCATGACGGCATATTTTTCAACCGCATCCCAAATGAGAACCAACATGCTATAAAAGCGGTGATGTCCAAGCCCGGCCCGATCTCAGCCAAGCCGTTGTCGGCATTGCTCGGTGATGTCTTCTCCGATGCCTATGCGCGGCAGGGATTCGCCTCACGCGAACTGGTGACCCGCTGGGCGGAAATCGCCGGACCCGAGATCGCCGCACATTCCGAACCGATGAAGATCCAGTGGCCTCGTCCGATCGAGGGGCAGAAGCAGGAACCGGCGACGCTGGTATTGCGGGTCGAAGGTCCTGTCGCACTGGAAATCCAGCATTCCTCCGATGTCATTCTGCAAAGGGTCAATCGGTTCTTCGGCTGGAACGCGGTCGGCCGGCTGGCCTTGCGCCAAGCTCCTTTGTCGCGCAACTCCGTGCGGAATGCCTCACGGCTGCCCGACGCGACGGACGTGGCACAGGTGGCGGAAACGCTGTCCTCTATCGAGGACAACGATCTGCGTACGGCGCTGGCGCGACTCGGCGCCTCGATCAAGCGGAATTGACGCGATGGTGGAGCACACCGACAGCGCGCCATTGCCACAATTCTGGTTTCAAGCTAGCGAACAATTGTCGTCAGGGCGCTTGCGCCGTTTTCGGGAGAAGACCGTTGATCATTACGCGCCGCGCCGTTAATGCCGCCCTCGCATTGGGCGGACTCGCCGCCTTCGTAGGTCTTTCGCCATTGCGCCTGATCGGTGAGGCCATGGCCCAGAGCGCCACCGCCACAGACGTGGCCAAACCCGTTTCGCTGCCGGACATGGCGCTCGGCCCCAAGGACGCCGTCGTCACTATCACCGAATATGCCTCGATGACGTGCCCGCATTGCTCGCGGTTCGCGGAAGATGTGTTTCCGAAGATCAAGACGGACTATATCGACACCAACAAGATTCGCTATGTGTTCCGCGAGTTTCCGCTCGACATCAAGGCCGCCGCCGGCGCGATGCTGGCCCGCTGCATCGCCAAGGACGACGCGGGAAAATATTTCGCCGTGATCGATACGCTGTTCAAGTCACAGGACACATGGACCGGATCAAATACCACGGAATCGCTGAAACTGATCGGCAAGCAGACCGGACTTACGGGAGATGAGGTTGAAAGCTGCCTGAAGGATCAGGCCTTGCTCGACAAGATCGCGGCCGACCAGAAATACGCCAATGAGGTTTTGAAGGTGAATTCGACACCGACGTTCTTCATTAACGGCGACATGGTGAAGGGCGAGATCGCATTCGAGGACTTCAAGAAGAAGATCGATCCCTTGTTGAAAAACTGAGGGTAGCAAACAAACGTTGGCGGACATCGGCTGAGGTTCCAGGGTCTTTCCACTTCTGGGGAATCAGAAGCGGAACTTTATGGTTTGATCTGACGCGTTTTCTGCACGCGAACTGATATCCGCTTCGCTCGAAAACGCTATAACCCCTGCAAAAGCCTTTGGAAAAGCTTGTCTGCGCGGTTGCTCTGGTACGTCGCTATCGCCATTGTCGAACCTCGCGAGGCGCGCGACTCAGGGCTGCTGACAGTACGTGTGGTATTGTGGCTGTGGGCTGATTCGCGTCTTGCAAGCACAGTAGAGTGTCCATGAAACTCACGCGCCTTCGCCTTCACGGCTTCAAGTCGTTCGTTGAACCCACCGATTTCGTGATCGAGCCAGGTCTCACTGGCGTGGTCGGGCCGAACGGTTGCGGCAAGTCCAATCTGGTCGAGGCGCTGCGCTGGGCCATGGGCGAGACCTCGTACAAATCGCTGCGCGCCGCCGACATGGACGCGGTGATCTTCGCAGGCAGCGGCAACCGTCCGGCGCGTAACCACGCCGAGGTGGTGATGTCGATCGACAATTCGGATCACTCTGCGCCCTCCGCCCTCAACGATTCCGAAGCGCTAGAGATTTCGCGCCGGATCGAGCGCGAGGCCGGCTCGGTCTACCGTATCAACGGTAAGGACGTGCGCGCCCGCGACGTGCAGATTCTGTTTGCCGACGCAGCCACCGGCGCGCGCTCTCCGGCGCTGGTGCACCAGGGCAAGATCGGCGAGATCATCCAGGCTAAACCCGAACAGCGCCGCCGCGTGCTGGAAGACGCCGCCGGCGTGGCCGGCTTGCATGCTCGCCGTCACGAGGCCGAGTTGCGGCTGAAGGCCGCCGAAACCAACCTCACTCGCGTCGAGGACGTGATTGGCCAACTCGCCGGCCAGATGGAGGGGCTCAAGAAGCAGGCGCGGCAGGCGATCCGTTATCGGGACGTCGCCGCGAAAGTGCGCAAGGCGGAAGCGATGCTGTTCCACCTGCGCTGGCTCGAAGCTCAGGCCGAGGTGGCGGAAGCCGCCAGAACCCACGACCTCAATGTCCGCGAGTTGGCCGAACGCACCCGCGAGCAGGCCGAAGCCGCCCGCCTCCAGGCGGAACGCGCCGCCGAACTTCCGGCGCTGCGCGAGGCGGAAGCCCGCGCCGCCGCCGGTCTGCAGCGCCTTACCAATGCGCGCGAGACGCTGGACCGCGAAGAGGAACGCGCGAAGGAGCGCGCCGCCGAACTCGATCGGCGGCTGATACAGTTTGCTTCCGATGTCGAGCGCGAGCAGCGACAGTCATCCGACGCCGACGCCGCCTTGCAGCGGCTCGATGTCGAGGACACCGAGCTGAAGGACGAAATCAAATCACGTGTCGAAACGCGCAGTGGCGTCGATGAACGGGCAGCACAGGCGGAAACCACGCTCGCTGCGGCCGAAGCCACGTTTGCTGATTTGACACGGGTACTGGCCGACCTCACCGCCAGGCGCACCCAGCTTGAATCGAACGTGCGGACCCATCGCGATCGCCTCGCTCGCGTCGATCAGCAGATCGCAGACGTGCAGCGCGAGACCGAAGCGCTGGCGCAGCAGACCAGCGGGTTCGGCGATCTCGATGCCCTCACCGCGGCGATCCAGGGCGCGCAGGAAGCGCTGACGCAATCGGAAACCCTGACTCGCGAGCGCGAGGCCGAACATACCGCCGCACGCAGCCAGCTCGAGGTCGCCCGCTCCGGCGTCGAAGCGGCGCGCGGACCGCTGCAGGACGCTGACAAGCGCGCGCAGCGGCTCGAGACCGAAGCCAAGACCATCGCCAAGATTCTCAACGGCGAAAGCAAAAACCTGTGGCCGCCGATCATCGACGGCATCAATGTCGACAAAGGCTACGAGAAGGCGATCGGCGCCGTGCTTGGCGACGACCTCGACGCACCAGTGGATCAGTCCGCGCCGATGCGCTGGACCGGGGTGGCCGTCACGGCGGACGATCCGGCGCTGCCCGAAGGCGTGGAATCGCTTGCGGCCCATGTGCAGGCGCCGCCCGAATTGGCCCGGCGTCTCAAGCAAATCGGCATCGTCGCCAAAGAGCGTGGTGCGGAACTGGTTGCCCATCTGAAGACCGGCCAGCGGCTGGTCTCGCTCGAAGGCGACGTCTGGCGCTGGGACGGCTTCGTGACCGCGGCCCATGCACCGACCGGCGCGGCGCGCCGCCTCGCCGAGCGCGCGCGGCTGGCCGATATCGAGAGCGAGATCGAGCGCGCACGCACCGAGGTCTCCGAACGGCGCCAGGCGCTGGAGACGGCGCAGCAGGCCGTCGCCGCAGCAAGCCAGGCCGTCACCGCCGCCGCATCGGCTGAGAGCGAGGCGCGCAATGCCTGGCGCGCAGCGCAGCGCGAGGTCGATGCCGCGCGCGAACGTCATGCAAGCGCCGAGCGCGAGATCAATCGCCACGCGGCGCGCCGCTCGGCGCTGACCGAAGCGCAAAATCGCCTGACTGCCGACCGCATGGAAGCCGCCGCCGCTCATGAGACGGCGACATCCGCACTCGGCGAATTGCCGCCGAGCCTGGACACCGAGACCAAACTCGGCGAGGTACGGACAGAAATCGACGGCCATCGACGAGCCGCCGCGCAAGTTCGCGCCGAGGCGCAAGCGCTCGCACGCGAAGCCGAACTCGCGGATCGCCGCCTGCAGGCGATATCGGCGGAACGTAACGAATGGCAAACCCGTAAGCAAAGTGCGGCGTCGCAGATCGCGACCATCGAAGCGCGCGTGACCGAGGTCAGAGCCGAGCGCGCGGACCTCGACAACGCGCCGGCGCTGTTTTCAGAGAAGCGTAGCGCGATCATCAGCGAGATCGAGCACGCCCAAAAGGATCGCCGCGACGCGGCCGATACCCTCGCCGCCGCCGAAGCCGTGATGGCAGAAACCGACCGCGCCGCGAAAATCTCGCTTGAGTCGCTGTCAAGCGCACGCGAGGCTACGGCGCGCGCCGAAGAGCGGATGGACGGAAGCAAGCGGCGGCTCGAGGATACCGAACGCGAAATCCGCGACATGCTCGAGGTCGAACCCGACGCGGTGGCTTCACTGGCCGAAATTCAGTCCGGCGTCGACCTGCCGCCGCTGCCGGAGATCGAGGCGGATCTCGAAAAGCTGCGCCGCGACCGCGACCGTCTCGGCGCCGTCAACTTGCGCGCCGAGGAGGAATTGCGCGAGGTCGAAACCCAGCATACCTCGCTCGCTACCGAGCGCGACGACCTCGTCGAGGCCATCAAGAAGCTGCGCACCGGCATCCAGAGCCTCAACCGCGAGGCGCGGGAGCGGCTTCTGACCTCGTTCGAGACCGTCAACACCCATTTCAAGCGGCTGTTCATCGATCTGTTCGGCGGCGGCGAGGCCGCGCTGCACCTGATCGAGAGCGACGATCCCCTTGAGGCCGGCCTCGAGATCATCGCCAAGCCGCCGGGCAAGAAGCCGCAGACGTTGTCGCTGCTCTCGGGTGGTGAACAGGCGCTGACAGCACTGGCGCTGATCTTCGCAGTGTTCCTCACCAATCCGTCACCGATCTGTGTGCTGGACGAAGTCGACGCGCCGCTCGACGACCACAACGTCGAACGGTTCTGCAATCTCCTGCACGAGATGACGTCATCCACGGAGACGCGCTTCATCATCATCACCCACAATCCGATCACCATGGCGCGGATGAACAGGCTGTTCGGCGTCACCATGGCCGAGCGTGGCGTCTCGCAACTGGTGTCGGTCGATCTTGAAAACGCGGTGAAAATTCTCGACCAGAACGTCGCGTGACCTCTTCCTTCTCCCGTCGCGGGAGAGGGAACAAAGACCACCATGATCCCGCCCGATCTTCCTGCCGAACTGAAGGCTGCCTTACAACGGAAAGCGCAGGGCCTGACCCGCAGCGATGCCGCAGCTCGCGCGGCCGCGATATCGCAAACGTATCGGAGCGGCGGCGGTTCAAGCACGATCCGGGACGAAACTGACGCACTAGCCTATGCGCTGGCGCGAATGCCCGCGACCTATGCGGCCGTGGTGGCCAGCCTCAATGCGCTTCGCGAGATACGTCCACAGTTCACACCGATCAGCCTGCTCGATGTCGGAGCCGGCCCCGGAACGGCGACATGGGCTGCTGCGCAGGCATTTGATTCCCTCGACGCATTCTCGGCGATCGACGCCAATCCGGCGCTGCGGTCGCTCGCACTGGACCTCGCTGCCGATGCGGTGCGACTGAACGGCCTCAGCTATGTGCAACACGACGCGTCAGCCGGGCTTCACAATGCAGCCGAGAGCGCCGATCTTGTGCTCGCGAGCTATGTCATCGGCGAACTCAGCGCCGATCGGCAAGCCGCGCTCGCTGATTTGATGTGGGCGGCGACGCGCGACACGCTGCTGGTCGTCGAACCCGGCACGCCCGCCGGCTACCAGCGAATCCTCGATCTGCGGCGCCAGCTGGTCGCGCGCGGCGCGCATGTCATCGCTCCCTGCCCGCATGACGGCGAGTGTCCGCTCATGTTGTTGTCAGGCGAGGCAGGCATTTCGCGTGAAGACAATGCATCAAAACAAAAAGCTGTGGCGGACTGGTGCCATTTCGTGCAGCGGCTACCGCGGTCCCGCGCGCATAAGCAGATCAAGGGCGTGGAGCTTCCTTTCGAGGACGAAAAATTCAGCTATGTCGCGTTGGCCCGAACGCCCGCCCGACAACGTCCGGCACGGGTTCTGGCGCCGCCGCTCGTCACCAAGGCCGCAATGCGGATCAAGCTGTGTCAGCCCGATGGGAGCGCCGGCGTCGCGACATTTCCTCGTCGTGACAAGGCCAGCTATTCCCGTGTGCGCCGCGTCGGCTGGGGCGACGTCGTCAACCTGACCGAGACGTGATTATTTGAAAATTAGGACGGCCGCGAGAAGACGTAGATCAGCCCGCTCAGCATCAGAAGCACCACCGCCGCCGTGAGCCAAGGGCCGGGATGGCTGCCGAACCAGAATCCCGCAAAGCCGATCGCCATGCCGCCAAGCGCCATCAGCTTGGCCTTTACAGGGATTGCGCCGCGCTCGCGCCAGCCACGTAGCAGCGAGCCAAAACGCGGGTGCTGCAACAGCCAGTTTTCAAGGCGGGGAGAAGAGCGGGCGAAACAGGCGGCGGCCAAAATCAGAAACGGCGTCGTCGGCAGCACCGGCAGGAACGCGCCGATAAAGCCGAGCGCGACGAAACAGATACCCAGCACCAGAAAAATGCCGCGCATCATTCGCGACGTGCTAGTGCGCGGATCGACGGCACTAGCCACGCCCGCGCCGAAAGATTGCTCGTCCACGATCATGCGCTCGCCATCCTGATCCACCACATCCACACCCTACATCTGCTTCACACAGAACAAAATACCGAACAACTTGAACTTTTCTAAGAGTTTTCCCGACCAAAGGGCGCCGTCTCCCGGCGGAACCTGCCGTTCGCGCGGAATATCGTCTACGGTGACCGCGTTCGCGTCCTCTCATCAGGAGCTTTTCTCATGTCGACAGGCTTGATTGTTCTCGGCGTCATCGTCGCCGTCGCTGTGTTCGCGCTTGTCGCCTATAACCGGCTGGTCGCACTCAGCCAGCGCGTCAGTCAGGCCTTCGCCGATATCGATGTGCAGCTCAAGCAGCGTCACGACCTGATCCCGAACCTTGTCGAAACCGTGAAAGGCTATGCCGCGCATGAGCGCGGGACACTGGATGACGTCATCAAGGCTCGCAACGTCGCGATGTCGGCGCAGGGGCCGGCGCAGGTCGGCGCCGCCGAAAACCAGTTGAGCGGTGCGCTTGGCCGGCTCATCGCGTTGTCGGAGGCTTATCCGGATCTCAAGGCCAATGCCAATTTCCAACAGCTTGCCGGCGAACTGTCCGACATTGAAAATAAGGTCGCCGCAAGCCGTCGTTTCTTCAACAACGCTGTTCAGGAATACAACACCGCTATCCAGCAACTGCCGGCAGCGTTGTTCGCGGGCACGTTTGGCTTCACGCACAAGGAGTTTTTTGATCTCGGTGCCAGCCGCGCGACCGTAGAACAGACGCCTCAGGTGAAATTCTGAGGCTTTTGCAATGGATCGAAGCGGGCAGAACGGACTCTCCTTTCCGTTCTTCGGAGATGGAGAGGGCTATCCAACCACCGGGATCGATTTTGTCGTTGGCTCGATCCCTTTCCGATTTTGTTGCATCCCCCTCTCCGTCCTTCACCCACTGCCATCCGAGGGAAGGAAACGGATCGTCTGCGCGACAAGCGCTGCAAACGGATTCGCCTAATGGCAGCTTACGGTCTCTACACACACATCGCGTCGAACAAGATTCGTTCGATGTTTTTGCTCGCCGGGCTGTTCGTCCTGATTTATGTAATGGTGTTCGCCGGCGCGCTGATTGCCGAAGTGTTTCGGCGCGGCGCAGACTACCCGGCGGCGTTCTACATCACCATCGCCTGGCATGACCTGATCGCCGTCCTCCCCTGGGCAACAGCAGGTTCGGCGCTGTGGATTGTGATCGCCTATTTCTTCCATCAGTCGATCATTGATGCGGTCACCGGCGGCCATGATGTCACCCGCAAGGAACAACCGCAGCTCTACAACTTGCTGGAAAACCTTTGCATCTCCCGCGGCATCCCGATGCCGAAGCTGAAGGTGATCGATACCGACGCGATCAACGCTTTCGCCACCGGACTCAACCGCCGTCAATATGCGATTACCGTCACCACCGGCCTGATGAACCAGCTTAACGATCGGGAGATGGAAGCGGTGCTCGGTCACGAACTGACCCACATTCGCAACGGCGACGTTCAGTTGATGGTGGTCGCTGTCATCATCGCGGGCGTGGTCGGCTTCGTCGCGGAATTGTGCTTCCGCATCTTCTTCAACAGCGGCGCGCGGATCGGCGGCGGTTCGTCGCGCTCATCCTCCTCCCGCAACGGCGACGGCAAAGGCGGCGGCGCCGTCATCGCCGTGATCCTGGCGATGGTGCTGATCGCGCTCTCCTGGTTTTTATCGCAAGCGATACGGATGGCGTTGTCGCGCTCGCGCGAACTGATGGCTGATGCCGGCTCCGTCGAATTGACCAAGGATCCCGACGCCATGATCTCGGCGTTGCGCAAGATCGAGAACCGTGGCGAACTGCCGGGCGCAACCTCGGCCGTGATGGAAATGTGTGTCGACAACCCGCGCCAAGGTTTCGCCGACCTTTTTGCAACCCATCCTTCCATCGAAACGCGGGTGCGCGCGCTGGTGACATATGCCGGCGGCCACGATCCCGGACCGATGCGGTTGCATACCGAGCGCGCCGCGACCGATCAGAAATTGCCCGGGCTTCCGCCGGGACCCTGGAGCGAGCCGGCACCGCCCGTTCCCGGCCCACCGAGCCATCGCTCCTGACCTTTATTTTGCCGCTTCCTAAGCCTGTTTCAGGCTCGCAGGCATACTCGAGGCTTTCCGCTTCTGATGGAAGCAGAAGTGGGGCTTTTGGATTTGACGCGTTTTCTCCACGCGAACCGGTATCCACTTCGCTCGAAAACGCAAATATAGCCGCCACGAATGCTCAACGGCTCAACGAATTTTGCCAGATTTGACATATCGAATTGAATTCTCCCTCGTTTCTGCCATGGTCCCGCTCCAAGCAACGACTGGGGGGGACAGCTCGGCCGCGCGACCATCCGCGGTCGCCGATTTCAGCTTGCTCAAAGGGGTCTCATGGCGAAGCCGGCAGTGATTGTGGTTGGCGCGGACAAAGGCGGCGTTGGCAAAACGACCGTTTCCCGCACCATTCTCGACTATTTCAGCGCCAACAACGTACCGACCAGGGCCTTCGACACAGAATCGCCTCGTGGCACGCTGAGGCGTTTTCATCCAGATGTCACTGAGATCGTCGACATGACGTCGACCGCGGATCAGATGAAGATCTTCGATACGCTCAACACGGCCAAGGCTAGCGTCACCGTGATTGACGTCCGTGCCGGACTCATGTCTTCGGCTCTGGCCTCGCTTCGCGATATCGGTTTTCTCGACGCGGCGAAAACGGGGCAGATTACCTTCGCGGTATTCCACATTCTTGGCCCCTCCATCGCCTCCCTGGATGAGATCGCGGAAACTGCCAGATTCATGTCCGGCGCCAAATATTTTCTGGTGAAGAACTTCATCAACAACACGAGCTTCTTCGAGTGGGACCAGGCGACCTACAACGCCTACTTCCGCAAGATCAAGGATGCGACCGAAATCACCATCCCGAAGCTCAACGAGATGGCGTACGAGCAGGTCGAGGTGTCATCAGTGCCCTTCCTGAGGTTCGTAGCCAATAAGGGACCGAAGAACGAAGCCGCGAACTACTCGTTCGTTCTGCGCGGCTATGTTCGCCACTGGCTCGCCAATGTGTGGAGCGAATACGACCGCATCAAGCTCACCGACATCGTCGCCTCAAAGGAGAAGAGCGGTTCCCGCGCATCGAACAAGTAACTGATCTTTCCGTCGTTCCGGAACTTATCAGTTGATAAGGACTTGCGTTTACAACGGCAGCGCAGACCTCGGCTGTGCATCTGCACAACGGGTCAACTCGACTGCCGCTTAGCTTGAAAATCCTGATCGCGACCAAGCCGCGTCCTCATTTGCGCAGTGGCGCATCAAGAATGTCGGTGGAGAGTTTGTCGGCGTCCTGCTAGATCGGGATCGTCGCTCCGATGTAGCTCCTATGCCTCGCACTCCTGTCTACATTATCTGTTCGCCACGTCCGCAGGTCGGCAAGACGCTGATAGCGCGGCAGCTCAGCGAGTTTCTTCGTTTGCAGCGAGGCGATGTCCTCGCCTTTGACGTCAACCTGAAGGAGCCGTCTCTGGTCGACTATCTGCCGCGTCTCACAGAGACCGCAGAAATTGATGACACGTTCGGCAAGATGGCGCTGATGGACCAGTTGATCATCAATGACGGTCTCGCCAAGGTGATCGACCTTGGTTACCCCTCCTTCGACGAATTTTTCGGGATGATCGAGGAGATCGGCTTCGTCAAGGAATCCGCGCGGAGCGAGGTGGCGCCGGTTGTCCTATTCATCGCCGATAGCGATCGTGTTTCCGCACGCGGCTATCAGACCCTACGGGCAACGCTGCCGCCCAACGCTATCGTTACGGTCGAAAATGAATTCGTTATGCGCGGAAGGCTGCCCGAAGCTTTCATGCACAATCGGGTGATGCGCATCGCAGAACTTCCCGCGTTTCTCAAGACCTATATCGACCGGCTGACCTTCTCGTTCACCGAATATCTGCGAACGGAGACAGATTCTTCAACCGAGCTCCACCAGTGGATCCGCAACAACTATTTCGGCTTTCGTGAGATCGAACGACAACTGATGCAACAGGGGGGATGAGATTCATTTCCTTCCCCCTCGAAGGAGGGCTCAATGTCCGCCGAACGCCATCAGCGTCCGCACGGGGACATCCATCGCGCGTAACTTGGCCGCGCCGCCGAGATCCGGCAGATCGATGATAAAGCAGGCAGCAACGACGTCAGCGCCGATCTGGCGCAACAGCTTCACCGCGCCCTCGGCTGTGCCGCCGGTGGCGATCAGATCATCCACCAAAATGACGCGCTCGCCGCTGGCAATGGCGTCGACGTGCATTTCCATTTCGTCCATGCCGTATTCGAGCGCATAGGCTATCCGTACGGTCTGGTGCGGCAGCTTGCCCTTCTTGCGGATCGGCACAAAGCCTGCGGACACCTGATGCGCCACCGCGCCACCGAGGATAAAGCCCCGCGCCTCGATGCCGGCGACCTTGTCGATCTTCGATCCGGCCCACGGATGCACGAGCTGATCGACGGCGCGGCGGAACGCGCGCGCATCGCCGAGGAGCGTGGTGATGTCCCGAAACATGACCCCCGGCTTGGGGTAATCCGGAATGGTACGAACGGAGGCCTGCAGATCATCTTCGAAGGTCATCGAATCTCTTTCGCAGAACAAATTTGGAGCGGCGCTTTGCCTTCGTCATTCCTGAGCATAGCCGTTCGAAGAACGGCGTCGCTTCGCTCGCCTATGATCCGGCAATCCATCCTTTTGAGGATGACAGTTGCAGGGGTCAAGCCCGCTCATGGGGCTCTTTCACGTCGTTGCGCTTCGCGCCCTCCCCATCCGGAACGCGTTCTCCACGATCCGCAAGCCAACCTCGCCGCCAAGCGACATCAGCGATTCGGGATGGAATTGCACGCCGCCGACCGGTAGCGATTTGTGCTCGATCGCCATCGGCACCCCGTCGTCGGTGGTCGCCGTCACCTCCAGCACGTCGGGCAAACGGTCGCGTTCGACATAGAGCGAGTGATAACGGCCGATCACGATCTCGTTTGGCAGGTTGCACATCAGCCGTCCGCCACGACTCTGCACGCGCGATGGTCTCCCATGCGCCGGCTGCGCCAGCTGGCCGAGACGGCCGCCAAAATATTCACCAATCCCCTGCAAGCCGAGACAGACGCCGAACACCGGCAGGTTCTTCTCCAGCGCCGTACCGATGGTTCGGGCCATGCCGAAATCCTCAGGCCGGCCGGGTCCGGGTGACAGCACCAGCAGGTCATAGCTTTGCTTGTCGAGCATATCCTGCGCGTGGACATAGCGCACGACGCTGACGCGCGCGCCGACCTGCCGGAAGTAATCCGCCAGCATGTGCACGAAACTGTCGTCGTGGTCGATCAGCAACACGCGTTTTCCGGAGCCGGTTGCGTCCGGCGCCACCGCCGAAAGCGGCTTTGGCGCGTCGCCGCGTAGCGCCTGGAATAGCGCCGCCGCCTTGGTCTGGCACTCGCGGTCTTCAAGCTCCGGCTTGCTGTCGAACAAGCAGGTCGCGCCGACGCGCACTTCCGCGAGGCCGTCTTTCATGCGGATGGTGCGGATGGTCAGGCCGGTGTTGATCGAGCCATCGAAGCCGACGACACCGAATGCGCCGGCGTACCAGCGCCGCGGCGAGCGTTCGTTGTCCTCAACGAACTGGATCGCCCACTTCTTCGGCGCACCCGTCACCGTCACCGCCCATGCGTGGGTGAGGAACCCATCGAGCGCATCGAAGCCGGGCCGCAAAATGCCTTCGACGTGATCGACAGTATGAAACAGCTTTGAATAGGTCTCGATCTGGCGGCGCGCGAGCACCTTGATCGTTCCCGGCATGCAGATGCGCGCCTTGTCGTTGCGATCGACGTCGGTGCACATGTTGAGCTCGAACTCGTCCTTCTCCGAGTTGAGCAACTCGCGGATCTGCTCGGCATCGCCGATGGCATCGGCGCCGCGCGCGATGGTCCCGGAAATCGGGCAGGTCTCGATGCGGCGGCCGTCGCTGCGCACGAACATTTCCGGCGAGGCAGAGACTAGAAACTCACCGTCTCCGAGATTGACCAATCCGCCATAGGGCGACGGGTTGATCCGGCACAGCCGCTGAAACACTTCGGCCGGTGAGCGCTCGCAGGGTTCGGCGAACAACTGTCCGGGCACCGCCTCGAACAGGTCGCCACGCGCAAACGCGGCGCGCGCGGTTTCCACCGTGGCCTGATATTCACCCGGGGCGTGATCGGTAAAACCCTGGCGCGGTGTTCTCGCATAAAGGCTGTCAGGCGTATCGTGCGGATGCTTTTCGGTGGAGCGGCCCTTCCATGCGAAATCGTAGGACAGTACGACGCCGCGGCCAGTGGCGCGATCATAAGCGAGCAGGCGGTCCGGAATAAATAGCACGATGTCGCGCTGATCGCTTTCACGCGCGCGTTTCTGCACCAGATCTTCCATCTGGAACACGAGGTCATAGGCGAACGCGCCGTACAGCCCGAGCATGGGATCTGCTGTCGACGCGAAAGCCGCCACCAGCGCCCGCACCAGCGACATCACGCTTGCACGCCGGGTGCGTTGATCTTCCTCCACAGGAGCATCGCCGCGCACAATATGGCCAGCGATCCGGCAGGCAGTCTTTTCGGTGACGACCGCACAGGGTACGCTCAGTGTTTCACCAAGGAAAGCGATCAGCACCTCGCCGCGAACATTGGTGGCTTCGATGACAAAATTGAATCCTGTGGTTTCGATCTTGAGCGGCGGATCGGCAAAGCCAAGGTCGAAACTCTCATAACGGCCCGGCACCGTCGTACCAGACGACAGCACCACGCCGCGACGGCTATCGAGCAGACCGATCAGGTCGTCGAGCCTGCTGCCGCCGGTAAAGTGTTCGATCGAACGGCTGATCGAGAGACCGCTGGCGGTCAGGTACTCGCTTTGCGCGGGAAGGGAAAAGACGGTCCTGTTCATGCAGTCCTCTTACGAGACTTGCGAAGAGTGCGCCACACAGGACAAACAAAAAAGGCCGTCGCTCTGCATGACGGCCTTCGACGATTAGAATTGAAGCAAAATCGCACCGGCCACCTTCAGAAGGTGGCCCACCAGAGACGGAACGGGCGGATGGCAGGATTCATGCCACGAAATCATCATTCCGGTGGTGCGATGTCAAGAGCGTTCACGGCCGGACTCGGGCCGCATTGCCGCGATCAGGTCCGCCGCCATGGCGGTTGCGCCCCCAACAACGCGCGCTAGATTGGCCTGACTCGACACCGGGTGAACATCATGACGTTCAAAGTCGTGAGCAATAGTTTCAAGGATGGCGACTACCTCGACAAGGATCATATCCTGTCGGCGGATTTCGGTTTCGGCTGCGCGGGCGGCAACCGATCACCGCACCTGCGCTGGAGCGGCGCGCCGGCAGGCACGAAGAGCTTCGCCGTAACCTGCTTTGATCCGGACGCACCAACCGGCAGCGGCTTCTGGCATTGGGTCGTCATCAATATTCCGGCCTCGGTGACGGAGCTTGTGCTCGACGCCGGCAATCCCGGGAGTGGCAAGCTTCCCAATGGCGCGCTACAGACCCGCACCGATTTCGGCACAGCCGGCTACGGCGGCCCTTGCCCGCCTGAAGGCGATCATCCACATCGCTATTTCTTCACCGTGTACGCGGTCGGCGGCAACATCAACGCCAATGCCGACACATCAGCGGCAGTGATCGGTTTCCAGCTTCATTTCAACACACTGGCGAAATCGGCGGTGATGGGTCTGTTCAAGCGGTGAGACGATACAAGCGTTTAATGTCCCGCCGTCACTGCATCGCGGCACCAATCAAAAAGGCTCCCGCGAGGGAGCCTTTTTGATGCGAAGAACCTGCGCATCATTCAATGCGCGTCGGCCCAGACCGCCTTCTTGGTGAAGTAGAGCAGCCCGGCAAGGATGATCATGAAAATCATGACCTGCAGGCCAATCCGCTTGCGCTCCTCGAGCTTCGGCTCGGCGGCCCACATCAGAAAAGCGGACACGTCCTTCGCATACTGATCGACCTTCTGCGGGGTTCCGTCGTCATAGGTCACCTGATCGTCCGCCAGCGGGTTCGGCATCTTCGTGGCATGACCTGGGAAGTACTTGTTGTAGGTCGATCCTTCCGGCAGAGCGAACCCTTCCGGCGGACTACTTTCAAAACCGGTCAGGAGGGCATGGATATAGTTCGGGCCTTTTTCCTGAAACTGCGTGAAGGCATCGAAGATGAACTGAGGAAAGCCCCGTTCATAGCCGCGTGCCTTGGCCATCAGGGAAAGATCGGGCGGAGCCGCGCCGCCATTGGCTGCGCGAGCGGCGTTCTCATTGGGAAACGGCGACGGAAATTTGTCGGCGACCCGGCCTGGTCGCTCGAACATGTCGCCGGCATCGTTGGGGCCGTCCTTCACCTGGATTTCGGAAGCCAGCGCCTCGGCCTGGGCGACGGAGAAGCCCGGACCGCCCGGGTCTGTCAGGTTACGATAGTGCACGAGATTCATGGAGTGGCAGGCCGAGCAGACTTCCTTGTAGACCTTGTAGCCGCGCTGCAACTGGCCTTGGTCGAATTTTCCAAATGGGCCAGCGAACGACCAGCTCAACGACGGCGGAATCGAGCCATGGTCGGCCGCCATCACCTTCGAGCCGCTATCCAGCGCCAGCAGCCCGACAGCGCCGAACACCGCCAAGGCCGAAGCCACGACTTTTTTCTTTCCCAGCACGTCATCGGCGATCGAATTGGGAACGGCGCGCGGCTTTTCGATACGACTCAGGATCGGCAGCACAATCAGGAAATAGGCGAAATAGCACGCCGTCAGGATACGTCCGGCAACCACGTAGACGCCTTCCGGCGGCTTCGCGCCGAGATAACCAAGGCCGAGACAAACACCGACGAAGATCCAGAAGAACTGCTTGGCGAGAGGACGATAACGCACCGAGCGGGTCTTTGCGGAATCGAGCCAGGGCAGAAAGGCCAGGATCAGAATAGCGCTGAACATCGCCACCACGCCTGCGAGCTTGTCCGGGATCGAGCGCAGGATCGCGTAGAACGGCAGATAGTACCATTCCGGCACGATATGCGCGGGCGTCACGCCCGGGTTGGCCGGGATGTAGTTGTCGGGATCGCCGAGATAATTCGGAATGTAGAAGATGAACCAGCAGTAGAACAGGATGAAGCAGGAAAGACCGAACCCGTCCTTGATGGTCGCGTAAGGCGTAAACGGCACCGTATCCTTCGCGGTCTTGGGCTCGACCCCGGCCGGATTGTTCTGACCGGCGACGTGCAGCGCCCAGACGTGCAGCACGACCACCCCGGCGATCACGAAAGGCAGGAGGTAGTGCAGCGAGAAAAAGCGGTTCAGCGTCGGATTGCCGACCGAGTAACCGCCCCATAGCAGCGTCACGATGCTTTCGCCGAAATAGGGAATGGCGGAAAACAGATTGGTGATGACGGTCGCGCCCCAGAAGCTCATCTGACCCCAGGGCAGCACGTAGCCCATGAAGCCGGTCGCCATCATCAGGAGGTAGATGATGACGCCGAGGATCCAGAGGATCTCGCGCGGTTCTTTGTAGGAGCCGTAATACAGGCCGCGAAGCATGTGGATATAAACGGCGATGAAGAACATCGAGGCGCCGTTCGAATGAAGGTAACGCAGCAGCCAGCCGTAGTCGACATCGCGCACAATGGCTTCGACCGAGTTAAAAGCGAGGTCGGCGTGCGGCGTATAGTGCATCGCCAGGATGACGCCGGTGATGATCTGCACCCCGAGCATGAACGAGAGGATGCCGCCGAACGTCCACCAGTAGTTCAGGTTGCGCGGCGTCGGATAGGCGACGAACGAGGAATGGACGAGACCGAAGATCGGCAAACGCCGCTCGATCCACTTGAGGACGGAATTTTGCGGCTGGAAGCTGGATGGTCCGCTCATGATGCGATCCTGAAGAATGAAGCGACGCGTTCGGTTCGGGGCTTTTCGGCCTTATCCGATCTTGATCTTGCTGTCGGAAATAAAGGCGTAAGGCGGAATGGCAAGATTGAGCGGCGCCGGCCCCTGGCGGATACGGCCTGAGGAATCGTACTGCGAACCATGGCACGGACAGAAAAATCCGTCGTAGTTCCCTTCATGCGCAATCGGAATGCAGCCGAGATGGGTGCAGATGCCGATTACGACGAGCCACTGGTCATGGCCTTCCTTGACGCGCGCGGAATCCGGCTGCGGATCAGGCAGGCTCGCGACATTGACGTCGCGGGCTTCCTCGATTTGTTTCTTGGTGCGGTGCATGATGTAGATCGGCTTGCCGCGCCAGAACACCTTGATGTCTTGTCCATCGGCGATCGGAGCGAGATCGACCTCGATAGGGGCGCCGGCGGCGACCGTAGACGCATCCGGGTTAAGCTGGGCCACTAACGGCCAGGCCACGGCCGCCGCGCCGACGGCGGCGACGGCGCCGGTTGCTACGAAAAGGAAATCACGGCGGCTTTGTCCTGCCGAAGACGATGTCGTCACGATTTCAACCCTTTCTTACCCGCTGCCGGTCTTGTTGCTATCGGTGTACCCCACTCCCCAGAGAGATACGTCTTTCGAGCGGCCGTTTTATTGGCACCCTCGCCGGATCAGCGCAAGTGCGCTATCCGTCACTCGTGCAGTGCACAAATCCGCCCATTAGCCACGAAGCCATCTCGGAAAGCATTGAGCTCATGCGGGTCGCGCTCTTCCAACCTGATATACCGCAGAACACCGGGACAATTCTCCGTCTGTGTGCGTGCCTCAACGTCGAAGCCCATATCATCGAACCGGCCGGGTTTCCGGTCTCGGACCGGCATTTCCGTCGTGCGGGCATGGACTACCTCGACGAGGTCACCATTGTGCGCCACGATTCATGGCCAAAATTCAATCAATGGCGCGCCGAAGACGGCGGCCGGTTGGTGTTATTTACGACCAAGGGCGCACGCCCCTATCTGGACTATCGTTTTGCCGATACAGATATTTTGCTATTTGGACGTGAGAGCGCCGGGGTTCCGGATGCTGTTGCGGCGGCCGCGGATGCAACCCTGGTAATACCGGTCAGGCCCGGTCTGCGCTCGCTGAACGTCGCCATGGCAGCGGCTATGGCAGTGGGCGAGGCCTTGCGGCAGACGAGGTCGGCCGCAACGGGAAGGTCTTCGTGAGTTACGCGGTTAAGGAGATTTTTCTGACGCTGCAGGGCGAAGGCGCTCATGCCGGCAGGGCCGCGGTATTCTGTCGCTTCTCTGGCTGCAACCTTTGGAGCGGCCGCGAAAAAGACCGCGCCTCGGCCACCTGCCGATTTTGCGACACTGATTTTGTGGGCACCGACGGAACGCTGGGCGGCCGCTACGATACTGCTGATGCGCTGGCGGAAACCATTGCCGCGCAATGGATCGGACCGGCCGCCCATCGCTACACCGTGTTGACCGGAGGCGAGCCGCTGTTGCAGGTTAACAAGCCATTGGTCGATGCACTGCACGCCCGCGGTTTCGAAATCGGGATCGAGACCAACGGCACCATTGCGCCGCCCGATGGCATCGACTGGCTGTGCGTCAGCCCCAAGGCCGGCGCCGATTTGCTGGTCACCAAAGGCCACGAACTCAAGCTCGTCTATCCACAAACCAATATCCGGCCCGAGGATTTCAAGGATCTCACCTTCGAACGGTTTTCTTTGCAGCCGATGGACGGGCCGGACGTGGCAGGCAACACGGTGCGCGCCATCAACTATTGCCTGCGGCATCCGCAGTGGCGGCTCAGCCTGCAGACACACAAGACGCTGGGGATCAGGTAGGGATGAAATTAACCACACCCTCGTCGTTGCGAGCGCAGCGAAGCAATCCAGAAGCTCCAAGGAAAGAGCTGGATTGCTTCGTCGGCTGCGCCTCCTCGCAATGACGCCTTTAATCGGAAGCAGGTTTGACGAATGTGGGAGTTGACGAAATCATTCCGCTTCGAGGCCGCGCATTCGCTGCCGGCAACGACATTGGGCACCGCGAGCATGGAAATCCACGGCCATTCTTTCCGCGCCGAGGTGAGCGTCCGCGGCAAGCCTGATCCCGCGAGCGGAATGGTGCTCGATCTCGGCCTGCTCGAGCGCGGTATGGGCGAGGTCCGGAGCAAACTCGATCATAAGCTCCTCAACAACGTCGAAGGACTTGGCCCGCCGACGCTGGAAAATCTGGCGCGTTTCATCTGGGATCATGTCCAGCACGCAGGACACGTGACACGCGTCAGCGTACATCGCGATAGTTGCGGCGAAAGCTGCACCTATTTCGGACCCGAAAGTTGAAATTCTCACTTGTCATTTCGAGCGCAGCGAAGCAATCCAGATTTAAAACCAGCGAGATTAGATTGCTTCGTTGCTTAAGCTCCTCGCAATGACAGAGTCTCTCAAGGAATATCCGATGGACGCCTCCCTGCTCGAGACCCGCAAGGCCCGCGCGCGATCCTGGTTCGAGCAGTTGCGCGACAATATCTGCTCGGCTTTTGAAAAGCTGGAAGACGACGCGCCCGCTTCGCTCTATCCCGGTAACATAGGACGCTTCGTCCGCACGCCTTGGGAGCGTACCGACCACACCGGCCAACCCGGGGGCGGCGGCGTCATGTCGATGATGCACGGGCGGCTATTCGAGAAGGTCGGCGTGCACTGCTCGACCGTACATGGCGAATTCGCGCCGGAGTTTCGTGCGCAGATTCCCGGTGCGGCGGATGATCCGAATTTCTGGGCGTCGGGCATCTCGTTGATCGCCCACATGCGCAATCCGCATATTCCCGCCGTTCACATGAACACGCGCTTCGTGGTGACCACGAAAGCATGGTTCGGCGGCGGCGGCGACCTGACGCCGGTGCTGATGCGGCGGCGCACGCAGGAGGATGCCGACAGCCTCGCGTTTCACGCGGCGATGAAGTCCGCCTGCGATGCCCATGCCGACATCGCCGCATACGACAAATACAAGACCTGGTGCGATGAGTATTTCTATCTGCCGCACCGCAAGGAAGCCCGCGGGATCGGCGGTATCTTCTATGATTGGCATGACAGCGGCGACTGGGATGCCGACCTCGCCTTCACGCAGGATGTTGGGCGAGCGCTGCTCAAGGTCTATCCCGAGCTCGTGCGTCGGAACTTCAGCACGCCGTGGACCGCGGCCGATCGCGAGGAACAGTTGATCCGACGCGGACGTTACGCCGAATTCAATCTTCTCTACGACCGCGGCACCATTTTCGGGCTGAAGACCGGAGGCAACGTCGAGTCGATCCTCTCGTCGATGCCTCCCGAGGTGAAATGGCCTTAGATCCGGTTGGACCGAACCAATTCAAAATCACGAACGAGAAGCGGGACGCGGGCGGAAAACCGCTATCCACTTTTCCCCATCCCGCTCTAGCGGAATGTTGCCGCCCTCACAGCCGGTGATCGCGCGTGAACCGCGCGACGGTCTGATCGGCAATCGCCGAAAGTCGCGCGGAATCGAGCGGGAAATCCTCTGCAAGCCAGGCATCTTCCGCGATCGCGAGAACGTGTCCGAGCGCCGGACCTTCCGCGATTCCGCGTCCGACGAAATCCTCGGCCTTCAAAGGGAAGGCCGGCGGCTGCCAGCGCTGCGGCAGGGTTGCGACGTTTAGCCACGGTGCCGGATCGGCGCCGAGGCCAGCCCGCGACCAGGCCTGCATCAGCCGATCGCGGAAGCGCGGCGCCCCAAGTCGGTAGATTCGCCGCCGCGCGGTTGCCTCGTCCATGCTGCCCAGCCGCCACCAGCGATGGCCCATCGAATCCAGTTGTTTCGCCTCGGCATTGGAGAGCCGCAATCGCTGCGCAACCCGCCGCGCGTCTTCGGTAACCGATACCGCAAGCGCCGCGAGCCGGCGGATCGGATCCGGCGCAAGTTCCAGCGCGCGCTCTGCCACGATCATCGCCGCGAGCGGACCGCGATACGCCACGCCGCCGAGAATGGTCAGCAGCAAGCCGCCGTCCTCCATCGCCACCAGCGCCTCCACGGCGCCCTCCGCGACCAGCAGCTTCAGTATCTCCGCCCGCATGCGTTCGGCCGACAGCGTGGTAAGTCCGGCGCGACCGCGGATGCAGGCGAGATGGCTATCCCGATCGGGTTCGCCTCCACCATAGGCGGCATGGATCCGGAAAAAGCGGAGTATGCGCAGGTAATCCTCCGCTATACGCCGATCCGGATCGCCGATAAAGCGCACCCGCTTAGCGGCGATGTCGTCGAGTCCGCCGACATGATCGTGCACTGTGCCGTCGCTCTCAACGGACAGACCGTTGATGGTAAAATCGCGGCGCTTGGCATCGCGCGCCCAATCCCTGCCGAATGCAACCCTGGCCTTGCGACCGAAGGTTTCAATATCCTCGCGCAGCGTCGTGACTTCGAACGGCCGGCCCTCGACCACCAGCGTGACAGTGCCATGCTCAATGCCGGTCGGAATACTCTTGATGCGAGCCGCGGCCGCGCGACGCATGACTTCTTCGGGCAGCGCCGTGGTGGCCACGTCGATCTCGCCCACAGGCAGACCCATCAAGGCGTTGCGAACCGCGCCGCCGACGATCCGCGCTTCCTCGCCGTTTTCACTGAGCAGCGCCAGAACACGCGCCGCCGGACCTGATTTCAGCCAGCCCGCATCGCATAGCGAGCGGGCCGGGTTCACCTCTCGACTCCGGGCACAAGTTTGCCGTTCTCAAGATGCGCCGGAACATAGGTCGAATCCGGCGGCGAGCCCGAGAAATTCGCCAACAGAACGAAGCTGACGACAACCAGCGCCAGCGCCGCTAGCGAAAGTCGCACGACGATGTGCGGCGGCCATGAGGCGGCGATCATGAAGTCCACACGGTGGGCGATCAGATATGCCGCGTAGATCGCGAACGGAATCAGGAAGATTCCGAGTTCCATTAAAACTGGACGGATCATTTCAAATAGACTCGCTCGTACAGTACGCGCAGGATCCCGGCAGTTGCGCCCCAGATATTTCGTTCGGCGAACGGCATCTCGTAGAACGAGCGCGTTGTGCCGCGGAATTGCTTCCGGCCGAGTTTGTGATTGACAGGGTTCATCAGAAACGACAGCGGCACCTCGAATGCGTCGGCCACTTCATCCTTATTGATATAAAGATCAAATCCGGGTCTCACGCGCGCCACCGTCGGCAGGATACGGAACCCGAAACTCGTGCCGTAAAGATCAAGATACCCAATCGGCTCCACAAAGTCGCGGGTCAGCCCGACTTCTTCCCACGCCTCGCGCAGCGCCGCATCGACCGGCGAGGCATCGGTCGCGTCGATCTTGCCGCCGGGAAACGCGATCTGGCCAGCGTGCTCACTCAGATGAGCCGCGCGCTGCGTCAGCAGCACGGTCGGTTGCTCGCGCGCGACCACCGGGATCAGCACCGCCGCCGGCCGGATCGGCTTTTCCTGAGCGATCGTCCGGAGCACGGCATCATTGTCATGGTCACCGGTCAACGGAACGATGCCGGCGTCCGTCAGCCCGGGCGGTATATCGAAACACAACCGTGCCCGTGCGCGGTCGAAAAACGCCTCAGTGCCGACATCGGGGGACGCGACCACTGTCTTCACCATCGGAACGTTCAACCTGCGTCCCTCACCTGCTCCGCATCCGCCATCGCGAAGAACTCACCGCCCGATTCGACTCCGAACATCATTTGACCATCGACCATCCGTTGCTCACCCATGTCAACAAGATCGTAATACAACGCTCTTGTCACTTTGGCCCAGAGACCGGCCCGAACGTGCAAATAAGGCTTCAACCCGCCGCCCTCCGAGCACTCGAAGCGCAGCCGGTGCGCAAAATCGCATGGCACCCAATCGCCGACATTGGTACGGAATCTCAGCAGGCGGCCATTTTCGTCCCGATTCCCGATCATTTCGACGGCCAGAAACGGTGCGTCATCGACGCTGATGCCCACTTTCTCTACCGGAGTCACCAGAAAGTATTTGCCATCCTCGTGTTTCAAGATCGTGGAGAACAGACGCACCAGCGCAGGCCGGCCGATTGGCGTTCCCGTATAATACCATGTGCCGTCGCCGCCGATTCGCATGTCCAGATCGCCGCAAAACGGCGGATTCCACAGATGGACTGGCGGCAAACCGCTGCCGGGCGAGCCCGCGGCATTGCGCGCTGAGGCCGTCAGGCCATCCAGTGTCCGAGTAGCGGGCCGCCCTTGCTTCGCCATGGTTTACCCCGACGCTGATCGCCTCTTCTGCCACAAAGGGGAACATCAACCCACTAGTGGAGTGGATTTGACATTCGCCACCCATCTGCCGCGGGCACCGAAATGCGAATGTCAAATCCAAAACTCCACTAGAAACCTATAGTTGCTAGTGGTCCTGCGATTCTAACGTTCGCAAAAACACCTGCTGAAACGGGATGCGAACGTTGGAATCGGACCACTAGCGTGGTGGTTCAGAAGTTCGCTTCATTCCCCCGGCAAGTCCGTCGAGCGAACTTCTGAACCCAAACCACACTAGAATCATAAGGTTGCTAGTGCCCCTTTGATTTCGAAGTTCGGATTAAATGTCGCTGCGGAACATACGAACTTCGGAATCGAGGCACTAGGCGTGGATCGGGCATCGAAATCGACGCGATCATTCGTCGCTTCGTGATGCCGCTCATAGCTCGAGAGACCAGATATTGTGGGAATAGTTTAGTTCAATGAATACATGCCGTTTTCGTATGTTTAACAGTTCATGGCGCGACGACGCAAATTGCGTAGCCTCGCGCAAGGAGTGATGGATGGCTATGGACTCGGACAAGAGTGTCGAGAAACTCGAAGACGTGATCGTCCGTTCGGCCGAGCAAGTCGCCGGGCAAATTCGCGCGGCGCGGGATGCGATTGCCACCGTCATCTTCGGTCAGGACCGGGTGACCGAAAATACGCTGGTGACCATCCTCTCCGGGGGGCATGCGCTTCTGATCGGCGTTCCCGGCCTTGCCAAGACCAAGCTCGTGGAGACGCTCGGCGTGACGCTCGGACTCGACGCCAAGCGCGTCCAGTTCACGCCGGACCTGATGCCGTCGGACATCCTCGGCGCCGAGGTGCTGGACGAAAGCAGCATCGGCAAGCGTTCGTTCCGCTTCATTGCCGGACCGGTATTCGCACAGCTTTTGATGGCGGACGAAATCAACCGCGCCAGCCCGCGCACGCAATCAGCGCTGTTGCAGGCGATGCAGGAGCAGCACATCACTGTCGCCGGCGCGCGCCACGACCTGCCCAAACCCTTTCATGTGCTGGCGACGCAGAATCCGCTGGAGCAGGAAGGCACCTATCCGCTGCCGGAAGCACAGCTCGACCGTTTCCTGATGGAGATCGATGTCGACTATCCGGATCGCGACGCGGAACGCCGCATCCTGTTCGAGACCACCGGCGCCGAGGAGGCCCTGGCGAAAGCCGCGATGAACGCCGATGTCCTGCTCACAGCGCAACGGCTGGTGCGGCGGCTGCCGGTCGGCGACAGCGTGGTCGAAGCCATCCTGTCGCTGGTGCGCTCGGCGCGCCCCGGACCGGAAAGCGGCGAAATCGGAAAACTGATCGCGTGGGGACCGGGACCGCGCGCCAGTCAGTCGCTGATGCTGGCCGTGCGCGCTCGCGCGCTGCTCGACGGACGTCTTGCGCCGTCGATTGACGACGTGCTCGATCTCGCCGAGCCGGTGCTCAAGCATCGCATGGCGCTGACCTTCACGGCCCGTGCCGAAGGTCGCACGATTTCCGATGTCATTAAACAACTTAAAACGCGGATCGGTTGATGGTCGCAGCAGCCGGGCACGTCAGGCAGGAAATCGAAGCAGTCAGACGCGCCGATGGTGAAAGCCGCACGCTGGCGGCGTCGCTGCCGCGTCTCGTGCTGGAAGCCCGTCGCATCGCCGCCAATGTGATTCACGGCCTGCACGGCCGCCGCCGCGCAGGTTCGGGTGAAAGCTTCT
Source organism: Nitrobacter vulgaris (assembly GCF_002028545.1). Taxonomy (GTDB): domain Bacteria; phylum Pseudomonadota; class Alphaproteobacteria; order Rhizobiales; family Xanthobacteraceae; genus Nitrobacter; species Nitrobacter vulgaris. Next base: position 263,833 of record NZ_MWPQ01000049.1, read on the forward strand.
GGCAATACCGCCGTTTCGTCTCTGGCGAGCCGTCGCAGAACGTCGACTGGCGTCGCTCCGCGCGCGATGATCATCTCTACGTCCGCGAGCACGAGTGGGAGGCCGCGCACACCGTGTGGGTGTGGCCTGATCGTTCGGCGTCGATGGCCTTTGCCTCCCGAAATGCGCGCGACAGCAAGCTCGAGCGCGCTTTGATCGTCACCTTCGCACTGGCTGAATTGCTGGTGGCCGGCGGTGAACGCGTCGGCGTTCCCGGGCTGATAAATCCAACCGCGAACCGCAACGTCATCGACAGAATAGCCCAGGCGATGCTCCATGACGATCTCGCGCGCGCCAGTCTGCCGCCCTCGTTCGTGCCATCGGCCCGGTCGGAGATCGTGGTGCTGTCGGACTTCTGGTCACCGATCGCCGATATCCGGACCATGCTGGCCGGATTGTCGGCTTCGGGGGCACATGGCACGCTGCTACAGGTGGTCGACCCCGCCGAGGAGACATTTCCCTATTCGGGGCGCGTCGAATTCGTCGAACCCGAGGACGGGCGGGCCATCACTGCGGGCCGCGCCGAACGATGGGCCGGAGACTACGTCGCGCGCGTGGCACTGCATCGCGACCAGATCCGCTCTGAGACCAGAACGCTCGACTGGCTGTTCTCGACCCACACCACCGACCGGTCCGCGGCGGACCTGCTGTTGTTCCTCCACGGCGGCATGATGGCGAGCAGGGGAAGCGGCGTCATCGCGGCCAAAGCGGGGCCCACCGCATGATGTCGGCGCTTCCGCTGTCATTCCTGCAACCGCTGATGCTGCTCGGCCTGCTCAGCCTGCCGCTTCTATGGTGGCTGCTTCGTGTGATGCCGCCGCGCCCGCGTCGCATCGATTTTCCGCCGACACGACTGCTGTTCGATATCGCACCGAAGGAAGACACGCCTTCGCGCACGCCGTGGTGGCTGACGGCATTGCGGCTTGCGGCGGCGGCGCTGGTGATTCTCGCTGCTGCCGGTCCGGTGTGGAATCCTAATACCGGCGCAGCCCGTAGCGCCGCGCCCTTAACGATCCTGCTCGACGATGGCTGGAGCGCCGCATCGAGCTGGGAGATGCGGATCAAGGCGGCGGATCAACTGATCACTGAGGCCGACAGCAACCGGCGGGGCGTTGCTATCGTGCCCTTGTCGGACCCGGCGCAAGACATCACGCTGATGTCCGCCGGAACCGCGCGCGTCACGCTGCGGCAGCTTGCTCCGAAGCCATTCGCGGTCGACCGCGTCGAAACGCTGCCGGCGCTTAAACGCTTCCTGAACGCGACGGGCGACAGCGATATCGCGTGGCTGACCGATGGCATCGACAGCGGGCGTGGGACGGAATTCGTCGACGGACTTCGCGAGGTGATCGGCGACCGTTCCCTCACCATCGTCGAAGGCGGCACGCTGCCCGCCCGTGCGCTGACCGCGGCAGAAAATGCCGCGGCCCGGATGACCGTGAAGGTGCTACGCGCCAACGCGAACGGCCCGGCCGCCGGGGTTGTCCGTGCGCTCGACCAGAAAGGGGCGCCGATCGGCGAGACGCAATATGTGTTTGCGCCTCAGGATCGCGAAACAGAAGCCGCGTTCGACCTGCCGCTGGAGTTGCGCAACGATATCGCCCGGCTGGAGATCGCGGGGGAGCGATCGGCGGGCGCGGTGCAATTGCTCGACAAGCGCTGGCGCCGACGCGCCATCGGCGTGGTCAGCGGATCGAGCACCGAGAGGGCGCAGCCGTTGCTTGCATCGACTTTCTACCTGAGCCGCGCGCTGGCGCCGTTCGCCGATGTCCGGCTCGGCGACAAGGGAGCCCCGCAGCAGATCATCACCCAATTTCTGGATCAGAAGCTGTCAATGATCGTAATGGCCGACGTTGGAGCGCTGTCCCCGGAACTGCGCCATCGGATCGACGATTGGATCAAACATGGCGGCGTGCTGGTGCGGTTCGCGGGGCCGCGCCTGGCGCAGGCAGACGACGATCTGGTCCCCGTAAAATTGCGGCATGGTGGCCGCAGCCTCGGTGGCAGCATGACCTGGGAAAACCCGCAGCATCTCGCTGCCTTCGCCGCGGACGGACCGTTCGCGGCGCTTCCGGTGCCGAACGACGTGACCGTCAACCGGCAGGTGCTCGCCGAACCGGATGCGAGGCTCGCGGCCAAGAGCTGGGCCTCTCTCGTCGACGGAACGCCGCTGGTGACCGGCGAGCGCCGCGGCAAAGGCCTGCTGGCGCTATTCCACATCAGCGCCGACATGCGCTGGTCCGATCTGCCAATGTCCGGCACTTTCGTCGAGATGCTGCGGCGTATCGTGGATGCTTCCGGCTACACCGCAAACACAGGCAGAACCGCAGACGCCAATGCCAAGGCGGAAACCGTCGCGCCGCTGCGGACGCTCGACGGTTTCGGCGCTTTCGGACCCCCGCCCGCCTCCGTCAAACCCTTGCGGGCCGACTATCGCGGCCGCGGCACCATTGAGCATCCACCGGGGTTCTACGGCCCCGCCGACGGGCCGATTGCTGTCAACACGCTGGCGGCGACCGACCGGATCGTGCCGCTCGACACTTCGAACCTCACGGCGCGACGGGCGAGTTTCACCAACGCCGAACCGCATGATCTGCGAGGTATCCTGCTGTCCTCGGCGCTCGCGCTGTTTCTGGCCGACGCCGTCATCGTGGCGCTGCTTGGCGGCGGCATGGCCATGCTGCTGCGTCGCCGCGCGGCTCAAGCGGCGCTGGTCGTCGCGCTTGCTCTGCCGACGATGGCGATGGCGCCTTCACTTTCGCGCGCCGACAGCGCCAGCGACGAGTTTGCCACGAAGGCCACCTCCCAGACCCGGCTCGCCTATGTCGTGACCGGCAACCCGGAGGTCGACGCCATCGTCAAGGCCGGGATGAGCGGACTTACATTGTTTCTGGCGCAACGCACGGCGCTTGAAGCCGGCGATCCGGTCGGCGTCGATCCGGCACGCGACGAACTGGCATTCTTCCCGCTGATATACTGGCCGGTCGTGCCGGGCGCGCCGAAGCCGCCGCAAAACGCTCTCGATAAGATCGACGCCTACATGAAGCAGGGCGGCACCATTCTGTTCGACACCCGAGATGCGATCGATGCGTTGCCGGGGCCGGATGGCGAATCCCGGACGCCTGGAATGCAACAACTGCGCGTCATCCTGACGTCGCTCGACATCCCCGAGCTCGAACCCGTGCCGCATGAGCATGTGCTGGCCAAGACGTTCTATCTTCTGCACGATTTTCCGGGCCGCTTCACCACCGGCCAGACCTGGGTCGAGGCCCTGCCGCGCAATGAGGATGACGAAGCGGGCTCACGGCCGGCGCGCGGCGGCGACGGCGTTTCGCCGATCATCATCACCTCGAACGATCTCGCGGGCGCCTGGGCCATGCGTCCCGACGGCCAACCGATGCTGCCGCTCTCGCCGGGCGAGCCGCGTCAGCGCGAATTCGCGTTCCGTGCCGGGGTCAACATCGTGATGTATACGCTGACGGGCAACTACAAGGCCGACCAGGTTCATGCTCCCGCGCTGATCGAACGGCTGGGGCAATAGGACCGCAGCATGCAGTACGGCATCGCCTTCACCCCCCTTGTTCCCATGATCGTGCTGTGGAGCGCCTCCGCCGCGATTGTCGTGATCACGGTGCTGCTCCTGGTCGGCCGCGCGCGCGGCGCGGCGGTACGGGTGGCGGCGCTGGCGCTGATCCTGCTCGCGCTCGCCAATCCGTCGTTCACCCGGGAGGAGCGCGAACCGCTGTCCTCGGTGGCCGCCGTCATCGTTGACAAAAGCCCGAGCCAGAATTTCGGCGACCGCACCGATCAGGCCGCGAAGACGCGCGAAGCGCTGGTCGACCGCCTCAAGCAGATCAAGGGACTTGAAGTCCGCGTCGTCGATGCAGGCCAGGCGGATGGCGAGACCGACGGCACCAAGCTGTTTTCGGCGCTTTCCTCGACCCTGTCCGATGTGCCGACCGACCGCGTCGCAGGCGCCTTCCTGATCACCGACGGGCGCGTTCACGACATTCCGGGCAACGTCTCTGCCCTGGGATTTAAGGCGCCGGTCCATGCCCTGATCACCGGCCACACGGACGAACGCGACCGCCGCGTCGCGATCGTTGCCGCGCCGCGTTTCGGTATTGTCGGACAGACCCAGACCGTCACCTATCGACTCGACGACCAGGGCGTCAGCGGCGAGCGCGCGAAAGCAGTGGTGCGCCGCGACGGCGAAGTGATCAGCGAGCGTACCGTTCTGAGCGGGGAAACCGTCAACGTCGATGTCGACATCAAACATGCCGGACAGAACATCGTCGAGATCGAAGTCTCGCCGTTGGAGAACGAACTGACGCCCGTCAACAATCGCGCCGTGGTGCCGATCGACGGCGTCCGCGACAAGCTTAGAGTGCTACTGGTATCGGGCGAGCCGCATTCGGGCGAACGCACATGGCGCAACCTTTTGAAGTCGGACCCCAGCGTCGATCTGGTTCACTTCACGATTCTGCGTCCGCCCGAGAAGCAGGACGGCACGCCCATCCACGAACTGTCGCTGATCGCTTTTCCAACGCGCGAGCTGTTTCAGGAGAAGATCAACGAATTTCAGCTCATCATCTTCGACCGCTACGCGCGCCAGGGCGTGCTGCCGACCGCCTATTTCGACAACATCGCGCGTTACGTGCGCGCGGGGGGCGCGGTGCTGGTTTCGGCCGGCCCCGACTACGCCTCGACCACCAGCATCTGGCGGACGCCGCTGGACACCGTGCTGCCCGCCGAACCGGTCGGCGTCACCGAAAAGCCGTTCCATGCCCGGCTGAGCGACGCCGGCAAGCGTCATCCTGTCACCCGGGGGCTCGAAGGCTCCGCGAGTGATCCGCCGCACTGGAGCCGATTTTTCCGCGAAGTCGACACCCGCAACGTTTCGGTGCCACCAGTTATGACCGGTGCCGACGGCCAGCCCTTGCTATTGCTGTCGCGGTATGACGAAGGCCGGGTGGCGCTGCTCTTGTCGGATCATATCTGGCTGTGGGCACGGGGCTATGAGGGCGGCGGCCCGCATCTCGATCTGCTCCGGCGGATGTCGCACTGGCTGATGAAGCAGCCCGAACTCGAGGAAGAGACGCTGCGACTTAAAGTTCACGGCAAGGATCTCATCGTGCAGCGCCAGACCATGGCCGACACCGTCAATCCGGTCACTGTGACCTCGCCCTCCGGCAAGACTCGCGAACTGTTACTGAAGGCCGCCGAACCCGGCTTGTGGGAGACGGGATTGATGGCGGACGAACTCGGATTATGGCAGGCGACCGACGGCACGCTGAAAGCTCTGGTCAATGTCGGCCCGGCCAATCCGAAGGAATTCTCGGCGGTTACGTCAACCGTGGACGAGATTAAACCGCTCGCGCAGGCCAGCGGTGGTGACGCCCGGCGGATCGCGGACGGCTCGAGCATCGACGTTCCGCGCATCGTTCCGGTGCGCGCCTCAAGCGTGTTTCGCGGCGAGGGCTGGTTGGGCGTGCGGATTCGTGACGCCAGCGTGGTCCGCGGCGTCGGCGTGCTGCCTGTGTTCTCCGGAGTGATCGGCCTGCTGTTGCTGCTGGGCGCCTTTGCCGCAACCTGGCTTCGGGAAGGACGCTGAGCTCCAATCCACTCCTGTGATCCGTTGCACAAACCACACAGTCTCGCACTGGCGACCACGTCTTTGGGCCGTCCCATTAGGTCGCCGTTGACATCCGGCCGGAACCCGGATGTTATATTGTAACGTCTGAGATACCGCGAAGGCGTGGACACGTTGCAATGAAGTGGTTCCGGTCGAACATCAAACACGGATCGCGGCTTGCGCTGTTCGCGCTTGCGATCCAGTTTGTCCTGTCGTTCGGGCATCATCACGGTGCTGCCGCCCTTGAGGCACCGACCTCGGTGCAAACCAACGCATCCGTGCCAGCCAGCGACCCGGCCGCTGCCCGAACCGGTGCGACCGTAGACCCGCAACACGCAGTTCTAACCAATTCCGCCAAAACGTTCGTCACGAGTCCGGCCGGACCGACAGGTGACGATCAGGAACGCGACCGATGCGCCGTTTGCGCCGTCATGGCGCTGGCGGGCACGATGCTGTTCACCGGGCCTCCTGTTTTGCTGTTGCCCGACGCCTGTAATTTCCTTCATCTAGTGATCGAAGCCGAGTTCAATCACCTTGAATCGCGGCCTATCGCCTTCCAACCACGCGCCCCTCCTTCGTCCTGATGTCGATCCGGCAATAGCGCGCTGCGCAACCCATTGCCGAGGAACTTCGCAAGTTTATCGACTTTGACGGCCATACGAACGCCAATGAGCGGAAGCCGGCCGTACCAGGATCCGCAGGATGTCCCTTTCTCCCAGTCGTTTTCTCACACTGGCGCGCCTCAGCGCAGTGTCGCTTCCGGCCCTTGCCGTGGTGTTCTCCGATGACGTTTCCGCCCAAACGGCCCTGCCCGGAATCGTGGTCAACGCGCCCAGTCCGATCGTGCGCCACGCACGGCCGACTCGGACGACACCCGCGCGCACGGCTCGCCGTGGCACGACCAGGGCTCCTACGCCCCGGCAACCCGAGGTAGCCCGCACCGCGCCGCCGGCAACTCCCGCCAATCTGCAGGGCACGTTGCCCATCGTGACCGATCAGTTCGCGACCGTGACCGTCGTCACCAACGAAGAGATTCGGCGCAACGGGGCCGCGACGCTGGGCGACCTGCTCAACAACAAGCCGGGCATCACCGGCTCATCCTTCGCCCCCGGCGCATCGAGCCGGCCCATCATCCGCGGCCTCGACGTCAATCGCGTCGGCATCGTGGAGAACGGTATCGGAAGCAACGGTGCGTCCGATCTCGGCGAGGACCATTTCGTGCCGATTGACCCGCTTTCGACCAATCAGGTCGAGGTCATTCGCGGCCCGGCGGCGCTGCGTTACGGTTCGACGGCCATCGGCGGAATGGTCAGCGCCAGCAACAATCGCATTCCCGAAACCACGCCATGCGCGGCACCGTTGACAACGCAAACCTACGGTTATGCCGTCAAGGCGCCGCAACTGCCGACTCCCCCTGGCTGCGTGAACGTAGAGACACGAGGAGCGGTCTCGAGCGTGAACAACGGTCGTGAAGGCGCGGTTCTGCTCGATGCCGGCGGCAACAACGTGGCGATTCACGCCGACGCCTTCGCACGGCGGACCGAGGACTATGCGATCCCCGGCGGCGTGCAGAAAAACACCGCGACCGACTCCAATGGAGCTTCAGTCGGCGGCTCGTATTTGTTCGACGGCGGATTCGTCGGAGCCGCGATCACGCAGAACAACAGCCTGTACCACATTCCAGGCCAAGAGGGCGAAGAGCTCGGCACCCGGATCAACGCGCATCAGACCAAATTCGCCGCAAAAGGCGAATATCGGCCCGATGCGGCGGCGGTCGATGCCATTCGGTTCTGGGTCGGCGCGACCGACTACAAGCACAATGAACTCGCCCTTGCCGACGCAGCTGATCCGGCCAGCGACGGCGTTCGCCAGACATTCACCAACAAGGAGCAGGAAGGCCGGATGGAAGTGCAGTTCGCTCAGACCAACCTGCGCTTCGCTGCTCTGACAACCGCGATCGGCGTCCAGGGGTCGCACCAGGAACTGACCGCGCCGAGTCCCGACGATCCGTTTAGCCCGCTCAACGGCCTGTGGGATCCGAACAGCAATGGAAGGTTCGCTGGCTATATCTTCAACGAGTTCACGTTCAGCGACACGACCAAGGCACAGGTCGCCGGTCGGATCGAACACGTGAACCTCAATGGCTCAACTCCGAGCACCATGCCCGAACTGTTCGACCTCACCGTCGATCCGGGCGTGATCGGTGCCGCAACGCCGCGGGCCCTGAACTTCACGCCAAAAAGCACCAGTGTCGGTCTGATTCAGAACCTGCCCTGGAATCTGGTGGCGAGCCTGACCGGACAATACGTCGAACGCGCGCCGAAGCCAGCGGAGCTATTCTCCCGCGGCGTGCATGATGCGACGATAACCTATGACATCGGCAATCCGAATCTCGGCATCGAGACCGCGAAGTCGATCGAGGCCGGATTACGCCGAGCGACGGGGCCGCTGCGGTTCGAACTGACCGGCTATTATACGCGGTTCAACGGCTTCATCTACCGGCGCCTGACCGGCAACACCTGCGACGAAACGGCGTGCGTGGCCGGACCGGGTCTGGAATTGAAGCAGGCCATCTACTCCCAGACCGATGCCGTTTTCCGCGGCGGCGAATTCCAGTTTCAATACGACGTTCTGCCGGTGTGGAACGGCCTCTTCGGCATCGAGGGACAGTATGACATTGTCCGCGCGACCTTCACGGACGGCTCCAACGTACCGCGAATTCCGCCGCAGCGTCTGGGAGGAGGTATCTACTACCACGGCGCCAACTGGCTGGCTCGCATCAACCTGCTCCATGCCTTCGCACAGAACGACGTGAGCGGCGTCGAGACGCCTACCCCCGGCTACAACCGGCTGCGAGCCGAGGTCAGCTATACGACCACGCTGCCCAGAAACAACTGGTGGGGCGGGCAGCCGGTGACCATCGGTCTCGCCGGCGACAATCTGCTGAACGAGCAAATTCGCAATGCCGTCGCCTTCAACAAGGACCAGGTGTTGCTGCCGGGACTGAACGTACGGATATTCGCAAACGTGAAGTATTAAGCAGGCTTTCATCATGGCCGGATTGTTCCGGCCATGATGCTTGAATTTGACTTCTGTTCATTGGCTCTGGTCCGCCCCCTCCCACGCGAACCTCCAGTCAGGCCGGATCATGCCCGAGACTCCGTCGAACGCACCAGGAGCCAGCTCGCATACCAACAGGCGGGCCCGGTCCACCGGACCTGGCATGTCGACCTGGCCTTTCGGGATCATCTTGAAACCGACGCGACCGTAATAGGATTCGTCGCCAACAAGCACGATGAGACGGTGCCCTTTCGCTTTCGCGTCGCCGAGCGCGCGCTCGAGCATCGCGCGGCCAATGCCGCGGCCACGGAACGGCGGCTCGACCGTCAGCGGACCGAGGAGCAGCGCCGGCGTGTCGCCGATGCAGACCGGCAACAATCGAACCGAGCCGACCAGCAGAGTGCCGATGTGGGCGGTCAGGGAGAGGTCCAGCAAATGATCAACATGCTCGCGCAGGCGGTAAGCGCTGAGCACGAAACGACCGGGACCGAAGGTGCGTTCGTGCAGACGCTCGATAGCCTGCGCGTCATTGGCGGTTTCGGTCAGGAGAGTGAGGGAGAGATCGGACATGAGGAAGGCGGATAGCATCTGTCACGGGCGCGGTCCATCGCCTGCCGCCGATTGCGGCCGGGCCGATCACCTGCGCCAGGTGAGTACCGGCGGCTCATGATGAAGGACTTCCGCGATTCGGAGCCGCGTGCCGACTGTGGTCTCGGCCGGCAAGGCATCGACGGCGAAAAAACCGCAATCGATGATCTCCCGATTTGGTTCGGGCTTGCGATCCTGCCGGAAGTCCCTGACGACGTAGACAGCGACATGATCGCGCCGCGAAACGTGGCTGTTGAAAAAAATACCGTGCAACGCCGGTTCGCCGTGTATTTCGATTCGCCCTTCTTCAATGAGTTCGCGTTGCAGCGCCATACGTGACGTCTCGCCGACCTCGACGCCGCCGCCGGGCAGATGCCAGCCCGCCACATAGCCATGCTTGACCAGAAAGACCCTGTTGTCGGCGTCGAGCACCACGCCGCGCACGCCGAGCGTCATGCCGCGGGCGAACCGGAAGTACAGGTGAAATAGCCGGCGTAACGCGGGCTCGCAAAAGCACCGCAGACGGTGGAAATTCATGACGCTTAGCCCCCGAATCCGCGACGCGACGACTCGCTCTTGCATGATCGCTTGCATCCTAGCGGTGCTCTTGCCAAAACTTCAGAATATTCCCGGGTACGAGATACCGGGTACGAGGTAAAGGTGAAGCAGCTTCATGACAGGGACAGAGGCTCGCCATCGCGGCGGGCAACATTCAAGATCGCAGGCGGCGGCGCGATGGCACTCCCCGCCGGCGCTTTGATCGGCAGCCCCTGATGACAACCATCACGCTCGCGCACCTGTCCGATCCGCACCTTGGACCGCTGCCTCCGCCGCGACTGCATCAGCTCATAGGCAAGCGCGCGATCGGCTATCTAAACTGGAAACGCGGCCGTCACGCCATCCATCGGCGCGATGTGCTGGACGCTGTGGTCGCCGATATCAAGGCGCAATCGCCCGATCACATCGCGGTCACCGGCGATCTCATCAATCTCGCACTTCCGGACGAGTTCACGCAGGCGCGCGCATGGCTGGGCGACGTCGGCACCCCACACGACGTCACCCTCGTGCCCGGCAATCACGATGCCTACGTTCGCCCGACGAAAAAACAGATTTCCGAATGGAAGGAATATATGCGCGGCGATAGCGTCCGCGAAGGGACGCCGCTTTCCTTTCCGTTCCTGCGACGCAGAGGGCCGCTGACGCTGATCGGCGTGTCTTCGTCGGTACCGACCGGTCCCTTCATGGCCACTGGGCGGCTGGGGTCCGACCAGCTCGATGCGCTGGACCGCGGTCTCTCACAGCTTGAGAGCGATCCGAACTTTCGCGTGCTGCTGATCCACCATCCGCTGTCTTCGAAAGATTCGTACAAACGACTGACGGATGCCGACGCACTTCTGGCTCTTCTGAAGCGGCGCGGCGTGGACCTGATCCTGCACGGCCATGATCATATCCATTCGACCATGTGGTTCGAGGGACCGCACGGCCGGATCCCCGCCATCGGTGTGCCGTCGGCATCCGCGATGCCGCACCGGCATTATCCACCTGCCGCTTACAACCTGTTTTCGATCACGCGCGATGGAAACGCCTGGCGTTGCGAGCAGCGAGTGCGCGGCTTTGCCGATCAAGCAGCGATTGAACGTCAGGAAATCAATGAATTGCAGCGGACAGAGCTAATCTAGAGTCTTTCACCGTTTCATAGAAACGGTGAAAGACTCTATCTTTATGTTTTGACGCGTTTTCTTCACGCGAACTGGCACCCACTTCGCTCGAAAACGCTATATCCGCGCTACAGTACGCAATCACCACTTGTGAAAAATGAAAAATGCGCCGAGGGCAACGAACGCAAAGCCCAGACCGTGATTCCAGCTCAACGGCTGTTTCAGATACAGCACGGAGAAGCCGGCGAACACGACAAGTGTAATTACTTCCTGAATGGTTTTGAGCTCGGCCGCCGAATAGACCGAGCTACCCCAGCGATTGGCTGGCACCGCGAGCCAGTACTCGAAAAACGCGATAGCCCAGCTGGCCAGAATGACCAGAGAAAGCGGACTTTCCTTGAATTTCAGATGCCCATACCAGGCGAAAGTCATGAAAACGTTCGAGCAGAACAGCATCAGGATCGGCAGGAGCCACGACGGAATCGCGATGGGCATGGCTGAACTTTCGGAAACGATCGTAGGAAAGCTAGCGTTTTCGAGCGAAGTGGAATCCGGTTCGCGTGAAGAAAACGCGTCAAATCAAAAAGCTGGAGTCTTTTACCGTTTCCATGAAACGGTGAAAGACTCTAGGCCTGCTTACAGCGTGAACCCACAGCAAGCGAGGAGGAACTGTGCTGCACGTATGCCCAAAGCCGTGCCGATAGAAACAAATCCTACCCCCCAGTCCGGAAGTAGGGTTCAACCGTGCCGCTGAGCTTGATGGTCAACGGATTACCGTGGCGATCCTTGGCACTGCCGGCGGCAACACGTATCCAGCCTTCGCTGACACAATACTCCTCGACGTTGGTTTTTTCGACACCCTTGAAACGGATACCGATATCGCGCGACAGAATCTCAGCATCGTAATAGGCGCTGCGCGGATCGGTCGACAAACGGTCGGGCAGCCGGTCATTCGCGGTCTGGTCGGTCAAAGCAGGGCCTCGATTTCTTCGGTTAGTTTTTTGGGTTTGGTGGTCGGAGCGTGGCGAGCGACCACCCTCCCCTGCCGGTCCACGAGAAACTTTGTGAAATTCCACTTGATTGACTCGCCCAGCAGACCCGGCTTCTCGTTCTTCAGATGCTTGAACAACGGATGCGCGTCCGCCCCGTTGACATCTATCTTTTCAAACATCGGAAAGGTCACGTCATACGTGGTAGCGCAGAACTGCTGGATGTCAGTGGACGACCCCGGTTCCTGCTTGCCGAACTGATTGCAGGGGAAGCCAAGAACGGAAAATCCGCGCGGGTTCATCGCGCGATATAGTTCCTCTAGGTCCTTGTATTGCGGCGTGAAGCCGCAGGCGCTCGCAGTGTTCACGATCAAAAGGACGCGGCCTTCGAACTGTCTCAACGCGCAGGGCTCGCCGGCCAGCGTGTTCGCGCAGAAATCAAAGACGCTGGCCATTCAACAACCTTTCGATCAAGCTACGACTGGCCGACCGTTCCGTGCCGGTCAATGCCGCGTGGAAGACCGGCTGACCTAGTCCAGGATGGCTTCGGTGAACGGAAATTCGAGGACGATTTCACCGGTGGCGTCGGTCACTTCCAGCACTGCATTGAGGATCGCCTTCTGTTCGCCGTCCGACTTGAGAATTTCGCGGATCGTCGTTCGGGCGGCACGCCAGGCTTGGTCGGGATCGCGCAAATCCTCGCCTTCCGGATCCAGAATCAGGTCGCTTCCGATGCGGGTGTTAAAAAAATATCGGGGCATGAACAATCCATAACGGGGTGGGCCTTGAGTCCGCCGTTCTCACAAGTTTTTTATCGAACGACAAGCCTGCACTGCAATAGGCTTTATTTGTCGCAAAATTGCGTCCGTCCCGTTTCAAGCTCCTAGTAATCCATACGCGGATCAATATTCCGCCTCAAACGTTAGCACCGAGTCCCGCTCTTGATCAGGCTATCTTTTCTTCGTCATGTCGACATAACCTGGCTTGCAGCGGGTTATGGGAATTTTCCTAAACGGCGCGCGTCCTCGAACAAAGAAGAACGTCATGAACCCTGTCAGTGAACTCCAGAACCACGGCCAGGCCATCTGGCTCGATTTCCTTGCGCGCGGTTTCATAAACAAGGGTGATTTGAAGCATCTTGTCGAGAACGACGGAATACGCGGGGTTACCTCCAATCCCTCAATTTTCGAGAAGGCAATCGGGAGTTCGGACGAATATGACAGCGCTATAGTCAGCCTGCTCAAAAACGGCGACCGATCGGTCGCCGATCTCTACGAGCGGCTCGCCGTAGAGGACATCCAGCACGCCGCCGATGTGTTGCGGCCGGTCTACGATCGGCTCCATGGCGCCGATGGTTTCGTCAGTCTTGAGGTTTCGCCGTATCTTGCGAACGATACCAAGGCGACGATTGCCGAAGCTAAGAGGCTGTGGAAGGCCGTCGACCGCAAAAACCTGATGATCAAGGTGCCGGCGACGCCGAATGGCTTGCCCGCGATCCGTCACCTGATTTCCGAGGGCATCAGCATCAACATCACGTTGTTGTTCTCCCAAAAGGTCTACGTCGAGGTAGCTGAGGCGTATCAGGCCGGGCTTCGAGAATATGTCCGAAATGGCGGGGATCCCGCACATGTTGCAAGCGTCGCCAGCTTCTTCGTCAGCCGAATCGATAGCGCTGCCGACAAGCAGCTCGACGAAAAGATCGCGCAAGCCAACGATCCTGCGGAGAAAGCGCGTCTTGCCGCGCTCAAGGGCCAGGTCGCGATTGCCAATGCCAAGCTCGCCTATCAGGATTACAAGCGGCTGTTTGCCGGCGAAGACTGGCAAAAGCTGGAAGCCGAAGGCGCCAGACCGCAGCGGCTGCTATGGGCTTCGACCGGGACCAAGAACAAGGACTACCGTGACGTCCTCTACGTTGAGGAGTTGATCGGTTCAGACACTGTCAATACTGTGCCGCCGGCGACCCTTGAGGCCTTCCGCGATCACGGCAAGCTGCGCGATAGCCTCGAGGAAAGTTTGGATGACGCACGGCAAGTGCTCACCGCGCTCGCGGAAGCCGGAATCTCGCTCGATGCGATCACCCGGGACCTCGTGAAAGAGGGCGTGCGGCTGTTCGCGGACGCGGCCGACAAATTGCTCGGCGCCGTCGCCCGGAAGCGGGAAAAGATTCTCGGTTCTGCCATCGACCGACAGACCTTGTCGCTGGACCCCGCCACGGCGAAATCCGTCGAAGCAGAGGCGGATGACTGGCGAGCCGCCGGCACCGTCCGCAAGCTATGGCAGCAGGATAAGTCGGTGTGGACCGGCGCGGACGAAGACAAATGGCTGGCCTGGCTGACGAGTCCTGCCGCCGAGTTTAATCGGGCAGCTGACTACGAGGACTACGCGCAGCGAGTGAAGAAGCAAAAATTCACCGACGCGGTTGTCCTCGGCATGGGCGGATCAAGCCTGGGTCCGGAGGTGCTGGCGAAGACCTTTCCGAAGGCAGCAGGTTTCCCGAAACTACATGTGCTGGACTCAACCGATCCCACCCAGATTCGTTCGCTTGAAGCCGCAATCGACGTCGACAGGACTGTCTTCATCGTGTCCAGCAAGTCCGGCGGAACGACAGAACCAAATGCACTGAAAGACTATTTTCATGCGCGGGTGGCCAAGGCCATCGGCGCCGACAAAGCCGGCCACCGCTTCATCGCGATCACCGATCCGGGGTCCTCGCTTGACGAGGAAGCGGCGAAGCTCGGCTACGCGCGCACCTTCCACGGCGATCCCGCAATCGGCGGCCGCTATTCGATCCTGTCTCCTTTCGGCCTGGTCCCGGCGGCAACAGCGGGAATCGATGTGACAGGATTGCTCGAGAATGCACTCGTCATGGTGCGATCCTGTGGCGCCCAGGTCCCACCGCATGACAATCCTGGCGTTCAGCTCGGATTAGCCATGGGTCTCGCGGGGCGCGAAGGCCGTGACAAGGTCACTATTCTGGCGTCTCCGAAAATCGCTGATTTTGGTGCATGGGCCGAGCAACTGATCGCCGAATCGACCGGCAAGGAGAGCAAGGGCCTTATTCCGATCGACGGCGAACCGCTCGCCGATGCGAACCTTTACGGTAATGACCGCTTCTTCATCGATATCCGCACGGCGGATGAAGAGGATGCCGCTCATGATGAGAAATTGCGCGCGCTCGAAAGCGCTGGACATCCGGTGGTCCGGATCGTGATGAACTCGGTCGATCAGATCGGTCAGGAATTTTTCCGGTTCGAGATGGCCGTCGCAGTCGCCGGCTCGGTTCTCGGCATCAATCCGTTCGATCAGCCTGACGTCGAAGCTGCCAAGGTCAGGACTCGCGAATTGACGTCAGCCTTCGAGAAAACGGGCAGGCTTCCCAAGGAAAAGCCGGCGATTTCCGCCGCCGGCTTCGATCTTTACACCGACGCTGAGAATGCGCGCGCGTTACGCGAGAAGGGCGGCGACGGTGAGCTATCCTCGTGGCTCAAGGCGCATCTCGCGCGCGCAGAGCCCGGCGATTATGTCGCCTTTCTGGCTTACGTCGCGCGCGATGACGAACACATCGGTGATCTACAGCGGATGCGCCTCGCCGTTCGCGACCGGAAGAAAGTCGCCACCTGTGCCGAGTTCGGCCCACGTTTCCTGCATTCGACTGGCCAGGCCTACAAAGGCGGTCCCGACAGCGGCGTTTTTCTCCAGATCACCGCCGACGACCCACGGGATTTGAAGATTCCCGGCCGGAAAACGAGCTTCAGTATTATCAAGGCTGCGCAGGCGCGCGGCGATTTCGATGTGCTCACCCGGCGGGGACGGCGAGCGCTTCGCGTGCATCTCAAGGGAGATCTTCAATCCGGCTTGTCGCGGCTCGACGAGGCGATCAGCCGAGCTCTCATGTGACCATGGCCATGACGCGTCAGGTTGTGACGTTGCGTCAGGAAACAAACGTTCGCCAGCCGCGTCAAGCTGGGATCTTGCTCCTTGCCGTCGTTCATCGCGATCCACATTCGCCAATCTTCCTGAAACACCCGAGGTGTTGGGCCATACCGTGAACCGCACGCATCATTGAACCATCGGACCGCCCGTGGAATGTCCAGACCACGAGGGGCTCCCGGAGGAGGGATCGGACCAATGCAGATAGGTATGATCGGACTGGGGCGAATGGGGGCCAACATCGTTCGCCGCCTGATGAAAAAGGGAGGTCATCAGGCCGTCGTCTATGACATCAGCGACCAGGCCGTCGCCGCGATTGCCGCGGAGGGAGCCTCAGGCGCGATTGATCTCCAAGACTTCGTCCGCAAGCTCGAAAAGCCGCGCGCCATTTGGATCATGCTGCCCGCCGGAGCGATTACGGAGTCCACCATCGCGACGATCGCCGGGCTGCTCGATAAAGATGATGTCATCATCGATGGCGGCAATACCTTCTGGCAGGACGATATCCGGCGCGCGAGAACGCTGCGCGACAAGGGCATCTACTATGTCGATGTAGGCACCAGCGGCGGAGTTTGGGGCTTGGAACGCGGGTATTGCATGATGATCGGCGGCGACAAGGCCGTGGTTGATCGTCTCGACCCGATTTTCGCGTCGCTGGCGCCCGGACGCGGCGGCATTCCGGGAACGCCGAGCCGCGACGGCCGTGATCCGCGCGTCGAGCAAGGCTACCTCCACACGGGGCCCGTTGGCTCCGGCCATTTCGTCAAGATGGTTCATAACGGAATCGAATACGGCCTGATGCAGGCCTTTGCCGAAGGCTTCGACATTCTCAAAAACGCGAACACCAATGCGCTGCCAGAGCATCATCGGTTCAAGCTTGACCTCGCAGATATTGCCGAGGTGTGGCGCCGCGGCAGTGTGATTTCATCCTGGCTGCTCGATCTCACCGCTTCTGCGTTGGCCCGCAGCGAGACTCTCGAGGCTTACTCGGGATTTGTCGCAGATTCCGGCGAGGGTCGCTGGACGGTCAACGCCGCCATTGATGAAGCCGTTCCGGCCGAAGTTCTAACGGCCGCACTGTTCGCGCGCTTTCGCTCGCGTCAGCAACATACGTTCGCAGAGAAAATCCTCTCGGCGATGCGAGAGGGATTCGGGGGGCACAAGGAGCCAGGAGAAACCGATCCATCTACAAAGGGGAGGACCGCGAGTTGATGACGGTCGCAAGCAACAAGCCGCGCAACCCGGAGCCATGCTGCTTCGTCATTTTTGGTGTCACCGGAGATCTCACCCATCGCCTGATCATTCCGGCACTCTACAATCTTGCCGAATCCGGCTTGCTGCCGGAGCAGTTTTGCCTCGTCGGTATCGTCCGCAAGCAGATGTCGGAAGACGATCTTCGGCAAAGCCTGATGGAGGGTTTGAAAAAGCATGCCACGCGGCCGGTCAAAACCGAAATTGCCGACAAGGTGCTTAATTGCCTGACGTGCGTCGAAGCCGACCCCTCCGATCCATCCTCATTCGATACGCTGAGCAAGGCCTGTGAAAGGCTTGAGACAAGAACGGGGACGTGCGGCAATCGCCTGTTCTATCTTGCCGTGCCGCCGACAGCCTTTGCACCGATCGCAGAACAACTTGGCCGCGTCGGTCTACTGCGAGAGACAAACGGCACGTGGCGTCGCCTAGTGGTCGAAAAGCCTTTCGGCACCGATCTTGCGTCTGCCAGAGCGCTCAACGCCAGGCTGCTAAAGATCGCCAACGAACATCAGATCTATCGGATTGACCACTATCTCGGCAAGGAGACCGTCCAGAACATCCTTGTTCTTCGTTTCGCCAACGGCATGTTCGAGCCGATCTGGAATCGCAACCACATCGATCATATCCAGATCACCGTCGACGAAAAGCTGTCGGTCGGACATCGCGGCAGCTTCTACGACGCTACCGGAGCACTGAGAGACATGGTGCCGAACCATCTGTTCCAGTTGCTCTCGCTGGTGACCATGGAGCCACCGAGGCGATTCGAAGCTCACGCGGTGCGTTCAGAGAAGGCGGAAGTGCTGGCCGCAATCCAGACGCAAACGCCGGAGGAGGCGCTGAGAAATTCTGTGCGCGGACAATATTACGCCGGGCAGGTCGGCGACGAGGCGGTCGTCGATTACCGCGACACCCCCGACGTCAAGCCCAACAGCACCACCGAGACCTATGCGGCGCTCAAGCTGACCATCGACAACTGGCGATGGGCCGGCGTTCCATTCTACTTGCGGACCGGCAAGGCTCTCGGCCTCAAGCGCACCGAGGTGGCCATCAAGTTCAAACAGGCGCCGTTCGCGATGTTTCGCTGCACGCCGGTGGACCAGCTGTCGCAAAACTATTTGGTCATCGGCATCGAGCCGGCCGAAGGCATCACGATGCAATTCAATACCAAAGTACCTGGCCCCACGATCTCGATCGACGGCGTCGAGATGAAATTCCGCTACAAGGATTACTTCCACGCTGCACCGAGTACCGGTTACGAAACCCTGATCTACGATTGCATGACCGGCGACAACATCCTGTTTCAGCGCGCTGACGGCGTGGAGGCCGGCTGGCAGGCGGTGCAGCCGTTCCTCGACGCCTGGAAGAAGGCCGGCGCCAACGGGCTGGTGGGCTATAAGGCGGGCAGCGAAGGCCCCCGTGAGGCCGACGAACTGCTGGCGCGGGACGGCAACCAGTGGCGCGAGCTGACATGACATCCGCTAACGCGGCGGACCGCAGGTTTCAGGTGCTCCCAGATGCGGAAGCAGTCGCTACCGAAGCAGCGGAACGAATGATCTCCCGGATTGCGGAAAATGCAACGCGGCCGGCGATTTGCCTGACCGGCGGCTCCGGCCCAAAAGCGCTCTACGCGCTGCTGGGAAGCCCGGACTATCGTTCGCGGATCGCCTGGGACCGCGTTCACTGGTTCATTGGGGACGAGCGTTTCGTGAGCGCGGACGACAAGCGCAACAATATGGCGATGGCCAGGGACCTTTTTCTGAACCGTTGCGCTCCGCCGGGAAATATCCATCCTATGCCGACGGATGCTCACGATCCGGATACGACGGCGCGGCTTTACGAGCGCGAACTCCAACTCTTTTACAACGCGCGTCGTCTCGATGCAGCCAAACCGCTTTTTGATGTCGTTTTGATGGGGCTTGGACCGGACGGTCACACCGCCTCTTTGTTTCCGGAAGATCGAGCGCTCGACGAGACCGAACGATGGGTCGTCGGCGTGGACCACGCGCACGTCGAGCCTTTTGTTCCCCGCGTCACCCTGACGCTCCCGGCGCTGGCCTCCTCACGCGAGATGCTGTTTCTCGTCAGCGGTAAAGCCAAGCAAGGCATCCTCTCGAAAGTCATGGCGGGCGCCGATCTGCCCGGTACACGCGCACATTCCAGCGGCATCACAACGTGGCTGACCGATGCCGCGGCCGCAGGATCGCCGGCATGAATGCGGGCGGAGATGCCGCCTTTTGCGCGCTGATTGTCATGGGCGTGTCGGGATCTGGTAAAAGCACCATTGCGGTTGCGCTAGGACAACGACTGGGATGGATAGTTGAGGATGCCGACCGTTTTCATGCGGAAAGCAATATTGATAAAATGCGCGCCGGCATCGCATTGAACGATGACGACAGGCGGCCGTGGTTACGCGCCATCGCCGCGGAGATCGGCCGCAGACGTGCAAACGGCACGAGCGTGATCATGGCCTGCTCCGCGCTCAAGCGCGCCTATCGCGACATTCTCGTGCAAGGTCATAGCGACACCCGCATCGTCTACCTGCGCGGCGACAGAAGCCTGATCATGAGCCGTCTCAAGGCGAGAGGCGATCATTTCATGCCGCAGGCGTTGCTCGAGAGCCAGCTCGCAACACTGGAGGAGCCTACCGAGGATGAGCGACCGATCGTTGTCGACATCGATGCGAGCGTGGACGAAATTACCGATCGAATCGTCACCATGCTCGACGCGGGCTGGATACTCTCATGAACAGCATTTCCCTCGTGATTTCGGACGTTGACGGAAGTCTGCTAACGCCCGACAAACGTCTGACGGAAGCTGCAATCCAGGCGGTGAAACGACTTGCCGAAAGAGATATCAGCTTCACGATCACCAGCAGCCGCCCTCCCTTGGGTATGCGAATGCTGATCGAGCCGCTCAATATCCAACTGCCGCTCGGCGCATTCAACGGCAGTCTGATGATCGATCCCGCCCTCAAGATGCTTCGAAGGACTGCCATTTCAGCGTCGGCCGCCCGACGAGCGATCGACGCGCTGAAAACTTCCGAAACCGACATTTGGCTGTTCACCGCGGACCGTTGGCTTATCACGCGCGACGATGGCCGCTACGTTCCGCATGAGCAGCACACAATCCGAATGGCTCCGGTTATGGTTTCCGATTTTGAGGAATTCACAGACGACGCCTCCAAGATCGTTGGCGTCAGCGCCGATCCCGAGAAGCTCGCCCGTTGCGAGATGGCGATGCAGGTGGCCCTCGCCGGCCAGGCGAAGGTTGTCCGATCGCAGAGCTATTATCTCGACATCACACCTGCCGGAGAGGACAAGGGCACATTCGTGGAGACGTTAGCGAAGCGCCTCAACATTTCAACGCGCAACATCGCGACCATCGGAGACATGCAGAACGATCTGGCCATGTTTGCCAAAAGCGGCCTGTCATTTGCCATGGGAAATGCCGAAGACAACGTGAAGGCGCAAGCCACTCGTGTCACCGATAGCAATGAAAACGACGGTTTCGCCAAGGCGATCGATCAGATCATGGCCCTCGACTAGCCGCTATGCCCTTGCCCGCTGCATCGCCGGTTTACGTGCCGCGTTGAGATTGTGGATGGTGTTGACCAGCGCAATGTGGGTCAGTGCCTGCGGAAAATTTCCCGTCATGCGACGGGCAACCGTATCATACTCCTCCGACAGCAGGCCAAGGTCGTTCGCCACCCCCGCAACCCGCTTCAGCAGCATCTCGGCCCGCTCGATATCGCCGCTCAGGACATAGGCATCGGCGAGCCAGAGCGTGCAGGCCAGAAAGGCTCCCTCGATCGGCGGCTGTTCGTCTGACACCGCGCGCGGATCGTGCCTGAGCACGAAGCCGTCCGGCATCAGATGCCTCTCCACCGCTGCGAGCGTTCCCACAACACGCGGATCAGACGCCGGCAGGAAGCCGACCGACGGAATGAGAAGCGTGCTGGCATCAAGCAGCTTCGAGCCGTAGGATACGACGAAGGTATTTTGTTCGCGATCAAAACCCTTTTCGCAGACGTCGCGATGGATCGTATCACGCAGTTCACGCCAACGCTCGACCGGCGCTTCGAAACCGAAATGCTCCACGCTCTTGACGCCGCGGTCGAACGCTACCCAGACAAGCACCTTCGACGAGACATAGTGCTTGCCAGGTCCCCTTAGTTCCCAGATACCTGAATCTGTTTCATTCCAAATACGGCCGAGATGCTCGAGTAGCTCGCATTCCAGCGCCCAGGTTGGCTCACTCAGCTTGAGGTTCGCCTCCCTCGACTGGTGAAATACGTCCATCAGTTCGCCGTAGACATCAAGCTGGAGCTGGGCATGCGCCGCATTTCCGATCCTGACCGGCCGCGCGCCCTCATAACCAGGCAGCCAGTCTGCCTCCCATTCCGTCAGGCGACGTTGTCCCAGGATGCCATACATGATCTGCATGTCGGAGGGCGAGCCTGCGACCGATCTCAGCAGCCAGTCGTGCCACTCCGACGCCTCATCGTAATAGCCGCTGTTCATCAGCGCGAGCAGCGTAAAGGTCGCGTCGCGCAGCCAGCAGAACCGGTAATCCCAGTTACGTGCACCGCCAAGCTTTTCGGGAAGCGAGGTTGTCGGAGCCGCGACAATGCCGCCAGAAGGCGCATAGATCATGGCTTTCAGGACAACCAGCGAGCGCATTGCGAGATCACGATACGGACCGTCATAGTCAAACTTTTCGCACCACTCGCTCCAGAACGCCTCCGTGTCCCGCAGCGCTTTCGCAGGATCGATCGGGGGTGGAACGGCGAAATGCGATGCGCCGTACGCCATGACAAACGGAATCGTCTGCCCGGCGCTGACCTCGAAGTCCGCGACGGTGGTCATGTTCTCGCCGTGAGTCTCAACCGGCGTGCGCAACACCAGCATGTCCGGCCCGCAAATGGCGAGCAGCGCCCTGTCCTCCGTGCGGCGGACCCATGGCGCGTTCTTACCGAAGCCGAACCGGATTACCATATCCATGTGCATCTTCACGCGGCCGCGGTCGCCCCGGACGAGGCGAACGATGTCGGACACCGTGCCGCGCGGCGGCATGAAATCAATCAAAGTGACAGCGCCGCCGGCGGTTTCAAACCGGGTTTCGAGGATAAGGCCGTCTCCGCGATATTGATGACTCGATCGCTCGATCTTTTCCGAAGGAGCGATCCGCCAATGGCCGTTACGCTCATCGCCCAGGAGGGCGGCAAAGCAGGCATCGGAATCGAAGCACGGCCAGCAAAGCCAGTCGAGTGACCCCGTCCGGTCGACGAGCGCGACGGTCTCGCCGTCGCCGATGATTCCATAGTCTTCGATGTTGCTGGGCAATTTGCGGAACTCGGCAGGTGAGCTGAAAACAAAATGACGGAACGCCAATATTATTCATCGCCGGGTAGTTGGCCATCCCGCCTGGTGAACTTTCTGGAAAAGAATGTCATGTAAATGGAGAGCGAGCGACTGGATGCGAACGCACGGGTACCCATTGTGATCCACCGCTTAGCGCAGTTGCTCGCCAAATTTTCGGCATAAGGTTCGGCTCATGCCTCGCCTTATGAAGCATCCCCAGCCGCATCATACATGTCCGGCATAGGCGATCATGCTCAAAGGTAAGTCAGAATTTGGTTCTACGGCGTTGAATGAGAACCTAGCGGCTATAGCCGTTGGCGCGGGAATAAACCGAACGGTTTTCCTGCACGGACCGGCTGTCCGAGCTGGTGCCTCGTTTACTCACCGCGGGTTTGCCGGGTTCGATATTTTCGAGAAAGACGGGCTCGGAAAAATAGAAGCCCTGCGCATATTTTATCCGCGTCGCTGCCTGCAAATAAGCGAGCTCCTCGAATTTCTCGACGCCTTCCGCGATCACCGCCATTCCCAAGGCATCGCCGAGAGATTCAATCGCCTTGAGGATACCCTGGCTGCGCGGACGCTTGTGGATATCGACGATGAACGACCGGTCAATCTTGATTTCATCAGCGGTGATATCGGCGAGGGCCGACAGAGACGAATATCCGATCCCGAAATCATCGATGGAGATTTTGACGCCTAGCCTTCGCAGGACTGGCAGAATCTCCGTCTGGAACCGGGTTTTCGCCACGAACGCATCTTCGGTGACCTCGACGATGAATCGCGTTGCGCAACCGGTCTTCTCCAGCGCCCGTGCGAAGGATGTCATGAATACCACGTTGCCAGCCTGCTTGGCGGCGACGTTGATGCTAATGCTAACATCGGTGCCGAACGCATCGTCGATGAGATCGATTGACCTCATGATTTCGGCCAGAACCAGATGCGTTAACTCATCGATCAAGCCGAGTTCAATCGCGAGATCAACGAACGTTCCAGGCGCCTGAATGATACCGTCATCGTTGCGCAGCCGAACCAGCGCCTCAATGCCTTTGATCTGCTCGGTTCTGATGTCCACCTTGGGCTGGAACGCGCAACAGAACCGCTTGTCGAGAATCGCGAGCCGCAACGATTGCTCGATCTTCATTCGGGTCAATGCCTCGTGCTGCATTCCGGAATCAAAGATGGCGGCTCCGCCCTTTGTGTCGTTCTTGATCTGATACATCGCGGTGTCGGCGTTCTGCCGCAGAACCTCATAAGTGTCGCCGTGATCCGGATAGATGCTCACTCCGATCGATGCGGACGCGAACAGTTCCGATCCGTCGATGAAAAATGGCGCCTTAAGCCGCTGCAATAGAAATTCAATGTATTCGGCGAGCTCGGCGTCGCTTTGGACCGGGTTGAGCAGGAGCAGAAACTCGTCGCCGCTGATCCGGGAGAGCATATCGGTGGCACGTAGGCCAAGGTCCAAGCGTCTGGCAACTTCGATCAGAAGCCCGTCACCGGATGCATGGCCGTAGTAGTCGTTGATGTGTTTGAAGTTGTCGATGTCGAGAAACGCCACCGCAAATCTAACGGAATGTTCCCCCTCGCGGATGAGGCTGTTGGCGTGCTGTTCGATGACGCGCCGGGTCGGCAAGCCCGTCAGCTCGTCATAATACGCACAACGAAAAAGCTCTTCCTCAACGGCCTTTTGACGGCTGATATCAACCGAGCTCGACAACACAAGCTTTCTGTTCGAAATCACGACAGGCTCATGCGTCGTCAGAAAGATCTTCGTCGCATGATCCGTTCGAATGTACTCTTCGGATATCCTGCTCCCGCCCGATTGCAGAACCCCGCGAGCGAGATTTATGCGATCATTCAGCTCTTTTGACGGGAGCGGCGCACCTGACACCGTTCCGACGATGTCCCGCGCCGGCACATTGAACTGGGCCACGGCGGCCGCGTTCACGAACACGAAGTTTCCCTGCTCGTCCTGAACCGTCACGGCTGTCGGAAGCGATCTAACAACTTCAATCAGGAAATTCAGTCGCGAGGAATCCCTTATCTCGAGCGGGAAGTCATTTCGGCTGGCCTCCAGTCCATCGGGAGGTCTCGGTCCACTCTCACTGGCGACAACAGAAAATTCGTTTCGCTCAGGCGTACCGGACATGGACTTCCCAACCTTCACCGCGTCTGAAAGGGGAAACTACCGGACTTTCAGGCTCTTGCGGGCAGCAACGGTGGTCGCGGTCAAATACAGCGCATCACCTTCTGCCTTCACAAGAAGGAATACTCCGCCACGTTGTAGGTTTAGTTAAATCCGACGCATAAACACGGCCGCACTTTCCACACCAAATGCAGCGCCGCTCATATCAGCTTCGTTATATTGTTACCAATGCATGAACCGGGGCACTAAATTCTCCGTTCCGAAGACCTAGCTCTGCGCTCGCGATAATTAAGAGAAGAATTGACGCCACGAGCGGGATTTACGGAGCTATTGAACAGATACAGCTCAAACAAATACTTTACCCAGGTCTCGTCTGATTTTGCGTCCTGAAAAACCTTTGGCGTGGAACGCCGATGACGCTCCACGCCAAAGCCAAACATCAGCGCACGAGGATCTTGTCTCCCCGACCCATTGAGGGATCAGCCTTATTGCTGATCATGAGGATCGCGATGCCGCCAGTAAGCGCGGCGCGCATAGAGTGATCCACCAGCGCATACGCGCCTTCCTTCGGTGAAATGAGATCGAAGGTCGCCGCGTCACCCGGCGCCAAGGTATAATTCTGCATCCCAACCATCATATTTTTAGGATTGCCCGAGGGATACACCCTGTCCCAGATGCCAGCGATCGGATGAAATCCGGAAAACTCGTTGGGACCAGCATTAACCATATAGACGCGCACGCGCTCGCCCGGCTTGGCCTCGAGAGTTTGCGTCGCGTGTTCATCATGCACCGGGTCATACTGAAAGGGCACGGCGTTGAAGGCGTTACGCTTCCACTTGTTCGCCATCATGCTGTCGACATCTTCGGGATTCTCGAACATCTGATGCTCGATCAGGACATATTCACGGTCAGCTTTGGGCATCGCATTAGGATCTTTCGGATCGATGATGACCACTCCGAACATGCCCCGGGCGATGTGCTGGATCATCGGATCAGATCCGCAATGATAGAAGAACACACCTGGATGTTCCGGAACGTACGAAAAGGTCTTGGTCTCGCCGGGTTTGATCGATGCAAAATCCGTCAGAACATCCGAGCGCGCGGAGTGCATGTCGATCGAATGCGATTTCTTGTTCGCGGCATCGTTTTTCAAAGTGAACTCGATGGTGTCGCCTTCTGTGGCCCGGATCACCGGACCGGGAACCTGGCCGTTGAAGGTCCAGGCGGCCACGGTGTTGCCCTGGTTATCAAGCGGGACCGTCGTTTCCTTGGCTACCAATTCGATCTTGACGGTCTTGGCCTGCGCCGTGGCGATCGCGGCGCCGAAAAGAACCATGACTGCTGCCATGCTCCCCACGATGGCGCTGTTCTTCAAATGTGCGGTGGTCATTGAAATCGTTCTCCCCTTCATGATTTGGTATGGCTTTCTTGTTGAATCTATTTGCCGCATTTGCAGACCTGCCGCAGATACTTGACTAAGCCTGTGATCTGCTCTTCGGACAGGACGTGACCCCAGGTTGGCATCAGCACCGACTTGTTGACGGCAAGCCCGCCTTCTTTGATGGCTTTGAACAGTTCATCATCTGGTGTGTCACCCATACTTTTTGCATCGGTGTGATCCCGCGGCTTCACGGAAAGAGCGGGCACGTTGATCCCCGTCCCGTTGCGCTGGAGGCCGTGACATTGCACGCAATAGATCCCATAAATCTGCTCGATCGACTGATCGGCATGGCTTGTCGATGACACGAGCAGCAGAACCAGACCGGCCAAAGCCGCCAACGTTTGCGTTTTCATCACTTGTCTCCTTGGCTCAATTGAACCAGGAACGCGGTCAGTCGCTGGATATCCTGATCCTTCAGATTCGACGTCGGCATCCAGATATGCGGATCGAAACGCTGCGGATCTGCGGTATAGGCGGCAATGAAATCCGCTTGCAGTCGTGCGCCGGCATCGGTCAATCGCGGCCCGGAGAGGCCCCCTTCTCCTTTTTCGCCCTGGTGGCAGGCGACGCAGCCGCGAAACTTGACGAACGCAAGCGCACCCATTCGTGCACCTTTCATCTCACCCTTGAAAATGCCTGCCGGAACGAGATCTGCGGGAGCCTTCAAAGCCATCAGTGCTTCCGCGGCAGCCTCGGCATCGGCCTTCTTTAGCTTCGGGTGAGCAATGATCTTGGACGGATCGGGCACATCGTTCTTGTCGCCCTTCTTGACCATGTTGAAATACGGGTAACCGGCGGGACGTATCGGCTTGGGATCCTGCAACCAGGAAACCAGCCATTCCTTCTTGAACTTGCTACCCGCAAACCAAAGGTCGGGACCTTTGCGCATCAGCAACCTGTCAAGCGAAGCATCGCTCGGTTTAACCAGCGCATGACAACCGGAACAGCTCTGATCAAGTTTGTCGGCGGCGCTTGCGCTGCTCAGTAATGCCGCGGTCAAGCCCGCGACGGCGAGCAAAAGCCCTTTCATGTCGACTCTCCTTTCGATTGAATTCAGGGCGCGGGATCGCCTTTGAAGGCAGGGCTCTCGTGCATATCGAGCGGCTTCTTCATCGATTCCTCGTAATAAAAATCGGGCACGAACTCCTTGTTCTTCCATTTGTAGAAAGACTGATCCTTCAACGGGATTTCCTCATACTCGATAGTGGTCATCATGCCGCCCATCGGAGAACTGCCATTCGTGGTGTGCTTGTCGATGTGATCGTGCACCATCCAGATGCCGGGATTGTCGGCGCGCAGAATCAGGTCATAGCGCTCACCCGGACCGAACAGGATCGTGTCGGCGAGGTAGGGATTGGCGAGGGGCCGGCCATCCTTGGCGTAAACCTCGAAGAGATGACCGTGGATGTGAATGGAATGCAGTTCGTCGCCGGCGCCGATCAAGCGGATGCGAACGACGTCACCCTCCTTGATCCGCAACGGTTGAGTGTCCGGGTAAGCCTTGCCGTTGATGGTGAAGAAATCCGGCACATCACCAGGAACGCCGCCATAGCCGGGCTTCTTCGCCCAGGCTGACGCCCAACTGGAAAACATCATGATGTAATCTTTGGTGACTTCTTTCTCGACCGGCGGCGGATCTTTCGGATCGATGATAAAAGGACCCCACATGCCGCGCATGGCAACGTGCTCGTTGACGTTGACGTGACAGTGGTACCACATGGTGCCGGACGGTTCGGCCTTGAAGCGATAGGTGAAAGTCTCGCCCGGAGGAATTGCCGGTTGCGTGACGTCGGGCACGCCGTCGTTCTTCCAGGTGCCGCGCTGATACAGGCCGTGCCAGTGAATCGTATGGGGCAACGTCGTCTGGTTTTCGATCTCGATCTCGACATCGTCGCCTTCCTTCACATGCAAAAGCGGCCCGGGGCTCTGGCCGTTGAACGAGAAGGCGTAGAAGGTCTGCTTGTCGACGAGCTTAAGGATCGTATCCTCGATGACCATCGAGAATTGCCTTGTCTCAGCAAGCGCGGTGCGCGGACTCACGATGCACAACGAGGCACTTGCAGCGAAAATGACTTTCACGAGATGCGCGCGCAGCGAACAGCGTTGCAGGATCATGGGAATAACATGCATTTCATATTGATGTTTTTCGATAAGCCACTACCAAGGCATAGGCGACGCGGAACGCTTATCCATCAGGCGCCCGCTCATGCTGGAGCCGCCGATGCTGAACAGTGCTCATGATCATGACGCGCGAACCCCAACCTCGAACTGACTACAATCGATAATTGCCATCTTCAGCTCCATAAAGCAATATTTAAAATTCATCTTTTAACAGTTCGCCAAGGCTGGGAAAACACACGACGACGATCGCATCCGCGTTGTGTACATTTCACAAAATGCGCGACGACGCCGATTACACTGCACAACGACTACATCCCCGAGGTGCAAAGAGCTTGCAGCGTCAGTTGGCTGATACCGACCTCTTCCGCCGCTCTCGGCATCACCGTCCATAGTCGATCATTCCAGGTCTGATCGTTTCCCACCGTCCGCATCAAGCCTACCCATTTGACCAATGCCGGCTTTGCCTTTCCGTTTTGCAGCAACCACTGCCCGATATAGAATCGTGCGATCAGATCGTTTGGATCGCCTCTGAGCGCGAACTCAAATTCCGACTTGGCTCGATCTGAAATCATGCCACCATCCGCCAGCGCGAGCGCTTCCCCCAATGCAACATGAAGCACGCTGTTGTCAGGATCACTTTCGATCGCGCGCTCAAGCACCGGAATACTGAAACGAGGAAACCCTAGCTGCAGCAATGCACCACCCATGATCGCCCAGGGCTGGCTTGCGTGCTCCGCAGCCAGGAGCTTCGGCAAGTCGAGCAAGCCTTCAAGTGGCATCGGCGACGTCGTGGCCGCACTGTTCAGCGGAACGGTTATGTGGTGTGTGGTGAGAGGTGATTGATGCGTGAGCCAGACCGCGGCAGCTATACCAACCACAGCTCCCGCAGCCGAGGACGCAATGCACAGCTTTAACCAGCCTCTGGAGTACTGCGTTTGATTTGCAGGCGCTTTCCTCATGCCCCGGGCCGCGGATAGATCCAATCTTCTGACTCTCGTGCAATGTGGAATAAACATGCACATATAATGTATGTTTGTATAGTCCCAAAATTCATGTGCAACAGCGACAGACGGTAGCAGGCCGATGCACGGCGATCGGCGGTGTCCGACTTTGCTTCAAATGAGGTGATATCGCTTCAACATTCAGGGCGCGGAGCTGAGCCGTCATGCGGCGGGCTGTTGTCGATATCCCAGGGCAATGATGGATCGCGCGCCGCTCAAGCAGCCGGTGGGGCCCCGAAATCTTTTGGGTTGAGAATGAGATCGGCGAGCGTATAGCGATCGAGCGTCGTGGTGAACGCTGTCAGCGCTTCCCTCAACGGTGCTCGCAACCGGCAGCTCGACGTGATTGGACAGCGGTTATTTGAGGAAAAGCATTCCACAAGCGCGAAATCCGGCTCGGTGGCGCATAGAACGTCGCCGAGCTTGATTCGGTTCGGCCGTTTGGCAAGCATAAGCCCGCCAGATCTGCCACGTACGGCTTTGAGATAGCCCGCGCGCGTGAGTTGATTTGCCACTTTCATGAGATGGGTGCGGGAGATTCCGTAAACGCTTGCGGTCTCTTCAATCGTGACCAGCCGATCACCATGGGTGGCCGCATACATCAGCAGTCGAAGAGTGTAGTCGAAAAAGCTTGTCAATCTCATCGGGGTCTCGCCGGCGGCACATCGCGTGATTTAGCGAAAAAAGATGAACCTGTCCGACGCCTTTCGCAAGTGTCGATACGTTGCATGAGAGCGGCAGGACGGAGCCTCTCGCCAGCCTTGGAGCCCCGCGACTCGACGCCAGCTTGCCTTCCCACCTGCAAATCGACCATATCTTGTCCACGGCCGACATCACTGTCTGGAGTTCTCGTCCCGAAAAGGTCACGAATGACGATGCCATATGAAACGATCCTCATCGTCGTTCTCGTGCTCCCTTTCGCCGGGAGCTGTCTTGCAGCGTTCCTTCAGAGCAACGCGCGCAACGCCGAAGCGTGGCTGGCCGGTGCGATTTCGCTGATCTGTCTGATGCTTCTGGTCGTGAGCTACCCCCATATCGTCAACGGAGGAGTCATCCGACATACCGTTGAATGGGTGCCCGAACTCGGTCTCAATTTCTATCTGAGGATGGACGGTTTCGCCTGGGTGCTCGCCGCACTGATCGCCAGCATCGGGTTCCTGGTGGTACTTTACGCCCGCTACTACTTGTCCCCCCAAGATCCCGTGCCGCGTTTTTTCTCGTTCCTGCTCGCCTTCATGGGGGCGATGCTCGGCATCGTCCTCTCTGGCAACCTGATCCAACTGGTTTTCTTCTGGGAGCTGACCAGCCTCTTTTCCTTTCTGCTGATCGGCTATTGGTACCAGACAGCGCAGGCGCGGGATGGCGCGCGCATGGCTCTGATTGTAACATCGGCCGGCGGATTTTGCCTGTTCGCCGGTATATTGATCCTCGGACATATCGTCGGCAGTTACGATCTCGATCGCGTTCTCGCGTCGGGCGACAAGATCCGCGCGCATTCGTTTTACATCCCGGCGCTCGTCCTCATCCTTCTCGGAGCCTTGACGAAAAGCGCACAGTTCCCGTTCCATTTCTGGCTGCCACAGGCGATGGCGGCACCGACGCCCGTTTCAGCCTATCTTCACTCCGCCACGATGGTCAAAGGTGGGGTATTTCTTCTGGTGCGGCTCTGGCCTGCGCTGGGCGGAACGAACGAGTGGCTGTGGCTCGTGGGTTCGGCGGGACTTATCAGTTTCATACTTGGAGCGTTCATTGCTCTTTTCCAGCAGGATATGAAAGGACTGCTCGCCTACTCGACCATCAGTCATCTCGGGCTCATCACTCTGCTCATCGGTCTCGACTCACCGCTCGCACAGGTCGCCGCCATCTTTCACCTCATGAACCATGCGACGTTCAAGGCGTCGTTATTCATGGCGGCCGGGATCATCGACCACGAAACCGGCACCCGCGACCTGCGCCGCCTGAGCGGCCTGCGGCGCTTCATGCCGATCACGGCAACGCTCGCGATGGTCGCTGCCGCCGCCATGGCTGGCGTCCCGTTGCTGAACGGCTTCTTGTCCAAGGAGATGTTTTTCGCCCAGACAATCGAGACTCACGACAACTCGTTGCTGGATCAGGCATTGCCCTACATCGTCACCATGGCAAGCATGTTCACGGTCGCTTACTCGCTGCGGTTCATAGCCGAAGTATTTTTCGGTCCCCCACCGCGAGAATTGTCACGCACACCGCATGAGCCGCCGTTCCTGATGCGCTTTCCCGTCGGGCTCCTCGTTCTTGCCTGTCTCCTCGTTGGCATTGTGCCCGGCCTTACAATCGGCCCCCTGCTCCGAACCGCGCTCCACGCTGTCCTCGGCGACGCCATTCCCACTTACAGCCTTGCAATCTGGCACGGCTTAACTCCCGAGTTCCTGATGAGCCTGGTCGCGATTTCCGGCGGCGTGGCCATCTATTTGACGTTCAGGTCATATCTGCTCGTTGCTGAAGGACCGCCACTGCTGCGGTATATCCAAGGTCAGCGCATTTTCGACCGCGTGCTCGTCGCCGTCTCGTGGCAGTTCGCAAGACGGTTAGAGGAGTTGCTTGGCACGCGCCGCTTGCAGCCACAGTTGCAGCTGCTGTTCTGCGCGGCTTTGCTGGTCGGCCTGGCGCCGATGTTCGCTCACGGCATCGAGTTTGGGGGAGAGGCGCGAACGTCTTTCAATGTCGCATTCGCGCTGATCTGGGCTATCGGATGCGCCTGCGCGCTGGCCGCGGCTTACCAGGGCAAATTCCATCGCTTTGCGGCTCTCATTTTCGTGGGCGGCGCGGGCCTGGTGACGTGTGTCAGCTTCGTTTGGCTAGCCGCGCCTGATCTCGCACTGACCCAGCTGGTGGTCGAGACCGTCACCACTGTATTGCTCCTTCTCGGGCTGCGTTGGCTGCCGAAACGCATCGAGAAATTTCCCGCGGCCGACCCGCCGGAACGCGATTCCAGTTGGCGCCGCTTCCGGGACATCGGCATCGCGACCGCGTTCGGAGCCGGTTTGGGGGCGCTGGCCTACGCGGTCATGACACGAGCGGAGCCTGACAGCATCGCGCGATTCTTTGTCGAGAACGCATACGCGCTAGGCGGCGGGACCAACATTGTAAATGTCATTCTTGTAGACTTTCGTGCGTTCGACACCTTCGGCGAGATCACCGTGCTCGGCATCGTCGCGCTGACCGTCTATGCATTGCTGCGGCGATTTCGGCCTGCTGCCGAAAGCATTTCCGTGCCGGAGCAGCAGCACAGTCAAGATCTCTACGATGAGGCTCAACCCACTCGAGAGAAGGGTGACACGCTCAGGAGCGCGATGACCATCCCTCGGCTCATGATGGCCCTGCTTTTCCCGGTGATTTGCACGACCGCGATTTTCCTCCTTCTGCGAGGACATGACCTGCCAGGAGGCGGATTTGTCGCGGGCATCACGATGGCCGTGGCATTCATCCTCCAGTACGTCGCTCGCGGAACCACCTGGACGGAGGAACACCTGCGCATTCTGCCTGTGCACTGGATGGGCGCGGGCCTACTCATAACGGCCTGCGTGGGGGCGGCCGCCTGGTTGTTCGAACGGCCTTTCCTGAGTTCGTCGTTCTCATACCTCGAAGTTCCCTGGATCGGCTCGATTCCTCTGGCGAGCGCACTGCTGTTCGACATCGGCGTATTTGCATTGGTCGTCGGCGCCACTGTCCTGATGTTGATCGCGATCGCGCATCAGACCGTGCGCAGTCATCGGACGCCTTCCAGCCGTGCATCCGCCGCCTCTCCAACGGCTGAGGTGGGGTAGTGGAGATCGTACTCGCGATTGGCATCGGCGTGCTTGCGGGGTCGGGCGTGTGGTTGTTGCTTCGGCCGCGCACGTTCCAGGTGATCATCGGCCTGTCATTGCTCTCTTATGCGGTCAATCTTTTCATTATCGCGATGGGGCGGCTTAAAATCGGCGCCGCTCCGATCCTGGGGACGCACGCATCTGATGACATCGCCAGCCTTCCGGATCCGTTACCACAAGCCCTCGTTCTCACGGCCATCGTCATCAGCTTCGCGACCACTGCGCTATTTCTGGTCGTACTGCTCGCATCCCGCGGCCTGACGGGAACCGACCACGTCGACGGACGGGAGCCGTAGTCGTGAACCATCTGATGATCGCACCGATCGTGCTGCCGTTGTTCGCCGCCGCGATCATGCTGGCTCTCGGAGGAGAGCAGCGCCGCAACGTCAGCGCCGCACTTAGTATCGTGACGACGTTCGCGCTGGTGGCGATTTCCATCATACTCCTGCGCGCCGCCGATGTTGCCCCGACGGGCGTCGCGGGCGTCTATCGCCTGGGCGACTGGCCAGCTCCCTTCGCCATCGTACTCGTTGTGGATCGGCTGGCCACGCTCATGCTGCTGCTAACCAGTCTCCTCGCAGCGGCGGCGGCTGTATTCTCTCTGGCGCGCTGGCATCGCGCGGGGGTGCTGTTCCATCCCTTGTTTCAGCTCCTGCTAATGGGAATCAACGGTGCTTTCCTCACTGGCGATCTCTTCAACCTGTTCGTTTTCGTCGAGGTTCTGCTTGCGGCTTCCTACGGTCTGGCGCTGCACGGCTCGGGAA
The DNA here is from genome assembly GCF_002028545.1 of Nitrobacter vulgaris. Classification (GTDB taxonomy): domain Bacteria; phylum Pseudomonadota; class Alphaproteobacteria; order Rhizobiales; family Xanthobacteraceae; genus Nitrobacter; species Nitrobacter vulgaris. The sequence continues at coordinate 297,661 of NZ_MWPQ01000049.1, forward strand.
CGGCCAGGGTCAAGGCCGGGTTACATTATATCGTTGTCAACCTCGCGGCGTCGCTGCTGTTTCTGATCGGCGTCAGCCTGATCTACGGCGTGACCGGCACGCTCAACATGGCGGATCTGGCCACCCGCATTCCGGCGGTCAGCGCGGCGGACCGCGGACTGCTGGAGGCAGGAGCGGGCATCCTTGGCATTGCGTTTCTCGTCAAGGCCGGAATGTGGCCGCTGTGCTTTTGGCTCCCAAGCACCTATGCGGCCGCGCCACCGCCTGTAGCGGCGATTTTCGCCGTCCTGACGAAGGTCGGCGCCTACGTCGTGCTGCGGCTATCGCTGCTGTTGTTCGGTGATGATGCGGGAGCGTCGGCGCAATTTGGCGATCATTTGCTGCTGCTAGGAGGCATGGCGACCGTGGCGTTCGGTGCGATCGGGAGCCTCGCGTCGCAGGACATGGCGCGACTCGCCGCCTTCTCGGTGCTGGTATCGTCGGGCACAATACTGGCCGCCATCGGTTTGGGACAAGTGGGCGTGACCGGCGCCGCCCTGTTCTACCTCATCAGCTCGACACTCGGTCTGGGTGCTTTTTTTCTCCTGATCGAACTGGTCGAGCGTGGCCGCGAACCGGGTGCTGACGTACTTGCGGTCACCCGGGAACTCTATGGCGATGAGGATGATTCCGAGATTTTGCCGGAAACCGGAATTGCGATCCCGGCGACGATCGGTATCCTTGGTGTGGCTTTCATCGGCTGCGCCGTCGTCATTTCGGGCTTGCCGCCCCTCTCCGGCTTCGTCGCTAAATTCGCGATCCTGACGGCCACCCTCCACTCTCCGATCGGCGCCCTCTCCCCCGCCACATGGATTTTTCTTTTCCTGTTGATCGTTTCAGGACTTGCGGCGCTGATCGCCATGACGCGCGCCGGCATCCGTTCGTTCTGGGTTTCGCCGGAACGCACCATACCACGCGTCCGCCTTATCGAGATGGCGCCTGTTGCGGCCCTCTTGCTGCTTTGCGCAGTTCAGACGGTTAAGGCGGGTCCGGTTATGCGATTCATGCAGGCGACGGCGCAATCGCTGCATGCTCCTCACCACTATGTCCGGGGAGTTCTGGATTCTCCGATCAAGCCCGACGACTCAAGGGGGCCGACATGACCCGCCTGCTGCCGTTTCCCATAGTTAGCGCCAGTCTCCTTGCTTTCTGGCTGCTGCTCAATCAGACGCTTTCGCCGGGGCATTTTCTTTTAGGCAGCGCCGGGGCCCTTATCGGCGGATGGGGGCTCGCAGCATTGCAGCCGCCGAAAGCGTATCCACGGCGACCGGATCGAATCCTCCTTCTCGCTGCTCTCGTCTTCGTCGACATCGTGAAATCCAATATCGCCGTCGCCCGCATCATCCTCGGGACGAAACGAAAAGAAAGGACTGCGGGCTTTGTGGAAATCCCGCTTGAACTTCGCGATCCTTATGGGCTGGCGGCGCTCGCTTGCATCATCACATCGACGCCGGGGACTCTATGGGTGGACTTCAACGAAGCCAGCGGCATCTTGACCATCCATGTCCTTGATCTGGTCAATGAATCCGAATGGGTCGGCCTTATCAAGGAGCGTTACGAACGGCGGCTGATGGAGATCTTCACATGAGCATGATGCTCGCCTGGTCGGTCACCACGGCACAGATCCTGCTCGGCTGCGCGATGGCATGCGCCGCCTTCCGCATCCTCCGGGGACCAAGAGCACAGGATCGCGTCGTCGGCTTCGACAGCCTGTATGTGAATGCAATGCTGCTGCTTCTCACCTTCGGCATAAGAACAGGCAGCACGCTTTACTTCGAAGCAGCCTTGATCATCGCTCTGCTTGGTTTCGTGAGCACTGTGGTCCTTGCCAAATTCCTGCTTCGCGGGGAGGTCATCGAGTGAGTGCAGCAGGCGAACTTTCTGCGCTGCCAGCCGTCCTGACGGCGGTTTTCCTGGTCAGCGGAGCTGCGGTCACGTTGGTCGGCGCGCTCGGCCTGCTACGCCTCCGGACCTTTTACGAACGGGTCCACGCGCCCACCCTGGGAACCACTTTGGGAACAGCCTTCATCGCCATCGCGTCGATGATCTACTTCTCCGCGCTAGGAACGGGTCCGGTCCTGCACGAGCTCCTTATCATTGTTCTCGTCATCACAACGACCCCGATCGGCCTGATGATTCTGGTCAATGCTGCACTTTTTCGGGATAAACTCGAAAACGACGGAGCGCTTCAGCGACATGCAAAAGACGGCATCGCTGATCCGTTGTTGGACAAGGGAGCGCCGCAAGAGCCCCGCGCGGAGTAAGCATAAAAAAGGATGCAGGGCATCCCGCGTCGGCAGCCTAGGAGATTTCGGTCGAAAGTTCCCGGTCGGACCTGTGCTCAAGGTCTCCGTTCACCTGCTTGACGTAAAGACCACGCTGCAACACCTGAACTTTCCGGTGATCCGAGACGGGGATATTCGTAATCAGACCTGAGTGCAGCGCTCGCCTCCATGCCTCAAGCTCGGTGGGCGCGGCTGCACCGATGCGTTGATCCTGATAGAATAAAGCGTATGCCATTGTTCTTTCCCTCTCTCCTGCGAACTAACAACGTTGAGGAAGGAAAATCGTCTCCTCCGCACCGGCGCCGCCTCATTCACTTTCAGATGAAAGAGTCTACCCCCGGGTCACCGCCACGGTGGTGCCGGACGTATAGCTCGAGAGCAGATCAGCCAGCATGACATAGGCAGTTGCCAGTTCGGCGGGCTGCCCGGGGCGCTTCATCGGAACCTGCTTGCCAAAGTCGGTCACGATCTCCTCCGGCATGGTCGAGGGAATCAAGGGGACACCTTCGATCAATAACCTGTCATTTCGAGATACCCGACACCATGGTGGGTGCCCGTGAAACTCACCGGGCCTTCCCAGTAGGAAAAACGCGTTCCCATCCAGCTCTTTGGATTCAGCGGGACCGTTTCGATCGTCAGCGCCCGATCGCGAACGACGATACGCCAGCTTGTCGGCAGCATGCGATCCGCGACTTCTGTTGTGACTGTCGGGATCATATCAATGGACCTGGAAGCGAGCGCTACCGACCGTCCATCCAGTCCGGTCCAGTTACCCGTAAGGTAGGGCTGACCTTGGGCTTGTCGCAGGCGATACAGCATCAGTTTTTCGCCGGTCTCAAGGTGCAACGAGAACCAATCCCATCCCGTCTGATCCGAGGCCAGCGGCTGGCTGCTCCATTCGCGGTCCATCCAGGCCTGTCCGGTAACATTGACGGGCTTGCCGTCGATCGTGACGGTCCCGGCCGCCGTGAAATGCGGCTGGCTGTAATAGTAGGACGCCTGCCCACGTTCGGATTTCGCGCTGTAGCCGGCCTCGCCCTGGAGCACGAGAGCTCTGTCTGCCTCAAGCCTCAGCGCATAACTGAACTCTGCACTCGATGCGTTGACCTCAAGCGGCGCGACGTTCATCGCCGACATACGATCGATCCCGCGCATTTGCCATGAATCGATCCAGCCGTGAAAGGGAGCCGCTTCCACGCCGGCCTGGCCCACGCCGCCGCGTGCAAACGCTTCGCTATAGAGATGCGTATCGGCGCGGGTTACGGCGGCATGGCCCATCCAGACTTGCTGGTTCGCCCAACCTTCGCGTTGCGGTCCTGGCTGAATCGCCTGGCGAAACAACGTCCACTGCACGCCGAGCGCCTGGCCGGCGCTGTCTTTGAGATTGGCGGTGAGATACCACCATTCGATGCGGTAATCCGGATGCGGGCCGTGATCGTAGGGAAATTCGAAACTCCTGCCGGGTATCACCGAAGCGAATCCGGAAGCATCACCACCAAGTCCAGCGAAATTCTGAGCCAGCGAGGTTCTTCGTCCGAAACCGAGAACGGCAAGCCCCGTCGCAAACGCACGGCGCGAGATTTTTGCATTAGCGCTCATTGGCAAAGATCTTGATCAGCACCGCCGGGGGCAGCCGCATCAGCCGGACGACCGGAATCAGCGTCGCCAGCAGCGACGCAAACATCGCCACGCCGACAAGCTCGGCGAGATGCAGCGGAAAGACATGGAACGGCAGGCGCCAGCCAAATGCTCTGACGTTGACCACCGCGATCAGGCACCACGCCACCAGCAAGCCGAGCGGCAGCGCCAACATCGCGGTGATGAACGCAATGGACATTGTCTTGAGAAGCTCAATGCCGGCCAGCTGCCGCCTTGTCACCCCAAGCGCCCACAACGGCGCCAGTTGTGGAAGACGGGAACTGCTGAGGGTCAGCAGGCTAGTGAACAACGCAACTCCGGCGACACCCAGCGTAAACATGTTCAGTGCAGCGGTCACCGCGAACGTGCGGTTGAAAATCCCTGTCGATTCCATCTTCAGCGCCGATTGATCGGAGAGGCGGCTTTCGTCGAGATGAAATGCCTTGCGCATGTCATCGATCAACGGCCCGATCTTGCCGGGGGTCACGCGCAAGCCGAACCGGGTCCGCGGCAGATCTGGAAATCGGCCTGTGAAGGCGTCGATATTGACGGCGATCTGCCCCTTAGCATTACCGTAATCGGCATAGATAGCTGCGACACGCAGGGACCAGATGCCGGTGGGCGTACTGACGCCGAGTCGGTCACCAAGCCGTAGTTTCAGTCTCCGTGCCAACTGCTCACTCACGAGGGCGCCCTCGCCTGACTTGACGTCATCCCACGCATTCGACCGCGACTCCAACAATGGCCAACGGTCGCGATAGGTGGCGTGATCGGCGAGGCCAAGAACCTCCACCGGCCAGCCCCCGATCTCGATCTCGGCGCGGCCGCTCGGCAGGATGGCAGTGACCTCCGGCCGCGAGCGCAGCCGTGCTTCGATATCGCGAGCTTGGGCATCACTGAAGGCGTTCACATAGACGTCCGCAGCGAGCCGGCCGTCCAGCCATGCGGCGAAGGTTTTACTGAAACTCTCCACCATGGTTCCCACGCCGACGTTAACCGCGAGCACGAGCAGCAAGGCCATCAGTGCTAGCGACAGTCCGGGAAGTTGCTGACGGCTGTCCGCCCAGAACCACATCACAAGCGGCTGCCGCGAGCTTCGCTCGCCGATGCGCAGCACGACTTCGAGCAGCACAGGGAGCGCAAGCGCCGCACCCAGCAGCAGCGCCGCCAGCACCGCGAATCCTGAGATCAGCGAGCCGCCGACTAACAGAACGGTGATTGCCGCAACAAGCATCGCGACGGCCATGACGCCTTGATAGCCCAGCCATCGCCGCTGTGATTGCTGCCATGCATAAGGTTGCGCCATCGCGAGAACCGAAAGACGGACGACTTTCAAGAGGCTTGTCGACGACGCAGCCAATGTACCGACGGCGCTCATTGCCAAGCCTGCGATCCACCATTCGGGTCTGAGAGCCAGCGCCCCGGAAACCCGCGCGCCATACAGCCCGTTCAGACTCGCAGCGACATTGGGCAGTAACGCCGCGGCGATCAGATATCCGCAGACCAATCCGACCAGGCCGCCGGCGATGGCCAGGACCAGCAGCTCGATCAGCACCACACCGTTCAACTTCCGGGACGATACTCCGCAAGCGCGAAGGGTCCGGAGCATCGGCATACGCTGCTCGAAGGCCAAGCCGACCGCCGAATAGACGATAAAGAGTCCAACAAGAAACGATAGCAGCCCGAAGGCCGACAGGTTGAGATGAAAGCTGTCGGTCAGACGTTCAAGATCGGTTTCGGCGTCCGCCGCGACATACCTGAGCATGTCGCCAGTGACAGCCTCAAGCAGCGGCGGCTGGCTGCGCGTGTTGCCAATCAACAGACGCGAGAGCCGACCTTGCATGTGAAGAGTGCTTTGCGCAAATCCGATATCGACGATCACGACACCCGGTGCGAGCTGCGCGTGAACCTTGAGCGGCGGCAGTAGCGCCCCGTCATCCGTGACAAGGACCGTTCCTTCCGTCCCGGTCAGCGCGATCAATGTCTCCGGCGCGACCAAAGTCTCACCGGGAGGCCCGATGAACGATTTCAGATCCGCCGCGCCGATCGCCGGGATCGACCCTGCCTGCGCTGGAAACGTTACCGGCTCGATTCCCAACAGACGCAATGGCCTTCCCTGAATGCGAATTCGTCCTTCGACGACAGGTGAGACTTGCCATCCCGCCCGCCGGAGATCGACGAAAAGCTGCTGAGAAAATGTGGAATCACGCTGCCCGACCAGCATCGCGGGTCGAGAACCGCCAAAGACCGCCGCGGCCCGATCGTAGCTGGTGCGAGCCTGCTGGTTCAATGCCTCTACGCCACTCCACAGTGCCGTCGCGGAGATCAGACCTACCATGAGTGTCGTCAGTTGCAGCGGATGCCGGCGCCAATGGCTAAGCATCACCGCAAGGATCCAATACCCTTGCTTCACGAAATCAGTCCGGCGCTCAGTCGAACTGTCCGGTCCAGTTTCGCGGCAAGCCGTGTGCTGTGCGTCGCCATGAGAAAAGCGCATCCGGTCCGTTTGACGAGATCAAGCGCGATATCTGTAACATCGTCGGCCGTCGCCTCATCGAGGTTTCCGGTCGGTTCGTCAGCAAGAAGCAGAGGCGGCCTGACCGCAAGCGCGCGCCCGATTGCAACCCGCTGTTGTTGGCCGCCTGAGAGTTGTTCGGGATATCGCTTCAGCAGATTGCCGAGGCCCAACCGATCGACAAGTTCGTTTTGCCATTGGCTGTCATGGCGACCGGCGAGACGCGACTGAAAAGCTAGGTTATCGGCGACGGTTAGAGAAGGGATCAGATTGAACTGCTGAAAAATCAAACCGAGCCGGTCCCGGCGGATTGCTGCACGGCCCTGATCCGCCAGTGCAGTCACCTCCGTGGCATCGAGCCGGATTGAGCCACCGTCCGCCTCATCGAGACCCGCAATCAGGTGCAGCAACGTGCTTTTGCCGCTTCCCGATTCCCCGGTCAGCGCAACGCTCTCACCGGCGCTAACATGCTCGCAGACCCCGCGAAGAACGGCGATCTGTTCCTGCGCCGAACGATAGGTTTTGGTCAGGTTCTGGATATCCAGCATTGGTGCTCTTGGAATATCCATCGCCGTCTCGTCCGTCATGGACGAAAGGTCGACCATCGTGAACGCCACTCCCTTTCTAGTCACGTAGGTCTTGACGCTGCCGCTTCGTCCCAACCTAGTTGCATCCGCCGCCCCCTCTTCGGCGACCGGCTTCAAACGGTCCATGCGTTTGCATATCAAACCTACATCTTGACCGTCACCTTCCGGTTCTCGCCCAGGTTCGGTTTCTTGCCGGTCAACCTCGCCTTGGCGAACTCGAATACAGTCGCGACGCTGCTTGCCGGCCCGTCCCATAATTCCACAGTAGAAGGTTCAATCTGCAACAGGCATACGTTAGGATCGCTCGGTCCTCCCGGCCACCATAATTCATCTGTCTTTCGCCACGCCGCCTTCGTCAGGTCGGCATCGTGGATGATGCAGGCGCGCCCGGTGATTGACAGGTAGGCTTTATCACTCGAGTCGATAAACACGAGGCCGACGTCGGGCCGTGCCTCAATCTCTTCTTCCTTCGGGCTGTGGATATCGGTTACGAAGAAAATCAGGCCAGCGTCACGGTCAGGCCTTGCTTCGAGCGGTCGCGCGCGCAGTCCATCAGCAAACTGCGTCGTCAGCATGCAAACGCCAACTTTTTCAATGATGTCCCAGATCCGTTCGATGTCGTTTTTCCTGCTCATGGAAACACCTCTTATAGCGACAAGCCCTCACGCGCTCGACGCTGCCGATTTTTGCCCGTCACGGCCATAGACAGCGGTGCTTTCCACTTTGTCGCTGTGCCGATAAGAGTTTCTCAATCTGCCATCGTGGCCTCTGAATTGAGAAGCTACGGAACATCAACGCCGCCACTAGCGCTCCGTTCCGGAAAGGCAAGGGAAACGCCAGCATATCGGACTGATCAAACGCGTCCTGACTTGCGCCAATGAGCATGACCTACAGTAAAGACGGCAGATCTATAGCCACGTCAATTTCTGTTGCTGGTGCTATCTATCGCCGCCGGATCAACCGCCCCGCGCTCCCCCTTCTGAACCGCCGAAACCAGCGCGTTGACGCTAACCAAAGCTGCAGCGACTAGAATTGCGGCCAATAGCACCTCAATTTTCATCTCGCTTTTCATATCACTCAACCTTCTGACCCAGATGCGGCCACTGCGCATTGCTCCTTCTGATGTGCGCCGCCGTTGCAAGATTTTAAGGTCGGTTCCAAAAGAAAAAAGTCGCCTGGGCACGAGATCTAGCGACCGGCTTCATTCGCCAGCTGCCGCCGACGTCGCCAGAACGGCTGATCGAACCAGCGGGACTGGATGCCATAGTAGAAATCGTGTTGCGACACGTAGGTCTGCCAGAGTTGGCGCTGCTGTTGATCGTATCGATGGATGTAGCTATTGCGACCGTCCAATCCTGCCGCCCCCTGCGGAGAGTCCGTCAGCGCGTAGTGAATCATATGCCCGGCATGGCTCGCCGTCCTGAGCGCCTTGTCGATACCTTGCGACGACAGCGGATCATAGGCTTGTGCCGCATCACCCACCGCCATCCAGGCGTCGCCGCAAAAGTTTCCCAGTCGCTGGCTATTGGCCGGCGCTCCCCGGATGATCCCGCAAGGGTGATACCCTCCGGCTTTGAGCAAAGGCGCAATATGCGTCGAACCGTCCAGCAGTTGATCGAAGCCTTGCCGCGACGCTGCCAGCCTCGCCGCCGGCAAATCCTTATCGGTGTGCAAGACCACCAGCCGCCGGGTTTCATTGTCTTCGGATCCGGGCAAGCGGTTGCTGTACCACCAGCCGTATGGCGCGGCCTCAATGCGGGTATAACGGTCATCATCACCGCCCGAGCAGGAAAACCATTGCGCATAGGCGAACAGCCGATCGCCATGACTCAGTGTCGGGACACCAAGTATGCGAGCCACGACCGCTTGGCGACCCGAACAGTCGACGAGATAACGGGCGCGATCCTGCCGAGTGACGTTGCGCGAGGTGAGCGTCAGTTGCCAATTGAAATTGCCGCCTTCAATCCGCGTGCAGGACTGGAAACAGACATCCTTGAGCAAGGTCGCACCAGCCGCGACCGCTTTCGTACGCAGCGCTTCATCGAACGCTAGCCGCTCGACGCAGAGGCCATGGCCGGCCGACGCGAAGAAAAAATCCGCGATCTCGGTCGGTTCGGTTCCCCATAGCGAGATGTTGCCGGCAGTTCTGAAAAGACCAGGAAGTTGCTGTTCGGGACTTTCAATATCTCCCAGGAAGTGTCTGACCAGCCCCATCGACGTGGGCGGCAGGGACTCGCCAAGCTTGAAGCTGGGCGACGCGCGCTTCTCCACCAGCAGGACGCGCTGCCCGTACTTCGCGAGCGTGATGGCGGTTGCGGCCCCCGCGGGTCCGGAACCAACAATGACGACGTCCCATATTGTCCCGGTCGGGTCGAGCAACGGCGCCGACGCCACTGATCATTTGCTCTTGGCGGGCGGCCGGTTCAGGGCCGGATCACGCTCTTGTTCGGCGAACACGATCTGACCGTTGGCTCTCAGGAAGCTGCCATCCTCATTCTTGACCGGCAGCACCATCCCCAATCTTGACCAGGCATAAGCCATCTGATGGTAACCATCGGCAGACGAGAGCGGTTCACCGTGCTCATCGTATCCGCGGAACCATTCCTTGTAGGTTCGGGTCTGGCTCTTCCTGTCGTATTCGAAAACGATATCCGGCCGCTGCGTCGGCCACCACAACACGTTGCACGACCAGAAGTCGCCTTGCCAAGGGCTCGACATGTAGGCGGAGAGCGATCCAGGCTCGATGCCCTTGTCGACACGGAACGCCTCAGCAAAATTTTCCCGATAGAGAATCAGATACGGGAATTCGATCCCCGGGTGGAAACCGCCGCCGATCGTAGGTTCGAGCGCCGAGCTGTCGAGTGCATGTGGCTGCTCCGCCAGCGGCAAGGTCTCAAGCGCAACGGGTTTTGGTGGAGTGCCAACCTCGAAGTCTCCTTCGGCCCATTCTTTCAGGTGATTGAGCTGCCGATCGGTCAGGCTGAGAAACTGATCGGGCAGGCTCAGTCCCAATTGCTCATTCTGTAACGGCTTGCCTCCGGTGCCCCACAGCCTGGGCATCTTGAAGGGTCCTGCATCGCCCTTGAAGTCGTCGTTCTGCCAGCTGGTTGGACGCGCTGGCGGCGGCGGCATCAGGGAATCAACCAGCCGTCCGCGCTTGCCGGGCGCATGCCGCATCAATTCATAGATCATCTGCCGCGTCGGCTTGCTGTTCTCGCTCGGATCCGTGAAAGCAGTCATGTATTCGGCACTGAGCAGGCTGCCCGGCTGCCCCGGACCGTGAGCGGCGTCCTTGGTGTCAGGTGAAACGCCCCCTGCCGCCGCGTTCACCCAGCTGTAGCTAACTGCCTTGGCGAAGATCGGGAAGACATCTCGGTAGAAGTTCGTCTTCTTCCATACGTGGGGGTAAGACTCAGGAAAAGCCTCGTAAACGCGATCCAGAATAGAGACCACATGATACATGTGAGGTGCAAACTTCGGTGGCGCGGTAACGATCCAGGCTCCCGCACGCGGATTCCGCGTTCCTTCGTCCGTCGCTGATTTCACGTTGTCGCGCGTACTCAGTACAGTTCCGTCCTTCAGCGTGACGGTGACGTCGATTTCACCACAGCACGTGTCGTCCCACCAACCCGGAATGTTGAAGTAGGCGAACTGGTTC
>NZ_MWPQ01000036.1 GCF_002028545.1 Nitrobacter vulgaris
CAACCGTTTGGAAGGGTGGCCGAGTGGTTTAAGGCACCGGTCTTGAAAACCGGCGTGGGTGCAAGCCCACCGTGGGTTCGAATCCCACCCCTTCCGCCACTTCAGTCCCTGAGTGGGCACCGCGTTTACGCCAGTGCCCGCCACAAGCGTCTGAAGCAGCCGTGACTTCGATCCCATGATGCGAACCTCGCCCTCGGCGACCTCGACACCCTGCGCGAGCGCTCGAAGATGGTCGCGGCGATAGCCGCCACCTTCCAGCCGGATACGTTCGCGGGCCGTTGAGGCGAACTTGCGCAGCATTTGCGGTGTTACTGCCTTCTGTCCCGAGTTTTGAAGCATGGCCTGCGCTCTATCGGCATCGGCCTTGGCCTGATCGCGGATGGCCTTGAGGCCGTCGATGCGATCTTTCAGCGCCGGGTCGTCCAGATCGGCAACGCCCGCTTCGATGGCGTCATAGAGGCGTTTGAGGCGCAGTTCCGATTCGGTGGAGCGCTTGTTGAGTTCGGCGATATGTTCGCGACGGCGATCAGCGTGTTCTTCCCTGCGGTCCAGAGCGGCGGCAAGGATGGTTTCCAGCCGCTCGGGTTGAAGAAGCTGCTTTTCAAGGTGATTGACGACCAGATCGTCCAGCTTCTCCATCGGCACGGCCATGCCGGTGCAGGCGGTCGGTCCCTGCCGTGCCTTCATCGAACAGGCATAGTAGCGATAGCGACCGCCCTTGCCGGTGCGGATGGTCATGGCCCCGCCGCACTTGGCGCAATGGATCAGGCCCGTGAGCATCGTCGGGCCGCTGATGACGCGGGCGGGCATGACCTTGGGGTTGCGGGCCTTGAGCAGTTTCTGGATGGCGTCAAAGGTCTCATGGTCGATAATCGGCGGGACCGGAACCATCACGATCTCACTGACCGGCTTCAGTTCCTTGGTCTTGAACCGCTTGTTGAACTCATGCTCGCCCATATAGGTGCGGCGGGTCAGGATGCGGTGAACCTGCCCGATGCCCCAACGTCCGCCATCACGGGTGAAGATACGGCGGCTGTTGAGATAGGAGACGATCTTCTTCACGCCCATCTGGCCGGTCGTGCCATCACCTTCCAGCGCAAGGCGATAAATCAGCCTCACCGTGTCGGCGTGCAGCGGATCGATCTCCAGCTTCTTCTTGACCTTCGCGCCGCGCTGCTCGGCAGCGACGGTGCGATAGCCGATAGGAGGAAGCGAGCCGTTCCAGAAGCCTTGCCGGGCATTCTCTTTCAAGGCTCGCATGACGTGCTTGGCATTTTCCTTGGACTGATATTCATCGAACAGCGCCATGATCTGCCGCATCATGACGTGCATGGGGTCATCCCCCATTTCCTGGGTGATCGAAATCAGCTTCACACCGTTCTTCGCCAGCTTGCGGACGTAGAACTCAAGCTCGAAGTGATCGCGGAAAAAGCGGCTGAACGAATGGACCACGACGACATCGAAGGGCGCGGGCTTCGAGATTCCCGCTTCGATCATGCGCTGGAACTCCGGGCGGCGGTCATTGGTTGCCGATGCGCCGGGTTCGACGAAGGTCTCGACCAGTTGCAGGCCGCGCGCCTCGCAATAGGCTTCGCCTTGCCGTTTCTGATCGGGAATGGAAACGTCATGCTCTGCCTGCCGCGCCGTCGAAACGCGCAGGTAAAGGGCGGCGCGCAGCGGCACAGTCATGGTGGTGTCTCCTTCTCAATAATGGCTCGGCCCAAACCATTGGGCAGAATGGTGTACTCAGGCCGCCTTCGGTAACGGACGCGCGCGCTCAACTCGCTCGCGCTCCTTAGGCGTGTTCATCACCTCCCAAAGATCGCTGCGCCGCTGCACGTTGAGCCAGAAGTCCGGGCTGTTGCCAAATACGCGGGCCAGAATCATCGCAGTCGCCGCCGTCACGTTCCTGCGGTTGCCGCAGAGTTCGTTGACGTGCTTGCGCTGAACGCCCATCGCTTCGGCGAGCGCGCCCTGTGTCAGCCCCATCGGCTGCATGAACTCTTCGGTCAGTATCTCACCGACAGTCGCCGGCTTGCGCTTGGTGGTCAGCATGTTTGCCTCGCTTTCATCGGTAGCTGTGATCGTCCAGATAAATTCCGTCCGCCTCGCCGCGTTCGCCATCCCAGCGGAAGATCAAACGCCATTGCTGGTTGACGCGGATCGAATGGAAACTCGTCAGATTGCCGCGCAGCTTCTCAAAGTGATTGCTGGGCGGCACGCGCAAGTCCTGATCGGTCACGGCGTCGTCAATCATCTGGAGCTTGCGGAACAAACGGGCCTCAAGATCAGGCGGGATGTTGCAAGAACGAACATCATCCACAAAGAAGGTCCGAAGCCAGTCGTCCCGAAAGCTTACGATCACAGGTTCACTCCAGTACTGGGCATGTGTACCACTCCATAACTCAAATTGCAACGGGAAACGGTTCAATCGTCGGAGCCGAACAATTCATCGAACAGGTCGCCGAACCATCGCTCGAACACCTCAATTTCGGCTTCAGTGACCGGCACGGGATCGGGCCAGTCGTCAGTGACGGTCCATGTGCTGAGGTCGTGCTTGGGCGGCCTGCCGGAGAACGGCCACGGATAGCCCAGTAGCTCTTCAAGCTGTTCCGATGCCGTGGGTGATCTGCCGCACCTGGAACGGCGGGCGCTGCCAGCACCACCATTGTCCGCGCGATCAGAAGTCATCGAGGTCGAACTCGCCGCGTGGCCGCCATCCAGTGGGATCGGCAACCCAGCGGTTGATGTCGGATTCATGCCACCCCGCGCCGTTGGCGCTAATTTTGAGTTGGGGCGGGAACGTGCCTTCGGCAATCTTGCGATAGATGGTGGACCGGGACAGGCCGGTGCGGGCGAGGACGGTCCTGAGACGGATGATACGATCTGGTTGGCGCATGGCTGGCCTGCCTCCTGCTGGCTGTTTCTGATTGCAACTGAACCAGACGGCGAGCAGATTTGTTGTTCTGCAAGAATGGATTAGGCGTCGCAGGGCTGTAGCGGGCAGACGGCGGCAAATCGGACGGATCAGATTCCGATCCCCCGACCTCTGCCGAGGTCCAGACCGTGCGTGAAGACCAGTGTCCGGCTGAGACTGCGGCCTCCCTCGAAATCTCCGCCGATGCCGAGTTGCTGCTTCCGGTTGGCGAGCAGGGATTCAAGCTGGGGGTCGCGTTCAAGGCTTTTGGCCATGTCGCCCATCGCCGATCGCGTGGATTTGTAGCCGGACATGTCGCCTGCCTGATACTGGCGCTGGCTGGTCTGGTCGAGCTTCTGCCAGTGTTCCACGAAGCGGTCGGCGCGTGCATTGGGAGTGATGCCAGGATCGGCGTTTCGTCCGGTGCGAAGTTCGGTTTCGAGCTGGAGGGCACGGACAGTGCGGCGCACATCGCCGCCAGCCGTTTCGCGGACAAGCTCCGGGTTCTTGACGTAAACCGCCTCGGCATCGCGCCAGCCGTGCGGGCGCACCTTCTCGAAATTCTTGCGCGCATTATCCAGTTCGCGAACCTGCTCGGGACTGCCCTTGCCATCGGGATGACCAGCGCTGAGGATCTCGTCCACTGCGTTGGCATGGCGCACGAGCGCCCGCGTCCGGGCTTGGCGCAATGCGGCCTCGGGGCCTTCCCTCGCCTGCTGTTCCACTCCCTGATTTCCGACCTTCTCCCTTTCCGGCTGCTGCGCGGCGTCGGGACCAGGCACGCCGTCACCGGGCTGGCGCAGGCCGTCAAACATGTCCCGCATCTTTTCCGGCACAAGTTTGCGCATGATCTGGGCGACACGGGCGCGGAAGGTGATGCCGCGCCGCTCGGCATAATCCTGCGCTGGATCGTAGTCGGTCGCCATATCCTTTGCCTGGTCGCGCGACAGAGTGCGGGCTAGCCGGTCCTGACTGGCGAAGTCGTCGCGGCCATAATGCAGGTCCAAGCCGTCGCGGTGGCGCGACAGGGCGACATAGCTACCGTGAGCGTCCATGCCCGGCGTTGCCAGCACATGCGTCCGGTCCACGGTCATGCCCTGCGCCTTGTGGATGGTCGCCGCATAGCCGTGGTCTATGCGGTCATAGTCCTTCAGGTCGAAGGCAATGGAGCGGCCATCGTCGGTCTGCACCGTCATGCTCTGCGGGCTGACTTCCTCGACCGTGCCAAGCGTGCCGTTCTTCACGCCAAGGCCGCGCTCGTTTTGCAGGAACATGATACGATCCCCGCTGGCAAAACTGCGCCCGCCGCGCTCGACCGTGACACGCACGTCCTCGCCCAGATCGCCAGCCTCCCGCATCCGGTCGCGGGCGGCCTCGTTGAGTTCGCGCACCTCGGCATTCGTGTGGGTGAGAATGATGCGGCTGCTGTCCGGGGATGCCTGCCGGTCGCGGTCCCAGCGGTCAATCAGATCGCCGCGCGCCTGCTCGCGAGTTTCTGCAGCATGCAACATGTCGTGTGCGTCATAGGCATGAATGGTATTTCCGATCTTGCCGGTTGCCAGATCGCGGGTGGCGTCACGCTGCCAGTCCTCATGCTGGCGGCGTACCTCGCCGATCTCCGCGCCGCCGTGGCGCTCATGGATCGAGCGGAATGCCGCGCCTGCCTCAATGGATTGCAACTGCTGCGGATCGCCGACCAGCACCACCTTCGCACCCGCTTCGGCGGCATGGGACAGCACGCGCTCCAACTGCCGCGTGCCGACCATGCCCGCCTCATCGATGACAAGAACATCGCGGGAGGTAAGCATGTCGCGGCCCTGTCCCCAGCCATGCTCCATGCTGGCGATGGTGCGGGACGATATGCCTGATCCGCTTTCGAGATTCTCTGCCGCGATGCCGGAAAGCGCCGCGCCGCGCACCTCGTAACCGGCAGCCTCCCAAGCCTCGCGGGCCACACCGAGCATGGCGCTCTTTCCCGTTCCGGCATAGCCGACGACAATGCCCAGGTCGCGGCCATCCGTGACATGCACCAGCGCGTCGGCCTGTTCGCCGGACAGGACAAGGCCGCGCTGTTCGGCGCGGGTTGAAGCGGCATCGCGGTCTGCATCGCCAACATCGTGGCGATTGCGCTCCGCCATGCGTTCGGCGGAATGATGCAGGCGCTGTTCGGCCTCGATCATGTTGCGGGTGGTGAAGCGATCCTCGCCGCGTCCGTCCTTGCCGAGTTCGACCAGATCGGGCGAGCCGCGCATCGCGCCCATGACCTCGTTGAACTGCTCGATGCCGTCGCTGTGCCGATGCGCAAACTTCGCCATGTCGCGGCGTGTGAAAGTCGATTGCTGATGTGTGATCGCGTTCAACGCGACCGATGGATCGGTAATAATCCGCGCACCGTTGTTGCGCGCGATCTCGCGGTGCATGTCGGCGCGGTCGGCGGCTTCCATCCCTTCGCCTTCGATGCGCTGTGCCGGTGCGCCAATCTGGCTTTGCGGCTCAAGCCCGATCCCCTGCGCCTCAAGGCTGCGATGGTCGATACGCGCGTCGATGTCGAGTTCGGCCAGACGTTCGTTGACATGCTCTGCCCAGCGTTCGCGCCAGCGCTCCACCATTTCCGTGCGGTTCCAGTCTCGCACCTTCGGACCGAAGCCGTTCTCGTCCACAGAGCGCATGGTGAGCATCACATGCGCATGAGGTTTGGGCATCCCGTCCTCGCCGATATCCCAATGCACGTTCAGATCGGCGACCATGCCCTGATCGACAAATTCGGCTTGCGCGAAGTCGCGGGCAAGCGCGATGCCCTGCGCCTGCGTCATCTCGCGCGGAATGGCGAATTCCACCTCGCGGGCAAGCTGGGCGTCTTTCCTGATTTCGCAGGCTTCGACATCGTTCCAGAGCCGTTCGCGGTCGCCAAGATGCTCCGGCGCTCGTTCGGGCAGCATCACCTCGGAATGGACGACGCCGCGCTTACTGGAAAAGTCCTGCACGCGGTCGATGCGTTCGTCGCGCAACCGCGAGGCCGAGCGGTAGGCGGCGGACGCCACCGCGCTGCTTCCGGCCTTGCGGCCAATGACCTTGACGTGAAGATGATAGATCGCCATCGCGATCAAGCATTGGCACGCGCAAGCGCACGTCGGAACGACGTATAAGCGCGCCCTCCCTCGAAAAAATCTCGGGATGGACCGGGCGGTGCCAGACCGTCCCGGCAACATTACTGCATTCTGATTCCTGCGCAACTATCATCGCTGCATCAACAGCTTATGGAGGTGATAATGCGCAAACCACGGGACTATGATGCTGAACTGAAAGCGCTTGAGGACAAGGCGCGGGAACTCAAGACCCGCAAGGTGCAGCAGCTTGGCGAACTGGTGATCGCCACCGGGGCGGATGCACTCACCGCCGACGAACTGGCCGGTGCGCTGGTCGTGCTGGCGGAAACCACCGATGCCGGAAAGAGGGAGGCATGGGCCAAGCGCGGGGCTGCGTTCTTTCAAGGGCGGTCACGGCGATCTGCACCGACGCCTGACCGCGACACTGGCAGCGCTCAAGCGCAACCGGGCGGCGCGCAACCGGCATCAGGCGGCACAGGCGCGGCATGACATGCGCACATGGCAGGTCGAGCGCCGCAAGCGCACGCGGCACCTCATCGAATTGGGCGGTCTCGTCGTCAAGGCGGGCATCGTGGATCTGACCGGCGATGATCGCGCCATGATCTACGGCGCGATGATCTGGGTTGCCGAAAAGCTTCAGGGTGAAGACGGCGATCATGCGCGCGGCGTTTGGACCAAGCTGGGAAAGATGGCGTTCGATGCCGAGCAAGCAGCCGTTCGGAACAGGCCGGACATCCGGTCGAGTTGATCATGATCGCGGCGGGCAGCGTGGTGTTCTGAATGACGGCGAAGGCCCGGATTGGTTAAGGCAACAAAGGCTGATGATGCGGCATCGCATTACAGGAACTGAGTGAAATATCTTACCGAGCATTTCTGGTGTTCGCGTTGCTACCCCTATCCTTACCGAGGATAGGGGTAGCCTCATAGGTTTATCTGTTCACCGATTTGGCAACCTTCCGCTCTCAGTTTTCTTAGCGATTCGACGACCTTCAAGCATTGCTTCTCCGTCGGGATTTTCGAGGGCACAGAAGCAGCAACGCGCAATACGCCTATCTCGGTGGGCGAGAGCAGTTTGCGGGCTTGGCCCCATGCGCCCAGTTGCTCCCATAGCTGCCCTCCAGCGGAAACTACCAGTGACTGGGCCTCGATGCCGTTCAGAAGCTTCTGGTCCTTGATGCCAGCGCGTTTACCTTCCTTGATGCGGTCCTTGCCGATAAGTTCATTCAACCATGATGCAGGCCAATCAATTTCCAACCCTTTTACCCGTGCCCAGCAAGCCTGTTGCTTTACCCATTCAGTGACGTTGCTGATCCCGGCGGGCGGCGACACAAGAACTTCGTGTACCACTTCAGCGACGAGGGCCAGTGCCGCACCCATGTTTGCGGATATGCCCTGTGTGCGCCATACGGCGTCGAAATCCACGAACTCTTCGCCCTGCTGGCAATCGTGTCCCATCTTGGCAATGGCGTAGGCAACGACATTCGCCCGGTAGCCGCCCTGATACCATGACTGCTCAGTGACGATTTCCTCTGTCGCCCGGAATATCAGTGCTTTGGCTCCGGAACGCGAATGGCGTCACGTTGCGGCTGGATACCCAGCGCAGGGACTGCAGTTCTCGCTGGGCGCCGAAGGCGTCTTGATCGGCTTCAAGAAACAGGTTAGGCAGCCCTGCTAACGACCACTGTTAGCGCCATCTGGCCTCGACCAGTAGGGGAACTGTCATGAAGCCCACCCGAATCCCCGCTCTACTTCTCGCAATCGGCTGCGTCGCAGCGGCCACCGGTGTGCTGGCCCAGACTGCTGCCCACAGGATGACGACACCCATTCCTCCGGGGATCGCGATGCCGGACGAGGTCCAGACCCGGTTGGGCACGCTGAAGTTTTTCGACGGCTTTCCGGATGCGCAAACCGTCGACAGGATCTACGACAACCTCGACTTCCAGCGGGCGGTCCAGGCCTATCTGCTGGGTCTGGCACCGGTGAACATGGCCGGGCTGCGGGAGGGGCTGTTGAGCGTCGGTCCCGCCAACGTCACGATTCCGACGTTCGAAGACAACATGAACGCGCGTTCGCTGTTTCTGACGGCGAATGCGACGACCCCCTACACATGGGTCTGGATCAATCTCCACGATGGACCGTTGGTCGTCGAGGTGCCGCCAATGACACTCGGCATGATCGACGACTTCTGGTTCAAATACGTCACGGATATCGGCATCGTCGGCCCGGACAAGGGCAAGGGCGGCAAGTACCTCCTGCTGCCTCCAGGGTATAAGGGCGAGGTCCCGGCCGGCTACATGGTCGTGCGGGTCCCGACCTTCGAGTCGATCCTTGTCTGGCGCAACATGCCGGTGAAAGGCGACATCAGGCCGGCGATCGAGAACCTGCACAAGAAGACGCGCATCTATCCGCTCGCGCGCGCCGCCAACCCGCCGCCCAACAGCTTCGTCAACGTGTCGAACCGGGCCTTCTCGACGGTCGCTCCGGCGGACGACAGGTTCTGGGAACTACTCAACGCGGTCGTTCAGAGCGAGCCTGTCGAGTCGCTCGATCCCGTGACGCTCGGCTTCTTCGCCGCGATCGGAATCGAGAAGGGCAAGCCCTTCAAGCCCGACGAGCGGATGAAGCGAATTCTGACCGAGGCCGCGGCCGTGGGCGATGCGACCGCACGCACGCTTACCTACAAGAGCCGCATCCCCGAGGCGTTCTATTATCCCAACAGCACCTGGCGCCAGTGGCTCGGAGGCTACCGCTTCCAGAGCCAGCGCGGGGTGGCCCATCTGGATGCCGCCGCCTTCTTCTATTTCTACGCCACCGGCGTGACGCCGGCGATGGAAGCCAAGATGGTCGGCCAAGGTTCGCAATATGCCGTCGGCCTGCTCGATTCGCAGGGCAATCCGCTCGATGGCGGCAAGACCTATCGGCTGCGCGTGCTGCCGAATGCGCCCGTCAAGGATTTCTGGTCGGCGATCGTCTACGACAACCAGACGCGCTCCATGCTGCAGACGGATCAGGATTTTCCGCAGGTCAGCAGCCTCGACAAGGGCCTGACAACTAATGCGGATGGTTCGGTCGACATCTATTTCGGGCCCAAATCGCCCGCCGGTCTGGAGCGCAACTGGGTTCAGACCCTTCCTGGCAAGGGCTGGAACATGCTGTTTCGGCTGTATGGACCGCTCGACCCGTGGTTCGACAAAACCTGGAAGCTGAGCGAAATCGAGCGCCTCGACTGAACACCACCCGTGGCTAAATGGCCGAGGGATCACCGCCTCACGGGCGCGCCAGCCTCGCGGCGAGGCGCGCCAGTTCGGCGTCGTCTGGGCGCAGGCGTGACAGGCGACCGGCCAAATCCGCTGCGCTGGCAAGGTCGCGTCGCGCCTGCGCGTCGGTCAGCAGCGCGCTCAGAAGGGCCGCATCGAAAGGGTTTGCCTGAAGCGCGCTGCGCAGAACCTGGCGTCCCTGTTCCGACTGGCTGAGCGATTGCAGCGCGGCGCCATGGAGACAAATACCTGTTCCCGCATGATGGCGGGCATCAGAGGAAAGAACACCACACCGGAGATTCGTCTTCGAAAGGCGCTGCATCGTGCAGGCTTCCGCTTCCGGCTCCATGACACGAAGCTCCCTGGCAGGCCCGACATTATTCTGCCTAGATGCCGGGCAGCGATTTTCGTTCACGGCTGTTTCTGGCATCGTCATGAAGGTTGTCGCAATGCTTCGGTCCCGAAATCCAATACAGCTTTCTGGGAAGAAAAACTCAGGAACAACGTGGAACGAGACCGCCGGAATATCCGAGGACTGCGAGCCGAGGACTGAAGGGCGGCTGTTGTCTGGGAATGCGCAATCCGTCGTTGCGGGGAAGGTGCGATGCCCTTGAACTTGGTATGTGGCTGCGAAGTGACGTGGGATGCATCGAGACCGTTTGAGCTCCTCATTGAAGCCGACTTTTCCACCCGGGAGGCGCGACGAGACATCGCTGTTCGACGGGAGATTCTATGGGAGTCCGGGGTCGCGCCCAGCGCCGAGGTATTGCGAAAGAAGCGAGAGTTCATCATCGCGTTTCGCGCGAACCACCTGATCGTCGGCTACAACAGAAATCCCAGATACGTTGAGTGGGCTATAGGGCCATAGCGTAGACGTAGTGATCATCACTATCGGTCGCGGCCCGCCATATCATCAATAAAATCAATTTGTTATGTCGTATTTCTTCTCATGACATAACAAGTGACTTGGACTGAGAAGAATGCCGACGACGCCGGCACATCCATCCAAGGGAAAACATTGGTCCGGTTGGTCAAACCCAACGAGCGTCTTGCCGGCTTAGGAATGAAACCAATTTCCTGGTCTCATGAAGTCTATCTGAAACGTTGAGCGGCTACGTCTCCCCAAAACGATAATGGGAAGCCGTCATGTTGGAAGCCGCAGTCGCCGCACTGCTTTTGGTCAGCGCCGTCGTATTCATTGCTCACGCATACGACGCGATGCGCACGCATTGATGCGCTGTTTGAGAGTGACGATCGATAACTCGCCGGTCGAGACCGGCGGGCTTTAGCGACTGAGCTCCTCCCCAGCGCACTGTTTATGATTTAAGTGAGGCCGGGTTGCTCATCCCGGGTTCACATTAAACCTCCTACTTTGTGTGAAGATCGGAATGCCACAGGAGGAGACCATGAAGCTTAAATTTGCAATTGTTGGATTGACGGCACTCTTCGGCCTTGCGGCGGCGGGAAGCGCATCTGCAATGCCGGTCGCTCCACTTTCTCCCGCTTCAAACGTCGAGAATGTTGTCGTGGCTTGCGGCCCCAACGGTTGTATCCGCACGGCGCCCGTCTACCGAGGATACGGCTACGGATATCGTGGCTACGGCTATGGTGGCGGTGTCCGCCGCTATGGTTACGCGCACAGAGGTTACGGGTACCACGGGGGTTACGGATACCGCCGGGGTTACGGATACCACCGAGGTTATCGCCGCTAGTAGAAGATTTAGCGACAAGGGAAGCCCGCCGGGGTTAGCCGGCGGGCTTTTTTTGTCTTATGGATTAGTAAGTCGGTGGCTAGTCCTTTCGGCCTGGCGGCGGCGCTCCGTGACGCTGTTAAGATGACTCTGGACCATAAGCACCAATCGATGCAGACCGGGGCGGCCGGCTACAGGCAAGAATCCGGCGCGCGCATTTCGGCTATCAGACGAGTTCGTTGAGAAGGTCGATGCTTGGGCGGCCCATCAGAAAGATCGACCCGGCCGCTCCGAGGCCGTCCGCCGCCTTGTAGAGATCGGGTTGAAGGCGAAGAACCCCAAATGAGACATCTGGTTTGGTTTGTCGCCGCGGTGGTATTGCTGGTGCCCGCCGCGGCCATGCAGATCACCAATGAAGTGAGGTGGGATACCGCTGATTTCGTCATATTCGGCGGCATGCTGATCGCAGCGTGTCTCGCCTTCGAGGCGATGACGGCCCTGACAAACCGCGCTCGCTATCGCATCGCCGGCGGCCTCGCGATCGTAGCCACATTCTTTGTCGTGTGGCTGGAACTCGCCGTTGGTATCATGGGCCCCGGCTAGATGAATTGCGTAGGTTCGCGCTGAACCAGGAGATTTTGATGCACGAGACGTTAGGTCATTCCAAAGACTGTCATTGCTGGGGACGCCGCGGCTTCCTCAAATTTGCTGGCGCGGCGACCGCCCTCGGTGGTGGTATGCTCCTGACAAAAAATACTTTTGCCGCTTCCCTGACACAGCAGCAGCGCGATAACTTTACGCCTCAACAAATCATTGAAGCGATGAAGAATGGAAATGCTCGGTTTCGCAGCGGCGAAAGGAAGGATCGCAACTACCTGCGAGAGCAGGAATCTAGCGCGGAGGGACAATATCCAAAAGCAACCCTGCTCAGCTGTATCGACTCGCGCGCGCCAGCCGAGGTGATCATGGATCTCGGCATCGGCGATATCTTCAATGCTCGAGTGGCCGGCAACATAGAATCTGCCAACATCCTTGGAAGCCTGGAATTCGCTTGCAAAGTTGCTGGAGCTAAAGTCGTGCTTGTGATGGGCCATACATCCTGCGGCGCGATCAAAGGGGCCATCGACAACGTCGAATTAGGAAACCTGACTGGACTTCTCGCCAAGATCAAGCCAGCCGTGCAAGCCACGTCTTACACGGGTGAACGGTCCGCTAAAAATTACGATTTCGTGGACGCTGTCGCTCGGACGAATGTCGGTATGACCATCGCTAATATTCGGAAGCAAAGTCCCGTCCTCGTCGGTCTTGAATCCAGCGGCGCCATTAAGATTGCGGGAGCAATGTACAATCTCAAAACTGGCGCGGTGGAATTTCTTCCATGATCTCCGGCTCAGAAAACCGGATCGGCTCGATAGGATACCGATCACAATTTCAAGATTGCTGGAATATTTTAACCGGATGCTTACTGGCGCATGCGCGCGAGGCGACGCTTTTTTGTGGAACTCTGACCTCACGCCCCGCATTGGTTCTTCGGACGGATTAGCCATCCGTTCGCGCTTCTGCCCTGACCCGCCGGTGATCCCCCTCGCCGGCGGGTTTGTACTGAGCAGCCGCTTCATTGTGAACTCGATCTCGCCTCCGGGCAGCTCGCGCGAAGTTTCACGCGTGTGCCGCGAAGGGTCAGAATCTTCCGCTCAACTACGATCGCGACGGCCGGATCATGCTTGAAATCCGGCTCAAGACGCAGCTGGCGTTTGAGTTTTCAGACTGTCGACAGCGTGCACCGGCGGCATGTCACCCTGCATCAGGTGGGCGATTGCGCTATATACCAACCGCTGGCTCTCGAGCTTGCTCATGCCGGCGAACACGGGCGACGTCACTTCGATGCTGAAGTGTCCCCCGCCGCCGTTGACTGTGGCCCGTGAATTTTGAATCTGCTGCTCGATGGCCTCGCGCACCGCGTCGATGACGGAACCCTGAAAGTCGGTTGGGTGGGATGACATAGTGCTCCTTTTATATGGCAAATGTCGCGATCTGCGCCAATGAAACTCTGGAGCTCTCACGACGTATCTATCTCGGATGATGTCCGTAGCCCCCGATAAATTGCCCGTCAACCGCGCTGCCTTCCCGGCGACTGTCCCCGCTGGTCGCAGAATTCCGTCCCGTCAATGACAGGAGCTTGGTTCCTGCTTGCCGGGCTCTGTACCAATCTGGACGTTGGCGCAGCCACTGCCTGGTCGGAGCGTATGCTGGGCTTTCGCAGTCCTGCTCAATTCTCCCCGATGCGGTAGACGCAACCAGTAATAAGTGACCCCTGGAACGAATGTGCACGTTCGCTGTTTCCAAGGTCTACAAATGGAGGCCACCTTGAAAACATTCGCTACTGCACTTGCACTTCTCGTGATGTCGACTGCGTCGTTCGCCCAGACACCTGCGCACACGCCTTCGCAAGCCGCAGCTCCTATTGCAGCTGCCGGCGACTGGAGCGCATCTAAGATGTCAGGTGTGAACGTCTACAATGAAGCTAACGACAAGATCGGTGAGATTTCTGATGTGATCATCACTGAGCAAGGGCAGGTGAAAGGCGTCGTTATCGAAGCTGGCGGCTTCCTGGGAATGGGAAAGCACTATGTACTGGTCGCCATGAACAGCTTGAAGTTTTCCAACGAGGCAGGAAAGACATCATCAGGAAAAACGTCTGAGACTAAGAGAGAATGGTATCCAGACCGGGCCGTCCTGAACGTGACGAAAGACAACCTGAAGGCGATGCCTGAGTTCAAGTACTAAGCCTCAATCAGGGCTCCAAAGCATTTGTTTTGGAGCCCTCCTTTGCGCGCACCCAATGAGCCAATGAAGGGCTTCTACAAACTCTGATGCAATGACCTGATACGGCACCAGAGCTCCATGTGCCTTTCCACAACGAGCGAGGTTCTGTCATCTGCTCCCCGCTCGCGACGCGCCACTTTCGCCCGCCACGCAACGGAGATGCACAAATGACGTCTCCGTTGCGAGTTCGTTCTGAGAATTCAGGCTACTCAAGTACAGGGGCCGTCATTGCTCAGCGCGGAATACTCCGGCCTTACTTCTGGGTGCAGGTGCCTGACTGCCCGGTGCCCCGCTTGTAGGTGCCGCCATTAGCATTGCAGCCCGTTTTCAGCTTGGCGCAGAGGGCCTTATCGTTGCAGAAAGCGTCCGACTGCGGACCGATGTCGGCGGCAAATCCCATCTGCTGGCCGGCCTGTGATGGTTTGGTGCAGACGCCTGACGAACCGTCCGGCTTGCTCGGCGAATATTTATAGCCGGCACCCTCGCAGGCCGCCTTGAGCCGGGCGCAACTGAAATTGCTGTTGGGTTTGTCTCCCTTGCTGTTGCAACTGCCGACAGCTTGTCCGGCGGAGGTCGGCGGCGGTTCGGAGCGTATCGTCGCCCCTGGGTCCGGCTTGGTCATGGGCTGTGCCAGCGCGGTGGCCGAGGCGAAAATCAAGAGTGCTGCTGTAACGAGACTACGTCTGATCATCTTCGTTCCTCCGGGGCTACTTACGACAGATCGTCGGTCCTTGACCGACGTGAGACTTCTCATCTGACGGTGACAACGCTCCAGGGGTTCAAGGGCAGTGGAAACAAATCGTTTGCGGATAGCCCGTCACCTTGGGCGACGGTCGCTGTTGAGCGTTTCGCGCAACAGCATTCGGGGGCTACCTCGTCCGTCCCAGATTTATTTGCTTGCTCCATCTCCCGGTGGAGACGACGCATTCCAATATTACCCCTCATCTCTCGCGATACGGAGTCGCGGAGGTGTTGGTCGCTTTCGTGACCGGCAAAAAACGTTTCGTTTTGCTATTTGGAGGCGCGTAAGACCCATGCCCGTGTTGATGTTTAGCGCGATCCTTGGCTGCGGCCTGCTCTTTTATGTCAGCTATCGCTACGTGCGATCTCATCCCCCCATGCGGGAAGAGCGAGAGGCACCTGAAGATGCACCTCAAGAGATCGCGAAAGGCGATTGAGCGGCCGCTCATAGCGCTTTCTTGACGCGTGAAGCTGATCGCGGAGGGCGAAGCACATTATTATGTTAAAGCGAATGATATCAAATGTTCTTTAACATACTGATAAATAATGATTTTCAATCCCATCAGACGGCGTTCTGAATAGACAAAAAACCGCCCATATGCCCCCATACCCAGACGTGTATGGGAACGGATGCGTCGGTAAGGCGCGGACTTGGGCCACACCGCCGTCCCCACCTAAACAGGGGGAACAGGCAGGTGAGTGAAAACGACCCGACCGACTACGCTCTCGCGGCAATTGCGGTTCACCTCAACAAACCGGAAACATCCAACGAAGCAGACGCCGGGGGCGTACCCGAGGCTGAGACGGCAGAAGAGCCCGGCTTTGAACCGGATCCGGAGGAGGACGTCCTAGCGGCGGAGCCAGATGTCCCCGAACTCCCTTCCAACCTCAATGAGGATGACAGCTACACGAAGTTCGGCCCCGGCCCGCTCGTCGCCGTTCGGTTCAAGTGGACGACACGCCGCGGCGACAAAGACGAATATTTCGTTGATGAAACGATCGGAGAAAGCTCCTACCCGCTTGTCAGCGGTCCGATGACACACGAAGCCGCAATCAAGTTCGTCGACGACCGCGAACGTGACGCATGCCAGCGGTTTGAAACTCTGCGAAGTGAGATGGCTGGCGGAGAAACCGGGCAGCGCGCTAGCGAATAGTTGGCGGCCGACTGAAGAACTGACCTCTCTGAGCCGAACGCCGTGCGGCTCCGTCGAAAAGGCGAGCGGCTTCCACCTCGGCGCATTGTGAGTGACTTGGATTACATTCCAGAGATTCTAACTCCAAGGTCGAACAGACAATTCCGACAGGCATCTTCTGCCGGCGAGCCATCCTGGACCCCGCTGAACCAATAGATCAGAATATTAATCGATCTTCTTGTTTTACCAATTGAGCTCCGCCGCATGGGCGGGGCTTTGATGTCGTCAGCTGCTGACCTTGCCGGCATATTCCTCGTCGGTGACGTGCTCCATCCAGGTGACGGCACTTCCGTCAAGGGACTCATGCACCGCGATGTGGGTCATGGCGGCGGTCGGCGCGGCGCCGTGCCAGTGCTTTTCTCCCGGTGAGAACCATACTGTGTCGCCGGGGTGGATTTCGCGGATTGGTCCGCCCTCGGTCTGGACCAACCCGACGCCGGAAACCACGTATAGCGTCTGGCCGAGCGGATGAGTGTGCCATGCCGTGCGCGCGCCCGGCTCGAACGCGACGTTCGCGGCGAGGACACGCGAGGGCGCGTTCGCGGTAGCGATGATCGGCTCGACCGAAACCATGCCGGAGAAGTATTCCTTGGGTCCAGGTTTTGCCGGTCGCGACCCTGCTTGATGGATATCCATGGTGATCCTCCCTGAGTTGCCGCGCACGCGACGGCGCTCTGAGCGCTGTCGTGCCTCTTCGCTGATTACAGCATCCTGTGAGCTCGCCATCAATAATTCATTGAATTTGCATACACTATTCTTGAGATTCCACTCGGCATTCCTGAGCTTCCGCTTGGGGCCAACCGGGCTGGCGAACTTATTGATTGGTCATGGACGCATCCTTGTCCCCGCCTCGCCTTCTGCCAAGCGGCGACGCCGCCATCACGGTGGAATTCGGCCGCAACATCGACGAGCAGACGAACCGTCGTGTGCTTGCACTTGATCGCGCGCTTTCAGACACGCCAATCGACGGCGTTACGGAAACGGTGCCAACCTATCGATCGCTGCTTGTTCACTACGATCCCGTTCGGATCGGTTTCGAAGAACTTGGGGAACGCCTGTCGGCACTCGCGCGATTGCCCGTGCCTCCGACCACCCCGGCGCGGCGCTGGCGCATCCCCGTTGTCTATGGTGGCGAGAACGGCATCGATCTGGAAGATATCGCGAAGACGTTGAACATCACGCCTGAGGATATCGTGGCGCGTCATGTCGCCGGCGACTATCGTGTCGCCATGATCGGATTTACGCCGGGTTGGTCCTATCTTAGTGGCCTCGACCGTTCGCTACAGATGCCACGGTTGCAGAACCCGCGCTTACTTACGCCTTCCGGTGCAGTTTCGATTGGCGGTTTTCAGACGGGTATCCAGTGCCTCGCTGGACCCAGCGGCTGGCGCCTGTTGGGACGAACCGCTGTGCGTACCTATCAGCTCCATCGCAATCCTGTTTTCCTGCTCGAACCGGGAGACGCCATCACGTTTTATGCGGTCGACGGCAAGCAATTCGCGGAACAGGATCGCGCTGCCGAGCGCGGCGAGTTTGTCGCGCAGTTGGTGACTTCGTGAGCAAACTTGTTGTCACGGCGGCCGGGCCAGCGACCTCAGTTCAGGACGGCGGCCGCTATGGTGCGCAGCGCTATGGGTTGACGCCAAGCGGTGCAGCGGATCGCCTGGCACTGGCTGCTGGTAACTGTCTGGTCGGCAATCTACCCTTTGCCGCTGCGGTTGAAATCGGCCCGTTCAGCACAAGCTTCGCGGTCCGCGAAGGCAAGGTGCGCATCGCGCTCACGGGCGCTGCGCGGGATGCTGAAGTTTCAGGCCGCTCGATTTCGTTCAACGAATCCTGCACGCTCGCTGATGGCGACAGCCTGATGCTCGCCGCTGCGCGCGATGGTACCTTCAGCTATCTCGCGATCGAAGGCGGAGTGAAGGGTGAGCCGATGTTTGGCAGCCTCGCCGTTCATGCACGCGCTGGCCTTGGCAGTCCGTTTCCGCGGCCGTTTCGGGCTGGCGACGTGCTCGATGTGGATGCGGCAAAGGCTGGGGTCGAGCACGGGATCGAACTTCCTTCTCAAGCCGATGGTCCGATCCGCGTCGTAATGGGTCCGCAAGACGATGAATTTGGCGAGGCTATAGAACTGTTTCTTGGCAGCGAGTGGAGAATCTCGGCGACGAGCGATCGCATGGGTTATCGCCTCGAAGGTCCCATCATCAAGCATCTTTACGGCCATAACATTGTCTCCGATGGCACCGTGAATGGCAGCATTCAGGTTCCCGGCAACGGACAACCGATCGTCCTGATGCCAGATCGCGGCACCAGCGGCGGCTATCCGAAAATCGCAACCGTCATTACAGCGGACCTCGGTCGCTTCGCCCAAATTCCCATGGGTCGCAGCTTTCGCTTCAAGGCGGTCACCATCGCCGAAGCACAGGCTGAAGCACGCGCGATGGCGCGCCTATTGCGGGCATTGCCCAACCGTGTCTGTAAGGTGCGCAATACGGACATCAATGATGTGTTGCAAAATGCAAATATCGCCGGAACCGCGGTGAATGCATTCGACAGCGGGACGTGGCAGACTTGGCCGCCTTTGGAGCCATAACGGGTTCTCACTCCTCGTATCGGACGAACCATGACGATCGACCTCAACTGCGATCTCGGCGAAAGCTTCGGCGTTTGGCCGATGGGCGATGATGCTGCAATGATCGAGCTTGCGACGTCTGTTAACATCGCCTGCGGCTTCCACGCCGGCGATGCGGACACAATGAAGACGACTGTCGATCTCGCCAAAACACACGGCGTCAGCATAGGCGCGCACCCTGGCTATCGCGATCTGCACGGCTTCGGGCGACGGCCGATCGTCGGTCTTACGTCGAGGGAAATCGAAAACCTCGTCGCTTACCAGATCGGCGCGCTCCAGGCGATCGCCACCATGGCCGGCCACAGGGTCACGCATGTGAAGGCGCATGGCGCGCTGTCCAACGTGGCTTGCGAGGACGACACGACCGCGCGCGCGATCGCCTCCGCGATCAAGGCGGTCGACTCCGATCTCGTCTTCGTGGTGCTTGCGAACTCGCGTCTCGTTAGGGCCGGCGAGGCTGCCGGTCTGCCGATGGTGCATGAAGTGTTCGCCGACCGTGCCTACGAAGACGACGGATCGCTGGTGTCGCGGCGCAAGCCGGGTGCGGTGCTGCATAACGCGGACGATATCGCTCGCCGCGTTGTGAGAATGCTTCAATCCGGAGAGGTTATTTCAATCACCGGCAAGACGATCAAGATGCGCATGGACACCGTCTGCATTCATGGCGATACGCCGGGTGCGGTCAATATCGCGCGTTCATTGCGCAAAGCGCTCAAAGACAACGGCATCGCGGTCGCGCCGTTCAGGGCAATGAAATAATAGCTCCGTCAGAACGGATGGACAGCGAGCGAGCCGAATACCACTGCGGCGATCAGGGCGAGCGAGCCATAGAGTGCAAGTGTCTGGAGCCGTAACACGGTTCGCTCATTCAGGCTACGGGCGCTAACGTTCAGGCGGTCAGATCGTTGTTGCATCTTCGGCCCTCCGGCTCAACACGGGCTAACAATGAACGACGGTTCCCATCAGAGGCAAGGTAGTAGAGGAAAATAACGATACGATTCTTCAAAACGCGGCATATCCAGACAGAAATTCTCCCCTCCCCGTTGTACGAAAAATTCAATTCGCGGGTGGTCCAGATGCTGCGCTGCGAGACGTGCTTTTACGGCTTGAGGATTATGGCTCCTGTCGTCCGGCGACTTTCCAGCTCCGTTTGAGCTTTCGCCGCGTCCTTCAGTGCGTAGGCATGATTGATCTGAATGTGCAGCTTGCCATTGATGACGGCGGCGAACAGCGTATCGGCGCCTTCAAGAAGCTCACTGCGCGTCGCCACATAGTCGTTCAGCTTCGGACGCGTGGCAAACAGTGAGCCATGATTGGAAAGTTCGGCCAATGCAAACGGCGGCACCCGACCTGAAGCGTTGCCGAAACTGACGAATAGTCCGCGCGGCCGCAAGCAGGATAGCGAGCCTGGAAACGTGGCCTTGCCGACGCCGTCGTAGACCACGTCGCACAATTCGTTGCGGCTGATCTGTTTGACGCGCGCGACAAAATCCTCCTCCTCGTAGAGGATGACGTGATCGCAGCCATTGGCCAGCGCGAGGTCCGCCTTGGCCTTCGACCCTACGGTGCCGATGACATTCGCGCCAAGCGCCTTCGCCCACTGGCAGGCGAGAAGCCCGATGCCGCCCGCCGCGGCATGGATCAGCACACGATGACCGTGCTCGACCTTGAAGGTCTTGTGCAGGAGATACCAGACCGTCAGCCCCTTAAGCATCAGCACCGCGCCCTGCTCGTAGGTGATGTGGTCGGGCAGTTTAACCAGCTTGTCCGCCGGGATATTGCGGTCGGTCGCATAACCGCCAAGATCAAAATAGTAAGCGACGCGGTCACCGGGATGAAAATTGGTGACCCCCGGTCCAACGGAGACGACTTCGCCAGCCGCTTCATTGCCGATGATAAACGGCGTAGCCGGCATCTTGTAGAGCCCGCTGCGATAGTACACGTCGATGAAATTCAGGCCGATCGCATGTTGTTTGATGCGAACCTCGCCTTGTTCCGGCGCGGGTAAGTCCACGGCCTCATAGACAAGCGCCTCGGGACCGCCGACCTGATGAACGCGTACCGCCCTGGTCATCGTCCCTCTCCCTGCCTTTTGCATCAAGAGCGAAAGACATTGGACTGATGTTGTCAACCAGCGAAACGCCTCCAGGAACTCAGCCGCCCGTCTTCTCGCGATTGCGCCTCGCGAGCACGTTGAACATTTCCACCGCCGCGGAGAAAGCCATCGCAAAGTAGATATAGGCGCGCGGGATGTGGAAATGAAATCCGTCGGCCACGAGCGCGACCCCGATCAGCACCAGAAACGCCAGCGCCAGCATCTTGGTTGTTGGGTGTTTGCTGACAAACCGGGAAACCGGTCCCGACGCCAGGTACATGACGAAACATGCGATGATGACGGCTGCGATCATGATCTCGAGATCTTTCGCCATGCCGATCGCGGTGATGATGGAGTCAAGAGAAAACACCAGATCGATGATAATGATCTGCACGATGACCCAAAAAAACGCGCGTGGTTTCGGCGCTTCGCGCACCTCGTGTTCTCGAACTTCCACCTCTCCATGAATCTCGTGCGTGGCCTTGGCGATCAGGAACAAGCCGCCGCCGACCAGGATGATGTCGCGCCAGGAAAATGCGAAGTCTTGCACCGTTAGCACCGGCTCGGTCAGGCCGATCAGCCAGACCAGAACGGTCAGTAGAGCAATGCGGAAGATCACCGCCAGCGCCAGGCCGATCTGGCGCGCGCGCTTTGCCTGCTTGGGCGGAATACGCGAAACGATCACCGACAGGAAAATGACATTGTCGATGCCCAACACGATCTCGAGCACAGTCAGCGTCAACAGTGCAGCCCATGCTTCGGGGCTGGTCAGCAGTTCAATCATCAATTTCTGGCCTCAGGAGACGGATCACGGCATCGCCACAGACGATGTAGAGCGCAATGGCGCAAAGCACGGCGGTGACCGGCATTGCCACATTGAAATCGTTGGCAATGGTCATCATCGCAAGCGCAGCCCATACAGCGATCAGCGACAGATTGAAACCGCGAAACCGCTTCACCCGTACCGGATGTAATACCTTGAAGGGAACGAAAGTCAGTACGATAAGCGCAGCGATGGCGAACGCCGACGCCGCCGGCGATGGACGCAGCAGAAACAGATAAAACGCCGCGGCATTCCAGAGCGCCGGAAAGCCGCGAAAGTGGTTGTCCTCTGTCTTCATTCGGCGATCGGAAAAATAGAGTGCGCTGCTGATCACAATGCCTACACCCAGCAACGGTGCGGCGAGCGGAAGCAGCAGGCCGCTCGCGGTAATGGCATAGGCCGGAACGAATACGTAAGTGAGGAAGTCGACAACCAGATCCAGGGTTTCTCCGGACCAGTTTGGCTGCATTGCTTCGACATTCAGCCGCCGCGCCATCGGCCCATCCAGGCCATCGATCAGGAGCGCGAGACCAAGCCAAGTAAACACGGCTGTCCAGTGCTCTCGCACCGCTTCCAGCATGGCGAGCAGCGCAATTCCGGCCCCACTAGCTGTGAAGACATGGACGAACAGCGCGGCAGCGCGCGACGTTCCGGGTCCGGGTGGCGGGGCCTGCCGGCTTGGTTGGCTCATTTGCACATCTTGCTATCAGGAATCGGACCGGTTTGTATAATGGTCGTTGCGGCGTTCCGCCGCGCGAGCGATTGGAAACGACTCCTGCTGGCTACGGCAATGCTCGTCTGCGGGCTTGAAAATGTCGCTGCGAATGCCGATTGTTGATCCATGAATGAGAGTACGAAACCGGTTGCGATCTTTGATGTCGCGGTGGTGGGTGGGGGGCCTGCCGGATTGGCTGCCGCGATCGCCCTCTCCCGTGCAGGTGCACGGACGGCGCTGATCGCGCGGCGCGTTGGCTATGGCGATAATCGGACGACGGCCCTGCTCGGCGGTTCCGTCGATCTTTTGCGGCAGCTTGACGTATGGCCCCGCTGCGAGGCCGATGCCGCCGCGCTCCGTGTCATGCGGCTCGTCGACGATACCCGGCGTCTTATCCGGGCTCCGGAGGTGCGTTTCTCCTCCGACGAGATCGGGCTCGATGCGTTCGGCTATAACATTGAAAACCGCACGCTGATGGCCGCCATGGAGGCGCGAGCCGTGGAAGCGGAAAACCTCACGCGGATCGACGGCGAGGCCGAGCACGTCACGCCGGACGATACTGTCGTCACCATCGCAACCCGGCAGGGAGAGACGTTAACCGCTCGTCTGGCTATCGGCGCCGATGGGCGGCAGTCGCTCTGCCGCAAGGCTGCGGGCATCGGCGTCACACGTCGCGCGCTCGATCAGGCTGCATTGACGTTCAACGTTGCGCACAGCCGGCCGCACAAGAACATTTCCACCGAATTTCACACGCCGCATGGCCCCTGCGTTTTCGTGCCGTTGCCCGGAGACCGCTCCAGCGTCGTCTGGGTCGCCTCTCCGAAGGAGGCGGCACGGCTCGCTGCGCTAACCGACGACGAGTTGGTCGAAGCCGCCGAACGGCAATCGCATTCGATCCTGGGACGGCTTCAGGTCGGCCAAGGGCGGAGTGTGTTTCCGCTAGGGATCGAGCAACCAGCGCGCTTTGCAAGCAACCGCATTGTACTGGTTGGCGAAGCCGCCCATGTACTACCGCCGATCGGCGCGCAGGGGCTGAACCTGGGCCTGCGTGATGCCGCCGATATCGCAGACGTTGTCCGCGACGCTCTCTCTTCCGGAAAGGATCCGGGTGCATCTCAGACTCTTGCGCGATTTGAAACGGCGCGGCGCAGCGACGTCCTAAGCCGGTCGTTCGCGATCGACATGGCAAATCGGTCGCTGCTGAGCGATTTCCTGCCGATCCAGACTGCACGCGCGCTCGGGCTGCACCTGATCAGCAAGGTCGGCCCGCTCCGGCGCCTTGCCATGCGCGAAGGTCTTTCGCCGTCGTGGCGGCAACGTCCATACGGAGAAACCGGATTTGGCTCAGCTTGAACGGCCGCCTCGGCCGTCCCGGTTAGCGGAACCCAATTCACTCGGTTTTGCCTCTAGCTTAGGCCGCAATCCTGGTCTATTCGACCAAGGATGATGAAAGCGCGTATCGCCAAATTCCAGATCGGCCAAATCGTTCGCCATCGGATTTTTTCGTTTCGTGGCGTGATCTTCGATATCGATCCGGTCTTCAACAACACGGAAGAATGGTGGCTCTCGATCCCGGAGAATGTCCGGCCGCACAAGGACCAGCCGTTCTACCATCTGCTTGCCGAGAATGCGGATTCCGAATACGTGGCTTATGTGTCCGAGCAGAACCTTCTGCCAGACGATTCCGGTGAACCAATTCGGCATTCGCAGGTCACAGAAATTTTCGTCAAGGACAAGTCCGGGGGCTATCGCCCTCGCAACCCGTCCCTGAACTGAGGGCGTAGTTACTCGTCAACAAAAAAAAAGCGCTCCGCGAGGAGCGCTTTTTCATTTGCGTGTTTGAAAAAATCTATTGCTTGGCGGTAGGTGCGCCGGCGCTCTGCTGAGTAGCTTCGAGCTTCGCGCGTGCCTCAGCGGCTCGCTTTTGCAGTTCTTCCTGGAGTTTCTTCTGGGTCTCCTCGAACACCTTGGGGTCGGTCGGCGGGCCGTCATAGGCCTTCGCGAATTCAGCGAGCGGCAGCGGCAGCGTCAGCGGAGCCCCGTTGGAATTGATCGCCTGCACAATCAGGTTCTGGCCCTTCTTCATGTGGCCGAGCATATCCGCTGTCAGTTCATAATCAGACATGCAGCCGTTGGTGAAGCAGATCACGTAAGGGCTCTGCTGCGGCGGATTACTGTCGATAATGATCCGCGTTCCGTGGACCAGTTGCATCCCGAGCGGCAGCGTCACGCGAAGAATCTTCTTCGGCTCGCCTTCGGGCTCGATGATGACCGCTGCGATCACAGGTTGGCCGGATTCGATCCGTCCATCCTTGCCGGTGAAACACACCTGCTTGGCCTTCTCGTCCTTCCCCTTCAGGCAGAACTTGGTCCAGGGCGCATAGATCAGCTGTACCTGCTGGTCGGCTGGCGCTGCCTGAGTCGCCGGCGCTGCCTGAGTTGCTGGCGCCGCCTGAGTCGCTGGCGCTCCCTTTGCGGCCCCCGGTTTGCCTTTGGATGAGGCGGGCGCTTGCTGAGCGAAAGCGTCCGACACAAATGGAGCGGCTACGAGCGTCACCGCGGCGAACAAGGCAAAGGCCCGTCCGCGAGGCAAAGCGGACGCGGTCAAGAGACGAAAATTCATTGCGGAAAACCCTTTCCTGAACGCCAGCGGTCTCGATTCTAACATTCGCATTTCGTTTCAGCGAGCCTTACGAATGTTTAGAATCGAAGGACCGCTTGCAACCCAATTGCTGGTGGAGTTTCGAATTCGACATTCGCGTTCCCGACGCGGTCGGCTGGCGAAAATATCGAATTCACTCCACTAGGACCCGCCCCCGAAGGGCGGGCGTCGGCGCAGACCATTCGGCGGCTGTCTCTTAGTGAAATGAGGCGGTTACGTGACGGTTCGCACTATCATGGACAATTGCCCGCCTTCAATACTAGGGCGCATAAAAAGATCAATGGCAACATACGTTTTTTGACATCCCTTCAAACCGCGTCGCGGCGGTTGTGATAAAATTTTCTGTGCGTAAGTTCGAATCAAAACGGATCCGGTTTTTTCGATCGATACCGCGTTACCGCGGCCGGACAGGAGTGTGTCTGGCGCTCGCAGTCGGGCTGCTCGCTGCCGGATACCAAGGAGTTGCGGCGAATCCCGGCTACGCCATCGCAATGCATGGCAAACCGGTCTTGCCGCCTGATTTCAGCCAGATGCCCTATGCCAATCCGGACGCTCCCAAGGGTGGTCAACTGGTTCAGAGTGTTCCCGGTAGCTTCGATAGCCTCAATCCCTTCATCGTCAAAGGCGTCGCGCTCCAGCAAATTCGAGGGTTCGTGGTCGAGAGCCTGATGGCCCGAGGCAACGACGAACCTTTCACGCTCTATGGCCTGCTGGCGGACAAGATTGAAACCGACGATGCCCGAACTTACGCCACCTTCCACCTCAACCCGCTGGCGCGTTTTTACGACAAACAACCCGTTCGTGCCGAAGACGTGCTCTTTTCCTGGCAACTCCTCCGGGACAAGGGCCGCCCCAATCATCGTCAGTATTATTCGAAAGTTGCAACGGCAGAGGCGATCGATGAATGGACGGTGCGTTTCGATTTCGGTGGAACCGTGGATCGCGAACTGCCCCTGATCCTTGGCTTGATGCCTATTTTGCCGAAACATGCCATCGATGCCGCTACTTTCGAACAGACCTCGATGACACCCCCGTTGGGGTCTGGGCCGTATCGCGTGACCTCAGTCAAGCCTGGCGCCAGTGTTACGCTGACGCGCAACCCGGACTACTGGGGGCGTGACCTGCCGGTCAACCGCGGCCTGTGGAATTTCGATGAGATCAGGTTCGATTTTTATCGAGAAGCCAATAGTCAGTTCGAGGCCTTCAAGCGCGGTCTGTATGATTTTCGTGTCGAGACTGAACCGCTGCGCTGGCACGAAGGGTACAATTTTCCGGCTGCGGGCAATGGCCAGCTCGTGCGCGAAGCCGTCAAGACCGGCCTGCCCGCTCCCTCGGAATATCTGGTGTTCAATGCGCGACGGCCGATATTCTCCGATATTCGTGTCCGCGAGGCGCTGACGCTGCTATTTGATTTCGAGTGGATCAACCGAAATTATTTTTTTGGACTTTACAGCCGTGCTGGCGGCTTCTTTGCGGGATCGGAGCTATCCGCCTACGCACGCGCTGCTGACGAAGGAGAGCGGTCGTTGCTGGAGCCGTTTCCGTCGGCCGTGCAGCCCGACATTCTCGACGGCAGCTACCGCCTTCCGATGACCGATGGTTCGGGCCGGGACCGCGAGGCCTTGCGTGCCGCCCTCGCCCTTCTGTCGCAAGCGGGTTATGAGTTTGACGGCACGGTTTTACGTCACCGCTCAACCAAAGTGCCCCTCGCCTTTGAAATCCTGGTGACCACCCGTGATCAGGAGCGAATCGCGCTGACTTACGCGCGTGATCTGAAGCGGGCAGGCATTGACGTGTCCGTGCGCTCAGTCGATGGCGTACAGTTCGATCAGCGTCGGCTCGGGTTTGATTTTGACATGATCCAGAATCGCTGGGATCAATCGCTGTCGCCCGGCAATGAACAGTCCTTCTACTGGGGTAGCGAAGCCGCCGACACTCCGGGTACCCGAAATTACATGGGCGTGAAGAACCCGGCGATCGATGCCATGATCGCAGCCATGCTCAAAGCCCGGCAGCGACCCGACTTCGTAGATGCGGTTCGCGCACTCGACCGGGTCCTGATGTCCGGATTTTATGCAATTCCGGTCTATAACGTTCGAGAACAATGGATCGCGCGCTGGAATCGGATAGAACGACCAGCAGCGACCGCGTTGACTGGATATCTCCCTGAAACATGGTGGCGAAGGCCGCCGAAGCCGGGCAAGTGACCTCGTGCTCCAGAACAATCCATCGCCCACGCTGGATGAGCTATTCGACCGTATCCGTGCCCGGCAGCCGGATCAGCCGGCGCTGATTGATCCGCCCGACAAGTTGCGGGTTACGGGACAACCGCCGCGGCGTCTGACCTTTGCCCAGGCAGATCGGGCCGTATCAGCGTTGGCGGCCCACTTTATCGACGCCGGTTTGCCGGCCAATTCGGTCATAGCAGTACAATTGCCGAACACCATTGAATTGGTGCTGACAGTGCTTGCCGCCTATCGCGCCGGTCTGATCGTCGCGTTATTGCCCCAGCTTTGGCGGCAGGCTGAACTTACTGTTGCGATCAACCGAACGGGAGCGCGCGCGATCGTTGCCATGGGCAATATCGACGGTGTCGATCATGCCGATCTGGCGATGAATGCGGCTGCGGAGGTCTTTTCCGTCCGTCATGTCTGCGGATTCGGCAGCAATTTGCCGGAAGGAATGGTTCCACTGGAAATTGCCATCGATAGGAAAATCGACAACTCGCGGCTCGCGGTCCAGGATTCGCGCCGCGCCGCGCTGGTGACGTTCGAGGCCTCGGGCTCGGGTTTTCTCGCGGTGCCACGAACCCATGTAAACCTGATCGCCGCCGGGCTCGCCGTGTTTCTTGAGAGTGAATTGCCCCAGAGCGCAACAATTCTCTCGGCTCTCGCACCGTCGTCGTTCGCCGGGCTGACTTCATCGTTCGTGATGTGGCTGCTCAGCGGCGGCACGCTGGCACTGCATCATCCCTTCGACGAGGATGTTCTTGCGCAGCAGATCGAGACCGAACGTTGCGACACGCTGGTCACGCCGGCTCCGCTGGCATTGCGGATGGCGGAAGCCGGCGTTCTGTCATCCATGCCGAGCTTGCGTCATGTCGTCGGGCTCTGGCGGGTTCCGGAACAGGTGGGGTCGAGTGCGCTCTGGCCCGACAACGGGTGTCAGATGACGGACGTCTACCTGTTCGGCGAAGTGGGTCTTTTCGCGGCTCGCCGGGCGGAGGATGGCTCCCCTGCCCCAATCATGCCCGGTCCTTACCGGGCGCCGCCTCAGGTTCCCATATCATCGACGGCCGGCGAAATCGTTTTGACTCCGAACGGAACGCTGGGGCTACGGGGACCGATGGTTCCGATCGCGGCTTACGCCCCGTCGGAACGGCCGTCCGATGCCCTCGGCTCGCTGTCCCAGCCGGACTTCGTGGATACAGGCTATGCGGCACGGATCGATCGCGCCACAGGCGCCATCGCCATCACGGCCCCGCCCGCTGGTGTCATGGCCGTAGGTGGTTACAGGTTTCTTGAACCGGATCTCCAGGAGTGGGCACGACGGCTCGGACCGAGCGCCATGCTGACCGCGCTTCCCGACCGTCTGAGCGGCCATCGCCTTGCCGGGCGAGCCAGCGACAATACTCGCGCTCGCGAGGCGCTCACGGAACTGGGGTTGAACCCGTTGATGGTGGAAGCGTTTCGCGATCGTCGGGTGACCGACTGATCGAATCCGGCACCATTCATTGACGCTGCATTAAGGGCAACAAACTAGGATTGTGAGCCTTGGTACGTATCCGGGTTCGTGAAAGATGTCCCAGCAAGGCCCGCTCATCGTTATCTCACACGGCGAGCGACGAGCGTCTCTAGTCATCCCATCATGCCAGAGCATCTTTCCCGTCATCGACATCGATTGGTCGGAAGCTTCCGAGGGCATCGAACTCCTTCAACCTGCAGCCGTCTTTGTCCCCACGACCGAAGGCGCGGCGGGTGGGGGATTGGATCGTCTTGCTGATCAGCTTGCTGCGATGCAGCCTTACGTTCCCCTGATCGTCGCCGATCCCGAAATGCCCTGCCCGGACAACGCGCTTCCGTTCTCGCTCCTGAACGGAGGGATCGATCGGTTCGACAGGCGTCTCAATGCGGCGCTACGCGTGCGAACGCTTCACAAGACCGTACTTCGGCGGCTTGCGAGTAATCCGGCGGTCCCACGCCTGCCGGATTCGAACCCGATCGGGGATGCGACCGTTCTCCTGATTGGGCGCGGCGCCGCCTATCCCACGCTATCGGTTGCTTTTGGCGAACGGCTCGGCGTCGTCGGGGCGCTCAGCATCGAGGTAGCGGCGAAGCACCTCAACGCGCGCGATCTGGACGGAATCATTATCAGCGAAGGATTCTCTCAGCGTGTGGTTGACGCGCTGTTGACTGTACTGGCTGAAGACTCGCGCTTTCGTAATTTGCCGATCGCGGTTACGTCCGGCGGCTCGTTGGCGAACTATGATCTTCCAAATCTCGAAGTGATGTCAGGCGAGCCCTATCGCGTCGTAAGCACATTTCTGCCGTTGGTTCGACAGCAAGCTTTCGAAGCCCGTCTCCGTCGTACGCTAAGGTCCATGGATGCGGGTGGTCTTTTGGACCCACGAACCGGCCTTCTGACCCTGGATGCCTTCCACCGTGAACTAAACTCGGCAATCCATCAGACCCGATCCAGCGCGGCAAACATCTCTGTTGCCCGCTTCTCACTTGGTCAGAAGCATGAACGCTCACTATTCGATGCAGCTCGTATTCTGAGCCGGCTCATGCGGCGAATGGATTTCGGTACGCTCGAAACCGACGGCTCGATCGTTGTGGTCTTCGCCGACGCCGATTTGCGCAACGCCCAGATGATCGCGCGACGGCTTTCGAGCGTGATGAAGCATACGACCCACAGTGTTAAACGAGCAATGCGAATCGATCCCCAGGTCGCCCTGACGGCATCAAGATCCGATGACTCCGTAGCGTCGCTTCTGAGCCGCTTGAATGAGAAGGCGCGTGCTGCGTCATGATAGCCGTTACGCCGCCTTGCGATCCTCCGCGAGATTGGCAAGCTGGCGCATGATTTCGGTGGTACCCATCAGGCGTTCCTCCGGAGTTTCCCAGTTCTGAAAGAACACGACTTTCATGTCGGGGCGAACCTTTGCCGCCTGTCCATGCTGGCGGATGAAATAAACCAGCCGATCGGGTTGCGCGAACTTGTTGTCCCGGAAGGAAATCACGGCGCCTTTCGGTCCCGCATCGACCTTCTCGACATTGGCACGGCGGCAATAGGCTTTGATCGCTGCGACCTTGAACAGGTAACGGACTTCGTCCGGCAATTGGCCAAAGCGGTCGCGCAGCTCCGCGGCAAAGTTATCGATTTCATCATCGGTGTCGAGGTCGGCAAGCCGACGATACAACGATAGCCGAACTGCCAGATCAGCAACGTAGTCTTCCGGGATCAACACCGGCATCCCGATGGTGATCTGCGGGGACCAGCGATCGTCGGCAAGTTCCGTCACGCCGGTTTTGAGATTCTCGATCGCCTCCTCCAGCATCGATTGATAGAGCTCGAATCCGACTTCCTTGATGTGGCCCGACTGTTCCTCGCCGAGCAGATTGCCGGCGCCGCGAATGTCGAGATCGTGCGATGCAAGCTGGAACCCGGCCCCCAGGGTTTCGAGCGACTGCAAAACCTTCAGCCGGCGCTCGGCCTGCGCCGTGATCTTATGCTTCGACGGCAGCGTGAACAGCGCATAGGCGCGCAGCTTCGAGCGGCCGACCCGGCCGCGCAACTGATAAAGTTGCGCCAGCCCGAACATGTCGGCGCGATGCACGATGAGAGTGTTGGCGGTCGGAATGTCGAGCCCGGACTCCACGATGGTCGTCGAGAGCAGGACATCGTACTTGCCGTCGTAGAAGGCCGATATGATGTCCTCGATCACTGTCGGCGGCATCTGACCGTGAGCGACAGCGACCTTCATTTCCGGCACGTGCTTGTCGAGAAAATCCTTGACCTCGGCCAGATCGCTAACGCGCGGTACGACATAGAAGGCCTGGCCGCCGCGATAGCGTTCGCGCAGCAGAGCCTCGCGGATCATCAAAGGATCGTGCGGCGCCACGAAGGTGCGGACGGCGAGCCGATCGACCGGCGGCGAGGCGATGATCGAGAGGTCGCGTACGCCAGTAAGGGCCAATTGCAGCGTGCGCGGGATCGGAGTGGCGCTCAGCGTCAGAACGTGTACGTGCGCTCGCAGTTGCTTCAGCCGCTCCTTGTGACTGACGCCGAAATGTTGCTCCTCGTCGACCACCAGAAGTCCAAGGTCTCTGAACTTAATGGATTTACTAAGTAAGGCATGTGTGCCGACGACGATATCCACCGAGCCGTCAGCAATCCCCTTCTTGACCTTCGTCAACTCCTTCGGCGACACCAGCCTCGATGCCTGCGCGACATTGACGGGAAAACCACGAAACCGCTCAATGAAAGTTTTTGTATGTTGACGTGCAAGCAGTGTTGTCGGCACAACGACCGCGACTTGCTTTCCGTCCAGTGCGACAGCAAAAGCCGCCCGCAAGGCCACTTCGGTTTTGCCGAAGCCCACGTCACCGCACACCAGCCGATCCATTGGCTTGCCGCTCTCGAGATCCTCCAGCGACGCTTGGATGGCGCCGAGCTGATCCTCCGTTTCATCGTAGGGGAAGCGCGCACAGAATTCATCGTAGAGACCGGACTGTACCGGCAGCTTCGGCGCATCACGCAAATGCCGCTCCGCGGCGATTCTAATCAATTCGCCTGCGATCTCACGAATGCGGCTTTTCAGCTTGGCCTTGCGGGCCTGCCACCCACCGCCGCCGAGCCGATCAAGTTCGACATTGGCGTGATCGGAGCCGTAGCGCGATAGCAGTTCAATGTTCTCAACCGGCAGGAATAGTTTGGTTTCGTTGGCGTAACGCAGTTCCAGACAATCGTGCGGCGCACCGCCGACTTCCAGCGTCTGCAGGCCGACAAAACGCCCGATACCGTGCTCGACGTGAACAACGAGATCGCCCGTCGCAAGGCTGGTTACTTCCGAGATAAAATTATCGAGTTTACGGCTGGCCTTGCGCGGCCGCACCAGACGATCGCCAAGGATATCCTGTTCGCTGATGACCGCTACGGTTTCGGTCTCAAATCCCGATTCTATTCCGACGACGGCCAGCATGACCTCATTGCGTGGCGTTGCCTGAACCGTGCGCCAGACATTGATGCTCGTCAGGTTGAGCAGCTTGTGATCCCTGAGCATGCTCGCCATGCGGTCGCGCGAACCCTCGCTCCACAACGAAACGATGACTTTCTTCCGCGTGGCCTGCAAGGCCAGCACGTGGGACACGACGGACTCGAAAACGTTGAGGGTAGCGTCTGCCCGTTCTGGCGCAAAATTTCGCCCCTGCCGTGCGCCCGCATCGATGACATTGAGAGTTTCGTCAGGCATCGCGAACGGCGTCAGTCGCACCAGCGCCGCTTCATTGATCCGTTTCGTCCATTCATCTGGCATAAGATAAAGACGGTCAGGCGGAAGCGGCTTATAGGGCGCGCCGCCGCCGGCGTGCTCAAGGGCCTCGCGGCGCGCTTCAAAGTAATCGGTGATCTGCTTGAAACGCTCGCTTGCGGCGTCTTCGCCCTGCGGTTCGATGACGATGGCCGCGCCGTCAAGATAATCGAACAGCGTGTCCATGCGTTCGTGAAACAGCGGCAGCCAGTGCTCCATGCCTGGATATCGCCGCCCTTCGCTGACAGCCTCATACAACAGGTCATCGCGTTCCGGTGCGCCAAAAGCCGCGACGTATCCCATTCGGAAGCGCCGAATGGTTTCGGTGACAAACTGGAATTCGGAGATCGGGACGAGATCGAGCGAGCGTACGTCGAACAGCGTGCGCTGGGTTTCCGGGTCGAATGATCGGATCGACTCCAGCGAGTCGCCGAAGAAATCGAATCGGACAGGCTGGTCGAGACTGGAGGGAAACAGATCGAGGATGCCGCCGCGCACGGCATATTCGCCGGGTTCGCGAACCGTCGAGGAACGATTGTAGCCGTTGTGCTCAAGCCATGCGACGATTGAATCCATCGGCACCACATGGCCGGGCGCGACCGACAGGGCCTGAGACGCAACGATCTCGCGCGCCGGCACGCGTTGCAGGATCGCGTTGATCGTCGTGAGCACGATCAGAGGCGCGTCGCTGCCGGTCAGACGAGACAAGCGCGCAAGCGTTGTCAGGCGCTGGGCAAGTACGCCTCCATGCGGCGAGACTCGATCATAGGGCTGGCAATCCCACGCCGGAAACTGCATGACCGAAATATCAGGCGCGAAGAACTCCAGCCCGCGCGCCAGCTGCTGCATCCGCGGGCCATCCCGGCAGACCACCGCCAGGCTAACTGCCGAGACCTGCCGCCCCGCCTTGGCCTTGATGGCTCGCGCGAGGTCAGAGACGACAAGCCCTTCGGCGCCTTCCGCGACATTCGCGAGCGTCAGTGGACGACCCGGTGACAGCGAGTCCGCAGGTGATCGGGGAGCCGCTTTCATGCGGCCTGTCCCGGCCGAAATGACTTTATACGATCAAACAGCGCGGTCCGATACTCGGAAGCCAGCGGAGCGCCGTCGCTGAGTGCTGCGTATAGGTCCGGGTCCGGAACCTCGATCAAGCTTTCGAGATCG
Organism: Nitrobacter vulgaris; assembly: GCF_002028545.1. Taxonomy (GTDB): domain Bacteria; phylum Pseudomonadota; class Alphaproteobacteria; order Rhizobiales; family Xanthobacteraceae; genus Nitrobacter; species Nitrobacter vulgaris. The sequence goes on from NZ_MWPQ01000036.1 coordinate 33,355, forward strand.
TTTAATTCCGCGTCCGTCAACGAACCAATCTCCTCATCAACGAATCGGCCAAGAATCAAGTCCATCTCGCGCATCCCGCGATGCCAGCAGCGATACAGCAGCCGTTTTCGGCGGTCATCCAGGCCACGGCTTGATCGTGTCGATCCTGTCATCCATCAATTCCAATCAAACGCCAAAAGCCCGGACGAGCCGGGCCGGCACCATATAGCCTTCGCGATAACGGATGTCAGCACCTGTCTCGCGCATTGCATAATCAGAAATTTGCATTCAAGGCTTGCAACCGATCCAGTTCACTTCGTCGAGTCGCTTGATGCGCCCTGCGCTGCTCAATCCGCTCTTTGTACCGGTGACCAGCCTGTCTGGCGTCGGCCCGAAGCAGGACAAGCTGTTCCGGTATCTGCTCACACGCGATGAAACTCCGCGGCCGATTGATCTGCTGTTTCATCTGCCTGCAAGCGTCGTCGATCGCAGAGCCCGGCCCAAGATTCGCGACGCCGTCCCCGGCACTATCGTAACGCTGGAGGTGACCGTCGACCGGCATCGCCCTGTGCCGCCCGGGCGCTCGCGCGCGCCGCATCTGGTCTATGCCAGCGACGAGACCGGGGATGTCGTACTAACCTACTTCCGCGCCCAGCCAGGCTATGTCGAAAAGCTGCTTCCCATAGGCAGTAAGCGTTATGTGTCCGGTACGGTTCGGACGTTCGACGGTGCACTTCAGATCGTGCATCCCGATCGTGTGGTCGATGAGGCGGGACTGGCAAAGCTCTCAGGCATCGATCCCGTCTATCCCCTCACGGAGGGCCTGGCGCTGGGTTCGTTGCGGCGTGCAGTGGCGGGAGCCTTGCAAAAGCTTCCCGTTTTGCCCGAATGGATCAGTCCGGACATTTTGCGCCGGTGCAGCTTCCCGCCGCTTCAGGAAGCGCTCCATCGCGTTCATGTCCCGCTGGAATTGACGGATATTCTGCCGGAAGGCCGGTTCTGGTCACGCCTTGCCTTCGATGAACTGCTTGCCGGACAACTCGCGCTGGCACTGGTGCGGGCGCAGCTTCGCCGGCCGGCTGGAAGCCGACACGCCGGCGACGGGCACCTGCGCAACAGGATCATTGACGCGCTTCCCTACGCCCTGACCGCATCTCAACAGCAGGCGGCTGCCGCGATCAGCGACGACCTGCGGCAGCCGGTGCGGATGCTGCGGCTGCTTCAGGGAGATGTCGGTTCGGGCAAGACGGTTGTCGCCCTGCTCGCTGCGGCGGCGGTGGCCGAAGCCGGCAAGCAGACGGCTTTGATGGCGCCGACCGAAATCCTTGCCCGTCAGCATATCAAGACCATCGCGCCGCTCGCCGAACAGGCTGGCCTGCGCGTTGCGATCTTGACCGGCCGCGAGAAAGGCAAGGAACGGCGCGAGATCACGGCACGCCTCGCCGATGGCGACATCGACTTGCTCGTCGGCACCCACGCGCTGATTCAGGATGACGTCGCGTTCAAGGCGCTAGCGCTTGCGGTAGTGGACGAACAGCACCGTTTCGGCGTGCGCGAGCGTCTCGCACTAACCGCCAAGGGCGAGGCCGTGGATGTTTTGGTGCTGAGCGCGACACCAATTCCGCGCACGCTCGTTCTCACTTATTTCGGCGACATGGACGTATCCGAATTACGCGAAAAACCCGCTGGTCGGCAGCCGATCGATACCCGCGCCGTCCCCGACAACCGGTTGGACGAGGTGATCGATGCGGTCGGCCGCGCGGTGAAGGCCGGCAAGCTGGTTTACTGGATCTGTCCGTTAGTCGAGGAATCCGAGACCGTCGACCTGACCGATGCGGAACAGCGCTTCGACAGCCTCAAGGCACGCTTCGGTGACAAGATCGGCCTTGTCCATGGCAAGATGCGGGGCCTTGAGAAAGATCGCGTGATGACGCAATTCGCGGCGGCCGAAATCAATCTGCTGGTCGCGACAACCGTTGTCGAGGTTGGCGTCGACGTGCCGGCAGCGACGATCATGGTGATCGAGAACGCCGAACGCTTCGGTCTCGCGCAACTTCATCAATTGCGAGGCCGAATCGGTCGCGGTTCGGAACCCTCGACTTGTCTTTTACTTTACCGGGAGCCGCTAGGAGAAATGTCCGCCGCCCGGCTAAGGGTAATCCGGGAGACCACGGATGGCTTCCGGATTGCCGAAGAAGACCTGAAGCTGCGCGGCGAAGGCGACGTGCTCGGCACCCGCCAAAGCGGCCTGCCCGGCTATCGCATCGCGCGCTCCGATGTCCACGCGCAACTCATCACGTTGGCCCGCGACGAAGCCCTGCGCATTCTGAAGCAGAATCCAGAGCTCACGGGCGCGCACGGCGAAGCGTTGCGATGCCTGCTGTATCTGTTTGAGCGTGACGAAGCCCTGCCCCTGCTCGGCGCGGGTTAAAAGCGTTTTCGAGCGAATTGGACACCGGTTCGCGTGAAGAAAACGCGTCAGATCGAAATCATAGAGCCCCGCTTCTGACTCTGTCAGAAGCGGAAAGGCTCCAAGCGTCAGTCAACCTTTGCAGCCGTTGTGGGCGCAAGGCTCGACGTATTTGCAGCGCGCGCCGCTTCGGCCATTCCTGCGAGAGCTGCGAGCTTCTTCTGCGAGTCGGAATTGGGCTGAACGACGCCGGCAGACATGATCAGAGTTGCCGCCTCCTCCGTGGTCATGTCGATCTCGACGACCCTGCTCTTGGGCACGTAGAAAAAGAAACCTGTCGTCGGATTGGGGGCGCAAGGCAGGAACACGGAAATATGTTCCTCCTGAGCGGGGAGTCTGGCGGCAACGTTCGTGCTTGGTACTTGCGAAATGAGCACAATGGACCACATGCCGGGCGACGGAAATTCAACCAAACCAACTCTGCGGAGGCTCGATCCAGATCCGGAAAAAAGCGTTTCAAAGACCTGCTTGAGTCCACGGTAGATCGCCCGCACCACAGGCATCCGGCCGAGTACTTTTTCGCCAAGATCGACCAGTGTCCGGCCGATCAGGTTGGCTGTCAGGAAGCCGAGCATCGTCAGCGCGAACACCGCAACGATCAAGCCTGATCCCGGCAATACGAAAGGCAGGTACGTTTCAGGCCGATATGCGATTGGGACGAATGGCCGTACCAGGTTGTCGACCCAGTTTACGAACCACCAGGTCAGGTAAAGCGTTATGGCCACCGGGCCTGCGACAATCAGTCCGGTCAGAAAGTAATTCCGGAATCGCGCGATGAGCCCGCGAGGCATATCCGGATGGTGGTCGCTTGGTACGCCGCTCGAAGGGTTGTCACGCGTCATCGTGGTTCCAGATCAAAGGACGTCCAAAAGGCTGATATCTGCTCATATAAGCATTCTAGCAAACTTTGCATGCCGCGTGATGGACTGCCCTGTGGTCTTCTATCTTATTCGACAGTGACGGATTTTGCCAGATTGCGCGGCTGGTCGACGTCGGTGCCCATGACGACTGCGGTATGGTAGGCCAGCAATTGCATTGGAATCGCATAGACCAGCGCAACAAAAGTGGCTGCCATATCGGGCAGGATAATCGTCACCAAGGACTCGATGGTCGCCTCCGCCGCCCCCTTCGCGTCTGTCATGAGGATGATGTTGCCGCCCCGCGCCGCCACCTCTTGCATATTGGACACTGTCTTTTCGAAAACGCGATCATAGGGGGCGATCACCACCACAGGCATGTTCTCGTCGATCAGTGCGATCGGTCCATGTTTGAGTTCGCCCGCGGCGTAACCTTCCGCATGGATGTAGGAGATTTCCTTGAGCTTGAGCGCTCCCTCCAGCGCGAGCGGGTAGCTGGTGCCGCGTCCGAGATACAAGACGTCCCTGGATTTGGCGATTTCGCGCGCGAGCTTGTCTATCTGCGGTTCGGTGGCGAGCGCTTCCGACATCAATCTCGGAATTTCGATCAGTCCATGCACGAGCCGGGATTCATCCTCTTCGGATAATTCGCCGCGCGCCTTGCCTGCGGCGATCGCGAGAGTTGCAAGCACCATCAACTGGCAGGTGAAAGCCTTGGTCGATGCGACGCCGATCTCCGGACCTGCCAGCGTTTGCAGCATCGTCTCGCTTTCGCGTGCGATCGTCGACGTCGTGACGTTGACGATCGAGAGCGTGTGCAGTCCATGCTGCTTCGCATATCGCAGCGCCGCGAGCGTATCGGCGGTTTCACCGGATTGCGAAATGAAGATCGCGAGATCGCCTTCGCCCAGCGGCGCTTCACGATAGCGAAACTCGGACGCTATATCGATTTCGACGGGAAGCCGGGCTAGCCGTTCCAGCCAATATTTGCCGATGTAGCCGGCATAGTTAGCGGTTCCACATGCGATGATCGAGACCCGCTTGATCTCGCGAAAATCGAACGGGAGATCCACTGGAAGCGATACACGCTCGGTCGCCATGTCGATATAGCGGGCCAGCGTGTGTCCGACCACCTCAGGCTGTTCGTGGATTTCCTTGGCCATGAAGTGGCGATAGTTCGCCTTATCGACCAGAGAGGTTGAAGCGCTGTGCTTGACGACCTCGCGCTGAACGATGGTGTTGCGGTGGTCGTAGACGGTCGCGCCGTTGTGCGTCAAAACAGCCCAGTCACCGTCTTCGAGATAGCAGATCGAATCGGTGAGCGGCCCGAGCGCAATCGAGTCTGATCCCAGATACATTTCGCCGTCGCCATATCCGATCGCCAGCGGAGGCCCGTTGCGCGCACCGATCAGAATGTCATCGTTGGCTGCGAAGATAAAACCGAGAGCGAATGCGCCGCGAAGCTGCGACAACGTGGCTTTGACCGCCTCTACCGGATTGACGCCGGCGGCAAGATAGCCATCGACCAGATGTAGCACTGCTTCAGTATCGGTTTCAGTTTCAAAAACCGCTCCTTTTTTTTGAAGCTTCTCACGCAGTTCGCGAAAATTTTCAATGATGCCGTTGTGAACGACGGCCACGCGCTCGGTTGCGTGCGGATGTGCGTTGTTCTCGGTCGGTCTGCCGTGCGTTGCCCAGCGTGTGTGTCCGATTCCGACCTGCCCGATCAGCGGCTCGGTCAGCAAGCGCCCGGCCAGGTTTCGCAGCTTGCCCTCGGCGCGACGACGGGCCAAATGCGCTCCTTCTAGTGTCGCAATGCCGGCGGAATCGTAACCGCGGTATTCGAGACGCCTGAGCGAATCAACCAATTGATCCGCCACCGGACCTCGCCCCAGAATCCCTACAATGCCGCACATGCGGATCAATATCCCCAAAAATTCAGAAAATTGCGAAAGACCGGGCCCTCTTAACGAAAACCCGGAACGTACGGAAACAATAATTATTGCCGATTGCGACAGTGTTAAATCGGCCGGAGCACAAACCGCCAGCGTACAAATGTCCCCTGCATTTCACGCATTCAGCTGGCCGGCTTCTTTGTGAACGAAGCATGTCTCGTAAGAAACGGGAGCCCCAGCGGCGACCTAGCCATTGGTAAGCATTCGATAACCTTGATTGTTTGCGAGCCGACAATCCGCGGCCTCGAGGATGCGCGCCGAGTGCCTCCTGTGGCAGGCTAAAAGCCGCTTGGCAATTTAGCGCCCGATCGAAACAATTTTAGCAGTTTCTGCAACGGGAGCCCAAGTCCCTTTTGTCACTCTGTGTGCATGAACAGTGAGGCGTACATGAGTGAAGTCGAGTTTGATCGATTGCTTAGCGCAGTGAGCGCGGTGATCGCTCCGCGCATCGAAGAAGCCGCGCAGCCGGATATCGACCACGCGCGTTTCATCAGGCCGCTGCAAGCCGCCAACGACAATGAAGTCGCATGGCCGCTCCTTCCTTTCCCCGAGGGATGGAACGGTGCCTGCTGAACTACATTAAGCTGGACCGACGTATCGGTAAAATATAATATCTATCAATTAGTTGTCTTAAGACTTTGATTGTGTTGTGGCAGGCATGTCAGGAGGTATTTGTGCGGGTCTCCGACAGTTGATAAGGCCTGTTTTCATTGTTAAAATTTGATTTGAAATCCGTTCACTTGGATTGGAATTGACCCCAAACTGACCCTGGGGACCCACCTCCAAGTACGCGGTTTAGGCCAAAACTCACGCGAGAACTCGTCGATTGTGGCCGCGGGCGCTGAACGTACGGTCTTCAATAGTGCTGTCCCCGGCTTCGGACTCCGCCTCACCGCTATTGGAACCGCCCTTTGGATCGTGCGGACCAGGAACGGCAGCAAGCGCGTCAAACTAACGTTGGGGGTTATCCGGCCAAAACGCTTTCGGCGGCCCGGACCTAAGCGCACGGCGTCCTACAGGGTATCCGCGACGGCAAAGATCCCCGCGCACAAAAAGCCATCAGACAGGCCGCGATCGCCACTGGCGAGACCACTGTCGCGACCCTCTCGGAGCGGTGGCTGAAAGAGTATGTCCGACCGAAACTGAAGCCCCGCACGATTTCCGACTACGAGCGGTTGCTCGAGCACCGGATTATTCCCGTCTCGGCGCCCTGCCCGTTACAGCTGTCACGAAGCGACGTCATCGCGTTTCACGCCACCATGGCGAACACGCCACGTCGCGCGAATTACACGATCAGCACGACGCGCGCGCTTTTCACCTTTGCAGAGGAAATCGGTCTCCGACCCCAGGCACAAACCTGCCAAAAAAATCAAGATGTTTCGCCAAGGTGTCCGCGAACGGTTCCTCAGCGAAGAAGAGATCGGTCACAGGGTACCCGCCACAACGCAAAGATACCCCGACGTCGCCACGGCGCTGGAAAGCATCGAGGCCACGGCCTATCGTACCAACCAAGCGCTCAGCGGCGTGTCGTCGTCGATTTCAAACGACCTGGCGTCAGGCCTGACCAACATTCGTTGGGCGCGAAGTCGGTATCCAATGGGTTTTCCGATACGTCTCTATCGGTAATCCGCGCCATTGAGCAGATGATCATCAAGCTATACGTCGTGGGTCCCTTGATGCGTTCGCTGCAAGCGGGTCTCGGCGGATTCCTGGGTGGATCGTCATCACAACCCCTTGGTCTAGATGGTTTGGCCGCTGTACATCATGGCGGATACGGACCGGGCGATGCCATCTCCGCGACACGCTATATCCATCCTGCATATTTCAATAATGCGTCGCGCTTCCACTCCGGAATTGGGCCTGGCGAGCGGCCAGCTATCATCAAGTACGATGAATCCGTTCTGACGCCTGGGGAGATGCAGCTTGCGCCAGCGGGCGCGTCACCGAACATCACCTTCAATGTCATTGAAGATAGCAGCCGCGCTGGGCAACGCGAGCAGCGGCGGAATGGCAACGGTGATATCGACATCACCCAGTTCGTGGACGCGATCACTGCGAAGAATGCGGCGAATCCGGGTAGCTCGACCAGCCGTGTGCTCAGTCAACGCGGTCAATTGGCGAGGCGCTAAATGGTAGCCAGGAAGGAAGGGCCTACTTCCTCGGGTCCGCACTCTTGGTTGATCGAGATTGCGCCTGGGCGATGGGGGCAGCGCTTCAGTGGTTTGGTCGGCGGGCTGATGATGTGCGCTGTCTCGCCAAGGCTACAAATCGCGACAACACTGCCGCCAAATCTGCTTGTCTCCGAATATCGTCGAAATGTTGCTGCCTGACGGAGCCACCGGGCTCTGAAGTCGATAATTCCGCTTCTCCAGACTCCCATACCAAAAGGTCAGCTTCTTACTCGTCACGACGTAAGTTCAGATCACGACGTAAGTTCAGACTGCAAGAAGGATTCGGTCGGTCGCTTGGCGACTTCTCGAAACGGATCGCAGACGGATCAGACGGGATGACGCTTGGTCGCCCGGATCGATCTTCGACCTAGCCAATTGCTTAGGTTGATCAACTGGTTTATGCCATGCTGGCGTCCGTAGGTTGCACACCTGCGCATTACAACTTAAATTTTTTTAAAAATCGTGAGGTAAGATATGAACACTACCACAATTGATAAGGCCAAGCTTGCCAAAGGCATTCCAGAATATCATCAGCTGCTCGCCAGTAACGCTGATTGGATTGCTCGATGCGCTGACGATGTTCGGCAACTACGAAACACCCCTCCATTTTCGAAAGTGTCCGACAAGGACTTCGAGGCGTTCGTGAGCGGTCTGGTTTTTGGGCGTGGCGGGATTGTCGGCGCAACCTACAAGCCGCTAATGAACGAGTTAACGATCTCCGAGATTTACGATGTGTTCGCACATTTTGGCATTTCCGTCGACTTGGCGACGAGATCTCTGGAATACAAAGCTACGGGTTCAGGTTGCTCGTTTGATTTTTGGAGTATTTGCTTGAATGAAACGAAGGAGCCGTTCCCGACTAAGTGAATTCGCGGAAGCGGGGTCGGCACCCAAGGTGCTCTGGCTTCTTTTTCGTCAACACATGATGCAAACAAAGCCCGCCAAACAGCGGGCTCTGTTTCGTCACCAGCGGCGCCAGCCGTAATACCCTCTTGGGCCATAGTAGCGGCGCGGACCATAGTAGCGCGGTGGGGCGTAGTAACCCCGTGCACCGTAGTAACCGCGATTTGGAACACACCGTCCCCATGGGTTCATATGCCAGCCCGGACCACCGCATCGCCATCCAACTTGGGTGACCGTACCGGTATCATGAAGCGGCGTAATAGGCATCGCTTGCGCGGACGCAATACCGAGGCCGACTGCGAAAGCTGTAGAAGCAAAGAGTTTCATGTGTTTACCTCCAGGACCGGAAGATAATTCCCGTTTTCACTGAATGCTCAATGAACGCAGGACACTCGATTGGCATCGAGCGACGCGCAGATGGCGCTGTCGATCTATCCACTAAACTATCGCTTCGCCTTCCCCGCTCCAGCGAGGTTTCATCTAGGAATTCGAGCTTGTGCCGATCGAGACTGGCGCTTAAGCAAAATGTGCTCTTGCAAGGCTTTCGCCTGAACCGCGAGCGCCGTTCGACCCATCAATAAAGCGATCACGCGTACTGGCTTATCTTCTGCTGCCAGCTTTTCTAACGTTTCAACGTCATCCGGCGTCCAAGACTTTCCGGCGTTACGAAGAGTTTTCACCACGCGCGTGCTCATGCCCTTGCGATCAACGTCATCATACTGCCGAAGAAAGTCTAAGGCAGTATTCGCTATAGCAAAAGAGAAATAACGTTTTTATTGTTACGCTCGGGACGGTCTTTCTGCCCTCTGATGCCGGGTGGCTGGGAGATCCGCGCCCAGAAACGGCGCCGGCGGGCCTGTCTTGCATTCGTCACAGCCTAAGGCTGTAATCGCGTCTCAATGTTTTGGGGATGACTAACGTGGCTACAGGTACTGTGAAGTGGTTCAACGATCAAAAAGGTTATGGTTTCATTCAGCCCGACAGTGGCGGCAAGGACGTGTTCGTCCACATCTCAGCGGTGGATAAGGCCGGATATAACGGCCTGGCAGAGGGCGCTAAAGTGTCCTACGAGATCGTCGCGAACCGCGGTAAAGAAAGCGCGGAGAACCTGCGGATAGGTTAGTGAGCTGAGCCGGATGTACGCTCGCTCGCGATGTGGATGGCCCGGGCAATGCTTCGGGCCATTTGCTTTCTGGTCACGGCGAGGTCCTCTTGACACTAGCGTGATGAGTTGGTTGCCAGCGCTGGCTGGTCCCTCGGCTATCGGGACCGAAAGCCGAGATCTGAAAACCATTGATCAAGGAGATGATACGCGGGATCGGGTTTCACCTTACAGAAGGTGTCACTTTGGAATGTTGATCTCGGACATGAGCGAACCTCGAATCCGGTTTCGATAGCTACGCAGAATCTCCCATCGCGGACGTAACCAGTTGCGCAGGTTCCACTCTCAGTAAGATAGATATTATCAGCCAGAGCTGGCGTCACAGACATCAAAACGGCAATGGCAAAAACCGTCTTCATGCCACGACCGGTCAAGCTCCAAAAGTGCCGTCCGGTGCTGGGCATGGCCATTCCTCTTATCGCTCGTGCGTCACGAGGGACGCCGCTCCGAATTATCGCCAACGTGCCGCAAGAACAGTTCGATGCTGCCGTCGATAGCTTAGGATGTTCGAACTTGTCGGGCTTCTTCATTTCATTTGCCTTCCTGAGACTGGTCCCCGAGGCGGCCCGAGGTTCGCGTCACAGTCACCTGGCGCACCCGCGACCTATCATCACTGCGGCTCGCACTCAACGGTGCCGCTAGGGATGTCGAAGAGGCGTATCCTTTGGTCGCCGTGCAGAAATCGAAGGACATGCCGTCACGCTCGGCATGCCACCCATACCGACCGCATTCCGTTTGCTTGATCCGATAAGTGGATCCAAGCCAAGTCAGAGTATTTTTGACGTCGTCCACTTTCAGAACGGAGCTTTTTCCCTGAAATTTACATGCGTAGATGTAGGCTTCGCCCGCTTGCGGGACGGGTTCGGCACTCTTGGGAGACGGTTCATCTGGCGCCGCGGAGGCTTCAGTTTTCGAGTGGAAGCAGGAATGCTCGTAAGTAAATTGAAGCCCAGAGACAAAATCGCTACCTCTACGACTTTCGTCACCGTCTTCTCCCTCTACAAGGCGGTGGATGGCTTCAGAGGGGCGCGACGGATGCTTCCCGACACCAACCGGCGGGCCTGCCTTGCATTCGTCCAGCTTAGGTCTGTAGGCGGCACCTTGCCTTCACTTCCTCGCTTCGTAGGGCAGAAAGTACACACCCTCGCGAGTGTCCAGGCGTTCCTGTTCCCAAGCCTTACGCTCCTCGTCGGTAGCCGGGATGAATGCAAAGCAACTCTCAGCGCCCACTGTTTCGCCCACTCCGGCGACGCCTTCTTCCCCCAAAGGATCTCCAGATGAATTTTATCGGCCAGAATAAACTCGCGAGGAATTCGGATTAATTATTTGATTGTATTGATGGAGGCCACGACCGGAATTGAACCGGTGTACACGGTTTTGCAGACCGTTGCGTAACCACTCCGCCACGTGGCCCCTCGAATCCGGATCAATATAGAGCATCCTCTGCTTAGGCAACCTGCTCTCTGCAGTCCGCGAGCTTCTATGGTTTGATAGTTCCGGCGCCAGACGACGGGTCAGGCGCGCTGGCGCCGATTCCGGCGGCGTTTTGGTCCGGGAGCAAGTTCGGGCATCCTACCCTGCACCTCCTGATATTTTGTCAACATCCCGTCGAAGCTGGCAAGCAATGTCGTCTCGATGTCAGGCCGACCTTCGAGGTTAGCGAGCATTATCGCTGCGGCCTCGATCGTGGCGAGTCCGTCGCGGCGCGGCTCCCTGCGCAGTTTGCCGTAGCGAGAGGTCCAACCGGGTGCAAGAACAACGCGCTGGCACTTCAACATCCACGGGTTGCGCCACCACAGCGCCTTGGCCTGGCTCCAAGTACCATCCAGCAGCACGACACCCTCAATATCCGCAAGAGCCGCGCGTTGATCGGTCTCCATCTGGCCGTTGCGATTGATGGCGACGATGGCACGGTCGGTATTGGAACGGTCGACCCTGACCGAGCCAAGGTAAAGCACCGCCCAGCGCGATGGGTCATGCACCGGTCGGCCCAACGCCCTGGAGAGACTGGGCCAGGACAGACCGATCTTCAACACGGCGTCCTGGAAATGTAGCGCGGTTAGCCGAGCAGTTCCGAGCGTTTTATCTTGCTCCTGTGGATGCTGCAGAAGAAGCAGCGAAGTCCGGATTTTGATCGGCTTAATGCCGTCGCAAACGCATAACACTGCCAATTTGTGACAGCGCTGGCATTGCGGGAGCGCGTCACGTCCTGCAGTGGAGCTCTCGGGGTTGCTGGACATTGCTCGCTATACGCCGCGCCGATCCAGCCCGCAACAACGATCGCCTCCCTATTCGGCCGGCGCGGCAGCGGGTACGGCCTCGCCTCGTCGTCGCAACCGGTCGATCAGAAGGTAGATGACCGGAGTCGTATAGAGGGTCAAAATTTGCGAAACGAGAAGCCCGCCGATGATGGTGATTCCGAGCGGTCGTCGTAGTTCCGTGCCGGGACCGACCGCGAGCACCAGCGGTATCGCAGCGAAAAGCGCGGCCATGGTGGTCATGATGATTGGCCGAAAGCGCACGCTACAAGCCTCGAAGATTGCGTCCGCGGATGATAATCCGCGTTGGCGCTCAGCATCCAGCGCGAAATCGACAATCATGATGCCATTTTTCTTGACGATACCGATGAGGAGAATGATGCCGACAAATGCAATGATCGTCAGTGGCGTATTGGTGATCTGCAAGGCCAGAAGTGCTCCGAGTCCAGCGGACGGCAGGGTCGAGATGATCGTGAGCGGATGAGCGAGGCTCTCGTAGAGAACCCCGAGCACAATATACACGGCGGCAAGCGCGCCGAGAATCAGTAGTGGCTGCCGTCCCGACGTTTTGCGGAAATCAGCCGCGTTGCCCTCGAAGTTTCCACGAATACCCTCGGGCATGTGCAACTCATCGACAGCGCGTTGAATATTGGCGGTAGCGTCCTGAAGTTCCACGCCCGGTAACGTGTCGAAAGACACCGTCATCGACGGGAGCGACTGTGAATGAACAACAGCGAGCGGCGACAGATCACGCTGATAGTGAGCGACGGCAGACAGCGGCACCTGAACTCCGTTGGCTCCGGCAACAAAGATGCGCTCGAGGTTGGATGGGTCTTCCTGAAGTTGTGGATCAATTTCCAAAATGACCTGGTATTGATTGCGCTGGGTATAAACTATCGAAATCTGCCGTTGCGAGAACGCGTTGTTGAGTGCGTTGTCGATATCCTGAACCCTGACTCCAAGGCTGGATGCCTTTTTCCGGTCGATGGACACGGTCAGTTGCAGACCACCTGCCTCGCGGTCGCTTGACACGTCAGTAATTCCCTCGACCGTTTGCATGCGCTTGGTGACAAGGGGCGCCCACTTCTGCAACAACTCGAGGTCGGTACTGTAGAGCGTGTATTGGTAGTTTGAATCGCTCTGGCGTCCTCCGGTGCGGATGTCCTGGGCGGCGAACATGAGCAGCCTGATGCCTGATAGGTCGCTAAGATTTCGGCGCATCCGGTTAATTACCTGCGGGGTCGTCAGTTTTCCCCGTTCAGCGGGCGGCTTCAAGATGATGTACATGAATCCTCGATTTGAGCCTCCGAGCGTGCCGCCGCCGATGGAAGAGCCGATTCCCTGCACGGCAGGATCTGCCATTACGATATCCATAGCGCGCTGTTGAAGTCCGAGCATGGACTGAAAGGAAACGTCGGCGGACGCGTGCGTGACACCAATTATGAAGCCGCTGTCGTCGATTGGAAAATAACCTTTCGGCGTCTTGATATAGAGAGTCACCGTCAGGGCGATAGTCGCAAAAAACACCAGCAACGTCAGGGCGGGAAAGCGGAGCACGACGCGCAGCGTGCGCGTATAAAACGCCACGATTCGCGAAAGCAGGCCTTCAACCAGCCGGTCGAACCGGGTCGCATTCGTGGACGTCGCGCCTTTGATGTAATGGGCGCAGATCATCGGCGTTACCGTCAACGACACGATCGTTGACACCACGATCGCGAAGGTGAGTGTGAGCGAGAATTCCCGCAACAGCCGGCCAGCAACGCCGTCCATAAAGATCAAGGGCATGAATGCGGCAATCAACGACAGGCTGATCGAGAACACGGTAAAGCCGATTTGCCTTGCTCCTTCGACCGCCGCCCGGTAAGGCGGCAAACCCTGCTCGAGATTGCGGTACATGTTCTCGATCATGACGATGGCATCATCGACCACGAAGCCGACCGAGATGGCCAGCGCCATCAGGGATAGGTTGTCGATGGAGAAACCTGCCAGCCACATCCCGACGCATGTACCAGCCAGCGCCAATGGAACTGATATGCCGGCCGCGACAGTCGGCGTAAGACGTCGAAGGAACGTAAATACCACCACCATCACCAGAAAGGCGGTGGCCAACAGTGTCCATTCCATGTCCTCAACGCTTGCCCGGATCGTGCCTGTGCGATCAACGATGATGGATACTTCGACACCGCCAGGAATCCACTTCTTGAGTTCGGGGAGCAGCGCCCTCACCCGGTCGACAGTGTCGATGACATTGGCGTCGCCCTGCTTGGTGACCTGGATCAACACCGCCGGCTGCTTGTTGAACCAAGCGATCGAGCGGCTGTTTCGCGTGGCATCCTTGACATCGGCCACGTCCGAGAGCCGAACGAAATTCCCTCCTGAATTCTTTATAATGATGTTGCGAAATTCGGTGGCCGTCCGCATCTGCCGGTTAGTCGACAGCGTCTCGCTCTGACGGTCGCCATTGAAAATTCCGACTGGGCCAAGCGGATTGGCGTTCACGATCGCGGTCCGGACATCATCGGTCGAGATGCCTGCGTTTGAGAGCGCGACCGGATTGAGAGCAATCCGCACAGCCGGCTGATCAGCTCCACTTACGGAAACCTCCCCTACCCCCGGGACCTGCGAAACGCGCTGAACAATAACGGTATCAGCTACGTCATAGATGGCGCTCGTCGACATAGTCTTTGATGTTAGCGCTAGAACGAAGACGGGTGACGCAGCAGGATTGGCCTTGCGGAATTTCGGCAATGTCGGCAGATCCGTCGGCAGATCGGCGAGCGATGCGTTGATCGCCGCTTGCACGTCGCGTGCCGCGTGATCGATGTCGCGCCCGATGGCAAACTGCAATTGAATGCTCGTGGCGCCCAACGCGCTCGTGGACGTGATTTGCTCGACGCCGGCGATCTCACCCAGGCGGCGCTCCAGCGGCGCGGCAACGGTAGCAGCCATCACCGACGGCGACGCGCCCGGCCGGTTCGCCGACACTCTGATCATCGGGAAATCGACATTGGGAACCGAAGCTACCGGAAGGACGGCGTAAGCGACAACGCCAATGAGAAACAGGCCAATGGCGAGCAGCGTGGTACCGACCGGTCTTCGAATGAACGGCTCGGAGATCGAGGCCATTATCTTATGTCCTCGCTCGCACCAGGCAGCGGCTTCGAACCGCCAGTAGGAACGGCTTGCTCGATTCGCTTGTTTAGCCGATCGAGCCCCAGATAGATCACCGGCGTGGTGTAAAGCGTGAGCAACTGACTGAGCAGCAGGCCGCCGATGATCGAGATGCCAAGTGGAAACCGCAACTCCGAGCCGGTGCCGCTTTCGATCGCCAGCGGCAACGCGCCGAACAGCGCTGCCAGTGTGGTCATCATGATTGGTCTGAACCGGAGCAGACACGCCTGCACGATAGCATCGGTCGAAGACATGCCTTGACGGCGTTCTGCCTCGAGCGCGAAGTCGATCATCATGATCGCATTCTTCTTCACGATGCCCATCAGAAGAATGATGCCGATCAGACCGATAACCGACAGATCCTGTCCGAACAGCATCAAGGCGAGAATGGCGCCGATACCCGCCGAAGGCAGTGTTGAGAGGATTGTAATTGGATGAACATAGCTTTCGTACAATACGCCCAGCACGATGTAGATCGTGACCAGTGCGGCCAAGATCAGCCAAGGCTGACCGGCAAGCGCTTTCGAGAATTCCGCCGCATCGCCCGAAAACATGCCGACGATACTAGAGGGCATGCCGATGCGGGTTTCGATGATCTTGACCCGTTCTACGGCGTCGCCCAGCGCTTCGCCCGGGGCGAGATTGAAGCTGAGCGAGAATGCGGGGAATTGCGCCTGATGAGAGATTGCCAGTGGTGCCGTCGTCCTGGTCAGCGTCGCAACTGCAGACAGCGGGACCTGAGCGCCGGCAACACCCGGCAGAAAAAGCTTGGAAAGGATTGAGGGGTCGTTCTGATACTGCGGCAAGGCTTCCAACACGACGCGATACTGGTTGGCCTGTCCATAAACGGTCGATATTTGCCGCTGAGCAAAAGAATCGTTCAAAGTGTCGTTAACAGCCTGAAGGCTAACGCCGAGTTGACCGGCGCGTTCGCGATCGATGTTCAGCGCGGCTCGAAGACCTGCGTCTTGCGCTTCCGACGATACGTCCCGAAATAGCGGATCGCGACGTAGTTCCTTGACCAGCTTTTGGGTCCACTCCGAAACGTGGGCTGCGTCCGTTCCCGTCAGGGTATATTGATAAAGTGAGCGGCTGGCCCGTGTGCTGATCTGAATATCCTGCACCGGTTGAAAATAAACCGCCATACCAGGGATCGAAGCTACGCGCGTCTTCAAACGCGTGATGATTGCAGCGA
Organism: Nitrobacter vulgaris; assembly: GCF_002028545.1. Classification (GTDB taxonomy): domain Bacteria; phylum Pseudomonadota; class Alphaproteobacteria; order Rhizobiales; family Xanthobacteraceae; genus Nitrobacter; species Nitrobacter vulgaris. The sequence continues at coordinate 49,476 of NZ_MWPQ01000036.1, forward strand.
CGTCGTCGCGGCGGTCACTCCGTGGCTTCACCGTCATCACCAGACGGCCGACATTCGTGGTCGGATTCACTGAACCGGCACCGATGACGGATACAACGCCCACGACGTCCGGATCCTCCTCGAGGATGCCCGCTACCTCGGCTTGACGCCTTCCCATTTCGGCAAAGGATACGTCTGGACCCGCCTCAGTTACCGCGGTTATCGACGCCGTATCTTGCAGAGGCAGGAATCCCTTTGGCGCGACGACATAGAGCATCATTGTTGCGACGACCGTCGCAAAAACAACGACCAGCGTTGCCCTCTGATGCTGAAGGACCCATAACAACGTCCAGTGATAGAATGCGACAAGCCGATCAATACTGCGGTTGACCGCCGCCAACCCCGGAATCGGAGCTCCTTCCTCCGAGTGTTTTAGCAGCCGGGAACACATCATCGGCGTCAGAGTAAGCGACACCACGGCGGACGTGACGACCGCGATCGTCAGTGTCAGTGCGAACTCGCGGAACATTCTTCCGACCAGCCCGGACATGAACAAAAGCGGGATAAACACCGCGATTAGCGAAACCGTCAGCGAAATCACGGTGAAGGCAATCTCACTCGCGCCCCGGAGCGAAGCCTCCATGACGCTCTCGCCGTTCTCGATATGTCGAACGATGTTTTCGATCATCACGATGGCGTCGTCGACCACGAATCCGGTGCCGATCGTCAGCGCCATCAGCGACAGGTTGTCGAGGCTGAATCCGGCGAAATACATGATGCCGAAACTGGTGATCAGCGACAACGGCAGCGCCACGCCCGCAATCAACGTCGCCCGGAGCGAGCGCAAGAAAAGAAGTACGACAAGCGTAACGAGGACGATGCTGAGAATGAGCGTGAACTGCACGTCGTGGACTGATGCGCGGATTGTCACGGTCCGGTCGCTGACGACGGTCAGTTTGACACCGGCCGGAATTGCTTTCTGGACCTTCGGAATCTCCTCCCGGATCTGGCGGACAACCTCGATCACATTGGCGCCGGGCTGGCGCTGGATATCGATGATGACCGCCGGCGTTCCGTTATACCAGCCGCCGGTGCGGTCGTTCTCCAGTCCGTCGACGATCCGGGCGACATCGCCAATCGTGACCGGAGAGCCGTTGCGGTAGGCGATAATGATCGGTCTGTATGCGTCGGCCGTCGTGATCTGGTCGTTCGCTGCGATCGTATAAGCTTGCTGTGCACCGTCCAGCGCGCCCTTGGGGCCAGAAACGTTGGCGTTGGCGATTGCGGTCCGCAAGTCCTCCATTGAAATGCCGTAGGCGGCGAGCCGCGCGAGATCGGCTTGGACACGTACCGCGGGCTTCAAACCTCCGAGCACGGAAACGCGGCCAACGCCTGAAATCTGACTGAGGCGTTGGCTCAGAATGGTGTCCCCAATATCGCTCAAGGTGCGCAGCGAGACCGTGTCGGAGGTCAGGGCGAGCGTTATTACCGGCGCATCGGCAGGATTCACCTTGGCATAAACGGGCGGGTACGGCAGGTTTTTCGGCAGTACTCCCGCGGCAGCGTTGATGGCCGCCTGCACGTCCTGCGTCGCGCCGTCGATATCCCGATTCAGGTTGAACTGTAAGGAAATCTGACTGAGCCCGAACGAGCTTGTCGATGTCATCGACGACAGCGACGGGATCTGACCGAGTTGACGTTCCAGCGGCGCTGTCAGTAATGACGCGACGACATCGGGACTGGCGCCTGGGAGCTGAGTTCTCACCTGTACTGACGGGAAATCGACTTGCGGCAGCGCAGAGACCGGCAACGCCCAATAGCCGAGCGCGCCTCCGATCATCAGCGCGATCCCGAGCAAGGAGGTTGCAATCGGACGACGAATAAACGGTTCCGAGACACCCATGTCTAATCAACTCGTCTGGCAGCGCACTGCCGTGGGTTCGCTTCTCAGTGCCGTGCCTCCGGAATCATGGCCGAGCCTTTGGTCCGCCGCCAGAACTCCGCTTGCCGCGACGCTCACTGTTGTCGCCGCCTCGGCGAGCGCCGTGCTCATCGTGCCGCTTCTGCGGCGCGAGATCGGCCGTCGGCGCCTGATCGTTCTGGCTGATCGTCACCTTTGCTCCGTCGGAGAGATTGGCAAATCCCGTCGTGACCACGCGATCAGTAGGACCAACTCCCTTGGCGATCACAGCGTCCTTTTCGTCCTGCTGCTGCACCGTCACTGGTTTGGCCGTTACGATGTCGTCGTCTCCGATCACGTAGCTGAAGGTTCCGAGCGGACCGCGCTGCACCGCCGACGTCGGTATAACCGTCGCCTGTAATAGCGTTTCAACCTTGATCCGCACGTTCACGAATTGGCCTGGCCAGAGCTGAAAATGCTCATTTGGAAACTTGGCTCTCAGCCTCAACGTGCCGGTGGTCGGATCGACCTGATTATCAATACCGATCAGCTCACCCGTGTCGGCTAGTGTCGTGCCGTCGCTTCCGAATACATCGACTTCGATAGCACCCTTGGCTGCTGCTGCATTCACCCGCGTAATTTGCTGTTGCGGAAGGCTAAACTGAACGGAGATAGGCTGAAGCTGCGTAATGACGACGAGTCCGGTCGTATCCGTGGTATTGATGATGTTGCCACGATCGACCTGGCGCAGGCCGACGCGACCGGAAATCGGCGCGACGATCTTGGTGAAGCCGAGCATCGCTCCCGCGTTGTCGATCGCGGCCTGATCGGCCTTGACCAGCGCCTCCTGTTGAGCAACGACCGCCCTTTGGGTATCCGCCTGCTGCTTCGAACCGGCATTGGAGACGGCCAGCTGCTGGTAGCGTTTCAGATCGAGGAGCATATTGGCAAGTTGCGCTTCGTCCTGGGCCTTCTTCGCAACTGTCTGATCGTACTGGGCCTGGTAGATCACGGGATCGATTTCGCCCAGCACGTCGCCCTTCTGAACATCCTGGCCTTCGGTAAAATTGACGGCGATCAGCTTGCCGTTGACCTGAGAGCGTACAGTAACGGTGTTCAGAGCCCGGACCGTTCCGACGCCGTCGAGGTAGACCGGCACATCCTGGATCCGCGGCGTTGCAGCCAGTACGGGAATTGCGCGATCGGAATGTTCTCGACCTTCATCACGCTTCGTTTGCTCAAGCGCGATCCAGCCAAGATAGGTGAGTCCTCCGAGGATCAGAAGCGTAATGACGATCCACACCGGCCGCCGCCGGCCGCCGGCCGCCGCCTGGCCAGGTATCCTTTCACCGGCTGCTTTCGCGGTTTCGTCGAGACCCGGTTTAAAGAGCATTGCCCGCCCTCTCGATTCTCGGCTCCCAGCCCCCGCCCAGGGCTTGATAAAGGCTCACGATTGCCTGTAACCGCGCAAGCTGCGCTTGCGCTAGGACGTCTTCCGCCTGAAACAGTGTCAATTGCGTGTTCAGCACGATAATAATATCGGCGGTGCCTGCCTGAAGCTGCTGCTCGGAGAGCTCGAATGCCCTGCGCGAAGTGGCCACGACCTCCCGCTGCAAGCGCAGTCTTTCAGCGGTCTGACGCACGGCAATCAGCGCGTTGTCGACATCGGCGAACGCCGAAACCACCGTCTTGCGGTAAGTCTGAAGCAGCTCGTCCTGTCTTGCTCTCGTGGTTTCGAAATTGCCGAGAATTCTACCGCCGTCGAAGATCGGCTGCGTCAGTCCGCCGGCGAGGTTGAAGAATGCGGCATTGGGGGTGAACAGCGCGACCAACGCCGGGCTCTGGTAGCCGCCCTGCGCGGTCAACGTAATGCTCGGAAAAAACTGCGCCCGGGCGCTACCGACATTCGCGGTAGCCGACGCCAGTTGCGCCTCCTGACGGCGGATGTCCGGGCGCTGGGTCAACAATTCGGATGGTAGCCCCGGCGTTACCCGTGGTGCAGTGATCCGGTTGAGCGAACCGCCCTTGACGTTCACGCTTTCTGGTGGGCGAGCCACCAGCGTCGCGAGCGCGTTGATGTTTTGTGCAAGCGTCTGCCGAAGCGGCGGAACGGTCGCGCGCTGATTCGCCAACACGCTTTCCTGCTGCGCCACGTCCAGGTCGGTTCCGGTACCGGCACTCAGCCGCTGTTTGAGTGCATCCAGGATACGCACGGCGCTGGCGATATTGCGCTCGGCGACGCGAATCCGGTCTTGTGAGGCAAGGACCTGAAAATAGGCATTCGCGACGCTGGCGAGCGTCGTCAGCGCGACCACATCGCGGTCAAAGCGGCTGGCACTGGCCGTCTCCACCGCGGCCAACGCGGCATCGCGGTTTTTGCCCCAGAAATCGATTTCGTAGCTGGCGGCGCTCAACGTGCCTGAGTAGTTCACGATCTCCCGGCCCCGATTTGTCAGGCCGCTTAAGCTCGACCCCGACGTACGGAAATAGGCTTCCTGTCCCCCGATGCTGACGCTCGGCAATAGCGCCGCACCCGCTATCCGGGATTGCTCGTCGGCCTGAACGATCCTTGCCGCCGCCGCTGCGATATCGAGATTGACGGTCTGGGCTTCCTCCATCAGGCCGGTCAATTCAGGAGAACGAAAACCACGCCACCAGTCGAGCTTCGGCAGAGCGTCGGCCCTGGTCGTCTGCGCAGCCTTGTACCCGCTAGGGATCTCCAGCGCCGGATCCGGAATATCCGCCGTCAGAATGCAGCCAGCCGACAACGCGGCCGCCACCAACACAGGGAGGAGCATAGCGGAACGCCAGATCCACATCGCGCATCTCTGAGGATGGCTAAAGGCCGTAGCAGGGGAAAAAGTCACACCGGCCCCCTGGGGGAAGACAGAAACGGCGACAGGTATTGACATGATATCACTGCGCCGCAGTCCCAACCTTTTCTGGAATAAAGCGACGCGGCCACCGGCAGTCATACTTTCTCTGAGATCGTCCTTATTCTAGCTGTCCGAACAGGTGACGGACAGTCCCGCCCAGCCAAGAACATTAGATGCGTTCCATAGGCGTCACTGCTCTGATTTATCAGAAAAGGCCCGATTTCAGGGCCTTTCTCGAAGTTCAGGCTACATACGCGTCCAACAATCTTACGAAGATTTCATGCGGCGTTGCGGGGTCCCGCCCGTTGGCGGCAGGGATTTTTCGGTCCGAGACCGTCTCTCTGTGGGATGCGATTCTACGCTCCCTTGTACCTCCCTCGCCCCTCAACTAGGGTTGCCTTGAAATCCTCCAACAGCCCAATGAGAATTTTGCATCTCATGAGAATCGATAACGACGTCGTAGAAGCGATCGGAAATACGCCTCTTATCAAGTTAAAGCACGCCTCAAATGCGACCGGATGCACCGTTCTCGGCAAGGCCGAGTTCATGAATCCGGGCCAGTCTGTCAAGGATCGCGCCGGGAAACAGATGATTCTGGAAGCTGAAAGGCGCGGCGATCTCAAGCCCGGCGGCCTCGTGGTCGAGGGCACGGCCGGGAATACCGGCATTGGTCTTGCCGTCGTCGCCAGCGCGCGCGGGTATCGCACGATGATCGTGATCCCGGAAACACAAAGCCGCGAAAAGAAGGACATGCTGCGGCTGTGCGGAGCCGAGCTTGTCGAAGTTCCGGCGCTTCCCTACAGCAATCCGAATAATTATCAGCACATCGCAAAGCGTCTCGCTGACGAACTGCGCAAGTCCGAACCCAACGGCGTCCTGTTTGCCGATCAATGGAACAACCTCGACAATCCCAAGGCGCACTACGTTTCAACGGGCCCCGAAATCTGGGAGCAGACCGGTGGCAAGGTCGACGGCTTCATCTGTTCGATCGGCACGGGCGGCACGCTGGCCGGAGCGAGCGCTTTCCTGCGGGAAAAAAAGAAGGATATCGTCATCGGTGTTGCGGACCCTCGCGGGGCGGCCATGTATGAGTTGTTCAAGAACGGCGTGGCCAAGCCGACCGCGGGAGGTTCGATTACCGAGGGAATCGGGCTCGGACGGGTAACGCCGGTGATTGCCGACGCTAAAGTTGACGAAGCTTACCTCATCCCAGACGAGGAGGCCGTGCCCGTCATCTACGATTTGCTTGAACATGAAGGGCTTTGCCTTGGCGGCTCGACTGGTGTCAACGTCGCCGGCGCGATTCGTCTCGCGCGCCAGTTGGGACCCGGTCACACCGTCGTGACGATCCTGTGCGACTCCGGCAACCGTTACCAATCGAAACTTTTCAACCCGGACTTTATGCGCTCCAAGGGCCTTCCCGTGCCGCAATGGCTCGAGAGACAAAGCACCGTAAAAATTCCCCTCGCAGCAGTTTAAAGCCGTTCCGGTCTCACCGCAGGATCTGGCTTAGAAAGAGCTGGCTTCGCGGGTGTCGCGGGTTGGCGAAGAAACTTGCCGGGGTATCGGACTCGATGATCTGGCCCTCATCCATGAACACGACGCGGTTAGCTACTTCTTTGGCGAATCCCATTTCGTGTGTGACCACAAGCATGGTCATGCCTTCTCTAGCCAGATCCACCATCGTGTCGAGAACCTCCTTGACCATTTCGGGATCCAGGGAGGACGTGGGTTCATCGAACAGCATGACCTTGGGGTTCATCGTGAGCGCGCGCGCGATCGCCACACGCTGCTGCTGGCCTCCGGACATCTGCCCAGGATATTTATTGGCCTGATCAGGTATTTTGACGCGTTCCAGAAACTTCATTGCCGCAGCCTCGGCATCTTTCTTCGGAGTATTGCGGACCCAGATGGGAGCGAGCGTGCAGTTCTCGAGCACTGTGAGGTGCGGAAACAGATTGAAACTCTGGAAGACCATTCCGACCTCGCGCCGCACCTCGTCGACGCGCCGCAAATTGGGTCCCAGCTCAATTCCATCGACGACGATGCGACCCTCCTGAAACTCCTCAAGAGCGTTGATGCAGCGGATCAGCGTTGACTTTCCGGAGCCTGACGGCCCGCAAATGACGATGCGTTCGCCACGGGCCACGTCGAGATCGATGTCCCGCAGCACGTGGAAACTGCCGAACCACTTGTTGAGACCGATGATGGAAACGATGGCGTTCGCATCTGTCATTGATATTTCCAAAGCTCAGGTTCGTCGATGCGCGTTCAGTCGATGCTCCACGAATAGGGAATATCGCGACATGCTGAAGCAGAATGCGAAGTAGATGAGTCCGGTGAACGCGAACCCGGTGAACAGCGTAGTTGGCGTCGCCCACGCGGGATCTGCAAACGAAGCTCGCAAGCTCCCGAGCAGATCGAACAATGCGACGATCGAGACCAGCGAGGTATCCTTGAACAACGCGATAAAGCTGTTGACCAATCCTGGAATGACGTGCCGCACCGCCTGCGGCATTACGATCAGCCCGGTGGTCTTCCAATAGGATAGTCCAAGCGCATGGGCGGCTTCTGCCTGTCCGTTCGGGATCGCCGCGAGACCGCCGCGAATAACCTCGGCATTATACGCCCCGGCGAACAGCGCTATGCCGATTAGGACTCGAACCAGCCCATCGACGGTGAAGTTTCCGGGAAGAAAGAGCGGCAACATGTAGGTCGCAAAAAACAATACGGTGATCAGGGGAACGCCGCGCCAGAATTCGATGAAAGCGATTGAGAACATCCGGATCAGCGGAAGGGTCGAACGCCGTCCCAGAGCCAACGCAATTCCGATCGGTATCGACGATACGATGCCTGTCACCGACACCACCAGCGTTACCAGCAGGCCGCCCCAGAGACGGGTATCGACAACCGGAAGTCCGCCGCGATCGAGACGCATTGCGGCGATAACCAGGCCAATGCCGACAAATGTTGTCAGGCTCGCGAGTAACGCTCCCCAGCCTGCACGGAAGCCGCCGCTGAAAAGGAAGAGCAGCAGCGAAACGATCGCAGCAGTGCAACCAAAATCGTACCAGACCGGCTGACCAGAGCTCTGGAGCCGATCCCGGAGCGAACTCAGCGGCGAGGCCAGCCAGTTCAGTGCATCGCCAATTGATGCAACGGCATTTCCCAACAGTCGTAAGATCGAACCGAATTCGCCTGCTTCCCCTGACGCGGCGAGCTGCCGCCCGGCATTACCAACGCTGTCAGCCAAGCTGGACAGAATCCCGGCGGTCCAGCTCACGCCAAATCCAGTGATGCCTCCACCGTGGAGAAGAAAAAATGCTGCGACCGGGAAAGCGATGAAGAACAGGCTGGCATTGAGACGTTTGGCCGGCAACCGAGGAATGAGAAGCGGCAGCAACAAGATGGCCGCCAACAGAAACGTCAGATTTACCCGCCACCGTTCGGGTTCTGGGTAAAAGCCGTAAATGAACTGGGTGATCTTCGCGTTGACGAACGGCCAGCACGCCCCGATTGATTGACTTGTATCGGTAACCAAACACGACGTTCGATTCTGACCTTCCCAGACCGCATCAACGAAGAAAAATCGAACTGCTGGAACAAGGACGAACCATAGCAGCGCAGCTCCAGTCACCGTAAGCAGCGCGTTGCTCGGGGAACTGAACAGACGGATCCAGAGAACACGGGCCAGGCTCGTAGTCCTGATGGGTGCGTGTCGTTCCGGAACGAGAGCGGCGCGTATAAACGATGGTGCGGGCCGAACGCTCATGCACCCCCGCTCCGTGCAACGCGCCTGGAGTAGACGCTCATGATCCCGCTGGTCACCAGCGAAATCAGCAGATACACGCCCATCGTGATCGCGAGGATCTCGATGGCTTGACCGGTCTGGCTAAGCGTTGTCCCCGCAAACACCGAGAACAGTTCCGGATAACCGATAGCGACAGCCAACGAGGAATTTTTGGTGAGGTTGAGGTACTGATTGGTCAGCGGCGGTAGAATGACCCTCATGGCTTGCGGGACCACGATCAATCGCAGCGTCGATCTGCGCGAAAGTCCGAGCGCGGCGCCTGCTTCCATCTGTCCCTTATGCACCGAAAGAATCCCCGCGCGCACGACTTCCGCGATGAAGGCGGCCGTATATGTCGAGAGCGCAATCGCTAGCGCGACAAACTCCGGGATCAGGCGCGCGCCGCCAGAGAAATTGAATCCCTGGAGAGTTGGCATTTCGAACGCGAAGGGAGTACCGAAAATGACCATCGCGGCGGCGGGAAGACCGAGCAGCAGACCAAGGGCGTATGGCCATACAACCAAAGCTCGCCCGCTCCGAAACAACTTGCGACGGGAATGGCTTCGCAGCAGCATGCAGCCGATGATCGCAACCACCACCGCGACGGCAAACGCGATTAGCCCCTCCTGCCCGACAGGCTTGGGAACCACAAGACCACGATTGCTGAGGAAGATACCGTCAATGACTGAGATGCTTTGCTTTGGACTCGGAAGCGTCCTCAGTACCGCGAGATACCAGAACAGAATCTGAAACAGTAAGGGCAGGTTTCGAACCAGTTCCACATAGCCGCCGGAAATGCGGGATATCAACCAGTTCGGCGACAACCGGCCGAGCGCCACCATGAAGCCGATTATCGTTGCGAAGAAAATACCAACTGCGGCGACCACGAGCGTATTCACAAGGCCGACAAGGAAAACGCGCGTGTAACTGTCGGTCTCGGAGTATGGGATCAGGGTCTGGCTAACGCCGAATCCCGCGGTATTCGACATGAAGCCAAGCCCGGATGCGATATTCTGCGCGTCCAGATTTGCTTTTGCGTTGGCCACGATCTCATAGCCGATCCACGCAAGGACGGCGACGAATACAGCCTGCAACGCAAGGGCACCCCAACCAGCCCGCCCGCCAAGCGCACGTCGTAGCCTGAGAAAAAATTGCAGCGGCGGTTTTCGAGGCGCGACGGTCATTCCTGACGCTGACGCTAGCGGATCGGTGGCGCGTACTGAATGCCGCCCTGCGTCCAGAGCCTATTGAGTCCTCGTGTGATGCCAAGCGGGGATCCGGCGCCGACGTTACGATCAAACGCTTCGCCATAGTTGCCGACGGCCTTGATGATGCGCGAGACCCAATCCTTGGTTACGCCGAGTTGCTCGCCGAAATTGCCGTCGGTCCCGAAAATGCGCTTGAGTTCCGGATTCTCCGATTTTGCCATCTCGCCAACATTCTTCTGCGTGATACCAAGCTCTTCCGCGTTGATCATCGCAAACAGCGTCCACTTCACGAGATCGAACCACTGGTCATCGCCCTGACGCACCATCGGCCCGAGCGGCTCCTTCGAGATCACCTCCGGCAGAACCGCATGATCGGCGGGATTAAGGAGCTTCAACCGCTGGGCGTAGAGCTGTGAAATATCCGACGTAAACACATCGCATCGACCGGTTTCGTAGGCCTTTATGGTTTCGTCGGCCGTGCTGAACGCGATAACCTCGTATTTCATCTTATTGCTTTTGAAGTAATCGGCGAGATTCTGTTCGCTCGTGGTGCCGGTCTGAACGCAGACGGATGCGCTATTCAATTCTAGCGCCGAATTTACCTTGAGAGATTTCCTGACCAGAAAACCCTGCCCGTCGTAGTAAGTCACGCCGGTGAAATTTCCTCCAAGCGAGGTATCGCGTGAAAGTGTCCATGACGTATCGCGCGACAGCACATCTATGTCGCCCCACTGTAGAGCGATAAACCGGTCTTTGGCGGATAGCGGGACGAACTTGATCTTGCTCGGATCGTTGAACACGACTGCTGCGATTGCGCGGCAGATGTCCACGTCAAGACCGGTCCAGTTTCCTTTGTCGTCAGGGGTGGAAAACCCTGGCAACCCCTGAGTCACGCCACACGACAGCACGCCTCGTTCCTTGACTGCCTCGAGCGTGGTCTTCGCCTTCGCGGATTCCTGTGCGGATGCCGATTGTAATGTAATACCAGCGGCGATGGCGAAAATGGCAGCAAGTATGCATTTCATGGCAATGCCTTTCAAGAACGTCAATGGATTGTCAGTTCGTGCCGTTTAGTCGCTCGGTTGAGTGCGGCCAATCGATTCGTTTCTCCCACCAGAATCGGGCCAAAGACGGACTGCGTCGATCAACCGATGTTGAGAGCAGATGGAAACTCGCAGCGGCTCTCCACCCTCGGTCGGCAGGGATTGAATTCCATCACGGAACGACTAGCGGTGGACTCTAGCGTCCGCATCCGTTCCGCGATCCGCCTTGCGAAGGTTGGAATCAAGGAGCCACTAGCAAATATATGTTGCTAGTGGGGTTTTAAATTTGACGTTCAGCTCCGCGACACGTGGGGGTTGACGGGGGTCTTTCCCTTCCTGTTACTACCCGACCACTCCGGAACTGCCATCCGGAAAGCACAAAATGCCTGGTTCAGCAGCGGGAAGATATGACCTTGTCGAAGGGCGACAGACCCACGGATTCGCTTCGAGCGGAAACCAGATTGGTCGTTTCCGGTCGAGACACGGCGTCCCAGAAAGGGTTCGTCAATCCTCCCATCGTTCGCGGCTCGACCGTGCTTTACCCGACTGCAAGCGATCTTTACGCTCACCGCGGAGAATTCCAATACGGACGGCACGGCACCCCTTCAACCCGCGCGTTGCAGGATGCGTTGGCGGCGTTGGAAGGCCCGCAATGCGCAGGCATAGGCCTCGTTCCTTCGGGGGTGTCTGCGATTTCTACGGCGCTATTGTCCGTGCTGAAGGCCGGCGATCATGTTCTGGTCTGCGATAACATTTATCGTCCTACGCGACAATTCTGCGATGGGATTCTGACGCGCTATGGAATCGAGACCACCTATTTCGACCCACTGATCGGTTCGGGAATCGCCGCGCTGTTCAGGCCGGAAACCCGCGCGGTAATGGTGGAGGCTCCAGGCTCTCAGTCTTTGGAGATGCCCGACGTTCCGGCGATCGCTGCCGCGGCGCACGCCCGCGGCGCGCTTGTGATCGACGACAATACGTGGGCAACCCCCCTCTTCCGCCGCGCACTCGAACAAGGCGTGGACATAAGCATCCAGGCGGCGACCAAGTACATCGGAGGACATTCCGACCTCATGTTTGGTACCATAGCCGCCAATGCCAAGGCCTGGCCGGCGCTCGCCGAAACCATCAAGCTGCTCGGTCTATGCGTCGGTCCTGACGATGTGTTTTTGGCCTTGCGGGGATTACGCACTCTTGCGGTAAGGCTTTATCATCACCAGCAGGCCGCGATCGACATGGCGCGGTGGCTTGCTCGGCGGCCGGAAGTTGCAAGTATTTTGCATCCCGCATTACCGGACGATCCCGGTCATGCGATCTGGAAACGGGACTTCACCGGCGCTTCGGGATTGTTCAGCATTGTCCTTAAACCCGCGCCACAACAAGCAGTCGATGCGCTGCTCGATACGCTGAAGCTGTTTGGCATGGGTTACTCGTGGGGTGGCTTTGAGAGCCTCATCATTCCCTTCGATTGCGCTTCGTATCGGACCGCGACGAACTGGACGCCGGGCGGGCCGACGCTACGACTACACATCGGCCTTGAGAATTTGGACGATCTCAAGGCCGATCTCGAACGGGGATTTGCGGCCTTCAACGCCCGGCAATGAGGCTTCTGCCTCGCGCTTTTTGTTGTTTCTCACGTTGATGATTGGCGTCCATTGAGAATGATGAAGTACACGTTGCGAAAATAAACAATGAGACCGAGAGCCTGGCCGGCGATGAACACCGGATCTCGCCGGTAAAGGGCGTAAATCAAAAGAAGAATCCCGCCTCCTATCGAGAAGAACCAGAACGCCACGGGGATCACGCTCTTTCGTGCGCGTTCAGATGCAATCCATTGCACGACGAACCGCATGGTAAAGAGACCCTGCGCAACAAAACCGAGAACGACCCAGCCGTCAAAATTGGATACGAACACGTCGTAGAAATAGGTCGTCAGCATCTCGAAGATGTCAGTCATGACGCATTACCTCGGTTGCCACGGGTGTCGATTTCTTACGGCGGATCAGCCACCACACACCGGCGAGGTCGATGATTCCGATCCACAGGCGATCGAAGAATCCATAATTCGACACGCCTGAACGTCGCAGCCGGTCGATCACGTCGACATAGGTGATGTCATAGCCCTCTCGCCGCACCAGCGCCGGGAGGAAACGGTGCAAGCCGTCGAAATAAGGGAGGGACAGAAACACCTCCCGCCGAAAGGCCTTCAGCCCGCAACCGGTGTCGCGCGTCCCGTCGCTCAGCACCCAGCTTCGCACCTTGTTGGCGATTCGCGACTGGAATTTCTTGAATCCGGTATCCTTGCGGCCAACGCGTTGGCCGGCGGCGAGACCGATGCGTCCCTCACCCTTCTCGATCGCCATTATGAGTTCCGGCAGAAATTCCGGATTGTTCTGACCGTCGCCATCCAGCGTCGCAACGATCGAACCGCGCGCGGCCCGCACCCCGGTCCGAACCGCCGCCGATTGGCCCGATGACTTTTCGTGACGAATCTGGCGCACATTCTTCCGCCGCGTCATGATCGTAGCCAAACGCTGGGCGGTTGCATCGGCGGAGCCGTCGTCGACATAGACAATCTCGTAGTCCCACCGGCCGTCCAGCGCGGCAGAGATCTCGTCGATCAAGGGTGCGATATTGTCCGCCTCGTTGCGCACAGGCACAACTATGGAAATCGTCGGCGTAGTCGTGCTGGTGGACATGTCGTCGTTCATTGTCCGATTGGTCCGCTAATCAGAGCCCGCGAAAAACTGGCCTATAGCGTTTTCGAGCGAAGTGAAATCCGGTTCGCGTGAAGAAAGCGCGTCATCAAAAAGACAGAGTCTTTCACCGTTTCCGCGAAGCGGTGAAAGACCCTAGCCGCGTCCGCTTCTTATGGCGCGTAAGCGCTGCGGGCAACACTTTTGAGATGGGAAATTTCGGCGAGCGAAGAATTTTATGCTGTCTACATCAATTGTAAGAACAACATCCGGCATAGGTGGCTTATCGTCACGTCGTGTGGCCACCCTGATATCTAACGCGTTCCCTCAGAGCGGAAGATGGCGATCGAAATCGTCTTGCCCCGTGAGAAATTGAAACCGTCGATGCGCGTTGCAACATTATAGCGCAAGCCGATCGCCTCGGCGCGCTGCGCGAAGGCTCTTTCGGAACGGGATTCGACAAGCGCGAACCGGCAGCTTCCATAGCTGAGAAAATCGGCGGCCCCGGAGCCGTCGGTCAGCAGCGTCGACGTCCCCGTCATGAACACCAGACTTGGCTCATGGTAGCCAGCCGCCGCCGCTTTCGGTCCAACACATTCGACATTTCGCAGCGCGCGCGCGACTTCGGGACTCGGGAATAATGGTGTCAGCGCAGCGACTATGATTCCGTAGACGGAAGCGCTCAGGAACAGCGCCGCCAAAATCGCATTCAGCAGGGAGCGTTCCGCGTTATAGTCATCGTAGAGCCACCAGGCGAACAGCCCGGAAATCAAAGCCGCCGCGGCGAACGGCCACGCCAGGAAGACCGGCTGACGCGTTAAGGTAATGGTTGCGACGATTGCGAGCACGAGGGTCATCGCAGGGATGGCAAACCACCACGCCGTGCCCTTCGTCAGCCATGATCGGGACAGGACGTGGCGCTCCAGTGCCCAAACCGACAGGATCGCGACCGCGGGATACAGCGGCAGCACATAGTGCGGCAGCTTCGTCAAAACGAGTTCAAACACGATCCATGACGGAACCAGCCACGCAAGCAGAAACCGTACCTCCGGCTCTCGCCGCGTGCGCCAGACCGCGGGCGCCGCCAGCCCTGCGAGCGGTGCGCCGGGCCAGAAGGTAATCCAGAACAGCAGGAAGTATATGCCTGGCGGTGCGCCATGTGATTCTTGAGCCGCGAATTTGCTCAGCATGTCGCCGCCGATCGACTGCGTAAAAAACGTGTCGCCTGCGCGAAGAAAAATCGCAACAAACCACGGCATGACGAGGACAAGCATCCACATCAGCCCCCAGACTGACCGTAGCCGCCAAAGCCATGACGCAGAGCGATCGAGTATAGCGAGGGTCCCGATCGTCAATCCCACGAACATCAGGATCAACGGACCTTTGAGCAGGATTCCCCCGGCGAGCGCGGTCCAGAAGATCGCCGGATGTATCCAGGACGGATGCTCGGGGTTCTCGCGCCGCTGAGATGACAGATAGATTCGCGCAAGCGCACCCATCGCTGCAACGATTGTCAGCAACAGCATGGCATCAGTCTTAGCGAGCCGCGCTTCCACTCCGAGCAGGACCGAACTGCACATGATCAGTCCAGCCAAAACAGCGCCCCGTCGCGTTATGAAAGCGAGCGCTGCCCAATAGGTCAGAAGCACCGCGCCAATCGCGCCGATCAGGGAGGGCACTCGATAGAGCCAGATGCGGATCTGCGCGCGCGGCAGGCCGAGAGATGACGCCGTCTCGACGGCTGCTGCCTGCAGCCAGTAAATGCCGACCGGCTTCTTGTAACGCACCTCGTCCTGAAAGCGGATGTCGACGAAATCGCCGGTCTCCACCATCTGTTTGGTCGCTTGGGCGAAACGGGCCTCGTCGCGATCGATTGGTGGGATGTTGAAGAAACCAGGCAGAAAGAACAGCAGGCCAACAATCGCCAGAAATAATACCGATCTGCCCTGACTGGCGGCGACAGAGTCGAGCACGTTCGCCAGACCCCGTCCCCTACCCACCGGGTTCTTCGGCTCGCGCGGTTGTCCAAATTGGGGATGGGGAAGGGTCTTGGCCATGGGATTTCCGCATACGCTGAACCCGAGGCAGGGACAACCGCTGAGCCGGCTGCTACTGAATTCTGACCGTAACTGTGTCCGCGGTGCCAGCCGCGTCCATCACGGTCAGCCGGACGAAGCCCGGCCCAGGAGGGTCGATCATCCGCTGGCGACGGCCGTCGATCGCTCCGACCGCTTTCCCGTTGACCAGCATGGTCATCGGCAGGCTGCCGCCGGTCACTTTCACCGGCAGCGGAGACAGCGTTCCCTGCCCTGCCCCGGCATCGATCCGCGAGCCATTCAACGGAAACTGGATATGGAGCCGGCGCTCATTGTTGTCCGTCCGGATGAGTTCATCAGCAGAACGAAACCGGCGCAATGGAAGTGGAAGCTTTGCATTATTGGCGATGGTCAGAGTTCCGTGCGGAGCCTTGGGGAGCGGGGCAAGCAAGCTGCCGGTGCGAGCGAATGCATCGAACAGAATGGGCGCGGCCGCGACACGTCCGATAAGACCGGGAACCGGGGCGCCGTCAGGGCGTCCGACCCAAACGCCGATCGTCATGCGGCCGTCGAAGCCGACGGACCAAGCATCGCGATAGCCGTAACTCGTGCCGGTCTTGAAAGCGATCCGGTTCCGAACCGCGTTTTCCGGTGGGGGTGTTCCCAGCAGGACATTGCCCACCTGCCAGGCAGCAACGGGATCCAGCAGTCGCAAAGGCTCGCGGACACCAGAGTCGCGGCGCTCGAACTCGCGCAAAGGCATTACATTACCCAGCCGGGGAATGCCGGAATAGACTTGCACCAAGTCATGGAGCGTGACGCCGACGCCGCCCAGTCCCATCGCCAGACCCGGAGCTTCGTCCTTGGGAAGCACCAGACTGGCGCCCGCCTGTTTTAGTCGCGACGACAGGCGGCTGGCGCCGACACGATCGAGCAGCTCGATTGCCGGAACGTTGAGCGATAATTGCAGAGCCCGGCGCACCGGAACGGTGCCCTGAAACGTCATATCGAAGTTTTCCGGCGCGTAGCTGCCAAATCGGACCGGATGATCGTCGATCAGGCTATCCGGATGAACAACCCCGTCTTCGAACGCTAGTCCATAGATAAATGGCTTCAGGGTCGATCCCGGCGAGCGCACCGCCCGTGTCATGTCCACCTGCCCGGCAAGCCGCTCGTCGAAATAGTCCGCAGAGCCGACATGGGCCATCACATCGCCGGTGGCGTTGTCCACTGCGACGATGCCGACCGAAATTTCCGGCCCGAGTGCAGCCGCGCGGTCGTGCGCCAGTGCTTCGAGCTGCCGCTGTAATCCGGACTCTAGCGTCAGCCTGATGAGGTTCGAATTCTTGTTCGTGGCCATCGCCTGATCCGCCGAATGCGGCGCCAGCATTGGAAACGGCTGGCGCATCCGCATGACAGGCACCGCCATCGCCCGCTTGGCATCGTCCGCATCGATGCGGGCATCCTCAACCATACGCACGAGCACGCGGTCGCGGGCCGCACGCGCTGCGGCAGGATGTCTGTCGAGGCGTCGCCGTTCCGGCGATTGGGGCAAGGCCACCAGCAGAGCCGACTCCGCCAGCGACAGCCGCTTCGGCTCCTTGCCGAAATAAGCAAGGGATGCCGCGCGAATACCTTCGAGATTGCCTCCGAACGGCGCGAGCGTCAGATACAGGTCGAGTATTTGGCTTTTGGGGAGTTCGTACTCGAGTTGGAACGCACGGACCATCTGATGCAGCTTGGCGTATATCGAGCGCCGCTGGCGAGGCTCGATCAGCCTGGCAAGCTGCATGGTGATGGTCGACCCGCCCGAAACGATGTGGCCACGGGTCAAGAGTTGCAGCGCCGCGCGGCCAAGCGCGAGCGGGTCGACGCCAATGTGCGAATAGAACCGCTGATCTTCATAACCTAGCAGTAGGTTGAGATATCCGGGATCAACATCGGTGCTGGCATCGACCGGCAATCGCCACCGGCCGTCGGCCATTGCGAACGCGCGCAGCAATTTGCCGTTGCGGTCGAGCACCGTCGTCGAAACCTCGCGCGCGTTCGCCAGCGGCAGAGGTCCCAACGAGATGATCCAGCTCGCGACAGCGCCGGTGGTTACCATAGCGACGATGGCGAGGGCTGACGCCGCCAGCTTCACCCGCCGCCAGCGACGCGACTGTACCGCCGTTGCAGGGGTGTCGGGCGCGGTCATTTCGCGGAACGTACCTCCACACGGCTAGTGCCGGTGCGGCCGTAGCGCGATGGATTGTACATGTCTTCCACGTACGCTTGCGGCAGAACGTATTTGCCCGGTGATACAGCGCGCACGACATAGGCCACGGTGAACACCGCCTTGTCATTAGCAGCGCGATCGACGGCTGCGGTGAACCGATCGTCGCGGAATTCAGTGCTGACCGGTTCCTTGCCGTCCTCGATCCAGTCGAGCGTACCGGTGTCGCCGGACGAAACCAGATGAGGATTGTCGATTTCGAATCCTGCCGGAAGATAGTCGGCCACCATGATGTGGCCGTATTCCGGCTTGGCTTCGGTGATCCTGAGAACGACGGCGAACCGTTCGTTCTGCGTGGCCTGCGCCGGATCCGCGGGCGTTCCGTCGAGATTGAAATAGTTGCGCTCAATCACGAAGCCATTCGAAGCAGCCGGTTCGGGAGTGGCGGGCGCGCCGGCCACGGAAATCACCGCCTGCACCGGCGCCTCGCCCGTGTTGGTGATCTTGATCGGCTTGTCGGCCACCTCGGCTGCCTTGTAGCTGCGATAAAGCGCGGCATTAACGGGCGCGCCACCGACATCGAGCGACATTGATTCTTTCGCAAGCGCCCGCGCTGCCAGGACCAGCCACGCGTTCTCTTGTGTTGAGGTTGAGGGCGTCAACCCCCGCGCTGCCTCCACCCGCTGCACCGCTTGCGTGACCGTGGCTCGCGGCGCATTGCCCTCACTTGCGAGCGATACCAGCGCGGCAGCATCGCGCAGCGCCGAGCCGTAGTCCGGCCGGCCGAATTCGATAGCCGGTCTGGGCGCCAGACTTTGTATCGCTGCGGCATAAACGCGTTCCGCCCGCGCCCGGTCACCGACCAGCGCAAGCGCCGCGGCGAGTTGCGCCTTGGCGATGGGTGTCGCCAGATTGGTCAATTTGGTATCGGCGAGATAACGCAAATCCCCGATCGGGGCAGCACCGTTTCTGGCAAGAACGTAAAGTCCGTAAGCCAGGTCGCGACCGCCATCCTTCTCCGGCTCGGCTGCATTCACAACCGAGTTGCGGATGCGGTCGAGCGCGCTTTTGAACGGGACGTCAGGGACGGAGAACCCCTTCTCCCGAGCGCGGGTCATGAAGTCCATGACGTAAGCGTCGAGCCAGGAATCCTCGCCGCCGGACGACCATAAGCCGAACGAACCATTGGAGCCTTGCCGGGCCAGCAGGCGCTCGATCGAACTCTTGATGCGATCGTCGACACTGGTATCCATCGCGAGGTGTGCGTTGGCGGCGAGATCGTTGACATAGAGCAGCGGCATCGCCCGGCTTGCGATCTGCTCGGAGCAGCCGAAGGGATAGCGATCGAGCGCCTTCAGGACACTCGCCGCATCCAGCGCCGACGACAGCCCGACGGACACCGATACTCCTCCCGTCCCCGCCACGAGGTCGGAGAACATGTCCGAAGTCAGCGTCAGGCTCTCGCCTTTTGCCAGCGTTCGGACAGAGCGGCGCGCCAGGATCTGGGTCGCCGGCTTGACCTCGAGATCATAGTGCCGCGCGACCGTCAGGCCGTTCGGCCCCTTGATATCGATGTCGAATTGGGCAGCGCCGGAAGAGCCGCCGGCACCAAGCGTCAGCGCCATCGATCTGCGCTGCTTGGCCGCGAGCTTGATCGTGGTCTTGGCGTTGCCCGCCATCTTCACGGGCCCCGAGGTCTTGACGTTGATAACGTAGTCGCCGGGCGGACCTTCGACATTGTCGAGGTCGAAAGTCAGGGTGCCCTGATCGCCGGTCAGCAGAAAGCGCGGCAGCGTCGCCGTCAACACCACCGGATCACGCACCGTGACATCGACCGTCGCACGGCCGAGTTTGGTTGCACTCCAGGCGACCGCCATCACTCGCGCAGTGCCGGCGAATTCCGGAATGTCAAAGCTGACCTCAGCCGTGCCGTCTGCTGCTACCGTGACGATGCCGGAATAGAGCGCGAGCGGCTTCTGCGTCGGCGGGCTGCCCTGCAACTCCGCTCCGGCCGAATCGCCGCCGGTCCTGAGTTGGCCGCGTGTCCCCTGCATGCCGTCGATCAGTTGTCCGTAAAGGTCTCGGATTTCAGACGTCATACGACGCTGACCGAGATAGTAGTCGTCGGGCGCGGGAGGCTTGTAGTTAGTGAGATTGAGGATACCGACGTCAACCGCAGCAACGACGATCTTGGCGTCTTCGCCGGGAATTAGGCCACCGATCTTCACAGGCAGCCTTAGCGTCGTCGACGGCCGCGCCAATGTCGGCGGCGAGAGATTGACCGAAAGGGTGCGCGGGGTCCTGTCGATGCCGAACCATTTGATGCCGATCGCTCGTCCGGGCATCCGCTGTGCGGCGACGTCGAGTGGCCGCCGAAGCGTTGCCACCACATAGGCCCCGGTGCCCCAGTCCTTGCCGATCGGAATTTTGACCTGCGACGTACCTTCCTTGACGTCGGCGATTTGGGTGGTCAACAGCCGGTCGCCGAGAACATTGATCGTCAGTTTGCCGGCGGTCCGGGCATTGACCGAAACGACCATGGTGTCGCCGGACTGGTGATCTGGCTTGTCGATCGAGGTTTCCAGTAGGTCAGGCGTGTCGGCGCTGCCGTCGGAATACCAGCCGACGTCAAATTGAATGGATGTCAGCGGACCATCGGGATCGGACGATTTAACGTCGAGCCGGTAGCGTCCCGACTGTGGAGAGAGTTCGATCCGCGCAGGCTTGTCGGCGGCAATCGTCAGATCTCCGTCGGCCACCCGTCTGGTCGACTTCACCGGCTCGTATTCCCAATACGAATTCTGACGATACCACTGATAGCGACTCTCCAGCTTGAGCAATTCGTAGCGGAGACCCTTGCGGGCAAGCGATGTTCCGTCTGGTGCGACAAAGACGACATCGAAGCTGGCCTTGTCTCCCTCTGCGACGTTCTTGTCGGCAAACAACGGTTTGACGCCGATCATGGCGCTGGACGGTTTCACCGGAAGCACGATTTTCCGCTCGACCGCGCGTCCGCCGGCCTCCGCCATGCGAACGAAAATCTGTGCTTCCTGCTGTCGACTCGACGAGGACGGCGTTGCGAGGCTGACCGGGAAGGTTGCGACGCCGTTTGCATCGGCTTCGGGCAGGTTCTCGATCGGCGTGCGCTCGTTACTGGTCGCCTCGTCGTCGCCGGGCACGCCGAATTGATATCCGGCATATCCTGGACGGCTTTCGGCAGGTACCACCAGCAAATCGCCTTCGATCTGCAAGCCGGATGCGGGAGCGCCATAGAGGAAACGGCCGTCGACCTTGAGTTCTACCGGGGTATCAGCCGCAATCTGTTTCGCCTTGGTTGTTAAGTCGAATTCAATCCGGTCTGGGACATAGTCTTCAACCATGAAGGTGGTTTCGCCGACTGACGGTCCTTTCGGGTCCGTAAATGCGCGAACCCGCCATGTCCCGGTCGGGACCGCTGAATTGAGCGGCAGGCTCACGCTTCGTCCGCCCGCGCCTTGATCGGCCAGGATGGCTCGGCGGAACTCGACGCCGTCGGGCCGTTCGACCACCAGCGTCAACGGTCCGCCGGTTACCGCGTTACCCTGCCCGTCCCGCACCAACGCCGTGAGATACACAGTCTCCCCGGAGCGATAGACGCCCCGCTCGGCATAAATGAAGGCATCGGCTCCCGATGGCACGGCGCGGCCCGAAACCCCGCGATCCGTCAAATCGAATGCATTCGACTTCAGGCTGAGGAATGCATAATCGGTCTTGTCGGTGCTGACTGTCAGCAGCGCAGGTGACTGCCCTCCTTCGCCTCGAGCCAACCCAGGCTCAAACAACGCGTGACCTGACTCATCCGTCTTGCGGGTCGCAAGGATTTCATTGTTGCGTGCGACCAGGCGGACTTCCGCTTTGTCCACAGCATCGGTTGTCGCCAGCGAATTGACGAATACGTGGATGCCGTCATTGCCTGAATAGGCGGTCAGGCCAAGGTCCGAGACGATGAACCACTGAGTCGCCAGCGAGCTGGACTCTTCGTCCTCCATTGATGACGGCCCCTTTGGCGCGGCCGTCATCACATAAACGCCGGGTTGGAGGTTTCCGAGCGCTTCATCGACTGGAAACGCGGTCGTCACATCGGCGTTCAGCGTGGAGGCCGTCGCAACCTCGCCCGACCAGACTTTGATCCCGCGTTCGTTGCCGAGATTAAACAACTGATAGCCGCTGAGCGTCTTCTGAAAATCGCTGTCGACAACGGCATTGATGAGATTGCGGTCGCCGATCCGGAACACCTTCACGGTCACGGTCTGGGTGTTGACGCTGACCAGCGGGATGCCGCGCTGGCCAACGCGCGGCAGCACGTAGGCCCGTCCTGTGAAGCGGACGAAGGGCTTACGGTCGCGCACATAGACGTTGAATTCAGCGGATTTCGGCAGACCCTCCTTCACGGTCGATGGCAGCCCGGAGCGCAGATGGATGTTGTATCGCTCACCGTGCTTGAGGCCCTCGACACAGAGCTGTCTGTCTTCCGAGGACAGCGCCGGCTGGTCGACCCCGGCCAGCGTCACGAACGGTGAAAAGTCGGTCCTCTTGGCAAGATCCTCAGAGAACTGGAAGCAGACTCGAGGCGATGCCGAGTCCGAATCCACGGTGTAATCGAGCAGCCGAAAGCCGTGGTCGTCTCGCATTTTTTCGTACTGCGCGCGAACATCGGCGACCTCGCGCAGATCAAGCGAAAGCCGCAACGTGTCGAGGGCTGGCCGCCACAGCTTTCGATCCGAAAATGCGCGTCCGAGGACCGCTAATGCATCAGCCTCGACAGCAGAATCGTTCGCTCGCTGGTAGGCGAGATAGGCGGCGGTGGATGCTCGTTCGAGCAGAAAGGTTTGTTCTTGACTTGTGGTGGGTCTGATCTGGAAGATTGTCCGTGCCAGGCGCAGCCAGTTGCCGCTGTCGGCTGGTACGACCGTTGCGATCTGGCCGAGTATCTGAAGACCGCTGCGAAAATCGGCTCGTTTGAAGGCCGCGTCGGCATCGGCGCGCAAAGTCGGGGCCGATTTGGTGATAGTGCCTGCTTCGCTCTTGATCTGAGCCTCGAGCTTGATTGCCGCGTCGGCAAGATCATCCCGCTTGAAGGCTTTATCTGCCGCCAGGGCAGCTGATCCAAGCCCGATGAGTAAGGTCGCACAGAGGGCTACGGCGCGAACCATCCTGGTCATAAAAAGCTCCTGCGCGCGTAAATGTCGCTGGGGTGGCCCCGGGTCAGAGTTCTGCGCTGTGCGGCATCGAAATCGAATTTGACACTTGCAATCCATGGGCCGCGAGTCCGAAACACGATCACGGCCAAAACTCCACTAACAGGTTATACTTGCTGTTGGTCGTTCGTTTTTAACTTCGCGACACCGGCCTGAACGGGATGCGAATGTCAGAATCAAACCGCCCGTGCCAGAAAATGCACCAAAATGTAGCAGATTCATTGCTTTATCCCGTGTCGCTACAGTATAAGTCCAGCGCAAAGGAATTCCGATTCATCGTCCTCGGACTGCCCGTACGAGGCGTCTGTACGCACTCGAGACGAACGGATCGCACGTGTTTGTCGCCCGCCCGATCGAAATGGTTCGGATCGGACTTGGCGCGAAGGCGGTTTTTTCATATTGCGGTGAGATGAAGCTTTTGGGAGATGAAGCTTTAAACGGTCCCGTAGCTCAACTGGATAGAGTAGCGGATTTCTACTCCGCGGGTTGCAGGTTCGAATCCTGCCGGGATCGCCAAAAACCGGCGCAGTAAACACCAGGTTATTTTCACTCGCTAAAACGGAATGTCGTCGTCCATGTCGCTGCGGTGGCTACCGGCGGCCGCGGCGCGGCGCGGCGCTCCGCCTGACGGACTTCCGGACCCGAAGTCGCCGCCGGAATCGTCAGATCCGAAGTTGCCGCCACCGCCGCTGTTGCGGCCATCGAGCATTGTCAGAGTCGAATTGAAATTCTGTAGCACCACTTCGGTGGAGTATTTTTCGACACCGCTTTGGTCGGTCCATTTTCGGGTCTGCAACTGACCCTCGATGTAGACCTTGGAGCCTTTCTTCAAATACTGCTCAACAACCTTGCAGAGGCCTTCGTTGAAAATCACGACGCGATGCCACTCTGTTTTTTCCTTGCGCTCGCCGCTGGTCCTGTCGCGCCAGGTTTCAGAGGTTGCAATCCGCAGATTGGCGATCGGCCGTCCGTCCTGGGTCCGCTTGATTTCCGGGTCGGCTCCGAGATTGCCAATCAGAATAACTTTGTTCACGCGACCCGCCATCGCCGTTCTCCATGTCCCCAATTCCCGATTGCTAGCTCAAAACCGGTGCTAACCCAAACGGATGTTGCCGCTTCAAAATCGAGCCGTGACTGCGTTCAAGCAGCCTACACTCCCCTCGCCGCGCCGAGAGGCTCATCGCCGGGTTATCCACGGATCGAGTATGGTATAATGTTCTTTATTTGTTCTCAAGAATAAGCCCAAAAGTCCGCGCAGACCTCTCGCCGAGATACTCCGCCCGCGGGGACAACCAATTTGACCTAGAGTGTTGCATTTGAGAGACGGCAATTTGCCGCGCCTGAGGGTATAACTGATTCACAAGTTTCGGGGTAACTAGCAGCGCTCGCGCTTTAGTTGTTGAAATTAAAGCAAAAATCCGGGGATTGAAATGAACAAGTTTCTGATTGGGGCCGTCGGTGCTCTCGCTATTGGCCTTGGTGCCGCGCCCGCCACTGCGGCCGACCTTGCCCCGCGTCCATATACGAAGGCCCCTCCGATGGTGGCCGCGATTTACGATTGGAGCGGCTTCTACATCGGCGCGAACGGTGGCTGGGGATCGAGCCGCAATTGCTGGGACTTCACGACGCCCGCAGGGGTTGTCGTGGCGCGTGAAGGTTGCCATGACGCAACCGGCGGCACGGCCGGTGGTCAGATCGGCTATCGCTGGCAGAGCAGCAATTGGGTGTTCGGGCTGGAAGCTCAGGGTAACTGGGCCGATATAAGTGGTCGCCGTGCCAGCCTCGCCTTCCCTGCCTTCACCAACGACAGCCATCTGGGTGCGTTCGGCCTGTTCACTGGCCAGGTCGGGTATGCTTGGGATGCCACGTTGCTTTACGTGAAGGGCGGCGCCGCCGTGACCTCTAACCGATACCGGAGCCTTGGCACCCTGACTGGCGTTCAGGTGACCAACAACGTCAATAATACCGACTGGGGCGCTACGGTCGGCGTCGGCCTCGAATATGGATTTGCGCCAAACTGGTCGCTCGGATTCGAGTACGATCACATCTTTATGGGTAGCAACAGATATACCTTCATCAACAATGGTGTTGCAGGGGCCGCCGGTACGCTGTTTGGAACCGACAATATCGGCCAGGACGTGGATCTCGTCACGGCGCGCATCAATTACCGCTGGGGTGGCCCAGCCATTGCACGGTACTGATCGCGTCTGATCCGACGTTCTTGGAAAACTTGAAAGGCCGGCTTTTTGCCGGCCTTTTTGTTTGAGCCACGGGTCGCAGGCAACCCCGCCAACGGGCAGCCTACTGATACGCCGTGCTGCTCCTCCCGATGAAATCGGGGATGATCGCTGACGCCCTCTGGAAATCGCCCGCTGTTCTATCTACGTTCCACAGACTGCTACAGATGGCGCCACTCCGGGGATTGCCCGGCGGGGCGCGCCCAAACGCGGTGCGGCTTCTGCATCCGGAAAAGCCTGTCATGGACGAAGTCATCAAGGCGAAGCGGCAACAATTGAGTCCCGCGAGTCGCGCCATCACGATTCGCGGCGCTCGCGAACACAACCTCAAGAATGTCGATCTGGAAATCCCACGCGACAGGCTCGTGGTGTTCACCGGCCTCTCCGGCTCTGGCAAGTCCTCGCTGGCGTTCGACACCATCTATGCCGAGGGTCAGCGCCGCTATGTCGAGTCCCTGTCGGCTTACGCGCGTCAGTTTCTGGAGATGATGCAGAAGCCCGACGTCGATCAGATCGACGGGCTGTCGCCGGCGATCTCCATCGAGCAGAAAACGACTTCGAAGAATCCACGCTCGACCGTGGGGACCGTGACTGAGATCTACGATTACATGCGGCTATTGTGGGCGCGCGTCGGCGTGCCCTATTCGCCTGCAACCGGCCTGCCGATCGAAAGCCAGACGGTGTCGCAGATGGTCGACCGGGTATTGGCGCTACCCGATGGCACGCGGCTCTATCTGCTGGCGCCGGTCGTTCGCGGCCGAAAGGGCGAGTATCGAAAAGAACTGGCAGAGTATCTCAAAAAGGGTTTTCAGCGCGTCAAGATCGACGGAGCTTTTTACGAACTTGCCGATGCTCCCACTCTGGATAAAAAGTTTCCGCACGATATCGACGTGGTAGTCGACCGCATCGTTGTAAGGCCGGACCTGGGCCAGCGGCTGGCTGAGTCATTCGAGACTGCCTTGAAGCTCGCAGAGGGGCTGGCGGTGATCGAATATGCGGACGCGCCTCCTTCACCTCTCGCCGGAGAGGGCGAAAAGAAGAAAATCGCGAAGATCCACGACAAGAGCGGTCCTGAACGCATCCTGTTCTCGGAAAAGTTCGCGTGCCCCGTGTCCGGCTTCACACTCCCTGAGATCGAGCCGCGGCTGTTCTCGTTCAATAATCCCTACGGCGCCTGCCCGAAATGCGGTGGTCTCGGTATCGAGCAGCACGTCGATGAAGATCTCGTCATCCCGAACAGGGAATTGACGCTGCGCAAAGGCGCGATCGCACCGTGGGCAAAATCGTCGTCACCATACTACTTGCAGACCCTCACCGCGCTTGGCAAATTTTACAAATTCGCTCTGGATACCAAATGGAAGGACTTGCCGAAGAAGACGCAGGCCGCGCTTTTGCATGGCTCGGGCGACAGTGAGATCAAGTTCTCCTATGAAGACGGCGTGCGCTCCTACGAAACCAGGAAGCCATTCGAAGGCATTATCCCCAACATCGATCGTCGTTATCGCGAAACCGAAAGCGAATGGGCGCGCGAGGAGCTTGGAAAATATTTCTCCGACGTGCCGTGCGATTCCTGCAAGGGCTATCGGCTCAAGCAGGAGGCACTGTGCGTCAAGATCGGGGGCAAGCACATCGGCGAGATCAGCGAACTGTCTGTTCGTCTTGCCGGCGAATGGTTCGAGACCGTTCCGACAGTGCTCTCGGTGCAGCAGAACGAAATTGCCGGCTGCATACTCAAGGAGATCCGCGAGCGACTGTCGTTTCTGCTCGACGTTGGCCTTAATTATCTTACGCTGTCACGCGCTTCCGGCACGCTGTCAGGCGGCGAGAGCCAGCGCATTCGGCTTGCTTCGCAGATCGGTTCAGGCCTGACCGGCGTACTGTATGTGCTGGACGAGCCTTCCATCGGCTTGCACCAGCGCGACAATGCCCGCCTGCTTGAAACTCTGAAGCGGCTTCGCAATCTTGGCAACACGGTGATCGTCGTAGAGCACGATGAGGATGCCATCCGCCTCGCCGACCATGTGCTCGATATCGGACCCGGCGCCGGCGTTCATGGCGGCCATATCGTCGCGCAGGGCACGCCGGCCGATATCATGCGCAACCCGAAGTCGCTGACCGGCAAGTATCTCACCGGCGAACTGGCGGTCGAGGTGCCGGATCGGCGGCCGCCCAACCATCGCCGCACCATCAAGGTGGTCAATGCGCGCGGCAACAACCTCAAGAACGTCACCGCGGAAGTTCCGCTCGGTCTGTTCACTTGCATCACGGGTGTTTCCGGTGGCGGGAAGTCGACACTGCTGATCGACACGCTTTACAAGGCGATCGCGCGGAAGCTGAACAATGCGAGCGATCCCCCCGCGCCCCACGACCGCATCGAGGGTCTGGAGCACATCGACAAGATCATCGACATCGACCAGTCGCCAATCGGGCGTACACCGCGCTCGAATCCTGCGACCTACACCGGCGCCTTTACGCCGATCCGTGAGTGGTTCGCCGGCCTGCCGGAAGCCAAGGCTCGCGGTTATGCGCCAGGCCGCTTCTCCTTCAACGTCAAAGGTGGGCGCTGCGAGGCCTGCCAGGGCGATGGAGTCATCAAGATCGAGATGCACTTCCTCCCCGATGTTTACGTCACCTGCGACACCTGCAAGGGCAAGCGCTACAATCGCGAGACGCTCGAGGTGGTATTCAAAGGCAAGTCGATTTCCGACGTGCTCGACATGACGGTCGAGGAAGCGGCCGAATTTTTCAAGGCGGTACCGCGCGTTCGCGAAACCTTCAAGACGCTGCATCGCGTCGGCCTCGACTACATTCATGTGGGGCAACAGGCCACCACGTTGTCTGGCGGCGAGGCGCAGCGCGTCAAACTCGCGAAGGAACTGTCGAAACGCGCGACCGGCCGCACACTCTACATTCTGGACGAGCCGACAACTGGTCTGCACTTCCATGACGTAAAGAAGCTTCTTGAAGTGCTGCACGAGCTGGTCGCGCAGGGCAATACAGTTGTGGTGATCGAACACAATCTTGAAGTCATCAAGACCGCGGATTGGGTGATCGACCTTGGCCCCGATGGTGGGGACGGTGGCGGTGAGATCGTTGCCTGGGGACCACCGGAAGACATTGCGAAAGCGCCGCGCAGTCATACCGGAAATTTTTTGAAGCCGGTGCTGAAGAAGGCAGGAAAGCCGAAGCGACATAACGCGAGCGAAGCGGCTGAATGACGCACGAGACGCAAACTTGTGAACGATAAATTCATCTATAAGGATTTGTTCTTATGCATATGATCTGAAACGATATTTTTCAGTCAGTTTTTGTTGTGATGGATGCCTGTTCCGGTGATGGAACATTTCCGAAAGCCCCGTTGCGGAACTCGCCACCTATCGCCACGTTTTGTTCGTGAGCGAAAGCCTAAATTCGAATCCGACATGGAGTTGTGAAGATGTTTAGTTTCAAACCAGTACTGGTGGCGGCCGTCCTGGCGGTTGCAGCACCGCTGGCCATTGCGTCGCCAAGCTATGCACAAGGATTGGGAACAAAGGCTCAAGGATTCGCCGGTGGCGGCGGACACATTGGTATGGGCGGAGGTGGCCGACACATGGGCGGTGGCGGCTGGCGTGGCGGGCATCACATGGGCATGGGTGGAGGCTGGCGCGGCGGCGGTATTGGCTGGGCCGGCCGCGGGTGGGGGGGGGGGGGGGGGGGGGGGGGTTTTTTTGGGGGGGGGGGGTTGGGGGGGGGGGGGGGGGGGGGGGGGGGGGGGGGCGGGCCAATATTTTGGTTTTAAAAAACAGAGAGGGTGGGG
>NZ_MWPQ01000069.1 GCF_002028545.1 Nitrobacter vulgaris
GGCCATGCATGCTGGCCTCCTTCGCCAGCATGCAGCTTGAATCTGACTCGCGCCGTTTTGGGAATCCCAAACGATTCATTCCGGTCGGAAAATGCTCTAGGACTGCGAGAAAAAGGATCATGAACAACGGACCGAAGATCATGGCGTACCCTCCGCCCCACCCCATCATGTGCCTCCACCCATAGTAGCCTTCGGCATCTGACGGCGCCTGCGCCCATACTGTCCCGGGTAGAAGGGAGAGAGCGGCGACCGTTTGGACCAGACTTTCTGCATCGGCTTGCTCCATCGTTGAAGGAACCCAATGCTACTTCGCCGGCCGGTTCTCTTTTTGCGCGAGGTCAACTGAATCCCAGTTGGTTCGCGAGTTCAAGGACGTGTGACGGCCGGGATGCGGCTCGGCATCAGAAGCCGCATTCTCGATATTGCTTTGAGGCAAGCCGGAATCGTGAGCCAACCTGGATAAAATCTACGTCGAGACATTGGTGTCCTCGTCGGAAATCGCGGAGACCATCGCATTGAAGATATTCGAGGTTTATTCGCCAACGCCTCTCAGTTGGAGAATAGGTCGCGAAATCATGCTGCGCCTTAGCCGGTCCCTTGCAGATTACCGCTATATAGTTACGGATGTCGGGTGGCAGTGCATCTATGTGCTGAGGATTCCAGGGATCATCCTTAGGCTGTTGGGATGCCGCCGGCAGCTCGCTCGCAAGTAGAAGAGAACATGCCAATAAGAGGATGCGGACGATCATTCGGTCCTCCACCAAGGGAATTTTCACAAAGACGTGCACACGCCGCTTCGCATGCGCGTCTCGTTGCCTGCCATCTTGAAGGCCACCAGGGCCAAACGCGACCGTCATTAGCCCTGTGCCAATCAACGCAATGACCTGCGCCGCAAAGAG
This sequence comes from Nitrobacter vulgaris, assembly GCF_002028545.1. Classification (GTDB taxonomy): domain Bacteria; phylum Pseudomonadota; class Alphaproteobacteria; order Rhizobiales; family Xanthobacteraceae; genus Nitrobacter; species Nitrobacter vulgaris. Next base: position 900 of record NZ_MWPQ01000069.1, read on the forward strand.
ATGGCAACAGGTTCTCAAGAATTGAACCTATTCGGCTGCGCGACTCGTCGCAATGTCATTCGCGTTATCCAATTCCGAACGTCGCGGGGCGAAACGCGCATAAAGCGCCGGGAGCACCACAAGCGTCAGCACCGTTGCCGTCAGCAGTCCACCGATGACGACGGTTGCGATGGGCTTCTGCACTTCCGCGCCTGTCCCCGTGGCCAGCGCCATCGGTACAAAGCCGAGTGACGCCACCAGCGCCGTCATGACGACGGGACGGAAACGCGTCTGCGCTCCGTCGTAGATTGCCTGGATAAGCGGCACGCCGCTATCGATCAGCGACCGGATCTGTGTCAACATCACCAGCCCGTTGAGAACGGCCACGCCCGACAAGGCGATGAAGCCGACCGCGGCAGATATAGAGAACGGCATGCCGCGCAGCCACAGCGCAGCAATCCCGCCGGTCAGCGCGAGCGGCACGGCACTGAAGACGAGGAGTGCATCGCGCGCCGACCCCAATGCGCCGAAGAGGAGCAGGAAGATCATCGCGAAGCATGCGGGGACGACAATCACGAGCCGCTGGCGTGCGACCGAGAAATTTTCGAATTGCCCGCCCCAGGCCAAGTAGCTCCCCGGCGGCAGCTTCACCTCTTCCGCAACCTTCGTCTGGGCCTCAGCGACCAGCGACCCGATGTCCCGGCCGCGGACTTCGGCTGTGGTAACAACGCGCCGCTTGCCGTTCTCGCGGCTGATCTGGTTGGCCCCTTCCGTTTGCTCGAACGTTGCGACTGCGCGCAGCGGCACGGTCGGAGCCGGCGCGTTCGGATTGGAATGCGGCAACGGCACCGGGAGGTTTTCGAGCGCGGAGATGTCGTTGCGTAGCGCGTCGTTCAGCCGGACCACAATCTGGAAGCGCCGGTCTCCCTCGAATACCAGTCCCGCCGCGCGTCCGCCGACGGCGGTCTCGATCAGGTCCTGAACGTCTGCGAGATTGAGACCGCGCCGCGCGATCTCGGCCTTGTCGATCCGGATCTCCAGGAACGGCAGTCCGCTGGTTTCTTCGACTTTCACGCTCTCGGCGCCGTCGATCTTTCTCAGGACGTCCGCGATGCGTGACGCGGTCCGCTGCATCGCGGAGAAGTCGTCGCCGAATACCTTGACTCCGAGGTCCTCGCGGACGCCGGCGATGAGCTCGTTGAAGCGCATCTCGATTGGCTGCGAGAAGCCCACCTTGTTGCCGGGGAGCTTGGTCGCTTCCGACTCGATTGCGTGGATGAGATCATCCTTCGTCATCGAGGGATCGGGCCAGTCGCGTTGCGGCTTGACGATGATGTAGGTGTCCGATGCGCTGGGCGGCATCGGATCAGCCGCAAGATCCGGCGTGCCGGTTCGCGAGAACACGAACGCGACCTGAGGGAATTTGCTGATCACCTTCTCGATTTCGAGCTGCATGGCCTGAGCCTGGGCCAGCGCGGTGCTCGGTACGCGTTTCACCTCCATGACGATGTTCTTCTCGTCCAACGTCGGCGTGAGTTCCTGCCCCAGGCGGGAGAACAGGACGAGCGAGGCGGCAAAGAGGACGGCCGCCGCTGTGATGACCAGGCCGGGATTTCCGATGCTTCGGGACAGGATCGGCACGTACGCATCCTTCAGCCGGCGAACGAGGAAGTTCTCGCTCTCCCTCACGGGCCTTGTCAGGATGATCGCTGTCGCGGCCGGGACAAAGGTCAGGGAAACTACGAAGGCCGTCGCCAGCGCGATCATCACCGTCAGGGCCATCGGCTCGAACGTTTTGCCCTCCACGCCGGAGAAGGTGAGCAGCGGGACGTAGACGAGGATGATGATGAGCTGGCCATAGACAGTCGGCCGGATCATCTCGACCGCGGACGCGGTGATCGTCTTGAGGCGTTCGTCGCCCGAAAGCGCCCGTCCGAGGGCCATCTGCCGCTCGGCGAGGTGCCTGAGGCTGTTCTCGCAGATGATCACGGCGCCGTCGACGATCAGGCCGAAGTCGAGCGCGCCAAGGCTCATCAGGTTCGCGCTGATGTGCCCCCGCAGCATGACCGTCGCGGTCAGCAACATCGTGATCGGAATGACACAGGCCGTGATCAGGGCCGCCCGGAAGTTGCCGAGCATCAGGAACAGAACGGCGATTACCAGCAGCGCGCCTTCGGCCAAATTGGTCGCAACCGTGTGGATCGTGGCGTCGACGAGTTGCGTGCGGTTGAGCACCGTTCGGGCGTGGATGCCTGGTGGTAGCATCTTGGTGATCTCTTTGATCTTGGCGTCCGCCGCGGCAGCGACGGTGCGGCTGTTTTCCCCAATAAGCATCAGGGCTATTCCGAGCACGACCTCGCGTCCGTTTACGCTGGCGCTTCCGGATCTCAACTCCCTCCCGATGGTGACATCGGCGACGTCCCTGATCCGTACCGGCACCCCATTCCGGGTCGAGACGACGATCTGTCCTATGTCCTCCACGTTCTCGACGCGCCCGGCAGCGCGGACCACGTAGCCCTCGCCGTTCTGCTCGATGTAGTTGCCGCCTCGGCTGGCGTTGTTGGCTTCGATCGCCTCGATGACTTGCTTAAAGGAGAGGCCGTAGCCGATGAGCTTCGCTGGATCCGGCTGCACCTGATACTGCTTGACGAAACCGCCGATCGCGTCGGCGCCGGCCACGCCGGGCACCGTCTTCATCTGTGGCCGGACGATCCAATCCTGTACCGTCCTGAGGTAGACCGTCCGGCGGAAGTCGTCGGTCAATCTCTCGCCCTCCGGCGTCAGATAGCTGCCGTCGCTCTGCCAGCCGGGCTGGCCGTCGCGAACGGGCGCGGTAGCGCCGGGCTTTTCGTATTCGACGGCCCACCAGTAGATTTCACCGAGACCGGTCGAGACCGGCCCCATTTTTACCTCCACGCCCGGGGGTAGCGAGGATTTGGCGTCGTTAATGCGCTCGGCGACGAGCTGACGCGCAAAGTAGATGTTCGTGCCGTCAACGAACACGACGGTCACCTGTGCGAAACCGTTCCGCGAAAAGGAACGTGTCGACTCCAGGCCGGGTATGCCGGCCAGCGCCGTTTCCAGCGTGACCGTGACCTGCTTCTCGATTTCGACTGGCGTCAGCGCCGGCGCCACCGCGTTAATCTGCACCTGGACGTTGGTCACGTCTGGAACCGCGTCGATCGGCAACCTGGTCAGCGACCAGAGACCGGTGACCGCAGCAACCAAAGTGACCAGCAGTACCAGCCATCGGCGCCTGACCGAGAAATCGACGATGCGCGCGATCATCTCAGTCCTCGACGCCCGGTTTGGAGAGTTCGGCTTTCAGTGGAAAGGTATTCGAAGACGCGATCGTTTCGCCGGCAGCAAGCCCAGAGGTGACTTCAACCATCCCATCGTCGCGAAGACCGAGCACCACGTCCCGCTTCTCGAATCCCTCGGCGGTCCGCACGAAGACGACCTTGCGCCCATTCACGCTCTGCACGGCGACCGCTGGCACCGCCACAGAGACCGGGCGCGAGTCCACGGCGATGGCTGCCGTCACGAACGATCCGGGACGCCAGAGTCGATCGGGGTTATCCAGGGTGGCGACGACGCGCGCCGCCCGCGTGTCCTTGTCGAGCAACGGGCTGACGAAGATAATCTTGCCCGCTCCTACGGGGCCGCCGCGGACGGACACGACGACGCTTTGCCCTTCGCGGACCACAGGCAGATCAGACGAATTGACCGCCATCTCGACCCAGACCCTACTAAGGTCAACGATGACGAAGAGTTCGGTCTCGAGGTTGTCCCTCCCCACAGCGGTCCCGAGGTCGACCTTACGTTCCGCTACCCGTCCAGAGATCGGCGCACGGACGTTCTGAAGCCGGAGCGTTTCCTCGGGCGCCTGTGGGATCGCGGCAATCTCGCTTTCGTCGACCCCCAGCGCGAGCAACTTTTGCCGAGCGATGTCGAGACGCATGGCCGTCTGCGACGCGGCGTTGCGCGACCTGATGTATTGTTGCTCGGGTATCGCCTTGCTGCTGCCCCACGCCGCTTTGTCGCGGGCAGCCAAATCCTGCTGCAGATCGTTCGACAGTCGCGCGGCCATGTACTCGCTCTTCGCGTCGGCGACCTCCCTGCTCTCCAGCGCTCCAAGGACCTCGCCCTTCTCGACCTCGTCGCCGATGTTCTTGCGAAGCTCGGCGACGGTTCCTGACAGCTTTACCGACACGTGGGCGACGCGATCGGCATCGGGTGCGACGACAGCCGGAACCGACAGTCTCGTCGCCATGGTCGCCGGGCCGACTTTGACCTGCTCGATCTTGGCCAACGCGATCCGTTCTTCGTCCATCCGAATGACGGGGTTTTGTTTCTCCCCCTGTGGCCTGGATTGTTGTGGCGGCTCCGCCGCGACCAGACTCGTCGTCTTGCGCAGCGCCGGCGCTCCCGGTCCCCAGGCCGCGAACGCGCCAGCCGCGACGATGGCGGCAAGACCCAGCAACAATATGGACTTTCGAGAAGACATCGGCCGGCTTCCGGTCAGAGGTAGCGCGCAATCGCCTTGAAGTCGGCAGGCACGTTCTTCGTCGGCTTCGAGGAGTCGCCGTTGACCGCGACGTCAAGGCAAGTGTCCACGTAATCGTGGACGAGCGTCCGCTTTGCTTTTGTGATTGCTTTCTCGGTCGCATTTACTTGCTGGGCCAGTTCCAGGCAGGAACGGCCGTCGTCGAACCTCTCGACGACGCAGCGAAGGTGGCCTTCCGCGCGTTTCAGGCGCTTGACGATCGGGGCATGGCTTTCGTGGATGTGCTGCTTCGTCATCATGTACTTATCCTATCCCTCTGGATGGATATTCTAACTCTGAATGGGCGGGATCGCTTCCGAGGTTGACGATCCCCCTTTCGTTCTGCGACGATAACGGTCGCTTTCGGACATCGGAGCGATTACCGCCTTCAGGCCGCCGAGCTCCGACCTGGAGAGCTCCAGCCCCCAGCCGTACGCATCTAGGACATCTTGCACGATGGCAAGTCCCAGACCCGCGCCACTGCCTCGCTCGTCGAGACGGACACCGCGCGCGAGCACGCGTGACATGTGACTTGGTTCGATGCCTTCGCCGTCGTCTTCGACGACAAGGGATAATTGGCTTCCGTCGGTGATGCGGACCAATCTTGCGGCATGCCGGGCCGCGTTCTCGATCAGATTACCCAGAACCTCCGCAAGATCAGTCCGGTCGAGCGGGACGCAAAGATCGTCGGCGATGAGGTTCTCGAACCTCACTCGCGCGCCGTCGGGAGTGCGCGACACAGTCGCGACGATGGATTCCACGAGTGGTTTCACGAATGTGGACGCTGCGGGGACGCCACGCGTTCGCCCGCGAACCCTGGCCCGGGCGAGTTCACGGTCGACGTGGCGGCCCATGGCTTCCCCGACGGCTTCGATATCCCGGGCGATGGCGGGCTCACCCCGATCACGGAGGCGCGACGCATCCGCTGCAAGAGCCGCAAGCGGCGTTTTCAGTCCGTGAGCCAGATCGGCGGCGCGGCCGCGGGACCGTTCGATCTCCCTCGCCTGCGCATCAATGAATGCATTGACTTCCTCGACGAGGGGACGAACTTCGGTCGGGACCGAGGACGGTAGATGCTGGATCCGTCCTGCTCTGATGTCGGCCACGCCGCGGCGCAGAGTGACCAGCGGATGCAAGCCGACGCCCACCTGAACCCATGTCGCAAGAGCCAGCACGCAGCCGAGAAGCACGAGCGCGAGCGCGAGATCTTTGGCGAAGGCCGAGGTCGCCGCCGACACCCTCGCCAGGTTCTCGGCGACCGCAAGGCGAACGATCACCGGCTTCCCATCTGCGGAAAGCGTGACGGCGCGCTCGGCGACCAGCACGCGCTGGCCCCCAGGTCCCGACGCTTGGTGCTGGTGCGTTTCGCCAGGGCTCAGCCGATCCGCCGGGAGTTCGATGGTGGAATCCCAGAGCGAGCGCGAGCGCAGAAGCTGCCCGCGGTCATCGCCGACCTGCCAGTAAAGTCCGGAGAGAGGCTCGGCGAAGCGTGGATCGACCGGCGTCTGCATCAGCACCAGCTTGCCTTGCGGGTCGACGTCGATGCCCGCGAGAAGCTGCTTCAGATGAACGTCGAGATCTTGAGCCAGGGTGCGTGAGACATGACGCTCGAAAAGAACGATGAGCGCGCCACCGGCAATCGCAAGCGCGATCAGGATGGCCATGAGGCCGCCGGCGACGAGCCGCAGTTTGAGCGAATGCCGGTTCATGCGGGGGCCTCCGGCATCAGATAACCGAAGCCGCGCCGCGTTTCGATCACATCAGCGCCGAGCTTCTTGCGCACGCGACCGACAAGCACCTCGAGCGTGTTGGAGTCGTGCTCTTCCCCGTGACCGTAGACGTTCTCATCAAGCTCCTGCTGCGAGACGACCCGCCCTCGATTCCGGAGGAGATGAGCGATAAGCCTGTACTCAAGCGGCGAAAGCGCAATCGGCACGTCTCGTCGCGTCACCTTCATCCGCCGCTCGTCCAGGGTGATTTCGCCCGCGGTCATAACCGAGGAACTATGCCCCGCTGAGCGCCGCACGATGGACCGCAGCCGCGCCAGCAACTCCTCCATCCGGAATGGCTTCGGCAGGTAATCGTCGGCGCCGGCGTCGATTCCGTCCACTCGCTCGGCCCAGCTTCCTCGCGCAGTGAGAACGAGGACAGGTATGTGGCGTCCGTTGGCGCGCCAACGCTTCAGGACCGCGAGACCATCGATTCCGGGTAAGCCAAGATCGAGAATGACGGCTCCATAGTCCTCGGTGTCGCCGAGGAACCAAGCGTCTTCGCCGTTCGCAACCGTCTCGACCACGTAACCGGACGCTTTGAGCGTGCGCGAGACATCCGTTGCGATCCGCTGGTCGTCCTCTACAACAAGCACGCGCATCACTTCTCCTTGGTTCGCTCGACTTCGCCGCTGCGGGCATCGACGTGGATCTCGAACAGCCGCCCCTTGTCGTCGACGACGCGCAACTCGTACAGCCAGGCGCCGGCTTCCCGTTCGAGCTTCACGCCGACGACGTCGCCGGGAAGCTTGCCCCTGACGATATTCAGAATGTCTGTAAGAGGACGGATCTCACCGGCTTCGACAGCCCGTCGTGCGTCATCGTGGTCGTGAGCGAATGCCGGCAACCCGCTGCTCGCGGCCAGAAGAACCGCCACAAGGATCAGGGCACAAACTCGGCGCAGACGTAGGCACATGAAAGCAACTCACTCTCCGAAAGACATGGATGCCAGATATCACCTGACAAATCGCTGACCTGGGTCAACAGGCGGCGGTCAGGCCGCTTCTGGCAAAGTTGCCCGCATCGCCGGCGCATGGTGCGGCCGGCCATTGTCAGGAGACACCTATGCGCAAGATAGCGATCCTTACCATTGCCGCCGTGACGCTCGGGGCGGCCGCCGCCCAGGCTGGCAGCCTCGGCAAGCCGTGCACGTCGGCCCCCGAGACCCAGTGGCTCCCGGTGGAGCAGTTGCAGACCAAGGTCGAGGCTCAAGGCTACAAGGTCCAGAAAGCCAAGCTCAAGAATACCTGCGGCGAGTTTTACACGCTCGACAAAAACAGCAACCGGGTCGAGCTGTTCGTGGACCCGACCAACGGCCAGATCATCGGCCAGATGTGACGATTCGCAAATGAGAACCGTGAGCAATATGATCGGAGCCGGCGGCGCGATGCCGCCGGCCACGGTCAAAGTCTGGGATCCATTCGTCCGGATCTTCCACTGGTTCCTGGTTGCCTGTTTCGTGATCGCCTACGCCACCGGCGACGAGCTCGAACGGGTGCACATCGCGACCGGCTACGTCATCGCTGGGCTCCTCGCGGCCCGCATCGTCTGGGGCTTCGTCGGTCCGCGGCATGCGCGGTTTTCTAACTTCGTTCGTCCGCCGCGAGAGGTCCTCGCCTATGTTCGCGACCTCGTGATGCTCAGGGCTCCGCGCTATATCGGCCACAATCCAGCGGGCGGTGCGATGATCGTCGCGCTCCTGATCGCGCTGGCCGGCACGGGCGCCACGGGCTACATGATGACCACGGACTCTTACTGGGGCTCCAAGTTGATCGAACACGTCCACAAGTTCCTGGCCAATCTGACCGTTGGCCTCGTCGTGGCGCACGTCATCGGCGTGCTGATCATGAGCTTCCAGCATCGTGAAAACCTGGTCGCGTCCATGATCTCCGGCCGCAAGAGGGCTGCTGATTAGTAGCCCTCTTCGAACTCAATCTGCGAATTCCGGCCAAGCCGGGAGCGTTCCTTTGCGCGGCTTCCGAAAGCGCCCTCGATATCGTGATCAGAATGACCGACGGCTTAACGGTACCGTTCGCGCCGATGAGCGGTCTTTCCGCGGTCGTCACTAATGCTGACGCGGCTTTCATTCGAAGGCTTCGATCGTTGGGCATTCGCGATCGACCGACGTCGCGGCGGACCCCATGGCAGAAACAACTATGATGAACGGCTGATCGGTTCGATCCGACGGGAGTGCCTTGATCATGTTATTGTGTTGAGCGAGCAGCATCTTCGTCATGTGCTGCTGTCGCATATGAATTCACTATAAGGATGCGCCTCCTACCGCAGACAGTTGATCGAGCGGGCGTATTCTTCTTGGGCGGGCTGAATCAGCAATATCTTCGGATTTGATTCGCGACAGGCACAGCTATTAAAATAAAAGGGTCCAAAACTCGTCCTCGGTGTGACATTCAACGACGGGATCGAGGTCATCGCCAAACCGACTGACCGTCAGCCCACAACCGCCGCCTGACCGGCCGTCACCAAAAATTGGCGATAGCTCTTGCGTGCGTACGGCGAGGTTCCTTGGCAACAGCCTGCTGCCAAATTTGCCGACAATTGGCCTTCAGCGGAGAACAAAAACACCATGGGACGACTATCGTGCGGGCGCGGACTACCTTAATCGAGCGCGGCCTGTTGCCGGGGGCCTGATAATCGATCCAGGCTCTTGTGCCATTGTTCTAGCGGCCTTTACTTTCACCTTTGATGCTCAACTCTAAAGCTTTCATTTTTACAGCGAGTGCCCTGCCCCAAGTTGCCATCTCCAGCCTTCGCACCAATGAGCCGGCGGCTTGTTTTCAAAGACTCCGATCGAACCATAATACCGGCCAATTGATTCCGATGGAACCAGAATAGTCTCCGAAGGAACCGTAATCTATGGAGTGAAATCACTACGCTTTCCGGCCCCGCAGATGCACTTACGAGCGCTCGCGCTGAGCAGGAAAGATCGTTAGCGAGCTAGAAGCCAACAATGGCAACGCTTTCAGCGAAGGAGCTTCGTCCGAATCGCCATGGCAATGGCATGAGCTTTGCTAACTGCACCAAGTTTCTCGCGCGCCGCCATGATATGCTTGGTCACGGTTGATTTTGAGATTCCAAGAATCGCCGAGATTTCCCAGTTCGTCTTTCCCTCGCCCGCCCAAAGCAAACAATCCCATTCCCGTGCGGTCAGATTGCTATTGACGTGCCGCCAGGTCGCAATGCGATGGAGATGTTGGCCCAAGGCGTAGCTGGCCGCAAAGTTCAGAATTGATAGATCAGCCGAAACCGGAAGTGTTTCCGGTCCGCCGAACGACAAAGACACAATCTCACCGTCAATTGTTGAAATCGGCACGACGTAACCGTCGCGCAGTCCGAATTCCGCGGCTTCGCCTTCTATCAGCCTGACATTGCTTCGTTGAGGACAGCTCTCGTAGCCCTCGTGCCATCTGAACGGCGCCCGTTCATGAAAAAGGTGCTGAATGATCGGATCGCGAAATACGTATCCCTTCCTGCTATAGCGGTCTAACCATTGTCCTGGAAAGCGCTGGAATAAGATTCGTGAGCGAAGTTCAGCCAGTGGTGCTGGTCGTGTCGGCACGATTCCACCGAAGAGACCGGTGAAGCCGAACCCCGCCGCGAGTCCCAGAAGGCAATCTTCGATCTCGGCTGCAGTTTTCGTGTGCTCCACGGCCTCCATAAAGCGGAAGGTTTGGCTTAAGCGGTCCGACAATGGCTAAGTCCTCGTTTGCTTAATCTGCGGGCCATGCTCGTGCTGGCGTCATTGGATGGAAGTTTACGCGGGAATTAAGGCTTGAGCCAGGCGGCTGATCAAGGATCGAGGTGTATCGAAAGTACAGGCATCGCAGGACCTGAACGTTTCCACATCGCAGTAGCGCGACTGCGTGAAGAAGTTCTCGGACGATCTGCAGCACGCCTTTCCTGGCAACGGCCAGATGAAGCCGAATAGCTCGAGATCGAGCAGCTCAAGCGCGGAGTGACGAAGCTGAAAAAGACCCGGCTCTCGCGTCGGGTCTTGATTTCGATCAGCGATTTATGGGCAGAACCGGACAGGCCCCACCATGATACATCCTCTCGTACGCCAGTAACTGTGACGGGCTCTGTACCGGCGCTTGCGGAACCGAGGAATAGCGCCGGCCCGGTACGTAAATCGGTCCGCGATGGTGCGGTGGTAATACATGGCGCCGATATTGCACTTCGATAAGCAGATGTGACAACAATGGACCACCAGAAGGTCGTGCGCGGACAGATCGGCAGCCATGAAGTCCGCCAGCCGCGCCGCCGACAGCGCGACGAACCTCCGCGAGGCCGCCGACTTCGAAACCCCCGATCCGGGCGGTGCCGGCACATCACCCTCGGGCAGCCGGACAGCGCGGCCGAACCGGCGCGTCGACACATTGATCGGCATCAGGTTCATCGCCCAGCGACCGAGCCAGTCCTCCTGCGCCGCCGCTTCCCAACTCGGGATCATGATCTCGCGGCCATCCACGCCCCGAGCCCGCGGGCGCTCGACCTCGATCTGCCGCTGTGGAAGCCGATCCGTCCCCGTGTTCGGCCCCAACGGTGTGCCCGCCGCGCCGCATCGCGAGCGTGGCGCGGCCCGCAGGCCGCCGTGACATCCGCCTCCATCATCGTTCGTCCACAGCTCCGGCCGCCGGCAAACCAGCCGGTGTGATATCTCTCGTCATGGCGTTGCTCTCCTTGTGGAATCAGCACCCCGAGCCTACCGGCTCAAGGTGGGGCAACGCCGACCTCTTCAGAAATTCAACAGAACCCGGGACTTCCCCAGCGCTGTCATCACCTATGCTTACCGCCTTTTGATCAATCAGGCGCGTCGGAGTAAACGGTCTTGAATGGATCGGGGGCTCTTGCTCGGGGAGCCTCTCCGACGACAAAGGCAGCCATCGCAGCGTTCTGTGCGCAAGCAAGCTCATTCGATCACCATAGCCAAGCCTGAGTTGATCTATATCAGCTGGAGCAAGTCTTTCTCAGCGATATTAATTCGATGGGCGATCAGTTAATTTGGCGTCGACGTGGCCAAGAGCCCCTGGCGTGGCGCGGGATATTTGATCACGTGCGCCGCCCAAAGAATCGCGCCAATCGGGAGGATGACGCCAACTACTGCTGCCGCGATCAACAGTCGTTACGTTCCTAAACTGCGAGCAAAGAAATCTTTTCGGAGAAAAACCGGGTGCTCTTTCTGACCAAATCGCTCATACCCGCAATCTTCGCATTCGGGTTTATCGTGGGGCCGTCTGCCCTAGCTGCTGAACCGCACGCGCATGACGGATCAGCCGTGACAATTCAGCTGCGCCTAGACCACGGCAAGAAGTGGCCGACGGATGATGTCCTGCGCCGCGGCATGGGCGAAATCCGTGTTGCTATGACGCAATCGCTGAAGCCCATTCACAACAATGACTTCACGCCTGCGCAATCTGACGCCCTGGCGACGCGTATTCAAACGCAGATCGACTATGTGCTCGGAAACTGCAAGCTGCCGGAGCAGGCCGACCAGCAGCTTCAGCTGATCCTCGAGCAGATCATCGATGGCGCGGCCGATCTGAAGACCGGCACCCGTCGTAATCAAGGTGCCATGAAGATCGTGCGGGCGCTCGCTCAATATGGCGAGCATTTTGACCATGCCGGCTGGCAGCCGCTGGAACATTGAACTTCCATATGGCAGTTGGCTTGTGGCAGAGCGGCGCCCGCCGCCGCGCATTGTCCCCGGATGAGAATTTCTACGTCGCCAATCCAGAGCAAGATTGTCAGGCTCGGGGGACGTAGCGCGGGGCGCCCATCGTCGCCAGAGATAGAGACCGGCTCCGACAAGAATGTAGCAAAAACCCGCTACGAAATTGAACCAGAGTACAAATGGGACCGCGTTGCCAACGGTGGCCCTGGCTGCAGCATCGCCAACAGCGCGCGGCCACCCGAAATAATTGTCAGCACGCCGAAAGCGATTGCAACTAAGGCAGCTATGATTGCCCAATTTGGACGCGATGAATCCGTCTCCCTTGTCATCGCTTTTTCATCGGCAGTCCTTTCCAAGATAGGCAATTGTCAATCCCAGGTCGGGGTCATCACTGAAGAATCCAGGCTCGGAAGACCGCGATCACAATCGTTAGGCGCGCTTGACTGTCTTGTAGTAAGTGATAACTAACTCACTTAGTTAAGCTGTCAAGGAGGACCAAGACGCTATTGCGCACATTCCCCAAGAGGCATCAGCAATCCCTGATTGTCGCGGGTGTCAGTAAGACCGCGCATTGCAGTCGTCGTGACAACCCGAGCGGCCTCCGCTGCGGAAAGTTGAGTTCTTCAAATATCTAAATGGCCACAAACTCCGTAGTTCCGGAGAATTACCTCTATTGTCCCGACTTCACGCGCGATTTGATAAAGGCAAAATTCTATGACGGTGCGTGTCAGGAAAAGCGCTGAGGACCGCAAGATCGAGATTGTCGATGCGGCTCTGCGCCTCGCCGACGACATCGGCCCGGACCGACTGTCGACGGAGGTGTTGGCCGAGGCGGTCGGTATCTCACAGCCCGGGATTTTTCGCCATTTCCCGACTAAGGCGAAAATCTGGGAGGCGGTGGCCGAGTGCATTAGTGAGCGGTTGCATGCGATTTCGGTCAGGAACGACAGGAAGCAGAGTCAGCCGATTGATCAGCTGCGCGCTTTTGTAACTGGCCATCTGTCCTTCGTACAAAAAACGCCTGCCATTACAGCTATCCTGTTCTCGCGCGAGCTGCATGTGAAGAGCGATACGCTGCGAGCCTTTTTCGCCGGAATGATTGCGAGCCGCCAAGCTTATATCTCAGGGCTGATCGCTGCAGAAATCGAAAGGGGCCGGTTCGACAAAACGTTAGACGCGGACGATGCCGCCTATCTTGTCCTGGCGCTTGTTCAAGGACTCGCTATGCGTTGGTCGCTCAACGCTCGCAACTTCGATCTCGTCGAAGAAGGGCGCAGGTTGCTGGAGCTTCAATTAAAAGGATTTAGGGACTTGCAGCGGCCGAGCAAGAAGCAACTAATTGTCGACAGAAAGCCACAAGCGTGAAAAAGATGTGGAGAAAGCTGCTCGTTCTGTTGGCACTTGTCGCCGTCGCTGGTGGCGGCTATGCGGCTTGGATCAAGTTCAGGCTCGTCGAATTACCCGCTGGATTTGCAAAATCTAATGGCCGGCTTGAAGCCGAGCGCATCGATATCGCGACCAAGTTCCCCGGCCGCGTGAAAGAGGTCTTGGTCGCGGAGGGTGATACCGTCAAAGCAGGGCAGGTACTTGCGAAAATCGATACGGCGGAGCTTGAAGCCCAATTGCGCGAGGCTGACGCGGCGGCTCGTCAAAGCGAGCAGCAGCTGGATCAGGCCATCGCGCTTCTAGCCCAGAGGAAAAGCGAGTTGGTTTTGACGACACAGGAGTTCGAACGATCAGAGACCCTGGGTGCGAAAGGCTATACGCCACAAGAGAAGGTCGATCAGCGGCGAGCAGCGATGATGACAGCGCAATCCGCGGTCAATTCCGCCACTGCCGGCATAGGGCTAGCCAAAGCCGCGATCGAGGCAGCAGTTGCCAGGGCCGAGCGTATTAAGGAGAACTTGAAAGACTATGTTCTGACCGCGCCGCGCGACGGTCGCGTGCAGTATCGTCTCGCACTGCCCGGCGAAGTTCTTGGTGCCGGCGGCAAGGTTCTGACGCTTCTCGACATGAAGGATGTCTACATGACGATCTTTCTGCCGACCAAGGACGCCGGACAGCTCGAGTTGGGCGCAGAGGCGCGGATTGTTCCTGACGCACTCCCCCAGTATGTCGCACCTGCAACCGTCTCGTTCGTGGCCTCGGATGCTCAATTCACACCCAAATACGTTGAGACCAAGAGTGAACGCGAGAAACTTACGTTCCGGGTCAAAGTGAAGGTGCCGGAGGATATTCTGAAGCGGTATGCGAGCCGTGTGAAGGCCGGCATTACTGGTGTGGCCTATGTCAAGCTAGTGCGCGATGCAGTATGGCCCACTAGCCTCCAGGTTAAACTGCCGCCAGCGGAGCTTCAGCCGAAATGAGCGATGAAGCGGCCTGTGTTGCGCGCTTGGCGGCCGTCACTCATAAATACGCTGCCACCAAAGCTCTCGACGCAGTATCAATCGATATTCCGGCAGGGCGCATGGTCGGCCTCATTGGTCCCGATGGTGTCGGCAAGTCGACGCTTCTGGCTCTGGTAGCTGGTGTGCGCAAGATCCAGTCAGGAAACGTACATGTTCTTGGCGGCGACATGGCGGCTCACCGGCACCGCGCTGACGTGTGTGCCCGCATCGCCTACATGCCGCAAGGTCTTGGCCGCAACCTCTATCCAACGCTATCGGTCGTCGAGAATGTCGACTTCTTCGGACGATTGTTCGGGCAGTCAGCCACGGAACGTGAGTGGCGGATTGCCGACTTACTGCGCTCTACCGGCCTTGATCCGTTCGCCGACCGGCCTGCAGGCAAGCTTTCAGGCGGTATGAAGCAGAAGCTCTCACTGTGCTGCTCGCTGATTCACGATCCCGATCTTCTCATTCTCGATGAGCCGACGACCGGTGTCGATCCGCTGTCACGCAAGCAATTTTGGGAGCTGATCGAGCGCATCCATGCGCGCCGGCCGACGATGAGTGTGATAGTTGCCACGGCTTACATGGAGGAAGCCGAACGTTTTAACCACCTCATCGCGATGGATGCGGGCCAGATCCTCGCAATCGGCACGGCCGATGAACTCAAGCGCCAGGCTCAACGCGACACGTTGGAAGAGGCATTCATCGGACTTCTGCCGGAAGCCAAGCGCGCTAACCACAGAGCCGTTGTACTGCCACCGAGGGTCGCGGCGCAAGGACCGCCGGCCATCGAGGCAGAAGACTTGACGATGCGGTTCGGGGATTTCACGGCGGTCGATCACGTCACCGCCCGCATCGAGCGCGGCGAGATTTTCGGATTTCTCGGCTCAAACGGCTGCGGCAAGACGACGACGATGAAGATGTTGACTGGCTTGTTGCCGCCCACTGAGGGCACCGCGAAGCTGTTTGGCCACGAGGTCGATCCAAACGACATCGAGACTCGCCGCCGCGTAGGATACATGTCGCAGTCATTCTCGTTGTACTCTGAGCTGAGCGTACGGCAGAACTTGGACTTGCACGCTAGTCTCTTCGACTTGCCCGCAGACCAAAGTACGGAACGGGTCGACGAGATGATCGGTCGTTTCGAACTTTCCGAGGTAGCGGGCGAATTGCCGGAGAGCATGCCGCTCGGTGTTAGGCAGCGCCTACAGCTTGCCGTTGCCGTTCTGCACAAGCCAGAAATGCTGATCCTCGATGAACCCACATCCGGAGTCGATCCCATTGCGAGAGACCGGTTCTGGGAACTGCTCATTCAATTATCGCGCGATGATGGAGTGACGATTTTCATTTCCACACACTTCGTAAACGAGGCCGAGCGGTGCGATCGGATATCGCTGATGCATGCCGGCAAGATATTGGCGATGGACACCCCCGATGAACTGCGCCGTACACGGGGAGCCCAGACACTGGAAGATGCCTTCATCGGCTATCTCGAGGACGCCGTCGCTGCCGATGCCCCACCAGTCGCTGCAAGTGCCGCAGACGAGCCACAGTCGGCACCGCGCTCAACGTCAGCCAAGTCCAGCCGTTGGTTCGATCCAAGCCGTGTGTGGGCGTTCGCCCAACGCGAAGCCGTGGAACTTGTCCGCGATCCGATCCGAATTGTCTTTGCGCTGCTCGGACCCATCGTGCTGGCGATTGCCATGGCCAATGGAATTTCCTTCGACGTCGAAAAGCTCACCTATGCAGCCCTCGACCGGGATCGTTCCCAGGAGAGCCAGTCCTTCCTGGATTACTTTTCAGGCTCCCGCTATTTCGAGCAGCGGGGAAGGCTCGCCTCGCAGGCGGAACTCGACGAACAGATGTTGCGGGGTCAAATCAAATTCGGTCTGGAGATACCGCCGAAATTCGGCAAAGACCTGCTGTCGGGACGCGCGCCGGAGGTCGGCGTATGGTTCGATGGCGCCAATACGTTCCAGGCCGAATCTGCGCGCGGCTACGTTCAAGGCGTTCTGTCCAACTATCTCTCCGAGTTTTCTAGGCGTGAAACAGGCCGCACGCCGCTGCTCTATCCCGCCGACATCGAAACGCGGCTTCGCTACAATCAGGCATTCCTGAGCGTCAACGCCATTTCGCCAGGCGTCCTGATGCTGCTGATGTACATGTTTTCGACCATGTTGACGGCTCTCGGTGTCGTCAGGGAAAAGGAGCTTGGATCGATAATGAATCTCTACGCCGCACCAGCGACCAAGATCGAATTCCTGGTTGGCAAGCAATTGCCTTACATCGGCGTGGCGTTAATCAGCTTTCTCAGTCTGTATATTCTGACAACTGTGCTGTTCGGGGTATCCGTGAGTGGCAACGTCGCCGCCCTTGCGCTCGGGGCGCTGCTGTTCGCCACGGCCGCCACGTCATTAGGTCTGGTCATATCCTCGTTTGTATCGACACAGCTAGCCGCGATATTTGCATCCGCCATTATCGTCATGATCCCGAGTCTCAACTTCTCCGGAATGCTCTATCCCGTGTCGACGCTGGAAGGTGGGGCCCGCATCGTCGGTCATGCCTTCCCTGCGCTCTATTTTCAGAAGATTACCTCTGGCGTATTCAACAAAGGCTTGGGCTTTGCCAACCTCTACCCTGATTATTGGTGGCTGCTTGTATTCTGCATGGCGTTCTGGATTTTAGCGACGCTGCTGCTGAGAAAGCAGGAAGTCTGATGCGCCGACGTCTCAAGAACATCTACCGGCTAGGCTTGAAGGAGCTTTACAGCCTACGGCGCGATCCCGTACTCGTGTTTCTACTCGTATTCACCTTCACGTTTGCAATCTACACAGTGGCCACTGGGGTTCAGACGGAGGTACGCAACGCATCGATCGCAATCGTGGACGAGGATCAATCGGACTTGTCTCGCCAGATTGACGCGGCATTTCTCAAGCCATACTTTAAGCAGCCAGTCATGCTAGGCATTGAACAGATCGATCCCGCCATGGATGGTGGGCTTTATGCCTTCGTCATAAATATTCCACCGAACTTCCAGGCCGCCGTACTTGCCGGCCGCAGGCCGCGCCTTCAGATCAACGTCGACGCAACCGCCATGACACTGGCCGGAAACGGTGCCGCCTACATCCAGAGCATCATCAGCCGCCAATTGGCGAATTTCGTCGGCCGCACAGACGGCAATTCAAGCCTGCCTGTGACGTTGGCTATGCGAACGAAGTTCAATCCAAATCTCGATTCAAGCTGGTTCATGTCGGTGATGCAGATCGTATCCAACATCACCATGCTGTCGCTCATTCTATCCGGCGCCGCCGTCATCAGGGAGCGGGAGCGAGGCACCATCGAGCATCTGCTCGTGATGCCGGTGACGCCGGGCGAGATCATGATCGCCAAGATCTGGGCCAACGGCCTGGCGATTCTGCTCGCGGTGACATTGTCGCTCTATGTGGTTGTGCAAGGTATTCTGGGCGTCGTCGTCTCTGGCTCGATTCCGCTATTTCTCGTTGGTTCGGCATTCTTCCTCTACGCCATGACGGCTCTTGGCATCATGCTATCGACATTCGCACGCTCAATGCCACAGTTCGGGCTGCTGGCGATCCCATTCTTTATCGTCATGAACATGCTGTCTGGCGGCACGTCGCCGTTCGAGGGCATGCCCCCGGTTCTGCAGGTCTTGATGCAAGCTGCGCCCTCAACGCACTTTACAAGCTTCGCCCAGGCTGTGATCTTCCGCGGTGCTGGCATCGCCATCGTCTGGCCGCAACTAGCCAAAATCGCGGCAATTGGAACCGTACTGTTCATCTTCGCTCTGATTCGTTTTCGCACCACGATGTCGGCAGCTCGATGAGGTTTGGAAACTGTCTTTTGGGTGTCGACGCCTGCAAGAATAGGGGTTTGTCCGCCTCTTGTATCGGTCCGCGCATCGGTCGTCGGTGCGGTCCAGACGGTCTTGAGGTTTAACGCACCAATAGACCGAGCGCGACAGGATCGACGGCGGCAACGGGCGCGGCTGCATCATGTGCCGCGATCTTTGCCTCGACCTCCGCCATATGCGTGAGCGCCCTGTTCCAGCGCGCCTCCAGTTCGCCCGCGACCAGCCGATTGGCTGGGTCGGCAGCATCGTATTGCCTAAAGGCGCGGTCGGCGGCGTAACGCGCCGCTTCGAAGTCGCGGCCGAGAGCGTCGCGCACCTGATCCCGCCGCTGGCTCGCCTCCGTCTCGGCGGCTGTAGCGGCGGCGACCGCGCCGGGCCCCACTACAGTCAGCATCGCATTCTCGATGGCGTCGTCAACACGCAGGCCGCCGAAGGCGATGCAGTGAGGGGCGCCATTGTCCATCCAGGCCCGGCTGCAGCTGTAGCGCGGGATACCGTGCTTGGCGCCTGTGTACTTCAGCGTCAGCTTGCGTCCGCAGCGGTTGCATCGGATCAACCCAGCGAGGAGCGCGTCGCCATGCTTGGGCGCGCCATGATGCCGGCCGGTGGGAGCGTTGCTGCTAACCATTTTGCGGATCGCCTCCGCCCTCTCCCAGCTTACGTATCCTTCGTGCGCATTCGGCATCAGCGCCAGCCAATCAGTCCGCGCCTTGCAATGGGTCTTCACGCTGACGCCATCGGCGCTGTATCCCGATGCTACGGCAGTCTTACCATAGGCATAGGCTCCGCCGTAGATCGGATTGTCGATCATCCGGTGGATGGTGGCGTAGTTGGGATGCCGCCAGGTCGTGTCCCCGTTGTTCTGCCTCACCGGCAAATCGACATCGTGCTCATGGAACCAGCACAGCGCCTGTCGCGCGCTGTCAAGCTCTTGCACCTTGTCGAAGACCAGCATGATCGCGTCCTGCACTCGCCGGCCTGGATCCTTCTCATAGCGGTCACCGGCCTTCACGAAGCCCACCGGCGCGGCGACGATAAGCTCTCCTCGGCGCATAGATTGTCTCCTGATCGACCAGCACGGTGTCGACCACGCGGCACATCTCGATCAGCTGTTGCCAGTCTCGGCTGTTGCGGGCGAAGCGCGACACCTCGCGTGCGCAGACAGCGCCGATCTTGCCGAGGCAGACTTCGGCAACCATGCGCTCGAAGCCAGCACGCTGCACTCCGCCGGCGGCAGAGCGGCCAAGATCATCATCAATAACCTCGATCTCCGACCAGCCGAGCGCCGTCAGGCGGTCCGGCATGGCGTACTGCAGCGCGCTGCTCTCGCGGTTGTGCAGCACCTGATGTGCCGAGGATTGCCGTACGTAAAGCAGCGCCTTGCGCTCCAGATGGTGCGGCCGGACCTTGTCAGTGATCATGACCCGCCTCCGTCGGTGAGGCCGCGCTGCTGATCCGAGCGTGTTCCAGGATCAGCCGCGTCATCAACGCAGTCAGCACATCCCGCACCTGTTCCGGCAAATCCCGCCATGCGGGTGTCTGCGTCGGCGTTCCGCGGGCGAACAGATCGATCTGTTGAGATCAGTCGCTTTGCCGAAGCCGTCGTCGTTCGGTCGGCATCGCTGACGGTTGCACCGAGCTTCGCATGATCATGGGCCTCTCCCCGATCCTGATCGTGAGAGGATATGGGTGCGCCAGAATACGGCGCATTCGATGAAGACAGTGGCGGCTTCAGTGTCTGCTGGAGAAGATCGGACAGCGCTGACAGCGCATCCATGCTAACAAAAGACGATGTGGTCAGCCGCGGCGGATCGGGGCACATCGCCCGCTCGAACCAGGCTGGCACTTCCAGCCACCGGTCCGCCGCCGAGCCGCTCAACGTGCAGCGGAAAACGACGCCATCGGCCTTGTCGATTGCCTCGTGGATCGCTACCGACATCCCGAACCACGGATGCCAATGATAGAGCAGTTCTCGAAAAACGGTCTCGTGGGCGTTCTTAAACCTTGTTGTACAATCACGTCCGCTACCACGAGAGCATCGACAACGTTACAACTGCCGACGTTTACTTCGGCAGATCTGAGACGATCCTCGCCGAACGCAAACGTATCAAGCTTGCCACCATCGCAAACCGCCGCTTGCAGCATCGACTGCGGGCCGCTAAAATTCTAACCCCTGATGAGCGAGCCTCTCTTCACGAAATGCCTGATGAGTCTCAAATTGTCTGACGACGGACAGTTTCACGCCGTCGATTTCTCAAATGGTCCCTCACGGCTTCCTATGTTTCAGGTTGATGTCGAGCCGGCATGGGTTGGTTCGGGGGGCGTCGGTGCCTGCCGGCTCTGATCGGGCTTCGAGCCTCCTCTCAGCACGACATAAATTGCGGGGATGACGAGCACGGTGAGGGCCGTCGATGACGCCAGTCCGAACAATAGCGAAATCGCGAGCCCCTGAAAGATCGGGTCGGTGAGGATGACCGCCGCCCCGATCATCGCCGCGATCGCGGTCAGCAGGATTGGCTTGAAGCGGATTGCGCCCGCCTCCAGCAACACGTCGATCAGCGGCCGGTCGGGCCGGCGCGCATGGCGGATGAAATCGACCAGCAGGATCGAGTTGCGCACGATAATGCCGGCCAGCGCGATGAAGCCGATCATCGAGGTAGCCGTGAATGGCGCGGCGAACAGCCAGTGGCCGAGCATGATACCGATGAAGGTGAGCGGGATCGGCGTCAGGATCACCAGCGGCAGCTTGAACGAGCCGAACTGCGCGACGACGAGAACGTAGATGCCGAGGATGGCCACCATGAAGGCCGCGCCCATGTCGCGGAAGGTCACCCACGTCACCTCCCATTCGCCGTCCCAAAGCAGGGTCGGATGAGTTTCGTCGTCCGGCTGACCGTGCAAGGCGATCACGGGCTTGGGCAGACTGCCCCAGTCGATCCGGTCGATCGCATCGCGCACCGCGAGCATCCCGTAGATCGGCGCTTCATAGGCACCGGCGAGCTCCCCCAGCACCATCTCGGCGGGGCGGCCGTTGTGGCGGAAGATCGGCCAGGACGCTGGCTCATGGGCGACACTGACAACATCGCCGAGTTCGACCACCCCGCGGCCGCCCGGCAGCGCGTTGGCGGGCACCGGCGTGGTCAGAGCGCGCTCGTCCATCACCGCACCCGCCTTGGGCAGCGCGAGGCGGATGGCGATCGGGTAGCGTCCGCCGCCACGTTGCGAATAGCCGACCGTCGTGCCGCCGTAGAGATAGCGCAGCGTGTCGTACACGTCGGCCTGCTCGACCTTGTAGTATTCGAGATTGTCCTGATTGATCGCGACGCGCACGCGCTCGGCCTGGTTATGATAGCTGTCATCGACATCGACGATGAACGGGACGCTCTTGAACGCCGTGCGCACCTTGGCGGCTACCGCGCGCCTTGTGTCGGGGTCGGGGCCGTAGATTTCGGCCAGCAGCGTGCCCAGCACCGGCGGCCCTGGCGGCGGCTCCACTACCTTGACGATCGTGCCCTGCGGGAGGTCGATACCGCGCAGGCGCTCGCGCACGTCCAGCGCGATGGCGTGGCTCGCCCGTGCGCGCGCTCCCTTCGGCACAAGGTTGATCGCGATATCGCCCTGCTCGGGACCCGCGCGCAGGTAATAATGCCGCACCAGACCGTTGAAATCGAACGGCGCGGCGGTGCCAGCATAGGTCTGGAACGAGACGATCTCCGGCACCGGGGCGAGCCGGTCGACCATCGCTTGCAACGCCCGGTCGGTGTCCTCGACCGACGACCCCTTTGGCAGGTCGAGCACGACCTGAAGATTGGCCTTGTTGTCAAACGGCAGGAGCTTCACCGTGACGTGTTTGGTGTAGAACAGCGCGAGCGAGGCCAGCGTCGCCCCCCCGACCAGAGCCAGGAAAATCCACGCTCGCCGGCGTGACGCCAGAACGGGCTTCGCGACCGCGACGTAAAGCCGGCCGAGCCGGCCGCCGCTCGCCGCCTCATCGCCTTTGCCGGCAGTATTGTGATCGCCGCCGAGCTTCATCATCAGCCACGGCGTCAGGATGACGGCAACGAAGAACGAGAACAGCATCGCGGCCGAGGCGTTGGCCGGAATCGGGCTCATATAGGGGCCCATCATGCCGGACACGAACAGCATCGGCAGCAGCGCCGCCACCACCGTCAGCGTCGCGACGATGGTCGGATTGCCGACCTCGGCGACCGCGTCGATCGCGGCCTGCGCGCGCGAGCGGCCGTCGCGCATCGCCCAGTGGCGGGCGATGTTCTCGATCACCACGATGGCGTCGTCCACCAGAATGCCGATAGAGAAGATCAGCGCGAACAGGCTGACGCGGTTGAGCGTATAGCCCATGACCCACGAGGCGAACAGCGTCAGCAGGATGGTGGTCGGGATCACCACCGCAACCACCAGCGCCTCGCGCCAGCCGATGGCGACGGCGACCAGCACCACGATCGACACCGTCGCGAGGCCGAGATGGAACAGAAGCTCGTTGGCTTTCTCGTTGGCCGTCTCGCCGTAATTGCGGGTGATCGTCATCTCCACGTCTTCGGGGAAGATCTGGCCGCGCGTCTGCTCCAGCCGCCGCACGATCTCGTCGGCGATCACCACCGCATTGGTGCCGGGGCGCTTGGCGATGGCGAGCGAGACGGCGGGCGCGCGTTCGAGTCCAGCGTCCGCCGTCTTGCGGATATCGGTGACGCGGTTCTCGGCCGGCGAGGTCGCCAGCACGACCTGAGAGACGTCGCGCACATAGACCGGGCGGCCGTCGCGCGCGGTGAGCAGGATGTTGCCGATCTCGGGCAACGCCTGCAGGGTCTGGCCGGCGACGATGGCGCGCTGCTGCGTCTCCTCGCGCACGGTGCCGATGCGGAACGAGCGGTTGGCGCCCTCGATCTTGGCGGCGAGCTGTTGCAGGGTGATGCCGTAAAGCGACAGCCGCTCGGGATCGGGCTCGACGCGGAACGCTTCCGGCTGCTCGTCGACGATATAGGTGAGGCCGATGTCGGGCAGTTTCGACACCTCGACCTGCAACTCGCGGGCCAGTCGAGTCAGCCCGTTCGCGGTCCATCGGGACGCGGCCGCCGTCGTCGGGCGGAGCGTGACGACCACGATCGCCACGTCGTCGATGCCGCGGCCAACGATGAGCGGCTCCGGAATCCCGACCGGGATCCGGTTCATGTTGGCGCGAACCTTCTCATGCACCCTAAGAATGGCGGCGTCCGGATTGGTGCCGACCTTGAAACGCGCGGTGACCACGGTGCCGTCGTCCTCGGTCTGCGAATAGACGTGCTCGACGCCGTCGATGCTCTTGACGATGGTCTCCAGCGGTTCGGTCACCAGCTTGACGGCGTCCTCCGCTCTCAAGCCGTTGGCGGTGACGTGGATATCGACCATCGGCACCGAGATCTGTGGCTCCTCCTCGCGCGGCAGCGTCACCAGTGCGACCAGCCCGAGCGCCAGCGCCGCCAGCAGGATCAGCGGCGTGAGGGGCGACGCGATGAAGACGCGCGTCAGGTGGCCTGCGATGCCAAGTTTCATGGCAGCACGATCCGGTCGCCGTCGCGCAGGCCGGTAAGAATCTCGACGCGTCCCGCGCCGTTGTCGGCGAAGGTCTCGCCGAGAATGACAGCGACGTCCATTGCGCCGGCGTCGGTGGCGACGCGGACATAATCGACGCCATGGGTGGTGCGGATCGCCGTCGCCGGCACCGCCAACACCGTACGCTTGCCGACCGGGATCGACACCAGCGTGCGCTCGTTGACGAAATAATCGCCGATCCCTTCGACCTCGACATCCGCGATCACGCGCCCGTCGGTGATCTCCGGATAGACCTTGACGATGCGGCCGCGATGCGCGGCGGATAGCCCGCCCGGCGCGGTGAGCCCGCGCGCACCGACCGTCACGTCGGCGCCCTGTGCGATCTCGCTGGCATGACGCTCCGGCAGCGACAGCCGCAGATAATACGGTCCCGGCGCGATGCGGGCGATGTCCTCGCCGGGCATGACCACGGAGCCGGGCGTTACCGGCACTGTGAGCACCCGCCCCGTTGCAGGCGCGAAGACGGTGCCCTCGCGCGCGCTCTGTTCGATGACGGTCTTCTCCGCCTTGGCCGCCGCGACCTGATTGGTTGCGACCTCGAACTGCATCTTGGCCTGATCGAGGCTGACCTGCGTGCCTGATCCGCTCGCCCTGAGCTGCTGCGCCCGCTCAAGCTGGACGCGTGCATTCGCAAGCTGCGAGTTGAGCGCCTCGATCTTGGCGTCGGCGGCGTTGAGCTGAAGTGCGAGCTTGTCGTCGACGACGACGGCGATTGCCTGTCCTTCCCTGACTTCGTCGCCCTGCGTGACGCGAAGCTCGCGCACCGAGCCGCCGATGCGGGTACGCGCCGGCACCACGATGCGGCTCTCGACCTGGCCGAAGACGGCCTTCATCTCGGGAATTGTCGTGGCCTTGACGACGAATTCGCCGGCGTCGGCCGCCGTCGCGCCCGCGATCGCCGCGCCGGCGAGAACGGCTGTCAGGAAGCGCAAGATCGGTCGATGCATGAGCGTGCAGCTTTCACAGAGCGATCACAAGTCTCGTCCGACCATCGGATAGAGAAGGTCTCGTCGTTATTTAAATGCGACGCCGGCCGGACAGCCCAGTTTCCTGAAGATCATGGCCGAAGGGCAAAAGCCTGTGACCGACGCCTGGATCAGGTTTACCCCGACGAAGATTGTGAGCAGATACCACCAGGGCGACGCGTAAAATCCGAGCCCCAGCGAGACAAGAACCATGAAGCCGGCAAACATCATCACGGCGCGATCGATCGTCATTGTCGTTTCTCCTCTGCTTCAAGACTGCGCCTGTTCGGCCGTCTCCACGTGAATTTCCTTCAGTTTCTTGATCCCGAGCATGTCGAGGACGAGGTTTTCGTAAAAGGTCTCGGCCTTGCCCTGACGCATCTTGCGCAGGAAGTATTTTTCAAAACCGATCTTGGCGGCGTGGACCCATTTGCCCTGCGACGACCAGTTGACGTTGCGCGGCGGGATCTGGGGCTGGGCGACGAAAGCGATGCCGTCGTCGCCGAAATCGGCGAGGCAGACCGCGTTCCAGGTGGCGACCGCTTTCGGGTGCTCGCCCTTGAGAAGCGAAGCGATGTTCTCCGCCGTGGCGGTGACCATGGATTCGATCATGAAACCGGTCTTCGGCACGCCCACCGCGAGCGGCGTCTTGCCGACCGGCGGAATGGCGACGCAGACGCCGACGCCGAAAACGTTCGGGAAGGTCGGGTTGCGCTGGTGCTTGTCGATGACGATAAAGCCGCGCGGATTGGCCAGGCCCTTGACGCCAAGAACGGCCGGGACGCCCCGGAAGGCCGGCAGCAGCATCGAGAAGGCGAAGGGCAGTTCGTGCGTTGCCTTGACCGAGCCGTCGTCGTTGACTTCTTCGACGACGAGTTTTTCAGGTTCGACCTTTGTCGTGCGCGCATTGGTGATCCATTTGATGTGGCGGTCGCGCATCGTGCTTTCGATCAGGCCCTTGGTGTCGCCGACGCCGTCGAGCCCGAGATGGCCGATATAGGGCTCCGGCGTCACGAAGGTCATCGGCACGCGGTCGCGGACGCGCGCATTGCGCAAGGCCGTTTCGAGGATGAAGGCGAATTCATAGGCCGGGCCGTAGCAGGATGCGCCTTGCACGGCGCCGATCACCACCGGTCCCGGCGTCTTGACGAGTTTGTCGAATGCGACTTTGGCCTGAAGGGCATGATCGGTCTGGCAGACGGACTGGGTATGGGCATTCGGGCCCAGCCCCGGCACCTCGTCGAAGGCAAGGTCAGGTCCGGTGGCGATAATCAGATAGTCGTAGTAAATGGATGTGCCGTCATTGAGCTGAATCCGATTTTCAGCCGGCTCGACGCGTTTGGCCCCCTCCGGCCGCAGTTCGATGCCTCTCTGTTTCAATACCGGAGCGAGGTCGACTTCGATATCCGCCGGCTGTCTCCAGCCGACGGCGACCCACGGATTCGAAGGCACGAACGAATAGGTCGAGCCGAGATTAACGACGGTGAGACGATCATCTCGCCGCAGCTTGGTCTTCATCTCATAGGCCATGATGGTTCCACCAAGGCCCGCGCCGAGAACGACAATGTGAGACATGGACTATTCCTCCGATTATCCGTCGAGTTTCCCTGACATCGCGCATTGCGTCTTGATCTGGTTCAAGGCAGGAGCAAATTGTCCTTTGAACCTTGCGTCGGCCTCTCGGGAAGGTCGGACAGCTTGTTTATAACATTCAAGGAGTATAAATTCAATACTATGAATGTAGGAGATATGATGCCGGCGGCGGAATCGGCCGCGGAACTGATGCGCAGCCTGTCCCACCCGCAGCGCCTGCTGGTGCTCTGCGCCCTGGTGGACGGCGAGAGGTCAGTCGCTGAATTGCGTCAAGGGCTCGGGATCGAACAGGTGCCGATGTCGCAGCAGCTCATGCGGCTCAGGTCGGACGGGCTTGTCGAAGCCCGTCGCGAAGGAACGACGGTCTATTATTCCATCGCACGGCCGGAGGTTTTAACTGTCGTGGAGGCGCTGCATTCAGCCTTCTGCGCACCGGCCCGAGGCAAGCGGCCGCGCGGGGGCCAATCGAAGAGATGATCGCGCAACCGTTCCCTAGCGTCCTGTCTCTGAAATTTCTATGCATTTATGGCTGGTCATGATTCCATCTCTGCATCCAGAAGATTCGGAGGCGGCGATGACAGCTCCGCTGCGGTGGAGATCGTTCTCAGCGAGAAGGAACGCAGCGAGCTGGAAGCGGAGGGTGCGACGTCGCAAGATCGAGCGGGCGGATGCGCTGCGCGCCGAGATTGTCCTTCTGGCGGCCGATGGTTTGAACATGCGACGCCGACTGGTTCCGCCAAGCGCTTGCCGCGCGCGGCATCACGGCATGCGGCCAAAGGAGCATCATCCGCACGGCCTCTTAGACAGGGAGTTCGACGCGCTCTTTGCCACCGACAGGCCAGTCATCTTTGCCTACTACGGCTATCCTTGAACGATTCGTCGCCTCACCTATCGCAGGTCTAATCACGACAACATCCATGTGCGCGGCTACAATAGAAGAAGGCACGACGACGACGCCCTTCGACATGACCGTGCTCAACGGTCTCGACCGCTACCATCTCGTGCATAGCGTGCTTGACCGAGGGCCGAAACTGAAGGGCATCCGCGTCGGATTGAAGCAGGCGATGGACGGTAAGTTGCTCGAGCACCGCACATACATTCGCGCGCACGGCCAGGACATGCCAGAGATCCGCGATTGGAGGTGGGTGGATGATCGCCCGTTGACAAATGGCTGAAGCGACAAGTCCGAGGGCTGCCTTTGACATGCGCTTGACCCCGGGGTGAACACCTTATGAATCCATTGCTGCACAACCGCCTGAACGTCGCCTTGCTGGCCATTGCCCTGATCGGGCTCATGTGCGGTCTCGGCCTGACGGTGGCGGACAAGCCTGAGCTTGCGACGATCGCGTGGGCTACAGGTGTCGTCCCGGTTCTGGCCGCTCTTCTGGTTGAAATCGTCCGAAGCCTCGTGAAAGGCGAAGTTGGGCTCGACATCGTCGCTGCCCTTTCGATGTCGGCGGCTCTGTTTTTCGGCGAAACGCTGGCAGCTGCCGTGGTCGCGCTGATGTATTCAGGTGGTACCTTCCTCGAGAGTTTTGCGGAAGGTCGCGCCCGGCGCGAGATGAGCGATCTACTGTCGCGCGTTCCCCGGACCGCGACCCGCCACCGCGACGGCGCGCTCGATGAAGTGCCGCTAGGCGACGTCGCACCGGGCGATCTGCTGCTGATCCGGCAGGGTGACGTTGCGCCGGTGGACGGGATGGTTGAGAGCGACCGCGCGATGCTAGATCAGTCGGCGCTCACCGGCGAGTCGATGCCGGCTGGGCTAAACCGTGGCCAGGACGTGATGAGCGGCTCGACTAATGCGGGGGATGCATTCGATCTGCGTGTGACCCGCCGGGCAGCTGACAGCACCTATGCCGGGATTGTCCGGCTGGTCGAGGCGGCGCAGGCGTCTAAGGCGCCGATGGCCCGGCTGGCCGATCGTTATTCCCTGTTGTTCCTCGCTGTCACTGTCGCTCTGGCAACTGCCGCCTGGTGGTTCACCGGCGATCCGATCCGCGCGGTGGCGGTTCTGGTTGTGGCGACGCCCTGCCCCTTAATCCTCGCCGTGCCGGTGGCCCTTGTCGCCGGCTTGTCGCGCGCGGCGCATTTCGGGGTTCTTATCAAGGGTGCAAAACCGCTGGAGGCGCTGGCGCGGGTCAGGACACTGATCCTCGACAAGACCGGAACGCTGACAGACGGACGTCCGCAGATCGTTTCGATCGAGACCCGCGAGGGCATGTCCGGGGAAGAAGCTCTTTTTTTCACCGCCGCTCTGGAGCAGGCCTCCAAACACCCGATGGCACGGGCGATTGTTGCAGGGGCCCGTGCGCAAGGCATCACTCTGCCCATTCCCGAAGACGTGGTGGAGACTCCCGGCGAGGGTATTGAAGGAACAATAATGGGCCGCAGCGTTGTCGTGGGAGGTACCGATTTCGTGACGGCGCAGATCGGTTCAGAGAGGTTCAAGAAGCAGGTTCTCGACTTCGGGTCTGTCCTCGTGGTGCTGGCGATCGACGGGAAGCTCATGGGTCACCTCGTCATGGCCGATGCACTCCGATCGGGCACTTCCGAGCTTCTTACGGGACTACGGCGGCTGGGAATCGGCCGGATCCTTCTGGCAACTGGCGACCGCCGTGCCGTAGCCGAGGCTGTGACCGATGGGCTGGGGCTTGACGACGTCCGGGCCGACCTGAGCCCCGAACAAAAGGTTCTGCTAATCTTGACCGAGCACAAGAACGGCCCGGTCATGATGGTGGGCGACGGCGTGAACGATGCGCCGGCTCTTGCCGCCGCCGACGTCGGGGTCGCTATGGGCGCGCGTGGCGCCGCTGCCTCGGCCGAGGCAGCGGATGTCGTGTTGCTGGTCGATCATCTGGATCGACTATTGCCCGGGGTCGAAATTGCGCAAGGATCCCGCCGGATAGCACTGGAGAGTGTCGCGGCCGGCATCGGCCTCTCAGTTGCCGGAATGATCGCTGCCACACTGGGGTACCTGACGCCCGTGCAGGGAGCCGTGCTGCAGGAACTGATCGACGTGGCTGTTATACTGAACGCGCTGAGGGTGTTGCGGATCGTGCCGACACAAACTGGGCGGGTCGCCGACCATCCTGCTATCGCTGCCTCCAGTCATCCGCCAGACTGAGATCCAGCCCCGCGCAGCCAGGAAGGCCTATAGATAAAGAACCTTTCCATTCCGAAGACAGAGCTGGCTCGTGCTGTCCCCGTCGCGCCTGAATTTGTGCATTCCGATCATCCTTCCGGCCCTTGGCTCAAGAGAAAGGATGTCTCGTAAGTCCGTACATTCCTACAGATTTTCAGGGGCGCTTGCGACCGGACTCCCTTTACTCCAGAAAGAGTAACAGTCGGCGACGGCCGTTGCCGATAAAGCAATCGAGAAGACCGTCGTCGTACTCGGAACCGGCGAGAATAGAGCATGAATGCCGGACGAGCCTGGCGCGGCGGTGCATCCTAATTTGTTGCCGCGAATTATTTTTGGTCGTCTCCGAAGGAGCGGTGCAAAGCATCGAGCGTTTCGACCGCCTGCCTCACGTTCGGGCTCGACTCCTCGCGGAGCTCGCCCGTCATGGCGTTGAAGCCGGCGTCTTGCTCCCCGGCCGCCGCGGCCAGGATCTCGCGCACGTCGCAGCTCTCGCCGGGGGGCGGAGGAGGCACCGCGCCGAGGCAAAGCGCCTTGCGCGGCTGAGGCTGGGACGGTGGACCCGCATGACGCCGAGGCGCGAGCGTTAGCGGCGTGGCCTCGTCCTGAGCCGCCGGCTCCGGCTTGGCCTTGGTCGCCGCGCGCTGGGCCGCACGTCGCGTCGTTGGCATGCGCGTCCGGGAAGGGGTGGGAGCGGGCGGCGGCTGTGGTGCGTCCTGCTGCTCCGACGCCGGGTTGATCGCCCCGCGCAGGGACTCGTCCTGCCAAGCGCGCAGCCTCGGGAGGACTGGCGGAGAGTCCTTCGCGCGCTCGAAGTAGTTGCGGTAGGGCTTGTCCAGATAGTGCCGGATTTTTGTCAGCTCGAAGGACCGCGAGTTCTTCACCATGAGGATCGAAAGCCGAGCTGACATCTCGCGCAACTCAAGCGGGCTGCGCAGTGGCCGCGGCATGTAATGAGGCGCCCAGACGCGCGGTGCGAAGATCCCCTGCCCTGGCCGCTGGATCGGCGTCTTGTAGACCTGCGTCGTCTCGCCGAGCATTTCAGATACAAATTCCGAGGTCTCGAGGTCGTTGATCTGGATGAACAGCTTGATCTGCGAGCCCGAGACCGTGGTGATGCGCGTGTTCCTGCCGTAGAGCTCGTCGAGCTGCGCGAGATCCTGCATGACGATGGCCATGCGGAAGCCGTAGCCGGCGCTGATCGTGATCTTCGAGATCAGCGAATCCATACGCCCGACGTGGTAGAACTCGTCGAGCATCAGCAGCACCTGATGCGGCTCATCCTCGCCAGGAATCTTCACCATCAGCAGGTCATGGATCTGCTGGAACAGGATCCGGATCAGCGGCCGGAAGATCGACAGCTCCGCGATCGTGCAGCCGATGAAGATCGTCATCGGTGTGCGCCGTAGCTCGCGGATGTCGAAGTCGGACGTCTCCGTGGCGGCCGAGATCAGACCGTTGTTCCAAAGCGACATCGCCATGTTGACGTTGAACACGGCGCTGTTGCGCGTTTCAGGCTCGAGTGCGATGTACTGGTTGAAGCTATCGACGACCCAGGTTGGCAAGTTCTGGTGCTCCGTCTTGACGATCGCGCGCAGGACCGAGGAGATGTCCTTCCCCGTTGTCGTCATCCGCGCGACGGTGCGCATGTGCTGCGCGGCGGCAATCAGAGGCGACGACAGCACGTAGCCAATCAGTGCCGACAGCAACAGGCGACCGGCGCCAGCCCAGGTGTCGTCGGCCTTTTCCGGGATCACGAAAGAGGCGACCACCAGGCAGTCCGTCGCCATCCGCTCGTCCCGCCGCACGAAGTCGAGCGGATTGTAGCGGTGCGTGTCGTTGGACCCGGGCGAGAACATGAAGACCTTGTTGCCTTTTCGCCCGCGGTGGTTGGCGAGCGCGTCGAAGTTCTCGCGCTTGGGATCGAAGAAGACGGCCGAGCCTTGCCAGAGGTAGCCGTTCGGCAGGACGAAGCCGGTGCCCTTGCCCGAGCGCGACGGTCCGACGACCAGGATGTGGGCGGGTTCGTCCGAGCGGAGCGTCGCCCCGCTTAGGGTGCCGAGCACGATGCCGCGCTTGGTCGTCAGGCCCTGCTTCGCCGCCTCCATGACATTGCCGAACTGCGCTGCCCCGAAGGGCATCTGGCGCCGGTTGATGAAGGCAAACAGGACGCCAGCGACGCCCAGCGCCACGACCCCGGCGGCGGCGTAACCGGCCCGAATGAGGGCTTCTATCCGCGTTGGGCCGTAGAGAAGTCGTTCGTAGAAATGCCGCCAGGCTATCAAGAAGAAGTCGCCCGAGCGGTCGGCGTTCTGCATCCGGAACAGAGCCCAGCGCGACGCGCCTTCGCTGGGAAATCGCGTCGGCGCCCAGCGCAGCGCCACGACGACCTCGTAGGCCATGCTCCACAGCAGCCAGAAGGCGAGCAGCAGCAGGATCGCGACGCCGATCCTATAGGCGACGACGCGTGCCATGGCGGCCTTTCCCCCCTCGCCGCTGCTCCCGCCATTCCGCCATGCGCGAGAAATGCACCGCCGACGTGCCACGCCAGCCGCCGACCTTTGTCTGCTGAATGACGATCGGAAGCACCGACCTGATGTATCCGACAATCTCGTCGTGGCGCAGGCCGAGCCCGGCCTGCATCACCATCAAGGCAAGTTGCTCGAAGGCGCCCGCGGGACTGTCGGCGTGCACGGTCGTGATGCTCCCCGGATGACCGGTATTGATGGCGCGCAGGAATGAATAGGCCTCGGCGCCACGGATCTCGCCGAGAAAGATGCGGTCCGGCCGCAGCCGCATTGAGGCCTGCAGCAGCGTCTCGACCGTGACGCGCGCTTCGCCCTGGTCGCCCTTGGAAGCGACGAGTGGCAGGTAGTTCTTTTGAAGCGGATTGACCTCCCGGGTATCCTCGATGGTGATGATGCGCTCCTCAATCGGCACCTCCTTGAGGATGGCGTTCAGGAACGTAGTCTTGCCGGAGCTCGTGCCGCCCGACAGCAGGATCGAGTAGTGGCTGACAACGGCGAGCCGGATGAAGTCCTCGATGCGGCCGGCGTCGAGGTACTCGCACAGGCGCCGGTCGGTTTCCGAGAGCGCGCCTTCTCCTGCCGTCGTCACCTTCTCGAACGAACCCAGCTTGCGGTAATCGTCGAGCCGCATTTCCTTGATCACCTGCTTGCGGATCGCGAACGCGCCACCCGCCGTCGTCGCCGGCGGCATGACACCCTGAAACCGCTCTCCCGTCGGCAGCGCCGCCGACAGCAACGGATGCTCCTCGTTGACGCTCTGGCCCGAATGTCCCGCGACACGCTCGGCGAGGTGCCGGATGGCGTTCTCCGTCAGGCTTGGCACTTCGTGGCGCTCCATGGCGGCCTGCCCGAAGCGCTCGATCCAGACCTCGCCCGGACCGTTGGCGCAGATCTCGACGACCCGGTCATCGTCGAGCCAGGTGCGGATCGGATCCAGTGCGCGGTCAATGAAGACCGTCAGGCTTCGTGCGAGCGCGTTCACGCTTCAGCTCCCTCAGGGCTTGCTTGACCGGGTCCGGATAGAGCGCCGAAAAGTCGAGATCTCGACGCACGAAGACGATGATCCGCGTGCCCTGGTCGAGATAGATGGTCGGCGGAATATTGATCGAATTCCTGAGCGCCTCCTGCGCGATGTTGGTCAGCGTCTGCGAGACATTCTGCGCTGCGATCTGGCGCGCCTGTAGGCTCAACTGGTTTTGATTCACGCCCGTCTGTGTCTGCGTGACCATCCCCGTCACCGGGTCCGTGGTGGTGATGACCGTGCCGTTGCCATAGCCGTTGGTGTTCTGACCATAGGCGCTGAGGAACTGC
This sequence comes from Nitrobacter vulgaris, assembly GCF_002028545.1. Lineage (GTDB taxonomy): Bacteria > Pseudomonadota > Alphaproteobacteria > Rhizobiales > Xanthobacteraceae > Nitrobacter > Nitrobacter vulgaris. Next base: position 34,290 of record NZ_MWPQ01000069.1, read on the forward strand.
GAGACGCCGCCGACGAGCGAGAGCATGACGGCAGAGCCGAACCGCTCGACGTAGTGGTTATCGACGAAGCCGGCATTGCCGGCGCGCCCGAGGTCGTCGGTCCCGTTCGAGCCGAGCTGCACCGAAACGCCATCGGATCGGAGCATCCGCGTCCAGACGACAAACACGCGTGTCTGTCCCTGTGCGATGCCTGATTTGTATTCGCCGACCAGGCGGCTTCCCGCCGGAATGAGTACACGACGTCCATCAAACGACCAGACGTTCTCGCTCACGACCGCGCGCACCATGCCCGGCAAGTCGCTTTGAAGGGCCGTCTCGAGCACGCCGCGAATCATCGTGCCTTGCGCCACCAGCGCGTCGATCCGGTTGTTTTTATTTGCGCGCGAGACCTCGACGCCGGCGGCAGACACCGAGGCGAGGAAACGCCGGTTGGGATCGTCCTCCGGGCCGCTCGCAGCCCTGCCTCCTTCATTCGAGTTCGCAGCCTTCGCCGCGGCCGCGGCGTTGTCAGTGATGACCTGCGGGGCGCGCAGGCGCTCCCACCGGCGGCGCTCCTCCTCCTGTCGTTGGCGCTCGAGCTCGGCGAGACGGCGCGCTTCGTCGTCGTTGGGTGGGACGCCTGCCAGCGGCGGTTCGGGGGGCGGTGGTGCCGGCAGCGCGAGAGGAGGCGCGACCGGAGGTGGTGGGGCGGGTTCGGCCGGCGCCTGCGGGATGACGATGGTGCCCTGACTGGTCTGCGTCCGAGGGGTCGAGAGCGACGGCGCTGGAAACTGCGTCGTCGTAAACTCCTCCTTGTCCGGCGTTGTCAGGGTTGGCGAGCGCCGCGCGACCGTTCCGTAGATCATCCAGCCCGCAACGATAAGTGCGCCGATTGGCACGCCAAATTTCAGGAAACTGCCCAGCGCGGTGCGACCGCGAGCGACGGAAGTTGCCGCCGCGGCTTCCAGTTCGAACGAGCGGTAGTCGTCAGGCGTGGGCATGATCAGCCTCCCACGGTCGTCGCCGCACCCACACGTTGCGGCTTATAGGGCTCCAGCCCGTTCGGCTCATGCACGTTGGTGAGGCGGCGGTTAAAGACGCAGGTCGACTCTTGGCCGTTGCGGAGCGTCCACTGCGGCGAGATTTTGTCGACGATGACGTAGGGGCCCTCGGTCCGGAAATTGACAAGACTCTCGTTGCGGTCGGCGTCGACGATGTAGATCGCCGGCGTCTCGCCCTCGAACCGGAACCAGGTCTTGGTCCCGTCATCGAACACCGCGACCGGCTTGTTCACGGAGGAGCCCTTGTAGCCATAGTCGCTGTTGGCGTTGGCAATATTAAGATCCTTAAGATTGGGATTGGCGGCACGCCTCTTGGCCTCGGCCAAAAGCTTCGCGCTCGCCTCGTCGTCCGGGAATCGGAACCGCACCGCGTAAATCTGTCCCCCGGGCGGCCGCGTGTTCGAGCGCAGCAAGAACGAATAGATGCGCTTGTCGGTGACGACGTTGAGGTTCGATATCGCGTTCTTGTCGACCGGCTTGACGAAGATGATGTCACCTTTGCGGTTCGGTTCGACCTTCCAGGCAATCGAGTCGCCGAGCGCCAGCGTTTCAATCCTCTCGTCCGGCTGCAGCTCGATCATCGTCGAGGTGCCGTAGCTGGCGTCGATCGCGGTGACGTTGTCCCTGTTGTAGACGACATCCCGGACACGGGAATCGGTGCGACCAGGGCGCGGCAACGCCTCCGCGTGGGCGGCGCTCGCCGTGATGCAGAGGATCAGACCGGCGACGACACGACGGTTCTTCATTGCTGCGCACCCACAGTTCCGGGCGAAGGCGCCGTTTCCTGATCGCGGCGATATTCCAGCACCTGGAAGCCGAGCGGATTGTCGAAGCGCCACTCGTTGCGCATCGGCGCGGAGGTGTAGCGAAACCGCACCAGCGAGACCCAGTTGCGGGTGACGATGTTGGTCGACGATTTCTCCTCGGTGGAGAACCGCGCCAGCGCGGTCCGGTTGTTCGGGAACGTCACCGATTTGATCGTGACTGCGACGACCGTGTTGGTGCCGTAGACCTTGACGGGGTTGCTCGGATTGGCGGGCGAATAGATTTCCGTCAATTCGCGCGCGGCGTCCGCTGTCGCCAGCAGCTGGGCGAGGTCGAAGTTGTCCTTCAACGCCTTCGGATCATAGGTTTCCCGCGCCTTGATGTAGCGCACGACGTTGAACGTTGTGACCGCCTCGTCTTGCGTCAACGGGCCCTCCGCCATCGGGCGCTTCACTTCGACGAAGCCGGTGGTCTTGTCGACCACGACCATGTAGGGCTCGTAAGTTTTGAGGGGAACAAGTAAGGCCAGCGTCCCGAGGGCCCCGACCGCAACCACGGTCATCACAGTGGCGACGATCCAAGCCAGGGCGCGGGAGGTGCGGTTTCGTCGGGCGATGTCGCGTTCCCAGGTCGCGCCGTCGGCGTAGTACCGCGGATCGACGCGCGCGGGCTCTGTTGACACAGTTTCCGTCATGGCCGACCTCCGCCACTCGACGCCGGCGGCACGCCGGGATTGCGGAGTTGGTCGGCAAGACGACGAAATTCCGCGGACTGCGCCCATGACCCAGCGCGAAGACCGACGCGCGCACGTTGACGCGCGGCGAGCTCCTCGCGTCGCGACGTCGAGGCGGGATTGAGCGGGTTGCGGAAGGCAAGGCGCGCCCGGTTGGCGACAGCGCCGAGCCGATAGCCTGTAGCGGTGGCAATGACCGATCCGATGCGCGGTGAGAAAATCGGCACGCCGCCGGCGATCGCCGCCGCAACATTGTTGATCTGGCTGAGCAGCAGAATGCCGATGATCGCAAGCAGCACGACCGGGCCGATGGTGGCCCAGGTCGCCAATTTGGAATTGGCGACGCCGTTGAGCGTGTCGATCGTCTGCTGAATCAGCGAGACGTAGAAGGCGAGGAAAGCGTAGACGAGCACCTGGACCAGGAAATACTGCACGAGCGCGCTGAGCCAGCCACTGAAGAACCGTGTCGTCACGCCGAACAGCAGCAGGATGATGAACAGCGGCGCCAACGCCAGCAACAGCCACATGAACATCTTCGACAGCACGATGAGAAAGATCGCAAAGCCGATCATGATCGCCATCACGACGTAGAAGACAGCTGCGAAAATGTAAGGCCCCCAATTGGTGATGCCGGCATTCTGGAGGAAGGCCTCGGTGGCGCTGTTGGTCGTGTTCCACATATTCTGCAGCGCCGACTGGACACCGTTGACGGAATTCAGATTTGCGGACGTGCCGGTGTTGTTGGCCGACGTGACGGCGTTCAGGAGCGCGTTGCCAATTGCGGAGGGGCCGTCGTTGAGGAAATTGTACGCGAGTGTCTGGAAGTCGCCCCACTTCGTGGCCATGGCGTAAATCAGCATCGCGCGAAACAGTCGAAAGGCATGGTCGGCGGGGCCGCCTGTCGCGGTGCCCTGCCAAATTCCGACACCCCAAAAAATCACGTAGAGCGTCAGCAGCAAGCCGGCGACGCCGGTACCGCCCCCCGAGGTCGCCGCGCTGGCCAGCGCCTGGTAAGCGGTGGAGACATAGTTCTGACCGAGCTGATCAACCGATTGCAGGAGCGTCGTAATATTGAAGGTGTTTCCCATCGCCCCTCTCAGATCGGCCGCATCGGGCCGCAGCGGTCGAGGTGCTGGAAAGCTCCCGGGACGGTCGGTGGCGCGACGTCCGAATAAGCGAGCGGTGTCCCGCCTTCGTCAGGTGAGCAGGGCGCTTTCAATGGCTTGTAGGCGCAGCCGGCGAGCGCGAGGGCCGTGAACGCCACGACGAGTAGTGCGAGCACCGTCCTCACCGGGCCGGCGCCTTCGGTTGCGTGAACGTCATGGCGCGCGAAGCGGCTTTGGCCGGGTCTTCTTGTCCGACGCCGGCCTCAACCCTGCCGCTGATCGCAGATGCGTCGCCTCGCGGAAGCGCGTAGTGGCCGACGGCGACGCCGACAATGAGGGCGACGACGACAACAAGGATCAGAACACGCACGGACATACCGCCCCCATCACGTTGATGACTACTGTGTGAATTTCATCGCGCGCGCGGCGGACGATTCCGCGGCAATGCGGTCAAGGTTCGCTTGATTGGCGGCGGCCGCGGCGTTGTTGACGACCCCGTTGAGCTCGTTGATCGTCTGCCCGGTCTGGATCTGCACTTGGGTGTTCTGGTCGACACTGCCTTTGAGGTCCTGCGCCTGGCCGATCTGCTGGCCGCCTTGCGTGAACGCCGACGAGCGCTGCTGTACAGCGCTCTGTGTCGAGTTGATCAGCCCAGATAGCGTTGCAGCAACGTTGACGGAGTTTTTGTATGCGGTGTCGGCGGGGTGGGCCTGGCCGTTGACGAGACCGGTAATGGTCTGCACCAACTGCAGCCCGTTGATGAGGGTCGAGACGATGTTCTGAGACGCCGATCCCATGCCGGCGAACGACAACGCCCCGCCCGAAATCACCGAGCCGAGGGAGGGCGCCTGCGCCATCGAGAAGCCGCCGCCAAGCGCCATCTGCGCGAGCGTGCCTTGCGCCTGCGAGGACCGGTCGCCGGTCACCGCCTGCAGGGTCTTCTGCGTGAACTGGAGGATCTGTTGATCGGCCGTGAGGATCTGCCGGGTGCTGGTCGCGATCTGCTGCGCCTTTGAAAGATTTGCGCTGTCGATCACCGCGACCTGCGCCATCGCGGGCACCGCGCCGGCCAATGCCGACGTGACTACTGCGAGTACGAAAATCCAACGCATTGGGCCCTCCCTATCGGCTGTTGGCGGAAATCGCGGCAAGCGCCGCGGTGACCTCAGTGACCGTTAACGCGGCGTTCGCGCCGGCATTGCCGATGTTGGCAGCGTTCTGCTCCTGGGCGAGGTAAAAGATGACGTTGCCGTCGGTATCGACATAGCGCGCACTCACGCAGGCGGGGTCTGGCGTTGATCCGGGCGGCGTTGTCGAGCACGCCGACGACGCCCGACAGGGATCGGCCGCCGTCCCGGATCCAACCATGCCGATGGGACAGACCGGACTTGATGTCGCCTGGGCAGCACTGGCCGTTGCGCGCATGCCGAGCGCCGACCGGCTCATGTCGCTCGTCATCGCCAGATTCAGGGCATTGATCGCCGTCACCCAGAGATTGGCCGAGCCGGTCGCGCTATTCCAAGCGAGGTTGTTTTGCAGCCGCGCCGCGCTGTTCATGTCGATTGCGGCCATTACTGTCGGCGCTGTTCCGACTTGCTGGCCGGCCGCCTGGAACGCCGTCTGGGCCGCCGTCATTGTCGAGCGGCTGGCCTCCAACCCCGCCACCACGTCACCACTCGACTTGAACAAGGTCTGGCTGTTGAGCGCAGTGCCCTGGGCGGTTGGATCGGGCACCGCCGGCATTTCGGGAGCGTACGACTGGATCGCCTGGCTGCCCGCGCCGCTTTGCGGCTCCACGGTGGGGTTGGTGATGGTCGCTTGCTTGCCGGTGGTCACCGCGCATTTGACGCCGCTATTGGCGTCCTGCCGTTGCGTCGTCACCGGCACGAGCTTCACGGTCGTGCTGGCGGTCTGCGAGCGCTGCGTCAATTGCGCCGCGTCATTGACCGGAATATCCGCTAGCGCGGGCGCAACGCCGGACAACAGGGCCGCCGCCAAGATCGCAATCTGGAGCTTCATCCCTGGCTTCTCCCCATGAAGATCGGCAGCCATACCGCCGGGTCATCGCCGACGCGCGCGCGCAGCGCGTCGAGCTCGGCGACCGTCTCGGTGCGCCCGGACAGCACCTTGATCAGGTCGGGCATGCTGGCGAGGTTGAGCCGCGCCACGACGCTGTCGCGGCCATGCTTGATCAGGAACGAACGGCTTTCCGGGACCGTGCCGCGGATCCAGGCGACCTCGCGCCCGGAGAGGCGAAAGGCCTTCTGGTAGCTTTCGTCGTCGGCTTTCGGATTGGGAAAGAAGATGTTGGTGGTGGTCTGTTCGATCAGCGTGTTCGATGCTTTCGATCGCACGATGTCAGCGGCAGACTGCGTGCCGAAACCAACAATGCCGTTTTGCTTGCGGATGGTCTTGAGCTTGTCGCGAATGAAGAACGCGAACACGTCGTCATCGAGGAGTCGCCAGCCTTCATCGAGAAAGATCATCACCGGGTCGCCGGTGAGCAGCTCCTCCGTTCTATGGAATATATACATCAGTGCTGCGGTACGGATCACCGGATCGTCGAGCACCCGCGTCATGTCGAATCCAAACACGCTCGACAGCGAGAACTGATCCTCCTCGTTGTTGAACAGCCAGCCGCGTTGGTCGGGACGCATCCAGCTCTCGAGGCGCGCCAGCAGATCGCCGTCCCCTGCCCTGATGCGGCCGCGCAACAGGGTAGAGAAAGCTTTCAGGGTGCGACCCGCCGGACCGCCGGTGAGCGCCGCGGCGATCGCGTTCCGGATCACCTGCTCCTCGGACGCGGTCAAATCCGCGCCGTTCGCAGGCCGCAACATGAAGGCGAACAGCTGGTAGAGGAATTCGCGGTTGGGCGCACTGTCCGGCAATGACAGCGGGTTGAATCCGGTCGGTTCGCCCGGCATCAAGGTCTCGTACTGGCCGCCGAGCGCCCGGATGAAAATCTCGGCACCGCGGTCCTTGTCGACGAACAGCAATTTCGGTCGAGGCTGCACGCGCTGCGTCTGCGCCGCGATGAAGGACAGAAAGACTGTCTTCCCGGATCCGGTCGGTCCGACGACGGTGAAGTTGCCGATATCGCGGACGTGATGGTTGTAATAGTAAGCCGTCTGCGAGGTGGTTTCGAAGACCGAGATCGCCGGCCCCCAATGGTTGCCGTCCGGCCGCCCGCTCGGATAGTTATGCAGCGAGGTGAAGCCCGCGAAATTCTTCGACGAGATCACGGCCTTGCGGGCGATGTATTGGAAATTGCCCGGAAACTGCGCCCAAAACGCGGGCTCACAATTCAGATCTTCCCGGCTCCAGATCACCGAACGATCGGTTAGCGCGGCGCCGACCGCCGTAACCGCCGCCCCGACCTCCGGCAGGTCGCGGCCGAGGCACAACACCGTCATGTGGTGTTCGCCGTAGATCGCCTCCGAGGCGAGCAGCTCGTCACGCGCCTCGTCGAGGTGCTCGGCGACGATGGACCCGGCCTCGTCCGACATGTCGACCTGGCGCGACACGCGGTCGATCTGCTTGGCCGCCTCCGGCCGGTCCACAATGGCAAAGGTCTGCGTTGCGATGAACTCGTGCGGCACCCGCAAGAGATTGTCGAACGAGCCCGGCCCGGTCTGCGCCGGGTATTCGCGGATCGACACCATGGCGCCGAAGCGCGTATCTTCTGGTCCCGCGCCGCGGATTTCGATCGCGTTGCGGCCGAAGAAGATCCGCTTCATCGACAGCGCGTCCGCGAGGTTCATGCGAGGCAGGTGCATCGGGCGCGGGATGCCGCCATTGATGAGTTGCACCAGGAACTCGAGCGGCTCGGAAAACCACAAGCCCTCCCGGAGCACCACGCCCAACTGGCGGGCGCCGTATCCGGCAAGGTTTTCACGGACCGCGGTTGCGGCGTCGCGAAGCTCAGTCAAGGCAGTTTGCGCCGCGACGGACTCTCCGGCTTCGTCCTTGCGGCCGAGCAGCCTGGTCAGCATCACGTCGAAGGTGCCAGCCTGCCCCTGCAGGGGACGGCGCACGAGGGTCATATAGATGTCGTTGACGAACATGCGGCGCTGCGACAGCGCCGCGTCGTAGCGCTCATCGAGTTCACGGCAGAGCGGATTGTCGAAGGTCGATTCGATGCGGGGCTGCACCTCGCGCCGGATGATGTGGGTCGCGAGCGCGAACCGCGAATTGGCGAGGGTGCGGACCACGTCATTGCGGCCCAGCAACCGCGCATTGACCTCGCTCATGTCGGAGGTCTCAAAGGAATAGCCGTCGAGCTTGAGTACCGTGAGGACCAGTCCGTCGCGGGTCTTGATGATGTGATCGTCGACGTGGCGCGTATAGGGCAGGTGCGACGCCACAGGTCGCTCGCGCCGCGACACCGCGCCGAAGGTCAGTTCATCGAGCAGAGCACGCGCGACCATGACGTCACCTCAAGCCGAGTAACTGTCTGCGGCCCAGAAGGCGCGCGAGCGGGGCGGACATTTGGTGGATTTGACGAACAGGATTTCGAAGATGCGGTCGTCGCGCAGTGTCATGACGAAGCCGAACAGGTGCAGCGGGATCGCCACCAACAGCAGGAAGAGATTGTGCGAGATCAAAAAGCACACGCTGGAGGCCACGCCGTTGAACATGAAGTACATGTACGGCACGCCCATCAGCGTCGGCGCCCGCGTCAACGCCTTGACGAGGGGCGTGATCAGCGGATCCTCGAGCTCATTCTCCGTCACTGTCCGACCGCCGATTGGAAGAACTGGACGATCTGCGCGGAGCCAAACACCAGCACGATCCCGAAAATGACGCTGCCGGCGATGCCCCAGGTCAGGCGCCCGGACCAGGCGAAGAAACCGCAGGCGATGACGGCAAGCGTGGCAAGCGCGGTCGCGATCGGCCCGGTCAGCGCCGACACCAGTTGGGTCAACGTCGACTGCACCGGTTGCAACGTTCCACCGCTCGACTGCGCCGCCGCCTCAGCGATGTTCATCACCAAGAGCATTCCGGCAAGCGGCCAGTGCGATACCGATCTCCTCATCCCATCCTCCGTTTCAGTCGACATGCATGACGAATCCGTCGTTCCAGTGCGCTTCCGGTGCCGTCTTGGTCGGCGAAGCCGCGGCGGCGCCTGGCGTTCCCGGCTCGATCAGATCCGGCTGTCCGACAGCAGTGCGTCGGCCAGGACGGCTCGCGCTCCCCGGCTCCGGCCAGGTGTAGAAGTCGTTGATGACCTGCGCCACGAAGCGCACTGTTTCGGGGAATGGGGGGACGCCGCGGTTCTCTTCCACCGCGCCCTCGCCGGCGTTGTAAGCGGCGAGGATGAAGAACGGATTCCGATATTTGTCGTGCAGGGCGCGGAGAAAGCGAACGCCGCCTCGGACATTGTCGGCGGGGTCGCAGAGGTTAACCTTGAAGCGTTGCGCCGTCTCCGGCTTCAACTGCATCAAGCCGAATGCGCCTTTGTCTGAAAGCGCGATCGAATTGAAGTGGCTTTCGTTCTTGGCGACCGCCTGGACGAAGTCGGGATAAAAATTCTCCTCCATCGCGATGCGCACGACGAGGGCGCGCGCGTCGCCGGGCGCTATCGCCTTGACGCCCGCGCAGGGCGCGATGGCGGCAAAGGTGCTGTCGATGCGTTCGATCGAAGCCGGGGGAGACTCAACGGGAAGCACCCTGCCCATGGCATCGACGGCAGCGAGGCGGGCCGGCTTCCCGATGTCCCGCGCATGCGCGCCGCCGAAAGCCGCCAGGACGCTGAACCCGATCGCCGTGATGCGAATCGACATGCCACCCCATTTTCATTTTCCAATAGACAATATATTAGATGTTGATAGGTTGGCAACAGGATAAGCGATGTGTCCCCTGCTCTCACTCCCGGAGGTTGGATGAAGCGCAGTGCAGCCCTGTCGGTGGCCGTCGGCCTCTCGTGTGCGCCTGGCGCCGAGCGCGCGCACGCGCGAAATGCGTCCTTTGGGTGCAAGGTGTTGCTGTGTGCCGCCGCGGCCGCGCGGGGCTGGTCGGGCATCCCCTATTGCCTACCGGTCATGCAGACCTTGTTCCGCCAGTTGGCGAAAGGCGGCGGCTGGCCGTCCTGTTCTGAGGGTAACGCCAGTGGATTCGGCTATGAGTCTTACCAAGCGTGTCCGGCGGAATTGACCCCGGTTAACTCAGGGTCCGACAGCGGAGTCGGTGTGTCCGCGGCGCCCAACGGCAATCTTTGCGCCGACGTCTCGAAGCCGCAACAGATCTGTTCCGGCGGCGATGGCGGCTGCACCACGACCTATCCATCGACGGCGCGCGATCCGCACAGCGCTCCCTACTCCATCGACATCAGCACGGCGAACGCCACCCAACGCTTCTACTTCTCCCTGCAGGGTGACTTGAGATGAGGCGCGCCCACGTCGTTGCCGGAATCGTTGCACCATTACTCACGCTCAATGTGGCGTTCGCGGAGGCACCGGCCTCTCGTTGGTTCCCGGTGCCGGCGAGTGCGCTCTATCTCACTGGCGACAGTTGGTCCGCAGCCGGCGTGACCTACCGACTGTATGGTGTGCAGTCCTGCCTTCGTGGCACCAGCTTCACCAACGCCCATGGTCTTGAACGCGATTGCGGCGAGGCTTCGCTCGCGATGCTGGTGGCGCTCACCCGCGATCTGCGGCCGCAATGCTATGATGCCGCCGAGCAGCCGGAAACCAAGACCGTCTTCGTCTTCTGTGTCGCGACGCGTGTGGCCGGCGCGGGCGCCGGATCGCGGATTGATCTCGGCACAGCCTTGGTCGCGACTGGATTCGCCTTCGCCGCTTTGAAGCCGGACGGTCAGCCCGTCCACGCCCCATATTTCGTCGCGCAGCTTGTTGCGCAGCGCGCCAAGGCAGGCTTGTGGGCGTTCCCTGACCTGCCCGATCCGAACGCGATCATCCTGCGCGCGCTTCACGAACAGGCGCGCCCGCCTACGCCGCCGCCATCGCAACCGCCAACTCCCGCAGAGTCCAGCCAGTAATGAAGGAGACTAACCTTGAGAACCACAAACCTGTTCATCCTGCGTGGCCGGGTCGGCCAGGCGCCGAAGGCCTTCAACAAGGCGGCCAAGATCAATGTCGCGACCGATCGCGCCTGGACCGACGGCAAAGGCGAGCGCCGCGAGGAAACAGACTGGGTGACGGTCACGATCCTCAATGAAAAGGCTGCCGAATGGGCGATCGCGAACATCGCCAAGGGCGACGCGGTCTACGCCGAATGCCGGATTGCCGACGGTTCCTATAAGAAGGATGGCGAAACCGTCTACACGACAGACATTATCGCCAACGTCTTCCACAAGCTCGATCTTGGATCGCGCGACGATGTTGCCGCGTAAGCTCGTTCTTGGGATGGTGTCGGGCTTTGCAGTGTTCGGCAGCCAGGTGGGGTTGGCTCAAACCCCTGCCACCTCACCTGGCGTTTATTCTCCCAAGGCCGCCGTCCAGTCGCCGCCGTTGCGCGTCGAGGTGATCGACGGCACGCGCTTCCGCGATATCGAAACGCACGAAGCCTATCGGCTCTACGGAATCGACACCTGCGCGCCCGATCAATCCGCACGCCTTGGCCGGCAGGCCTGGCCCTGCGGCACGATGGCGACGGCGTGGCTTGTGACCGCGACACTGAACACGTGGCTGGCTTGCGCCACGCTGCGCGATGAGGCCAGCGAACACCTGGTACGCTGCGCCTCCGCCGGTCATCCCGACATTGCCGCCGACATGGTTCGTGAAGGGGTGGCGGTGGCGATCCCGGCTTCGCAAGACGATCCTGGGATTCGCAGCTATGCGTTGGCCGAGCAGGAAGCGCGCAAAGCGTACCGTGGCTTGTGGTCGAGCACCTTCCAGATGCCGTGGGACTGGCGCGCCAGCCGTGACGTCAAGTTGCAACCGATGGCGCGCGGCGAGGCAATACCATGATCCGGCGACACCCTTATCTGGTGACACCATTGTTGATTGCGCTGGCCGGTTGCGCCCCGGCTGCGCCCGTCGTCGACAATGGTCTGCCGATACCGGAGCCGCTTTACAGCCCCGAGCAGGTGAAGCCGGGTCGCCTGGAATATGCCCGCGACCGTTCAACCTTCGCGCCGGTTCTGACGGAACGATTTCCGTATCCGACGCAGCCCGAGGCAAACGCGGCCTATCGTCGTCTGCTCGCAACAGCGCCGGCGGATCATACCTACCCCACCTCGATTTGGCTGTTCGGCTGCAAGCCGGGCGCGATTGACGAACAAACCGCGCGGGTGACGCGCTACCACGGGCCCGTGGTCCATTGCGCGACGGATTTCCTGGACAGCGTGGGGCGTCGTACACGGCGCGAGACGGCAAACTTCTACTATTACGGGGCCGTCTGGAACATGCAGCCCGTCTATCCGCCACGCAGTGCTGTGCCGTGGCGCAATCGCGAGCGGTCGCCCAAGGACTTCTGGTGGTGGGTCCCCGGCCGTCCGCGCTACGAATAGGAGGCGGGCGTGTGCGATGCGCTGGTGTCGACAAAGCAAAGACACTATATTAGATGTCGGTATATTTCGTGCGCGCTTTTTCGTCATCCTGGGCGCTTTGCACGCGTCTTGATCGCGGGGGCAATGATGGTCGATCTTTCCATTGGCGCTCACGCGCAATCGCTAACGCCCGACCCAGGGGCCTGGCGGCCGATGTCATATGCGGACCTTCAAAAGCCGTCACCGCAGACCGCGACCTACCTGGACATTTGGAAAGACGCCGTCGATGCCAACAACCGCGCCTACAAGGCGCGTGGCGACCAGAGATTCTCCGATGGTAATGCGCCCGCCACGGAAGCGCATTTCGTGATCTGGAGTTCCACGAAATCCGTCGTGCTCTCAATCCTCAACACGGTCACCGGCTGCACGCTCAAGGAACTGCGCGCGGCCGCCGGCGCCACCGTAAAACGCTGCCCGCTGCGAATCGCCATCTACGAGGGACTCCAGGTCCGCACCCTCGACGGCGGCCACGCCTGCTTCCTCGAACTCGCTTCGCCCGTCGCCGGGGCGAGCGTGACGCCGCAGGCTGCTTCCTACGCGTCCTACGACGTCGCCACCAAGACCGTGAAAGCCGGCCTCATCATCGATCATCAGGCCGTCGATGGCTGCTCACAAAACATCGCCCTTTATCCGCCATGAAACGCTGCCCATCCATCCATCATGGTGCCACACCCGCTGACGGCGCCGCCAAGGCGACCCCTTCGGGGCGCGCTGGCGCGCGGCCTGGACCGCGCTCGCGGCCGTGTCATGCTGATCGGCAATCTCAGCATCAGGAGGCTTCGATGCGATTCAAGTTGACTGTTTCGATCATCGCGCTGCTCGCCATTCCAGGTGTTGCAGCCGCGCAGGATCAATCTGCCGATGGCTGGCAGGCGATGAGCTATTACAGTTTCCAGGTTCCGTCGACGACCGACCCGCTGCAGACGCTGGTCTGGCCCGACGTGATCCGCGAGGCCAACGCCTACGTGACCACCGAGCTCAAGCGACCCCTCGGCGGCAAAAACGCGCTGGTGACCGCGCTCGCATCGACCTATCGCGACGGCGACCGCACCATCATCGTCAGCACGGCGCTCTCGCGTGCTTGCGAAAGCGGGGCCAACGACAAGGGCGCCGGGATCGAACCGTCGACCTGCCCTCTGCGCATCGTGACCATCGAGAACGGCAAGGTCCTGACCATCAAGTCAGACACCGGCTGCTACACGGACCACACCGACCCCGACCTTCCAGCGAAAAACCGCAACGACAACTCCTACACGCGTTACGACCCGGCCGCGGGCACGATCAGCTTCCGCACCACCATCGGAGGCCGCGATGTGCCGAGTTGCGCGCGGACGTACTCCCTGAAGTGACGCCCCAGGATGCGGAGGAAACCATGCGCACGCGTCTCGTCAGCCTGCTGTTGGCGTTTGTCTTTTACGCGGGCTTTCTGTGGCTTGGAGCCGAGCAGGCGACGGCGGGGCAATACTGCGAGCGCACCAACTACTCCGCCCAGGATATCACCGACGCCGTAAGAAATTCCCCGCTACGGGACGACCTCAAGGGAACGTCATGCTCGCTTGGCGGCCTGGGTCGCTTCGAGTCGGGCGGCAACAAAGGCAACTACAATGGCAGCTGCTGCACCGGCATCTTCCAGCTCAACAATGCCAACGTCCAGAAGTACGCTGGGACCGACCGAGCCGGCTACGGCTGCATGTCGTTGCAGGACCAGGTCGATTCTTGGGCGAGGCTGACCAACGACGGCTACAACTCGCCTGCCGTCCGGCACCTCGCCTCGATGTCGACCTTCGATGGCCAGAAGGTCGACGCCAGCTTGATCGCGGCGTGCATCCAACTCGGTACCGGCAATTGCCAGAAGATGCTGAATTCAGGCAAATGCTCCGGATTCGCCGACATCAACGGCACGACCATTTGCAAGATGGCCAATAATGCGCGCGCGATGGGAGATCCGAACTGCCAGGATGGTCAAGTCGTCTGCGGTCCCTCCGGGCCGGGCGACTTTCCGACCACGACCGGCATCGCCGCCAACCCGCCGACAGCTTCGAGCGCATCGATCATCGTGAACCCGACCGACGTCTAGGCGGCCGCGCGGTCAATTCACCTCGGACGGCTCGCGGATGATGAAGGGCGCGAAAAAGTTCAGCTGCTCCTCGATCGCAGCGCAGAGATCGCCGCCGCGATAGTGCGCATGCACCAGCGCCCAAAATACGACCTCGTCCGAGCGGCCGGCGAACAGGGCTTTCTGCAGCGTCCTGCCGATCAGGGTGACCGCTCTCAGGTGGTCGTAGCGGGCGTGCAGTTCGCGGGCGATGATTTTGGTGTCGGCGGTCCGAATCACAGGCATCTCCTTTCGCACTCGTTTTCGTTCACCCGGCTGCGGGCACACTGCGTCCGAAAGGCGGTCTCGCGCTGCCGGCCTGGGTCGCCTTGAGTGTCTCGCGGCTTAAGGATATCGGCAGCACGACGACCTCGCCGCGCCGATGCGCTTCGCGAATGTCGAACTGTCGTGCTCGAGGCCGTCAGGCTGGCGCAGGTCCTCCTCCCGGCCCTTCTTCTCGACCGTGGCGAAACGAAAAGCCTGGTCAATCGGCGCAGCGTGACGGCGGATGTCCAAGTCGGGAATGACCGTGAGCATCGATGACTCCTCGGCTTTGTTAGACAAGACGACTTCGCCACGCATGACGCGGTGCCGGTATGGTCAGAAAAGACCATTGCCAGCGAGAGTTCCGTATTGCAGACGCCGTGCCAAAGACCGCAAAGGCAGGCTTGGGCTAGCCGGCGCCGGAGGCCGATGGGCAACCCTCAGGCGGAAGAGCGACGCCGTGGCCGTCGGGCAGGTAGCCGAGCTCGTCGCATAGATCGCGGAAGACAACGCGCCGGCGCTCCTTCTCGGCCTCGGCAGATGCGCAACGGAGAAGGTGCTGCTCCTCGGTTGTGCCCTCGGGCCAGCAGGCCGGGCAACTCGCTGTGTGGAGCGCGCGCTCCCATGACGCCAGCGCCTCGACGTAGGCGCGGTGGGCTGAGACCGCCTGCGACTCGAGCGCGCTGTCGCGTCGCTCCCCTGCCTTGGCCACTCGATCTCTCCCGGCGAAAACAGTGTTTGCGGTACGCCCCCGCAAACAAACTCGGTGACTCTTGGTGATCGGGGAGTTGGAAACCGTACGAAACGGCCCTGTGGCCTTTAGTTCGGGTGAACCTGTTGCATGCGCCACAGGCTCCCCGACCATAAGGTCAAGGAGTGCGGCGCCGTAACGGCCGGCACCAAACCGTTCGTAGGGGTTTCCACGCCCCAGGGCGGCGCGTACCGCCCCGCACGACTCATAACCCCTTGCGGGGCCGCGTTCCAGATGCATTCGGTAAAGCAGCCGACCGCGATGCCGATGCAAAGGCTTGCACCACAGCGGAAATCAGGGCGCACCACGCGGGCGGGGTGGCAGGCGAAGCCCCGGGCTGGACTCAGTCGGCCGCGCTATCGCGGCCAGTCCGCACCGTCTCGACGCCGAGCGAGTCTGGAGACAGCGGACGCAGCAGCTCGGACTCGGGGCGTGTCAGATAGAATCCAGTGCGCCCAGTCGGACGGCCGCAGCACCACGACCTGGCGGTCGTGGTAGCGAACGCCGGAGGCCCGCCTCATCGACCACGATGCGCATGAAGCCGCGGCTAAAGCGTGGTCCGGGGTCGTCGGACGGCAATAGCGCTATCGAGGGCTATCCCGGCGATCGGTGGAAGTGTGTCCTGCACCGAGTCTGCGCCTGTGGTGTCAGCGCAGAGTCCGATCTACAATCACTGCCGGTTTGCGCGCACGCGTGAGAGTGGCGCCGGCGACTGGTCAGCGTTGAGACTGTGATGTTCGGCGCACCGTCCGGGGAAGGACCTCCCGCTCTCGAATGGGCTTTCCTTGGTCCGGGCACGGCCTTCCACGATCAACCCGCATATGTGGAACGGCCCGCGGTGCAAGGATACATTTCAGTCGATTTCACCACATGAGGACGGTGCGGTCATATGTCCGGCCTACTTGCGCGGTGGTTGACCGCTGGCCTCGATGAAGTCCGCGAAGCAGGTGGCTGGATCAAGGGGGCGCGCTTTGTGCGCGTCACGGGTTTCGGCCTGGCCTGTTTCGGGATTTCGTCCCGTGGTTCATCGTCTGTTGTGCACCTCGCTCATGCCGGCAGTTGCCGGGCAGCTCGTGTCGGCGGCTGCGACCTATGCAGGAGCTGAATCCGCCGTAATAGGATTGCGATATACTCCACCTTTGTTCAGCAACGCCCAGATCATCCGGGCGATCTTGTTGGCGAGAGCGACTGCCACCACCTTAAATGGCCGTCGGCCCAGCATGCCCTTCAACCAGGGCCATACTCTGTCATGATATCGAACATGGCGAAGCACAGATGCTGCTCCGGTCGTTAGCAATGATCGCAAGTCCCGATTGCCCATTTTCGATATTTGACCAAGCCGTTCTTTACCTCCGCTCGAATGGGCTTTCGGGGTCAATCCTATCCATGCAGCAAAGTGGCGCGCTGATTTGAAGCCAGCGGGATCGGGAACGAACGCCTTGACGGCGGTTGCGATGATGGCTCCGACGCCGGGGATTGTCGTAAGGCGCCGCATATCGTCGTCTCGACGAGCTTGCACGACAATTTCACGTTCGAGCTTGTCAATCCGCGCGGCAAGCATTTCGATTTGATCGACGATTTCGGTGAGGGCGAAGCGCGCGGCGGGAGGTAGTCGCGCATCATCCTCATCCCGAATGATGGCTGCCAGGGCCTTGACGTTGGCGATGCCGGTTGGAGCGATGATGCCCAGTTCGCCCATATGGGCACGCAGGGCATTGATTGCCTGGGTTCTCTGGCGCACGTGCAGGGCGCGCGTTTTCAGAACCATCACCGCAGCTTGCTGCTCAGCCGTCTTGACCGGCACGAAGCGCATGGTCTTCCGCGTCACCGCCTCGCTGATGGCCTCCGCATCGGCGGCATCGGTCTTGCCGCGCTTGACGAACGGCTTCACATATTGAGGCGGTAGCAGTTTAACGTCATGGCGGAAAACTGAGATCTCCCGCGCCCAGTAGTGCGCGCTCGCGCATGCCTCAATCCCGACTAGGCACGGCGGCAGTCTTTCAAAGAAGCGCAAAACTTCTGCGCGTCGCAGCTTTCGGTTGAACAGTGGTGCGCCATCAGCATCGACGCCATGAACCTGAAAAACCTGTTTGGCCAAGTCCAGCCCAATAGTGGTAACTTCTTTCACGGAACGGTCCCTCCTTGTGGCGTTTGCAACAACGACCACGTTAGCACTTTGATGCTGTCGGAGCGGGCCGTTCCACCACATCAAGGGGTTCGCTACGCAAGCGTGCGACCTCTCCGGCTTCGCCTGCGAGGTGACCGCGGCCGCGCCCGGACACGTCGGCGCCTGTCGAGCGGGGATGGTCCCCGCCCCAAGACGGGAGCCTCACGATGTCGCAGAATCTCAACCTCGCCCAGGAAAACGCCTTCAACCTCGCCCGCACCTTGATGGTGCCCGTGGTGCTCTTCCAGGTCGACGACGCGTTCGGCGTGATGGTCGCGAGCGAGTACGACGGCGAAGAAGATTCGATCGTCCACGAGTACGACCCGTGGTCCCCGGCTCATTGAGCCGGGCGACCGGTGCCGCTGGCGCGGCGCCCGATGCAAGGGAGGCTGCGCCGCGGTCGAAACGAAATCATCGCAACGACTTGCCAGCGCGCCCTTGCATCCGGCACGCTTCGCGGCAGGCGGGTGGCGTCCCGTCGCGGTGTGGCGAGGGGCGTCAACCGAAGAAAGGACCGGGCGGGATGCCCGCGTAGTGAAGACTATGGAGAAAACCGAAATCGAGGAATTGAGAAGCAGGGTCGGCTGCGCCGCGCTGCTCGAGGATGATGGCTGGAAAGTCGACGTGAAGGAAAGCACGCGCCGCGCCGTGAAGTACCGCCGCGATGTGAAGATCGTCATCGTGATCCACGAGGGACGCGGCTGGTTCGACCCGCTGTCCACGGCGAAAGGCGATGTGTTCGACCTGGCCGAGCACCTGGGCGCCCGTGGCTTCGCCGAAGCCTGCGCGTGCGTCGCCGCCCTCGTCGGGTTCGTTCCGACGACACCCGCGTGGGAGCGGCAGAGCCGGCCCACACCGGTCCACTCGGCCGCCGACCGCTGGGCGCGCCGCGTCCGTCCTCGGCCTGGTTCGGCGACGTGGCGCTATCTCACAGGAGAACGCGGAATCCCCGAGACCATCGTCGCGACGGCGGTCCAGCAGGACCTGCTGCGCGAAGGACCGCACGGCAGCATGTGGGCAGCACACCGCGATGGCGACGGCGCGCTTCTGGGGTGGGAGGAACGCGGCCCGCAGTGGCGCGGCTTCGCCACCGGCGGGGCCAAGGAGCTTTTCCGGCTCGGTCCCTTGGCGGCGCCGCGGATCTGCGTCACCGAAGCGGCGATCGACGCGATGAGCCTCGCGGCCATCCAGGTGCTGCGGCCAGACTCGCTCTATGTCAGCACCGGCGGCGGGTGGTCGCCGGCGAGCGAGCAAGCCATCAGGCGGATCGCAGAACGCCCGGGCACCCGGCTCGTCGCTGCTACCGACAACAACCGACAGGGCGACGTCTACGCAGAGCGCATTCGAGCGATCGCAGCCGAGATGGGGGCTGCCTACGCGCGCTCGCGGCCGCGCGCCGACGACTGGAACGAGGACCTGAAAGTCCTTCTCGCCCGGCCGGTGCACAAACCATTCGCCGAGGCCGGGTGATGCAGGTCGCATCCCGGCCGTTGCTGCTTCGGGTGCGCGCCGGCGCTGGGGTGGCGCGCCCCCCCCCCTGGTGCAGATAAGACGATCGCGAATGACGACGCCGTTACGCTGTCGCCGGAACGTCATCGCTGACGAGGACATTCATGGCGCGTGCCTAGTGGTGACCGCCTCGGCGGACCTCTCAGAGGAGCGAGGCTCTGCGTTGTTCAAGGCCGCCCTCGCCGCCATTAGGAGCGCCGAGCAGCGTCATGCAGGGGTGAAGGAGAAAGAAGGAACCTGGAAAGGAGGAATGACGTGCCGCATGCCCGGCCGGCGCGTCAAGGGAAGCTCCGCCCGCTACGCGGCCCTTGACCCGCCGGACCGGAGAGGCGGCCGCGAAGGAGGGTCAGAAGGGTTGAAGAGGATGGCGAGCCGAAGGGGTGAGCCGCGCTCCAGCCCGACGAGGCTGAAGGAGCCCGCCCATGACCCTCTTATCCGTCCGCAAGGTCTACCAAGGCATCGCCGATCGCCGGCAGATGTTCCGCATGTTCGATCGCCACGCGCAGCGGCCGAACCGCTGCGAGGATGACGCCAGCGCTCTCTATCGCGGTGAATGGTTCGAGATCGGCCAGGCCGAGCACGACCATATGTTCGAGATCCTGCCGCCGCTTTGGATGCGTGGCGACATGTTCACGATGCGCGAATTCCTCACCGGCAGCGTCACCAGTGTCTTCCTCTCGCTGACGATTGACGGCGCCCCACGCTATTTCCACGGATATTGCGATCTTGCCGACAAGAGTTCGCCCGACCGCATGCGCGTTGCGATCATCGAACGGGAATCGCGGCCGGTGAAGGCGATGACGCGCGAAGAGCGGCTCGAGCACATCTGGTCGAGCACACACGACGACTACCGCGGCTACGCGGGCGAACGCTTCGCTGAGGATCTGCGCGGCGCGCGCACGGTGCTGTGCTACGGCGGTCAGCGCGGTACCGTGCTGAAGCTTCTCGACCAGCTCACCGAGGCGGAGATTTCAGCGAAGCTGCCGGTGCACCTGCTCCTGCCTGAGCGACAAGCGGCGTGAGGGAGGCGGCGATGTTCACTTTCCCCGTCCCGTCCGTCCGCGTGGTGATCGAACGCGGACAGTTCGACGCCGCCGCCAATGGCGGGTTTCGCAATCCGTATTACGGCCTCAAGCCCGGTCAGGGCGAGAGATCCGGCCTCTGGCTGGTCGGCGACAACGGCGTCTACATCATGTCGAACGGCAAGCTTGCCGAGGAGATCGCCCGTTTGTGGTCTATTCGGAGGAATGCCATCCGGTCGGCAATCCGGACTGGTTCGACTACAAGCGCCGCCACTTCGGCGGTGACGACGGGATCGAGTTCATCGACGCAGAGCAACTCATCCCTCTCATCAATCGCGATTTCCGGTTCACGCATCTGCGCGTGCAGTTGAGCGAGACCGACGTCTCGCTGTCGCTCATGGCGCGCTAGCGCTCGCAACCCGACCCCCCGTGACGATCGAACCGACCGAGGCAACTCGGCGGGCCGATGGCGCGCGCCTTCACCACAAGGAGAACTTTCATGGCGCAAGACGATCCCTTCACCCTCGACCTCTTTGGCAACACAGCGCTTTCCTCGGGCCTCGGTCTCGGTGTCACCGCGTTCGCAGGCGGGTGTACTGCCGAGTCGGACGATGACGACGATTCCGATCCGTCGACGCCGGCCCCTGCACTCCCGGTCGCGGCGGTCGCGCATTCGACATCATCCACGCGTCGCGCGAAAGGCGATAATTTCTCTCTCGCTGGTGACCGCGCGCTGGCGAAGGGCTGGAAGGACCGCGCCCGCGACAACATCGCGGCGATCCGCCTCGCTGCCGCCATTGAGGCCGACGACCGATCGGCCACCTTTGAAGAGCAGGAGGAGCTGATCCGCTTCACCGGATTCGGTGCGTCCGAACTTGCGAACTTCGTATTCCGGCGTCCGGGCGAGGCCGAGTTTCGCAAGGGCTGGGAGGCAATCGGCGAGGACCTGCAGGATGCGGTCGGGGATCTCGACCATGCCTCGCTGGCGCGCTGCACGCAGTATGCGCACTTCACGCCGGAGTTTATCGTCCGGGCGATTTGGTTGGGACTGCAACGTCTCGGCTGGCGCGGCGGCCGCGTACTCGAGCCCGGTATCGGCACCGGCCTGTTTCCGGCGCTGATGCCGGAGGGGCTTCGCGAGGCTTCGCATGTGACGGGCATCGAGTTCGATCCGGTCACGGCGCGCATCGTGCGTCTGTTGCAGCCGCGGGCGCGCATTGTCCCCGCGGACTTTGCGCGCACCGAGCTGCCGGCAAGCTTCGATCTCGCCATCGGCAATCCGCCGTTCTCAGACCGCACTGTGCGGTCAGACCGTGCCTATCGGTCGATGGGGTTGCGTTTGCACGACTACTTCATTGCGCGCTCGATCGATCTCCTGAAGCCGGGTGCCCTCGCCGCTTTCGTCACGAGCTCAGGCACGATGGACAAGGCGGATGCCTCGGCGCGCGAGCATATTGCGAAGTCAGCCGATCTGATCGCCGCGATCCGGTTGCCCGAAGGCAGCTTCCGCGCCAGCGCCGGCACCGATGTCGTCGTCGACCTCCTGTTCTTCCGCAAGCGCAAGCTCGGCGACGCGGAAGGCAATATGTTCTGGCTCGACCTCGATGAGGTGCGACCGGCGACAGCCGATGAGGGCGCCATCCGCGTGAACCGCTGGTTCGCACGGCATCCGGAGTTCGTGCTCGGCGAACATGCGCTTGCCTCCGGTCCCTTCGGCGAGGCCTACACCTGCCTGCGGCGCGAGAGCGTGGACCTCGAGACCGCAGTCGCGGCAGCGGTCGGTCTCCTTCCGGAAGCCGTCTACGACGGCGAGCCTGAGGTGATCGATCCCGACCTGGAAGAAGCCGGCGATTCGTCTAACGTCGATCTGCCCGCCGAACGCCATGTCCGCGAGGGCAGCTACTTCTTCGACAAGGCCCACGGCCTGATGCAGGTCCTCGACGGTGAGCCCGTCGCAGTGAAAGCGCGCAAAGGGCGCAGCGCCGAAGGCATCCCGGAGAAGCATGTCCGCATCATCCGGAAGCTGATCCCGATCCGCGATGCCGTGCGCGAAGTGTTGAGGTGCCAAGAGCTCGACCGGCCGTGGAAAGACGCGCAGGTCAGGCTGCGCATCGCCTGGTCGAACTTCGTGCGCGACTTCGGTCCGATCAATTTCACGACCGTCTCCATGATGGAGGACGAAGAGACGGGCGAAGTGCGCGAGACGCACCGCCGCCCCAACGTCCAGCCCTTCCTCGACGACCCCGACTGCTGGCTCGTGGCCTCGATCGAGGACTACGACCTCGAGACCAACACGGCGAAGCCCGGTCCGCTCTTCACCGAGCGGGTGATCGCGCCGCCGCTTGCGCCGGTGATCACCAGCGCGGCCGACGCGCTGGCCGTGGTGCTGAACGAGCGTGGTCGTGTCGATATTGATCACATCGCCGAGCTGCTGCATCGCGACACCGAGGATGTCGTCGCCGAACTCGGCAGCGCCATCTTCCGCGATCCGACCGATGGCTCGTGGCACACGGCCGACTCGTACCTCTCCGGCCCTGTCCGCGACAAGCTGAAGGCGGCGGAGGCCGCGGCCGCGCTCGATCCGTCCTACGAGCGCAACGTCATTACGTTGCAAGGCGTACAGCCGGCCGATCTCAACCCTTCCGACATCACTGCGCGCCTCGGCGCGCCGTGGATTCCGGCCGCCGATATCGTCGCCTTCGTAAAGGAGACGATGGACGCCGACATCAAGATCCATCACATGCCGGAACTCGCCTCCTGGACCGTCGAGGCGCGCCAGCTCGGATGGATGGCGGCCGGCACGTCCGAATGGGGCACTGATCGCCGGCACGCCGGCGAGCTGCTCGCCGATGCGCTGAACAGCCGGGTTCCGCAGATCTTTGACATCATCAAGGACGGCGACAGCGAGCGCCGTATCCTCAATGTTATCGACACCGAGGCTGCAAAGACGAAACTCTCGAGGATCAAGGACGCCTTCCAGCGCTGGATCTGGTCCGACCCCGATCGCACCGACCGTCTGGCGCGCGTCTATAACGACAGGTTCAATAACATCGCGCCACGCGCCTTCGACGGCTCGCATCTGAAGCTCCCGGGCGCCTCTGGCGCCTTTGTTCTTTATGAACACCAGAAGCGCGGCATCTGGCGCATCGTCTCGGCAGGATCGACCTACCTCGCGCACGCCGTCGGCGCCGGCAAGACGATGACTTTTGCCGCCGCCATCATGGAGCAGCGCCGGCTCGGCCTGATCGCCAAGGCCATGCTCGTCGTTCCCGGCCATTGCCTGGCCCAGGCTGCTCGCGAGTTTCTGGCGCTTTATCCGAACGCCCGCATTCTCGTCGCCGACGAGAACAACTTCACTTTAGCCAAGCGGCATCGCTTCCTGTCGCGTGCGGCGACCGCGACCTGGGACGCGATCATCATCACGCACTCTGCGTTCCGCTTTATCGCCGTGCCGTCGGCGTTCGAGCAGCAGATGATCCAGGACGAGCTGGAGCTCTATGAGACCCTGCTCATCAAGGTCGAAAGCGATGACCGCGTCTCGCGCAAGCGGCTCGAGCGACTGAAGGAGGGCCTGAAGGAGCGGTTGGAATCACTTGCGACCCGAAAGGACGACCTCCTGACCATCTCCGAGATCGGGATCGACCAGATCATCGTCGACGAGGCGCAAGAGTTTCGCAAGCTGTCCTTCGCCACCAATATGTCGACGTTGAAGGGCGTCGATCCGAACGGCTCGCAGCGCGCCTGGGACCTCTATGTGAAGTCGCGCTTCGTCGAGACCAAAAACCCCGGCCGCGCGCTGGTGCTCGCCTCCGGCACGCCGATTACGAATACCCTCGGCGAGATGTTCTCGGTTCAGCGATATCTGGGATATGCGGCCCTCCACGAGCGCGGGCTGCACGAATTCGACGCTTGGGCTTCGACCTTCGGCGACGTCTCGACCGAACTCGAGCTGCAGCCCTCCGGCAGATACAAGCCCGTCGCGCGCTTCGCCACCTTCGTCAACGTGCCGGAGCTGATCGCCATGTTCCGCAGCTTCGCGGACGTCGTGACGCCGGAGGACCTGCGCCAGTACGTGCGGGTGCCCTCGATCTCGACCGGCAGGCGCCAGATCCTCACCGCGAAGCCCTCATCGGCATTCAAGCGCTACCAGACCCTGCTCGGCGAGCGCATCAAAGCGATCGAGCAGCGCGATCGGCCCCCGCAGCCGGGCGACGACATTCTTCTCTCTGTCATCACTGACGGCCGCCATGCCGCAATCGACCTGCGCCTGGTCGACCCGGACAGTGACAACGAAGCGGACAACAAGCTGAACCTGCTCGTCGGCAATGCCCTGCGCATCTGGCAGGAGACGGCAGAAAGCACCTATGTGCGCCCGGACGGCAAACCCTTCGAGTTGCCGGGCGCAGCGCAGATGATCTTCTCCGATCTCGGCACGATCAGTGTCGAAAAAACCAGAGGCTTCTCGGCCTACCGCTGGGTTCGCGACGAACTGGTCCGCATGGGCGTGCCGGCGTCCGAGATCGCCTTCATGCAGGATTACAAGAAATCGGAGGCGAAGCAGCGCCTGTTCGGCGACGTGCGCGCCGGCAAGGTCCGCTTCCTGATCGGCTCCTCCGACACGATGGGCACAGGCGTCAACGCGCAGCTTCGCCTCAAGGCCCTGCATCACCTCGACGTGCCTTGGCTGCCCTCGCAGATCGAGCAGCGCGAAGGGCGCATCGTCCGACAGGGCAACCAGCACGATGAAATCGACATCTTCGCCTACGCGACTGAAGGCAGCCTCGATGCGCAGATGTGGCAGAACAACGAACGCAAGGCCCGCTTCATCGCCGCCGCGCTCTCGGGCGACACCTCGATCCGCCGGCTCGAGGACCTTGGCGAAGGCCAGGCCAACCAGTTTGCCATGGCCAAGGCGATCGCGTCGGGCGATCCGCGCCTGATGCAGAAGGCGGGACTTGAAGCCGACCTCGCACGCCTCGAACGGCTCCGTGCAGCCCATATCGACGACCAGCATGCCGTTCGCCGGCAGGTTCGCGATGCCGAACGCGAGATCGAATATTCGACCCGGCGTATCGTGGACATCGGACAGGACATTGCTCGCCTTGTGCCGACGACGAGCGAGGCTTTTGCGATGATCGTGACCGGAAAGACCTGTGGCGAGCGCAAGGAGGCCGGCCGGGCGCTGATGAAGGAAATCCTGACGCTGGTGCAGCTTCAGCAGGAGGGCGAGACCGTGATCGCCTCGATCGGCGGCTTCGATCTCGAATATGCTGGCGAGCGCTTCGGTCGCGACGGCTATCGCTACAGCACCTTGCTGTTGCGCACCGCCGCCGAATACGAGATCGATCTGTCGGTCACGGTGACACCGCTCGGTGCAGTCTCCCGGCTCGAACATGCGCTGGATGATTTCAACGGAGAGCGCGAACGATTTCGTCAGCGCCTCGCCGATGCACGCCGCCGCTTTGCAGCCTATCAGTCGCGCGACGGCGGGGACTTTGCCTTCGCCGGAGAGCTTGCCGAAAAACGCCGGCAGCTCGCCGAGGTCGAGGAGGCGCTTGCTGCTGACATTGAGGGTACAGCCGAGGCGAAAGCGATCGCCGCTTAGCCGCGTGCTTCCGCTCTCTTCAAGACCTGCAGTGCCGCACCGACAATGTCCATATCGTCATTTTGTCCCGGACGGAACGATCGCCTGGCTCGCGAGGCGATTGTCGTCATCGATCAGTATCAGCCGCGCCGGGGCATCGGCGCCCCATCGCCACACCACAAGGTTCATATCCTCCGCCGTCGCGCCCGGCGCGAAGCTGCTAACCAGCAAGGCATCATAACCTGTGTCCATCAGCCTGCGGGCGAAGGCTTGCGTCTTCGCCTCTCCGGCCGCTTTCATCTGGTCACGCCATGTCGTATCCGCGAGTGCGGCGGCGTCCATGTCATGCGCCGATAGTGCGCTGTCGTCGCGACTGTCGAACACACGCGCGATGTCGGCATCATACGACACCAGCGTCGTCGGTTGCAGGTTGCCGACCTGGTTGGCCTCGCGCAATGCCGTCATCACCGAAAGCGACGCATAGAGTGCCGGCACACCCTTTGGATTGAAACGGCCGCCATAGAGTTCTGCTCCACGGCCCGACAAGGGTTCGCGCGCGTAGATTGGGTTAAGTGCCCGGTAGAGCTTCCCCTGAAACCGGATCGTCGTGGTCAAGCGTGAACGCCCGCATCCACCGCGTCGATGTAGTCGAGCACATCATCGGCGCGACCGCTGCGCACGAGCAGCATGGCCGTCTGGCCGGAAAATCCCGGCAAGGGCTCGGACCGATACCACGCGTAGGCCATCAGCGCCGAGCCGAAGCGTGGCTCAACCTTGTTGATGACCTCGACCATCTCGCGCAGCCGCCGTTGCGTCCGGTCGGAGCGCACCCGCTCTTTACGCTGCACCGCATCCCGGCCGAGCCCGGCGGTGCGGGCGACCTCCTCGCTCGTGGTGCGCAGCGCCTCGGCGATCTTGCTCGGGGCGAAAAACCCGTCATCGGCAAACTGAACCAGGCCCATATCCGGCCTCCTGTCACATGTTATGACGCAATATAGCGCCAAAATATGAGGATTCAAGGTGGAGGGAAAGGAGGACGGGGAAGGACGGGGAGAGATTAGCCCGCTCGCAGATCGGGCGGGCCGCCGGTGCTGACGCTCAACCGCGCCGCTCGCGATCCCGGCCCCGTCGTCCTGCGCAGGGCTCTCGCCCCGCTGGTCCTGCCGGGCAGGGATGCTCCGCCGCAGTTGCGCCGGCCCGCCCGCTCCGCGGGGCTGGAGGTGTCTTCGGGAAGAAGACGAGAAAGGGCCGGCAGCGCCGGTCCGCAACCCCAAAAGGAGCGTTCCCATGCAACTCATCAAGGTCGACCCGCGCGCGCTGAAGGAGAACCCCGACCGCATGCGTCAGACGAAGTCGACGCCGCAGGCCGACGCCTTGCTGCTGGCGACAATCAAGGCCGTCGGCATTGTGCAGCCACCGGTGATCACGCCGGAAACCGGCGGCGGCAACGCCTACGTCATCAACGCCGGCCATCGCCGCGTCAAGCAGGCGATCGCCGCCGGTCTTGAGGAGATCGACGTGCTTGTCGACGAGGCGGCGAACGACAACGGCGCCCTGCGCTCGATGATCGAGAACATCGCGCGAGAGGCGCTGAACCCTGTCGACCAATGGCGTGCGATCGAGCGCCTGGTCGCGCTCGGCTGGACCGAAGAAGCGATCGGCGTCGCGCTCGCGCTGCCGGTGCGGCAGATCAGGAAGCTGCGCCTGCTGGCGAACGTGCTGCCGGCGATGCTCGACCACATGGCCAAGGGCGATATGCCCGACGAGCGCCAGCTTCGCACCATCGCCGCCGCATCGCTCGACGAGCAGAAGGAGGTCTGGAAGAAGCACAAGCCGTCGAAGGCCGATCCGCAGGTGTCGTGGTGGAGCGTTGCCCAGGCGCTGCAGAAGACCCGGATGTTCGCGCGCCACGCCAGCTTCGGCGACGACCTCGCGCAGGCCTACGGCATCCAGTGGGTGGAGGATTTGTTTGCGCCAGCCGACGAGGACAGCCGCTACACCACCAACGTCGATGCCTTCCTCGGCGCGCAGCAGGAGTGGATGGCGAACAACCTGCCGAAGAAGGGCATCATCGCCGAGACCACGAACTACGGTGAGGTAAAGCTGCCGCCGAAGGCCGAGCGCGTCTACGGCAAGCCGGCGAAGTCCGATTGCACCGCGATGTACCTCGATCGCGATGGTCGCGTGCAGACGGCGCATTACCGCATGCCTGCGGCGAAGAAGCCGAAGGGCAAGACGGCTTCGGAATCGGACAATGCTCCCGATGATGTCGGCGTGGTCTCGAAGCCGCGTCCCGATGTGACGCGCACGGGCGTCGAGATGATCGGCGACTTCCGCACCGACGCGCTGCGCGAAGCCCTCGGCCGCGCACCGATCGAGGACGACACGCTGATGGCGCTGCTGATCCTCGCCTTCGCCGGCCAGAACGTCTCCGTGACGACGGGAGGCGGTGTCAGTTACGGCCACAACCGTCTCGCGAAGCACGCGGCGGTGCTGTTCGACGCCGACGGCAAGCTCGCCTTCGACATGGATACGCTGCGCATCGCAGCGCGCGCCATGTTGACCGATGTGTTCTCGTGCCGGGAGAACGCCACCAACAGCGGCATCGTCGCCCGCGTCGCCGGAGAGACGATCGGCGCGGATGGCTTCCTGCCGAACATGGGCACGGAGGAGTTCCTGTCGTGTCTGTCGCGCCCGGGGCTCGAGGCCTCGTGCAAGGACACGCCGGTCCTGCCGCGTCAGCGCGTGAAGGATACGCGCGCCGCGCTCGTCGAGCATTTCAAGGAGCGTCACTTCGTTCATCCCGCCGCACACTCTGCGCCGGACGCAACGAAGCTGTCCGAATGGCTGGCCTCCAGCGCGAAGGCCGCCGACGTCGCAGATGAGGCGGATGGCGTCTATGAGGACATCGACGGCATCGCCGACGACCCGACCGGGGAAGACGTCGGGCCGTTCAGGGAAGCGGCCTAATAACGCCGCCCGCTTTCTTCTTCCAAATGATCTACCGCCGCCGGCCATGCCGGCGGCGGTTCTGTTTTCACGCTCGCGCAAACATGGAGGACACAATGTCCGCGCACACGATTTTCGACAACGCACCCATCGGCTCGATCGTCGCCTGGTCCGACGTAACGCCGCAGCCGCCGACTCGCTTCACCAAGAAGCTCGCGGCCTGGCAGACCAACAACAGCCGGGGCCGCCTGATCCGGAAGCAGGGCGAGCGAGGTGTCGGCAATGTCTCGCTGTCAGCGTCTTTCACGCTGCATGAGGCTGATTATGGCGCCGGCGGCGTCATCACCATCCGTGTCCATCGCACCTTCTCGCTGGAGTCGAAGCTCCATTTCACCATCGTTGAACGATCGGCCATCGGCTCGGTCCGCGTGTTTGACCGCGCCGGTGACGGCGCCGAGCTCGTGTATCTCGCCACCAACGAGGCCGACGCGAAGGAGTGGCTGACGCGGCACGGCTATCCCGACGCCGTGCGCCAAGAAGTCACGGCCGACGAGGTCGGGGCCGACATCGAGGGGAGGACTGCAGCGTGAACGCGTCATCCCCCTCTCCCGACGATGCCTCCGGAACCCCGGGGGTTTCTTTTGGCCGCAGCGCTGACGACCTTCTCGTCGCACGTGTCGGCGACACCACCTTCGCGATGGCACCGGCCCGCGACGGCCGGCATTATCTCGTCACCGCCTGGCGCATCTCGCGTCCGATGGACGAATGGACGCGCGGCGATTTCTACGGCCATTCCGGCGAGCTCGCCGACGAGGCAGCATTCCGTGCCCGCGTGCTCGAAAACGCCGAGCACCAGCGCGAGCGCAAGATGCTCGGTCGCGTCGAAGTCCATTCGCGCGCCCACACGCCGTGGGGCGCCTCGCAGGGCGCGAACGTCTATGCCGCGGGTGTCGCTTCGCATTCCACGGCCGCTCACGGCGGCTTCAAACTCTCGGCCGAGCGAAACCGCAAGGTCCATCCCATGCTGCGCGCCACGGATGGTTGGTACGAAGAAGATGCCGAATGGACGATCGTCGCGATTACCTTTCCACATCTCTTCACCGCGTTCGAGCGGCGCTGCGCCGAGCGCACCATCAAGAACAGCTGGCCCGACGCCTGGGAGACGATCTTTGGCACGATCCTGCAGCCGGGCGAGTCCCACGAGAAGGATCGCCGAACCTTCGAGCATGCGCATGCGGGCGACTGGATCGTGGTGTCGGCCATCACGTCCAAGCACGAGAGCGGCTTCGTCGAAGTCGTTGCTACTCCGGGCGGAAAGCGCGGGCCTGGGACCGAGGAGCGCCGCTTCCTCGTCCCGGCCGACGAGTATCACGTCGGACGCTTCGGCTTCGTGATCGATGAGGCGCGCCACCAAGTCTACGGTGGCCCCTCCGACTTCGTCGGGTGGAGGTGACCCCATGCCCTGGCACCTCTTTGCCAAAGCCTTCGGCTGGCGAAACGCCACTGACGAGGACAGCGAAACGCCGCTCCTAGTCGTCTGGCATCCACGGCTCAGACGACACTTCACCGGCTCCGACGCTTGGAAGCGCGCCGTGTGTCTTTCCATCCACGCGCCGCAACCTTCCCCGATCGACGCGGACAAAAAGGAGTCCCGATCATGAAAGCGTATCTCGTCCTCGTGAACCTCCTGGTGCACGCGCACCACAATCCAGAGAGCGCCATCGCCGACGCGCTCGACGGCATCCTCACGCCGAATATGCGCAAACACGCCGGCAGCAATTCGGGGCTTATCGACTGGGCGGTCGCCGGGGACGACGTCGCATCATCCATCGCCGCCATCTCACTCGCGGATGATTATTTGCCGGACGAATCCGTCTTCCCGTTATGGCCCGCGGGGATGGTGCGATGATCGAGCCTCCAGGACGACGTTTGCCACTCACGCGCATGGACGTCGCGCAAGCCGAGACGCAACGCCAGCTCGGCATCATCGAGCGTCAGATCGCGTCACGCGCCGAACGGTTGACGATCACCGATCGCGCGAAACGCCGGCACAATGGCCGCGGCACATCGAGCTGGACAAACGGCGATGAGCGGCTGTTTCAGGAGCATATCGCGGAACTCACGCTGGCCCGCCGTGGCGAAATCGACGCTCTCACGCGCAAGCTCGATCGGCAGGAGAAGGCGATTGCCGAGTTTCGGTCGCGCCTTCGCGTTTCCGCTGCGTAGCGTTGGGGAGGCGGAGGGCCGCACCAATCGAAGCGTAAGCGGCGAGTGCAAACGTTGCTGCCGCGGTAGAGAGCCCGCCGGTTTGGCAAGACTTCTCACGGTTTCGGCGGCGGGCTTGCCCCTTGGCCGTCGTTCCCTCGGTTTGTGCTGCGGTCTGAACCGGCCGCGGTCCGCTTCAAGGGCAAGTCGCAAGCGATCGGCGGCCGCCGTCTCGTCATGGGGGGCCGCGTCCTTCGCAGGCCAAAAGGCCCGCTCGGCCGCAACCCGCCCATGCTCGCCCTGGCAGCCACCGCCCCCTGAAGCGGCCCGCTATCGCCGGTTCTGGTCGACCGCACCCGAGAGAGCGACGGTCAAAGGGCCCGATCGCATCCCGAGGTGAAACCGAGAAAGGATCTCATCATGACCAAAACCGCCCGTTCCCCTCGCGCCCCCGCTCGTGTCATCCCGCTTCGCCGCAGCACGACCCTCGAAATGGTCCGCCTCGCCTGCCCCGACTCCCCCCAGGCACTTCGTATCTCCGAGAGCTTTGGCCTCGCGATCCTCGACAGCGACGGCATTCGTGACCTGCACGAGCGGCTCATCGTCGAGACCGCCGACGCCCTCAAGGACGGACTTAGCGACCGCGCGATGCAGATCCACCTGCAGCGCATCGTCGGCGCTTATGTCGGCTCGGCCCATGGCGCCGGCCAATTCTACTCCCGCGCCGTGACCGAGGCGCGCGAAGCCACCGCCAAGCTCGCCAACGACGTCCGCGACGAGGACCTCGACGGTCCGGTCGGCTTTGACAGCCAGTCGCAGCGCAAGCGCGAGTTCGCAGCCGACATGGGCCTGCAGGCACACGCGCTCCGTATGGCGGCCGAAGGCGCCGTCGCAGCCTACGAGCAGGTCATCGGCGAGGCGTGGAAGCCCTTCGAGCGGCAAGTCGAACACGCCGGTGAAACCGTCTCCAAGAAGGCCGCCGTGGCCCAGATGACGGCTTTCGACTAACCGTCACGACGGGGCTTCGGCCCCGCCTTCTCCCATTGCAACGTTCAGGGCCGGTCGCAAGACCGGCCCTTTTTCATGTCGCCGGAGGAATCAAGCAAAACCTAAACGTTGCGCCACGCGGCCCTCCCGGTTTGTGGTCCTGCGGCGGTTGCGGCGCACGCGCAACGGCGTTGCCGTCCTCCGCTGCGCTGCGGCCCTTCGGGTGCGCGAGCGCCTGGCGCCGCCGCGACGGCCCCCGTGAGGGGCCGCGACAGGCGCGGCCTCCGAAACGGAGGTTATAGAAATGATCAGGAAAGAAGAAAAGCCGCGCGCCGACGCTTACACGCGTATCACCGATCGTATCGTCGCCGACCTGGAGCGTGGCGTGCGGCCGTGGGTCAGGCCATGGAATGCGGCCAACGCCGCCGGTCGCATCACGCGACCGCTGCGATATAACGGGATGCCCTACCAAGGCATCAACGTCGTGCTGCTCTGGTCCGAAGCCGTGTCGCGTGGTTTTGCGTCGTCAACATGGATGACGTTCAAGCAGTCGCTCGAACTCGGCGGCCATATCCGCAAGGGCGAGAGCGGGACGATGGTGGTCTACGCCAACAAGATCACCAAGACCGAGACGGACGACAAAGGCGACGATGTCGAACGGTCAGTGCCGTTCCTGCGGGCCTACACGGTCTTCTGCGTTGACCAGATCGAAGGCCTGCCAGAGCAGTACTACAAGTCCGCTGCTCCGAGTACCCCGCCGGCACAACGCCTCGCACACGCGGACGCGTTCTTCGCCAATACCGGCGCAACGATCCGGCACGGCGGCGACAAGGCGTTCTTCGCTCCGTCGCTGGACGTCATCCAGATGCCGCCGTTCGAGAGCTTCCGTGACGCGGAGAGCTACGCGGCCACGCTCGCGCACGAATGTGTTCACTGGACCGCGCCGTCGCATCGCGTCAATCGCGATCTCAGCCGTTATGCAAAGGACCGAAGCGAGCGCGCCCGCGAAGAGCTTATCGCTGAACTCGGGGCCTGCTTCCTCAGCGCGGACCTCGGTGTCGTGCCCGAGCTCGAGCCCCGGGCTGACCACGCGAGCTATCTCGCCTCATGGCTGGAGGTCCTGTCCAATGACAAGCGCTTCATCTTCTCGGCATCCGCGCACGCGCAGCGCGCAGTGACTTATTTGCATGGTCTCCAACCGAACGCGGTCGAGATCGGCGAAGCTGCGTAACGCGCCCCGCCATCCACGCTTGCGTTCATCGCCCGCTTTCTTCGACATACGAAGGCCCAGCCTCGCGGCTGGGCCTTTCTTGTGTGTTTCGTCAACCGTCCGCCGGCGACCGGGGATCAGACATCCTTCCGCCCGCCTTTGGGCCGCCGCGAGATGGCCGAGTACGGGTCGCGTGGTTGTCCGAAACGTCGGTCTGTGTCTGGGTGTACCAGTCTTCACTTGGCGCACGGTGACGTATGAGTTGCGACCGCACGTGTTCAGTTGCACTTTCCGAATCGCTGGCCAGAAGCAGCCGTGGACGGTGCGTGCGAGGCTCTTTCAGCGGTGTGCCCAGAAGCTTCCGCGGTGTGGGGTGCCACTGGTTGCAACGTTTCCTCATCGTTTGGTCTGACGCGTCCACTGCGTCCTCGATTTGGCATGTCTATCCGGAGGCCGGCGTTCGCTACGCTCCGTCTCGATCTCAAGACCGCAACGGCCGCTCTCAACTTTCTTCCCCTGGACGCTGCGCGCCCATTCCTCGCGAGACAAGAAAGCGTCGCCCTGTCCGTCCTCCACTGCGTTGCGGCCCTTCGGGTGATCGGTCCGATCGCCTCCGGCCAACGACAGCCATCGAGGTCGCGATGGTCGCGGCCCGAGAACCGAAAGAGGACACGAACATGGCTACCATCGGCAACTTCACCGCCAACGGCAACGGCTTCGTCGGTACCGTCAAGACCCTCGCTCTCGGCACCGTCAAGACCAAGATCGTCCCGGCCGAGCGGAGCTCGGACAAGGCCCCGGACTACCGCATTTTCGCAGGCGCGAACATCGAGTTCGGCGCCATGTGGAAGAAGAAGTCCCAGGACACGGGCCGCGAGTACCACTCGGTCAAGCTGGACGACCCGAGCTTCCCCGCTCCGATCTACGCGACGCTGGTCGAGGTCGAAGGCGAGGAGGGCTTCTCCCTCATCTGGTCCCGCCCGAGCCGCGACTGAGGCGCCTGCGACGAAGGCCTCGCCCAATGGCGGGGCCTTCGAGCATGAGCGGAAAAAAGAACAATGAATGTGGACCGCGTGCCACGGCGATGTCCTCGTCGACCTCGCCAACAGGTTCTGATCAACCGCCTGTTTGATCCAATCTTGCAAGACGATCAGGCATGTCGAGTAGTTTCATCGCGGCGGCGGCAATAGCTTCGCCAATCGTCGGACAAGTTTCCGCTGAGCTGATCGAAACGCCATCCGGAAACGTTACCGTCGCCTGATAGCCATTGCCTTTGGGCGTGGCCGAAAGCTTGATGGTAGGCATTTCGAGGATACTCCCTTTCCGATGACCTCTCCCGTTGAAAGCCGGCTAGAGCGCCGCGAATAGTCTCTATCGAAGCTTGTGATGCAACAACGGCGGCTGACCTTATCTCGCGCGCGTTGAGCGCGACAGTCGACGCTTTGACTCTCCAGTCCTGGCTGCGGCCAAGAGGTCTTTCCACGTATCTGGCGGGTTTCCGCGGTCCAACATCTTCCTGAACACAGCATAGGCGTCGTTCGCGCTCTCGTAGGCGCGCAGCGTCGAGTCATCGTTCACCCATGCGAGGACGATGATGCTGGAGTCCGCCGATTGCTGGTAGCGGAAGAACAGGCGAAACTGCTGAAGGAATTTGGCGCGGAACCAGTGTTTATAATCCTCGCCGAGCGTGCCTCCCTGCCGATAGACGTCTCGCGTCGGATCGCCAGGGATATCTTCGAACGCCACCTTCAGCACGGCCGCGAGGAGCTTTGCGGCGCGCTTCTTCTTGTATCCCTTCGGATCCTTCTTGCGCGCCTTCTCGACCGCCGCGATCAAAGCCTCGAGCTGGTCGAGAAACACCGGATGGGCGTAGACCGTCCACCCGTTGACCTCGAAGGTGTCGTCGCTCACGCATCGTCTTCCGGCAGAGCCGCGTCGAGATCGACCCTGACGCCCTTGACCAGGCCCTTGCCGCGCGCGACCAGCGACTTCGGCACCGGCCGGATCCGCGCCGGCTGATTTGTCATATCGCGCGCCAGGAATTCGAGAAACTTGCCGATCACGGGATCGCCTTCCTCCGCACGCGCTTGCTTCTTCGAAATCAGGACGGTGCCGTCCGCCAGCCCGCGAAACACGACCTGGTCGCGCTTTCCCAGGGCGAGCATCTTGCGGATGGCGGCGGGCACGGTCGTCTGGCCGCGGTCTGTGATGGTCGCGGGGATCTCGAGGATTTCGGCGGTCTTGGCCATAGCCGTCTCCTTGCGTCGTCGCGCCATCCCATGTAATGCATTTGCATTGTAAGTCAAGGTCTGCCCGGGTGCCTCGAGATAGCCGCGGATTGGCGATTCCGCCCTCTTGTGCAGTTGGCGCTGGAGCTCAACGAGAATGATGCACAATTGCCCGCCTCCAATGCCGCTGCTGCAGCGGTGGCTTCGGGGATCTGCGCGGATGAACGGAAGCTATGGCCATCTGCTGTTCGAACAGGCCATCCCGAACGACCAAGCCGTTGTTGACGAACTGCGCCCCTATTTCGAGTCAGCCCATCTCGATGCTCGCGAGGTCTTCCACCGCACTGCTCGCATCGACTTGCATCCCGATGCCGGGGCTCCGGGCGCTCATGCTCAATATCCCACCTGTCTTCCGTCCACGGCAAAAAAGGGCCTGTTTGGGGAGGTCATGACCGGGCTGATGACCCAAGCCTACCAGTTTATCGGCGGACACCAGTGGACCATTCCGGTTTTCCTATTTCGATACCACGCAGAAGCAGAGGCCTACATCTTCGACTTGGCGCGTGATCCCCCTCGCGTGCGGGAAATCTCCGGCCGGCACGGAAACGACTTCATTGCCCTAGCCATAGACCCGGCCAGCGGCGAGGTCGTCAGGTTCATCGCGGGTGAAGCCAAGTGGCGCGCCGATCTCACACCGAGCGTGATGGACACGATGATGTTCGGCGAATGGACAGGTCCGGCTGGCGCCCGGGTGCGAAGCAACGACGGTGTCTGGAACGAGATCAATCGAGGGCTTCCAACCCCCCAAGGTCTGGAGCAGATGCACCGCCTGTTGTGCGAGAAGGCGCGCCACCACTATGCGGAGGCGATCGTCTCCCTCGATAGAGCGTTGCTCATCGGCGGGAATCCCCTCCCGCGAACAGACCTTGTTTTTGTGGCAGGGAACAGGGCCGCCCGCCGGGCGCAAGGGCAAACGTACCTTCCAACGAATTCGCACCCGGTCGAATACACCGCCGGCCGTCCGTTGCAGGTGGTCGAGCTCGTTCTTGAGGGCGGCGTCGATCTCATAGAAAGCCTGTATCGCTCGTTGTGGGGCGGTCGCTGATGGCTAGGCTAGACGAACAAAGGCGCGAACTGGCGCTGAGTCTCAGGACTCGTGCGACGGAGAACGAGCTCACGCCGACGCAGGCCCGGCTGTTTGTTCGTAGCCTCCAGATCTCTTGGCAGGTTCCGCCCATTGGATGGACCGAACGCGAGTCGCATGAGCAGTTCGCCGACGCACGTCGCATGCTGCACGCCGCATCAATCCTCCGCGAAGTCGACGGTCAGGCGTCGCCGGATTCACTCGCCTGCTATCGTCGAGCGGCCGAATTACTGGAATGGTTGGCTCGATCCTCCGACCCCGTCACCAGAGATGTTCCGGTGGCGCTTCTCGCAGCGGGGGCATACCAGCTTGCTGGCTTGCCAGCGATGGCGACGAGCTTGCTGCGTCAGGGGCGATACGGCGCCGGTATCGCTGAGATTTTCGCGGACTTCCTGAGCGCCGATTTCGACAGTCTGCTTGAGCACTGCGCCCTCTTTTGGAGGGATCATCCGGAGCTGACAGGCCGCTCCGGTTCAGCCGGGGTCCTCGACGCCGCAGACCTGGCGGACGATGAGACCGACGACCCGGCGAACGACGAGGATGCCGCAAGTCCGCAGCGTCGGGAAGCTGACCGCCGCGAAAGTCCTGTCGGGTGGTACGTGCTCGTGGAGCTTATACGTGTCGTCGGGCTCCTCGGCGATGCCGTTCGACGAGGTAGCCAAGGTCGGGTCGAGCAGGCGCTGAATAAGCTTTCAAACCTAAACATGCTGGCCACCCGGCTTTCCAGCGAGGAGCTTTGGATACTCATCAATCTGATCGAATCCACGGCGAAGCGCTTTGCCGACAGCAGCCTGCACGGGCGCGTTCGGCGCCTTGCAGAAAACACACCGAACCAACAGGCCCGCATGTGGCGCTTCGCTCGCGAGCAGTTCGCCAGAGGACGTGGCGTGCTGTGGGCATCGCAGGTTCAAGGCCTTGAGCGACTCATTGCAAACAGCAGCTTCGCTCTCTGCACGCCGACCGGCTCCGGCAAGACACTCGTCGCAAATCTAGCCCTCGTAAAGGAATTGCTCCTTGTCGATGTGCAGCCGGGCGAGGCGCCGCTTGCATTGTACCTCGTCCCCTCCCGGGCACTCGCGAGCGAGGTCGAGACAAAACTGACCGCGGAGCTCGGCGGCGATCTCATCGTCACCGGCCTGTACGGCGGCGCTGATTGGGGCATTACGGACTATTGGCTAACGGCGGACAGAGCCGTCGTATTGATTGCAACGGTTGAAAAGGCCGAAGCGCTCCTGCGGTACGTCGGTCACCTGCTAACCCAGCGGATGCGCTTGATGATAATCGACGAAGCGCATCAGGTGGTGAGCGAAGACGATGCCACCACAAGGGAAGCATTGGCCGCACACACGAGCCGCGCAATGCGTATTGAAGCAATGGTCACGCGCCTGCTCGCGAACAAACCTGACATGGCGCGGATCGCGCTCACGGCCGTCGCGGGTGGCGCGGCCCGCCCCGTCGCCCGTTGGATCGAGGGGCGAACAGAAGCCGAGCCCGTCGGGATAGGGTACAGAAGCAGCCGCCAGTTGATTGGCGCCTTGAGAGTAGCCTCGCGGCGCGTGCCGGAGGCAATCCTCGACATCATGAACGGACAGATGCTGTACGTTCGCGGGCGCGATCAACCCGTCTATCCGTACGAAGGTGATCCGAAGGACGAGGTAGAGAAGCGTGAGCGCCAGGTACTCGATATCGCAATCCACGCCGTCTCTTCCTACTCCCGCGACTTCAAGCGTGCCGAGAACCCGCTGAAAAAGATCACGCTCGGCCTCCTCCGCGAGGCGGTGCGCCACAATCCCGAGGCGATCCACAACATCCTGCACCACGTGTTCAACTTGCCAAAAAATCGTCAGGACGAGTTTTCGAGCCTGCTGCAGAAGACCAACCTGGGCAACATCATCTCAGCGTCGACGCTGATAGCGGACCGCGTTGTCGCCCTGGAGGTCCTCAAAAGCATCGTCTTCAATCCGACGCACCGGCGCACCGTCAAGGAGCGCGGTGAACTCGACGTCCTCGTGCAGGCCAACACGTGGATATTTGGAGAGAACTTCCACATCACGCTCGCCGAGGCCGGGCTCTCGCGAGTGATGCAGCGCGTCTCCGAGGAGCTCACGGGACACAGGGGGAAGAGGAAGATTACGAAGCCTGACGGGTCGTCGGGGCGCGTGGATTCATTCCTGGGTCGTATCGTGCCGCACCAGGATCAACTCCACCGCGAGTTCCTTCTGATCGAATTAAAGAGGCCTTCGCTGAAGATCGGACGCAAGGAGACCGACCAGCTTGAAGATTATGTCAACGCGGTCCGAAGGCAGCCCGACTTTCACAGCACATCAACCTTTTGGAATTTCTTCCTCGTGACAGGCGAATACGAGGACGACGTGCGTGAACGCATCACGCAGCAAGGACGCCCGTCGGGCATCCTCATCCAAAAAGAGACGCACGTCGTCTGGGTCAAGACGTGGTCTCAGTTGATCCGGGAGTGCGAGGCACGGCTCCACTTCATCGCCGAAAAGCTTCAGGTAGAGGTTACGGACGAATTCATTGAGGAGCGGATCGCGCAGCTCAAATCTTCAATTCTGAAGGAGGAGCCCAAGACCGTCGAGGGGGCCGCAGCGGGTTCAAACTCTTCCCACGCCGAGCCCAAGCCCACTCGCGCTTCGGACGCCGCGCCGCCTCCCGCCTAGTTGATCCGGACCGGTACCAAAAGCGTAGAGTTCCGCGC
The DNA here is from genome assembly GCF_002028545.1 of Nitrobacter vulgaris. Lineage (GTDB taxonomy): Bacteria > Pseudomonadota > Alphaproteobacteria > Rhizobiales > Xanthobacteraceae > Nitrobacter > Nitrobacter vulgaris. The sequence goes on from NZ_MWPQ01000069.1 coordinate 73,274, forward strand.
TGAGCTATTAGACGACCCGTTGGCTCGCAAAACCCCGAGGCTCGGCCGGAGCCGAATGAAATCTTTGATGGCGACTTTCAAATGGAACCTGGACGAGCAATCGTCGAGGCAATTTCAACGACACGCGAGACAACGATGCCCTTTAATGAGTTCGGCTTTCAAGAGGTCGAATATCAAAAGCTCTATCGACAGTTTGCCGCTCCCTTCCTGATCGAAGGGAACGTTGAGAACAACCTTTATTTCATCCACGAAGCGCAGCAGAATCACATCTATGGAGTGAACAATGCGCTGCTTGAGCTTACAGGACACGCCCTGACCCTCCTGTCGCGAATTGCATTCAAGCCAGAAGCTTCCCACTTTCTCCGGTTCGGTGTGATGCGTCGCCTGCGAATGATCGACTCATCGTTCAAGAGCTTCCAGGCCGTCGTCCCACCCAATCGGACCGTTCCATTATCGCAGGAGCAATCCGACCGGGTCTGCCGCGACCTCAACGCGATTTACATCGACCTCCTCGGCCTTCTTGACAACTACGCCTGGGTGGCGGTGCATCAGCACGGATCAGCCGCAACGAAAGCCAAGAACGCGCTGTCGATCGGCCTGTTCAAGCAGGACTTCGCCGTCGATCCCTCTCTGAAGCCTATAGCGGACGCCTTGCAGCCGTTCAGCGACTGGGAGAGAGATGTCAAGACCCGGCGCAATCCGGCGGCTCATCGCATGCCGCTCTACGTGCCGCCAGCCGCTCTGACGCCTGAGGACGTCGTCGAGTTCGAGCGGTTCGAGGGCTTGATCTCACAAGCGCTCCATGCCCAGGAATTCGAGAAGATGGATGCCCTGCGCGAGGGCCGTCGGCGTGTCGGAACGCTAATCCCGAAGTTCCTGCACGACCCTGGCGAACCGGTGATCGATATCTATCCCACTGTCCCCGAGGACATCGGCCAGGCCGTAAGGATCGGCCGGATTGTGCAGACCTTTCTTCTGGAAACGGGCGCTACAGCGGCTCAACTCCGATAGGCGAACGGTGCGCTGCCAGCGCCCCAGGTCAATCGCGTTCGGTCGCGCTGGTCTCGCGATAGCCTCGCCGCCTCTTGGCGCGCTCGAGCCTATTCAGGGCTTCGTCCGCGTCCTCGGCATCGTGAAACGTCTCCACCATCGACTGCCCAAAGGTACCGATACGTCCCCAATTTCGCACGAGTGAGACGCCACCGAACAGATTAGGCTGGGTAGAGAGCACGTAGAACCGTCGCATATTCCTCGTCGGATCGATGCGCCGAAGACAAAGAGAGTGCTGATCCTTCCTGGCCATGCCAGGAGTTTCGTCTGCTCCCTTTCCGTAGTCCAATTGATTGTCAATCGGCTCGCAAATTTGACCCCGTATTGGAGTGGGCCCCTGGTGCTGGACAGAATCAGACTGCTGATTTGACCATGGGCCGGATATGTTGCTCCTCGAACTGCACGGGGCTGATGTAGCCGAGCG
>NZ_MWPQ01000023.1 GCF_002028545.1 Nitrobacter vulgaris
CGCCGCATCGCCACCAGATATGATCGTCTCGCAATCAATTTCCTCGCAGCCGTCTGCATCGCTGCGCTGGTCAGTTACTGGTTATGAGTCCGGACCCTAAGGTTGAGTTACATCGGGTCACCTGCGGTAATCGTGCGTGGAGAAAGTGGTTGGATGGAAACGTTGTTCATTGGGTATTGATTTTTCTGTACTTTGGAATTTTTGCTGCGTTGGTTGTTCTTAACAGTCGAATGCAAAAAAAAGCGCGCACATCTCAAGATCACTTCCTTTCGCCTTTGCCTCTGGCTCGCCTGTTCATGATGCCCGAATTTTATCTGCTCGGGATTTTGCTCGGGTTAGGTATCGCCGTCGGTTTTGCCATGACCGTACCCTTTCGCACCTGGAGCGATTTGCTGACATTACTGTGGAATTGAGCCTTACATAGGAACGTGCAATGGCAGATTCTGGCTTTCGCGGCATCACCTGAACGAACGCGGTGCAGTCATGAAGCTAAATGCTGCACAGGTGAAGCGGACCTTGACTGAGATGGATTGCTCAGGTCCTTCCAGACGATCATCCGGCGGTTAACCAATTGGTCGAGTTGTACGGCAACCACGCCTACTTTCTCGATCGGGGCGGTCTAAAAGTTTTGGCGGAATCAGATATGCTGGCGGGTAAAGTCTTCAGTCTTGCTGACTGGAGCGATGCAACTTTTAGGTCTCTCCTAGCACACAAGCCAACGTCAACTGGTGTTGTGATCGCCTTCAACCAGATGAAACATTGATGTTTTGAAATAAAGTAAGAAACATGGCTCGATCGGCCACGCCACCTATCAATGCCGCCCGGCTCGATCACTCGCTCTAGTCCACGCTGCTTGACTTCAAGCCGATGCAGAAGTCTGCAAACTGGAGCTCAATCTGCCGAACGACCTAGTGCGGAGTATCTGCATTGCCCCTCGATCCGCCCCTCCGGCGGCAGGAACCAAGGGATGAAGGGGTCGCGAGCCTGACTAACATCGTCTTCGGGCCCGCAGTGGACGGCGTAACGGTCTGTAATGATCGTAGGAAAGTGACGCTACTCTATTTGGGAACGGGGTCGCCTAGCCCTTCCGCAGGATTATCGAGACGACGCGGCGCGCGCGAGTTTAACGGCAGCGCCCAACGCGCGAGCCGCATTACGTTCTTTAGCCTATCTCCACCAGCCTCCGACCGGCTCGGCGCGAGGGAAGATCGGCTTGCTTGCGCCATTGCTGGAAATCTGTCGGCGACAATCCTGTTGAAGCTACGATGAACCAGAAATGCTCTGCTCTCAGTTAAGCCAATTTGGTTTCATTCAGTGCTGACGCCCGACAGATGACATATGGCACCAATGTGATTGGTCGACACGAGAATGGTTCTTACACGCTTGTTCTTTAGGGCGGCACACGTCCTCAATGATCATCGACAGCGTTGTCGGCGACGAAGGTGCAACGCTCGTCGCCGCCCCGTTCGCTCACCGCAATCGCGCAATTGAGAAGCCCCCTGGCGGCCAAATCGGAGTAACGCGCTTTGATCGCGTCACGCACCCGCCGTCCCCGCGCGATCGCCCGCTCGCGCGACTTGGGAACTCGTGCGTCATATTCGAAATGCACTAGAACCGGCACCGGCAGACCGTGCGCGGCGTTGAGCTTGGTGAAGATATCAATCCCGACATCCATGTCGGGCGCGCCTTCCTCCATTGTATTGAGGTGAGCGAGATAAAACAGATTGCGCAGCTGCAGCGGCCGCAGCTTCTCACCGGCGATGATGTACTCCTCGTCGTGCCCGATGGTCTTATAGCGGCCGGTGTGGTGCTTGATGACGTATTCGATTTGCGACAGATTGGCCTCGGCCAGCGCCAGCACCAGGCGGCGCATACCTTCGTGCATTCGGTCGGTGCCCTGGCTCCCGTCATCCATGCCCTCGGCGACGGCGACGGTCTCGGCGATATGGACCCGCGCCGCTTCGGGCGAAAGACCAAGGGTATCGCGGTAGATTTGCGCAGTCTCAAAGTAGCGGTGCGCACTCGGTTCACCGAAGCCGTCGGGCAAGTGGATGCGCAACGCATCCAGATCCGTATCAACACCGATGAGCAAGACATCAGGCACCGCGCCCGTGCCAAAAGTCCGGTCGATCGCCGACCGCAACTCGCACAGGCGCTGCAACGCCGCCTCTGTGGCCTGACGGTCGTTGCTGCCGTGAGCCGCGCAACCGTGATTATCGGGCGAAGAACTGCTGAAATGATAAACGGCGATCTTGAGGAAGTTCAGGCGGTCCCCATCGACCATAGCGCCCGACAGTCGCTTGATTTCGCGCTCTGCCCAGTCTGACACATTGGCTTCGACATTAAACAGTGCGCCGGCATACCCCTTCACTCGCACATTTGGCCCAGGCAAAAAGCGCAGCACATAGGCTCCGACGCCCTGCAGCCGGCCGTCGGAACACGGACTGATGTCCACGGTGTGGTAACCGCACGAACGCAGAAAATTCTCGTCGAGCGGCAAGCGTTGGCGCCAACCGATCTGCTCGGTCTGCGCGTTATCGACGCTCAACTTCAGAGAGCTGAATATGCAGCGTGAATGCAGCGTGGACAAATCCAGCCCGGACACCCAGGCGTCCTCGAGCACCTGCGTCGGAAGATCGAAGCCGAGTTGCTCGCGGGCAAGCTGCCGCGCCCGCCCGATAAAATTCTCGTCGTGCTGATACGTCGAGATACGCTTGAGCACCTCGACGATGCGGGTAAAACGCGAGCGCACGGTCCGTTCGTAATCGAACAGCAGGCGATTGAGATCGCGATCAACCAGCGCATGCTCACACATCTGCTCGCGGCCGGTCATGCGCGCCGGACGATCAAGCATAGCTGCTGCCACGGGCGTCGCCGCGGCAACCGGGCTGGCTTTTCGTCGCAGGGCCTTACGGCGTTTAACCGCGCGGCGAAGGGTGAGGTCAAACACCTATACATTTTCGTTGTTTCCAGCGCAGGCATTCAGCCCAGAAACATAATCTTAAAAAGCCAAAGATAAAAGTTAAAAATTCATGTTGACACTTTGTTTTATATGAATGATGTCGGTAGACTGATGTCTAATACATCTTCACAAATGAGTTGTGTATGTAAATTGATGCTTGATGCAACAGTTCGTATGGTGTAGATATACTCCGTGCACGTCGAGTCGAAGCCGCTAATTCATGATTTCCGCTAATCAACTCAGAGCCGCCCGCGCGCTCCTGAATATAGATCAACGGCAAATAGCCGAACTGGCGGATCTTTCAGTCCCGACCATTCAGCGCATGGAAGCAAGCGACGGCGTCATCCGTGGCAATGTCGATTCCTTGATGAAATTGGTTTCAGCTTTGGAGAATGCGGGAATCGAGTTGATCAGTCCGGGTGGTCATAGCTTGGCTGGCGGTCGAGGCGTTCGGTTAAGGGAACAAGTCACGCCGCCAAAGATGAAGAATATAAAGCAACGCAAGCCTTCCTCGTCGCGGACGCCGGAACGCGTTCGATGAATACAAGAGGAAAATGGATTTCGCCATCCAAGATGACGACAGCGCTGAAGATAACTGTACTTGCGAGCGGATTTTGGCGCCTGAAGGCGCCGAGATGGCATTTGGGCGCCTATGCGTATCCGACGTGCGCGCGGGAGCGGTCTTCCATATTTGATCTGGACGCCGGGGCTACGATTGCCGCCGACGTCCTAAGTCGACCGCTCGGTCTGGGCTTTTTGCCTGACGGGAATTTATTTATCCCATGTGCGCATACGGAAATCACTGACAAGGGATTCATTCAAAGATGCCTTCACCATATTTCACTGGGTTGATGTGCCGATGCCCGCGCTGCGGCAAGGGAAAGCTCTTCGACGGATTCCTGACGTTGAAACCCGAGTGTGAAAAGTGCGGTCTGAATTTCACCTTCGCGAACGTCGGCGACGGGGCCGCCGTATTCGTCATATTGATCGCCGGTGCCGTCATCGTCGTCGCCGCCCTGGTTACTGAAATTAAATATCAGCCGCCATATTGGGTTCACGCCGCGCTTTGGATTCCGATGGTCCTGATCGTGACGCTTTGGCCGCTGCGGGGACTGAAGAGCCTCCTCATCTCGCTGCAGTATCACCACAAGGCATCGTAAGCGAAGCTCGTCCCACGCGTCGATGAATAGCTCCGGAGGTCAGCCTGAACGTTTAGGTTCGCGCTGCGTTCGGTGGCTCGCAGCAAGCCAAACGTGCTCCGCCGCGTGCGTGTAAAAAATCGCCAGGCCGGCCCGGCCAGGACATCCGCTCACATCGTTCCGGACGTCCATATCAGCAAAGCAGCAATGATGAGCGCAGAATTCCGGTGACGCAAGGAGTTTGGTGATCTGAAGGGCCGATCAGGTAAAGCGCTTGAAAGAACTCGAGAAGAGAATGACCGGCTGCGCAAGGCTGTGTCGGACCTGACGCTGGAGAAGCTAATCCTGAAAGAGGCTGCCTCGGGAAACCTCTGAGCCCTTCCCGTCGCCGTCGCTGCGTCGACCACGTCATGGTGGAGTTCTCCGTTTCGGAGCGCTTTGCCTGCAGGGTTTTCGGTCAGCATCGTTCGACACAGCGCAAGACGCCGAAAGGCCGAGCAGATAAGGAGGCGTTGACCGCCGACATCATCCGGCTCGCTTTTCGCTCAAGACTACTGGCCGCTTCGTTCCTGCCCAAGCATCGAACGTGCTTCGCTTGTATCTCCCTACGCTGAACGCGACGTTTTCCACCTACGCCGGCTGCGGCGTGCACTTTCCCACCGATATTCTTCAGGAACGGCCGCTCGAACTCGCTCAGCCTGTGATCATGCTGCGGCTTCAGGATTAGCCGAGCGGCTGCGCCCCTCATCGCCGAACAGATAGACCCTGTTACGGCCAGCGGCCTTTGCGTCATACAGCGCTATGTCGGCCTCTGCGAACAATTCGGTAATCCGCCGGCGATGCGGGCGGCCGACGAGGGCAACTCCAATCGAAGCACCAACTCTAAGGCTAAGACCGTTCCAGAAAAACGGCTGGCGCAGCATCACGACGGTTTCCTGCAGCAAACGCACGATCCGGGCAGGAGCTGCTGGAGCGCTCAGGATGAGTGCAAACTCGTCACCGCCCAGCCGGGCGATCAGGCCCGCATTGCTGAAAGCCTGTCCCAAACGCATCCCAATCTCGCGCAGGCATGCATCGCCGGCCTCATGGCCGAACGTATCGTTTAGGTCCTTGAAACGGTCAAGATCGATCAGCACGAGCGCCGACGTGAACCCATAGTTGAGATTGTCACCAACAATTTCCCGATAACGAGCTTGGAACACAGAGCGATTAGCCAGCCCGGTGAGCGGGTCCGTCTCAGCTTTCCGCCGCAGGCTTTCCAGTGCTAGCCGGTCAGAGGTGATGTCCTGTTTGTATCCGAAGATACGAACCGGCCGATCCTCCTCTCTGACCGCGCTGATTGAGAGTCGTATCCAGCGTCTTTCGCCGCGCCAGGTCCTAATCTCGGCATCGAGCGACATTGCACGACCGCTCCGGATCGCCTCGGCCCGAGCTCGTTCCATATTACATCGGGACCGGTCCTCATAGAGTTCCACGATGCTCGCGCGCCGCAGCGGGGTACCCATCGGATGCTCGAATATATCGTAGACGCCAGAAGTCCAGGTTAGGCGCTCCGTCTCAAGCTCGCATTCCCATACGCCAATGCAAGCATGGGCCAACGCTTGATCGTAGAGACGCGCGCGAACCTCGGCCGGCAGAAGTGCGGCAACATGGTCGGCTTCATCTTTCATTTACGATCCAGCTGTCTCTAGGGATCTTGCCTAATTCCTATGGACTAAAGCTGCGGAGTTAACGCTTTCTAACATGCGGCCGTACAGATTCGTGCCTTCTTCATCTTGATCATTTCCATTGCCGCCAGCTTACTTCATATACTTGTCGGGAAAGGGCAGCACCTTCTTGGGATAGCGGCCGAACCAGTTGTAGCCGTCTTCGATCTGCGGTTCTATGCCTGTCCTTCGGCGCGGGCACTGATGGCCCCGAACCTCGCGAAGCTGTCGAATGCATGAGCACGAATGCGGCGATACGAGATGCTTGGGCGAATTTGTGTGAACTGAGGGGAATATCGGCGCTGTGGCGTTCAGCCGTACAGGCGATCCGGCCAGCGGTGAGTTTGCTGATGCTGTTTTGCTGAAAGCGTTTGGCGAAGTGCCGAGTGATTTGAGCGCGTAATCCAAATTTTGGGTTCGCGACGAATCTATTTTCTTGAAGTTCCGCAGCTTCAGCCGGATAATTGATCGAGGTCCTTGGCTATTAGCATCCGAGGAGGACGATCATGGCAATCCAGATCGTGATGGACCGTACCGGCGACAGCCGGAACTTTTTCAATGCGAATGACGCACAGGAACTGGCTAAGGCGGAGCAGCGATTTTGCGAGCTGACGAAGGTCGGCTTCACCGCCGCGGTTCGGACCGGTGCGGGGCAGGTCTCGCAAATCCGATCGTTCGACCCGGACGCGGAAGAAACCGTGTTCTTCCCCAGGCTGGTCGGCGGGTAGAAACGGTCAGCGCCATGTCGCGACTTCCACCATGCGAACGCTCGCGTATAAGAGCCGTAAGGGCGCTTTTCATCAGACTTGGGGCCGAGCGAACTGCGGAGGGCCGGTCTTTGCGGCTTCTGCGGGAGTGGCTGTCACCGGTGCAACGGATGCAGTTCGCGGAAAAGGAATACTTCGAAGTCGTCGGTGGCGACACGGGCAGGCGGTATAGGATTTATCCCGGCACCATGTCGAACGTCTGCGAGGTCGACGAAACAGGCCACCCGAGGCTAGGGCTGTGTTTTCGAACAATGGGTGAGCTGCCGATCGGTGACGTGATGCTTGCCCAGAAGATCGCGTTGGAAAACTGCGAGAGTGGCGTTCTCGCGGTGGCCAGAAGTTTCGTTCCCGGCATTTTCATGTTTCGGCGAGGCAGGCTGCTCGGCTGAGCAGTCTGATTTGAACTTTCGCATCTGCGCCGGGCGCGTAGCCGTTCACGGGCCGCGCCTATGTCAAAGGAGAAGCCACAATGAATCGGCATACTCTTCTCAGCATTGTTGCGATAACGGCTATCGGACTCACAACGCTGGCCGGCAGCGCCGTTGGCCAAGAGACAGGCGAGCACAAGTTGTTTGCGCCCCAGGACATCGTGTGGGGACCAGCGCCATCATCCCTCCCGCAGGGTGCGCAGGCGGCAGTGCTGTATGGCGACCCGGGCAAGGAAGGTCTGTTTGCTCTTCGGCTGAAGGTGCCAAAGGGCTATCACATTGCGCCGCACACTCATCCCAAGCCAGAGATCGTCACCGTGCTCTCGGGAGCAGCGCGGCTGGGAATGGGAACGACGGACGATCACGACAAAGCTCAGGTTCTTCCCGCGGGTAGTTTCTTTGCTATGGCCGCTCGTTCGGTGCACTCGTTCTTCGCCGACGACGCCACGATTATTCAGCTCAACAGCTCCGGTCCATGGGGCATCAACTACATCAATCCCAAGGATGATCCGCGTCCGAAGATGTAATAGCGGGATCAACGCCGAAGGTTGCGGGCGGGCTTGCCAAGAGCGCGACCTCGTTGCGTCCGTCCCGCGTGTCGCGGCCGTGACCTGCTGAGGAGTGTCTTTGGTTTCGCACGAAGTTCGGGACTACGCTCTCCGGAGGGGTATGGCTACCCAGCGGGTAGCGTCATTCATGCCGATGTTGGCCGCGCTTCAAAAGCCATTCGGACGGGCGGCCGCGAATAGTCTTGAGGCCGTCAAGAGCGAGTTCAGGGCCGCGTAGGGCGTTTCTATGGGGCTGTGGGCCAAAGAACGCGCGGTTGCCCGGAACCACTCCCGTCTCACTCAGTTACTTACATTAAGCGGGCGTGAGATCGCCATCACCATGACCCTATTCCTGAGCAACGTTTTGATTCCGATCGCGGTGGCTGCGGTCGCTGCCGTACTGCTCATGGGTCTGATCAACATGATGCGCGGCGGTAGTCCCAACCTATCGCAAAAGCTTATGCGAATGCGCGTCCTTCTCCAGTTCATCGCTATTGTCGTCACAATGACGACGCTCTGGATGGTGGGACAGCAATAAAGTTCGCGACTGGTAAGTCCTTTTTGTCTTGTCGGGCCCGGACCGCTTTCGGCTCTAATCACTCAACAACCCCCGCTGCGCTTGAACATTTGTCGTGCTGCGGAACTAGCATCAAGCCAGCCAGTGCAAGCATCAGGAAAGTTGCGCTAATCACGACACCTAACTTCAGCGTTTGCGCAGGTGATTTGCCGCCAACTGTTTCGGCTCGCTCCCTAATTTTGTCATACCGCCAGAGAGCAAAACCAAATATGGCCCCCAGGATAGTTCCCGTGACAGCCGACGCTATTGCAAGCGTATCCAGATGTAGGGGGTACCGGACACCAGACTTATTGATGCAAATGATAGCGGTCCACCTACGAGGCCAATGAGCACAAACGCCAGCACCGAGACATGCGTTACGGGTCTTAAGAATGCGGCGGCAAGTGGCAGAATCACGCAAGTGAGCGGCCACGCGTACACGCTCCCTGAAATATGGTCACGAGAGAAAGGACGCCTATAGCAGTAGGCCCAAGAAGGAATCCAAAAAGCCACAGCGGCAAAACCGCCGAAGAGATCACGCCGAGAAAGCCAGCAAGCGGTGTGAGTAAGAGCCCCAGCAGGATAGTGAAATTCGCTCGCTGCGCCGACATTGGTATCCTTTTAGGGCAGTTGCTCGCCTAACGATTTGAGGTTTTTCAGGGCGGTCTTGTTCTGCGGATCAATTTCCAACGCCGCCTTGTAGTCGGTCACCGCTTCAGAGCGTTTACCAAGGCTCTGGTACGCCGCGCCACGCCACGCGAGTGTTTGGCTCGATCGTGGCATGATTTTCAACACGGCGTTGTAATCCTCGATCGCCTGCCTATAGAGGCCGAGACGGTGTGACGCGAACCCACGACCGAGATGAGCATCGGCAGTTTCGCGCGGTGCCGACGCTGGATAGTAGCCGAGGGCCAAAGCCTTGTCGTAGTCAGCTTTGGCTTCCTCGAAAGAGTCCAGAGCGTTGTAGGCATTGCCGCGTTCGCGGTAGTAGCTCGTGACCTCGCCATCCTTTCGGATTGCTTCAGTGTAGCGCTCGACGGCCTTCCATATTGTCGGAGCTTTTGCTGGACCTCGCCTTCCCCGAAGGGGAATCCTCCATCAGTTGGAACCAACGCGCTGCCTTTGCGGAAATCGACTAACGCATCGTCGTAACGTCCGCGTCTGAAAAAATAGAATCCTCGCTTGGAGTAGAAGCTGGGATCCAGAGGCTCGATTTTCAGGGCCGCATCATAGTCGTTCTCGGCGCGCTCGTACTGCTCTAGGTCCTCGTACGCAAAGGCGCGTTGCCGCAACAGATCGCGTCGAACCTTGGCGTCATATGAACCGCTCTCTAGCCCATAGGTATAGAGACCAACGGGTCGGACAGAATGTCCGGACCCCAAGCCGTCTTGAGCTTGTACTTCTTCGCCAGATCATAGGCGGTGTCGGTGCCGGCGAACATGATTTTCTGCTTTTGACGGTTTGCTGATCCTTCCGGGTCAGGATTGGCAGCAGGTTGAAGATTCGGCCGCCGCTCTGCTTCAGCAAGGAAAATGCGGACATATTCGTCACGGCGTGTGAAGATGAGCTGTAGGAGATCTGCCCGGTCTGACCAAACGCTCATCCGCCGCCACGCCAAACGAGGCCCAGTCCATGGATGCGAGAAGCGTAAAGAGTGCTGAAGATGCCCGTGCGCTGATCGAGGCGCGCCGTCTGTCCCACGTCAAGGTCGGCGTGGTCGATCTCGACGGCGTCATCCGCGGCAAATATCTGGCGCGGGACAAGTTTTTCAACGCGCTCGAATCGGGGTTCAAGTTCTGCGATGTGATCTTCGGCTGGGACTCCAGTGACCAGCTCTATGACAAGTCGACCTTCACCGGCTGGCACACCGCATTTCCGGATGCGACCGCCCGCATTGACCCCGCCACCTGCCGCGAATTGCCGACCGAGCCGGGCATGCTGTTCTTTCTCGGCGAGTTTGATGACGCGGCAGCGCAGCTCTGCCCGCGGCGACTTCTCAAGCGCGTGATCGATCGGGCGACCGAGATGGGATTTACCGCCACGGTCGCTGCGGAATTCGAGTTCTTCGTCTTCGACGAGACACCGCACAGCATCAGGGAGAAGAACTTTCGCGATCTGAAAAACCTTACGCCCGGCTGGTTCGGCTATTCCGTACTGCGTTCGTCGGTCGAGGCGGATCTCAATCGCGGGCTGCTCGCGCTATGCGATGAGATGGACATTCCGCTGGAAAGCTTTCACACGGAAACGGGGCCCGGCGTACTGGAAGCCGCCATCCAGTACACGGATGCGCTCGCGGCCGCCGACCGCGCGGTCCTGTTCAAGACCTTCTCCAAGGTATGGGCCGAACGTCAGGGCAAGATGGTGACGTTCATGGCCAAATGGTCGGATGCCTATCCCGGCCAGTCCGGCCATCTGCATTTGTCGCTGCGCGGTGCCGATGGCAAGCCGGCATTCCACGAAAGCGGCCGTCCGGGCTACATGTCCGACACCATGCGTCATTTCGTCGGAGGCCAGCAGGCGCTTCTGCCTGAACTTCTGGCCATGGTCGCGTCGACCGTGAATAGCTATTCGCGACTGATCCCGGGTTTCTGGGCTCCGACCGACGCCACCTGGGGTATCGAAAATCGCACTTGCGCCTTGCGCGTGATACCGGGATCGCCGTCGAGCCAGCGCGTCGAATACCGAATCGCCGCTGCCGACATCAATCCATATCTAGCCATCGCCGCCGCGCTCGGCTCGGGACTCTGGGGTATCGAGCACAAGATTGAGCCTGATGAACCGATCACCGGAAATGCCTATGACATGAAGCATGCATCTGCCCGCACGTTGCCGCGTACATTGTCGGAGGCTGCGGATCGGCTCGCCGGATCTGCCATTGCCCGAGAATTGTTCGGCGAGCTCTTCATCGAGCATTTTGCCATGACACGGCAATGGGAGGAGCGCGAATTCCGCAAGGCGATCACCGATTGGGAACTTGCCCGTTATTTTGAGATCATCTGAAACCCGACGCTTCCCAAGAGTGATATCGTGAACGATGTCCCGGCTCAAATCATATTATCTCCGACTGAAGCATTGAGAGCCGTCCATGCACGTTCAAATCACTGGAGCCTGGAATTTTCCGACGCGCGTCATTGCGGGGCCCGGGCGCATCGCCGAGTTGCCGGATCTCTGCCGGGCTCATGGCATCACCAGGCCATTGCTTGTCACGGATGCAGGACTCGCCAAGTCTGACATGATCGCGAGCATCGCACGGCTCGTGCGCGAGGCGGGAATCCCGATCAGCATCTTCTCCGATGTCAAAGGCAATCCGGTCGAGTCCAACCTGACGGCCGGCGTTGTGGCGTTCAAGCAGGGTGGTCACGATGGCGTTGTCGCAGTCGGCGGCGGCTCGGCACTCGACGTCGGCAAGTGCGTGGCGTTCATGGTTGCCCAGTCGCGGCCGGTCTTTGATTTCGAGGATGTCGGCGACCAGTGGACAAGAGCCAACACCGACGGCGTCGCCCCCATTATCGCGGTGCCAACCACCGCCGGCACCGGCTCTGAAGTCGGGCGCGCAAGCGTGATCACTCGCGAAGACACGCACGAAAAGAAAATCATCTTTCACCCCTTGATGATGCCGAAGGTCGCCGTCGAGGACCCGGAGCTCGTGGTCGGCCTACCGCCGTTTCTGACCATGGCAACGGGCATGGATGCGCTGGCGCACTGCTTCGAGGCCTATTGTGTGAAAGCCTTTCATCCGCTCGCCGATGGCGTGGCGCTGGAGGGTATAAAGATCGTCGATACCTATTTGCCACGCGCCGTCGCCGACGGAAGCGACTTGGAAGCTCGCGCCTACATGTTCGCGGCGGCGTCGATGGGAGCCACGGCTTTCCAGAAAGGGCTCGGCGCGATCCATTCGGTGTCGCACCCCGTCGGCGCGCGATACGATACGCACCATGGCCTCACCAACGGTGTCATCTTCCCCTACGTCATGGTGTGCAACAAGAAAGCCATCGCCGACAAGATCCCGCACATTGCTCGCGCACTCGACCTGCCGGGCCGTGATTTCGATACTGTGCTGAACTGGATTATGGCCTTGCGGAAGAATCTTGGGGTACCGCATACGCTGGCGGAACTCGGCGTCAAGGAAGCAGATGCCGGAATGATTGCGAAAGATGCGGTCAAGGATCCGACCGCTAGCGCCAATCCCCGGTCACTGACCGAAGCCGAGTTCGAGAAACTCACGCTAGCCGCGATCCGCGGTGACCTCGGGGGATAGGCCTTGCTGCGGTTATTGGTTCTTGAAGGCAACTCTCGATCCGGCCGCCGCCGGATTGCGCAAACTGCGGGGGCGACTCCGGGCGAGAGCTACGCCGATCTACTCCGGACCCTAGCTCCCCAAGCGGCGGTCGATATTTATCTTGGAACTGACGAAGGTGCTTCGTCGCCTCAGCCAATCGATGCCTATCATGGCGTTGCCATTACCGGCTCGTCGCTCAACATCTACCAGTGCGAAGCCGAATCGATGCGGCAGATCGAGTTTGTTCGCGAGGTCTTTGCTCGCGGGATTCCGATGTTCGGGTCGTGCTGGGGATTGCAGCTTGCGGCAGTGGCGGCAGGAGGGGAGGTTGGGCTCAATCCCGCAGGTCGGGAAGTGGCATTCGCGCGCAAGATCACGCTGACCACGGAGGGACACCTACATCCAATGCATGCGCGTCGCGCCGCGGCATTCGACGCGCCGGCCATCCATAGCGATGTCGTTACCCGTCTTCCGGCTGATACCGTCATCACGGCACGAAATGCGATCTGCGAGGTGCAGGCAGCGGAGATCCGCTTTGGACGGGGCGTATTTTGGGGGGTGCAGTATCATCCGGAATATCGTCTGCACGACGTTGCTTCCGTGATCCGTCGTTACGGCCAGACCTTGGTTGACGAGGGCTTTTTCGCTGATCTTGCTGAACTCGAACGATATGCCGCCGATCTGTCCGCGCTCGAAGCAGACCCAAAGCGGCGTGACATCGCATGGCGTCTCGGACTGGACGCAGATATTGTTAGTGACGCGATACGCCAGACCGAGCTTGCGAACTGGGTCTCCTTTTTGGAGTGCAAATGAAAGACCTGACGATCTCCACGCAACTTTCGCAGCGATCGGGGTAACCGACGACGGCGAGGTCTGTCGTCTGACAGCGGGTCAACTGGATAGCCTCGGCCGAAGGGAACGCCGCCTCGAACAGCATTGTCACAAGGACTGCCGTATCAAGGGCATTTGATGTGTGGCTCATACTAGCCCACTTCTTCCGCGTCGTTATCGAGCAAATCGACCGGCGCAATCACGCGCTCATCTTTAAGCCGTTCGTCCGACGATCGTTGACGGGCTAAATAGGCGTCGAGGATCTCCTGGTGGTTTGGTGCCAGCGTCTCTTTTTGAGAGCTTCTGCCTTACCGGTAAGGTCAATGCCCAGCTGTTCAGAATACGTAAAAACGTCACGCCGCGCGTGGCGATCACCCTTGGCAAACTGGTTTGCCAGTTGCTCGAAGCCCAGCTCAACCTTCGCCAGGGTCATGCGTCGGCCGTTGCGCGTCAGCGGAACCTTCTGCTTCAATGCATCTTCGAATAGCCTCTTCACGTCTGCGAACATGGAATCTTTTCGCGGACGCCCTTTAGGATTGGGCGAGGGACCTCCTTTTTTCCAGCGTGTTGCTTTCGGCGGGCGGCCAGGGCCAACGGTGGCGTCATCAGAGGATGGGTTCTTCCAGGGCACGACGACGGTGCGCGGTTGAGGAATATGCCTTGACGCTAAACAAGCGCGCTCTGCCGATTACGCTTGGTTCTTTCTACCTTGCCTATTACGCGGAACCCGCAGGCGCCGTGGCGCTATGGTCCAGCCCAGAAAATGCCGATGCTGCTTCCTTTATGGCCGACGCTGACGCGAGGTGTCGGACCACACGCGAAAAGCTGGTCAACGCCAACCCATTCCTCAAGGTGCTAACGGTCGGAGACATTAAGAGGTGGGCCGATCGCAAGATGACAGCCGTCAATTCACTGGGGTGCGTGTGAAGACCTGAAGAAGGTGCGCGTGGAATTACGCGGTTCATGCTCCATTCGCGCGGGCTTTATGGCAGCCCATTCAAATCAGCGAGTGGAGAGCGCATGGTCCGAGGCTCCCGTTGATCGCTTAAATCAAATTCAGACTTATGCCTTCAACCATGAAACAATCGTCGCTTCCCAGATTACCCCATAACCGGACATGCTGCTGACATGTCAAAATCGACGCGAATGACCATCTCCGATATCACCCTCTGGCCCCACCACTGCGTATGCCCCGCTACATGAACTCGCCCTTGGCGAGTCAATCGTCATAGCCGTTCTACAAAATGCCAAGCTAGACGAGTCATCTGCGGAACAGTCCGCCCACCGCACGCCCTACGCCGTGCACAGCGCCGCCGATCGCGCCGATTGGACCGCCGACACCACGCGAATAGCGAGCGCGGCCCCCAGCGCGACGACGGTGTTGATGGCCAGATTTGCCGGCGTTCGCGCTGGTGTCCGTTAGTACCTTATGCTGGGTGGCGTTGAGGAAGCCAGTCGTAGGGTAGCCGTTTTTCTCCTGCCAGCGCGCGATAACGGCGCGAGTCGATTCATCGAACTTCCCATTGATCTTGGTGTCGAACCCGAGCCTGGTTAGCCTACGTTGCACTTCACGGCGCTTTGTTTTGGTGAGGCCGATCTGTTCCTCGGTCTTCTGAGTCGCTTCGTCGGTAGCGATCGCCGTATCGGCAGGTATCAACGTCTCGCGAGGCGTGCTGCTCAGACCAGCCATAGCAAAGTGCGCGCTATCGATGATCGCTAGAATGGACAATGCCAGGATCAAGGCGCGCATGCCCTTTCCTTCGCCCTCAAGTCGGATGGTTCGGTCTAGAAAGTAGGAGACACACCGCGCCGTCTGAACCATCAAAATCCGGCCGCGCCACTCCGCTTCGTCGCGGGGTAAACTGTTGTCCGCCGCAGACGGTTCCATAGCCTCGCCGATTGTCACGCCGTATTGCACGCGGGGGCAATGGGAACGGCACCGCCCTTGGCCCTTCGGGATCAACCTTAAAAACGGCCAGAGCCTCAGGTTCCCGAGATGTGATGCATGAGTCCGTTCGTGGGCCCTTTTAGGAATTGGCGCGATGTCGGACTTGAGGCATGCCCGATGGCGACGCAAGGCATAATCCAAAGAGGTTCGTGTTGAACGCTGGCCGGAGGCGACGGCGGTCATCCCGCGATGATCGGCGGACTCCAGCAGAGCATATCAGCCTGCCGACGACACAGCTCTCGCCAGGCTCGGATAGGTAATCCCACCCATAAACATGATTTCATTGCGCACTCTTCGAAGACTTTCCAGCTGCAGGCGACTTAGTCACAGCCCATGGATCGTACTTTTCCTTGGAATCGGGAATGCGTTTGAGAGCTTCCTGATAGGCCTTTTCGTCGACCTTGGGCTTGTTGCCTGCGGCTGCAGGACCGCCGCCCTTATGCCCACGCTTGCCGCCTCCCATCTGCGCTTGTGCAGGCACTGCGAACAACGCCAGCACCGCCACTGCCATCACCAGAAACCTCATCGCGAGCTGTCTCCCTAGCCGTCGCTTGGCGCAAGCTAATTCTCAGACAGCCGCTCGTAAGTCGGGAACGCCATCTGTCGGGAGCTTATTGAAAGCGCCGACGGACTTTCATGCCGGCCCGAGATTACGAAACTCCCCGAACCGCGGCGCAAGACTGCTCTGCTTTGACAAACCGGCGACGCGAGCTGGTTGAAGGTTTCGCGCCACCAGATCGAAACGGCTTTCTGACGAAGTTTCTCCGAATAACAGCTGTACCCCTAAGTGTCCCTGTCGGAAACCTAATCCGGCTGGCAATTTCAGCACTTTGGATCGGTTGATATTTGCTGGGCTGTATCGTTTGGCGCTAAGTGTTCTAGGTGCTCCGGCGATTTTGAAACTGAGACGGTGATCGTGTCGCCGAATTGCTACAGCGTATGTCGAGGGCATCATTTTAACATTTAACGCACTAAATCTGATCATGGGGCATCACAGCTTGATCATAAGTAATCGCATATAATGGAGCGGTCCATCACGGAGCACAACGGTGCCGGTTTTGGAGAAGATTATTTATTTGTTTCGGCTCCGGGTGCGATGGGCGTCTTTCAATTTGAAAGGATTGCCAAAATGGCCGAAGAACTCGATTCTGTTATCGAAGCCCTTTCTAGTGCCAAGCTGAGTCTGAGCAAGGCAGTCGAACAAATGACAACCGGCACGGCGGCGTCGAGCCTTTCCGAGGCTCAGTTGAGCCGGCTTAAGGCGCTGTCGGACCAGAACACTGGTTGTCAGAACAGCGGCTGCGGCGGTGCGGAAGCTGCGCTGGCGGCGAAAGCCGGGGGCCGGAAGTAAGTCCGTTCGCCTCGTCCGGCGGAAGCCAATGTTATTCCGCCGGACGTTTCTGATGCGGGTACGCTGCTCGGTTTGATAACCGTGCTTAGCTGCTAATGAGGCCCGATCATGCAGAAGCTGTCCTCATATGTTGTCGCATCACCTATATTCTCCGAGGATAACGCACCCCTTCTAGTGGTTCTCGCCACCCGGACGGGCGTCGTTTTCGAGTTGCCGCTATCGATCTGGCAAGTCTTGCGGTCGGGCGCATTCGAGAAACTGAACGCCAAGACCCGGACCGAGCTGTCGGAAGCGGAAATACTGGTGCCGCAGGCGGAGGACGAGCTCGCGGTTGTGCTATCGCGCAATCGCGAGGCGATCCGGACCAATACTCATCTGAATTACGTAATCCAGCCGACCGCGCATTGCCAGCTCGGCTGTGGCTACTGCGGCCAGACGCATGAGCGAAGAAACCTCAGCACAGAGAACGAGACGGCCATTCTGCGGGACGTCCGAGACAGACTGGATGCCGGGAAGTTTGCAGAGCTGAACCTCTGCTGGTTTGGCGCCGAGCCGCTTTCCGGACTTGTGCAGATGCGCTTCCTGACGCCCCAGCTTCGCCGAATTGCGGAAGAAAGGAATGTTGAATACCGGGCGAGCATTGTTACCAACGGACTGGCAATGTCCCCGAAGATAGGCGCTGAGCTAGTGAATACACTCGGGGTTGTGTCTATCACCGTGTCGCTCGATGGAACTGCGATGTATCACGACCGGCGACGGCATACGAAATCCGGTAAACCGACTTTCAACCAGATCCTTGCGAACCTCGTGGCGCTGGCGGATACGATCGGCTCCGATCCGGTGGAGATCAAGGTCCGCTGCAATGTCGACCGGGAGAATGCGCCCGATGTTGTACGGCTGCTACAGCGCCTGCATGACGAGGGGCTGCACCGTGCGGTCCAGTTCTATACGGCGCCGATCCACTCCTGGGGCAATGATGCCCATCGGCGGAGCCTTGACCCGGAGGACTACGCCCGCATGGAGCTGTCCTGGTTCGTGGAGATGAAACGGCTGGGCTTTTCGGTGCCGCTCGTCCCCAAGGTGCAGCATGTCGTCTGCCTTGCGGTGCAGCCGCAGGGAGCGCTGGTCGATGCGCATGGCACGCTCTTCAACTGCACCGAGGTCTCCTATGTGCCGAGCTACGGCACGCCAAACCGATTTGCCATTGGTGATGTCATGAGCGGCGAGCGGGGCACGACGCGCGATGTCCTTGGTAGCTTCAACGATCAAGTTCAGAGCGGCGCCTTCGGCTGCAGCCGCTGCCGAATGCTTCCTGTTTGTGGGGGCGCATGTCCGAAGGAATGGGTCGAGGGCCGAGCGCCCTGCCCCAGCTCCAAGCGCAATATGGCGGAACGGTTGCTTTTGGCGGCGGCTTTCAATCGCACCGATTCGGCGACTGATCCGGCCGAGGCTGCTCCCGTCGAAGCTGCGTAGGCGGTGGCGCAAGCCGGTTCGGAGAACGGTTATGCGGATCACGCGGGACCGTATTCATCTAGAGCCGGACGGCGTTCTGCTGATCGGCCTAGCCGGCCCGATCCTGATCCGGAGCGAAACGGTCAGGGAGATGATCGAGGCGCTTCTGGCCTATGCCGATCCGACTTCTGGAGAAGTCTACGGGATTCGGCCGCACGGCGGCCGAATGGAGGCTTGTTACACTGAACTGACCCAGTTGCTTGAGATAGCGGGCGTGGCGGATGCTGGAAGTGCTGCGACGCAGGCGCCGCGCCCACGCGAGGGCCACGTGCTTATTGCTGGCGATGCCGATTGGGTGCCGGCCTTGGCCGAAGAACTCGCCCATTCGGGGATAGCGTACCTGTCGTTCTGGTATCCTGAGCCGGGTGGCAATTGCGACGCGGCAACCAGTCCGGAAGCTCTGTGCAGCAGGATCAAAATCATGGCCCCGGAATGCATCGCCCGCTTGCACGCATGCGCCGACAGAGAATGGGATTTACCTCCGGATGTGGACCTCGTCGTAGGCGCGCTGGCCCCGGTCAGGGTAGGACGGCAAGTCGAGCTGGAGCGCGCTTGCCGCGCTGTCAGGATCGCCTTTCTCGGGGCGGAGATCGTCGGCACGCGGGGTTGCATCGGCCCGATCTCCCTTCCAGGCACCGCGGGTTGCTGGCTCTGTGCACGTCAGCGGCGCCGTGCGCATAACCCCGATCCCGAGGCGGTGGCGCGCGCCGATCGTCTGACGGTTGTGAATTACCCACCTCTGCCGTGGGACGTGGCGCGGTCCTTCGGGCAATCGGTTGCGGTGGAGGTCCGGCGCTATCTCCGCTCAGTTGCTGAAGGGTCGCTGCGCGCGCATGTGCGGATCGTCGAGGTGCACGGGCAGACCTCGGCGCGCCATGGCTTCGTTCCGATGCCTTGGTGCGAGACCTGTGGAACGGATGGTCCGGCACTGCCGCGGCCGGACCTTTCGGCCACCGTTGACGAGACTGACGTAGAGACGATCCGAACGGCGTTCCGGAACTGGATCGATCCGGAAACAGGACCGATTGTCGGGCCGGTCCTCCGGGAGCTGCCGCAGTTCGCGCGCAAAGCTTTTGTTGCGGTTGCGGAGATTGCCCCTTTTTGCGCGTTTCGAACCGATCCTACCCTACCGGAGCCGGCGTCTGGCAAGGGGATGGCGGGAGGGACAGCAATGCTCGGCGCGATCGGAGAAGCGTTCGAAAGATATGCCGCTTCGCGCTGCGATCTTGATACCCTGGTCCAAGCCCGTATGGCCGAGCTCGATGGCCTAGTGCTCGATCCGCGTCGGGTTGGAATGTATGATGCTGCGCAATATGCCGCCGAAGGCTTTCCATTCGCGCCCTTCGATCGCGAGGCAGTTCATTTTTGGAGGTTGGCGAACAATTTGCGAACCGGAACGAAGACGTGGGTACTGGCCAGTCAACTGTACTACAAGTTTCCGTCCGTGTTTTCGGATTTCGTCGCGCAAGTCACTTCGAACGGGCTAGCCGCTGGAGCGGACTTGGAAAGTGCAACGATGCGGGCCGTTCTGGAGCTCATTGAACGGGACGCGGTCATGGTCGCGTGGCTCTGCCGCGACCCGGGGCGCCAACTGCCGCTCAATCTCTGCGATGCCGAGACCCGCGACATCGCCGGTGAACTGATGTCCGCGGGCGCTTCTGTCGCATTTTACCTGCTCGAGGGCGCGGGAAAGACTCCGGTGGTTCTGTGCACAGCCATGGGAGACGGACGGTCATGGCCCGGCCTATCCGCCACTGCGGCGGCGCATCCCTGTCTCCGGCGTGCGGCCCGAGGGGCGATGCTGGAGCAGGCCGTCTCGGGCTTCGGCCTGAGGAAGATGCTGCGAGAGGGAAGTGGACCGCGGCCAATGCGTCCAGAGGAGGTGCGCTGCGGCCAGTTTCTCGACCACGCTTGTTATTATTTGCCTAAGCGAGAGGAGGAGTTGGCGTTTCTTCGAAACGCGCCGAGCTACGAACCGGAGGTGGAGAGTCATGACGAGCCGATTCCGAGCCTTGCTGAATTGGCGGCCCGTCTGGCCGGCGATGGAGTCGAGATCACGGTGGCCGACCTTACCCCGCCCGACGTGGCGAGCGCCTCCATCCATGTCGTCCGCGCCGTCGCGGCAGGTCTACAGCCACTCCATTGCGGTTTCGGAATGGAGTTTCGCGGAAGCTGGAGGCTTCGACATTGGCGGAGGAAGGCGCTGAACCCGGCACCACACCCATTCTGCTGACCGAGCCGGCTGCAAAACGGTGACAGCTATCGTCTCGCGACGGCCAGGCGATCTCTCCGAATTGCTCAAGTTACTCCGCTGTCGGATTTGTTGTGACGTTGATCCAGACCATCTCTCTGCGGTCGAGCCGGACGATGACGAAGGCATAGAGCAGGTCGGAACCGATAGTCGGGACAACGAACGGCTGATCGGATCGATCCGGCGCGAGTGTTTGGACCACATCATTGTCTTGAGCGAGGTGCATCTGCGCCGGGTACTCAATTTTATGCCGACCATTGCAACCGTGTCAGAACCCCTCGATCTTTGGACAAGGATGCGCCGGCTTCCAGGCCGGTTCACCGAACCGGTGTCATTTGTTCACACGCCATTCTGGGCGGACCGCATCACCGCTACGCCCGTGTTCAAGTTTTCGGTACATACAAGGTTGTGGATCGTATGCGCGAGATCGGTGATGTCGGTGATCCGTTGAACCCATTGCTCGACGTAACGCGGCACAGCTTCTCTACCGATACCGATCTGGATCGCGCGATATGGCAGCGGCTGAAGGTGAAGATCGCGCTCAGGGTCCCACCGTATCCGAACCAGCGAAGCGGCCTTCAGCTTGACCCAATCGTCCTTGCTTGTTGAGGGATCGGATGGCCAGTGCCCAAAGCCCATTCTAACGCCCGCGCAGGGCGCCAGGAAATATCTGGCAAGGCTGCCGATCTACCCTCTGATCGTTAGCACTAATCGGCAGCCTCCGATTAGCTTCCTATCAACGAGTAGCCGCTTGAACGCCCGCTAGCGCGGCTTGGAGCGCCACTTCTTTCGTATGATCGAGCGATGTTTTCAACACCGTTCCGCCTTCACCTCTTAGACCTTCTAGCACTTTGTCGGCGGTGACCTTACGTACCAATACGAAGAGCGCAGCGGTCCCAGGCTGAATTGCGGCGGCAGTTTCCTTCATCCATTTGTCGTTGATGCCGACATCCGTTAGATATCCGCTAAGTGAACCGGATGCCGCGCCAAGCGCAGCCCCTGCCAGCGGCATCAAGAAGATCAGGCCGATAAGTGTTCCCCAAAAAGCACCCGAAACCGCACCCGTAGTCGTAGTGTTGAGTAGCTGGTTGAGTTTGACACGGCCTTGAGCATCCTTCGCTGCGATCACCGCGTCGCCGAGCTCAATCAGATATTCCTTCTGCATCGTCAGCAATTTCTGACGAACCTCTTCAGCCTTCTCTTCCGTAGGAAACGCGATCACGACTAGATCACTCATGTTAGGGTTCCTTTTTGAGTTCAGTTTTCTTCGAGAACATTCGCGATGGGCGGTTGCTTTGATCTAAGTCAAAGACGAGTGGCATGGTCTTTAGAAATGCACGGACTGGCAAGAATACTTTGTCTTGAGCCTTATAGGCAGGAAGGATGAACGAATGCACAAGTTCGGCGAGGCGTGGACCACAAGCTGCGGGGGGCTCCAGCACGCTGACATTACAGATTTCTGGGCCGGCTGCTGCATTCTTATTCTTCGTGAAATCGATTTCGGTCTGTTTCGCTAACCATTCTTACGATCTTGCCGAAACTCTCGACAGATTTACTGCACGCGATCCAGCAGCGTCGGTGCAGAGCGATTTTGACTTGGAAAAAAGTCGCCGCGCGGCTAGGCGACTTCGGAAGCCGACTGGAGGACTCGAACTTTCTCCATCGTTTAGATCTTGCTTGTATAGTTAAGTGATCATCTCGATAAAGGTGAAAGGGCTTGCGAGATCTGGGTCTCTGGTAGCTTCAGGAGCCCGCTGAAGGGCGTGTTGAGTTCAGCAATCAAAAACAAAGCGCTCGCTGCTGACAATGCAAAGAGACCTACGAAGACCATTACAGTCGGATTGATCGCTCCGAGAATGCTGTAGCTTGCGAAGATAACGGCGAGCCAGAAAATAAGAAGCACCAGAAAAGGTACTGGAAGCGTGCTGCCCGAGTCGGTGTACAAATGTAGGCGAGCCTGGGCGCCGCGGTTTATGACCTCGTCGATTTGCTTCCTGAACTGGCGTTGCTGCTCGGTCGCATTTGGCAGTTGATAGATAGTAGCCGAGAAGCGCTTCCAGGCGTCCGACGCCACGAACGCGTGATGGCCCAGCTGGCTTGCCGGAGCCCAGATGCCATTTGCCAGTGCTGCGGATTGCTGCCGCAAGGCTTCCCTCGCTCCGTCGGCCGGCGGGCCATATTCGGAAAGCAATTGGTCAAGCAAAACCAGATCAGATGATATCTGATTTAGCTGGGATGCGGTTGAATCATAAGAAATCTTTGCCGTCGAGATCAGCAGACCAAGAATGAGAGCTGCCAGTGTTGAAAGCAATCCCACGCCTGACTTGATAACACTGATGGCTTGATCGTTGAGATGATGCTCCGGAAGGCGGTCGCGCAGCCATGAACCGACAGCGACCCCGCTGACCATTGCTGCGAGTGAGACGATCAATAACCACACGGATTCGCTCACGCAGCGTGCCTTCCAGAGTTGTTAGCAGTCAGCTCGCGATCAAATAGTTTTGGAACTATATCATCGAAGGGCTTTTAGGGCATGCCTGGGCTGCGACGCCCACGTCCGTCCAGACTGCAGCGGAACCGATCGGGTTCGTCCAGAAAGAGCCGACGTCTTTTCGAAATGCCACTAATTCCCCTTTCTCGAGGCTAGGGTTTGGGTCCTGACGCCAAAGGGGATCAGTGTACGCACGAGATGACATGAGATATCAAGTTCAGCGCGGTTTTGATAAACTCGGCTACGTCACTTGCAATGTTGATGACGCGGTTGGGCGGTCACGCCAGATCCACTGCAAAGCGTTTGAGATCGGCGAGCGAGCAATGTGTCAGCGCACCCTCATGAGTGGCGCGCAAGACCACTCGCGGTGCTCGGTTTGCTTGGAATGCTTCCTGCCAGCGGGGTGCACATAAGCACCAACGGTCTCCGGGTTTCAGGCCTGGGAAACCGAACTCCGGCAATGGAGTCGAAAGATCGTTGCCGCGCGATACAGAAAAATCGAGAAACGCTGCAGTTACGACGACGCAGACCGTGTGACTACCATTGTCTTCTGGTCCAGTGTCGCAGCAGCCGTCCCGATAAAACCCCGTCATCGGCCTGATCGAACAAAGTTGAAGCGGCTCGCCGAGCACGTTCCGACTTGTACGGCGGTGAGGGTCGCCCCCACTATCCTGATCGTCCCTTAGCATTGCCGCACCTTGCCTTCATCCCTGCATCTGGCACCGAAAAAGCGGGCGCCGATGGCAATGTATGGACTAAGCGTTGCGACGCAAGCTGAAAAGCCGGGTTCGCCTCACGAACAGCGATCGCTGGTTCTTTGTCCAGCTGTATCGCTGGTTTCCGTCGATCCTGCAGGTTCTCATGATTGTCCGGCCCGAGACGCTGGTGCGTTGGCATTGGGCTGGCTTTCGCCGCTATTGGCGGTGGAGATCGCGCCCACTGGGAGGGCGACCTCAGATCGAGACGGAGCTGCGCGTAACCTATCGATCTTTGGACAAGGATGCGCCGGCCTCCAGGCCGGTTTACCGAACCGGTGTCATTTGCTCACACGCCATTCTGGGCGGGCTGCATTAACGCTACGCCCGTGTTTAAATTTTCGGTACATACAATCACTTGCCACTTCGTTGATTTAGTCTGACCGGCCCGTCATTGACATCGCGCGGACTTCGGTTACGCCACTCCCAGACAAAGAGAGGTCCAGGTGTTCAACGGCAAATCCGTATTTATTTCCGGCGGTACAGGCTCCTTCGGGCGCAAATTTGCGAATATACTACTCGAGCGCTACGACTTGGCGCGCCTGGTTTTCTATTCACGCGATGAGCTCAAGCAATTCGAGATGCAGCAGGAAATAAACGCGCCCTGTATTCGCTGGCTAATTGGCGATGTGCGTGATCGCGCGCGTTTGATCGAAGCGACGCGTGGGATTGACTATCTCGTTCATGCTGCCGCTATGAAGCAGGTGACAGCATCTGAATATAATCCAATGGAATGTATCCGCACCAACATTCATGGCGCGGAGAACATTGTGGCAGCCGCGCTTGCCAACGACGTTGAGCAGGTGGTCGCGCTCTCAAGCGACAAAGCGGCTAATCCGATCAACCTGTATGGCGCTACCAAGCTTGCATCGGATAAACTGTTCATTGCTGCCAACAATATGGCAGGCAAACGACGTACCGCCTTTTCGGTCGTGCGCTACGGTAACGTTGCCGGCTCGCGCGGATCGGTCGTCCCATTTTTCGAAAAACTGATAGCGCAAGGCGCGACGTCATTGCCGATTACCGACGCCGCCATGACTCGTTTCTGGATATCGTTGCAGGAAAGCGTCGACTTCGTTCTGAAGTGCTTCCAACGTATGCATGGCGGCGAGATCTTTGTACCGAAGTTGCCGTCGATCCGGATAGTCGACCTTGCAACGGCGATTGCGCCGCACCTGCCACAGAACTTGATTGGTATCCGGCCGGGCGAAAAGCTGCACGAGATATTGTGCCCTGCGGATAATAGCCATTTGACGCTTGAGTTCAGTGATCATTATGTAATGCGGCCGTCGATCAAGTTCCACGATCGCGGCTATGATTATTTGGAGAACCGTCTCGGGGAGACTGGTGCTCCTGTAGCGCGGGGTTTCGAGTACAACTCCGGTACAAACCCCGTCCGTTACTCTGTGGAACAGATCCGGGAATTCTATGAACGGACCAAGACATGATTCCCTATGGTCGTCAGGACATCTCTAGCGCCGATATCGAGGCGGTCGTCGAAGTCCTTCGGTCAGACTTCCTAACCCAAGGGCCGATGGTCCCGAGGTTTGAGGAGACGTTGGCGCGGGCAGTCGACGCGCCTGAAGCGGTAGCCTTTTCCTCAGCAACTGCGGCGCTGCACGTCGCTTGTCTTGCGCTCGGGCTCGGTCCATCGGATCGACTCTGGACGGTGCCGAACACCTTTGTGGCCTCCGCCAACTGCGGTCTCTACTGCGGAGCGACCGTCGATTTCGTCGATATCAATGCCAAGACCCGAAACATGGATGTCGAGGCACTGGCCGCCAAGCTCGAAGCGGCCGAACGCGACGGCACCCTGCCGAAGGTTGTCGTTCCAGTGGACTTCGCCGGTACTTCCGCAGATCTTGCCTCCATCCGCCGGTTGGCGGACCGATACGGCTTCCGCATCCTTGAAGACGCGAGCCATGCCGTAGGCGGATACTACCAGAATAGGCCCGTCGGTTCGAGCGAGCTCGCTGACGTTACCGTTTTTTCCTTCCATCCCGTCAAGATTGTGACAACAGGAGAAGGCGGTGCGGCGACCACGCGTTCTGCCGAGATCGCCCATCGCATGCGCCTGCTGCGCAACCATGGCATTTCGCGCGATCCCGCTGATATGACCGCCGTTCCCGAAGGCCCTTGGTACTACGAGCAGGTGATGCTCGGCTTCAACTACCGTATGACCGACATTCAGGCGGCGCTCGGCGTGAGGCAATTTGATCGCCTCGCCGAATTCGTTGCTCGGCGGCACACGATCGCGGCGCGTTATCATGAAGGGCTTGCCGGTCTTCCCGTGATTCGCCAGTTCGTGCCGGAGGGCACTCTCTCGGCGTTGCATCTATATGTCATTGAACTGGATGAAACCGTAAGACGTACTCGCGTCGAAGTTTTTGCAGCGATGCGCTCTTCAGGTATCGGCGTCAACGTCCATTACATCCCGGTCCATCTACAACCATGGTACCGGGCCTTGGGATTCTCCCGTGGCGATTTTCCGGCTGCCGAAAAATACTACGACTTCGCACTAACGTTGCCTATTCATCCAAACTTGAGCGCTGAACAGCAAGATTACGTTATGGAACGGTTATCCCACGCGCTCGAAACTTGAGGATCTAAATTGTTGTGTTTTGAGATTCCGACCCGAGATCCAACGTTCGGTCTTAGAGCAAGACGGGATGGCTGGCTTGTGACGTAGACGAGGCGACCAAAGCGCAACATCGAACGAGCCCTTCCACTTTTTCAGACCTTAAGTGCGAAGAAGTCATTCTTCAAAAACGCTGTTCATTGGAAGGACTGGGCCGACTGGACCTCAGATGGAGAGCTGCTTATAGAACGTGATCTTTTCGGGTTGGTTTGCGCGATCAGAAATTTGAAAACCAGATCGCAGGGGTCTTCGTGGCGCCATGAATATTAGCGAGTTTCTAAAAGAAAATCGACGATTCTGGACATCCTCCACCCCGCCCAAGTCTGACCCGCCCAAGTCTGATCGCATCATAATTCTCGACCTTTATCATAATGCCAATGTGCACTCTCACCTGTTCGCGAATTGCGTCGTTGCAAAGTGCATACAGCACATATGGGGAGGTGAAATCGTCGGGATTTTCGCCGATGACTTTGGTGATGTTCAAAAGGCAGGCATTGAAGCGAACCAGGCGCTCGCTCGCTCGTTTGGCGTCAGTCGCTTCTGCAATATTTCCGAATTTCGCAATCGTCTCCTGTCTGATCCGGTTTGGTCGGCCAATGCGGAGAGTGACCTTCGCAGGCGACTGCAAGGCAAGTCGGGATCCTCGCTCCGGCAAGCAATTCGCTCATTGTCAGAACCGCAATCCCCACGATGCGGCCTTCTGATTTACAACGAATTTCTGAGACGATTTGGCTTCGGCACCATCGACAATCTGCGCGACGAACTGATCGCAGTTGCAAAGCTCGTGTTGGCCGACTACGAAGCCCTTCCCATGATGTTTGGAAAGTCCCCGGTTCAAGCGAGTGTATTGGGGCACATTTGCTATTCGGTATCGGGACAGCTGGCTGATTTTGCGGCCATGCACGGCGCGTCAACATTCCTAGTAGAACAGTACATCCCGATTGCTGTTACGCGATATCGGGATCTGACCGACTTGTCGTCCGGTCTTCCCGGCGACTGGAAGGAGATGCTGGAAAGGTACGTTTTCGATCAAGCTTTACTGGATGATTCCAGGCTTGACCTGTTCGGCGGCGCTGTTGAAGGCACACTGGCGCGGACGATCGAGCCGCTATTGAACCGTGATGTTGTTGATCAGCTGCCGGCTTCTCGCGAGGCATTCCTTGAGAGCTGCGGTGTCAACCCCGAAAATCCTACGGTCTGTGTATTTGCGCATGTGTTTCAGGACGCCCCGCTGACGCGGCCCAGGCAACTCTCGGACGATTACTGGCAAGCTGTTGTCGACGTCGTCGATCTTGCGCGGCAACTGACGCATCTCAACCTGGTTATCAAGCCGCATCCGCTGAACGACAGCCATGATTGGAAAGGTTCGTGGAATACGCTGCGTGAATACTGTGCCGACATCAGGAATATCGGATTCGCAGATGGCGCCCTCAGCGCTGGTGAGGTCATGAAGCATTGCGATGCCGGTCTCACGGTTCGTGGAACGGTTCTCTACGAAATGGCCGCGGCTGGACATAGAATGATCGCGACGGGTGAAGATAAGTTTTCTGGCCTTGGTATTATCGAGGAGGCGTCCAGCATGGAAGCTCTGAGAAGTATTCTGTTAGATGTGTCGCGAAAGGCTTGGTCGATGCCGCAGGATCAGCGTCGGCGCGCCGTGGCTTATTCCTACTGCATGCTCCAGGGATTTCGCAGTAAATCGATTTTAGTTCCCGATAAGCGCTGGGATCCTGAAGAATATTTTCGCAGTGCGACGCTGGCGTTGTCGAATTTTAGATTGGAAGAAGATCCCCTCTTCATAAATCTCAAGTCGTTTCTCCAAGATGACCTGCCAATGCTGGTTTCGAAAGAGGCATTTCCCGTGGTTAGTTCGAAGCGGTAGGATTAATCTTTTCCGGTCTCTGTTCAACCGACGTTAGCGGCGCCATGGCGGGACCGTCACGCGATCGCTGACCACTTTAGCGCTTCACCATAGGCGATGTCGCGCGCGGCGGTGCGGCCGATGACATCGGGTAGATGCTTTGGTGGCAGGCCAAAGCCGGGCCGGATGACGCGGATGTTCTCCCTCGTCAGAGGCTCCCCCGCCTTGATCGGCTTGACTGCGTAGATCGAACGGCGAAACCGCATGTTGGCCTTCTCGCTCTGGACGGGGCCATAGCCGACAGATCCGAGCGCCGACCATGCCGACTTGCAATCGTCGACCAGTCGCTTGAACTCGTGCGGTTCGAGCGAAAACGCGGCGTCCGGACCACCGTCGGCGCGCGAGATCGTAAAATGCTTCTCGATTATGGAGCCGCCCAGCGCGATCGAAGCGACGCAGGCGGCGGAGCCCGGTGCATGATCGGAAAGGCCGGACACGGCGTTGAAGGTCTGGCCGAGATGCGCCACCGTGCGCACATTCGCTTCCTCGATCGGAGCCGGGTAGGCACTGGTACAGTGCAGCAGCGCGATGCCGCCGGCGCCGTTGTTGCGCGCTGTTTCGACCGCCTCCTGAATCTCGCCGAGATTGGCCATCCCGGTCGAGATGATCATCGGTTTGCCCCGTTTGGCGACATATTTGATCAGCGGCAGGTCAATCAACTCGAACGATGCGATCTTGTAGGCGGGAGCATCGAGCCCTGCGAGCAGGTCGACGGCGGTCTCGTCAAAGGGACTGGAGAAGATCGTGATCCCAAGCTCACGCGCCTTCGCGAACATTTGCCCATGCCATTCATATGGCGTGTAAGCCTGCTGGTAGAGCTGGTGGAGCCTGTAGCCATCCCACAGGCCACCCTTGATCAAAAACTCCTCGCCATCGTGAGGAATGGTCATCGTGTCGGCCGTATAGGTCTGGATCTTGATCGCGTCAGCGCCGGCGGCGGCGGCGGCTTCGATCAGCTCCAGCGCCTTCAAAAGCTTGCCGTTATGGTTCGCCGACAGTTCGGCGATGATGTAAGGAGGACAGTCCGGGCCGATCTTGCGCCCCGCAATGATGAGGTCCGGGCTCTGCATCACAATTTACGCTCCTGGTGCGAACTGGAAGTCTCGGTTCGCAGCAACGCTGCCGCTTGGCGGAAACGACCGCCTCGGCAGCCGGTTTTACGAGGTTTGCGCGGCGCAGATCAAAGCTGCATCGGGGCTGCCGCGGGTTTTGACGATTTTCATAAGTATTACAAGCCGGCATGCATGAGAGCATCCAGAAGGGCGGCGGAAACAGCGCCCAACGAGCCAGCCCGGTCGCGCCGAAAGGCCCCCAACTCTGCGGGTGCAACGATCTCAAGTTCAGAATATTCACGATTCTCAAGCGCCGCGAAGCGCTGCTGGATTTGCGCAGCCGGGGAGGCAGTCGCGAGCATGATTCCGACGTCGGTGACGTGGCTTTGCGGATCCTCGACGAGCGCGACGGCTCTGGAATGCTCCGACAGCTCGGACGCTCCGATGCCGGTTTCTTGCTCAAGTTCGATCAGAATGCATCGTTCGAGGCTCACCTGTCCGGCCGGCCCGACTGCCGCGTCGTCAACGCCGCCGGACGGCACCAGCTCCCAGCACCCGGCGTCCATCTCGGAGCGAGCGCTGCGCCGGCCGAATAAGACGCCATCCGGACAAGATAGGATACCTGTGACGGCGAGCGGCTTGATCCTCAGCGCGGCATGAAGGCTCGGCTCGCGCCGTTGTGCGAGGAAGTAGCGGTATTCCGAAATCCAGCCGACGATCGTTTTGGCGTCACAATAATCGACGCTGAACAATCGCCCGTTGTGGAGATCGCGGGAGCGTAGCTCCTTCTCGCGCTGCCAGATTTCATCCACGCGTGCCTCGATGTTCGGGCCGATGGTTGGCGGTGCCGCTCCCAGCGTTACTCTCGGCTCCGACTGAAGCAGATGAACATTCAGCATGCCGATATTCTTCCAAGGAGGTCGGTGAGACGTTCGATGAACGCGACCTGACCGGGCCATCCGGCGCGATTGTTCGGTGGCGCCAATGCCCACGTTTTGAGCCCCGCGGCAACTGCCGACATCGCCCCGATGCGGGAATCCTCGACGGCATGCGACAGGGCGGCCGAGCAATTCAGCCGCCTCAATGCCCTGACGTAGGGTTCGGCCGCGGGCTTGCCTGCGTTCACCTCATCGCCGCCGACGACATCGTCGATCTCGTCGGCAAGCCCTCCGAATGCGAGCCATCTTTGCGCGGACAATTTAGGTGACGACGTCACTACGGCGATCTTCAACCCGCATGCGCGGGCGTGCGCCAGCAATTCATGTGCGCCGGCAGCGGGACGCACGCTCTGCTGCGCCTGCGACACCATGGCCGAGTATTTTTGCAGGAGATCGGCCGGTGTTCCGGGCAGCTTGTGAGCCATCCTCAGCCGTTCGATAATCTCGCCAAGCGGCGGTCCGTTGAGCCGCTGAAACTCGACCTCGTCGCCGCTCGCGCCGAAGGAGGCGAGAAAGGAATAATAGACGTTTTTCAGCGCCGTCAGGCTGTCAGCGAGCGTGCCGTCAAGATCCAGAAAGAGGCCGCCGTGGAGCGGGCTGGCGTCAGTTTCCAGCATCAAGGTTTCCGACAGACAAACATCCGGCCTTGCCCAAATGCGCCGAATGCGTTCGATATCTCCGCCGATACCGCTATGTTGAGCCGGGTTGCTGCGTGGACCAGCGGATGGTCGTAATCTACGGTGCCCCCATTGATGGCCGGGACCAGCACATAGAGCATCAGGTCGTGAAGCGAAATGAAATCCTCGATCTCGACCTCAAGGCCGAGCGTTTTGAGGTGCGGCAGGATGCATGTTTCGTCGAAGAACAAGTTGAATGCGGCGGGCGTGCGCGCGGGCAGGTCCAGCAGGGTGCGGCAATGATTTTGCCGATCATAGGTCGCCATCGAATTCTCGATCATGATCAGATGTCCACCCTCCCGCACCCTTGCGGCAAGGTCGGTGATGGCACGCATCTGCAGGTCGACCGATTCGATGTTAATCAGGCAGCGATCGGTAAAAACGACATCGTATTGCGCCCGCAATCCCGAGGCCGCCGAAAGTTCGAGCGCATTGCCGATTCGGAAGCTGGACCTGTCCTGGAAGCCGTTGGCAACGGCGGCTTCACGCGCGGCGTCGATCATTTCCGCGGTATAGTCGATGCCGTCGAGTTGCATGCGCGGGAATTTTGCGGCAAGGCCGAAGCAGTTCAAGCCATTGCCGCAGCCGACTTCGAGAACGTGTGCCGGCGCATTGCCGAGCCCGATCGTAGACATCCGGCGCGCCAATGCGTCGATCTCGAGCATCTTCGCGGTTCCGGTTCTGGTGGTGGCGCCGAGCGCGGTGCCGAATTTCGATGCCCAGTCCCGCCAATGAGCCCTGACCTGCTCGCGATCCATCATAGCCCTTCCATCTGCCTCTTCCTCGGCTCGCCTGACATTGCCGGGGGTTTATTCTCCTGCGTGCCCGGAGCCAATGAAAGGAACGTTAGTCTTCCGCAGGTTCGTGACGACAGCATATACAATGATCCGCCGCTCGTTTTAGTTGTAGTAATGACGTGAAACTTCAAGGGGAACCAGCACATATGACCCAGATCACAGCACAGGAGGAGTTCTGGGCCGGGGAGTTTGGCGACAACTACATCGAGCGGAATCAAAGTCAGGACGTGCTGGCCGCCAAGACCGCGATGTTTGCCCGGATTGTCCGGCGATGCAGTAACGTCCGGTCGGTTCGAGAGCTTGGCGCCAACATCGGCCTTAATATCCTGGCCCTCAAGACCCTGCTTCCAGACGCAGCGTTCCAGGCCATCGAAATAAACAGCCTGGCCTTCGAAAGGCTGGCGACGATACCCGGAATAGCTGCTTCCAATACGACGTTGTTCGAACCGGTCGGGTGGTCGAGCGTCGATCTTGCGTTTACCGCCGGTGTTCTGATCCACCTCAATCCCGACATGCTGCCGGTGGCTTATGAAAGGCTCCATGAGGCCAGCAATCGCTATGTCCTCGTGGCGGAATACTACAATCCCTCCGTGGTCGAGATCAGCTATCGCGGTCACAGCGGGCGTTTGTGGAAGCGGGATTTCGCTGGCGAGATGATGGACAAATACCCTGATTTAAAGCTTGTCGATTACGGGTTTATCTATCATCGGGACCCAGCATTCCCTGCTGACGACCTGACGTGGTTCCTGATGGAAAAGCGGGCCTGATTAATCAGCCAAAATGGCATCAGCGGGTCGTTGTGATCTGCACTCCGCACAACGCCAAGGTATTGGCTCGTGGTGGTACAGAGGGACCATGCTGTCGAATATGCTGAGTACTCCAAGGAGTCGGTATAAAACGGAACGACAGCTAGCGGTTCTCTCCGATGCCAAATGAAGTCGTCATCATCACTCAGGCGCGCATGACGAGCACCCGCCTTCCGGGCAAGATCTTGATGCGCGCCGGGGAGCGCACACTTCTCGAAACGCATCTCGATCGCCTCGCCGACGTCGGCGTGCCCGTGATTGTCGCGACGACAACGAATCTCTCCGATGGTCCCGTCGTCGAGCTCTGCGCCGCACTCGACGTTCCGGTATTTCGTGGCAGTGAGAATGACGTACTGGAACGTTACCGAGGAGCGGCGCGGGCACACGAGGCGCGCCACGTGATCCGCGTGACGTCGGATTGCCCGCTCATCTGTCCAGACGTGATTCGCGCCGGCCTCGACATCTATTCGGGCCTGAAGAGCGAGTCCATTTATCTCTCGAACGGCGAAAAGCGGACCTACCCTCGCGGCATGGATTTCGAAATTTTTTCCCGACGCTCACTCGACGTCGCCGCGGAGAATGCCAGGCTTCCGTCCGAGCGCGAGCATGTGACAGGTTATATCCGCACGTCGATGCCGGATATCCGTCACGAATACTGCACGGATGAAGAAGATCTCAGCGACTGGCGCATCACGGTCGACACCGACGACGACTTCAAACTCGCCAAACTTTTGATTGAAGATCATCATGCGGCCGAGATGGACTACCCGGGCTTAAAGGCTTTGCTGAAAGCGCATCCGGAGCTCATGAAAATCAACTCTCACATTCAACAGAAACTGATCTAAGGAATTGGAAAGACCCAGCGGATATCACAAGAGTATGCGCGCACCTTGCGTCCCAGGATCAAAAAATTGCCGCCGAGACCGGCTGTCCCTGTCGGAAACCTAATCCGGCTGGCAACTGAGGTCGAATCGCGCAATGCTTCGGTCTTATGAGAGAAGCTTGCAGCTTGGTCTGGTTGGCGCTGGTCGGATTGTTCCGGTCGACGGGCCTCGCTGGAAGCCGAGATAACGTGCCATTCTGGGCGGACTGCATCACCGCTATGCCCGTGTTAAGTTTTCGGTACACACAGGAGGTCGTCGAAGTCCGGTCTCTACAGTAAATCTAATCTTGCGGTCTCAGCATCTTGCGGATCATCTCCGCGACGAGGTTATGGGCAGGATTATTGTCGAAGAACGCCGGAAAGGCCCTTTCATTTCAATTCGGAAAGGGCCTGATTCTAGACTTATGTTTGAATGGAACGAAAACCTCCAGTTCGCGACTTTTCCTACTGGCGCTGCGCTTTGGCGAAGCTCCGTGGCGATGAACCGTTCCAGCATCGGCACGATCAGCCTGACGGGATCGGCAACGGGCTGGCCGGTCTCGCTGGCGGGCACTTCAACATAGGCGACCGGATAGCGTGAAGCGGCAATGCACTGGCGAAGGCGGTGGGTTGAGAGGTTGTGAGATCGGTCTTGCGTGGGATGAAGCGGCGTATGCGACGTTCTGCCAGGGCGCATGCGGATCGCAGAAGAAGGTCGCGACCGCGAGATCGTGCCGCGCCAGGTGACAGGCGAACTCGGTGCCGTAGCACATTGGGAAGATAGCTCGGCCGTTTGCTGCGAGACGGATGCCGCTTTTCTTTTGAATGGGAGCGTGCTGTCCCTTGCCGTCAAGGCCATGCCCTTCGGGCGAAAGCGTCAGTCCGTGTAGTCGCTTCGCTTCCGGCCCCGCGCCGGATCCGGGCTTAAAGCATTGTCTCCGGATCTAGCGTCGACCCGACGATGCGTGTGCCGATCCACTCACGATGGGACCGCGAGGTGGGGCTCCGCCGGACGAGACGATAGGCCCCCGTGGTGGTGTCGCCGTTCCGCTCGACGAGACGGTGGGGCCTCGTGGCGGCGTTGCCGTATTGCCCGGCATATATGGATTTTGATAGCCGGGATCGCGGGGGCGGGGTGGGCGCCCAGCGCCCGGATCGTTGCGGTGGTCCTGATAGTGTCCAGCACGGTGGTCTTGATAGTGCGGCGCACCTCGCGGCGTGAAGCTGTGGCCACAAAATGGAATGATGCACCTGATCCGCGTGCCTGAGCTGGCCGCGCCTCCGAAATTGTGATCCCCCTGCTGCGAACGATGATCCTGATAGTGATCGCCGCGATGATCTTGATAGTGATTGCTGTGCGGGTGTTGATAGCTTCCGATTCTTGGTGGTCTGCCGTCGCTACCAGCTTCCGCCATACCTGCAAAGGACAGGCTCGCTGCGATGGGGATCACGATGATTGCTATGTTCCGACAGACACGTGCGATGCCCAGCATGATCTTCTACCGTTTGGGAGGCTCTCATGACCAGGATAGCTTGGGTGCCCGATATCTGTCGTCCGCCGCACGGGGGATAGAGACCGAGGCGCCGTCGATTCCGTTTTTCTGCTGATGCGCATTTTCTACATGTTCGGAAGGTTGCTCTTGACAAATAGTATTTTCAGAAGAGTAGCGGGACCGCATTACGTTTCGGTGCGATTTGCCGCAGGCGAGGTCAAGTCGGTAATCAACTTTGCCAATTCCGATTGCCCGGAGGTTCTCGTTTTTTCAAATACACGGGCGAGGTGGGTCTTTACGGTTGAGTCGGCTATGCCGAGGGCGGCTGCGGCTGTCGCGCGATTGTTCCCCGATGCTATCTCGATCATCACGCGCGCTTCGGTCGGTGTCAGATCATAAAGCGCAGCCAGAGCTTCGAACGGAGGCGTGGCGTTTTTCGCCGACGGCGTAATGAATACGGCCGCAGCGGCGAGCGAGAGACCAGGGCGCAATTCTCCCGATTTCAGCGGCAAGACATGCGCGATAGAATGGAAAGGGGTTTGTGTATCCTGGCTTTTGAGCGGCACTCCAATTCCGCCATAGCCAAGCTCGCTCTCATCCAAGGCGGCACGGGCTATAGCTTCTCGAATTGCTGTGGTTGCGTCCATCCCGCACGCTGCGAGCATGCTGCGTTGAGATAATATTGGGTCGCGGGCTCTGAACATTCTTCGAGCGGAGTGATTGGAATAAAGGATGCTGCTGTTCGCATCGACTAACACGACGGCTACCGAAAGCGCTTCGAGCGTTTCCTCAAATGTCGACGCCGCAAGCGAGCGCATATCCAGCAGGTCGCTGATGGAAGCAGCGCGTCGCATATGCGGGGTCAACAATGAAACAACAGCAAGATCATTTGACCCCACACGGTCGCGCGTTGGCGGCACAAATAGTTCGAACGTCCCGCTTCGCGTTGAGCTGCGCAAAAGGACGCTCGCGGCGACATCGCGATAGCCAGCAGGCTCAGCCCACTCGGTAAAGAACGGGAGCTGACGAATTTTATCTTCCTCCACTCCCAAGCGCTTTACCAGCATTGCCGTATTGGCGACATCGCCGACCTGAAAAGTCGGATATATCTCCCAGAAGGGATCCAGTTTGGCGTATTTCGAATGCAGGAGTTCCATCCAGTAAGGATCGCCGCCCCAACGGGCTGTGAAGTTCTTTTTCTGATTTTCTAGATCGTACAGGCTCACTGATCCGAGCGTCGCTCCGATCAGGCCGCAGCACGCTTCAAGGGCTTCTGGCCACAATGCGGGTTCCACCGCGCTATCGTAGATTTTACCAATGGCTGAAGAAAGTTGAGATGGAGATATATCTGCATGCATCGGTCTGTCTCTCTGGAAGGTTGGCCCGACCCCGCTCGACGGGTCCTTCCGTTACGCTCGTAGCGGCCCAAGACTATCAGGGTGCTTGTATCGTGCAGGTGCCGATAGAAAGGAGCTGGACATGAAACCTCGTATTTCCGTTGTCACGCTCGGCGTTGCCGATATCGAGAAGTCACTTGCCTTTTATCGTGACGGCCTCGGCCTTCCGACTGAAGGGATCATCGGTCGCGAGTTCGAGCATGGCGCGGTGGCCTTCTTCGATTTGTCGGGCGGTCTGAAGCTCGCGATCTGGGCGCAGGATGATATTTCCCACGATACGGGCTTACCGAAGCATCCCATCTCTTCCACGGCCTTCACGATCGGACATAATGTCCTGTACCAGAAGGAAGTCGACGAGACGATGGATGCAGCGCAACGTGCAGGGGCAGAGATCATCAAGGCTCCACAAGACACGTTCTACGGCGGTTACGCCGGATATTTTCGCGATATCAACGGGCATCTGTGGGAAATTGTCTGGAATCCTCAAATGCTACCCGCAGATTCCTAATGATCTTTTGCAGTACCGTCGATAATGCATCCGAGACCGCAAGCACAAAAAACTGAGGCGGCTACCCCCACGCGGCGTAATGCGACCGAACGACCGTTCAGGCGGCAGCGTTGCCAAACTGTCGATTGCCAATTTTCGGGAACATATGAGCGCAATTATGCATTTTCCTGCCTCACAAAACCGTTGTCATCTCTCACCATCAGCTATTGCGTCCGCTGGCTGAACTTCGGTCGCCAAGCGCGCGCATCGAGCGACCAGCGACCCGATCCGGACAGCAACATGAAGATTGCGCCCATCAGCATCGCCCAATCAGTGCGCGTCTCGTGAGTGAAGCTCAAGAAACCATAGCGATTGAGGTCGCGGAGGCTGAATATCCACCAGTTGCGGCCTAACAGGATTGGGATTTTCGTGGAGATGATCGCCACGATCATGACGATGATGATCGGCACGGCCGCCGCGCGCGAAGCATAGCCGATCATGAACATGATCCCCGCTAGCATTTCAATCACGCCAACGAATGGCCCAAAGAATTCTGGCCAGGGAATACCGATCTTAACGAAACGGCCGGCACCGAGAATGTCGGCATGCGTCAGTTTCTGCAGGCCTTCGGGGATGAATACACCAGCGAGCGCCAAGCGGATAAAAATAGCCCAGGTCGATTCGCCGGGAGAGAACCACCAGGACTGTTTCATGAAAGCATGTGCTCCTGAGAACATTGACCGGTGCGGGCGTGTGGTCGGCTACCATGAACCCGGATTTCCCGCACAGCTCCTAAAGGACGTACACGATCCATCGCTCTTAGTTATACCTCCGGCTCTCGTACGTCTTCCCTCTTGATCGGTGTCCGTGAAACCGCACCTCTCATGAACTGTCAATATTGAACCAGCTATAGAGTTCGTGGACTTTGAGAACCAAGATATCCTCATCATGCCAGACGTGAAATGGCTTGACGACTACTTGGGTGCCTCATGCCGCCCGCTGCAACTCAGTCCCCGCGACCCCGACGCGGGCCTGATCACAGCGGGGGCCCCGTGCGGCTCCACAGTCAGCGACTTCTCAGAAATCGGCTTTGCTGCGGCGTTTGCTTCCGACCGACGGGGCCGCAAAGTGCCGTCGGACACTCGGCAAGGTGCACATCTCGACAGAGGAAATCGAGGCGGGAGGCCAGGTAATTTCATAAGCGCAAAAT
Organism: Nitrobacter vulgaris; assembly: GCF_002028545.1. Classification (GTDB taxonomy): domain Bacteria; phylum Pseudomonadota; class Alphaproteobacteria; order Rhizobiales; family Xanthobacteraceae; genus Nitrobacter; species Nitrobacter vulgaris. The sequence continues at coordinate 37,803 of NZ_MWPQ01000023.1, forward strand.
AAAGAAGCCATATCACTGACGCGGAATGGCGATGACCAGATGCCAATCGCGCCATGCACGCAGTCAAGCCGTATGCGGCAGCCTCATTGAAATTGGTGGGTGCAGGGCCAAAGAGAGCCTCGCGCCGTATGGCTGCCAGTGCGCCACAATAGATGAGATGGCCGCAGAGGGTCGCAAGTCCAAACAGACTCTTTCGTCCGATCAAGAAAAGATTTGGGGGCCAGCCCGGCGGCGACGAAGACGGCTGTCTGCGCTCAGGAGAAAGCTGCGCGGCCGCAGCGGGCTGGCGACCGACACCCTCTGAGCCAAGAAAGAGTGTGCGCTGATCTTTATGGAATTCCTATACCGCGGAGCCGCGTTCCCTCTCGAATTCCTATGCGCTGTGGTGCCACGTACAGAGTGAGGGCTGTCAGCGCGCCGTGACGACCCAAAACAGTTCACTCGGCAGGAGCGGGCAAATGCTGGACTTCTTCATGCTGGTCATCGGCCTCGGGTTCTTTGCGCTGGCGGTTGCCTACACCTACGCCTGCGACCAGCTCTAAGAGGGCTTCCATGATCTTCGATTACTCGCTTGCCGCCCTCGTTTCTGGAGGCTTGCTCGTCTACCTCACCTACGCGTTGCTCAAGCCCGAGCGGTTCTGAGGGACATGTCATGACTGCCAACGGCTGGATTCAGATCCTGATTTTTTGCGCGATCATTGTCGCACTGGTTGTTCCGCTCGGCGCTTATATGACCCGCGTCTTCAACGGCGAGCGCACTTTCCTGTCGCCAGTCTTACGCCCAATTGAGATCGGCCTCTACCGCATCGCCGGCATCGATGAGAGCCGCGAGCAGCATTGGATCATGTACACGATCGCGATGCTGTTCTTTCATGTCGCGGGCTTCCTGTTCCTCTACGCGCTCATGCGCTTTCAGGAATTCCTACCGCTCAATCCGCAGGGCATGACGGCTGTCGCTCCAGATCTCGCCTTCAACACATCGGTCAGCTTCATCGCCAACACCAACTGGCAGAACTATGGCGGCGAGAGCACGATGTCCTACCTCGTGCAGATGCTCGGGCTAACGCATCAGAATTTCCTGTCCGCCGCCACGGGCATGGCGATCGCGGTGGCCCTGATCCGTGGCTTTACACGCGCATCGTCGCGGACCGTTGGCAATTTCTGGGTCGATCTCACCCGCTCGACGCTCTACATCCTGCTGCCGATCTGCGTGGCCGGTGCGATCGTCCTTGTAGCGCTTGGCGTGCCGCAGAATCTCAACCCATATGTGGAAGCGACCACGCTCGAAGGCGCCAAGCAGACGATCGCGCAAGGGCCGGTCGCCTCGCAGATGATGATCAAGCATCTTGGCACCAATGGCGGCGGCTTCTTCAACGCTAACGCCGCGCACCCTTACGAGAGCCCGAACGCCATCACCAACCTGATCCACATGGTGGCGATCTTCGCCATCGGCGCGGGACTGACCAGCGTGTTCGGCCGCATGGTCGGCAACCGCCGTCAAGGGTGGTCGATCTTTGCTGTGATGGGCATCCTGTTCGTGGCCGGCGTTGTCGTCTGCTACTGGGCGGAGGCGTCCGGAACGACGGGCCTGAACGCACTTGGCCTCACTGGCGGCAACATGGAAGGCAAGGAGGTTCGCTTCGGTATCCCCCTGTCGGCGTTGTTCGCCGTGGTCACGACCGCGGCCTCCTGCGGCGCCGTCAACGCCATGCACGACTCCTTCACCGCGCTCGGCGGCATGATCCCGCTGATCAACATGCAGCTTGGCGAGATCATCATCGGCGGCGTCGGCGCGGGCCTCTACGGCATGCTGCTGTTCGTCATCATTGCGATCTTTGTTGCAGGCCTGATGGTCGGGCGGACGCCCGAGTATATCGGCAAGAAGATCGAGGCGAAGGAGGTCAAGATGGCCATGCTCGCCATCCTGATTCTGCCGCTGATGTATCTCGGCTGGTCCGCGATCGCCGTCGTCTATCCCACGGCCGTCGCCTCGATCGCGAATCCCGGGCCGCACGGCTTCAGCGAGGTGCTCTACGCCTTCGTGTCGCAGACTGCCAACAACGGCTCCGCCTTCGGCGGGCTTACCGGGAATATCCTTTTCTACAATATCACCGGTGGCATCGCGATGCTGGTCGGACGCTTCATCATGATTGTCCCGGCCATGGCCATAGCCGGCTCGCTCGCCGCCAAGAAGTCCATACCCGAGTCCGCCGGAACGTTTCCGACGACCAGCGGCCTCTTCATTGGCCTCGTCGTGGGCGTCATCGTCATCATCGGCGGATTGACGTTCTTCCCGGCACTCGCGCTCGGGCCGCTCGTCGATCACATCTCGATGATCCAGGGGCAGACATTTTGACAGTCCGTCATGATCAATGGAGCCAACGAGACCAGAGCGACGGAATAGGGCACGGGTGGATGCGTTCGCCAGTGTGACCGGAATCATTATCGGTCTGCTCGGCGTGCTGCTGATGATCCTAGGACTCGTGATCTCCGTTCGCGCCGTCATTCAATGGATTGCGCCGGCCTGAAGTCTTCTCTTGCCGGCCTGCCACGAATCACACGCTGGAGTTTTTCATATGAGCCGGTCGAAACCCATGAGCATGATGGACGCCCGCATCCTTGTTCCTGCGTTGGGCGAATCCTTCAAGAAGCTCAATCCCAGGAGTCTCGCTAGAAATCCGGTGATGTTCGTCGTTGCCGTCGTTTCGGCGCTCACAACGATCTTTTTCGCAAAGGATATCGTGACGGGCGCGGAGAACGTCAGTTTCACGTTCCAGATCGTCTTGTGGCTGTGGTTCACCGTCTTGTTCGCGAACTTCGCCGAAGCCGTCGCCGAAGGCCGTGGCAAAGCGCAAGCGGAGTCGCTGCGGCGCACCCGCACAGAAACCCAGGCCAAGCTCCTCACGGGAACCGACCGCAAGAGCTACAAGCAGATTCCCGGCACGAGCTTGAAGGTCGGCGACGTTGTGCTCGTGGAAGCGGGCGATACTATTCCCTCCGATGGCGAGGTGATTGACGGCGTCGCTTTGGTCAACGAGGCGGCAATCACCGGCGAATCCGCGCCCGTCATCCGCGAATCCGGCGGTGACCGTTCGGCGGTCACGGGCGGCACCCAGGTGTTGTCCGACCGGATCCGCGTGCGCATCACCGCCGCGCCCGGCTCGACCTTCATCGACCGCATGATCCGGCTCGTGGAAGGCGCCGAGCGGCAGAAGACGCCGAACGAGATCGCGCTGAACGTCCTCTTGGCCGGGCTCACCATCATCTTCGTGTTCGCGACCGTGACGATCCCGAGCTACGCCGCCTACGCCGGTGGTGCTATCTCCGTCGTGGTGTTGATCGCACTCTTCGTGACCTTGATCCCGACGACGATCGGTGCGCTGCTGTCGGCCATTGGCATCGCCGGCATGGATCGCCTTGTGCGTTTCAACGTGCTCGCCATGTCCGGCCGCGCGGTCGAGGCGGCCGGCGACGTCGACACGCTCCTGCTCGACAAGACCGGCACGATCACGCTCGGCAACCGGCAAGCTGCCGAGTTCAAGCCCCTTCGAGGAGTTAGCGAACAGGAACTCGCGGACGCCGCGCAGCTTGCCTCGCTTGCGGACGAGACTCCCGAAGGCCGTTCGATCGTCGTGCTGGCCAAGGAAAAGCACGGCATCCGCGAGCGCAATCTTGCGGAGCTGCACGGCAAGTTCATTCCCTTTACCGCCCAGACCCGCATGAGCGGAATGGAGGTTGACGGCTCATGGGTCCGCAAGGGGGCTGTGGATGCGATCCTCAACTATCTCAACGGCTCGCCGTCCCCGGCCGCAGGGAGCGCTGTGCGGGTCCTGCAGCCGACGGTGAGTGCCGATGTCGTTCGCGAGATCAACGCGATTGCCGAAGCCGTCTCAAAATCCGGTGGCACTCCGCTTGCCGTAGCAAAGGACGGCAGGCTTCTCGGCGTCATCTATCTCAAGGACATCGTCAAAGGCGGCATCCGCGAGCGTTTCGCCGAGCTGCGGCGCATGGGTATCCGCACGGTCATGATCACCGGCGACAACCCGACCACGGCGGCCGCGATCGCGGCCGAGGCGGGTGTCGATGACTTCCTCGCTCAGGCAACCCCCGAAGACAAGCTGCGCCTGATCCGCGACGAGCAGGCCAAAGGCAAGCTTGTCGCGATGTGCGGCGACGGCACCAATGACGCGCCGGCGCTTGCCCAGGCTGATGTCGGCGTTGCCATGAACACCGGCACCCAGGCGGCCCGCGAAGCCGGCAACATGGTCGACCTCGATTCCAATCCGACCAAGCTCATCGAGATCGTTGAGATCGGAAAGCAACTGTTGATGACGCGCGGCGCGCTCACCACCTTCTCCATCGCCAACGACATGGCGAAGTACTTCGCCATCATCCCGGCGATGTTCGTCGCGTTCTATCCACAATTGAACGCACTCAACATCATGAATCTCGCGAGCCCGCAAAGCGCGATCTTATCGGCAATCATCTTCAATGCGCTGATCATCATCGGGTTGATTCCGCTCGCCCTGAGAGGCGTGGCCTACCGGGCAATTGGCGCCGCCCCGCTGCTTCGCCGTAATCTGCTGATCTATGGCCTGGGCGGCGTCATCATCCCCTTTATCGGTATCAAGGCCATCGATCTCGTGGTCACGGCCCTGCACCTCGCCTGAGGAGAGACATCATGCTGAGAGAAATCCGTCCCGCCATCACGTTCCTCATCACACTTACCGTGATCACAGGCCTCATCTATCCTCTCGCCATAACGGGGATCGCCGGCGCGATCTTTCCTCATCAGGCGCAAGGAAGCCTAATCGAGCGCAACGGAACGGTCATTGGTTCTGAGTTGATTGGGCAGCAATTCACGAGCGAACGCTATTTCCACGGGCGGCCGTCGGCGACTCTCGGTCCTGATCCCGCTGATTCCTCCAAGACCGTTCCGGCACCCTACAATGCGGCCAATTCGATGGGCTCAAACCTAGGCCCGACCAACAAGGCGCTCCTCAAGCGCGTACAGGCCGACGTCGAAAAGCTCAGGCAGGAGAACCCCGGTATGCCGGTGCCGATCGATCTGGTGACGACCACGGGCAGCGGTCTCGATCCGGACATCTCTCCGGAGGCAGCGCTCTTCCAGGTTCCCCGCGTAGCGAAGGCGCGAAACATCCCGGAGGCTCAGCTCCGCGAGTTGGTCAACCAGCAAATCCGGGGTCGGGCTCTGGGGGTTTTCGGGGAGCCGCGCGTGAACGTTCTCGCCCTCAACCTTGCCCTGAATGAGGTCGAGGCGCGATAAGAGTTGACTGGCCGCGTGGGCCATCCGGGAGAACCTGATGGCAGAACAGAACCTCGATAACGATCAACGTCCGTGGCCGGAGGCCCTCCTGGAGGCTGCCCGGCGTGAGGATAGACGTATCGGCAAGCTGAAGATTTTCGTCGGCGCCGCTCCCGGCGTCGGCAAGACCTACGAAATGCTCCAGCAAGGGCGCGCCCGGAAGAACGACGGCTGCGACGTTGTGGTGGGTGTGGTGGAGACGCATGGCCGCAAGGAGACGGCCGCCCTGTTGGAAGGCCTCGAGGTCATTCCGCGCCGGCAGACCGACTATCGCGGGCAGCATCTCGACGAGATGGATATCGACGCGGTCATTGCGCGGTTGCCGCAGATCGTGCTCGTGGATGAGCTCGCACACACTAACGCTGCGGGCAGCCGCCATCCGAAGCGTTATCTCGACGTGCAGGAGCTCTTAAGCCACGGCATCGACGTCTACAGCACGGTCAACATCCAGCACATCGAAAGCTTGAATGACGTGGTCGCGCAGATCACCCATGTGCGTGTCCGCGAGACCATTCCAGATGTCGTTTTCGACCAGGCGGATGCCATCGAGCTGGTCGATCTCACGCCTGACGACCTGATTGACCGCCTGAAAAACGGCAAGGTCTATGTTCCAAAGCAGGCCGAGCGTGCCCTGCAACACTTCTTCTCGCCGGCGAATCTGACGGCACTCCGGGAAATTGCGCTGCGTCGTACCGCGGAGCGCGTTGACGAGCAGCTCCTCACCGAGATGAGGTCGCGTGCCATCCAGGGTCCATGGCCGGCCGGCGAGCGCGTGCTCGTCTGCGTCAGCGAGGATCCCCGCGCCGCCGGACTCGTGCGCTACGCCAAACGCCTCGCCGACCGCCTGCATGCATCATTCATCGCGCTGTCGGTCGAAGGCAGACGGAGCCTCCAGCTCACCGAGGAGGAGCGAGATCGTATCGCCGATACGCTGCGCCTCGCGCAGACGTTGGGTGGCGATGCCAACACCATCCCAGGTGGCGACCGGCGGATCACCGACGACATCATCAAATACGCGCAGTCCACCAACGCCGCCCATATCATCGTCGGTAAGTCGACCCGCTCGCGCTGGTTCGAAATCCTGCATGGCTCGATAGTGCATGACCTGGTTCGTCGCTCTGGAAGCATCAGCGTCCATGTGATCGGTGGTGACGAGACCTCAGGAGAGATCGTTTCGAAGAAATCTGTGAAGACCACGCCGAAGCCAAAGTTTGCGGATCCGCTCCCCTTTGCGGCGTCGCTTGCGGCGGTCGCCGGGGCGCTCGCGGTCGGAAAGTTGATCCTGCCACTTGTTGGCATCGAGACCGTTGATCTCGTCTTCCTGACGGCGATTGTCGCCGTTGCCGTGCGCTTCGGCCTCTGGCCATCTCTCCTGGCCAGCGTCGCTGCATCCCTTAGCTACAATTTCTTCTTCATGGAGCCATTATATACATTCTCGATCTCCGATCCGACGAACATCGCCGCCTTTGCCTTCTTCGTCATCATGGCGGTGTTCGTCTCCAATGTCGCTGGTAGGGTCCACACTCAGGCCATTGCGGCGGCAACACGCGCCCGCACCACGGAATCTTTGTACGCCTTCAGCCGCAAGCTTGCGGGCGTCGGCACGCTAGATGACGTACTCTGGGCCGCTGCCTACCAGACCGCGTTGATGCTTAAGGTCCGGGTGGTCTTCCTCCTGCCAGAGGAGGGAAGCATTGTCGTGAAGGCAGGCTACCCACCGGAAGATACGCTGGACGAAGCGGACATCGGTGCGGCGAAATGGGCGTGGCAAAATGACCGTCCCGCGGGTCGCGCCTCAGACACGCTGCCCGGGGCTAAATGGCTATTCCTGCCCATGCGCACGGGTCGCGGCACCATCGGCGTCGTGGGTATCGATAGCGATCGGTCGGGGCCGTTGTTCACGCCCGACCAGCGCCGTCTGCTGGACGCCTTGATCGACCAGAGCGCATTGGCCATCGAGCGCGTTCATCTGGTCGAGGATATGGATCGCGTCAAAAGATCGGTCGAGACCGATCGGTTGCGGTCGGCGCTGCTCACCTCGATCTCCCATGACCTCAAGACGCCGCTTGCGGCGATTCTGGGGTCGGCCGGAACGCTGCGCGATCTGTCGGGCAAGTTGAGCGAGATCGAAAAGGCGGATCTCCTCGCTACTATTATCGACGAGTCTGAGAGGCTCAATCGTTTCATCGCCAATCTTCTCGACATGACCAGGCTTGAGTCTGGAGCGGTCGTGCCGAACCTGGCTCCGCATGATGTGAGTGAGATCATCGGCAGCGCGCTGTGGCGCGCCAATAAGATCCTTCTCCATCATCAGATCGATGTGCAACTGGCGCCTGAGCCTCCGATGGTTGGAATCGATGCGGTTCTGTTCGAGCAAGTCTTGTTCAATCTCCTCGACAACGCCGCAAAATATGCCCCGCCGGACACGACGATCCGAATTCAGAGTTGGCGCGATGGCGATGAAGTATGTGTCCAGGTCGTCGACGAAGGCGATGGCATCCCGCAGGCTGATCTCGAGCATATCTTTGACAAGTTCTACCGCGCAAAGAAGACAGATCAGGTCCGGGCTGGAACCGGCCTTGGGCTGGCCATCTCGCGCGGTTTCGTCGAGGCGATGAACGGCACGATCGTCGCGGCTAATCGGCCAGACCGGTCGGGTGCAGCCTTCACCATCCGCCTGCCGATTCCACTCCAATCTCAGCCGCTGGATACCGCCGCATGAACGCACCCGCATCCAAGGTTCTCATCATCGATGATGAACCGCCGATTCGTAAGCTGCTACGCATGGGATTGACGACACAAGGCTACCAGATCATCGAGGCGCCGAACGGGAAGATGGGGATGGAATTGCTTAAGGAAGAACCCGATCTGATCATTCTCGACCTCGGACTGCCGGACATCCAGGGACACGAACTCTTGCGGATGATCCGTGCTCGCAGCGAATCCGTTCCGATCGTGGTCCTCTCAAGCCGCGGCGACGAAGCCGGGAAGGTCCAGGCGCTCGATTACGGTGCTGATGACTACCTGACAAAACCGTTTGGAATGGAAGAGTTGCTCGCACGCATGCGTGCGGCACTGCGCCACCAGCTTCAAGCGCAGGGCGAACGCCCAATCTTTAAGGTAGGTGACCTCTCCGTCGATCTCGTTCGGCGCATTGTTAGAATGGGCGAAAGAGAGGCAAAGCTCTCGCCCAAAGAATATGACCTGCTCCGTGTCCTCGTGCAGCATGCGGGTAAGGTGCTGACACACAAGTTTCTGCTTGGGGAGCTATGGGATTCGATGACAGACGCGCAATATTTACGCGTCTATGTCCGCCAACTCAGACAGAAGATCGAGAAGGACCCTGAGCGCCCTCAATACATTCTGACTGAAACCGGGGTCGGCTATCGGCTTCGCTCACCAGACTGACACTCACGATAGAAAAACAATGTGGAAAGCACAATGCAACTTGCCGATTATCTCTCGGAGGAAAACACTCTTGTGGACGTCCAGGCATCAACCAAAACCGATTTGTTGAGCAATCTTTGCGCTCGTGCGGCTGTAGCCGCCAGTTCTGATGAAAAGACGGTCTCATGCGAAATATTAAAGCGCGAAGGGCTTGGGTCGACCGGCGTGGGTGGCGGAGTTGCCATTCCTCATGCACGGATTCCAGGTCTTAAGAGCGCTTTTGGTGTACTCGCGCGCCTTCAGAAGCCGATTGATTTCGAGGCTATCGATGGGGAGCCCGTGGATATCGTGTTTTTGCTTCTTCTGCCGACAGCGACATCTGGCGAACATCTGAACGTGCTCGCTGCGGTTGCGCGCAGGTTGAGAAATGCGGAAGCGCTCCAGGCGCTTCGTCAGGCGCAAGATGGTGCTGCCTTCCATAGCGCGATGGTCGCTTAGCCAACGTCGAGAACCGCCGTGAACATTGTCACACTGGTGATCGCTGGGCGAAGATGAGCGAGCATGCCAACCTCATCAGAAGCGTGTGGAGACGCCGACGTAGCTTACAATGGCGGGCGTGTTGCGATTGAGGCCGATGTTGACGCCGATATCAAACTGCAGAGTCGGGTGTGGTAGCCAAACCAAAGCCGTATCATAGCTGTATTGCTGTACGGTCCCGGCAGGATCGAAATTCTGGCTGGTCCAGATTTCATTGTAGATCGTGAACTTGCCGATCTGCTTCGCTACGTTCACGAGCCCCGTCGCTCCAAGATGCCGGCCTTGGCCATCAGAGTCGGCAAGAACGTCGAGTTGCGGTCCCAGCGTCACCGTCCAGCCGTTCGGCACACTGATGTTGATGGGCACGGCCATGCCGCCCTCCACCTTGCCATTGCCGATGCCAGTGGGTGCTGTGGGCAACTTCACGAACGGCAGAACGGCGAGTTGGAAGTCGCCTTCGGGGCCGGTGAGCCGCCGCTTGAACCGCACGGTTGCGTCGCCGATGCCCGACTGGGTGGACACATTGCCGACAGCATCGCCGGTCCGCACCCGCGTGAAGGGTACCCAGTTCAGCTGGATGTCAGAACTATCGGTCAGGCCATACTTCACGGTGGGATTGCTGAACAGCAGCTGATCGGTCCGGTTACCTCCCGCGGTGTTGTTCAGCCAGGTAAAGCCATCCGCTTCGATCTGCACCAGCCCCTTGGGGACCGTGCAGGCGAAGTTGGACTTGGTCGGCCGGTCGGTACAGATCGGCGCATCGGCCACAGACGCCGTTGGTACGGCATCCTGTGCGAAGGCGGGACCTGCAAGCAGCGCGGCAAACAGGATAGAGCAACGAGTCATTGCATCCATTCCTTTCAGACAAGTCCAAGCGCGCCTCATGATCTTCCTTAATCCGCGATTGACACGTCGAGGCCGAGTTTCATGTTTGCATTCAAGCGCAACGAGGAGCCCGTTAGCGGCAAATGCCCCGTTAGCTCTCGACATACTCCGGGGCTCTCAGTGGCTATCGCAACGCGTATAGGAATTCGAGGTGAGTCCGACGCCAGTTGCATAAGCAACTCTTTATGCGGGCTCTTGAAGGTAATCGAGTTCATCACAAGCCAGACGAACGAACGGCTCACCACGCATTCCGAGGTCGGTAGAAACCCATAGGAGGGGTAAAGCGTGACTCAAAGATACCATCTTGCGAGTGCAAGCGCATCATCTGCGTGGGCCGGCACGCGGTTGCGAGTTAAGGCATCGCTCTACCCAAGGAACTGGACTCGGGGCGATGAGCTGTCCCGTCTCGGGAGGCGGTGGTCACTGTTGCTACGCAAAGTTTCCAGCAACCGGGGGTACCCTAACAATGATCGGCTCCGGAAAAGACCCGTGAACATCCGCTTGATCAGTCTGCACAGGTCCAACATCACTCGATTATGGTGGGCTTTCTCTCCGCCACCGGCGCGGTTTGCCTGTGGGGCGGTCAATTCTCCGATCGATGTTACCGTTCAGCTAAAAGCTTCGAAGATGGCTGTCTATAGCGGTCCGGAGAAATTGGCCATCACGCAGAAAGGACAGAGTCTGATTGATCGCGCTCTGGTGTCTCAATAAACCGGAGTGCGTTGCGCCAAGTACGATATGGTCGCTCATGCCTTTTAGTCTGGTGCTCTTTACCGAAACTCTGCCGTCATTTGGCTGCGGTACAATAAAGAAGGACGAGATCGGATCGATCGTTTTGTTTCCCGCTATGATCCCAACAGAATAATCCGGTAGTGGAAGCCGCTCGGAAGATTGCAGCCGGCTCGTCCCGAGTTGGTGACCGGCAGGTCCATAAAATGCACGATAAGGCGCAGTTTCCTTTAGAAAATCCGTGACCTCGCTGCCGCCATTCGGTGGGCCGAGCATGACGACGCGATGTAGCCGGATCGGTCGATATCTTGCCAGATAGAATTGCGCGAGTAGTCCACCCATGGAGTGTGTGACGAAGTGAAGCGCGTCCGTCTGCATAGCAAACGGATGTATAGCAGTGTGAACATTTTCGACGAGTACCTCCAGCGGATATTTTCGGCTCGGATAGGCGAGGTTCAGCGTCGCGAAGCCTTCCTTTTGCAGCGCTCGTTCCATTCGCCTGAATGAGCGTGGCGTTTTTGCCAGGCCATGGAGGAGAACCACGCCTGATGAAAGTGTATCAGTCACGCTACTTCGCGCCCGGCAATCCGTACCGTCTCCTTGCCGAGCGCTGTCGCCGCCACGTAGTCGGTCTTGCCGGAGCCAAGCAGTGGGACCTTGTCCACTACGCAGACGTCGGCGGGGACGGCCAATTCCGATATCCCTGACGCCTTGGTGTGGCGCTGCATCGCGGCACGGTTGGCATCCTTCTGGGTCGTGAGCAGCACAATCCGCTCGCCCTTGCGCTGGTCGGGAATCGAAACCGCGACCGAAATTGCTTGCGGCCAGAGGGTGGTCGCCATCGCTTCGACGACCGACAGCGAAACCATCTCGCCGGCGATTTTCGCAAAGCGCTTGGCGCGACCCTTGATCGTGATAAAGCCGGCAGTGTCGATGCTGACGATGTCGCCGGTATCGTGCCATCCGCCCGGCAGGGGCTCCAGCACACCCGGGTTTTCCGCACGCAGATAGCCGAGCATGACGTTCGGGCCGCGAACCGAAAGACGTCCGCCTTCCTCGATTCCAGGGACAGGATCGAGGCGCGCCTCCATCAGCGGCGACAACCGGCCGACCGTGCCCGGGCGATTTGCCATTGGCGTATTCATGGCGAGCACCGGCGCGGTTTCGGTGACGCCGTACCCTTCCAGGATACGCAAACCGTAGCGCTCCATGTAGATCTGGCGCGTCCGATCCTTGACGGCCTCCGCGCCCGCAAGCACCAGCCGTAGCGAGCGGAAATCGTAAGCGTGAGCCGAACGTGCGTAGCCGGCGAGGAAGGTGTCGGTTCCGAACAGGATGCTGGCACCGGTTTGGTAGATCAACTCGGGCACGATCCGGTAGTGCAGGGGTGACGGATACATGAAAATCGGGATGCCCGTCAGCAGGGGCATCATCATGCCGCCGGTCAACCCGAAGGAATGGAACACCGGCAGGACGTTGAAAACCTTGTCATTGGCGTTGGCATCGACGCGCGCCATTGCCTGTGATGCGTTGGCGAGGATATTGCGATGGGACAGCACCACACCTTTAGGCGTCCCCTCCGAGCCGGACGTGACCAGCACGACCGCCGGGTCATCGGCCTTGCGCGCAACTCGGGGCGCGGACCCGGCTAACAGGCCGGCCAGCTTGTCGGCAAAGCCAATTCCGGCCCGGATGTCTTCGAGGTAGAGCACGCGGGCTTCGCCTGCGACCGCCGCCACGAGCTTGTCGAGCTTGGCTTTCTCAACGAACGCTTTCGACGTAAGGACAGTGCGAACCTGCGCCGCCTTCATCGCCGCTTGCACGTTCGAGATGCCGGCCGAAAAGTTCAGCATCGCCGGCACGCGGCCGATGGTCTGAAGCGCCATGAATACGACCGCCACGCCGGCCGAGTTCGGCAATAGCACGCCGACGTTCTCGCCGATGGATGTGCCTTGTTCGAGCTTGCGGCTCAATACTTGCGCACCAAGGATCAACTTACGGTAGGTCAAGGACGTGCCAAGCGCGTCTTCAATAATCGGCTTACCGGTATCGCGATCGCGATGCGCGTGTGCCAGTCCATCGAACAGCGTTTGGTCCAGCATCGCGTTCTTCACCATGGCGTCGATCATGACGTCCTGCAACGCGCTACCGGCGGCATTGCGCCGCGCCTTGCCCTTCAAGAGGGGGGCAATCGCCAGCTTCACCGGCGGCAAGATGGAGATCGTGACTTTCGGGAAAAGACTGCGCTTGATCTCACCGTTCTTCAGGTAGCTCAGATATGAGCGCTGGGCGCCTTCGATCCGCACCGGCACCACGACGGCGTCCGCCTTGTCCGCGATCATTGCAGTACCGTCGTAAACCTTCATCAAAGAGCCAGAGACCGTGATGCGGCCTTCCGGGAAGATGACGACCGGCTCCCCGGACGCGACAAGCTTGATCAGGTCGCGTGCTGCAAGCGGCCTGGACGGATCCATGGTGTAGTGTCTGATCTGTCGAAGGAACGGCTTGGCCCACCATGCCTTTGCGATTCCGGTGTCGACCGCGAAGCTGGCGTCAATCGGTAATGTCGCATGTATCAGCGGGCCGTCGACCAAGCTGACGTGGTTGGGGGTAATCAGCATGCGGGTGCCAGGTTCGGGGAGATTTTCCAATCCCCGTACTTCGACCCGAAAGAGTGCCCGAAACAACAGCGCACCGAAATCGCGGACGCCTTCCTTGCCCCATTTACTGAGAACAAAGAAGATCGAACCGAAGGACGCGAGCGCGAGGCCAAAGAAGATCCATGCGATCGAAAGCCCGGCAGCTTGAACCAGCGCGACCATCAGCGAGCCCGCCACCATGAAGCCTGCCTGGAGGATGTTGCCAGCTGCAATCACGCGAGCGCGCTCGGACGGCATAGACCACGCCTGTACGGCGGCAAAGGAGGGGACAACGAACAGGCCGCCACCGAAGGCGAAGATCGCGAAGTTGGCAACGATCCACAGGCCATCAACCGAGGTAAGAAAGGCTGTCGGCGTGACACCGGAGGCCGGCGTGGCGTGACCCACCACCCATGCGATGTCGAGGCCGGAAATGCCCATCACGATCGCGCCGATCGGGACCAGCGCGAGGTTCGGCCTCACATGCGAAAGCTGAGCGGCAAACAGCGAACCCGCGGCAATGCCAATGGCGAAGATCGCGAGGCACATTGTCACGACAGTCTCGGTGCCGCCGATGATATCCTTTATCAAAGTGGGCAGCAGCGACAGCACGATGGCGCCGGCCAGCCAGAACCACGACACGATTAGCATGCCATCCCAGAGCCGCCGCTCGGCATAAAGTGATCTGAGCAGACGAAGGGTCGAGGTCCAGGGGTTGGCTGTTATGGCTAGTTCAGGCGCCGATGGCGTCGTGATCGGTATGCGGGAAGCGAACGCCCATGACAGGAACGCAAGCAGCACGATCGCGAAGGCGACCCAGCCCATATGGGCCGTACCGGAGACCAGTAAGCCGCCAGCGATGGTGCCGATCAGGATCGCGAGAAAAGTCGCGCCCTCCACCAGCGCATTACCCGTCGCAAGTTCTCCGACGGACAACTGATCAGGCAGAATGGCATATTTTACAGGGCCGAAAAGCGCGGCAACGGTCCCGAACATAAAGAGCGCCAGGAATAGAAACGGAATCGAGTGCAAGAAGAATCCGACAGCAGCAAAAGCGGCGGCGAAAATTTCTACGAACTTCAACCGTCGCGCCACGACGGACTTGACGTATTTGTCTGCGAGTTCGCCGCCGAGGCCCGAGAGTACGAAGAAGGGAAAAATAAAAACCGCGCCGGCGATCGTCACCAGAGTGCCGCCGCCCTGCGTTGTCGTAGCCCCATACAGCAGGATGATGACAAGGCCGTTCTTCAAAACGTTATCATTTAGCGCGGCGCAGAATTGAGCCCAAAACAACGGCGCAAAACGGCGTGATGACATCAGTTCCCGGATCATTGGCTTCCTGTGATGGCTTTGAATTGCAAAACGGCAAGTTTGACGGGGGGGCCGCAGTTTGGAAATTTTGGTGTCAAGCCCGCTCGGCGCTCAAGAGCTTTTCCGTCCGCGCTTCCTCAATCCGGTTGATCATGCGGTTGCTCTCGTGAAGGTCACGAACCGTCTTGGCGAGCGTTAGGCAGGATTGAATCAACATCCCCATTCCCATTGCGAAGTAGGCGCGTGTCCACCAATCCAGCGGAAGCGCGAAAATACCCCCGCCCACCATCAGGACAGATGCTACGAAGCAGATGTAGGAAAAGTTGACCCATGCGCTGGTGGGACGATCGGAATGCGTCATATGCTGTGACATAGTAGCTCCTTCGTTAAGACTTCAGGTTCGGCGATTGCGATCGCAAGCGCGCGCCGAGCCGCGATGTGAGATTGATGAGCCGCCGCCAGTGAACGATTCAGGCTTGTTATCGGGGATAACGATTGCCGATACAGGTCGCTCAGTATGTCGAACAGTCGGAAGAGGGATTGGCGCATCGATCGGCCTCATGTCAGGTGTTTCAGGTGGCCGAAAGAAAACGGACAACGGCGTTTTCCTGTCTGCTGCCGCTTGCGGCGGTGGACCAGCACGCCCGCAACGTCGCTGGCTTGGGCCATCCGGTCGATTGGAGATAGGAGGAGCTTCATGACGAGTTTGACGGCAATCCTGCCGACGCCGGTCGCGAGGGCATGGGCATCGTCGACAGCGGTAAGAGCTATGTTTTCAAGAACGACCGTTTGCATATTCAAGGGCCTCCTGCTATTTTGAACATTGTTCAAAATTCGGTACGGGAAAAATGAACATTGTTCAAGAAGAATCTTTGCGCGATCAGAAAAAAAGTCGCAGGCGCACACTGATGCTCGATACCGCACGACGCATTATCGCGTCTAAGGGACTGATTTCATTGAAAGTTCGAGACGTTGCCGAAGCCGCGGAATGCTCGATTGGGAGCGTTTACAATGAGTTCGGTGACTTTGACGGCCTGATCCTGACCGTGAACCGCGAGACGGTTCAGCTGCTCACATCGAAACTACGCATGGTTCCCAGCGAAGACCCGCGCGCCCAGCTCCATGGTTTGGCGACCGGTTATCTCGAGTTCGCCGTGGAGCACACGAATCTGCTCCGATCGCTATTTGAGCATCGTATGGAGAAAAACCGCCCATTTCCCAAAGATATTCTCGATATGGTCATGGAGGCGTTCGCGCTGATGTATTCGCCGCTCTCGCGGCTTTTATCGAAGCGCGATCCCGATGAGCTGTTATTGATCGCGCGAACCATGTTTTCAGCCACGCACGGGATCATTTCGCTCGGGCTCGAAGACCGTATGGTCGCCGTACCATCGCCAAATCTCAGGCAGCAACTTGCGCAATTCGTCGATGCGCAACTCAAAGGATTGAGCGCGCACGCCTGACCGCGCTCGCCGATCGCCACAAGAAGCTATAATTCGTTTTGAGAGATGTACCGTTCACGCGCAGGACGATCATCGCGGCGGTTACGTTTCTCAGCGAGTGGCTGACTGAAAGCTTACGAAGAATGGATTGGAAGAAACCTTTGCGGATTGTCGGAAGGCGTGCAGGTCGTTCGTCCTAAGAGAAGTTCATACGTAAAACGCGGCTGGGAACGCCCTGGGGAACTTATGAAAGGATATGATCTATGCCTAACACTGTTAAACTGCACCGGGTCTTTGCTGCCCCACCCAAAAAGGTCTACCGCGCCTTTCTGGAACCTGATGCGATTGCGAGCTGGCTCCCGCCCTTCGGTTTTACCTGCACTGTCCATGAGCTTGAGGCCAAGGAAGGCGGCAAGCACAGAATGTCCTTCCGAAATTTCACGACGGGGCAAAGCCATTCATTCGGCGGGACCTATCTGAAACTCGTTTCTGGCGAGACAATCGTCTACAGCGACGTGTTCGATGATCCGAACCTTCCGGGCGAGATGAAAGTAACGGTCACGTTGACGACCGTTTCAGTTGGAACGGAGATGACGGTGGTTCAGCAGAACGTACCCGATCTGATCCCAGTCGAGGCATGTTATCTCGGTTGGCAGGAGTCGCTGCGCAAGCTTGCAAAGCTTGTCGAGCCCGACCTCAAATGAGGCAACGATACAGTTAAATATTATGGGAGGTTACCCGGCAGGGAAGGCAGGGCTCGAACTCAGATTTAACCGTCGGTATAAAATAGTCCTGCTAGTTGTCGTGCGCCGCGATTAGGGCGTCGATATCATCCTCGGTAAGCCCGGGACGGCTTAGCAGGGCCGCAGCGACGCGCTGGATTGCAGGCCAGTTTTCCTCGACCAGATCGGCAGTCTTTTGGGTCGTACGGCTGAATAGGCGGCTGAACTCCTCTGTCTCGGGGCCGTCCAACTCAACGTAGCTGCCCGGCACCGCCGGCTTGCCGTGCTGCCGCAAAACCAGCATCGCCAGGAGGCTGGTCGCGTTGGCGCGATCCACGCGCCAACCACCCTC
The DNA here is from genome assembly GCF_002028545.1 of Nitrobacter vulgaris. Lineage (GTDB taxonomy): Bacteria > Pseudomonadota > Alphaproteobacteria > Rhizobiales > Xanthobacteraceae > Nitrobacter > Nitrobacter vulgaris. Next base: position 55,133 of record NZ_MWPQ01000023.1, read on the forward strand.
GCACGCGTGATTCTGGGCCGCGAGTGACATGGGACGATAGTGATGCTGCGCTTGCGGGCCGGCCAGCGCGACAATGGCGTACTTCTCCGGCGTCTCAAGGTCGTCCAGGGCGAGGTGCGTCGCGCTGGACCTCGTCACGACGGCGCCAGCGCCGTCGTGTGCATCGAGGGTCGCGTAGCTTACCGGGATGTCCAGCACGCGCGCTATCACGGCGTGTCCGGCCTCGTGATGGGCGATGGTCTCTTTCTTCTCCACGACGACAAGCTCCGATAACCTGCTGACCAAAGTTGCCGACCGGACGCTCGAACGCCGGATCGGACTGACCTGACCTCGGCGTACCGATGGCCAAGCGGTAGAAAGGTAGCAAGACGGTGCCGAAGGGCAAGGCGCCGCTCGGGGAGTTGCCCTTGCCTTGCCTACGAGGTCCCGGTCGGGCAAGCTTCATCTCACCGGCGGATGTCGGGCCCTCCCGGCCCAGGCAGCAGCTTCAGCATGACTCATACCGGATCGATCGGGAGAAAGCGTACATGACGGCGCCAGTCCGTCGGACGCGGAGTCGCCGAGCAAGACGGCAATGCCGCCGGTAACACCCACGAGCGAGGAGTCTCAAGCTTCCAAAGGCCGGGTCAAATCTCAGGCTTGCATCAATGGCGGGGGCATGGACACCGCCAAGCAAATGAAGCATGACAACGAAATTTCCAAGGGCATCCTCTTCAAAACGCCCTTCTCCGAGGAACTGGCGCGGCGGGTGGAACTTCTCACAAGCGCCCTGGAGAATTGATTGGTGTCATCTTGCGGTCGGCCCACCTCTTGATGTCGCCGGCGGTTAGCACCTTGAGAAACGGATTGGCGTTGACGATTTTTTCGCGCGTCGTCCGACCCGTTGTGTCAGCGGTAGCCATAAGGGAAGCAGCATCGGCATTTTCTGCGCCGGACAATAGCGCCACGGCGCCCGCGGGTCCCGCGAAATGGGCAAGATAAAGAGAACCGGGCGTAATCGGCAGACCGCGCTTGTCTAGCATCGCGGCATATTCGTCGATCAACTGCGCGGCAATCTCTCGCGTAAGCTCGGGATCTCGCCGTAACTCCAGAACTTCCTTCTTGCTGCGCCCCGCCATCAGATCGCGTCGATGCCTACGAATGGCTTCGAGCCACGTGTCGTCAACAAACTGGGCGGCACCCGTCGCGCTCGAGCGCTTGTTCCTTGCATTCGCGTCACCATTGGACTCGGCGATAATAATGCGCTCGACCAAAGCCTTCGTGACCGCCTTGTCGATTGTCCCGTTCAATTGGGTGTCACGAAGCAGGACGAAACTTGCGACGAAAGCCAGACCAATTGCCACTCCAAGAACGAGCGTGATGGACTCTGCCGACAGCCAGTCCCTCGCCGCGACAACGTACTCACGCTCGTCGGGGCGAGGTGGCCGTATTTCATCAATACGGCCCGTTTGCTCGGACGTATGCGCGAGGGTCCGCGAATTGCCGCAGGCAAGCTCGATCCAAATGAATCGTTGGGCTAGGTTTGCCATCGCGTTGAAAGATTCAATGCTCGGGATAGGCCATCAGCGGGCGGCTCGCTCATCCGCTTTGTCGTGCACGGCGGTGTCTCGAATTTCATTGTGGTGAGTGTATCGAGACCAACAAGGACGAGAGCCACTTTCATCTGATTTCACACTCCCGAAGAGGAAAGCCTTACTCAAAGGCCGCCGGAAAAAACTCCCCAAAGGTCGAGAGATATTGCAAAGATCCAATAGGGCGGCTTAGCGGCAGAAGTTGACCCGCCGTCGCGGTTACGCGACAAGATTTGGGGATACGGTTAACGCGGGCAATGCTCGACTGGCCTGAGGTCGTCGATCAAGAAGCCACACAAGAAGCTGGGGACGCGCGCTGAAGGGCCTTCCTCAGGATGTGGTACGGGTGGTCGATGCCTGCGGCAGCAACGGATCGGGCGGCCCCATGGCGACCTCGGGTTCGGACGCTTCGAGTTCCGGTTTCTGATCGAGTAACCTGTGCATGCGTTCTTCGTCGAGCGCGTTTTCCCATTTAGCAATCACGACGGTGGCGACACCGTTGCCAACCAAGTTGGTCAGCGCACGCGCCTCGGACATGAAGCGATCGACCCCCAGGATCAGCGCAATGCTGGCAACCGGAATTGTGCCGACGGACGCGAGCGTCGCGGCCAACACGATGAACCCAGATCCGGTCACACCGGCGGCGCCCTTCGAGGTGAGCAGCAACACGCCGATGATGCCGAGCTGTTGCCAAAGAGTCAGTTCGGTATTGGTCGCTTGCGCAAGAAAGATAGCCGTCATGGTCAGGTAGATACAGGTGCCGTCCAGATTGAAGGAGTAGCCGGTCGGGATCACGAGGCCGACGACCGACTGTTTGCAGCCCAAATTTCCCATCTTCTCGATCATGCGCGGCAGCACCGACTCGGATGACGATGTTCCGAGCACGATTAGAAGCTCTTCCTTGATGTAGTTGATGAACTTGAAGATGTTAAAGCCGACGAGCCACGCGATCCCGCCCAGCACAAAGATCACGAAGATCACGCAGGTCAGATAGAAGGACGCCATCAACTTCGCTAGCAGGAGCAGAGCGCCCAAGCCGTACTTTCCGATGGTGAACGCCATCGCGCCGAATGCACCGATCGGCGCCGCCTTCATGATGATGCCGACGATCCCGAAGAACGTATGCGAGACGATGTCGATAAAAGCCAGGACGGGACGGCCGCGCTCGCCCATCATGAACAGGCCGAAGGCGAACAGGATCGCGAACAACAGAACCTGCAGGATCTCGCCTTCCGCGAAGGCACCCACCACCGTATTGGGGATGATGTGCATCAGGAACTCAACCGTACCCTGCTGGCCGGCCTTCGTGGTGTAGACTTGGATCGACTTGGTATCGAGCGCGTGGGTGTCCACATTCATGCCGACGCCGGGCTGCAGGATGTTGACTACGATCAGGCCTACGATTAGCGCGAGCGAGGTGACGACCTCGAAATAGACCAGTGCTTTAATTCCGACGCGCCCGACCTTCTTCATGTCGTCCATGCCGGCGATGCCGTGCACGACGGTGCAGAAAATGATTGGCGCAATCAGCATCTTGATCAGCTTGATGAAACCGTCGCCCAGCGGCTTCATGGCCTCTCCGAGATGCGGGTAGAAATGCCCCAGCAGGACGCCAAGCACGATGGCGGTGAGCACCTGGGCGTAGAGATGCTTGTAGAACGGCTTGAGCGGACTACCAGCCGTCGTCGAGCGTGCCGTCTCCATGTGCTCCCTCCCGTGGTTTCGACGCCGGTCAGTGTTCCGATGTCGGGCGGTTCGCGGGCTTGTCGCCCGCTGCCTCCCTATTCCCAGCAAATTTCGCCCGTTGACGTGCTCGTGCAAGCGGCAGCAAGTCAATGGACTCGATATCGCAATGCCAGCAAGGTCCATGTGGACGGCTGCCGGACACACGCCGCGCGCTTCTGCGCCCACGCGAGGTAGATCATTTCCACCCATCCCGCTCGCCAAATGAGGCCAACAGACTTGCGTCACGAATGGCAGCGCGATCGCTGCCAACGCCCGGATCAGGCCATGGTCACGAGAAACGAACGGCGCGGGACATGAGGCAGTCGCCGACCATTTTTGCGGCTGCTCTCGCAATAACAGTCGCTTATTCGACCGTATATCGGGCGGTTAGGGAATGACCGTGCACGTTGCCCGAGAACACGACCCGCACTTGCGACGCCAGTTCGGTCTCGGCCTTGCCGACCATCATGTTAGGATTAACTGGTTTGAGCTGCACGGTGACAGTCTTGCCGCCTTGCTGGACCGTTGCGCGGCCCTTCATCTCCTTGGTCGGTAGGGGCGATCCATCATGATCACCGATATAGAAGATCATCTCCCCTCCCTTGTGGACGAACTCGATCGCATGTCCCTGCGAGGTGACGACCGGACCGTCGTTATTGCCTTTCTTCGTTTGGGCCGTAGCTGGGCCGACAGAGGATGTCAGGGTGACGATCATGGCCAGGAAGATATATTTCTGCATTGCATTTCTCTGTTTGGGGTTGGGTAAGGGTCAGAAGGCTTCCGCTAGTTCGGAAGTTGCGGTGTGTTCGGTCAGAAGGCGGTTCAAAGGTTTTTGGCCGAACAACAGGAACAGGACAGGCGTTACGACGGTATCGAGGGCCGTTGCGCTCAGCAGACCGCCGAAGATCGTGACAGCAACGGGATGAAGTATTTCTCGGCCAGGCTCATTGGCGCCGAACAGTAACGGCGTCAGTGCAAGGCCTGCACAAAGCGCCGTCATGAGAACGGGGCTCAACCGTTCCAGACTGCCGCGCACGATCAGGCGGTGGCCGAAGCGTTCACCCTCATGAAGCGCAAGATTGACGTAGTGGGATATCTTCAAGATGCCGTTGCGGGCCGAGATGCCCGCGAGTGTGATAAAGCCGACCATGGAGGCGACCGACAATGGCTCACCCGTGATGGTCAAGGCGATCACGCTACCTATCAATGCCAGAGGGATGCCACCCATGATGATGAACGCTAGCGCAACCGATCGGTATCGCCCGTAAAGAACGATGAAAATCATCGACAGCGACACCAACGACAGGATGCCAATCCGCAATGCTGCTTCCTCTTGTGCTTGGAATGCTCCCTCGAGGTTGGTCGTATAACCCTGCGGGAAGCTGATCTCGGCCAAGGCGCGCCGGATGTCTGACGCGATCTCGGTCATGTCGCGGCGTCCGTCGCCGTTTCCGTAAACAACGATTCTGCGTTGCGTGCCTTCCCGCTGGATCTGGTTCGGTCCGTCGGTCTCTGTGACCTCCGCGAGTTCCTTTAAGGGGATGAACCCGGACGACGTCGGAATCAGAAGATCCCGGAGGCCGCTTGTTGACCTGTTCTGATCGGACAAACGCATGACGACATCGAAGCGTCGATTGCCGTCGACGATCTGCGAGACCTTGCGACCATTCGAGAGGGTGTCCAATGCCTGCGTGATTGCCGCGGGCGTCAGGCCGTGGAGGGCGGCGCGTTCGTGATCAACCTGGATCCGTACTTGCGGAATGAGAACCTGTTTCTCCACCTGGAGATCGACCAGCCCGGAGATTGGTGACAACCGCTGGCGGGTGGTTTCCGCCAACTGGCGCAGTGTATCGAGGTCTTGCCCATAGATCTTGAGGACGATCTGGGCGCGAACGCCAGACTGCAAATGATCAAGCCGATGGCTGATTGGCTGTCCGATTGCGACGGAGGCGGGTAAGGCTGACAGTTTGTCCCGGATGTCGGCGTAGATATCGGTCTTGTGCCGTGTCGATGGAGTCAGATCGACATCAATCTCGCTGTAATGCACGCCCTCGGCATGTTCATCGAGTTCGGCGCGGCCGGTTCGGCGTCCGACTGATTTCACCTCCGGCACCTGCGACAGAAGCTGTTCGGCCAAAAGGCCGAGACGATTCGACTCCACCAGCGAAATGCCCGGGTTGTACTGACGGGATAGCACCAGCGTGCCTTCGTTGAAGGGCGGGAGAAAACTGCGCGGCAACATGACCGCGGCATATCCAGCGATCAGAACCGCAATGCTGACTGCGCCGAGAACGAGTCTCCAGCGATCGAACGCCCAGGTGAGAAGCCACCGATTGCCTTGCTTCAGCATTCGCACGACGATGCTGTCGCGCTCGCGCGAACGAGCCTTTCCAGAGAGCAGATAGTAGGAGAGGACGGGTGTAACGGTCACCGACGTCAGCAAAGACGCCAATATGGAAACGATGTAGGCGATGCCGAGCGGGGTGAACAGCCGCCCCTCGATTCCGGGAAGCGCGAACAACGGCACAAAAACCAGGACGGTAATCATTGTCGCATAGACGATGCCGGAGCGGATCTCCTGGCTCGCTTGCGCGATTACTTCGAGAACGGGTCGGGGATTGCGCTGCGTGCGGTTCTCCCGAAGCCGTCGCAGGATATTTTCGACGTCGACGACTGCGTCATCAACCAGTTCGCCGATCGCAATCGCAAGTCCTCCGAGCGTCATCGTGTTGATAGTGAGTCCGAAGGCGCCGAAAGCCAGAGCGGTCACCAGGATCGATATCGGAATGGCGGTCAATGATACGACCGTCGCACGCGCGTCGAGCAGGAAAATGAAGAGGATCACGGCGACGACGACCGAGGCCTCAACGAGGACTCGCTCAACATTGCGGATCGAGGTCTCGATGAACGTGGCCTGCCGGAACTGGACGTTTGTGACGGAGATTCCAGCAGGCATCGTAAGCTGCAAATCTCGCAGTTTAGCTTCGATCTCGCGGGTCAGTACCACGGTATCCGACGCGGGTTGCTTCTGGACGCTTACAATGACGGCTGGCTTGCCGTTGTAGCCGGCATCGCCTCGCTTGACGCGCGGAGCGAAATCGACCCGCGCCACTTGCTTCAGCAAAATGGGTTGATGGTCGCGGCCCGCAACAACGGTATTGCCAAGGTCATCGATCTTCCTCGTTAGCCCCACGTTCCGGATTAGGAATTCCCGGCCGTGCTGATCAACGAATCCTCCACCGGTGTTGGTGCCGAAACGTGTAACAGCTCGCTCGATCTGTTCATGTGTGACGCCAAGGGCCTGCATCGTGGCAACGTTCGGCGTCACCCGATATTGCCGAACCTCGCCGCCGATGGGGATGACCTGAGCGACGCCCGGAATGGCGAGCAACCGCGGCCTGACCACGAAATCGGCGATCTCGCGCACGTCCATCGCCGATGCCTTGCCGTCCGTGTTGAGCGCGATCAACATGATCTCGCCCATGATGGAGGTGACCGGACCCATTCGTGGATTCACGGATGTGGGCAATTGCTCGCGGATCAGCGCGAGGCGTTCCGAAACGAACTGGCGCGCCCGGTAGACATCGACGCCCCAATCGAATTCGACGTAAACCACCGAAAGCCCTACGCCGGAGACTGAACGGACGCGGAGGACGCCGGGCATGCCGTTCATCGAGGTTTCGATTGGAAACGTGACGAGTTGCTCGACTTCTTGCGGGGCAAGCCCCTCCGCCTCGGCCAGGATGTTGACTGTCGGTCGGTTGATATCCGGAAAGACGTCAATCGAGATGCGCGGAAGCACGAACAGGCCGTAAGCGATCAGGACTGCCGCTGCTGCCAATACGAACAGGCGATTGCGCAAACTCGTCTGCACGATGAGCTTGAACATGATGGCTCCTAGCGGATCTGGTTGATGAGGTCCGCGCCGCGCACGACGACCCGATCGGAGGCATTAAGGCCGGCTGTGACGATTATGTTTTTGGCATCGAGCGGCTCTATCCGGACGGGTCTCGGCTCGAAACGTTCAGGGGCGACATGCACCCAGACGACGCTCTCGCCGTTGTTACTCTTCACCACGGCATCGCGTGGAAAGATCAAACCCTGCTTCGCCCTGCCGCCCTGGACGAGCACGGTAACGGGTTGGCCGATGCGAAGGCCCGAAAGAGGTTCCGGAATGGAGAAATGAACCACAGTCGCATGCTGTCTCAGGGCGCGGCTGGTTCCGAGATAGGACAAAAGAAACGAGGTGCCGTCCGAATCTGACGCCGTCGCTTGGACAGGACCCGCGGGGTCAAGCTCGTCGTAGGCCAATGCTTCGATCCAGAGTCCTTGAGGATCGGCGATTTCGAACAGAATGTCTTGCGCCTGAACGACCTGACCAGGCACGGCCTTGGCCGCTGTGATGACGCCATCGGTCGATGCCCGCAAAAGCTCATAGTCACCGCGAGAGTTGCGTATGGTTTCGCGTCGGGCCCGCAATCCTGCCAGTTCACTCTCAAGATCGTTGAGCTGACCCATCGGCGCCGCACCGCGTTCAACCAATGGCCGCAGACGTTTGATCTTGGTTTCGGCGACCGCGATGAGTTGCTCGATTTCCCCCATCTTCTCGGAAATCGTCGTGCGGTCTGCCACGGGCAGATAAGGTTCGATCCGGAGAAGTGTTTCTCCCTTGGTGACTTTCTGCCCGATACGCGGCAACGTTCCGTCGTTGGGGACGATGCGGCCGCCGTAAATGCTTTGGACAATGCTACTGCGGTTTGGATCGCCGATAATGCGGCCAATCAAGTTAAACGCTGGTCGTGCAGTTCCGGGCTCGGCGGTAGCCGTGCGGATATCCAGTAGGCGCTGCGTCGGTTTGGCAGCAAATGCGGTGCCGTCCGGCAGCCGTCGTGGGGCATCGCTTTGAGCTTGCAGCTGTGGCGTGCTGGCCGACATTCCTGCGTTCTGCAATCCGGCGGATGCGGCGGCTGCCAGAAGCACGCAAGCTCCAGATGTCAGCCCGGCGATGTAGGACGCGTTGCGCCGTCCTCGACGTCTCAGATAACCGAACAGCAGCCCGAGGATGATTCCCGCGAAAACAAGGGCTTCCGCGGTCCCTATCGGAGAAAACCGTGTCGAATTGCGCCGCATGTTCGGTTCGATCGGCTGGGAGGGGGTAAAGGAATCGACGAGCAGGTCGTCACCCTTTCCACCATTGATCGAGAAGATCACCTCCGTCGATCCGGAACGGACCAGATCAGGAGAGGGAATTGTATAGCCGTTCGGGCCGTGCTCGGCTTCGATGGCTTCCGTGTCACCGATCGTGACCTGCACGGTGACATCCGTTACCGGTTGGTTGGACACAGCGTCATCGACGAATATCGAAAACTTGCCGTTCTTCAGGACGCCGACGACCTCGTAGCGATCAGATTGCGCCGTCACCCGAGGAAACACAGACGAGGCGGCTGCCGATTTTTGATCGTCGCCATGATCGTGCCCCTCATGGGCGGCCGAAACAGAAAGACTGAGCACGAAGGCAAACAGACAGCCAAATCCAATGGCGCCAAGCCCTACGAACTGCCCACGCGGGCAGCATTGATTCAGGAACATTGAAAACCCCTTCAGACACGCGAATTTGCAGCAGCCGAAAGGGCCGCCCGGACTACGCGATGCTGGGGGTACTTGGCGGGCGGATCAGAGCGCCCGGGTCGATGCCGTCCGCACGCTCCGATGGAGGCAGTTGGGCAACGCCGACAAACCCAGACGGATCAGCCAAAATGGGCGCAGTCGGAATGGTAACGGATACGCAGAACAGCATGCAGAACGAAGGCGGGAGGGCGCCATCATGGTTGTGATCGGTTGGGCTGTGAACGTGGCCCTCGGCGATGTCACCATGATGGACATGCACATGACCTGCGAGGTGGCCGTGGTAGTGCATGGAACCGTTCAGGACAACGGCTGGTTCAGGCAGTACGCCAGAGGCAGCCGAGGCCTGAGAAATCGACATCAACATAGTCTGAAGCAAAAGCGCACCCACCGCCAGGAACATGAGTGTTCTTGCGAGAGGGAGTAATCGGACGTGCCGCTTGTGGCTCATTGCGGTCAAACTAGGAGAGAATTGAGCGGCAAACAAGGTGCCATCTTCGTCCACGGGCTCGTGTCGTATCGCAGCGACACCGCAGTTCGGTTCCGCGAACGCTGACGTGTGTCGCGCTTGGCGTCGGAGATCATCGATTTAGCTGCAGCATGACCGTTGACACTACGAGAATGAGTTGCGTGACATCCGAGCGGGGCGCAAGCTGCTCGCGCCATCGAGCGATGATTTGACGTTGCTTGCAGAGCGCCGCTCGATCAGCGTGGATAACGGTAAGCTCGTGCTAACGGATGCATCAAATTCGGTAATTGACAGCGCCACTTAGAAAACCCACGTCAAAGCATCAGCGGAGCCGCAACCCTGGAGGCGAAAAGTGCCTGACCTAGACCCGCTCGAATCTGTTGCCGCGTCCGAATTGGTTTCGTCATCGCTGCTTGCCGCGCTAATCCCAGCGCTGGTCAATCGCGGCGTCCTGACTCAGCAAGATGCCACTGAGATTTATGAAAACGCCCTGATGTTGCTTGAAATGCAACAGGGTGCCGATCCTGCTGTGCAACATGTCTACGAAACAGCTCGTGAGTTGATCGAAGCGCATTTGCGGCCGGAATAGAAAACCCCACCGGAACGGGGTTTTCCAAGACTATCTGAAGACGATAATCGGTTGGAGTCTGTGTTGAGCGATCCGCGCGCGCCGGCCGCCTCGATTGCCATCGAGACGGCCTTGCGAGAGCGAACCTTTTTCCATCAATCCGAACTATCGAAGAACCGATGCTTGCGCCCGTATGGGGGCAACAAGACGGACGGGAAATCGGCCGCGTAGCGCTTTTCTCTCTCAATTTGCTCGGGCTCGTGCGATGACGACATCAAAGGGCTCTCGATCGCCTTGCGATAGAGGTGCCACGTCGCATGACCGAGCAACGGCATCACAATCGTGAGGCCAAGGAAGAAGGGAATCGACCCGAGCGTCAGCAAGACAGCAACGATCAGACCCCATTCCGCGGCCGCGATTGGATTCTTCGCGACCACGCGCATCGACGTCTGAATGGCATCGCTCATATCGGCGTGTTGATGAAGCATCAGCGGGAACGACACAATGCTGATGCACAGCGCGACGGCCGCGAACAGGAACCCGACGCCGACACCGATCATGATCATGCGCCAGCCCTCGGACGTGGCGAAGACCTGCGTGAAGAAATCGGGCATTGCCGCTGCCGGGGTGTTGCCGAAGGTGGACACGTAGATCGCGTGCGCCGATACCACCCAGCCGACAAAGATAGCAAACAACAGCGCGCCCAGTCCAAGCATCGATCCAAACGACGGCGCTCGTAGCACGCCGAACGCGTGCCAGGCGGAGGCTTCTTGGCCGAGTTCGCGCCGATAGCTCAGTTCATAAAGTCCTAGCGCCGCAAATGGCCCGATCAAGGCAAAGCCTGCGGCGATCGGAACCAGCATCGGCAAGACCGAGTAGCCGAGCACCATACGCCACAGCAGAATTCCGATTATGGGATAGATAACGCAAAGGACGATGGCGTGGCTGGGAACCGCCTTGAAGTCTTCCCAGCCCAGCCGCAGGGCGTCAAGAAGGTCGGAGAAACCGATATGGCGGATCACGGGTCCGTCTACGGCGGCAGTTTCTGAGGGTGGGGGTGACGTGCCTTCGAGAGGATAATAAGTGGCCATGTTCGTTGTCTCCCTTTCGCGGGTCGATCTCTGGCCGCCGGAAGGCGCGAGTTCGCCCCTTCGGAAACGATCACGATCAAGACCAGACGCGAGAGCACAACCAACCTGATCTTGCCGCGACCTGTAAGGTAACTCTAACTCCGATTTCTGATGTTAGTTGCTCACTCTTCAGTGAGTTTGTGCTGCGGGATGCATCGGTTATTATTTGTGCGGATGGGGTGCGCGGCCAGGTCCATCCGGGATTGGCTGCGGATCTCCGACCAAAGACCCGCCGGTGGGTCTCCCTTGCCGGCGGGTTTTTGTCGAAGCTCGCGACGAGCAAAATAGCCCACCTGATGTGCGATGTGCTAGGCTGGTTGCAACCAGCACCCGACCACATTGAAGGAGACGCAAGGTGATAGGACAGATAGCGTATGTGTCTATTACAGCGGGCCTTTCATATACCTTCGCTGTACTTGCTCTCAAAAGGCGCAAGCGGATCACGCTGGCGATAGAACAAGACGCTGCGCCAGCTTTCCGTGATCTATTGGTTGAGAGTGGCCTCTTGTTTGCAAGTGGTCTTTTTGGCCTTTTAGCTGCATTTTATTTGGCTATCTGCGCGTCGAGATATTGGGTGAATTACTAGAGGACGTGAGACGTCGCCGTGCATCTTTGATTTGCCGCTCAGACACCCCAGCCGTTCTTGCGGCTGCTTCGGCATTGCCTCTTCGCCGACAGCCCCGGCCCGCACATCAACGGAGGTCGCGACCAAAATCCACTCCTTGACGGTTTTGATCGACATGTCGGCTTTGGCGCCAAGAAGCAGACACACCAATCCGAACCCGCACCAGATGACGATAGCGAGAATGATGCGACAAGGACCATTGCAGTACCAGCCTCAACCGTGGCGGATTGACGATCTGGAAGCCGGCGATTGACCTAGGATGAATGCGCGTCCTATGGCGACCGCTGTGTGCGTCATAGGCGAGCCACGTCGGACCGAGAATATGCCGCTCGAGTACGAACACATGACCTCGCAGGGCGGCGACCGTGACGGGTGATAGGAACGTTATAGGACGGATCTGTGAGAACAAGATCGGCAAGCCGTTCTGCCAATACGCGGTCGTAGCCTCCCTGTTTATTCCCTGATATCCTCCTTCAGACAAATCACGGAAAGCGCTACGAGGCAGGCGTAAGTCACGATGGTCGCTATACGTCTCCTGTTTTTTGCAGGAAATTACCCTGTTTAGCCCCGTCACCATTTACACAAAGATATCAATTAGATACACCTTGCTACTGCGGCTCGCTCAATTGTTCTTCATTTGGGTAAGCATGGGGTAAGCAGTAGTAGACCGCTCCGGACGTTGGGTCGCAATGCGGCGCATGTCATTTTCTTATTTTGGGGGGCGACGGAAATGCTTCGAGGATTACGAAATCGGAGAGCCCTAAGCCTCGGAGCGATGGGCTTCGCCGCAGCGATTTTTCTCGCTATAGCGCTCATTTATATGTTCGGCGGATTCAGTCCGACTACATCATCGCCTCCAGCGCCGCCTGCAACAATGCCCGCGCCAACACAGTAGTCGTCGGCTCAATCATGCAGCGCGGAGTCGCGAGGCCAATTGTTCAATTGCAGCGGCTTCGTTGTCCTCGTTACCACCACCGTGAAAGCGGACGAACTCGCGCACCATGGACAGTTTCGAATGCGCCAGTTCAACATGATGCGATACTCGCAACATGGTAGCGAGGGGCAGATTATCGATGGTGAGTTTTTCTCAAATTGCGTTCGCAGTGATCTTGGTCGCTTCAATTCTCTGTGCCACCTGGACCGATGTTCTCAGTCGAATTTGATTTTGCTAATCAAACGGTTTTGGCGATCAAAAAAATAGGCTTCATACGATATTCCTTTCAGAGCATACACCTTTTCAATACTGACTTTTTCGGCGCCGTCTTGCAAAGATTGAACGTAGCGTTGTCGATCAACCGAAAGAGATGACAGCGGAACAGCGTTCTCGATTTCCAAGCCTTCGTCGTACCTAAGCTCCGCAAGATAGACCAAGGTATTCCAAGTTAATCGAGCGCTTAATTCTTCAGCCTTGATGGTCACTATTAGGGTCGGGACCCATAAAAGTGATTCCTTCGGCGCTGAGTTTGTGATTCACGGTCTCGGACAGGAGGCCTTTGATGAGTCGCGATTGCTTTTGGCTAA
>NZ_MWPQ01000045.1 GCF_002028545.1 Nitrobacter vulgaris
TCCACGATCAGCATCCCCGACCACCTGCTTCATGACAAAGCAGGCAGCGCAACAGCCAACCTGTAGGGGGTCAATTTTGGACGCCGATCCCCCGGCTTACGGGGTCAATTTTGCATGCCGAATGACATGCTACGGCGGCATCCTAAGCGTTACATGACCCACGAAGGGCGCGCGCTTAAGGAGAAGTACCATTGGGAAGCGCGGGCGCAGTGGAAGGGGAAGCCGCTCAAGGGCGAGGTGCGCATGCACGTTACGCTGTACTTCGGCACCAAGCGCCGCGCGGACTGGGACAATTTCCACAAGCACGCGCTCAACGGCATCGCCTACGAGGACGACAGCCAGATACGGCAGGTTACCGGCATGCTCGCGTACGACAAGCAAAACCCCTGGATAGAACTTGCGGTTGAGCCGTATTGAGGCCTTCCGGGGAAATTTCGCGCCTGTAGGAACGTTTGCCGTGGGCTCTTGTTGTTTCGCCTTCAAAGCGGAGGAGAAGCTGTGCAGAATCTAGGCCGGAGCACCAATGATCGGAACGAAGGCTCCGAACTGCTGGACGAGGAACGGCTCGTGCGGGGATCGAAGACTAGGGAGGGACGAGGAGCGATCCGGGACCGCGGACAGACCCCTGTGCAGGGCTGCGCGCACCCTGTCCCCGAGTTACGCAACACTCAGGTGAATTGTTCCCTGAACACGCATTGGGTTTCTTAATGTCGAAAGGCTCGATGTTCGCTGCTGCCGCGGTTGCCGCGTTAGTCCTTGCTGCAATAGCGGCGTTTGTGACCGCCCTGGTACCTTCGAGGGGCGGGCTAGAACGTCGCGCAGCCACGAGCCCCGACCGTAACCGCCAATGGGATACCTATTCAGTTTCCGATTACTACCGAGGCGAATACGACTGGCCGGGGCTGAAGCTTGGGGACCCGGCGACAAGGCAGAGCATCATTCATGACATCGTCCCGCAGATCGAGCGCCTCACTCCTGACCAGTTGGCGCGGCTCGCGAAGCAGCAGGATTTCTGCTCGGGTCCTCTTGCAATCAAATGCTTCGGGATTCCTGCCAGCAAGCTGAGGGGGTATGTCGAATGGACCCTGGGCAGGCATGTCCATGACATGGCAGTCCAATCCTCGAAGACAGTAGAGCGCTGAGCCGCCGCTTAGTTGGCGCCAGGAAGCCCCACCGGCGCCCGTCGCGGAAACGACCCAGCCTTACTCGGCTTGCGTAGACACTGCCGTTGAGCCTTCGGGCCGGTAATGCGTGCCCTTGCCGTTGTAAAACGACGAAAAGAGGAACAGCGCTATGACGACCGCGCCCCCGATAACCCAGCCTTGTCTGACGCTACTCATGTTTTCGAACTCCCATGGAATGCTGCCCAATACCATGCTGCGCTTTGAAGAAACAGCAGCCTGACAACGCGTCCATTCACGCGCGCGTGATACCATGAGGAAGAGCCGTAGGGTTCGCCGCTCGTCCGTTTGATGCGGGCAACAAATAACGCGAGTTCGATTCCGCGCGCCGTGAAACTCGGTATGACTTCATAGCCTGGTCGGCTTATCCGGGGCGGCTGCGGTTCGACTCCTCACGGCTCAAAAGCGCGTGGTACGATTGGCGTACGCCGCCGCGCCATGAAACCTACCTCAGGCACATCCTCGAAGGCATCGTGCTCCAGCCCGAGCATATGCGCCTCGAGCGCACGGAGGACCCGCGCGGCATCCTCTCCGCATCCGAAAGCACGTTTCAAGCCGACGAGAGACCATCGCCGTCCCGAACTATCTTCGTTAGTACGACGCCGGCTATGTCCCTATGAAACGATTGGCAGCGGCTGAATTGGCTGCCCTACCCAGTCAGCGAACCGGTCTCTGCCGCTCCGCCAGGAACGGGAATTTTCGATGCAGAGACGGAGCGCCCTCTTGCGATATTTCTGGGGCCAGAGACGCACGCAGAGACCAGACGGATCGAGGAAACCCGCAATTTACGGGACAAATTGACGGATGTGTCACCGAGCTCGTTCCCTGCGAACTGGGTGGTGGGCGATGTAGGGCTCGAACCTACGACCCGCTGATTAAGAGTCGAAAGTCGTATCAGCGATTAGCGGCGATTATCGATGATCACCGGAACCAAAACCTTTATCCTTTCAAATAGATAGTTTAATTTTCGGTGATCGCTGGGGGTCGCCAATGACGTTCAGGGAGCCATTGATCCCGCGCTTTTTTGCGCACCTTTTTTGGAGGCTCGCGTGTCATGCCCACGCGTCTATTTAAAGAATTGAGCGTTATGAAGCTGCGCCATAAGGCCGGCGAAGCCGATACTCAGGTTACATACTACGACGCGAAGCAGAAGGGTCTGATCCTTCGCCTCAATCAGAAGGGCACAAAAAGCTGGCGCGTGCTTTACTGGCATGACGGGCGGACTCGATCTGAGGCTCTTGGCCACTTCAAGCCCGGCCTGCCCGACCACATGAGCGTCAAGCAGGCTCGCGATGCGGCAGCGAACTTCAGGGCGAACAAATCATCCATTTTGAGCGATCGCGCGAAGCAGGCTCTTGCCAACCGCGACAGCTTCGAAATCGTAGCCGAGCGATATTTGAAACGCTTCGTCGATGGCAAGCGGCGATCGGCTGGGCAAATTCGCAAGCTGATCGAAAAGCTCTATCCAGCTTGGGGCAAAAAACCATTCGAAACCATCAAACGCTCTGACATCTCAGACCTGCTCGACGATATCGAGGAGAACCGCGGGGCAAGAACCGCGGATGTCACGCTTGCAGTCCTGCGGCGCATGATGGCGAAGCACGCCATCGCTCACGACGACTACGCCAGTCCAATCTGCGAGGGCATGAGCCGCATCGAAAACCCGTCGGAGCGTGCTCGAGACCGCATCCTGAATGACGATGAAATTCGTGCCGTGTTCAAAGCGTGTAATGAACTGGGGGTGTTTGGCAGCCTCACAAAGATGCTGTTACTCACAGCCCAGCGGCGCGCCAAGGTCGCCACCATGAAATGGTCCGACGTTAGCGACGATGGCATTTGGACGATCGCGACCGAAGATCGGGAGAAAGGCAATGCCGAACGACTGAAGCTCCCAAAGCGCGCTCTTGCGATCCTCGACGCCCAGAAGAAGCTTCGGCTGAACGAGTACGTATTTCCAGCAGGCCGTATCGGCAGGCGCAACGGTCCCGGAAAACACTTCGGCTCGTTTTCAGCTTTCGGTCAGGGCAAGCGCGAACTCGATAAGGCCATGGCCGCGATTCTCCCTGGCGTTCCGACGTGGGTGCTGCATGACCTTTTCGCCGCACAGCCCGGTCCCTGATGTCGCGTGCCGATGTGCGGCCTGACATCGCGGAGCGCGTGCTCGGCCATGCGATCAGCGGCGTTCAGGGCGTATATGATCGGCACCATTATGATCGCCAGCGCGCTGCGGCTCTCGTTTCGCTATCATCGCTAATCGGCGACATTTTGGAGCCTAAGCGGGCGGGTAAGGTCGTGGCGTTTCGGCGCTAGGCCTTCTTCTTTGCGACCGCCTTCCGCTTAGTCCTCGCTGCCCTTTGGCCACCAGTGCCTTGATTCAAATGCTTCGCGAGAGCCTTGATAATCTTTTCGTCTCGCCTCTTGGCGATAAATACCAGAACTTCGCGGCCCTTAGGCATTTCTACTCCTAATCGTTGAATCGGCATTTGTTCGAATATGCGCTTCGAAGCGCTAATTTTCTATGTCCCGCTGCATAAGAGCCCTTGAAGGGTTAGAGGTGTTTTGGCAATATTGATTCGGGCCACACAACAGCGCCCAAGGGCGTCGCTGTTGGGAACCTCCTGCTGAAACAGGGTGCGGACTCGAAATACTCTCGCGAATGAGAGCTTTGAGTCGCCCTTTGTATATTAGTACGGAGGATATTATGCCTGTACAACGTGAACGATTGAATCCGATCAAGCGAGAACGGCTCCATGACAATAAGGAGCCGATCAAGCGAGAGCGGCTCCATGCCGAACCGGAAAACATTTCGGACTTCGCGCCAACACGCCGGAAACTGCGTCCGACTCGAAAATCACGCGGCCCTAACAAGGAGCGGTTGATCACCGATAATCGGCGACTCCTTTTGAGGCGTGAGCTAGCCGATGTTTGCGCCGTCAGTGTCGATACGGTCAAAAAATGGGAAGCGAAGAACCCGGGCGACACCGGTATTAAACCCGTGCGCCTCACACCGAATGGCCGTTCGGTCTTCTATGACATTGAAGATGCCGAGCGCTACCTCGGGATCGCCTTGCGCCCTAAACAGGCGGTGATCGCCTCGACGGACGCGCCTGACGAGACGCCGCCACCCTCGGAGCAACCGCCGAATAAATCGTCATAGCGGGGCCGTGACTGCGTTTTCGGGCGTTCGCCGGGCGATACAGCGGCGAACGCGGGCAACGTCCCTACGCCTCCCGTAGCGCGCTATAGAGGGCGTCGATTCTATATCATTGAAATGATGGAAGAACTTCGACGTTGCATCGACGAAGCGGGGTCCGTCATATCGAGGGCAATGACGAAACACGTTCATATCGCCTGCAATAAAGAACCCGACGCTGTTTGCGCAGCGCCGGGCCTTATCTCTTCGCCAACACCGACAACCAACCGCCAAGTCAATTCCCGATGCGTGAACGACACTGACAGGGAGGCCAGATCGTTATGTTCGGAATCATAGGAGGCCCCGAGGGGCAGAACAAGCCCGCTCCTCTCCTCACATTCACGTCTTACATCGACACGTTGGCGGTTGTCGTCACCGGCACTGATCGATTACCGAGATCGATATTTCGCCAGATCATTCAGATCTACGGCGACAGACCCCACGGGCGCGGGCATCGTTTCGAAATCAACGACCGAACGATCGCCTACCTAGTGCTGACCTTTCAGTGCCCTCAACCCGATTTGATCGAGGCACTTGTCGATATGGCCCAGCAACTAGTCGAGACCGACTCAAATATTCGCGTTCGCATATCGCGCCTCGATATCGGCTACGACGTGATGCCCGATCCGCTGCAACCGGCATCAGAGCAATTCAGGTTCATCAAAGAGCATGTCCTGATGCGTTATCGCAGGCGCCAGCCGATCAAGGTGATCGATAACGACGACGGCACCCAAGGCTATTACTTTTCGCATTATCACGGTCAGCGCGACCTAGTGCTCTACTTGCGGCGATCGAAATTACCCGAATATCGAGACCAACCCGTCGCTCGCATGGAGCTCAGAGTGAAGGGATGTGCCGCGCGCAAGGTGCTGTTGAGCGATCTGTTCGAACTAGACCCGATGAAGCACCTATTCAGACACATTCGTTTCGTTTCAGATGATTTACAAAAACGACGATTACAGATGTTGAAGCGTGTCGTGCAAACGAATACGGGTGTCATGAGGGCAAAAGCACGTCTCAATCAGCTTGATGATGATGCACAGCTTGAATTCATGCAACGTGTTTACGATCAATCGAATCCATCGCTGTTTCATCCAAAAACCGATCTCGTATCAGTGCCAAATGCGTTGATGTGGGGAGCTGTTCGAAATCAAAATGCGCGTTGCAATGAAATCAATGACATAGGGGTGAAATGTATAAAGGGGAGGTACATTAATATGAGACCCCCTTCGAAATCAGACTATCACGCGCAACGATTAGAGCCGATTGCACGTGAAAGACTGATTAAGCGTGAAAGACTAGGTACTACGACGATTGTCCGTGAACGTCTGAGACCGAGCTAAGCCGGAACGTGGATGTTCGCGATCGCGTTCATCACAAAGTCCAAGTGAAGCAACTTGGCGGTAGACCGATACTGCGCAAGTTGAGGCTACCGCTGACGCAACGGCCTAGCGATGTTGGTCGAGGCGAGCGCGTGCGACATCAAAACAAAACTCAATAATGCTCTTGCTTAGCTCAACGGCCTCGTCATCGCTCATCTGGCGCAAAGTAGACGGGACTTTGCCTTCTCCAGCATGTCCTTCCGCTTTGGCGGTGAGACGGTTCATGATTTCGCGAAAATTGGACTGCATTTCGGGATCATTGTCGAAATCAGAAACCTGGATCGGATGAAAGCTTGAGTAGGCAGACCACAAGCGGTCTTGCATCCGCCCATTACCCGCGAGTGAATAGACAGCAGTCGAAAATTTTTCCCATACGTAACTAAGATCGGCCATTGTTCTTCTTTCCACAAAATAAAAAACCGCCCCAAGGGGGCGCGTCCCGAACCTAAACGATGTATTGAGTGATGAAAACCCCGCCGATCCCGAGTCGCTGAATCCGTCCCCATACTCGTTTTCTCGCTTTGACGTACCCACATAGCGCCCCGCCCTCGAAATCCTCCCCATCCGCGGATATGGGGGAAATACGCGCCTTCAAAATCGCCCCCGAGCAGGCGAACGCCTGCCCTCGACAAAAGCGACACCAGCGGGCTTGGCAAATCAAACAATCGCAGCGATGTTGCAGAGCCTCATGACAACGGAGGCGAACATGCCAATCCCCGACAACGAAATCGATTACAACATTTGCTTCGGCAAAGGAGCCGAGCGCCAAGAGCGTGAACACAACTCAGACGCCCGCCGTCATGCGAAACACAATCGATCAAAGCCGATCAGGCGCGAACGGTTAAAGACTGAGCGATCAAAGACCCGAGAGTTAAAGACTGACGACAGCCAAGACGCCCCCGAGCGAACAATCAGGGACACGAAGTCACTCGTGATGCTTCAAGCCCTGAAGTACCCGACATTCAAAGAGGCGTACGAAAATCACGAAGACGAAATCGGGACCCATTTGACGCCCGTCACGTTCGCAAACGTCATTCGCGATACGAAACACGCGTTGAAGCTTTTCACTCACATCGGCATCATCGATCAGGCAGCACTCAAGCGCTTTAAGAGGCGAAACAGAGTGTGACGATCGGTCCTTTAGCGCTGTCGAATACATGAGTTGAAACGTCGTATTCGTGTCCACACACAACTTCACTTCGATACAACGCCTTGGGACAACGCCATTCGCGTCGCGCAAATATTTCTAGTTATATGATCTAGGATCATGCGGTGACGCGCATTAAGCCCCTCTGATTGTTCAGTTCTCACCATGAGGCTAGTTCTAAGGTGCGGTAAGAGGATATGTTTCATACCGTAAATGGTGGCAAACAGATCGAGGGGAGATCGACGCTAAAATGCGCCCAATGAGGCCGAGGTCTGCAGTCTCAAACGGGTCGCGGCTATTTGCGTCACGCCTCGATATGCGTACGCCTCGCGGCAAGCGCTTTAAGGACCTGATCGATTCCTACTCCCGCGATGCGGGGTGCGGTAGCCTGACTGAAGCCCAGCGCGCGCTTGTTCGAGAGCTGGCGATGCTCCAATGCATAGCCGAAGACCTACAGCTTGAGTACATGCAGACCGGCGACATGTCTGACGAGACCCGGACTCAATACAATCGCGTATCGAATACAATCCGCCGCCACCTTGCGGCCCTCGGCTTGACGCCTAAGGCACCGGCTCGGTCTAGCGACGATAACAACGAAGGGCTTGATCCATTGTCATACGCCAAACGGGGCGGCACCCGCCACAAACGGTCGAAACGATCAGAGTGAGAGCATGGGGCTTAGGCGTGAAAGACTAGCCTCAAAGCCCCCCACCAAGACCACCACCACACCTCCAGCACCGATCGAGCGCGAACGGCTTGATAAGCACAAGCGCTCGGAGCCGTCACGCCTGACATTGCTCGATGCGATGGAAGACCCGAACCTGTTCGCCGGGCTCTTCCCCGACCTTGAGTCGTGGCTTGCATGGAGAGCCTTCATCGCTGCGGCGTTCGGCTTGCCCATGAGCGCCGAACAGCTTGCAATTTATCGGTCTTGCACAGGGCGCACGGAGCCGCCCTCACAACAAATGCGAACGATGGTGCTGGTCGTGGGTCGCCGTGGCGGTAAGTCGCGCATATTGGCACTGATCGCTGTGTGGCTGGCCTGTTTCGTTGATCATTCGAAATACCTCGATGCAGGCGAGCTTGGTGTTGTGCAAGTCCTCGCCGCCGATCGAGATCAGGCAAAGGTGCTGCTCCGATACGTGAAAGCGTTCCTGCATCGGGTGCCGATGTTGCACCGAATGATCAAACGCGCTTCGCAAGTCGGCATCGAACTCTCGAACTCGATAGCGATCGAAATCACCACCTCAAGCTATAGAGCCGTCCGAGGGAGGACAGTCGTCGCGGCGCTCTGCGACGAAATCGCGTTCTGGTCTAGTGAGAACTCAGTCAACCCCGATCAGGAGGTGATCAACGCGATCAAGCCTGCAATGGCGACGATACCCTCATCAATGTTGTTGATCGCATCCAGTCCCTATTCGAGGCGCGGTGTCCTCTATCGAATGCACAAGCAATATCATGGCGTCGATGATGCCCTGACCTTGTCATGGCAGGCACCTACGGACGTGATGAATCCGACGATCGATCGCGATTTCCTTGATCAACAGTATTCGGAGGACGCGGCGTCGGCATCAGCGGAGTACGGTGCTCAGTTCCGATCCGATATCGAAGCCTTTATCAATCGTGAGGCAATCGAGGCGGTCACGAGCGACGAGCACGAGCGCCCGTATCTCTCCGAATTTCAATATCACGCCTTCGTCGATCCAGCGGGCGGCTCGGGTCGCGACAGCTTTACATTGGCTTTGGCGCATGTGGAGGGCGGCTTCAGCGTTCTCGATGTGATCCGTGAGGTCCGGCCCCCGTTTTCGCCCGAGGCGACAGTTCAGATGATGGCTGAACTTCTCAAGGCATATTCCATTCGCAAGATCGTCGGTGACCGGTATGCGGGCGAATGGCCCCGCGAACAGTTTAGCAAACACGGCATCACCTACGAACCAAGCGCTCGACCTAAGTCGCAGATTTACTCCGAGTTCCTGCCTTTGTTGAACAGCAAACGCTGTCTGCTCCTTGATCACCAAAAGCTCTTCAGCCAACTCGTGGCCCTTGAGCGCCGCACGGCGCGCGGCGGCAAGGATTCAATTGATCACGCCCCCAATGGTCACGACGACGTTGCGAACGCCGCTGCGGGCGTGATCACGAGCATGGGCTCTCGCAAATATCGATACGACTGCACGATGGCATGGGCGCTGCCAAGCGAGCCGTCAAAGGACGACCGAAGTTCCGCTTCCGAATATGTCTCCCGCCTGCTCAGATCAAGAGGACTATGACATGACTACTGACAACGCTAAATCCAGCCGCAGCATGATCGACGACTATGATCTCGAAGACTCTAACCGTGAAGTTCTTCGCGACAAACGACGCCGAAGCTTTTCGCTGTTGGTGATGGACAACGACCCGACAGGGCTTACGCCTGTTCAAAAACAGGCTCTATGCAATGACATCAACAAGGGCGTGCCATTTGATCGCGCCCTTGATAACGCGCGCTCGGCGACCGGCGGCACAACGCAGCAGCCCGGGAGCACTCAGCCGTTTTTACAGGCCATAGCGGACTCGGATGATTGTCTCGCTTCGCGCAAGGAGCGCATCAGCAATAGGTGGCGCGACGCGGATGCTGAAGCTCCGCCGCCGACGCCGGTCAACACCATCACTCGCGAGGATGTCGATCGCGCCATGGACCGTCGAAACGAGCGGTTGACCAACGGATGGCGCGAGAGCGCTCCCGATGTCGTGAACAACGCGGCTCCTGTCGTTCACCAGACCATAGCGGACTCGGAGCTCGTCTCGCAAACGGAACGACACCGCAATAGGTGGAGTGACCCCGAGTCCAACTTCATGTTCAACGTCGTCAACGGTTGCTTCCTCACTCGTGAGGAAGTCAATAGCGCCATGGAGCGGCGACACGAGCGCCTCAGAAATGCGTGGAAGAGTTAGGCCCGTGCTGTTCGCACGATTGTTAACGCCGTGGAGGCGTTTGTTCACCCCCAAAAGCCGTCGAACCGATCCGGCATGGAGAAAACATAATGGCATCAAGTCCCCGACTACCTCCGAAAGCGAATGCGAAGGCACACGCGATCGACGAGGCGAAACTGGCAGCACAAGTGCTGGTCAATACGACGCTCAGCACGATACGGGAACTCAATCCCGAAGACGCCGAATGCCAGAGTGAAATCGATCGACTCTCCGAGCGGCTTGAGACGCTTCAGGCCCGGCACTGGGCGCTAACCGACCTGAGCGCCCGCGTTCAACGCTACCTTGAAAAGCTTCCTCCCGATGCGGTGATTGAAGCGGCCCCGCGCTTCAAGGTTCGCCTTAGAGACGGCGAAAGCCTAACACGTGCCGTTGACCGCATTCGGGGCGAGATCGCAAATCAACAACGCGAGCGTCAACGGGTCCTGCGCGCCGAACTGCCTATAGCTGATCGCAAACGGGCTGCGCGGGCCTACGTCAATGAATTGGCGGCAAAGGGCAGTCCGCGGATTGCGGCGGATCATGATCGGTTCGAGCTCAACTTCCCCTCAGGATTGTCGTTCGGATCGAAACCCGACGTGCAAGCGTTGCTGGCTTGGCTGAACCCGGAGCTATTTCGCGAACGACTCTGCGCCGAAATCGACGCAATGCCCAAGCCAAAGTTTGCGTTATCGACGGATGCGAAACGCGAGCGGCTACGGGAAATCAAGGCGGTCATCACTGAGCTTGAGCGCGAAGAAGAGGGCCTGATCGAAAAGGCGGCGGACGAGGGCTTCGATATCGCCCGCCGTCCCGATGCATCGCCAGCGGTCATCCTTGGGATCGTCGTCAATAAGAAGGCACGCGTCGCCGCCTAATTGTGTTCCTCGCAGGTCTTAGCTTCCCTAGCGAGGCGTGGACCAGTGGTCAGGTGTCCACGGCATATTAAAAAAACAGACCACAGCCATTGGTCAGTTTTATCCTTACTGAGGCGGTGGCAACCCTAGCTGGGGGTTTGAACCCAGAGCCCGCGGTCGTTAGCCAAAGCGGCGCGGCGGGCCCTCCCAAAATAGATTTGACCCGTATCGGTGATTAGCAATGATCGCCGGGAGCAGCCCGTATCACGGGCTCGTCGAAAACTTTAGCCTGGCTCGCATTGGACGATAGTCGTCCGACGGAGAACCACGCATGGCTAATAAGATCAATTACGACATGGGTAGAATTTCACCGATGGACTGGCGTGAAGCCTCCGTAGACGAGCACTTCGCGTTCGAATTGGCGCGCCTAATCAGAAAGGCTGTGGACCAAGTCTCGAAAGCTGCAATGGCTGAAGAGGTCAAGCGCGGTTATGAATGTGACTGCGGCGATCCCAACTGCCCGACGCTCAAATGCTCCCAACATGTGATCGATAAAGCGCTATTGATTTTACACTACAATCATCGAGAGATTTTCTTCGCATTGCGAAATTCCGAAATTGATGAGGCAATTAGGTGCGCCGACGAGTCTTTTGGCCAGTTAAGACAGGTATTTAATCTCGTCGGCGAGATTGAAATCTCGCATGGAGTGACGCTGCTGGCCAGATAGTTTGGCTTTGACCTCTCACCTGAACCCAGCGTCGGTCGGTCGCGCGACCTGTTGCTGGGTTCCGAGATCGCTTCAACGGCGTCGAAACGCCTGACACCGGGAAGCAGCTAGGTCGATGATGAGTGCCGAAACCGGTTTAGGCCGACATAGGGAATCCTTCGGCCGCAAGATTTAAAGTTTAGTCTTGCCAGTCGTTTGGAATCTCGCGCGCCCAAGCGTCATATATCGGGGCGAACATAAAGTGTTGCCCCCTTATTATTGTTTGAGTGGCTCCAAGCGTTACTTGATCGCCGTTGCGATGGAAGTCCGCAAAGAGCTCAACGGGATCACCCTCGCGCCGAACAAGAATGGCACGAAGCACCTCTTTCCGATCCGGCGCGTCGGCTGCACGCATGTACGGTTTGCTTGGGTCCGCAACAGCTCTCCAAGCCTCTCCTATCAGTATGACGCCATCTGCGGCCAACCGCGTTACTTCATGCGCGATGTCCCGCATTATGAGGTACTTGGCTCCGTGATCCGAAAACTCCGGATGAATAACCTGAACCATTTTGACGCCCCTCAGCAGAAACACGAGCGTGAGGTGATAGCCATCTTTTTCAACCATCTTCCTAGCGGTATCAAAGAGCGAATCTAGAAGGGTCTCTTGATCGCCGGAGGTGTCGAATACTGCCTCCGGCTGCAAGCCGTATCTTGCTACGCTCTCCTCGGCTTTTTGACGATCAAAATGGATTGCCTCTCGCGAGAGATCAAACTCCTTCCCATCAGAAAGAGAAATGTTGATGCTTCGCGCATCTCCGTGGCCTATCATGCACGGAAGCCTTCCAGCTCTTCCCGCTCCAAATTCTTCGCCAGTTTCAACGTCGATCGTTATGGGAGGATGTCGCCCTATGTTTCTATGCGCATCGTGAACGACCTCAGCAATTTTGCCATAGGCCATAGCGACTGCATCAAGCAGCTCGTAATCAGGCAACGAATTCTCTACCCAACGGCGTTGAATTTTAACCGTTCCGAATTCCTTAATATGCTGCCCCAAGGCTGACTCCGGTATGCTCTTTATGAGCACCTGCGGACCGTCAAAAAGCTTTGCTGGCACCTCGATGACAGGGCCATTGTTGAGGTAGGATGCAATAATTTCAGCACGAACGAAGCTGTTCGCTTCTAAGTCTCCCTGTTTTTCGATCTTGTTTCTTGCGTCGACCATCCAGCGCATTAGCCCATCGGACTTTAGCTTTTCTTGCCAGGGCGCATACCAACGATCGAATTCGGGGATGAGGTGCTTATTACTCTGCAATACAAAAGTGACGGTGCGCAGTGTTTGAATAGCGGTCTGGATCGCGATGCGAAATCCGTCCGGTTCGAAATAGGCTCGCTCCGCCGAATGCCAATGCCGATGAACATCCTCGAGGCGACGGTCAATTGCTGCTAAAGGGCAGGCTCGGTCATGCAATTCGGTTCGCTCGGTCTTTCTTGACATGCCACCATCTAACCTCGCGAACCCTGATACACGCTAACTACCCAAATTCGCTACCTCCCGCGGCCGCCGAGCGCGTGAGTTTATCGGGGACAAAAGGTGATTATCGGGGTTTTTGGACCGCGCCTTTACCGCACCTTTGGGTATCGGGCGTTTTGGCGAAAATCAACTAAACCATTGATTTTATTGGTGGGCGATGTAGGGCTCGAACCTACGACCCGCTGATTAAGAGTCAGCTGCTCTACCAACTGAGCTAATCGCCCGGAACTGTCCGAAATTCCCTTGCGGGAGGGGGTCGTTTAGCAAAGCGAACCCGCGATGTCCAGCAAAGCAGCCCTGCTTTCCCCTGCCGCCGCAACCTTCGGAGAGACGAAAAAGCCGCCGATTTCCGGCGGCTTCCTCTTGGCTATCTTATGTCGGCGGATCAGAGGCGTCCGGGCTTCTGCTGGTCATGGTGATCGGAGTCCCCGTCGCGGTCCTTGCTGTGATCGGACCAATCACCGCCTCGGTCAAAGTGATGATGGTGCCACCCGCTTCCCATTCCGAAGCCGTGATTCATACGGGTGAGAACCATCAGGCGCCGCTTTTGGCCATCGTCGAGGGTCTTGTAAAGCGGATCGGCAGCATCAGCGATCTTTTTCAAAGCCGCAGCTGTCTCGGCCATGCGATCGGCGTGCGCGCGAAGCCGCGCCACCTGATCGACAGGCGCCTGCTTTTCCGCGTCATCATTCTTGGCTTCGTTCTTGCTTTCCTTCTTGGCCTGCATCTTGGCGTCGGCACGATCGATCCGAAGCTTGGCAAAATCACGGATTGCCTTTTCCACCGGCGGCCACAGCTTTTCCTGATCCGGCGTCAGAGTAAGACCGGCGTGGACCGCCGCAATCCGCGCATCGGCGATAGCCGTTCGGTCCTGCTGACTGAGTTGTACGCGATCACGAGACCACAGGTGATGCGGGTGAGCGTACACCGCTGTCGAACCGGCGATGACGAGCGCTGCGACACCGGCGAGGATGGCCTTCTTCATTGGAACTCTCCTTTGCAAGGTCCAATCAAGATGGGGGCGCGCAGCACACCAAGCAAATTACATCTTCGAAAGGGAACCCTATCTTACGAAGATGTAATGTCGCCTCGCGATTCGTCGCGATGATATGTCGCGTCAGGATCTGTCGCGCGCACAAACGGCGGTTGACGCACCGTCCGTTTCGCTTGCGGAACGAGCAGTCAACTGGCAGCGGCCGAAGGAAGGTCGCGCTGATGTTTCATCACGATCTTGTTTAGCGCACCGAGATAGGCCTTGGCGGATGCAACCAGCGTGTCAGGATCGGCGGCCTTCGATGTCATCGCGCGGCCGTCCTGGCTGAGACGCACCGACACTTCCGCCTGTGCGTCAGTGCCCTGGGTCACCGCATGAACCTGATAGAGTTCGAGCTTGGCCTCGTGCGGCACTAGCCTCTTGATGCAGTTGAATACGGCGTCGACCGGCCCGTTGCCTTCGGCCTCCTCGATCCGGGTCTGGCCATTGACGGTGAGCTTCATGGTCGCTCGCTGCGGGCCATGGGTGCCTGCGATCACTGTCAACGATGACAGCTTGATTCGATCGTGCGACGCGGCCATTTCCTCGTCCACCAGCGCAATGATGTCCTCGTCGTAGATGTCCTTCTTGCGGTCGGCCAGTGCCTTGAAGCGCACGAACGCATCCTGCAACTGGTTCTCGGCCAGCTTGTAGCCGAGTTCTTCCAGCTTGTGCTGAAAGGCATGGCGGCCGGAATGCTTACCCATCACCAGCGAGGTCTGTTTCACGCCGACGCTCTCTGGCGTCATAATCTCGTAGGTCTGCGCGTTCTTCAACATGCCGTCCTGATGAATGCCGCTCTCGTGCGCGAACGCGTTCCGGCCGACGATCGCTTTATTATACTGCACCGGAAATGAGGTGGCGGCCGAAACCAGCTTGGAGGCACGAGTCAGCATGGTGCTCTCGACGTTGCACCAATACGGCATGACATCGCCGCGGGTCTTGATCGCCATCACGACTTCTTCCAGCGCGGCGTTCCCTGCCCGCTCGCCAATGCCGTTGATGGTGGATTCAACCTGGCGCGCGCCACCCTCGACGCCGGCCAGCGAGTTGGCGACGGCGAGACCCAGATCGTCATGGCAGTGCACCGAGAAGATCGCTTTATCCGCGTTCGGCACCCGCTCGCGAATGGTCTTGAACATCCGCCGGTACTCGTCAGGCACCGCATAGCCAACGGTGTCTGGCAGGTTGACGGTGGTGGCGCCGGCTGCAATCGCCGTCTCTACGCATTTGCACAGGTAGTCAATTGGGGTGCGGGTCGCGTCCATCGCCGACCACTCGACATCCTCGACCAGGTTGCGGGCCTGCGTCACCGTGGCGGTGATGATTTCCAGCACCTCCGCCTCGCTCTTTCGCATCTGATGCGCCAAATGGATCGGCGACGTGGAAACGAAGGTGTGGATGCGGCCCCGCCGTGCATGACGCACCGCTTCACCGGCACGAGCGATATCGCCGGAAATGGCGCGGGCCAGACCTGCGATCACCGCGCTTTTGGCGTTCTTCGCGATCTCCGCAACCGCTTCGAAATCGCCGACCGAAGCGATTGGGAAGCCGGCTTCGATGATATCGACTCCCATGTCGTCGAGCATCTCGGCGACTTCGATCTTCTCCTCGAAAGTCATGGTGGCGCCGGGGCATTGCTCACCGTCGCGCAGGGTGGTGTCGAAAATAACGACGCGGTCCTTGTCGGACTTATTCGCGGTAGTCATGGGGAAAGATCCTCTGGGTCAATGCGCCGTGCGGGCGCTCGAAGGGGTTCTGGTGTTTCCTGCGTTCCCCTGAGTGCCCAGGCAACAACTGCCCAGCCGGCGCTCAGGGGCCGATAAGAAGCAGAAGCCCGCCAGTCAGCAGACTGGGCATGGGCATAGCCGGAATCTCTTCGGAACAAGCAGCCGACGCCACCAGCCCGTGAACTCCTGCCATTTCGCTGCAAGCCAGCATTACCGAACCCTTTAGAGGGTCATTTTCAACAAGAACCGTTGACGGTTCGTTGCCGACCCTTCCTCTACAGATTTTAGACGAGAATGACCTGACATCGCAATGCCCAAAATTTGGTCAGGAATCGTGACCAACCACTCTGCTCAGTTCGTTCGTGCCGGCCTCCCTGTTCCTCGAGATGCCGACGAATCGGAAGCAACTTCGGACTTCTCCCCCGCAGCATGCTTCACCGCTGCCTTCTTTACGCGCAACGCGCTGTTGTTCTCATTTTGCAATGCCTTGCGAACCTTCTTGAATTCACCCAATTCGCTCTTGTCGACCTTGGGGAACCGCAGGTCCAGCCTATCCAGCGCGCCGACAATGGCAGATCCGACCACGACACGCGCGAACCACTTGTGGTCGGCCGGCACGATGTGCCACGGCGCATCGAGCGAGGATGTATGGCGGATCATGTCCTGGTAGGCCGCCTGATACCTGTCCCAGAGCTTTCGTTCGGCGACATCGCCCATCGAGAACTTCCAGTTCTTCGCCGGCTCCTCCAGGCGATCGAGAAAGCGCCGGCGCTGCTCCTCCTTCGAGACGTTGAGGAAGAATTTCAGCACGAGCGTGCCGTTACGGGCGAGATATTTCTCGAAAGCCGAAATATCCTCGAAGCGTTCGCGCCAGATGTTCTTCGTCACCAGCTTCGGTGGAACTTTCTGCTTTGCCAGAATTTCCGGATGCACGCGCACCACCAGTACTTCCTCATAATAGGAGCGGTTGAAGATACCGATGCGCCCGCGTTCGGGAAGCCGCCGCGCCGCGCGCCACATGAAATCATGATCGAGTTCTTCCGTTGAAGGTTGCTTGAAGGAATGCACGTCGCAGCCTTGGGGATTGACGCCGTCGAACACGCTCTCGATGGCGCTGTCCTTGCCGGCGGCATCCATGCCCTGGAAGATCAAGAGCAGCGACCAGCGATCCTGCGCATAGAGCTTTTCCTGCAAATCGCTAAGGCGGTCGCGGTTGGCCTTGATAATCTCCTGCCCGCTGTCCTTGTCGATGCCGCCGCGCTCCGCAGTTTTGTACGAGGCGAGACGAAACGCCCTGGTGTCATCGACACGAAAGGGCTCCACGTAGCGTTTTAATTGTTCTGGCAACAACGATGATGATGTCTTTCTCATAAGGGAATTGCGCCTTTGCTTCCCCATTTCCTGCGGAAGATGGTGGTTTCGAGCGTAGCGAGAAATCGGATCCAAAACAAAATAAAGGCGGGGACAACAAGATAAAATCGTCGATGCTTTCCAGCGTCACCGACCGGATCAAAACTCGAACTGAATTGTGGGTTCGGGCTTCGCCTAGAATTTACTGTTGCCACCAAGGGCATGGGCTTGGTGCGATGGCGACCGTGTGATAACCCCCGCAGGGCATGAGCGAAACCTCACCGCTGGTCGCGTTTTCACATGTCGCCAAAAGCTTCAAAGGCGGCTGTGCAAGAGACGACTATGTAAGAGCCGTGGACGACGTCTCGTTTGCCATCGGCGCGGGCGAATTCCTCGCCGTTGTCGGCGGTTCCGGCTCCGGCAAGACCACACTGCTGCGGCTCGCCAATCGCCTGATCGATCCCGACGCCGGAACTATCACCGTTGCGGGCGAGGATATCGCCGGAATCGACGCGATCGGGCTGCGCCGCCGCATCGGCTATGTATTCCAGAGCGGCGGCCTGTTTCCGCATATGACTATCGCCGCCAACATCGGCATCACGCCCCGCCTGCTCGGGACGCCGAAATCCGAAATCGCCGCGCGGGTCGACGAGTTGATCGATCTGGTGCAACTCGACCGCGCCCAACACCGCGATCGCTTTCCGCATGAACTTTCCGGTGGCCAGCGCCAGCGGGTCGGCGTAGCGCGAGCACTTGCCGCAGAGCCGCGCATCGTCCTGATGGACGAGCCGTTCGGTGCCCTCGACCCGGTAACGCGTGACGCGCTCGGCAACGACTATCGTGCGCTGCACGCCAGACTCGGTCTCACAACCATCATGATCACCCATGACATGACCGAAGCGCTGCTGCTCGCGGATCGCGTTGCTGTCATGCACGAAGGTCGCCTGGTTGCGCTGGGCACGGCAAAGGAATTGTCCCGCATCGACAACCCTTATGTCGGCGAGCTGCTCGGAACGCCACGCCGCCAGGCCGAGCGGCTTCAGGCAGCGCTCTCGCAGAGCACCACGTTATGAGCCTGCTCTTTGATCCGCGCTGGAATGAAGCGCTCGGTCACCTGCCCGACTATCTTGGCAACCACGTCCGCGTCAGTGTGACGGCGCTGGCGCTGGGACTCGTGATCAGTTTTCCGCTCGCGCTGGCCGCTCGCAACCGGCCGGTGCTGCGGAGTATGATTCTCGGTTTTGCAAGCATCGTGCAGACCATGCCGGGGCTGGCGCTGCTGGCTTTGTTCTATCCGCTCCTCCTGGCTCTGGCGACAATGACGTCGCGATGGTTCAGCCTCGGATTCTCAGCATTCGGATTCTTGCCTGCGGTCCTGGCGCTGGCGCTCTATTCGATGCTTCCGGTGCTGCGCAACACCATCACAGGCTTGCAGGGGATTGATCCTGCATTGACGGAAGCGGCTCGAGGGGTCGGTATGACGGCGCGGCAATCCCTCGTCATGGTCGAACTTCCGCTGGCGCTTCCTGTGATCATGGCCGGCATCCGCACCGCAGCGGTTTGGGTGATCGGCACCGCGACACTCTCTACGCCGATCGGCCAGACCAGTCTCGGCAACTACATTTTTGCCGGGCTGCAGACCCAGAACTGGGTGTTCGTGCTCTTCGGCTGCATCGCCGCGGCAGGCCTCGCGCTGGTCGTCGATCAGTTGCTGGCGCTGATCGAATCCGGCTTGCGGATACGTCGTCCCATCCGCGTGTCAGTCGGCCTTGTCGGAATCGCAATTCTCGTTGCGGCCACACTAGCGCCCTCCCTCACCCGCGCGAAACCCACCTACATCGTCGGCGCCAAAACCTTCACCGAACAATATGTGCTCGCGGCGCTGATCTCGCACCGGCTACAAGCCGCGGGTCTTCCCGTAGCCACCCGCGAGGGTCTTGGCTCCAACGTCATTTTCGATGCGCTAGCGAATGGCGACGTTGACGTCTACGTCGATTATTCCGGCACGCTGTGGTCCAATCAGTTCCATATAACAGACGTCAAGCCGCGTGAGGAACTACTCACCGAGCTCAAGGCGAGGTTGGCGCGGCAGAATATCACGCTGCTTGGTGAACTCGGCTTCGAGAATGCCTACGCGCTGCTCATGCCAAAAACACGAGCTGACGCGCTGAACATTCATTCGATCTCCGACCTCGCCGCCCGCGCCGGCACGATGTCAATCGCCGGCGACTACGAATTCTTTGCCCGGCCTGAATGGATGACTCTGAAGAAGATTTACGGATTATCGTTTCGCGAGCGGCGGCAGATGCAGTCGGACTTCATGTATGCCGCGGTGGATTCCGGTGAAGTCGACGTGATAGCGGGCTACACCAGCGATGGACTGATCGCCAAATACGGCCTGACCGTGCTTGACGATCCCCGACACGCCATTCCGCCCTATGACGCGATCGTGCTGATATCGCCGCGGCGCGCCAACGACGCAAAGCTGCGTGCCGCAATTCAGCCGTTGCTCGGAAGAATCAGCCTCACGCTCATGCGCGAGGCCAATCTTCGCGCCAGCGGCAGCGACGCGGACAGTTCATCGGCAATGGTGGCGCGGTGGTTATGGGCGAAGATCGACGAGAAATAAGGTGGTGGGTGCTTACTTGTATACCCTCACAGCGCGGCACCTTTCCCTCTCCTTGTGGGAGAGGGAGCCTCAACTCACTGTTAGTCGACCCGCGCACCACACTCCTGATCATTGAGATCGCACCGCGCGATCAATCATAGGCAGGAATGAAGAACTTCAGTTCTTCGCTTTGTCGACCAGTGCGGCCTTCTTGATCCACGGCATCATGTCGCGGAGTTTTGCACCGACCTCCTCGATCGGATGGGCGGCAAGCCTTGCGCGGGTCGCCTTGAAGGAAGTCTGGTTGACCTTGTTTTCCAGCATCCAGTCGCGAGCGAATTTGCCGGACTGAATATCGTCGAGCACGCGCTTCATCTCCTTCTTCGTCTCCGTGGTCACGATGCGCGGACCCGTGACGTATTCGCCGTATTCAGCGGTATTGGAGATCGAGTAGTTCATATTGGCGATACCACCCTCGTAGATCAGATCCACGATCAGCTTCACCTCGTGCAAACACTCGAAGTAGGCCATCTCTGGTGCATAACCGGCTTCCACCAAGGTCTCGAAGCCGTTCTTGATCAACTCGACCAGACCGCCGCAGAGCACAGCCTGTTCGCCGAACAGGTCGGTCTCGCACTCTTCCCTGAACGTGGTCTCGATGATGCCAGCGCGGCCACCACCGATCGCCGAGGCGTAGCTAAGACCAAGATCATGCGCGTTACCCGAGGAATCCTTGGCAACCGCAATCAGGCAAGGAACGCCGCCGCCGCGTTGATACTCCGCCCGCACAGTGTGGCCAGGGCCTTTCGGAGCGATCATCAGGACGTCGAGATCGGCGCGCGGGTCCAGCAGATTGAAATGCACGTTGAGTCCGTGCGCGAAGATGAGCGCCGCACCCTTCTTCATGTTGTCGTGCAGCTGCTCGCGATAGATGTCGCCCTGCAGTTCATCAGGCGTCAGCATCATCACGAGATCGCCCCACTTCGCGGCATCGGCGACTTCCATCACCTTGAAACCAGCAGCCTCAGCTTTCTTGGCGGAAGCAGAGCCCTTGCGCAGCGCGATCGCGACCTCCTTGACGCCGGAGTCCTTCAGGTTCAGCGCATGGGCGTGGCCCTGGCTACCATAGCCGACGATGACCACCTTCTTTCCCTTGATCAGGTTCAGGTCGGCGTCGCGATCGTAATAAACACGCATGGTTGGTCCTCTTTTGCGGCCACAAGTTGCGCCCGGTTTTAGGGCTACGGATGCCGGGAAACAAGTCCGCTGCAATGCCTTGAATGATGGAAAAACTTCAACGGTCGTCCGGTAGGAAAAGGTGAATAGCGCCGCGCGACAAACACAAGACTATGCCGGAGGCTCGTCGCCTGGCTTACGGCAGAGATAAGTGCCGTGAAGCGGCGCGTGATAGTCCGCAGATACCAGCGCAAAGCCGACGTCCTTCAGCATCCGCTCAATCACCCAGCCAAAGGTCGAATGTTCGTCGCGCATGTGGCTGGCGACCTCGCCGCTTGGGAAGTCGTGGTTGTTGATGTTGAATTCCGCCCATTGCTCGACCGTTCGGTCGGAGCCATCCGGTTCGCGGACGAACACGATGTCGCGCAGAAACAGCTGTCCGCCGGGCTTGACGACGCGGAACATGCGTGACAGCGCGACTGCCTTCCAGAAATCCGGCAGATGATGCAGCGTGAACTCGCTCACGACCAGATCCAGAGAATCCGATGCGAGAGCAAAACTGAGCAGACCGGCCGCCTGAGTCCGGATCGCAACGTTGCCGTCACGCGCCTGGGCCTCGGCCAGAGCGAGCGCTGCCGGCGCAATATCGACCGCATAGACTTCCGCACCCATCCTGGCGGCTTCACAAGCAAGCGTGCCCGTGCCGCAACCGATATCTGCGATCCGCCAGCCGGGCCGCACGCCTAGCTTGGCGAGAGTTGCGCGAGCCCGGCTGCCGCTATCATCGTGATCATAGATCGCGGAGCGCGCAGCAATGAGCGAATCCAATCCGATCCGCCCACGTTCACTGTAAAACCAGTCGCGCGCCAGCATGACCTTACATCCCCTCCGGTCCGCGCCCGATCGCAGCGACACCGGTTCGCGACACTTCGACCAGACCGATCGGCCGCATCAGATCGACAAACTGATTGATCTTCGAGGTGCCGCCCGTAATCTCGAACACAAAGCTCTCATTGGTGGCATCCACCACACGAGCACGAAACACCTCTGCGAGCCGCATTGCCTCGATACGTTGGTCCCCCGAACCCTTCACCTTGACCATGGCTAGCTCGCGCTCGATGGAGCGCCCGGTCAGTGTCATATCAACGACCTGATAAACCGGGATCATG
This sequence comes from Nitrobacter vulgaris, assembly GCF_002028545.1. Lineage (GTDB taxonomy): Bacteria > Pseudomonadota > Alphaproteobacteria > Rhizobiales > Xanthobacteraceae > Nitrobacter > Nitrobacter vulgaris. The sequence goes on from NZ_MWPQ01000045.1 coordinate 22,010, forward strand.
CGGTCGAGCTGATGCTTGATCTGCTGGATCACCATTGGGGTGCCGGTGGTGACGATGGTAATTCGCGAGACGTGCTTCTGATTTTCGGTCTCGGACACCGTCAAGCTTTCGATGTTGTAACCACGACCTGAGAACAGTCCGATCACCCGCGCCAAAACGCCCGGTTCGTTGGCGACCAGCACCGACAGCGTGTGCGTCTCGTTCGGATCGCGGCGCTCTTCGAGAAAGTAGGCGGAAGCGGGCTGGTTCATGGATATGTTCTCAAATCGATATCGTGATTGCCGTCATTGCCGAGCGTAGCCGTTCGTAAAACGGCGTCGTTTCGTTCGCCTGTGCCCCGGCAAGCCGTCTTCACGATGGATGCGCAGATCAAGTCCGCGCATGACGATCTGTGCGTGGCGACACTTCGAGACATTTTCACACCAGCGCCTTGCCGCCGGCAAATGCGGCCGCGGTCGCATCGTCATTGGCTTCCGCCGGCAACAGCATTTCGTTGTGCGCCTTGCCGGATGGAATCATCGGGAAGCAGTTTTCCAGCGCTGCGACGCGGCAGTCGAACAGCACCGGCTTCTTCACCGAGATCATCTCCCTGATCGCGCCGTCGAGATCAGACGGCTTGGTCGCCTGCAGGCCGACACAGCCGAAGGCATCGGCGAGCTTGACGAAATCGGGAAGCGCCTCTGAATACGAGTGCGACAGGCGGTTGCCGTGCAGCAACTGCTGCCACTGCCGCACCATGCCCATGTACTGGTTGTTGAGGATGAAGATCTTGATCGGAAGCTCGTGCTGAACCGCCGTCGACATTTCCTGCATCGTCATCTGCACGGAAGCATCGCCGGCAATGTCAATGACGAGGCTGTCGCGATGCGCCACTTGCACTCCCAGCGCGGCCGGCAAACCGTAGCCCATAGTGCCGAGGCCACCCGAGGTCATCAAGTGGTGCGGCTCCTCGAATCCGAAGAACTGCGCGGCCCACATCTGATGCTGGCCGACCTCGGTTGTGATGTAGGTGTCCCGGCCTCGCGTCGCCTCGAACAGACGCTGGATCGCGAACTGCGGCAGGATTACATCGTCGTTCTTCTTATAAGCCAGCGAGTTGCGCGCGCGCCAGCGCCCGATCTCGAACCACCACGGATCGATTTTAGGATTTTTGCCTTCCGCCTTGAAAGCCTGCAACAGGTCGGCCATCACGCTGCCGGCATCACCGATGATCGGCACGTCGACGCGGATATTCTTGTTGATCGATGAGGGGTCGATATCGACGTGAATTTTCTTTGATCCCGGCGAGAACGCATCGGTACGACCCGTTATTCGATCGTCGAAGCGTGCACCGATGCACAGCATGACGTCGCAGTCATGCATCGCCATGTTGGCCTCATAAGTGCCGTGCATGCCGAGCATTCCAAGCCAGTTCTTGCCGGAGGCCGGATAGGCCCCTAGTCCCATCAAAGTGGACGTAATCGGAAAACCAGTGGCTTCGACCAGCGCGCGCAGCGTCTTCGACGCCTCTCGGCCCGAGTTGATGATGCCGCCGCCGGTATAGATCATCGGCCGCTTGGCATTCACCAGCAGCGCGACAGCCTTGCGGATCTGTCCGGCATCCCCCTTTATCTGAGGCTTGTATGACGCGTGGACATCGGTCTTGCGCGGCGGGTGATAGGTTCCGGTGGCGAACTGCACGTCCTTGGGCACATCGACCACGACCGGCCCGGGGCGGCCGGTAGTCGCCACATAGAACGCCTCGTGCAGCACCTTGGCGAGATCGTTGACGTCGCGCACCAGCCAGTTGTGCTTGGTGCAGGGCCTGGTGATACCGACGGTGTCGCATTCCTGAAACGCATCGTTGCCGATCAGGTGCGTCGGCACCTGGCCGGTGATGCAGACCAGCGGGATCGAGTCCATCAGCGCATCGGTCAGCGGCGTCACCATATTGGTAGCGCCGGGCCCCGAGGTCACGAGCACCACCCCCGGCTTGCCGGTGGAGCGGGCGTAGCCTTCGGCCGCGTGACCCGCGCCCTGCTCGTGCCGCACCAGGACATGCTCGATATCGCTCTGCTGAAAAATTTCGTCATAGATCGGGAGTACAGCCCCGCCCGGATAACCGAAAATGCTTTTGACACCATGGTCAACGAGGGCTCGAACAATCATGGCCGCACCGGTCATCTGATTGGAATCTTGGCGCTTGGTCTGACTCATGGTCGGCTCCGGATTCGCGCAGGCTTCGTGTCCGCCAGCGTCGCAAACAATAAAAAAGGGCCTTGAAGGCCCCCGGCACACCGCCTTCCATTCGGACGGCTCAGCCGTCCCGGGCGGTGCTCCAGGATACGATGATAACGGGGACGAGGTGGCGGATAACAAAGTTGCGCATTTTACAGCTAACGTTCCCAAAGGTTGCGCGGGTTATACGGGGCGGATTTGCGGCCGTCAACGGTGTTTCGATGCAAATAAGCCGGTTTCGGCGGTTTGGAAGGGGGCCGAGGGGCCGGTCGCCTCAGCGCGAAACGTCAACCCCCTTAGTCCAGCGCCTTTCTGGCCTCCTCAGGCCGCACCCAGGCGAACTCTGTCAACTGATGGCGAAACCAGGTGAACTGCCGCTTGGCATAGTGGCGCGTGTCGGCGCGCCCGATCTGGGCGGCCTCCGCCAGCGAAATCTCGCCGCGCAGATGCCGGACCAGCGCGGGCACGCCATGCGCCTTCATCGCCGGCAGGAGCGGGTCGAGACGCCGTTCGGCCAGCGCCGCGACTTCCTCCAGCGCCCCGGCCGCCAGCATCGCATCGAAACGGGCGTCGATCCGCGCGTAGAGCACTTCACGATCCGGAGCAACGAAGACCGCCCTCGCCCGCTCGGGCGGCAGCAACGGCGGTAAGCCATCGCGATGCCAATCGATCAACGAGCGTCCGGTCGCCTCGACCACTTCGAGGGCACGGGCGATGCGGGCGCGGTCGCGCGGTTTCAGACGTTGCGCCGCCGCCGGATCGCGCCGCGCGAGAACAGCATGAAGCACTTCGGCCCCATCACGTTCGAGGCGCGCTCGGACGTCATCGCGCACCTGAGACGGAATCGGCGGCACCGCCGACAGGCCGCGCGTCAGCGCTTTGAAGTAAAGGCCGGAGCCGCCGACGAAGATCGGCACCCGGTTTTGCGCGCGAGCTTCGGCAAGAGCGACCGCTGCATCGGCGACCCACATCCCGGCGGAGCAGTTCACGCTCGCATCGACATGGCCGTAGAGCCGGTGTGGCGCTCGCCCCTCCTCATCAGGGGTCGGCCGCGCGGTCAAGATGCGGAGATCTCGATAGACCTGCATGGAGTCGGTATTGATGACGACGCCGCCCGTCCGTTCGGCAAGTGACAACGCTAACGCAGACTTGCCGCTCGCGGTCGGCCCTGCGATAAGCACGGCATCCGTCGCCTGCCCGTTTACCTCGCCAGAGCTCTCCCCATCCATGTCGCTCGTCGCCACGCTGATCTGCAATCCGGTTAACCCCGCGCTCGATAGCACGGTGCTCGACGGCGCGCGCGCAATTCTGAGCAATGCCGGCCCGGCGCGCTGGCTGTGGGACGAAGTCGCGGCCGACATTCCCTTCGAAAGCGACGAGCCCATTCCGGCCATTGCGCAGCGCCTGCGCGAGGCGCGCGGCGATCTGCCGATCGACGTAGTGATCCAGCCGCAGCTCGGCCGGCGCAAGAAACTGTTTCTGGCCGACATGGATTCCACCATGATCGGGCAGGAGTGCATCGACGAACTCGCCGATTTCGCCGGTCTCAAGGCACATGTAGCAGCGATCACCGAGCGTGCCATGCGCGGCGAAATGCAGTTTGAAACCGCGCTGCGTGAGCGCGTGGCGTTGCTGAAGGGTCTTTCTGTATCAGTCGTAGACGAGGTGCTGGCAAAGCGCATCACGCTGACACCGGGCGGGCGCGAATTGGTCATGACCATGCGCTCCAATGGAGCCTATACCTGCCTGATCTCAGGCGGCTTCACCTTGTTCACCAAAGCAGTGGCCGCCATGATCGGCTTTCAGGAAAATCGCGGCAATACGCTACTGGTCGAAGACGGAAAATTGTCGGGCGCGGCCGCCGAACCGATCGTCGGTCGCGAGGCGAAACTTGCAACTCTGATCGAACTGCGCGATGCCTCCGATCTCGACAATCTTGATACGCTGGCGGTAGGCGACGGCGCCAACGACCTCGGCATGATCCAGCAGGCTGGCCTAGGTGTCGCCTATCATGCCAAGCCCGCGGTTGCCGCAGCGGCAGCCGCCCGAATCGATCACGGCGACCTTACCGCCCTGCTCTATGCGCAGGGATATCGACGCGACGAGTTTGTGAACGCTTGAGTCCATTCAGACTTAAAGCGCAATCAGCCGCCGTCTCCGCTTATTGTTCAGTGATCCACGTCTTTCGCCGCTCCATCGAACGGCGATTGCCCCGACCACGACAACCGCGCTCCGATGTGGTTCGTACCTACTTCAGGCTCAGCGCCACAAACCGCAGTTCGCCGGCGCCGTTCGAAACCATCAGCAACACTGCCTTTTTGCCGTCCTTCTTCAATTGATCGACGCGCTTGCGGATATCGGAAGCGCTACTCACGGCTTCCTGCGCCACCTCTACGATGACGTCGCCGGCGCTGAGCCGCTTCTCGGCCGCGTCGGAATCCGCGTCCACATCGGTGACGATGACGCCCTTGACACTGTCCTTAATCTTGTAGCGCGCACGCAGATCCTTGCTAAGCGTGGCGAGATCGAGACCGAGCGCCTTCTGCGTTACGGGCTTGTCGTCGTCATCAGGCCTGGTCTTGATCGAGACGGGCGTTGCCTTGTCGCTGTCGTCGAGGCGTCCCAGCGTTACCTTCTTGGTCTCTTCCTTGCCTTTGCGAATGATCGTGACCTTGACTGTCTTGCCAACTGCCGTGTCGGCGACAAGGCGAGACAAATCTTTCGGCTCCTTGATGTCCTTTCCGTCGAAAGCGATGATGACATCGCCGGGTTCAATGCCGGCAGGTTTAGCTGGACCTTTATCCTCCACGCCGGCAACGAGCGCCCCGCGGGTCGGTTTGATATTGAGGCTGTCGGCGATCTCGTCGGTGACCTGCTGGATACGGACACCAAGCCAACCTCGACGCAACTCACCGAACTGCCGTAATTGATCGACAACGCCTGCTACCGTCTTCGACGGCACCGCAAAGCCGATCCCGATAGAACCGCCCGACGGCGAGATGATCAGCGTATTCACTCCCACGACCTCGCCCTCGAGATTGAACAGTGGACCACCGGAATTGCCACGGTTGATGGAGGCGTCGGTCTGGATGTAGCTGTCATAGGGGCCGTTGTTGATGTCGCGGTTGCGCGCCGAGACGATCCCGGCTGTAACGGAACCGCCAAGACTGAACGGGTTGCCGATGGCGATCACCCATTCGCCGAGCCGCAACTTGTCGGAATCGCCAAACTTGACGGCGGTCAGCGGATGCGGCGGCTTGAACTTCAGCACTGCGAGATCGGTTTTCTTGTCGACCCCGACGGTTTCAGCCTTGACCTTGGTGCCATCATTCAGAATGACGTTGATCTCGTCGGAATCGGCGATAACGTGATTATTGGTGACCACTATTCCGGCGGCATCGACGATGAATCCGGAGCCGAGCGAGTTTGTCTTGTGCGTTTGCAGGCCGCCATTCTTGCCGCCGCGGCGATTCTTGAAGAAGTCGTCGAAGAACTCCTCGAACGGTGATCCCGGCGGAAGTTGTGGAATCGCGCGGCGGCTCTCGCCACTCTTTGCTTCAACGGTTTGGGTCGTCGAGATGTTGACCACCGCGTCGATCACCTTTTCCGCCACGTCGGCGATGCCATCGGGACCGCGGGCCAGCGCCGGCTCGGATATCATGGCGCTAGCGGCGCTGAGGCATAGCGCGATTAGCAGGGAACGCCGGCGAAAGCTCAACGCGTGAATCGCTCGGATCATGTTTCGAGTCTCTCCTGGAGAAGCATATTGCCGGGCATACACTGCGCCGGACGCCGAACACGCGCAAGCAGCGAAACGGCGCTCGCTGATCCATCGGGATTTCCGATTACGGCAAAAAGCTGGCACCACCTTCACGATACGTTGCAAGCTCAGGCTTTCGAAGCGCTCCCGCCCGTTGGCTCCGGTAGGCTTCCGCCACCGATAGACATAGAAGCGGCGCTCTATCTTTTGGTACGCTGGGTCTTCTTCATGCCGACCGACGGTCTTCGCGCGAAAACCTATGATATTCACTCGCATGATCTCAGCGATCGTCGCGGCGAATGCCTAGAATTACAGCATCACTGGCGGATCAAACTATAGAGTCGGTGGCCGCCAAGAGCCTGCCCCCCTAACGCCTGACCAGCCAGATCAGGATAAGGCCCACGATTGCCGACCCGATACCCACCATCCGCAAAATGTGTTCTGGAGCTGCCAGCGCACTTTTCATCGCTCGCCGCGTCCAATCCGGTGCCGCGGCAAACAGGATGCCTTCAAGCATGAAAAGGATACCGAGACCGATAAGAAAATCGGCGAAGGCGATGGAACCCATCGGCGGCGTCTCCCGGCATCGCGATCTTTCGGGTTTACGGCTTCGCCGCCGATGCCGCAGGCCTGCCGCTTGGATGCCCAAAGAAACGGAAGAAGTCGGAATCGGGCTTCAGCAGGAAGCGGGTAGCGCTGCCCTTCAATCCGTTCTGGTAGGCGGTCATTGACCGGTAGAACGCAAAGAAGTCCGGGGCCTTGTTGTAGGCATCGGCAAACAGACGGTTGCGCTCGCCATCGCCCTGGCCGCGGATCTGCTCGGCCGCGGAATTGGCCTCGGCCACGATCACGGTCGCTTCGCGATCAGCCTTTGCCCGGATCTCCTGCGCTTTCTGACCACCCTGAGCGCGGAACTCGGCGGCCTCCCGTTGTCGCTCAGTCTGCATGCGCTGATAGACCGCCTGACTGTTCTGGTCCGGCAGATCGGCTCTCCGAATCCGAACATCGACGACCGAGATGCCGTATCCGCTGGCCTCCTTGTCGAGCTGGTCGCGGATGCGACCCATCAGTTGTTCGCGCTCATCCCGCACCACCTGGATGAAGGTGACCTCGCCCAGAACACGACGCAGCGACGCATTAAGCAGTGTCGTCAACTGGATATTGGCTGCCTGGACGGAGCCGACGCTTTGGTAGAAGCGCAGCGCATCCTTGATTCGATAGCGCGCGAACGCATCGACAACGAGCCGCTTCTGGTCCGACGCAATGACTTCCTGCGACGCCTGCTCGAGGTCCAGAATTCGTTTGTCGATCTGGATCACGGAATCCACAAACGGCGCCTTAAAATGCAGTCCCGGCTCGGTGACGACACGCACCGGTTCACCCAGTCGCACCAGCAACACCTGATCGGTCTGGCTCACCGTGAAAACGGAACTATATCCCACCACCAGCAAGGCCAGCCCTACCAGTAGCCCGGCAATCCCTAAAACTCCGATTTTCATCGGGCGCTCCCGTTCGTCCTGGCTGGCTGGTTCGCGGTCCCGGCACCACGCGGCGATGTCAATTCGCTCAGCGGCAGGTAAGGCAAGATACCCGGCGACGATGAACCCGGATCGTATACGAGCTTGTCGGCGTCTCCGAGCACATGCTCCATGGTCTCCAGGTAGATGCGCTCGCGCGTCACGTCAGGTGCCGTTTTGTAGGCCTCATAAACCTGCAGAAACCGAGAACTCTGGCCCTTGGCTTCGGCGATGGCCTGTCCCTTGTAGCCTTCAGCATTCTGCACGATCTGCGACGCCCGGCCGCGCGCATCGGGAATAACTCGATTGGCGTAGGTCTGGGCTTCGTTCTGCAGCCGCTCGAGGTCAGCACGCGCCGCCTGCACGTCGCGGAATGAATCGATGACCTGAGCCGGTGGATCGACCTTCTGCATCTGCACCTGCTGAATCAGAACACCGGCACCATATTCATCCAGGGTCTTCTGCATCAGTTCATGCACCGAAGCTTCAATTTTGGTTCGCTCGGACGTTAGAATGGGTTGAATATCCGAACGTCCCACCAATTCGCGCATCGCACTTTCGGCCACCGCTTTGACGGTACCTTCCGGATTCTGGATATTGAACAGGAAGTCACCGACCCCGCCCGGCTTGATCCGCCACAACACCGTGAAATCGACGTCGACGATGTTTTCATCGCCCGTCAGCATCAGACTTTCCTCCGGCACATCACGCATCGTGCTGGTGTTCCGGGCCGGGTCCTGAGCCAGCGTCAAACCGATATTGAGGGTCGAGACACGCAGCGCCTTCGGCAGCAACACGGTCTCGATCGGATACGGCAGATGATAATTGAGGCCAGGCTGCACGGTCCGTACATGCTTGCCGAAGCGCAGCACCACACCGAGTTCTTCCGACTGCACCCGGAAGAAGCCGGACATCCCCCAAATCACGACCGCGCCGACCAGGATCAGCAAGATGCCCATGCCGCTCAGATGTCCGCCTGGCAACAGTTGCCGGATACGTTCCTGAGCCCGACGCAGCAGATCCTCAAGATCCGGTGGCTTGGGTCCAGTCGGCTGCGGGCCGGCTCCCCAAGGCCCTTTCGGACCCTGACCCCACGGCCCCCCGGTTTGATTCTTCCACGGCATCGACACTCTCCTCCGCGCGGATGGGCCTTTAAAGCCTAACCTCGCTCTCCATTCGACCTTATAGGGGACGCTCTCGGCCCTTACAACGCGGCTTGTTAGCTGCAAGGAGCTATATTCGATCAGACAAATGTCAATGCAAACATCAGGGAATGCGGTTAATGCATCCGACGGCGATATGTCACATAAGAATAATCGGCAGTGTCGCCGCTGGCCGCCGTGTTTCGGCAGCGGGCGACTTCGTGCCAGATCGAAGGATCGATCGGCGGGAAAACGGTGTCCCCATCGACTTGGGCATGAACCTCGGTCACTTCGAGGCGGTCGGCTACAGGCATGGACGCGGTATAGATCTCGGCACCGCCGATCACCGCAATCTCAGCGACCGAACGCCGCATGGCATCTCCTTTTGCGATGGCGAGCGCGTCTACCAGCGATCGTGTCACCAACGCTCCGGCCGCCGTAAAGTCCGGATCGCGGGTGATGACGATGTTGGTTCGTCCCGGCAGTGGCCGACGCAATGAGTCGAAGGTTTTGCGGCCCATTACGATCGGCTTGCCGATAGTGATCGCCTTGAAGCGTTGCAGATCGGCTTTCAGCCGCCACGGGATTCCATTGCGCTGACCAATTATACCGTTCTCGGCAACCGCAACCACCAGGGCTATTTCCGGACGCAGGGAGACAATCCCGGTCATACGGCGACCTCCGCCTTGATGTGCGGATGGGGATTGTAATTTTCGAGTTTGAAGTCCTCGTAGCGAAACGCGAAGATATCCTTCACCTCGGGGTTAATTGTCATCGTCGGCAGCGGCCGCTCGGGCCGCGCGAGTTGAAGCCGAGCCTGCTCAAGATGATTCGAATACAGGTGCGCGTCGCCCAGGCTATGTACGAAGTCGCCGGGATTAAGCCCCGTAACCTGCGCAACCATCATCGTCAGCAGCGCATAAGACGCGATATTGAAGGGTACACCGAGGAATACGTCGGCCGAGCGCTGATAAAGCTGGCATGACAGTTTTCCGTTGGCGACATAGAACTGAAACAGGCAATGGCACGGCGGTAGCGCCATCTTATCGACATCGGCCGGATTCCACGCACTGACGATCAACCGCCGCGAATCGGGGTTGTGTTGGATCATGTCAATGACGTTGGCGATCTGGTCGATACTGCGACCGTCCGGCGCGGGCCATGAACGCCACTGCGAACCGTACACCGGGCCGAGATTGCCGTTTGCATCGGCCCACTCGTCCCAGATCGAGACGCCGTGGTCTTTCAGATATTTAATGTTGGTCTCGCCCTTCAGGAACCAGAGCAGTTCATGCACGATCGACCGGAGGGGAAGCTTCTTGGTGGTCAGCATCGGAAAGCCAGAGGCGAGATCGAAGCGCATCTGATGTCCAAAGACAGACAGCGTTCCGGTGCCGGTACGGTCATGCTTCTCCGTACCTTCGCCGAGTATTCGTTTGAGCAGATCGTGATATTGATTCATGCCAGTGGCGCTTTCGGGCGATGAACTTAACGTCGGATCGGTTGATCTGACAGCGCCGCGCCTCATTATACCCGGGAAAATGGATCGCCGAGACGGCAAAAAATGTGCCGTCTGGCACCCTTTTTTCCTCACGTTTTGCAGACTATATTGAAAGCGCCGGTTCGCCGGCTATGGAAATAAATGGCCGCCGCAATAAACCATTCGGACCCGGGGGCAGTACCCGGCGCCTCCACCAGAGCCCGACCCGGCAGATTTCGGGTTCTGGCGGGGGCGAAACAGGATCGACGAGGGCGTAAAGGGCTCGCTTTTTCCCGGTATGGTTCCGCCGTTATCGGGCTATGCAATAGTTGCAAACGACAACTATGCTCCGGTTGCTCAGGCTGCGTAACGCAGTTTGAAAGACCACTCTGAAGTCCTGATGGGTTAAGCTCCGTCAGGCGGGGTTCGGAGGCACCTGGCAACAGAAGCCTCCACTTTAATCCGTTCACCGCTCCAGCCCAACTGGCGACGAGAAACTTACCGGTCCGACCCCAACCGCTGCTGACCTCGCAAGATCGTGGGAGTATCATCGCGAGACGGCGCGAGTCGGCTTAGACGTTCGCGGCGATTTGCGCATACTGCCGAGGCGACGAGACCTAATCGATGCAAACCGATCATATTCGCTACGATTTGCTTACGAGCGACGCAATGCGCGGTGTCCTGCGCCGCGTGCTGATGGACGCCGCCGAGCACGGGCTGCCGGGCGAGCACCACTTTTTCATCACCTTCATGTCGACGGCCGACGGAGTGACGATATCGTCCCGCCTTCTGGCGCAATATCCCGAGGAGATGACCATCATTCTCCAGCATCAGTTCTGGGATCTGACGGTGACCGAAGATCACTTCGAGGTCGGGCTGTCGTTCGGCGGGGTGCCGGAGCGCCTCGTGGTTCCCTTCAGCGCGATCAAGGGCTTCTTCGACCCATCGGTACAGTTCGGATTGCAGTTTGAGCCGGCTGCGACAGAAACAACCGAGACGGAGAAAGCTGAGATCGAGACAAGCGCGAGCGAGACCTCGAGGACGACCCCGACTGCGCCCTCCCCGACGGCGCTGGCCGTTCCGGCCAATCCTTCTCAGCCGGCCGAAACCGAGGACAAACCTAAACCTGGCCAGGGCGCCGAGGTTGTCAGACTGGACCGCTTTCGCAAGAAGTAACCCGGGGTTGCATTTGCCGGATTGTCCTTTCGCGGGCGGAGGATTGGGCTGCGCCCCACAGCGGCATCAAACATAACGGACCGGACCATGGTTGCGTCATCACGCACGGCGAAAACGCGCACGGAAACCGATAGCTTCGGTCCCATCGAAGTTCAGGCAGACCGCTACTGGGGAGCCCAGACCGAACGCAGCCGACAAAACTTCCGCATCGGAGACGACCGGATGCCGATGCCGCTGATTCGAGCGCTCGGCATCGTCAAACTCGCAGCAGCACAGACCAATCGGGAGCTTGGCCTGCTCGACCGCCGGCGCACGAACGCAATCATTCGCGCGGCACGCGAAGTGATCGACGGCAAGCTCGACGAGCATTTTCCGCTGGTGGTCTGGCAGACCGGTTCCGGCACACAGACCAACATGAACCTCAACGAGGTCATCGCCAATCGTGCCAACGTGTTGCTCGGTGGCGAACTCGGCCATAAGAAGCCCGTTCACCCAAACGACCACGTCAACATGAGCCAGTCGTCGAATGATTCATTTCCGACGGCGATGCATATCGCGGCAGCTCATGGCATCGTGTCAGACTTGGTTCCCGCCCTGGCCGCTCTGCTCAAGGCGCTACGCGAAAAAGAAAAGGTCTTCGCTGATATCGTCAAGATTGGGCGGACTCATACCCAGGATGCAACTCCGCTGACGCTCGGCCAGGAATTCTCCGGCTATGCGGCGCAGATCGAGAGCGGTCTGGCCCGACTTCACATAGCACTGAAGGATCTCTATCCGCTGGCGCAAGGCGGAACCGCGGTGGGGACAGGACTGAACTCGAAGCCAAAATTTGCCAAACTGTTTGCGAAAAATGCAGCGCTGCTTACAAAACTCCCCTTCACAAGCGCTCCAAACAAATTTGAGGCGTTGGCTTCAAACGACGCCTATGTTTTCGCTCACGGCGCGATCAATGCAGTCGCAACGGGCCTGTTCAAGATCGCGAACGACATCCGCCTTCTGGGTTCCGGACCTCGGTCTGGCCTCGGAGAGCTGATTCTTCCCGAGAACGAACCTGGGTCATCCATTATGCCGGGGAAGGTCAACCCTACTCAGTGCGAAGCGATGACAATGGTCTGTTGTCGGGTGTTCGGAAACCATACGACCGTGACTGTGGCTGGCAGCCAGGGGCATTTCGAACTTAACGTTTACAAGCCGGTTTTGGCTTACTGTATGATCGATTCCATACAGCTGCTCGCCGACGTCGTGCGCTCATTCACCGAACACTGCATCAAAGGCATCCGTGCCGACGAGCAGCGGATTCGCGAATTGATGCAACGCTCGCTCATGCTGGTCACGGCTCTCGCGCCAAGGATCGGCTACGATAACGCGGCGAAGGTCGCCAAGGCCGCCCACGCTCGCGGATCAACATTAAAGGAGGAGGCTCAGCGGCTCGGCTTTGTTACGGCTGCGGAGTTCGACCGATTGGTGCAACCCAGCAAAATGACCCGACCAGGATAAAATGACCGGTCGGAGTTTTGTAGTTCTATCATTCTCTAACAGGCTGATATTCTAATGATCAGGGTTTCGGCAATTATTATATTCTAATATTGCGTAGCATATTAGACAAAATTTTCTACCCTGCTGCGATGCATCATGGTACATCCCCAATTATAGCCGCTTTTGGCGGAATGAATTTTCGATGTTTGCGGCTGCGCGTTCCCGGCATTCAAGACAGCGGAATTGGTCATGGGGGATGTGATTAACTTAAACAAGCGCAGGAAGCGCGCCGAACGCAAACAGGCGGCCGCCACCGCTGACGCTAATCGCGCGCGCTTCGGCCGCAGCAAAGCCGAGCGCGATCTTTCCGAACAGCGGAGGATGCGAGAACTGCGTTTGCTCGATCAACACCGCATCGACGGCGAGGACGCGTCATGAAATCGCCAGTAGTGAAACGATCGATCGTAGTGGCTGGTCACAAGACAAGCGTGAGCCTCGAGGAAGCATTCTGGAACGGGATGAAAGAAATTTCGAGTCACCGCGACATGACGCTGTCCGAACTCGTCGGGGAAATCGACAGCAACCGCCAACAGGGCAACCTCTCCTCGGCAATCCGTCTCTTCGTGCTGGACTACTTTCGAAGCCGCGCGACGACGTCCGGATCCGAACACAGTCCTAGCCTCGGATAGCAAGCGCGATTCTCCGCAGATCACCGGCGCAATTCTCATCCGTATGTCTGCGAAGGTCCGCGTCACGATAGTGAGCCGGGCTAGGTTGTTTCCCGAATACCGACGTCGGGTACTTTCAGCTACTATTTACCTGCCTTGACGATCTGCCATCGCGCCGATCAGAGGTAGACCGCGAAGTCACCTGCATGCCCGCAGCGCGGTCCACCGACGGTCCGCAGCACCGCTTTCGCAGTTGGACCGAACAAACATCCGGTGAGATCTCATCGTGCGACGATGATGAGGCTTGCCGGAATACAGATGGAGTCAATCATGCAAAACGACGAAAGCGGCGACCGCCGCGGAGAACCAGGACCATTGCGCGAATATGCCGTCGTCAAAAGATCCGTGGTCGTCGGTGGTCACAAGACCAGTGTCAGCCTCGAAGATGCGTTCTGGACCAGCCTGAAGGATATCGCGACACGGCGGGGCATAACCCTTTCCACACAAATTGCTTCGATCGATACCAATCGCAGGACCAGCAACTTGTCTTCGGCGATTCGTCTGTATGTCCTCGAGCATTTTCGCACGCGAGCGGTAAGCACCATGTTCATCGGCGAACGTCAGGCACCGTCAACGCGGCTTGCGCCGCTTGGCCCGAAGTAGCTCCACTCCTGTCGGCTCGGAGCAAATCAGAAGGAATACCCGGACTTGGTCGGGGACACTTCTTCGCGAGTTGACGCACTGGCTTCGTTCCTCCGGGGAGACGGGCGGCCTCAGCGCTGGCGCACCGGCCTTGGCGCCACGAGCTGTGTCTCCACCGGCAAACGCGCAACCGACGGCGGTGTCGGCACACGGGATACCCGGGCGGCAGTCGTCGGACGCCGAGACGGTAGCGGGACAGCCATCCGACCTCTTGCCGCGAACCGCCGAGGATCCCGCTTTGGTCTTGGTGGATGAGTGACGGGTGCTGCGTCCGAAGCCAGTAGACTAGCGGAAAGATTTGAGGGTTCAGCCTGCAGGGATGCCTGCGCCGGGGAAACGCTCGGAGCCGGCTCCAGGCTTTGCTCGATCGAGTCGAGTCTGCGAGACTCGCGATCAATCGACCTCACCGCAAGCCATGAGGACAGCGCCGCGACATCAATAGCCCGGTTTATCGCGTGGGACGGCCCAACTGCGAATATCTGAACTTGCGGACGATCGTTCGCAGACCCGGTCGAGGTTGACGCAAGGCCAGCGCGCATATCGACTTGATCCGACGTGATGTCATAGCCGCCGGAGACAATCGCCTGCGCACCTTCGCCGTCTAACGGCGTTGGGCTAACACGCACACGGCCATCCCTCACCGTGAACGGAATTTGCGCCGATACGACCGACAGCGGACCGGCGGTGAGAGACTGCTCTACGATCTCCTGCAATCTAGCATCGTCCGATCCCCGCTCGACATTGCCATTGATCGCAACTTCGAACACGCGCGGATCGAGCCCTGAAATCCGCGCGTGATCGAGCGTGACCACCCCGTCGCCGGACAACGCTCCCACCATCGCCGACGCGCTGCGGCCCCGGCTGGCGAGTGTGATCCGCGCCGAGATGCGGCCGGCAGGCATCGCCAGCGCACCGTATTGCAATGCTGCCCCCTCGACGTTGGTGAATTGGACGTTCGCATTCAAGGCAACGCCTTCGGCGGTCTGCCCAACATGGAGGCTTGCCGTGGCATCGCCATCGCCGATTTTCCCCTTCATCGCATCGAACGTCAGGGAATGGTCGTCCCCTTTGACAACGCCGCTGACGGGTCTCAATTCAGCGCCTCCCGGCAACGTGCCGCGCAGCGCCGCGAAAGCCAGTTGACCGCGCCAGCCCTCCGGCAGGCCGACATTCAACGGCTCCGCCGGATCACGCCCCCCGAAGTCGACTGCAAGCCCGAACACCGTCGCCAGATCGAGCGTATTGATTCCGAGTTCGCCTTCGAGGCGCCTTTCGTTTCCTAGACTGACCGTAACATGCCCGCGCATACGCGAGTCGCCGATCGCGCTATCGAGATCGCTGAAAATCAGCTTGTCGTCGGCCAGGATGACATGGGACGAGAGCCTGACCTCCTGACCGTCGGGACCGGACGGCTGAAGATTCAGTCGCGGCTTGAGATCGACGCGGTGAACTGTGAGATTAAGGTCCGCCTTCCGATCCGATGACCATGGCTGCACCATTCCTTTTATTTCGGCATCCAGATCGGTTCCTGACATCCTCGCATTTAGCTGAGCCGGGGTACGCCAGGTTCCCGTCGCTGTAGCTTCCAATACAGATGGGTTCGCAACCGCGATCACACGATCAAGACCCAGCAGCATCGGCACGCCCCCGCCGCGCTCCGACGTCAGATTCGTCCGAAGCGTCACCTCGCTGCGTGCCAATACATCAAAATCGGCGGCGCGTACCGCCGCGAGTGAAGGTGCTGCAACCAGTGACAGTGAGCCTTTCAGTTGCGGCAGATTGACGTCGAGTGTAGCGCTGGCATCTGCCTTGTTGTTGTCGGCAAGGCTCTTACCAACGTTGAGCGTGAGGCGAAGCTGGGCAGCCCCCGCGGCCGCCGGTATCGCATCGAGGCGCGCCGCAACGCTCGGTGCGAGCGGAGCAATCACGCTCGCCATAGGGGCAACCGACTCAGATGTCGCATTCAACGATAACTTCCCGGTGGTATTGATGCGGTCGAATGCACCGGAGCTATCGATCATGAGTCCGCCGGAGGAGCCGACTTTCAATTGTTCGAGCGAGATTGCCGTTGGCCCATAACTCAGTTCGGCGAGAAATGGACCGAACTCCCGTGTCGCCCACATCGCGTGATCAACATTTAAGGACAATCGTCCCTCACTGGGCCAACTGTCTTGCAATGCCGCGACCGCGCGCACCAGACTTGCCGCCGCATCAAGATCGAGACGATCCGCTTTGAGTTCAGCTTCGGCCCGCGTACCGTTCTCCGGTGTCAAATCGACAAACGCCAGCCGCCCTTCAACGCTGCCACCCTCGATATCGGCCTTGAGCTGTTCGAAGACCACCTGGCTTTGATCAGCAGTCAACTTGCTTTGCACATGCAGCGGCTTTCGGCTCAGATGAGTGACTTCGCCACGGCCCTGCAACCATGCGATGAAAGTATCGGGATCAGACGATTCAACGTCGAGTGCACCGTTGAGTCGCGGCGACGGTCCGGGCAGCAGGATCGCGCCGTTAACAGCCATACGCGTGGCGCCGGGAGCGTGGAATTCCAGCCGGCTGATCGTCCATGAAGCAGCGTCGCTGCGTAAGTCAGTGCTGAAATTTTGTATCGGGCGGCCGCCCAGCATGATCTGGTCGGCGCTGATCTCTATGTCGGCGGCGAGCCATGGTTTCGGGATTTTTGTTAGATAACGTTGCATTGTCTGCAACATCTTTGCGGGATCGGCCTGTTCCTTGGCAAACAGGCGGTCGGCGTCGAGTTGACGCGCGGAGAATGCAGCGCGAAGCCGGGGCGACGAGCCGAAACGAATGTCTCCTTTGCCTGTGAGCCTCAGCGCAGAGTCGGCATGACCATAACTAGCATCAACCTGCTCGAGACGCGCGCCTTTCGGATCTGCTTTTACGTTGGCCGATACACGCCATGGTCTTTGAGAGGGGGCGACCGAAAAGTTTTTGCCGACAGATTCCCCAGCACCTGCCAGCGTCAGCGCGCCATCGAAGCGCGGGATCTGTTCGTCGAATGACAAGATCCCATCGACGTCGATGAACTCCGCCCGCGTTCCGGGATCGATCGCGACGTGAACACGGCTGGCACCGCCGGCACTCGCCTGTGCGAGCGAAATTTGGAAGGGATATCGCGTTCCTGACAACACGAAATTGCCGTCGCCGCGCACGGAAGCTCCCGATGGCCGCACCTCTCCACTGAACGCGATGTCGTTCAATTCCAAAGTGCTGCGGCTTGCAGCATCATGAAGCGCTACGCGGCCGGTGAGATTCAACTGATCAACAGAAAGCGAGCCGAAATTGAGCGATAGTGGCCAGCCCATCCGCTCTCTGTCATTGAGACCGAGGTCGAGCGCAACACCGTTGATCGTCAATTCGGTTGCGCGCCACTCTCCACGCATCAGCGAACCAAGGCTGAATTCGACGGCGAGACTGTCGGCCTGTACCTGTCCCGGATCGTTCGGCCTTCCAACGAATACCGACTCAAGCCGCAATGACGGCGACGGCAGCAGCCGGGCGTCGATCCTACCCTCGACCCGCACCGGCGCGCCGATCACGCGCGCCGCCTCTGTCTCGAACTGGGACCGAAACCGGCTCCAGTCGATGAAATGCGGCCCGATCAGCGCGGCGATGAGCGCAACAATGAATGTAATCGCCAGGCCGAGCAGCGTCGTCTGCACGGTGTCCCCCTCTGACCCTTCCGACAGAATTGCATTCGTTCGGGTCGCCCTTCCGCAAATGGTAGACCCGGGTTCGTGCTTCCGGACTCCGCGAGGCGCACTAAAACGAATGCCGTATCCTTATACTAATAACAACTGTGGCAAAGTCGCAGCGACGGCAGGCAGCGCATTGTTCCTGGAAGGGGCGGCGCAGACAGTGCGAAGCGATGATGGCGGTCAAGTGATCCATCATCGCGCACCGACCTGTTCTGGCTCGAACTGGGGAATCGGCCTCGATTACATGAAAGCGTGCCCGCGCCTCCCGCGTTCATGGCCGAATCCCATTTGCGCTATTTGCGGGAAATCGCCTGGACGGCCCAATTGTAGATCCAACTCTTCGGATTGATCGACGAAAAGCATCTGCGTGAGGGAGAGGAAATTACAACACGCTCACCGAGAAGCCTCTCGGCAACCTCCGAACGATGACGCTTCACGTCGAGATGGCCGCCCGCTGTCCCCCTCGCCTCCGATAGCGGTGCCCACTTCAGGCCGTCGTTGCCCTTGCAGCATCGCCGCGCGTCCCCGAGGGCACAGCGCCGGACAATCGCGATGCCCTCGACACCCCAGGTTAAAACCCGCGCGCTATGCGCCGGGTCGGCCGCGCAACAACCCGACCACCGCTGAAACCACTAACAGAATCAGCGCGATGAAAAAGATGATCTTCGCGATTTCGATCGAGGCGCCCGCGATACCTCCAAAGCCCAAAACGCCGGCAATCAATGCAATGACCAGGAACGTCACTACCCAATTCAACATGATCTGGCCTCCATTTTTGCGCGCTTTGCGCGTGACTGAAAAACAATCCGTCACCGGAACAATAGTTCCGCCCGGTCCTACACGAGAAAGTTCTGAAAATGAGCGGCTTTTGGGGAACAAAACGTCGAACGCGGCGAGATCATTCCATTGGCTTGGACGCAGAAAAGCCGATACGAAGCGCGTCACCCCTATATATTTCATTGATCCGACTAAGAGGCTCTCCCCTTCGCTGGCCAGCAGTGTCATCGTGGGGAAAGACGATTCGCATGACCGATCCAGGTAGACTGATCCATAGCAACGTTTCCGAGCACCAGCCCGCCGCCGGCGGCATCGCTGCGCGCGCGCGGGCCGCAGCAACGCCACGATATCTGAGCGGGCTCAATCCGGAACAGCGCGAGGCCGTGGAAACGCTGGACGGACCGGTTCTGGTGCTGGCCGGTGCGGGAACAGGCAAGACCCGCGTGCTGACGACCCGCATCGCGCATATTCTCAGCCAGGGCCGCGCCCGCCCTGGCGAGATCTTGTCGGTGACTTTCACCAACAAGGCCGCTCGCGAGATGAAGCATCGTCTCGGCCAGATGCTCGGGCAAGCAGTCGAAGGTATGCCGTGGCTCGGCACCTTTCATTCCATTGCGGGCCGGATCCTGCGCGTTCATGCCGAACTGGTGCAACTCAAATCCAACTTCACGATTCTCGATGTCGACGATCAAATCCGCCTGCTCAAACAGCTTCTGCAGGCCGACAACATCGACGACAAGCGCTGGCCCGCACGGATGCTGGCCGGGTTGATCGACGGCTGGAAGAACCGCGGACTGACGCCCGCACAGGTGCCATCGGGCGAAGCCTCCGTATTCGGCAACGGTCGCGGCGGCAAGCTTTACGCCGCCTACCAGGCGCGGTTGAAAATCCTCAATGCAGTGGACTTCGGTGATTTGCTGCTGGAGAATGTCCGGTTGTTTCGCGAGCATCCGGACGTGCTGCGGCAATACCAGAACCGCTTCAAGTTCATCCTTGTCGACGAGTATCAGGACACGAACGTTGCGCAATATCTATGGCTGCGGTTGCTGTCGCAGGCGCCGCCTTCATCGCAAGCGCATTTTCCCGCTTCCTCTCCGGGAGAGGATCCGAGCCCGCGCACGGCCCAGCCCAAAAACATCTGCTGCGTCGGCGACGACGACCAGTCGATCTACGGCTGGCGCGGCGCCGAGGTGGATAACATCCTGCGCTTCGAGCACGATTTTCCAGGCGCCAAGGTGATTCGACTGGAGCGTAATTATCGCTCAACCGGCCATATCCTCGCCGCTGCCTCGCACCTGATCGCGCATAACGAAGGCAGGCTCGGCAAGACATTACGTACCGAGGATATCGACGGCGAGAAGGTCACCGTCACCGGCTCCTGGGATTCCGAGGAGGAAGCCCGAGCCATTGGCGAGGAAATCGAACAGCTCCAGCGCGCCGGCGAAAAATTGAATGAAATCGCAATTCTGGTGCGCGCCTCATTCCAGATGCGCGAGTTCGAAGACCGCTTTGTCACGCTTGGCCTGCCCTATCGCGTTATCGGCGGTCCTCGCTTCTACGAGCGCGCCGAAATCCGCGACGCGCTCGCCTATCTGCGCCTCATCAACTCGCCAGCTGATGATCTTGCCTTCGAGCGCATCGTTAATGTGCCCAAACGTGGCCTGGGCGATGCCACCGTCCAGACGCTGCATGGCATCGCGCGAAAGCGGCAGATCCCGCTCAGCGAAGCGGCCCGCACCGTTGTCGAAACCGACGAGTTGAAACCGAAAGCGCGCGGATCGCTGCGCGCTTTGGTCGAGAGTTTCGACCGGTGGCGCGTGCAGCGAGAGGCCATACCGCACACCGAACTTGCCGAGATCGTGCTGGACGAGAGCGGCTACACGGAGATGTGGCAGAAGGATCGCTCGGCTGATGCTGCTGGTCGCCTGGAGAATCTGAAAGAACTGGTACGCTCGATGGAGGAGTTCGAAAACCTGCAAGGCTTTCTCGAGCATATATCTCTGGTGATGGATCGCGACGGCGGCGCCGACGAGGATGCCGTCTCGGTCATGACGCTGCATTCCGCCAAAGGGCTCGAATTCGACAGCGTCTTCCTGCCAGGCTGGGAGGAAGGTCTGTTTCCCCATCAGCGCGCGCTGGATGAGCAGGGACGCTCTGGTCTCGAAGAAGAGCGCCGCCTCGCGCACGTCGGGCTGACACGGGCGCGCCGACGCGCAAAGCTCTATTTCGCTACCAATCGCCGTATCCATGGCTCATGGTCGACGACGATTCCGTCCCGCTTCCTCGACGAACTGCCGGCTGAAAACGTCGAGATCACGGAATCGAAGGGTGGGTCGGGATGGGGCGGAACGGGCGGTTACGGCCCCTCGCGGTTCGACAACATCGAGGCGTTTGGCTCGAGCTATGCAACGCCTGGCTGGCAACGCGCACAGGCCAATCGCGGTCGGGGCGGATTTAATGAGACCAATGCACCCTATGCTGCGAGCCGACCGAAGTCGAAGTACACGCCATTGACCATCGAAGGCGAACTGGTCGCGAAATCTACCGGCACGACATCCGAGTTCTCACTTGGCGACCGGGTCTTTCACCAGAAATTCGGCTACGGAAAAGTGGCGCGGATCGATGGCAACAAGCTGACCATCGCTTTCGAAAAAGCCGGCGACAAAAAGGTGGTCGATAGCTTTGTGAAGCGGGTGTAGCCGAATTGCGAACCACCGCACGTGTTCTTATCTAACCTCCATTCCATCATCCTGCCATTCGACGCGATAGCATCTTCTCGTCGTCCCTTTTCCACCAGCTTACAGCGTGTCAAGCTCGCATGTCGCCCATCATATCTATTTCCGGCTTGTCGAAGACCTACGCGTCCGGCTTCGCAGCACTGAAGAGCATCGACCTCGATATCAAACGGGGTGAGATTTTCGCACTGCTCGGCCCTAATGGCGCCGGCAAGACAACGCTCATCAGCATCATTTGCGGCATCACCAACGCGTCCGCAGGTCAGGTGCGGGTCGACGGTCGGGACATCCGGCGCGACTATCGAACTACCCGCGCGCTGATCGGCCTGGTGCCGCAGGAACTGCATACTGATGCGTTCGAAACGGTCTGGGCAACCGTGAGTTTCAGCCGTGGGCTGTTCGGAAAGCCCAAGAACCCGGCCCATATCGAGAAGGTCCTGAGAGATCTCTCGTTGTGGGACAAGAAAGATAGCAAGATCGTCACGCTGTCCGGAGGCATGAAACGACGTGTTATGATTGCGAAGGCCCTTTCACACGAGCCGCAAGTGCTGTTTCTCGACGAGCCCACAGCGGGGGTCGATGTCGAATTACGGAAAGCCATGTGGGAGATGGTGCGCGCGCTGCGAGCCTTGGGCGTCACGATCATTCTGACGACGCATTACATCGAAGAAGCTCAAGAAATGGCGGACCGTGTCGGCGTCATCAATAGGGGCGAGATCATTCTCGTCGAAGAAAAGGCAGCGCTGATGCAGAAGCTCGGCAAAAAGCGGTTGAAGCTTCATTTGCAGTGCAAGGTCGAAGCCATACCTGCAACGTTGGCGGCTTACAATCTCGAACTTGCCGCAGACGGAATGCAAGTGATCTATACCTATGATACCCAAAGTGAGCACACCGGCATCACCAGCCTGCTGAGCGATCTCCGTGCCGCGGGTATCAGATTTTCCGACCTCGACACCACTGAAAGCTCGCTGGAAGAGATCTTCGTCAGCCTGGTAAGGACCTGACCATGAATTTTGGAGCCGTGCAGGCGATTTACAAGTTCGAAATGGCGCGCACTTGGCGCACGCTGCTGCAAAGCATCGTGTCACCGGTGGTTTCGACCTCGCTTTATTTTGTGGTGTTCGGCGCGGCAATCGGATCGCGCATCACTCAGGTCGAGGGCGTCAGTTACGGCACTTTCATTGTGCCCGGACTCATAATGTTGTCGGTGCTGACGCAAAGTATCACCAACGCATCGTTCGGGATCTACTTCCCAAAGTTCATAGGCACCATTTACGAGATACTGTCGGCGCCGGTCTCCTATTTCGAGATTGTCCTCGGCTATGTGGGGGCGGCTGCGACCAAATCGATTATTCTAGGCCTGATCATTCTGGCCACCGCCGGTCTGTTCGTGCCATTGCACATTCATCACCCGATATGGATGCTGACCTTTCTGATATTGACCTCAGTGACCTTCAGTCTTTTCGGCTTCATCATCGGGATTTGGGCCGACGGTTTCGAGAAACTGCAGATGATTCCGATGTTGATCATCACGCCGCTAACATTCCTCGGAGGAAGTTTTTATTCGATCAACATGCTGCCGCAGACTTGGCAAACCCTCGCGCTTTTTAATCCCGTCGTCTATCTCATCAGCGGATTCCGGTGGAGTTTTTACGAGATTGCTGACGTCAGCGTGTCCGTGAGTATTGGCATGACAGTCGGTTTTCTTGCGGCCTGCATGTTGATGGTATGGTGGATATTCAGAACCGGCTATCGGCTTAGACATTAAATTGTGATGCGCAAACGCAGACCGCGACGGGTTCAACCCCCGACCGCGGTCTGCTCATACGTCATACGGGAAATCCTTATCAACGGTAGCAGTGGAAATGCCCGTGCTTCCAATAACCACGGCATCGATGCCCCCTTCGGTATCCGCGATCCGGAATGCCGAGCACGCCGTTGACGCCGCCCACGGCACCCCCGACGCCGGCGCCAATCGCGCCGCCGATTGCGCCACCCACCGGCCCTGCCGCACGATGACCCTCGTACGCGCCTTGGTTGGCACCACGCTCCATGCCATTGAAGACGCCCTGAGCATGCGCTTGATGCGGAATGGCGAATAGGGCCAGCGCCGCTGCAGCAGCGGCTACCGCGATCCGCAATCGGAAAGAAGGCTCGGTTGGCAATGCTATGGTTCTCATCCTCATCGGCGTTTCTGTCCTTATTTTGAATCTAGCTAGGTTGCCCCAACAGGCCGTGATCGCTGGATCTGAGGTGATATAATGTGGAATCCCGCCGAAAGTTCCAAGCCGTGCGCGAGGGCGCTTTCCAAGGTCTCACCCGACTTTTCCTCCCCGCCGCCTTGGTCGTGCCGCCTCGTGAGTTAACGATGACGCAAACCCGCTACTGGAAGCACATCCTGTTTGAGCGCATATATGGCTCGGGGACGTAGGCTGAAGTCGAGGCCGAGGTAATGCGCAAGTTTCTTATTCCTGTTTCCGCTCTGCTGTTTCTCGCCGCTGGTAGCGTCGCCCACGCAAAGGTGTCCATTGTGGTCGACAAGGACAATCAGCAAATGACCGTTTCCGTCGACGGCGTTGAACGCTATCAATGGCCGGTCTCGACTGGAAATCCGTCGCACGAAACTCCGAATGGAAAATTCCAAACTTTCCGGATGGAAGCCGACCATTTCTCCAAGGAGTTCGACGACGCGCCGATGCCGCACTCGATCTTCTTCACCAAGATCGGTCATGCCATCCACGGCACGTTCTCCGAGGGCAGCCTCGGCGTCCCCGTCTCTCACGGCTGCGTCCGTATCTCGCGCGCCAACGCCAGCACACTGTTCTCTCTCGTGAAGACAGAGGGCGTCCTCAACACCACCGTCACACTGACTGGATCGTCGCGCGTGGCGCTGGCGCGCAATCCTCGTAGCAGGCGGCAAACCGATGTCGCCCGTCGCGATCCGACGTCGGCCTATCAATCTTACGATGCCGCCGGAAATCCGGTCGATCTGACGCCCGGACAGATCGCACCCGGTCGCCAGCCGCAAGCCACCGTTCGCGGCGACGACGGCTATATCTATCCGGCGGACGGCAGTTCCAACGATCAGCGTTATCCTGCTCCGCGCGGTTATCGTCGCGGTGCGCAGAACGTTCCTCAACCACAGCAATACTACTACGGCGATCAAACAGGCTACGGATACGCGCAGCCTCAGGTCTATGCGCCACGACCCTATCGGTCGCGTGGCCTGTTCTCTGGCTTCGACGACTGACCGCTACTATCTTCACCATTGCGCTGTTACCGCCAACGCAGAGCGTGTCATCAGGCTGAACTCGGCTCTTAAGCCTTGTGCCGTCCATCGGACTTTCCGATAAGAGCTTGAAGGACGGCAGTCAGACCGTCTGAGGACTTTGAAGCGGATATGTCAGACACTGACGTCGTTATCATCGGCGCAGGCCACAACGGCTTGACGTGCGCGGCCTATCTCGCAATGGCCGGACTCCGCGTCAGAGTCGTGGAGCGGCGCAAGGTGGTAGGCGGCGCAGCGGTGACCGAGGAATTCCACCCAGGTTTCCGCAATTCGGTCGCGGCCTACACCGTCAGCCTGCTCAATCCGAAAGTCATCGCCGACCTGCAGCTTCACGACCACGGCCTGCGGATCGTCGAACGCCGCGCGCAGAACTTCTTGCCCGCTCCCGACGGCCGCTTCCTGCTCACCGGCGAAGGCCGCACCCGGGCATCGGCGGCTCGCTTGAGCGAACGGGATGCAAGCGCGATCGGCGATTTCATGCGCGAACTCGAAGAGATCGCCGACGTTGTCCGCCAATTCGTGCTCCGCGCGCCACCAAATCTCGTTGAGGGGCTTGGCCTCAAGGCGGCGCACGAGTTCGTCAACGCCGCCGGAACGGTGGGTATCTTGCGCGGGCTTTCGCTGGAGCAGCAACGCAGCCTGCTCGATCTCTTTACGCGATCGGCAGGAGACATGCTCGACGATCGCTTCGAAACCGATCTTATCAAGGCTCTGTTCGGCTTTGACGCCATCGTCGGCAACTATGCGAGTCCCTACGCGGCCGGCTCGGCCTACGTGATGCTGCACCATGCTTTCGGGGAAGTGAACGGCAAGAAGGGCGTTTGGGGACACGCCATCGGCGGCATGGGCGCGATCACCCAGGCGATGGCAATGGCCGCCCGCGCGACCGGTGTGGAAATCGAAACGAACGCAGGCGTGCGTGAGATCGTTGTCGAAGGAAAGCAGGTAGCAGGTACCGTGCTCGACGACGGACGGACGATCCGCGCAAGATATGTCGCGGCGAACGTCAACCCAAAACTACTGTATACGCGGCTGTTGCCCGCAGACGCGCTGCCCGCCACCTTTCTGACCCGCATCAAGAACTGGCGCAATGGCTCCGGGACATTCCGGATGAACGTCGCGCTCTCCGCCCTCCCCTCATTCTCCGCCTTGCCGGGCGCCGGCGACCATCTCAGCGCCGGTATCATCATTGCACCCGGTCTCGACTACATGGACAGCGCCTGGCGTGACGCGCGAAAGTTCGGCTGGAGCCGCGAACCGGTGATCGAGGTTCTGATCCCCTCGGTGATCGACGATTCCCTCGCACCGCCCGGCCGCCATGTGGCCAGCCTTTTCTGCCAGCATGTCGCGCCGCAATTGCCTGACGGCGCGTCTTGGGATGACCATCGCGATGAGGTCGCCGACCTCATGATCGCGACCGTCGACCGCTACGCGCCGGGCTTTACCGCCAGCGTGATCGGCCGGCAGGTCCTGTCACCGCTCGACCTCGAACGCGAATTTGGATTGCTGGGCGGCGATATCTTCCACGGCGCGCTGACGCTGAACCAATTGTTTTCGGCCCGGCCGATGCTGGGCTACGCAGATTATCGGGGCCCGCTGAAGGGGCTCTATCACTGCGGCGCCGGCGCGCATCCCGGCGGAGGTGTCACAGGCGCACCCGGTCATAACGCCGCCCGCGCCATCCTGCGGGATCACCGGGCGCTGTTCGCTCGCCGCTAACAATCAGCACCACATAGACTATCGCCAGCGAAGCCAATTCCGACCACAACCCAAGCCGATGCCGAGGCGACGGATAACGCTGTCGAAAACCCTGTGCGAAACCGAGGATCAGACTGTGGAAATCCTGTGGATATCTTTGTGGAAAGCTTCCGCATCCCCGGCCGCCCTTCGTGACAATCGCGACGCCTGTCGCCGTCACTCCGCCCACGCCTTCCGGCCCGCGCATTTTCCATCGTCTAAGTTTCCGATTTGCACTAAAGCAAAGGCCTGACGAAAGCAGGCAAGTTCTGGGGGGTGAGGTGCTACAAATTCTTGGCCGGGTTTTTCTGGCGATTCTTGTCCCGACTTATCTCGGTTATGTCGGCGCATCGTTGAATATGTTTGACGTCTACCTGCTCGTGGCCGCCTCCTGGTCGCTGTGGGCCTATGGGCAACCGGGACCGCAAGAGCTCTGGGAAAGCGGCGGCATCATCGCAATTATAAAGGGCTGGCTTGTCATGGTGTTCGCCATTCTCCTGGTCGCCGGACCGGCCTATGGCATCGGCTATCTCATTTCCAAATATGTATGAGGCCCTGCGGGATCTCCGTTCCCCTTTCCGCTTCTCATGAAATCCGAGGCGGAGCTATGATCTTGATTTAATGCGTTTTCTTCACGCGAACCGGTCCACTTCGCTCGAAAACGCTATGGACCCCGGGCTGTCGATGACAAATGCCATTTCGCCGGCAACAAGCTGCGCCGCCTTCGCCATCGGGGCAGAGCAGATCGCGCGTCGGGTCGTCGATCTCCTGACCGAAAGCCTTGAGGATAGCGAGGCCGCGGTTACCGCATTCGAACGCAGCGACGGCTGCTGGAGCATCGCGGTCCACTTCGCCGATCCGCCGGACGAAAAACGAATCCGCGCGCTGATCGCTCTCGCCGCTGGCGATGAGATCGCCCGGACCGTCGTCTTCGATAGCGTTGCCGCCAGGGACTGGGTCGAGGCCAGCCTTGAAGGGCTGGCTCCGGTCCCCGCTGGCCGCTTCATCGTCCACGGTCGGCACGACCGCGCACGCGTCCCGCCGAACAAGCTGAGCATCGAGATCGAGGCCGCGCTGGCATTCGGCACCGGCCATCACGGCACCACCCGGGGCTGTCTGCTGTTGCTCGATCAGGTACTGCGCGCCCGGATGCCGCGGCGCGTTCTCGATCTCGGCGCTGGCACGGGCGTCCTGGCCATCGCCGCGGCCAAAGCGCTGCGTCGGAACGTGCTGGCCAGCGACATCGACCCGCGTTCCACGTCCGTGGCAAGAGAGAATGCCGTATCGAACGGCGTCGGCAATCTTGTCGAGGCAATCTGCGCGACCGGCTTTTCCGCGCCGTCGTTTCGCATGCGCGCGCCGTTCGATCTGGTGCTGGCGAATATCCTTGCCAATCCGCTGCGGCAGATGGCCCCGGCCATGGCGCGTCACCTCGCGCCTGAAGCCATGGTGATCCTCTCGGGGCTGCTGCCGCAGCAAACTCGCGGCGTCATCGCGGCCTACCGCGCGCAGGGGCTGGTGTTGATCCGGCAGATCCGGATCGACGGGTGGTGCAGCCTGCTGATGCAGAACAGACGATGACCCCCCGGCTGCGTTGCGCAGCCCTGCCCTCGATCCTATGATGCCGGGACAATGTTCGAGGCCCATTTCCAGACATTCGAGGACCCCGAAGGCGGCGTCGCGCTGACCGCCCGTCTCGCCGCGTTTCGCGAGGAGCTGGTGCGGCGGCAACTGACAGGCTTCGTGATCCCGCGCGCGGACCGGCAGCAGAACGAGTATGTCCCGCCTTCCGAGGAGCGGCTGGCGTGGCTCACCGGCTTCACCGGATCGGCCGGCCTTGCCGTCGTGCTCGCGACGGAAGCTGCCGTATTTGTCGACGGCCGCTACACTTTGCAGGCGGCGCAACAGGTGGACGTTCGGGCCTGGAGCATCGCTTCGCTGGCCGATCCGCCCCCGGAAAGCTGGCTGGCGGAGCATCTCACGGCGGACGATCGCCTTGGTTACGATCCATGGCTGCACACCTCGGCGGCGGTCGAACGTCTCGCGACGGCTTGCACGAAGGCGGGCGCCGAACTCGTTCCGGTGGAGAGCAACCCGGTCGACAGCATCTGGACCGACCGACCCGCGCCTCCGCTCGGCCCGGTAACGATCCATGGCGCGACGTTCGCCGGCGAAGCCGAGGCCGACAAGCTCGCGCGCATCCGCACTGAGATGACAAAGCTCGGCGTCGATGCGCTGGTGTTGTCGGATTCCCATGCGGTGGCGTGGACCTTCAACATTCGCGGCGCCGATGTCTCGCATACGCCGCTGCCTCTGTCCTACGCCGTGGTGCCGAAGGATGGCCGTCCCACGATCTTCATCGACACCCGCAAACTTTCCAACAGCGCACGCGATCATCTCGAGCGCAACGCCGAGGTCCGCGAACCTGATGAGCTGACCGACGCGCTGACGCAGACGGCCCAATCCGGCGCGGCCATCGCGCTCGACAAAGCCACCGCCGCCGACGCGTTGAGCCGCCTGATCACATCCGCCGGCGGAAAGCCGGTGCGCGGCAACGACCCCGTTGCGCTTTTGAAGGCGGTGAAGAACCAGACCGAGATCGAGGGCGCCCGCGCCGCGCATCGGCGCGACGCCGTGGCGCTGGCGCGGTTTCTCGCCTGGATCGACCGCGAGGCGCCGAAGGGCACGCTGACCGAAATCGACGCGGTCGAGGCACTGGAAACCTTTCGCCGCGAGACCGGCGCGCTGAAGGACGTCTCCTTTCCCACCATCTCGGGCACCGGGCCGAACGGCGCCATCGTCCACTACCGCGTCACCCGCATGAGCAACCGCCGCATCGTGCCCGGCGATCTGCTGCTGATCGATTCCGGCGGGCAATACGAGGACGGCACCACCGACGTCACCCGCACCATCGCCATCGGCACGCCGACCGACGAGATGCGCGACCGCTTCACCCGCGTGCTGCGCGGCCACATCGCCATCGCCCGCGCGATGTTTCCTGATGGCACCACCGGCGCGCAACTCGACACGCTGGCGCGGCAGTTTCTCTGGCAGGCCGGCATCGACTTCGACCACGGCACCGGCCACGGCGTCGGCAGCTATCTGTCGGTGCATGAAGGCCCGGCGCGGATTTCGAAACTCGGCACCACACCGCTGAAGCGCGGCATGATCCTGTCCAACGAGCCGGGCTATTATAAACGTGATGGGTTCGGCATCCGGATCGAAAATCTGGTGCTGGTCACGGCCGCGGAAATTGCGCATGCCGAGAAACCCATGAACGGCTTCGAGACCCTGACGCTGGCGCCGATCGACCGCCGCCTGATCGATCACCGCATCAGCAAGAAAGAGCTGATGTGGCTTAACGACTATCACGCCCGCGTCCGCCGCGAGGTGCGCCCGCATCTCGACGAAGCCACGAAACTCTGGCTCGACGCAGCGACCGAGCCGCTGCCGTAGCGCGCGCGAGGCTTGCCTCGTTCGCGTCACGAAAACTCGCGTGACGTTTGCGCCATTCGCGCAAAATATTCAACGTCGATCTCCTGCCTGCGCTCCTGACGCTAGTTAAAACGTAACCCTGCCATTAAACCGTCTCTGTTCCGGCTCCGATTGTCTGTAGTGAGCATCTGTGGGCCTAGCGTAGATCAAATGCGCTCACAGAACGCATCCGGCGTGACCTTACGAGGGCTCGCCAGTCGGGGAGGCTCAGATGCAAAACGGAATTTCTCCAGATCACATACTGCAAATTGGCTTTGGGTTCTGGCCAGCCAAGACATTGTTGAGCGCGGTGGAACTAGGGCTCTTCTCGCTGCTTGCGGACGGCCCCAAAACCGGCCTCGAACTGCAACGCGCCATGGGTCTGCATCCGCGCGGGACGTATGATTTTCTCGATACCCTCGTCGCGCTCGGATTGCTGCGGAGGGACGGCGCCG
Source organism: Nitrobacter vulgaris (assembly GCF_002028545.1). GTDB lineage: Bacteria > Pseudomonadota > Alphaproteobacteria > Rhizobiales > Xanthobacteraceae > Nitrobacter > Nitrobacter vulgaris. Next base: position 52,334 of record NZ_MWPQ01000045.1, read on the forward strand.
GTGAAACTGGCAGATACGGCAATACGCCATCAACCGAGCTATTCCTGGTCGAGCGGAGCCCACAATACATCGGTGGAATCCTTAAGATGGCGAACGCGCGCCTATATCGGTTCTGGGGCAATCTCACACCGGCATTGCAGACTGGAAAGCCTCAAAACGAGATCAAGGAGACAGGCAAGTCCATGTTCGGCGAGCTCTATGCGGACCCGGCGCGCCTGGAGCAGTTCATGGACGCGATGAGCGGCATCTCGATGAGGAATTTCACGACGTTTGCCGAGAAGTTCGATTTTTCCAAACATAAGACGCTGGCCGATATAGGCGGCGCAACCGGGCAGCTTTCGGCCATCATCGCGGCGCGGCATCCGCACATGCAATGCCGGACCTGCGATCTCTCAGATGTGCGGCCGATCGCCGAACGGCGCTTGAGGGAGTGCAATCTCGGCGGCAGGGTCACCGCCGAGACGATCGACTTCTTTGCTGATGAATTTCCCAAGGCGGATATCATCACAATGGGAATGATCCTTCACGACTGGAACCTCGAGAACAAGAAAATGCTGATCGCCAAGGCCTACCGTTCATTGCCAACCGGCGGCGCACTGGTCGCCATTGAAAATATCATCGACGATGAACGCAGGCAAAACGGCTTCGGTCTCATGATGTCTCTGAACATGTTGATCGAATTTGGTGAGGCGTTTGACTTCACTGGCGCCCAGTTCACCGAGTGGTGCAAAGAGGCAGGGTTCAGTCGCTGCGAGATTATTCCGTTAGCAGGACCTGCAAGTGCAGCGGTGGCTTACAAGTAGGGGCTTCGCATTGCTACTCCTTGAGCCAGAAATAAGTCTCGATTCATAAATGGTCTTTCGGAAGCCGTAGATCTTTACCTCTCCCCTCAGCGTGGCCCTATGACGGTCCGGTCCGGACGCTAATACTCCACCTCCGGAAACCACGTCTCCCCTCGCCCCTCCGGTGTCATGTCGAGCAGATTCCACAAGGGATCGGCCATGTCGCCGGCGCGGTGGTGCTGGCCTGGCACCGGGCGCGCGAAGGCCATCTCCGAGCCCCAGAAGTGATGGATTTTTCCGTTGCGTTTTTTGAAGACGTTGAAGATCGTTTCGTCCCAGTTCTTGCCCACCGGCACACTGTGCTGAAGCCGCATGGCTTTTGACAGCTTCGTGGTGTCGCCAAAATAGTCGCCGTCGTAACAGTTGCCCGCGGTCGAGAGCAGCGACATATGCTGCCAGCCGCGCTCGCGTGCGAGCGCCATCAGCCGCGCGATCGGCGATTTGGCGACAACATGAAACGCCGCGCGCTGGGTGAGGTGTCGCGCCGCGCCGTCGATGCCATCGAGAAGATGCGTGCAACCGGAGCATGGGGAGTCGCGCTCGGGGCCATACATGAAACTGTAGAGGATCATCGTGTCGTGCGGCCCGAACAGCTCGGACATCCTCACCTTCTGCGGCATGAGATTGTCGCCGATGCGCTCGAACACATAATCCCACGGTACTTCGCCACCCAACGGCAGCGCACGACGCCGCGCCGCGACGGCCTCGATCTGCGCGCGCAGCTTGATCTCCTCCTCCAACAACCGGTTGCGCGCGATTCGATAGCCCTCGCTCTCGTTCGGATATTGCAGATGTTCCATCGGGGGCCTCGTCGAATGCTGGGGGGCGCTAAAGTCTTTCACCGCTTCACGGGAATGGTGAAGGCTCTAGCTTTTTGATCTGACGGGTTTTCTTCACGCGAACCGGATTCCACTTCGCTCGAAAACGCTATAGCGGGATCGAACGGAGAAAACGCGGGGCCTGGAGCCGGGTTCCGGGCCGCGAACAATGCGCCGTGTCGCCGGCAATGCCGGCGCAACAAAAAAGCCCCGTCATCGCTGACGAGGCTCCCTGAACGCCCGTTTCAAGACACTGTCCGTTTCAGGACATAGGTGAAACGAGGCGCGAAGAAAGCGGGTCCCGGTTCATCCGCGGGTGACGACGCTTTCCGATTCCTTGCATGATGCATGGCCATCATCACAAGGAGATGACAGCCAGCGCGACCATGATCTGTTTAAGCGAGCGAGAGATTTTCCGCGCTGACCTTGCCGCGCATCTTGTCGGTCTTCAGCTCGAAGTTGACCTTCTGGCCCTCATTGAGGCCGCTGAGGCCCGCACGCTCCACCGCGCTGATATGCACGAACACGTCGTTGCCGCCATCGCTCGGCTGGATGAAGCCAAAACCCTTCTGGCCGTTAAACCACTTCACTGTACCTGTCGTCATCGGAGTCGTCCCTTATTCCAAAGCGCGCACATGCGCGTTTTCCGCGCACGATTGCGCGAGCCATCCAATCTCAGCGATGTCTTTGGAAAGGAGCCTTGTCTTTTTACATAAGACTTGCGGCGCTCTAACAAAACCAATGCCGGCAATCGAATACCCCTAGTTATGGCATTTTTCGGCGGAGAAGGCAAATCCCGGCCCACCCTGGCATTCCGGCAAACCATGCCTATATAGGTTCCATGACAAAGTCTCCGCCGAGTCCAGCACAACTGGCCCGTAACGAACGAATGCGCACAGCCGCCATTGAGGGCGCCAAGGCCCGCGCCGATATTGAAGCCCGCGATGTCGCGGTCCGCAAGAACATGGAGCGCCTGCGCGTCCTGCGGCTTGCGAAGGAAGCCGAAGAGGCGGCGCAGCCGAAGCCAGTGAAAGCGCCCGCCCGAGGCAAGAAGGCAGCGCCCAAACAAGCGGCCAAGCTGTCGGATTTCCTTGCGGCGCAGAAGAGCAACGGCCGGACCACTTGAATCGGTGACGTCCGACCACCGCTCACAATTTGACAGAATCTAAAATCTAAAAAGCCCCGGATCGCTCCGGGGCTTTTTGCGTTTCGTAGCGCGTGAGCCTTCAAGCGAGCATGATCTCATCCGAAAACCGGTGCCCACTTTTCGGGATCATGCTCAATATCGGTAATGATCGCTCTTGAACGGACCATCGACCTTGACGCCGATGTAATCGGCCTGGTCCTTGCGCAATTCGGTGAGCCTGACGCCGATCTTGTTCAGATGCAGCCGCGCCACCTTCTCATCCAGCGACTTCGGCAGCACGTAGACTTCCTTCTTGTACTTGCCGTTCTTGTTGCCCGCGAACAGTTCGATCTGCGCCAGCGTCTGGTTGGTGAAGGAGGCGGACATCACGAACGACGGATGCCCCATGGCATTGCCGAGATTCACCAGACGGCCTTCCGACAACAGGATCATGCGCTTGCCGTCCGGGAAGGTGATCTCGTCGACCTGCGGCTTGATGTTGTCCCACTTCAGGTTCTTCAACGCGCCGACCTGAATCTCGTTGTCGAAGTGACCAATGTTGCAGACGATGGCGCGATCCTTCATCGCTCGCATGTGCTCGATGGTGATGATGTCCTTGTTGCCGGTGGCGGTGACGAAGATGTCGGCGCGCGACACCGCGTCCTCCATGGTCACAACCTCATAGCCTTCCATCGCCGCTTGCAGCGCGCAGATCGGATCGATCTCGGAGACCATGACGCGGCAGCCGGCCTGGCGCAGCGAGGCGGCCGAGCCCTTGCCGACGTCGCCGAAGCCGGCAACCATGGCGACCTTGCCGCTCATCATCACATCGGTGCCCCGGCGGATGCCGTCGACCAGCGACTCGCGGCAGCCATAGAGGTTGTCGAACTTGGATTTGGTGACGCTGTCGTTGACGTTGATCGCGGGCCACAGCAGCGTGCCGTTCTTCTGCATCTCGTAAAGGCGATGCACGCCGGTGGTGGTCTCTTCCGAGACGCCCTGGATGGATTTGGCCACCGCGCCGAACCAGCCTTTCGGCTTGTCTTTCAGCAGGCGCTTGATCAGCGCGAACAACACTTCCTCTTCCTCGGCGCCCGGCTTGTCGAGAAACGCGATGTCGCCCTTCTCCGCGCGCACGCCGAGGTGGATCAGCAGCGTCGCGTCGCCGCCGTCATCGAGGATCATGTTGGGATGGCCACCGCCGTGCCAGTCGAACAGCTTCGCGGTGTAGTCCCAGTAGTCCTTCAGCGTCTCGCCCTTGACAGCAAATACCGGAATGCCGGCGGCGGCGATCGCGGCGGCGGCGTGATCCTGCGTCGAATAGATGTTGCAGGAGACCCAGCGGATATCGGCGCCCAGCGCTTTCAGGGTTTCGATCAGCACCGCGGTCTGGATCGTCATGTGCAGCGAGCCCGCGATGCGCGCGCCCTTCAAAGGCTGTTTGGGTCCGTATTCCTCGCGCGTCGCCATCAGGCCGGGCATCTCGGTCTCGGCGAGCGAGATTTCCTTACGGCCGAAATCGGCAAGGCCAATGTCGGCGACGATGTAGTCTGTGAAGCCGGCGGGCTGCTTGGCGGTGGCAGATTGGGTCATGGTGTTATGGTATTCCCTGATATCTCACGAGATTAACGAGTGAAGCGCTCTCTTCCGCAACGGAGAAGGAACCATCACACAGCGCTCTTGAGCGTGGTGGCGAGATCGGTCTTCTCCCATGAGAACCCGCCCTCGTTGTCCGGCGTGCGTCCGAAATGACCGTAGGACGAGGTGCGCGCATAGATCGGCCGGTTCAGATCGAGATGCTTGCGGATACCGCGCGGCGTGAGATCCATCGCCTCGGAGACGATCCGCTCGAGCGTGTCTTCCGGAGCCTTTCCGGTGCCGTGCGTATCAATATAGATCGAGAGCGGCCGCGCCACACCGATGGCATAGGCGAGCTGCAATGTGCAGCGATCGGCGAGACCGGCTGCGACGATGTTCTTGGCAAGGTAGCGCGCGGCGTAGGCCGCCGAGCGGTCGACCTTGGTCGGGTCCTTGCCGGAAAACGCGCCGCCGCCATGCGGCGCCGCGCCGCCGTAGGTATCGACAATGATCTTCCGGCCGGTCAGGCCGGCGTCGCCGTCGGGGCCGCCGATGAAGAACTTGCCGGTGGGGTTGATGTGCCAGATGGTCTTGTTGGTGATCCATCCCTTCGGCAGCGCCTCGCGCACATAGGGCTCGACACGCTCGCGGACCTGATCGGAGCTCATGTCCTCGACGAGATGCTGATGCGACACCACGATCTCGCGCACGCCGACCGGCTTGCCGTTTTCATATTGCACGGTGACCTGGCTCTTGGAGTCCGGTCCCAGCACCTTTTCTTTGCCAGAGTGGCGAGCCTCAGAAATCAATCGCAGGATCTTGTGAGCGTAGAATATCGGCGCCGGCATCAGGTCCGGCGTTTCGTTGCAGGCATAGCCGAACATGATGCCCTGGTCGCCGGCGCCTTCTTCCTTGTTGGTGCCCGGCTGCAGCGCGTCGACGCCCTGGGCGATGTCGGCCGACTGCGGATGCAGCAGAATCTCGATATCGGCGGTCTTCCAGTGAAAGCCGTCCTGCTCGTAGCCGATGTCCTTGATCGCGGCGCGCACGACGCTTTCAATCTTGTCCTTGGTGACGGATTCCGGCCCGCGGGTTTCGCCGGCGATCACCACCTTGTTGGTGGTGGCAAGGGTCTCGCAGGCGGCGCGGATCGCCCATGGGTCGATGCCGGCTTTTGGGCCTTCGCTGAAAAAGAGATCGACGATCTCATCGGAGATCCGGTCGCACACCTTGTCGGGATGTCCCTCCGAAACCGACTCGCTCGTGAATAAGTAGGATCCGCGCATCAATCGACCTTTCGTCCGCCAGGTGGCGGTCCTTTCGTGCTGTTAATCTGAAATGTCAGTCCCGGCGACGCGAGATGACGTAGGATTCATCGTAGAACCAGAGACCGTTGTGTTTGCGCAAAACCTCTCTGGTAGCGTCGAGATAGCGGCCGCTTTGGGTCATTTCCGTCAACCGGTCATCTTCGACTTGGGCGACATAAACCGCCGCATTCCACGCCGCGAACAGAGTCGACGTTCCGATGGACCCAGTGACCTCATTGGGCAGCGCTTCCATATCATAGCGAAAAATCGAACGATGGTCGGCGTATGCGTTGAAATTGAGGTCGCGCCCCACCGAACCGAGCTCGTACTTCACGGCGCGCAATAGCTCATGACGGCTCACGGCGAAAGGGTTTTCTCCTGGCCAGACGGTCTGGACGATCTCCAGTCCGGGATCTTGTCCGTGAGAATGTATTCCTATCAAACGCCCTCCGGATCGCAAGCTCCGCGCCAGCGGAGCGATGATTCTTCTAGCCTTGAAATTGAGGGAAGACCGAGCCCGGTACGGCTGCGAGGCGATCACCAGATCAAAGTTGGCTTCGACCCGCCCGGCCCGTGGAATCGCGGAATCCAGCAGGAACTGGTGGTCCTCGCGATAGATGACCAGCACCACCGGGCGCTCGTAAACCGGCATCCCCGTGACCGGGCTGACGTTCGCCCTCCAGTTCTCCTCCAGAAACGGCCACAGGTCGCGGATTTGGACCTCAAACTCGCCGGAAGATGCCCCCCGCAGCGCCACCTCGCGCCACACCATGCTGGCGGCAGCCTGGGACGACCGGGGCGCCAGCCAAGGCGCCTCCGCGTAATTCATGTTGGTCAGCACCATAACCGTCGCGGGATGCTCAAACAGACGATCCGGCAGCTTGTCCAGCGTCAGCTTGATGTCTTCGAGGCTAAGCTCCTTGCCTGCGATGTAGAATGGCATGTGGGGAAACCGGCCATGCATCGACCGCATCACCCGCGCCAGGACTGTGCCGTCGCCGACCCCCGCATCAAAAACCCGCAGCGCCGGCGGCCGCGGATGAATGCTGCCGAACTCCAGCGCGACCCGATCGGCGATCACCCGCTTTTCGCTGCAGGTATGGACGAAAAGCAGATACTTTTGCCGGTTCTCAAAAAAGCGGAAGTTGGCGCGGGGATCGCGCCGCTCGATCGGCTCCGGCTTGCGGACCCGCACCGTCCCATCCGGGGAACCGGAGACGATATAGGCCTCGATCCGGTTCAGGGTGTCGATGGTAATGCGCTTGCCCTCGCGCAGCCGGTGCACGAGCTTACCGTCATTGACGGCACGCCGGCCGAAGGTCGATTCGGCCATGCCGGCCCGGCGGCAGTAGCCGGAAATCTGGCTCAGCAATTCCTCGTTCGTCATTATAGCGTGAATGGGGCCAGACTAATGGGCAATAGGACGTGAAGCCAATTTCCTATCATCCGCTGCCCACAATTGAAACCCAGAAAAGCAGCCCCGCGAGCCTATTCCGCTCAGCCCTTATGAAGGTCAGATGCCTCTTGACGTGTTTTCTTCATGCGAACCGGTTATCGACTTCGCTCGAAAACGCTATATGAGGCGCTGATTACCATCCCCCGACCCTCCTGCGGCAGGTTTGAACGATGCGCATCGCCATGATCGGCACGGGCTATGTTGGCCTGGTGTCTGGAGCCTGCTTTGCCGATTTCGGGCATCAGGTAACCTGTGTCGACAAGGATGCGGTCAAGATCGCCGCTCTTTGCCGCGGCGAAATCCCGATCTTCGAACCGGGCCTCGAGGCGCTGGTCGCGACCAACGTCAAAGCTTCGCGGCTCGATTTCACCACCGATCTTGCCGGTCCGGTGGCAGAGGCCGATGCGGTGTTCATCGCCGTCGGCACACCCTCGCGACGAGGCGACGGTCATGCCGACCTCAGCTACGTCTATGCCGCGACGCGCGAGATCGCGGCGGCGGTCCGCGATTTCACCGTGGTGGTTACCAAATCGACCGTGCCGGTCGGCACCGGCGACGAAGTGGAACGGCTGATCTTTGAGGCCAACCCGTCGGCAGATGTGGTGGTAGCGTCCAACCCCGAATTCCTGCGCGAAGGCGCAGCGATCCGCGATTTCAAATTTCCTGATCGCATTGTGATCGGAACAACCGACGAGCGCGGGCGCAAGATGCTCGGCGACATCTACCGGCCGCTGTCGCTCAATCAGGCGCCGTTGATGTTTACCGCGCGTCGTACCGCCGAACTGATCAAATACGCGGCCAATGCCTTTCTCGCGACCAAGATCACGTTCATCAACGAAATCGCGGACCTGGCCGAAAAGGTCGGTGCCGATGTCCAGGAGATCGCCCGCGGAATCGGTCTCGACAATCGCATCGGCACGAAGTTTCTGCACGCCGGCCCGGGCTATGGCGGTTCGTGTTTTCCCAAGGACACGCGCGCACTGGTCAAGATCGCGGAAGACCACGACACCCAGCTTCGCATTGTGGAATCGGTGGTCACGGTCAACGATAACCGCAAGCGCGCGATGGCACGCAAGGTGGCACAAGCGCTCGGCGATAATCTTCGGAACAAAACCATTGCGGTGCTGGGACTGGCGTTCAAGCCGGATACCGACGACATGCGCGACGCGCCGTCAATTCCGCTGATCACAGGCCTGTGCGATATGGGGGCGAAAGTCCGCGCCTTCGACCCCGCCAGCATGAAGGAGGCGCGACGCGAACTTCCCGATATTGACTATTGCGATGACGCCTACGCCTGCGCGGCAGGTGCCGACGCTCTGGTGATCGTGACGGAATGGGTCCAGTTCCGCGCGCTCGATCTGCCGCGCCTGAAAGGCATCATGAAGCAGCCCATCGTGGTCGATCTGCGCAATATCTACCGCGCCGAAGACATGCAGGAACTTGGCTTCGTCTACGAAAGCATCGGCCGGAACAAGAACAACCCGGTCTGTCGTTAGCATCTCGCTTAGGACATGCATCGCTCCCGCGGTGATCGCGGGCCGCAAGGCGAGCCGACTTGGATCAAGCGTTCGCGGAAATTGGTCTCTCATGGAAACTCATCAGGATCGCTCGATCCGGTTTTCCGGATCGCCGTCGTCAGGCGGAGTCCAAGGGTTCGCGGCGAATTTCGGTCGACTTACACGCTCGTTCATGATTTGTGATTAGCCCGGCACGTTTACGCGCAGGGCACGCGCTTCATTCCTATGCGATGACGAAGCATTTCCAGAGCCGTTACTGGCCGCGACCGCAAACAGATTCTGCTGCAACGCGATCGACGCGCGCACCGATCGACATGAAGGCGCGGATGCGGGGCATGTGGGGAGGCAGCTAGAGACGAAGCCGCCTACCAGAGCGGATGGTGGCTTCCATAGAGTGGATGCTGCTCCGGCACAGCCACCCGGCCGATGGCCTTGATCGCCTGGTTGCGCTCCTGAAAGCTACCGCGGCACTCATTGTAAGTGCCGGCCGGCGGATAGGCGCCGACCACCAAGAACGATACACTTGCTTTCAAACATTCATGGCCAACACCGGCCGGAACGACGATGACATCGCCGGCGCCAACCTTCACCGTCTTGCCCTTGTTGCCGCCGAGCTGCAGCGTGGCGGAGCCGCGAGCGATCCCAAGCACCTCGTGGATCATCGAATGATAGTGGACGTAATCATAGATCCCGTTGCGCCAGGCCTCGCCCCAACCGTTGACGTTGAACACCTTCTCCAAGACAGCGGCGGGATCATGCTTGCGCCCGAACCGAAGGACTTTCCGGTAGTGAAGCAGCGGAAACTTGGGATTGTTCGGGATATAGCCATCGTCCCGGAATTTCATGCGTGAGGGACGCACGTTCCGGACGCAGGCGAGCGCCTCCTCCCGGCTCGGAAAGCCAATGCCGGTCGCCTTCTCGGCCAGTCGCTTGACGGGTTCGATGATGTCCATGCTTCCTTTAACGCCGAGCTAGGCATTGAGTTGCGACCCCGCCCTGCGACCACCTATCCCGACGCGTACCCGGTGGAGAGCCGGATCCTTATCCTTCGTCCTCATACATCTCGGGTGAAATGGTGTGAATGCGTGGCCCGTCACACGCGTCGTCGATGGTTACGCACTGCTGCGGTCGAACTTCGCGTGACGCATCGTGCTCGATGGTCTTGGTTTCCGGCATTCGCGGGCGAATCGCCCTGCCCGATATCTGCTCCGCAAACAGGCGGATCGGATCTACCGCCGTCTCGACTACCGGTTTCTCACACCATTCCTCGGGTGCGGCATTCATCAGAGCAAAGCGGCATGCGTTGATAACCGCGGTATTCTCGCTGGCGAGCATCTTGATTTCAAGGGCGGAGACACGTGCAGCCCTCCCCCTGGAGACAGCGTCTTTAAATTCCTTGTGCTCATCCATCCAGCGGCTAATCGTGGTACGGGAAAATCCCATCAAGCCTGCAGCGGCGGTAAGCGAAAGACCGGTTCCCATCAGCGTAACCACCTCGTTGCAGGCTTCGGATCTGTAGTCCGTCCTCAGTTTCCTTTTCGCCATGTTTAGCTGTCCACCTTTCCTGACCAGACATCGTCGGGCATGGGGAGCTTCTGTGAATTATAGGGTCCAAGACAGGACGTTTTTTGAAGGCGGTTTTGGTTTAATGCGTCCCGTTTTACGGTTCGTCGGTCGTTTTCAACGGATGGCGGGCGGAATAGATGGCCGATGATAATCGGGTGTTGGCGTGCCTACGTGCCTCTTTCGGCAAATGCGCCTGCAGCTCTGCAACCAACCTTGCGAAAGGCCCGACGTCAGATTTCCGATTACCGGCTTTGGACGCAGCGGTAGGCAAATCATTTTCTTCTGCAATGTTTGTGAGCGCTCGGATCCAATCGTCCCAACTTGCACCTTCGCGAAAAAACGTCGCATCCGGGTCGTCTATTTCCTTAAGCGCTGTCTGGCAGGCAGCGCTTAAGGACGAGATGACGTCGCCGAGCGCGTGAAACAGCTGGTCGTAGGAATATTTCTTGAAGTGAACTGAATGAAAATTCTCTTTGATCACAGATTGCGCAAAAGCGCCCGCATCGCCTCCTGCCCTAGAAAGTTTCTGTCGGAGATTGTTGGATGCGACATTGATCGATTTGACCAGATCGACCGCCGGTCTCAATGCACTGGCATTTCGTTCAAAGACTTCCCACTCGAGATATTTGTTCGTTGTGTCCACGATGCTCTGGCGAACCGCGGCCGGCAGCGCTTGGCCATACGCGATCTCAACTTTTTTCCAATCCTGATCTGTGAGCGAAAATTCCGGAGAATTGCCTACCGCTTTCGATATCGGTAGCTTGCGAGCGGGACGCCCCATGTCTGGTTTCACCTCCATCCAGCGACCGAGACGCGCGATTCGAGCTCCATAAGATAATGCTATCGTCGAGATGTTTTCGCTCAAGCGTTCTTACGTTGCTCGCCAGGCTTGAGGCCTTCTGCAAATCGGCATTTATCCGGTTCGCACGCTAAAGATGCTCAATCCCCACATCGCATCCTCCCTTTCGCGATGATCTGACTTTCCAGCCTTGTCCGGCGGCGCGCTGCACTAGGGTCTGGACTCATAACCAGTAACTGACAGCCGCTGCGATGCAGACGGCTGCGAGAAAATTGATTGCGAGACGGTCGTATCTGGTGGCGATGCGACG
>NZ_MWPQ01000009.1 GCF_002028545.1 Nitrobacter vulgaris
CTTTAGCAGCCAGCGAGGCACGCGCCCTGGGCGACATCATGTCGGAATCTATGGGCGGCATCATCTCGGAATGCCCGGGCGACTTCATCGGAATCCGCACCATACTGCGCGATGATTTCCTGCACGCGCATCTCTATGTCGTCCATCTTCATAATCCTCTCGGCTGTCATGCTCATATGGCGACCCCGCGCCCGCATAACCAGCCTGCACGCGCCGAAAGGCTCCTAGCAATACGAACTTAGTTCCGGTCGTTGAGGAAGTCTTTGTACTCTTCATGCAGCTCGACCATATTGCGCATGAGGATTTGCATCCGTTCTTCCCGCGTGCCGGGGCCGTTCTCAAGGAAATGCCTCAGCATTTTCTTGAACTCCTGTACTGAAGTCTCCGTGCTCTGAGGCGCGTCGGCGTACTGCTCAATAAGCTCCCGTGCCTTCAACTCGTCATCGTAGCTCATTTCATAACCCTCTCGGGGTAGTCAGGTTATATGGTGGCTGACTCGCTACGAGGCTAGACCACATTGAAAGCAGGCGTACCTTCACACGTTAAATTGCGCAGACAAAAGCCGCGCCGTTATGGAGCGGCTTCTTGCTTCGTCTTTCCCGGATCGGACGAGCCGCGAATTTTATTTGCGCTCTAACCCTTCTCTTTTGAAGTAAGCAACGACGCAATCGCTGGATCGATCGCCGCTTTTGTACCGGCGGAGCGCCTCATAGTCGCCATCCAGGAACATCGCCAGCGCAACCTTGCTGACAATCCACTGGCCACCGCCAACCCTGCGACCAATACCGTGTTCGATGCACCAGTTACGGACAGTGCCAGGTGATTTGCCAGCGCGTTCGGCGGCTACGTTGAGCGGAATGCCTTCACGTTTGTCGTAGGGGATGAGTGTCATGCAGCCTTCAGACATGGGCGACCTCCGACAGAAGGACGCCGCCCGGCGAGGGGCGGGAGAATCTCAAGACGGCTCCGCTCGCTCGTCTGATCAATGCACCTTCCGCGGTGAGCGCAATGACCTCACCGCCTTGGACTAGAAGCAGCAGGCCCATGACATCGACCCGGCGAGCAGGCTGAGTTGGGTGGACGCCAAACAGATCGAGCGCGGTCCAGCCCATCGCATGCGCCGTCGATGACCATCGGCCGAGGAATCGATCGGCGTCGTGCAGCAGCACTTCCCACCGATCTGGCATCATCCAATCAGGGGACGCGCGCTCTTTCAGCCCTGCGAGAATTGCAAGCCATTCAGGAGGAAAGTCGTTGTCAGCATTCGCAGCTTCCCCTTCTTCAAAATAACGGGTTACGGGGGTTACAGGGGTTACACCATTGACAACTAGCTGATCTGACTCACTTTTGTTGTTACCCCTCAGGTGCGATGGCTGTAACCCCTCGATCTCAAGGGGTAACATAGGCGCGCGACAAGGGGTTACGGCTACAAGATTGTTTCGACTCGTGTTTTCTAACTTGTAACCCCTGTAACCCATGTAACCCCTGTTTTTCAGCAGGGTTGAGATGTCATCTGCGAGGTCATCGAAGCTATGCATCGCAGTCGGCCTCCAGGAAGCGCGCTGGCAGGTGATAGAGCCGCAAGCAGCCATGTCCCGGAACACGAACGACCTTCGCCCGATGGCGCGGATTGTCGGTCACCAGCATTCCCTTCTGATCGAGGATCGCCGCCACCCGGCGTGCATCGAGAGCGCGACAGACTTCTTCCTTCCATGCGGTGGTGGTGATGAAGTAGTCCCAGCCGTCGCCGACCTTCTGGCGATAGCCGGCCACGTCGCGCGGCTGAATGCGCTTGTCCTGGTCATCTTCCCAAGCTGGAATGAAGCGGGCCATGCCGTTGGCGAGAAGGAACGAGCGAACCTGATCGATGCCCTCGCGAGCTTCTGCCGGTTCGATCCCGCCGCGAACGGCAAGCCAGTCTTCGAAGCAGCGGCCAGCGGCCAAGGTCGCTTCGCCGCGCTGCCACGGGACGACGCCGCAGCGGACGGCAATCTCGCCACCGGCAGCGACCAACCCGAACCGCTGGGCTACCCGTTCGACCTGCCCATCAGCGCCGGCTGGCACGAACTGCTCGCAGAAGGCACGGACCAGATCCGTGACCTGTTTGCGAAGAACGTCGATGTTGGAGACCACCGCAGCCAGATACTCGCGAGCAGCGACGCCATAGTTCTGCATCGTGGCACCGCGTAGATGACGGGACAGCGCTTCAGCGGAGTCAAAGCCGTGCAGGTTCTCGAACAGCCCCATACCAGCGCCGGCATCGGCCGGAATGTCGACGATGCGCACCTGCTGACCGGCGGCGAGACGACGACCACGGCCATCCTCGGCAACCTTGTCGGCCAAGCTGATTTCACCAGACGAGAGGAACATGACGCGCCACTTGGCGGCACGTCGCGCCGACCCGTCACGGGAGGATCGGCTTTTGCCGGAGCCGTTGCCAAGCATGTAGGCGGCTTCACCTGCATCCTTGGCCGCAAGCTGCGAAAGCTCATCCAGACAGAGCAGCGTATCGGAATGACCCAGCGCCACGCCTTCGAGGCCGTTCGCGGTAGCGCGCCAGGAACGGACGAACCCGGTGACCTCGCCACCACCCCAGACGCTACCGGCCACCAGAAGCGCCGTGCTCTTGCCGGTGGATGAGGCGCCACGGAAATGCAGGCCCCCACCCTCCGCCGAACACGGCCCGATCAACGGGCCTGCAAATGCTGCCGAGAGCGCAACAACCAGTCGGCTGTTGCCGATCGCGTAGCGTGCAACTTGGTCCTGCCAGTCCTGCAACGTGCCCTTCTGGCGGAATGAATGCTCGTGAGCCGTCGCACTTTGCAGGAGCAGCATGTCGCGCTGATCGGCGCCGAAGCAGTCGTCCGGGAGAACGAACGAGTTACCGTGCCAACCAACGCGCTGGGTGGCACGCGCCCGGTTCGGAGAACGTACCTGGAGCAGGAAGGAATTGAACTGCGTGCGCGCCCCCGCACTTGGAGCAATGAACATGCCGCCATCGAGCAAGGCCCGACGAGCCTCCGACCCGTCACCGGCCAGCATGGCGCGCGGCAACGCATAGCGGTGTTCACGGCCATCGTGGTCCTTCCAATGGAGCAACAAGCCCCAGCTGCCGCCTTCACCGTCCCGGGTCTCTGCGAGAATGTCGAAGTGGCCGGCAATCTGTATCGGCGGCTTTTCATCACTATCCGGGTTGAGCCACATCAACCCGCGTTCGGTGAATTTGTAGCCATAGGGCAGAACGGTGGCGCCGGCATCCTCCTCCTTCGTATCCGATCCTGTCTCGTCAGCCGGCGGCGTCCATAGCAGTGTAGCATCGACACGGGCCCGCAAGTCATCCGCCGTGTGTCCGGCCTCGATCCAGTCGGAGACATCGCCTTTCTTCGGAACGTCGTCGAAGTGAACGAGGCGGACGCTGGCTACCACGGAAAATGCAAGAGCCGCCTTCTTGTCGGCATGGTTGCGACCCTCGTCGTCATTGTCAGCGAGGATCACAACATTGCGGCCGGTCAGATACTTCTCACAACCGGCAGGCAAACCGTCACCACAGCCTCCGAAGGTGAAGGCGGGTAAGCCGATCCGCGCGAGCGTCTCTGTATCCTTCTCGCCCTCTAACCAGTGGATGAATTGGTCCTGCTCACCCTCGAACGGATTGCGGCCGGTAAAGTATGGGACAGCGGCATAGCCCTCCGGCTTGCGGTACTGCCAGCCCGTCGCGCCGTCGGTGTCCATCACGCGATAGACGTTCATCGCGTTGCCGTCCTTGCGCATGATCTTAATCCGAACCGGCACGCCACCGACGCGATAGACATGACGCCGCTTCTCGTCGTCCCGGATGCGCGGACCCTCGTCGCCCGCCACCACGAAACGCGGCTTGCCGTCCTGATCCGACGGAGTCCGGGGCGGGAATGTCGGAGCCGCGTTTAGATCGATCGGAGGCGGTGTGGGGTTTGGCTGCTTCGCGGGGTGTGATGTTGACGCCGTACCACCCGTCACGCCGAGCCGGTGTGCAATCGCTCGTGCGGCATCCAGCTTTGATATCCCTTTGAGATAAGCCAGCAGATCGATGGCGTCGCCACCAGCTTCCCCGGTCGCAAAATCCGACCACACTCCGGTGGACAGATTGATCTTGAAGGAGCCGGGACGGGTATCGCAGCGCGTCGGGTTGCGATCGACCCATTCGGAGCCTTCGCGTTTTCCATCCGGTAGCCAGTCATGCACAAGGCTGGCCAAGGCGCTCTGGGCGGCATGGCTAACAGCCGCAAAATCGATCCGGCCGCTATGTTCAAAAGCCTGATTGACCGCGCCCATTATTGCACGCCTCCCTGCGGTTCGACGGTGCAGAGCAGCAGCGCAATGCCCGGATGATGAGATTCAACGAAGGTCTTCCAGGCCGGCTCGAACTTAAGCCGGGTTTCGACAATCAGGATGTCTTGACGAAACACGGCTGCATTGGTCGCGGCTGCGGCATAGGCGGCCGGCAATGGCGCGCATGACACGATGACTGCTCCACTCGCCCGCCTGATGAAGCGAACAAGCGATTTACGATGAAAAGCATTCGGTCCTTTGGCCTCGTGCATGTCATCACCGACGATGACGATGTTCGGACGCTTGCGCGGCGGATTGAACCTCTCTGCACCTTGAGGGACGACGCAAACACCTACGCCGTGATCCCGAGCCGCGCCCATAATGGGCCGAAGATGCTCCGGCCCATGTTCGATGGCGTGTGTGAATCGCTCACGCGGAACTGACACATTGAGGATGCTATTCATGCTGCATCCTCCGAAACGATGGTCACCGGAGTTTCGAGCCGATAGCGGCCGTGGCTGCCTGGGTATGGGCCACTATGGGATTCCCGGTCGGTCGAGATGATGAGACCGGCCCTGCGCAGCTTGAACACATAGTGCGACCAGCGCGGCGCGGGCTGCTCCAGCGTTGTGATGCCAGCAGGCCCGGCATTGACGAGGTGACGCAACGTCCAGGCCTCGCGCCCTTCGAACGTCTGGCGTCGCCCATCAGGCAGACGGATGGTGATTTTGTTGCTCATTGCCGCGCCTCCGTCTCAATGCCGAGACCGGCAAGGCGAGCGATGACGAGAGCGTGAGGGACGGTGATGCCGTAGCGCTGGGCCAGCTTTCGGACAACGGTTGGGGCGGGATTCAGGGTCAACGACGGATGCCAGTCGAATAGCGGCAACCCTGAAAGCGGATGACAAATGTGGGGGTGGAGAGTATGTTTGTGCACGTTAAAGACTCCTGCGAGCCCGGTGCGCACGATTTGATCCGCCAAGATGTGGATCGTGCTGCCGGGTTTTCGTTTGGGGAGGGTCAAGCTGCGTGACGCGCGTGCTCGGAGGTCGAGCGGACCAAAGGTCCGATCTTGCTGCGAGCCCAGGCGTCCAAGCCGTCTTGCGGATAAAGGGGAATGCGGCCGGCCATTCGAAAGGGCGGGCCGTCAGAACTGACGCAAGCCAGTTTTGCTAGTGTGTTCGGCGAACACGGAAAGCCGTAAGTCGCCGTTACATATTGAGCGGCTTCTTTCCGCCGCAGCAAGCGGTCCACGCTGCCGTTTTCTTCGGGATCAATTTCCATCTCGTCCTCGCAATGCGGAGCAATTCCGCGATGCGAGGAACATGGATGATGAAAAATTAGCGGCCTAAATGCGCAAACGCGCGGCTTATTTATTCTTGCGCGTTTGCAGTTTTGGCTGAAATCCGCAGACTATTTCTTGCGCGGGCGCCCAACCTTGGCTGGCTTGCCCTGTTTCTCGCGAGCCAGTTTCCATGCAGCCCGCACAGAATCGCGGTTAGCGCCGAGTTTGACTGCCAATGCATCGGCCTGTCCCTGGGGCGCTGTCGGGTTCTTATTGATCAGTTCGGCGACCGCTGCGATGACGTTTTGTCGTGACGTCCGTCTTTTTGCCGACGCGGGCACGAAAACCTCTGGCCAGACGCTCACGACATCACGTCGGAGTAAAGTTAAGTCGCGGTATTTTTCCTTGGTAGGAGTATGGCGATCTGACAGACAGTCGGTCGCTTGATCCTCACGATGAATAGTCGGTTCCAGCTTGCTCCACTCAAACGGAGCAACCTGAAGAACCTTTCCCGTAGTCGCTTCGACTGCTGTGGCCTTCATTTCATCGTGTGTTAGCGCTTCCCATAGCGATTGTCGGCCAGCGGTGAGCGACATTATCGGCGGGGATTCGGTAGCTTCGTAATACGACATACGATCAAGAGACATGAAGCCCCAAGGCTTCAGAACCCAGCCACTGTAATTGTAGTACGTCCAAGTGAGATGCTCCCCTCGGAAAGCATTCCAACACCGCTGAACCGCAGCTGGCGTCCGCCAGCATATCCACGCAATTGCCATTGCCAGCGACCAGTCCGTGACGGTCATTGGATCGTACATAGCCGGATCGGGGTATGATTCTTGTGGATCGCTCGGCTTTGGTTCAATGATCGGGAGCGTCAAGCCTTTCCGGAGCGCAACACGCTCTATCGTTGCGAGGCTCCATCCACGCTCGATGTACTTGTTCAAAACTCGCCGTTTCAACTCGGCCTTGTCGTCAATCATTCGCCCCTCCGCTCGGAGCATCCGCATAGTGACGACGCGGCAGGCCAGTGCGGTACTGGCTTTTCGGGAGCTACCCTAGCCGCGCCGGTTCTTTGTTCTCTTCGCTTCCGACAGATCGGCAATATTCGCGGGCGACGCTGGCGCTTCGCCCATCGCGGCCGCAATTTCATTCGCAATATAATTTGACGCTTTGCGCAAGGGATCGTTGTCGAGGTGGGCATAGCGCGCGGTGGTAGCTGCCTGAGTATGGCCGAGCAGTTTACCGATGATCGGCAATCCCAGGCCGGCGCCTGCGCCGATTGATGCATGCGTATGGCGTAGATCGTGGATGCGCACGTATTCAAGGCCAGCGCGGCGAGACACGGCTCGCCACGGCTTTTTCAAATCAGAGCGCGGACGCTCGTCCTCATGACCGGCCGACATGCCGGCAATGACGTACGTGCCGACGCGCGGCAGGCCGGAAAGGACCGAAAGGGCAGGGGCGTTCAGGATGATAGTTTTCTTGCCCGTCTTGCTCCTAGGCAGAAGCAGCAGGCCACGCTGGAAATCGATCTGGTCCCACTTGAGATGGAGTATTTCGCGGAGCCGAGCGCCAGTGAGTATCAGGAGCCTGATTGCCGCCGCCGCATGCGGGCCCAGCACGGTGCGGCGGCTTTCTTCTTTCCGCGCATGCTTCGCCGTCGGCTTGGTGTCGTCCACCGCATACGGCAACCCGACGGTTTCTGCTTCCCGGAGAGCTTCACCGAGCCGCGCTAGTTCTTCCCCACTGAGATAGCGTTCTCTGCCCTCCTCATGGAATTTCTCAATTCCCCGACAAGGATTAAATCCGGCCGGCACCAAATGGGCTTTGCCCGCATAGGTGAACAAGCTGCTCATGATCCGCAGTGCGCGGTTGGCCTGGTATGGATGGTCGCCAAGCTTGGAGTGGAGGCGATGAATTTCGGCGCTGGTGACCTTCTCGGCTTTGCGCTTTCCCAGTTCAGGCAGCACTAGCCGTTCCAATAGGTCCCGATATGAGGCTTCCGTGTTTTCGGCCCGCTTGGCCGCTACATGCTTAGTCAGGAATTGCTCGGCGACCTCGGCGAGGGTTGATGCTCGCTTTTCCGCCGCCCGCTGAGCTGCCGGATCGGCTCCATTGGCGACCGCCCCGAGCATTTTCCGAGCCTGAGCACGAGCCTCGTCAGGGGTGAGGGTCCCGACCTTGGCCAAGGTCAGCCGGCGGGTGGGGGCGGTACGGCCTGCTCCAGCCCGATATTTCACGACATAAGACATCGCTCCGGTGTTTTTCTGCACCCGGACGCCGAACCCAGACAGGCTGCCCTTGCCGCCATCCCAGACGAAGTATTCCTGCTCGCGGGCTTTCAACCCATCGACCAATTGCTTCGTGATTTTTGAGTGTGTTTCCAAACCTGCACTCCGCTCTAGGAACCACGGACGGCCAAGGAACCACCGCGTAACCACCGATTGGAAAACTCAGGAAATCTCTGGAAATGATGATAAGCTATAAAACAATGATTTTAAAGAGACTTATCTATCTGAAGAAAAACCTTGCAATCCCCGGAAATGTCAGGCCATCTCATTCGTAATGATGGGGTCAGGTGTTCGAGTCACCTAAGCGGCACCACTTCTTTCATCGTTCGATCCCGCAGATATTGGTGCCGACGGTCGCCGTCGATACAGGCAGATGTCACCTTGACTTGATGGAGCGCCAATGATCCGTTTCGCCGTCATTTTATCGCTTCTTCCCCTGCTCGCTGGCACCGCCGCGGCGTCGGCGCAGACCGCGGCGGAGAAACGCAATTCCGGGTGCGCGCGCGACGTTGCCAAATATTGCCGAGCCAAAATGAATGATGGCGACATGGTCGTTCTCACATGCTTGAAGGAACACCGTGCGAAGGTGAGCAAAAAGTGCGCCGAGACCTTGGCGGAGCACGGCCAGTAACCCAACTGCGGGCTGAGTCTTGTCAACGTGTGTAATCCAGCTACGAGAAACTCTGGCGGATGGCGCATGTTTTGCTTTCCGCGCGCTTATGAACGCACTCGTACGGCATTCCAAACATTGCGGTAGGCGGACCAATGCTTGATAGATTGCGCCATTTCATCATCGACGTCATATCGCCCGAAGCACCGGACCATCGATCATTCGATGAAACCGGTTGCAAGCTTGCGGCGACCGCGCTGTTCATCCATGTCATCTCGCTCGACGGCGAGCCGTCCGACGTGGAAATCCGCAAACTGCACGAGCTGATCGAAACCCGTTTCGGATTAGATCCCGGCACCGCCAACAAGTTGATCACGTCTGCGACGCTGGCGGAAGGCGAGGCGGTCGATCTTTATCAATTCACCAGTGTGCTGATGCGCTCGCTGACTGATGAAGATCGCTTGCGTATCGTCGAAATGATGTGGGAGTTGGTGTATGCGGACGGCCGCGTCAGCGAATTCGAGGAGAATGTCGTGTGGCGCGCCGCTGATCTTCTGGCCATTTCATCGCGCGATCGTATCGAACTCAAGCATCGCGTCGGCAGCAAAAGTTCAGCGCCAGATCCTGCGACCTGATCGGCAAATGTGCGAAGCAGAACTGAGGGTAGCGCGATAGGCTGGCAGGCCCCGTCGTCGCGCCGAACGTTGATCGTGTCATCTTCTAACCATTCAAGAGTGCAGATCGTGACCCATCCGGTGACATTGATAACAGGCGCTTCCTCCGGGATCGGCGCCGAACTGGCACGGGTGTTCTCCGCGCACGGGCACCGGGTGGCCCTGGTCGCCCGGCGTGCCGACCGCCTCCACGCACTTGCGGCTGAAATCGTCGCATCGGGCCGCATCTCTCCGATCGTGATCCCCTGCGATCTCGGGGAGGCCGATGCGGCAGACCGGATCGCTGCGGCGCTCACCGCCGAGAGCGTCGAGGTCATGTATCTCGTGAACAATGCCGGTTATGGATTGTTCGGCCGCGCCGCCGAACTGGATCGCGCCGCTCAGCTTGCGATGATCGACCTCAATATCCGGGCGCTGACGGATCTGACGTTGCGTTTCGCCGCAAGCGTGATCCGGCTGCGCGGCGGTATTCTCAACGTCGGTTCGATTGTAGGATTTCTGCCGGGTCCCGGCATGGCAGTCTATTATGCGTCGAAGGCCTATGTCCTGTCGTTCAGCGAAGCGCTGCGCGGCGAACTAGGTCCCCGCGGCGTCCGTGTCACTGTGATCTGTCCCGGCCCCGTACCATCGGAATTTCAGGCGCGGGCAGGCGTGACGCCCGGTTTCGACTCTGCGATCCTGAATGTTTCCGCCAAGGATGTTGCTCAGGACGGCTACCGCGGCCTCATGGCCAATAAAAGGGCCGTGCTGCCCGGCCTCGGGACCAAGGTGATCCCGTTTCTGCTTCGGTTATTCCCGCGCGACTTCGTCCTGTGGGGGGTGGCCGGCTTCCAAATGCGGAGGCGGCGATCATGACGTCCACCGCCAGCGTCGCCTAAGACCTTCACGCTCTCGAAAAATTCGCGCGGGACGACGACTTTAGCGCCGATCTGTTCGCGGCAACGCTTCTCTTGAAGAACGGTTTTCTTGAAGGAATCGATGGTGGAGCCAGGCGGGATCGAACCGCCGACCTCGTCATTGCGAACGACGCGCTCTCCCAGCTGAGCTATGGCCCCGTCTGCGATCAGCGGCGAATAAACGGGCGCTGCGACCGAAACGCTGTCATTTACAATCCTCGCCAACGGCAAGTCAAGAACGGCCGAAAACAGCGCGAATCGGCTCTTTGAGCGTCATTTGCCCTGCGTTCCCTTGTTTAGCGGGAACCGAAACGATATTTAGCAGGCTCGCGTTCCGAATTCGAAGCGCGTTGCCTTGGTTGTGTAACAAGGCGAATCTTCGAATTCTAGGGGACACGGAAGACCAATACTCCTAGTGTGGCTGCAATTCGGAGGTTCTCTTGACGGACTTTTGGCAAGGTGAAGGAACATCCGCATTGCAGCCACATCAGATACCGGTGGTCAGATCCTGACATTCGCATCCGGTTTCACCGAGCGTTCCTGCGAATGCCAGAATCCAACACCACTGGCAAATAAGTCGCGAACGTCAAATTCACTCCACTGGTCGTATTCACGATCAAACCCGCGAGCCAATCCGCCATGCGAGCCATACTGGATATCGTCCTTATCATCCTCGACCTCTATGTTTGGCTGCTGATTGCCTCGGCGATCCTGTCATGGCTGATTGCATTCAATGTCGTGAATACCCGCAATCAGTTCGTCGGCGCGGTGGCTGAGTTTCTGGAGCGGATCACCGAACCCCTGCTGGCGCCGATCCGTCGGTTGTTGCCGAATCTCGGCGGGCTCGACATTTCTCCGATCATTCTGATTCTGATCATCCTGTTCATGCAGCGAGTCATCACCTATTACATCTATCCTGCGGTGTTCTGACCGGCGGCCTGATGGAGCCGTGGCGGTATTCTTCGCAGGGCCTCAGCATCGCCCTGCGGGTGACGCCGCGCGGCGGCCGCGACGGGATCGACGGCATTGAAATGTTGGCCGACGGCCGGCCGGTGGTGAAGGTTCGCGTCCGCGCCGTTGCCGAAGGCGGCGAGGCCAACCGCGCTGTCATGGCGGTGTTGGCGAAGGCGCTGGGTGTGCGGAAAATCGACGTCCGGATACTTGCGGGAGCGACGTCGCGGCTGAAGCAGGTCGCTGTCGACGGCGACCCCGGTCAACTCGGCAACGCCCTGCGTGAATTGACGGCGGCTCAATCGAAATAGCCCGAACTGAGGATCAGCATGGCGGCCAGTATCATCGATGGAAAAGTCATCGCCGCCGATTTGCGTGCGCAGGTGGCCGGTGAGGTGACGCGGATGAAGCGTGACCACGGGCTGACGCCGGGTCTCGCCGTGGTGCTGGTCGGCAACGATCCGGCGAGCGAAGTCTATGTCCGCAGCAAGCACAAACAGACCCAGGCCGCCGGCATGGCGTCGTTCGAGCACATGCTGCCTGCGGACGTCGTGCAGGCCGATGTGTTGGCGCTGATCGCTGAATTGAACGCGGATGCCGCCGTTCACGGCATTCTGGTGCAATTGCCGCTCCCCAAGGGCCTTGATACCGAGGCGATCATCGCCGCCATCGATCCGGCGAAGGACGTCGATGGGTTGCATCCCTACAATGCCGGGCGCCTCGCAGGCGGTCTGTCAGCCCTGTCGCCATGCACGCCGCTTGGCTGCATCATCCTGACCAAAAGCGTGCATTCCTCGCTCGAAGGTCTGGACGCCATCGTGATCGGCCGTTCCAATCTCGTAGGACGACCGCTGGTGCAGTTGTTACTCAATGAAAACGCCACGGTGACCATCGCGCATTCGCGCTCCCGCAACCTGCCCGAACTCTGTCGCCGCGCCGATCTGGTTTATGCGGCGGTCGGCAAGGCTGAAATGGTGCGCGGCGACTGGCTTAAACCGGGCGCGACCGTGATTGATGTCGGCATCACGCGTGTGCCGACAACCGACGGCAAAACGCGGCTGATAGGCGACGTTGCATTCGACGAGGCGATGCAGGTCGCGGGCGCGGTGACGCCGGTTCCCGGCGGCGTCGGGCAGATGACCGTGGCCTGCCTGCTGGTCAATACGCTGCGCGCGGCCTGCGCGATCAGTGGGCTGCCTGCGCCGACGGTATGAGCGCCAAAAGACCGTCGTTGCCCGACTAGTTCGTTTCTGGGTTAACGGATGCGCGTGCGACGCGAGCGGCGCCGTTTTTCGAAGACTGTGCCGGCTGATGACGCTTGATTACGCCCCTCCGGCCCGCGCGATGCCCTCCAGGATCAGTCTGCGGGCGTCGTCCGCGCTGCCCCAGCGCAGCACCTTGACCCATTTGCCGGGTTCGAGATCCTTGTAGTGCTCGAAGAAGTGCTGGATCTGCTGCAACGTAATATCCGGCAGGTCGCTGTAGTTTTTTATCCTGTCATAACGCTGGGTCAGTTTCGACGTCGGGACGGCGATGATTTTCTCGTCGCCCCCGGCCTCGTCCTCCATCAAGAGCACGCCGACGGGCCGCACGCACATTACGGCGCCCGGCACGATGGCGCGTGTGTTGGCGACGAGGACGTCGCAGGGGTCGCCGTCTTGCGAAAGCGTGTGCGGGATGAAGCCGTAGTTACCGGGATAGCGCATCGCGGTATAGAGAAACCGGTCGACCACCAGCGTGCCGGCATTCTTGTCCATCTCGTACTTGATCGGCTCACCGCCGACGGGCACCTCAATGATGACATTTACCTCATGCGGCGCATTGGGTCCGATCGAGATCGCGTCGATACGCATTGGGGCTCCATGATTGAAGAGCGTCGGTCAACATATGGTCGTCATACGCTGGCTTGACGCGCGTATCTATCTATCTTCGAGAAAAGTCTTCCGAAAAACGATGGATGGCCCGGCACAGGGGATGCCGAACGGCAATGTCCGGCGCTGACCGAGAGCTGAAGAATGGCGATCAGAGATCTGGCTTCTAACTCGTCCAGGCGAACGCCATCTTGTCGAGCGACTTCGGCCCGAACCTCTCGGAGGAGCGGGCGACCATGCGGCCACCGAGCGCGCGATAGAATTCCATCGCCGGCTCGTTGTCGGACAACGCCCAGGTCACCATGCTTTTCAGCCCGCTCTGTATCAAATCGCGCCGCGCCGCGGTGAACAGCCGCCGGCCGAAGCCTAAGCCCTGGAATTCGGGGCGCAGGTAAAGCTCGTAAATTTCGCCTTCGTACTGCAGGCTGCGGGCGCGGTTGCGGCCGTAGTTGGCATAGCCTGCAACCTGCTCGCCGAAAACCAGAACGCTGATACGACTGCCCTTGCGGATCGCGCTGTCCCACCAGTGCGGGCCGCGCCGGTTGATCAGCTTTTCCAGCTCCGCGCCGGGGATGATGCCCTGATAGGCCGAACGCCAGGACTCGTCATGGGTTGCTGCGACCGCGGATGCATCCGCGACCTTGGCCGGCCGGAGTTCGATCAGGATCGTGCTCATGTCCCGATCAAAGCAAGTCGGCGCGCCGTCTTCAAGGTCCATCGTTAATTAAGGGTTAAAATGTGCATTTCGCACATCACGAGTGCGACGTTTTGTATCGAAAAGGGACAGTCATGACGCGGGCGCCGCGATCCTTCGACAGAAATCGGTTGGAGGTATCGTGACGTCTGCAAGGGCAGACCTGTTCAGCTCGACCGGTCCAACAAACGCACGACGGTATCGGAGGAAATAACCGGCACGAGAAAGTTGTTGGTCCGCTCCAACGCACCCGCAAGCTGTCCCGATTTCTTCGTGCCGTTCGTATTGCCGATGACGATAGGGGATCAGCGCTTTGGCAATTCTGCCGCCTTCATCACCTCCCGCGCCGCCCGCTCGCCGCTGTCGCGTGCGCCGTGCGCCGTGGAGAAAAAGTTCGGTGAAGTGGCTTCGCCGGCAAAAAACAGCCGGCCGTCAACGGGCGCGGCCAGCGCGGCGCGGTCGCCGGCATGCCCGGGCAGGGCATGGGAATAGGCACCTTGCGCGAAAGGATCGCTGGCCCAATGCGATTCCGCAAGCGGTTTCAGCTTGCTGCGAAAACCGGAACCGAGCAGCGCCGCGATCTCGTCGATCGCCTGCGCGGCGAATGCGCCATCGCCAGCGTCTTCCAGTTCGCGCGCGAAGCTGCCGCCGAAAAATCCCTCGATGCAGGGCTGGCCGAACGGGCGCAAGTGATACGTTCCCATCTTGGTCCGCATGGTGGCGCCGCTCAGGTTGCCGTCCTTTGGCACCATGCCTTCCGGATCGTCGAGGGTCAGTATGACCTTGTCGTCGACGCCAAGCGGCAGGCCGGCCGCAGCGTCCACTTTTGCGGGCAGCTCGGGATGGAAGCGGATCGATTCGTTCGCGAGCAGGTTGGTCGGTACGGTGATGATTACCTGCGTCGCGGACAGCTCGCCTTTCGATGTTTCGATACGGATACGCCGGCCGGAATGATCAATGCGCCAAACCTGCGTGTTCAGCACCAGCGGGCACGGCTTGGCGTAGGCGGCGATCAGCGCGCCGTAGCCGCGGCGCACCCGCCAGTTTACCCGTGTATCTTCGTAGGTGCTCGTGTCGCGAACCGAGACGCTGTCGAGTTCGCAGCCGTTCACATAGGTCGAGATGGCGTCGATCATCGAATTCCAGCGGTTGCCTTGTTCGAGATAGCGACTGGCGGAGTCATCGGCATCGTTCTTCGCTGCTTGCTGGAGGCGTTCATCGAACGCATCCAGCGCCGCGAGGAAGTCCTCGTGCTCGGCCATCGGAAATCCGGCATCAAGGCCGCGCTTGCGCCATGGGGGTGGTGTCTTGTCGATTTCGAAGCCGAGCTTGCCTGCGACCGGAACGAAGGAGTTCCTGTCGGCCGAATGCAGCCAGCCGCAGCCGAGATCGAAGACAACGCCGGGGGCGGGGACAATGGTGTGGGCGCGTCCACCGACCCTATCGCGGGCTTCGAGCATGACGACGGAGAGGCCGGAGTCTTTCAATGCATCGGCCGCGCCCAGCCCGGCGGCGCCGGCTCCGATAATGGCGACATCGATATTGGAGGGGAGATTTCGCGACATCGCAACACTGATTACTGTTTCGGCAGTTTCGCCTTGAGCGCATAGAGCGCTTCCAGCGCCTCGCGCGGGGACATCTCGTCTGGATGCAGGGATTTCAACGCTTCGATCAATTGAACGGTTTCGCTCGGCGGTGCGGATTCGTCGGCGGCGCGCGCCGGAACCGCAAACAACGGCAGATCGTCCACCAGCGTTCGCACGGTCGATCCGCGATCCTGCGCCTCCAGTTTCGCCAGCACCGATTTGGCGCGCGCGATGACCGACGGCGGTAGCCCGGCGAGCTTGGCCACCTGGATGCCGTAAGACCGGTCGGCGGCGCCGGGCAGTACCTCATGCAGAAACACCACCTCGCCGTGCCATTCCTTGACCCGCACGGTGGCGTTGAACAGCCGCGGCAGCTTTGCCGAGAGCGCGGTGAGTTCGTGATAGTGCGTCGCAAACAGCCCGCGGCACTTGTTGGCCTCATGCAGGTGTTCGATCGTCGCCCATGC
Source organism: Nitrobacter vulgaris (assembly GCF_002028545.1). Lineage (GTDB taxonomy): Bacteria > Pseudomonadota > Alphaproteobacteria > Rhizobiales > Xanthobacteraceae > Nitrobacter > Nitrobacter vulgaris. Next base: position 15,633 of record NZ_MWPQ01000009.1, read on the forward strand.
GATCGACAGGCCGTCGAATGTCGCGGTGCCGCGACCGATTTCGTCCAGGATAACCAGCGCGCGTTCCGACGCCTGATTGAGGATGATGGCGGTTTCCACCATTTCGACCATGAAAGTCGAACGCCCGCGCGCCAGATCGTCGGCGGCGCCCACGCGCGAGAACAGCCGGTCGATGATGCCGATGCGCGCGCGGCGCGCCGGCACGAAACTGCCGGTCTGCGCCATCAACGCGATCAGCGCGTTCTGGCGCAAGAAGGTGGATTTCCCGGCCATGTTCGGGCCGGTGAGCAGCCAGATCTGCCCCGAAGTCTGGCTTGGGATTGGCGACAGATCACAGGCGTTGGCGATGAACGGATGGCCGGCGCGCTTCAGCGCCTGCTCGACCACCGGATGCCGCCCGCCTTCGACGGCGAAGCTGAGTGAGTTATCAACATCCGGCCGGGTGTAGTTCTCGTCGATCGCGAGCTTTGCGAGCGATGCCGCGACGTCCAACTGCGCAAAGGCGTGCGCAGCGTTGCGTAGCTCCTCGCCATTCTGGATTGCCATCTCGGCAAGCCGGTCGAAAATCTCGAGTTCAAGACCAAGCGCACGGTCGCCGGCATTGGCGATCCTGGCTTCGATTTCACCGAGCTCCGATGTTGTGAAACGCACCTGACCGGCCAGCGTCTGGCGATGGATGAAGGTGGCGTTGAGCGGCGCGCTCATCAATCGGTCGCCGTGCTGCGCGGTCACCTCGACGAAATAGCCGAGTACGTTGTTATGACGGATCTTGAGCGTCTTGACGCCGGTCTCCTCGGCGTAGCGCGCCTGCATCGCAGCGACGACGAGACGTGAATCGTCGCGCAGCTTGCGCGCTTCGTCGAGCGCGCGCTCGTAGCCTTCGCGGACAAACCCACCCTCGCGCTTCATCAGCGGCAGGCTTTCGGACAGCGCATCACCGAGTTCGCGCGCGAGATCGCAGGACGGCCGCCGCAGCGACTGCATCGCCGCGGCGATGTCCGCCGGTGGATCGGAAAACTCCTCAAGCCGCGCGAGCGCCTGGCCCGCCGCCAGCATACCGTCGCGCAGGCCGGCGAGGTCGCGCGGCCCGCCGCGCCCAACCGAGAGTCGCGCCAGCGCCCGCGACATGTCAGGAGCAGTCCGCAGGATGGTGCGGATGTCGTCTCGTGCCGGGCTGTCGGATGTAAATGCGGCGACGGCATCGAGCCGCCGTGTAATCGCGGTCGTGTCGGTTAGCGGGGCCGCCAGCCGTTGTGCCAGGAGGCGCGATCCCGCCGCCGTCATTGTGAGATCAATGGCGTCGAGCAGCGAACCGCGCCGTTCGCCGGCGAGCGTGCGCGTCAGTTCGAGGTTGGCGCGGGTGGCGGGATCGACGGCCATGGTGCTGCCGGACGCCTCGCGTGATGGCGGCGAGAGCGGTGGCCGTTGGCTAATCTGAGTGCGATCGATGTAGGTGACGGCGGCGGCGGCCGCGGTCGCTTCCAGCCGTGACATGGCGCTGAGGCCATCCATGGTGGCGACCGCGAAATAATCGCACAGTCGACGTTCGGCGGTCGCGCTGTCGAACACGTCGCGGGTCAACGGCGTCACCGACGGCAATTCGCGCAGCAGGGCGCGCAAGTCCGGATCGCCATGAAGTGCGTCGGATACGATCACCTCGTTGGGATTGATGCGCGCGAGCGTCGCCCCGAGTTCACCCGCCCCGCATTCGGTGACCATGAACTCGGCGGTCGAGATGTCGATCCAGGCCAGTGCGAAGCGATCGCCCCCGGAGGACGCTTGCGCCCTCGCCAATGCCAGCAGGTAATTGTTGGCCTTGGCGTCGAGCAGCGTGTCTTCGGTCAGCGTTCCCGGCGTGACGAGCCGGACCACGTCGCGGCGAACCACGCTCTTGTTGCCGCGCTTGCGCGCTGCAGACGGATCCTCCGTCTGCTCGCACACTGCGACGCGGTGGCCGGCTGCGATCAGCCGGTGCAGGTAATCGTCGGAGCGTTCGACCGGAACGCCGCACATCGGAATATCCGCGCCCTGATGCTTGCCGCGTTTGGTCAGGGTGATGCCGAGCGCGCGCGAGGCGATTTCGGCATCCTCGAAGAACAGCTCGTAGAAATCGCCCATTCGGTAGAACAGCAAGAGGCCGGGATTGGCCGCTTTTATTTCAAGGTACTGTTCCATCATCGGCGTAACCCGCGTCGCCTCAACAGGGGCGGCCGGGTTCGGTGATGGCGGCATGGTGCGCTGGATCGTCATGGCGGCGAAGCTACAAAGTTTCGCCGCCGGCTCCTACGGCATTGCGGCGGTCGTGCGCCTTTTCCACGCATCGCTTCGCGTTTAATAGCTCTTGGATCAGGGCACGATTGCCCATGCCCCCACAAGCCGCGGGTAGAAAACGCAATATTCGTCGGAAGCGGCCTCCTGCAAAAGCCGCTGGCGTAGCGTATCGATTTCCACGGTTTTCTCGGTCGCTATTCCCAGCTTCACGATCGCCGGCAGCAGGCTGCGCACAGAGTCGACCAGGAAGTCTATCCCCGCCTCGTCGTCAGCGGTCGTTATCCGGGTGAGCCCAGCCATCTGCGGTGTCAAACCTGCGGCACGGAACGTACTGAACAGCGCTACCCCCATATCGAGCTGGCGCCCGCTCCGGCGATAAACCTCACCCACCCAGCCGATACACTGTTGGAAAAATGTCAACGGCGGGTGGACCGCTGCCGTACTCAGATCAAATTCAATAAACGACAAGATCGCGCCCGTCCGCAACCGGTTCCGCAGTCCGCTCAGCGCCTCCGCTGGGTTCGCAAGATGGATAAGGATGAATCGGCCTATGACCGCATCGAACTGAGAACAGTCTTCAAGGCTTTCGAGCGTCCCCGGCGAAAAGCTTGCCCAAGGCTTGCCGTCGGCATCGAGTCGCATCCGCGCAATCGCGAGTGCCTCAGTGGCCGGATCGATTCCCTTTACGGTTCCCTCTTGGGAAACAAGGTCTGCAGCAATCAGGGAAACATCGCCAACGCCGCAACCAATATCAAGAACGTGCATCGCCTTTTTCAAGCCGGCGCGCACGAGAAGATCACGCGTGAGATCGGAGAATAACGCTCCCTGGCGGCGAAGCCTCTCAAGTTCTCGGTCGGAATGGCCCAACACATAATCCGTGCGGATCTTGCCATCCTGATCTTCGACCGCTGCAGTGCTGGCTTCGGAAGGAGGTGCCGAACAACTCACAAATGTCTCCTAAATCTTTAACACCTCTTGCGTCTTATCGTGCCTAAGCTGGGAACAGAGGTAGGGCGATGTTGTCGCGCACGATCAGTACATCGCAAGGGCAAATGGCGTTCCTGGAAAATTCAGGGAGCGGCACGCCTGTTGTTTTTATACATGGAAATTCGACCTGTCGTGACGTATTTCGGCATCAATTCGAAACAACGTGGGCGACGACACAGCACATCATCGCGATCGATCTTCTCGGGCACGGGCAATCGGATGACGCGCTGGAGCCGCAACAAGCTTACACCATTCCCGGTCATGCTGCCACGTTGATCGAGGCTTTACGATCATTGAATATCACGCGCGCGGCGCTTGTTGGCTGGTCGCTGGGTGGGCACATCAGCCTCGAAATGGTCGGGCAGGGATTCGAAGCTTCCGGTGTTATGCTGGTCGGAGCGCCGCCCATCAGGCGCGGTATTCTGGGAATGGTCCGCGGCTTTCGAATCCAGCGCGATCTGCTGCTCGCAACAAAAAGCGTTCTGAATGCGCACGAGATCAGCCGATTCGCGCGTGTCTGCGTCGGGGAGAAGCACGCGGCGCGGTTCCACGACACAATCGCTCGCACGGACGGTCGCGCACGTCAGATCCTGGGCCGTGGGTTGATAGCTGGGCTAGGCGTCGATCAACGCTGGATCGTCGAAAAGCTGTCAACACCGATTGCCGTCGTCAACGGTTCTGAGGAGCCGTTTGCACGCCTCGACTACGTGGCAAGCATCTCCTACAGGTCACTTTGGGACCATTCCTGCCATATCATCGACGGTGTCGGCCACGCGCCCTTTCTCGAAGCGCCCGAGCGGTTCAATCCGCTGCTATTCCGCTTTCTGAGCGACATCAATTTTAGCCGCATCGACAATACAACACAGCAACAAAGCTGTAGCGTTGCTTGAGCGCGGCACGTCAAGCATTCCGAGCGTCTGAACCCGGCAAGTTCCTCAGGCCATTCTTCGTGCATTCGAGAGGTCGGTGAACAGGCCTTTATTAAAAGGCTGGCGCAGGACGATGTGCTTTCAGATGCGTCGCATCGATCGCGCCAGCGCAGACCGTTTTTGATGACGAAGACGATGCCGCTGATCGCCCCGTCGATCGTCACTCCTCGCAGTTCCGCACGGCAGCGGCTCGGCCTGGTCCATTATGCTGCATTGCAATATGAACCAAAATTTGTCGGGTGATGGTGCTGAAGGGGGAGCAGAACCGGCTTAAACGGGTTAGATGAGTGAATCGAATGACCGCGACGAGACCGACATTCCCCGTTCCGGGGCACGACCATGACCGCTGCGCCGCGGAGGCGATCAGCCACGCGGAGCAAATCTGCGCGCGGCGTGCCCAGAAATTCACGCCTATCCGTCGCCAGGTGCTGCAGGCGCTGCTGTCGAGCCATCGGCCGCTCGGCGCCTATGAGGTGATAGAGGAACTGGCAAAGTCGATGCCGCGTCCCGCGCCGATCACGGTCTACCGCGCGCTGGATTTTTTGATAGGAAACGGCCTGGTTCACCGTATCGAAAGCCGTAATGCGTTCCTGGCCTGCGGGCATGACCACGATGAGAGCGCGATGGTGGCGTTTTTGATCTGCGAGCAGTGCGGCTCGGTCGGCGAAATTCCCGCAAGCCGCGTGGCGCAGAGTCTGAGCGATGCAGCCCGCACCACGGGGTTCACGCCGAAGCTGTCCGTGGTTGAAATTACCGGCACCTGCGCCCATTGCCAGAACGCGCCGTAGTTCTTGCGATTGGGCTCTTGCCGGGGCTACGAGGCACGAGGGTTCTTGACGGTGGATACTTCATGACCTTGACAGGAGACACTCGTCGTCAACTCGCGGCAATGAATGAAGTGACCATCCGTACATTTTTCGTAAATTTTTCAGTGGTTTAAATGCTTGCCAGCGAATTGTCGGCTTTTGGGTTCATAAGTTCTTTGTTTTGGTGTGGGACTGGCTATCTCATGCCGGGGATGCGGCTTTCGGGCATCGCATTGTTGTTGGCATGTCGGCCCTGGCTCGAAACAGTCTCTACACTCTCCATTGATCCGTTGCTGGATGTTACGAAAACCTGATATTTGAGCCCCATGAACAAGTTCGAAAGTCCGTCGGATATCGACGTCGCAGGCCCAAGCCCGCGGCACACAACCACGCAAGTGATGGTCGGCAATGTCGCCGTCGGCGGTGGCGCGCCGATCGTGGTGCAATCGATGACCAACACCGACACCGCCGATGTCGAGGGCACGATCGCTCAGGTCGCAGCCTTGTCGCGCGCCGGCTCGGAAATGGTCCGCATCACGGTGGATCGCGACGAGGCCGCCGCCGCCGTGCCGTATATCCGCGACGGCTTGCGCAAGCGCGGCATCACCACGCCGCTGATCGGAGATTTCCACTATATCGGCCACAAGCTGCTGGCCGAACATCCGGCCTGCGCGGAAGCGCTCGACAAGTATCGCATCAATCCGGGCAACGTCGGCTTCAAGAACAAGCGCGACAGCCAGTTCACCGACATCGTCGAAATGGCGATCAAGTACGGCAAGGCGGTGCGGATCGGCGCCAACTGGGGCTCGCTCGATCAGGAGCTGCTTACCAAGCTGATGGAAGAGAACGCCAATTCGGCGGCGCCGCGCGATGCCCGGGCGGTGACGCGCGAGGCGATGGTGCAGTCGGCGCTGTTGTCGGCGAAGCGCGCCGAGGAGATCGGCCTACCGAAGAACAAAATGGTTCTGTCGGCGAAGGTCTCGGCGGTGCAGGATCTGATCGCCGTCTACCAGACGCTGGCGTCGCGTTCGGACTACGCGATCCATCTCGGCCTCACCGAAGCCGGCATGGGCTCGAAAGGCATCGTCGCCTCAAGCGCCGCGCTTGGCATTCTGCTCCAGCAAGGCATCGGCGATACCATCCGCATCTCGCTGACGCCCGAGCCCGGCGGCGACCGCACGCTGGAAGTTCAGGTCGCGCAGGAACTGTTGCAGACCATGGGCTTCCGGACCTTCGTGCCGCTGGTCGCGGCATGTCCCGGCTGCGGGCGCACCACCTCGACCACGTTCCAGGAACTGGCGCGATCGATCCAGGACTTCATCCGCGACGAGATGCCGAACTGGAAGGCGCAGTATCCCGGCGTGGAGCAGCTCAACGTCGCGGTCATGGGCTGCATCGTCAATGGCCCCGGCGAATCGAAGCACGCCGATATCGGCATCTCGTTGCCCGGCACCGGCGAGGCGCCGGCGGCGCCCGTCTTCGTCGACGGCAAGAAGTTCAAGACCTTGCGCGGGCCGGCGATCGCGCAGGACTTCAAGGCGCTGGTGATCGATTACATCGAGCAGCGATATGGTAACGGCGCCAAGGCGCGGGCCGAAGCGGTGAGCGCGGCGGAGTGAGGCCGTCTCCTGAATCGCGTGAGATCAATATGCCGGCTTCTCAGCCGTCATATTGACGGAGCGCTCGTCGTATTCCTCACAGCGGCGTATTCTTTTCCCGGTTGTTGACAACCGCTTCTTCGAGGTCGAGATCGCGTTCGATCCGGCGGCGGGTTTCGTCGGTGATCTTGCCTTCACGTAGCAGCCTGTGCAGATGCGCGCGCTCGATACCGATGATTTCCCGCACCATGGATGCTCCCTTCGTCGCCGGCGAATGTTCGTCGCCCTCGCGCGGCGGATCGGGTAACGCCCGTATCCGGGTTTCGTGCCGTGCCTCGAGAAACCTGGCGAGGCCTTCGGGCAGCTTGCGTTCGGCGATGATGGTGTCGAGGGCGCCCCGCGTGGCCTCGATAATGCTGCGCCGCGCCGTGATCTCGGCTTCGCGTTCATTCAGTGCTTCACGGTGGCCGTGCTGCGAAATGCCGAGCAGGTTGACGACAGGCGGTAGCGTCAGACCGATGCCGAACAGCGTCGCGAAGATGACGCCGAAGCTCGTCAGCTGAATGAGGTCGCGGTAGGGAAACGGCTCGCCGTCCGGAAGCGTCAGCGGCAAAGCGAGAGCGACCGCGAGCGACACCGCGCCGCGAATGCCGGTGAAGCCGATGACGGCGACATAGCGCCACGGCGGCGTCGGATCGCGCCGCCTGACCCGCGCGCTTAGGATGCGGGTCAGGTAGGTGGCCGGAAACACCCAGATGAATCGCGCAGCGATCACGATGGCCGAGGTCAATGCGATCGCGACTAGCACCTGGCTGACCGGAACCGCCTTGGCCTTCTCCATCAGCACCCGGACTTCGAAACCCATCAGCAGGAACAGCACGCCCTCGATCAGCCAGATGGCAAGATCCCAGAAGAAGATGCCCTGAAGCCGCGTTGCCGCCGAGATCAGCAGCGGTCCGTTCCAGCTCACGTAAAGTCCCGCGGCGACGGTGGCGATGACGCCGGAGCCGCCGAGATGTTCGGGAACCCAATAGGCGAGATAAGGCGTCAGCAACGACAGCAGGATTTCCACCCGCGCGTCATGGGCCCACTGGCGTAGCCGCAGGCTGAGCCAGCCGACAATGATGCCGAACGCGATTTCGCCGAGCAGGATGAAGATGAACGATCCGGCGGCGGATGGCAGCGAAAACGCGCCGGTCGAGACGGCCAGCACCGCGAAACGATAAAGAATCAGCGCGGTGGCGTCGTTGGCGAGGCCTTCGCCTTCGAGGATAACGAGAATCCTGTGCGGCAGGTGCAGCCGTTTGGCGATGGCGAGCGGCGCCACGACGTCGGGCGGCGAGACGATGGCGCCGAGCACGAAGCCGACGCCCCAGGGCAGCCCGAGCAGCCAGTGCGTTACGGCGGCGACCGTACAGGTTGTGAAAATGACGCAGCCGATGGCGAGCAGGGCGATCGGCCGCAGGTTGGATTTGAACTCGCGCCAGCTCATGGAAACGCCGGCCGAATAGATCAGCGGCGGCAACACCATCAGTAGCACGCTCTCCGGCTGCATTTCGATGGGCGGAAAGCCCGGCACGAAGGCCAGCATGATGCCGACCATTAGAAATACGATGGCCGGCGCCGTCACCAGCCGCCGTGCCAGCGCGGCCGATGCGGCCATCACGGTAAGAACGAGCAGGGATGTCAGGAAGGTTTCGGTCATGCCAGCGGAGGGCTCCTGGGCCGAGAGCGTAATGGACAGAGCTTGACCGCAACCGCAAGGATATTCTGATCGTCCAGCCGCCGGGCGGGATCGCCGGAAACCGCCCGGAAGGAACGATTAGACGCGCCCCCATGATCTTGCTTGGTGGCGCGGCGATGTCCAGATCTGCAAGTGTTTACCCGCGTGATGCCGGTCAGATTGCGCTCGCCGCGATATTGACCATCAGCGCCAGCAGCGCGGTGTTGTAGAAGAACGAGATCACGCCATGCGCCGTCGCCGTGCGGCGGATGATCTTGTCGGTAATGCCGACATCGGACACCTGCGCGGTCATCCCGATGACGAATGAGAAATAGACGAAATCCCAGTAGTCTGCGTCCTCGCGCTGATCGCCGCTCGGAAATTGCAGACCTCCGGGTTTATTCCCGCGATAGTATTCGTGCGCGTAATGCAGAGCGAAGGTGGTGTGCACGGCCGCCCAGGACAGCGCGATAGTCAGCATCGCGAGCGTCAGGTCGAGGGCGCTATGGTTATGCGCGCCAAGCTCGAACACGATCGCTGCAATGCTGGCGAACGCACCGATTGCGGTCATCAGCAAAATCACGAAGCGGCCGTCGTCCTGAATCCGGGCATTTCGGCGGATGTGGGTGGCACCGCTGCCGAATACCACGGTGAAGACCAGAAGGAGATAGAACGCGGCGAAGACGTCCCAGCCGATCAGGAGCCGGGGGACGAGCCGCACATTGTCGGGGATTAGGAAGCTGGCGATAACGCCGATCGCGACGGCGATGAAGGTTCGGCGCCGGGCGTAGATCACGCGCGCCGGCGCGGGCATTTTCCTGAAGCGAAGCAAGAACGGATCGTCATCGTCCTTGCCTGCCATGGCGGCTTCAGCTCTTGCGATCGGCGACAAAATGCGCGGCGGCGCGCAGCACGTCACCGCGTGGACCAAACACCGACAAAGCCTCATCCGCCTTCGCCAGAAGGTCCCGAACGCGTTTCTTGGCGCCGTCGATGCCGAGTTGGGTGACGAATGTGGTCTTGCCGAGTGCCGCGTCGGCGCCGGCCGGCTTGCCGAGCGCCGCCGCATCGCTTTCGACGTCGAGAAGGTCGTCGGCGATCTGGAAGGCTTCGCCCAGCGCGCGACCGTAAGCGTCGAGCGCCTGATAATCTTTTTGCGAGGCCTGGCCGAGCAGCGCGCCGGCAATGCAGCCGAAGCGGAGCAGTGCGCCCGTTTTCATCTGCTGCACGCGCGCCACGTCGACCGGCTCGCGGTCGCCGAAGCGGCCTTCACCGGCGAGATCGAGCAGCTGCCCGCCGACCATGCCGCCAATGCCGGCAGCGCGCGCCAGCGCGCGCGTCAGCAACAGGCGGACGGCGGGATCGTCATGGACCTCGTCGCGGGTGATGATGTCGAAGGCAAGCGTCAGCAGACCGTCTCCGGCGAGGATTGCCGTGGCATCGTCGGTGGTCTTATGCAGAGTTGGCCGCCCCCGGCGCAGGTCGCTGTTGTCCATCGCCGGCAGGTCGTCATGAATCAGCGAATAACAATGGATGCATTCGAGCGCTGCGCCGGCCAGCAGCGCGGCGTCGCGCGGAACGCCGAATACAGCCGAACTTTCGACCACGAGAAACGGCCGCAACCGCTTACCGCCGCCGAGCGAGGAATAACGCATGGCGTCCATCAGCCGCTTCGGGCGCGCGATCTCGTCGGGCAGAGGGCTGTCGGATAGCAATTTTCCCAACAGGACCTCGGTCTCGTCCGCCGTCGTGTCAAGGCGCTTTGTAAAATCGGCGGATGAAAGTCCTGACGTCATCAAAATGGCTCCAAGAACAGAAAAGGGCACCGAGACTGCAAAGGTTTGGCGAGGTCGATTTTTGCGGGACAATCCTTCATGGTGTCGGCTTCGTCAATTCCGGCCGACCGACAATCTGCTGGTCGCGGTGATCCGACAGAAGGAGTTTTCAATGCCTTCTTACGCCGGCTTCGGTGTAATTAACGGTGATTTTGTGAATCCCCTCCGTCACGGACGAGGTGAACCCGTTCGCCGATCGATTGAAGGCGTCGCGGCCTGATGCGGCGGGCGATCCGTATCGGGGTGCTCTTCGTCACTGGCCTGCTGCTGTTGCCTTATTTGCTGACGCCGCTGTATCGGATCGGCCATCCGGTCTCGACGCTGATGATATGGCGCACGCTCTCGGGCGCCCCGATGTCGCGGCAATGGATCGATTTTTCCGCGCTTCCTTCGGCGCTGCCGCGCTCCGTGGTCGCGTCGGAGGATGCAAAGTTCTGCAGCCATCACGGCATTGATTGGGATTCGCTACGGGATGTGCTCGACGATGCCGAGGACGGCGAGTTCAGGCGTGGCGGCTCCACCATCACTCAGCAAGTGGCAAAAAATCTGTTCCTCTGGCCCGGACGCAGCATGGTCCGCAAGGCGCTGGAATTTCCGCTGGCGATGTGGATCGATGCGGTACTGCCCAAGCAGCGAATTCTCGAAATCTATCTGAATATCGCGGAATGGGGGCCGGGCGGCCAGTTCGGTGTCGAAGCAGGGTCCCGCTATGCCTTCGGGCGATCCGCAGCCAGCCTAACGGCGCGGGAAGCGGCGCTCTTGGCTGCAATCCTGCCTAATCCAGTCCGGCGCAGCGCCCGAAGGCCCGGCCCGGGGGTTCGCCGGCTGGCCGGGACCTATATGGTCCGGGCCAGAGCATCCGAACTGCGCAGTTGCTGGCACGGCGATCGTGGCCTATAAGGCCGGCTTATCAGCATTCAACTCGCGCGTTCGGGACTCGCCGCGCCTGCCCATTGGCGTTTCGAGACGGACTCGACAACATCCTGTAAGGACACGGATATGGCCGTTCCAAGAAGAAAGACATCGCCGTCACGGCGTGGCATGCGCCGTTCGGCAGATGCGCTCAGCAAGCCGACCTACGCCGAGGACAAGGATTCCGGCGAGCTGCGCCGTCCCCACCATCTCGACCTGAAAACTGGCATGTACAAGGGCCGGCAGGTTCTGAAGGCCAAGAGCGACTCCTGAGCCCAGGCCTGATCAGCCTTGCGGTCCGGAACAGGCGCGGGGCTGGAATGAAGGGAGCGCCAGGGACGGAGGGATTCGGCACGCGGTTCTCGAACCTCCCGCTTGAATGAAGGAGGCCTTGGTGATGTCCGTGATCGGTTTCCCTCTGCTCCTGATTCCTCTAGCGATCTGCAACATCATTGTCTTCCTGATGCCGGGCGTCCTCTTGACGGAGCCCGTTCTCACCTTGACCTTGATGTCGGGTGTGCCTTGGCCGGTGACGCTCGGGGACACGCTGCTCGCGCTCGGCATCGTCCTGTTGCTGTTCGAAATTATCAAAAGCGTGCGCCCCGGTGGCAAGTATCTCACCGACCATCTGCTGTCGCTGGCGGTGTTCGGGGGTGCCGCGGCGGAATTCGTGATGCTGCCGCAATTCGGTTCGTCGACCTACTTCATGTTGACGCTGCTGGCGCTGGTCGATTTCCTCTCCGGTTTCGTCTTGCGGGCGCGGCGGCCTGCCCGTGCGGTCACCGGACCGTCGCAAGGCGTGGCAGAGGCCGAAGCGTGTGAACCGCGCTTCGATCCGGCACCTGCATCCATGGCGTCATCGGTTTCGTCGCCGGAGCCCGCCGACGCACTAACGGTCGTTGCCGAGCAGGTTCCGGAGAGTGTCCCGCCGATCGTTCATGGCGAGACTGCCGGAGCCGAACGGCATCCGGATGTTCCGGGTCCTCGCATCCAGCCGGGCAGCGAAACGCCGATGCCTTCTGATCAGTCCCGCCGCTAGCGCCCAGCTTCTGAGTTCGTCAGAACGGAAAGGCTGGAGGCTCAGATGACGCGCAGTAGCCGCGGACCAGACCGCGCGCCCGCTTGATTCCGCTCGCCCGTTGAATGATAGGCTGCCTGGGCGACCTGTGGCGTCGCGCGGCGGAACATCCGCGTCTGTGGACTATGCTCCGCGACGGCGATCAGTTGCGTGACAAAGAACGCGTCATGGCGCGCCGTGGAACGCCGAACCAGCCGACGCTCCACGGGCGCGACGGCTGACATCGGCCCTGGGCTCGGAGACTTTGTCGCGCCGCTGCGGTCCCGCCCGGGATTGGCAGCGATTCCAGATATCCGGCCCGTTCCTGCGATCGTCATCGTTGATGCAGCCTGTGTGAATGTGTTGTTCCGGGACATTGTGCCCGTGCTCGCAACGACCATCGCAAAAGCTGTGCCGGGACCGCTTCCTTGGGAAGGAAACGCATTTGGGTTGGAAATGGCGATCTTTAGGGTTGTTTTATGAACTTTACCTAGCGTGTCCGGGACGGGACGCTCTATTCTTTAAGATGGGAATCACTTGGCAGCGTCCTAAAATGAGGCGACCGTGACATCCGCCATTTCACCGGCAGTCAATCCCTCGTCCGGCGCTGATGCGTCACAAGCCGCCAGCGCGCCTACGGCCCTGCCCCGAGCGACTCAAGAACCCCGGGTGCCGGCGATTCTTGCGGCGCTGGGTCGGGCCGCGTTTACTTGGGATATTCCAAGCGATTCCCTGACCTGGACCGAGGGAGCGGCATCGATCTTTCAGGACATCGACCCGCCCTCGCTTGCTACCGGAAACGGGTATGGAGCTCTGATCGAACCGTCAGGATCGATCCGTGTCGATATTTTGTCAGCCACGCCAACCGCCCGGCAGCGCTGTGGGGAGGGAGTGCCCTATCGCATCGAATATGGACTGCGCGCCAGTGCCTCCGCGCCGATGCTGTGGATTGAGGAGTCCGGATGCTGGTTCGCCGACGCCGATGGCAAGGCGGTGCGCGTCGAGGGTATCGTGCGGCTTGAGAATGAGCGGCGGGCGCGGGACGAGCGGCTTATCAGTCTGTCCCGGAACGATGCCCTGACCGGCGAGCTTAATCGCACGTATCTGACGGCGGCTCTCGCCGAAGCGATCGAGGAAGCCGTGCGCTACCGCTCGTCGTTTGCGTTCATGATGGTCGGGATCGATCACCTCGCGCGCATCAACAATGCTTTCGGCTTCGATGTCGCCGACGAGGTGATCGGCGATGTCGCCAGGCGCATCCGGGCGCGATTGCGCGGCGGCGACGTTCTTGGCCGCTTCTCCGGCAACAAGTTCGGAGTGATCCTGAAGAACTGCGGTTTGGACGACGTGAGTGTCGCGGCCGAACGCCTTCTGGCGGGCATCCGCGAAGAGATCGTGATGACCAAATCCGGCCCCGTTTCGGTCACCGCCTCGATCGGCGCCGTTTTGGCTCCGCGTTATGCTCGGACCGCTGATGAAGCGATCAATCGCGCCCAGGAAGTCCTCGAGGCTGCGAAAAGTCGCCGTAGCGGTTCGCTCGCAGTGTGGCGACCCGATATTGAGCGCGACGCGCAGCGTCGAATCAACATCAGGGTTACCGACGAGATCGTGACCGCATTGAACGAGCGCCGTATTCTCACCGCTTTCGAGCGGGTGGTCGACGCGCGCACGCGTGAAACGGCGTTTTATGAGTGCCTGGTCCGGATGCAGCAGCAGAACGGTCAGGTTCTGCTCGCGCCTGATGTCGTGCCGGTAGCGGAGAAGCTCGGTCTGATCCGTCTGGTCGATCATCGCGTGCTGGAGCTTGTCATCGCCGAGCTCGCGGAAGCGCCCCACGTCCGGCTCAGCCTCAATATCTCGCCGGAGACCACCATGGACGTTGATTGGTGGACAGCGATCGAAGCACTGATGGGTGCGCATCCCGGCGTGGCCGAACGCCTGACCGTGGAGATTACCGAAACTGCGGCGATACAGGATATCGACGACGTCCAACGATTCGTCACGCGGTTGAAGAACTTGGGCAGTCGCATTGCGATCGACGATTTCGGAGCCGGCTACACCTCGTTCCGGAACTTGCGCAAGCTCGGCGTGGATATCGTCAAAATCGACGGCGCGTTCGTGCACAACCTCGCGCGCTCCTCCGACGACCGGGCGTTCGTGCAGACGCTGATCGATCTCGCGCGGCGGCTCGATATCAGGACGGTTGCCGAGTGGGTTCAGGACGAGCAATCCGCCGCCATGCTGCGCGACTGGGGCTGCGACTACATCCAGGGTAGGCTGATCGGCCTCGCTTCGCCGACGCGGCCATGGAACGTTCCGGCGGCTGTTCCGGCGGCGAACTGAAATCCTTTATTCGCAATGAAGCAGATGCTGCCTCTTCGCTTCTGTCGGGAAGATCGGAATGCACCGCGATGATGTGTGACGAGATGTGTTCATCCCAATAGGCACGCTTGAGCACAACGTCTTCAAGCCTCAGGTGACGTCAACGCGACGGAATCCATTCCACAGGGCGGTGGCAGCGCCCGACGTCAGCACCGGAAGGACGCGGGCAGTCTGATAGTTTCCGTTGAGGGAAATTCGCGGTAGCGCGGTCGGATGCTCCGCATTCTCAGGAAAGATCATGCCCGGTCGCGTCGTGATCGCAGTATTGAAACCGGCCGCCTTGGTCATAGCGAACTCGCGCACTCCCGCGGCGTCACGGTCGCCGTAGGGATAGGCGAGATGGACGACCGCACGCTGCAAGACAGCTTCGATCTGTGTCCGGCTGAAGGTGATCTCCTGAAGGGCCTGCTCCTCGCTTCGCTTTGCGAGGTTGCAGTGACTGACGGTATGAGCGCCGATCGTGACCAGCGGATCGGTGGCGAACGCTTTCAATTCGTCCCAGGATAGACACAGCTCCGCGCTGATGATGGATTCATCGACGCTATAGCGTGCACACAACCCATCCAGTTCGCGCGCGACATCGCGGTCGTCCGGCAGCCCACGCAGCAGATCGTGAATGAGAGAGAACGCTCCCTGCTTTTGTTCGACTGTGCGGGTATCGAGACGTATGGCGGTGTCACCGATCGTGCTGTCGATCCGCTCGGTGGAGGCAATGACCCGTTCGAGCGCTACCCACCAGAGGTGACCGGTTCCGTTTGCGAAATCATTCGCGACATAGACGGTGAACGGCGCGTCATATTCGCGCATTGCGGGCAGTGCGAAGTCGCGGTTATCGCGGTAGCCATCGTCGAAGGTGAAGCACGCAAACCGTCGCGAGAAGTCGCGTTGGCTCAACCGGCGATGCATCTCGTCCGCGGTCACGATGTCGATTCCGCGCGACCGGACATGGGCCAGGATCATGCGCAGAAATTCCGGAGTCACTTCCAGGTGATGATTGGGTTGGAATGGAGCATTTCGGCGCGGCCGCACATGGTGCAGCATGAAGATCGTTCCGACGCCTGCGAAGATCGGCCGCAGCAGATGATGAGCGCCGCTGAAATACAGGGCATCCAATCCGGCCCGAATGACGGTGTTGCGGAGCTGCTTCATTTGAAGTGATCGGCCAGTCCCTGCTGTTGACCAAATCTTAGTCGGAAACGGTTGAAGAAACGGTTATCCCTTCGGTCCGTCGCTGATGAGGCCTCCGTTTCATTTCGGTTTGACAGCCCGGCAAGGGTTTGTTTTCTCTTCATTTCGTCACGCGCGGCCGACCGAATCGCGTCCGGCTTTACCCGGTGCGCGTTTCAAAAGCTGGAGCGGATTGCATGATCCGGTCCGTCGGCAGCCGGCAGATTTTGCGCGACAGGATATTGAATGCGCGGATTTTTCAGATGGAGCAGCAAGTGGTGGCCGGGTGTCATCCCGCTCACCGTTCTTTGGGGGCTAGCCGCTTGGACGACAACGGGTCCGCTGGAAGCCGATCTGAGCGAGCAGGCCGCCGCCGTACTCAAGGACAGCGTTCTCGATAAAACCACGATCAGCGCCGCCGGGCGCGACATTATGTTCTCCGCCGAGGCGTTTTCGGAGCAGGAACGCAGCAACGCGGTGGCCTCGGTAGAGACGGTCCCGGGTGTGCGACGGGTCAACGATCGCACCGCGCTCGTCGCCGAAGCCAAACCGTTTGTTTGGACCATCGAACGGAAGGTCGGAAGGGTAACGCTCGGCGGAAACGCGCCGTTGCCGGTGGTCAAGAACAAACTGCTGGACGCTGCGCGTGCAACGTTTGCCGGCATCGACATCGCTGATCACATGGATTTAAAGCGCGGGGCGCCGCCGAGATTTGAAGCCGCAGCGACACTACTGATCGGTGAGACAGGCAAGCTCAAGACCGGCAAGGCAACGATTTCGGATTTAACGGTGAACCTGTCAGGCATGGCGCGTGAACTTGGCGGACGCGAGGCAATCGCCTCGGCGCTGAAGAATTTGCCTGACGGATATTCGGTCGCCAACGATATTCACGCCCCGCCATATGTCTTCGAGGCCAACAAGGATCCGGTCGCCGGGACGCTGATATTGACGGGGTATGTGCCCGACAATGCGATTCATGCCACGATCGTTGCATCCGCGGGCCGCAAATTCGGCGAGAAAATCATCGATAAGCTCAAGGCAAGTCTGGGTGCGCCGGCAGGCTTCGATGCCGTCGTCACGCGGGCGCTGCGATCTTTGTCGCGTCTGTCGACAGGGAGACTCGTCGTCTCTGATCGGAGCGTCGATCTCTCCGGCGACGCGCTATATGACCCGGCCGAAAGGCAAATCCGCGCTAATTTGCCCAAGGATCTACCTCGTGGCTGGGAGGCAAAAATGGAAATTTCGGTCAAGCCGCCGGCAGCCCCGGTCGATCCGACGGTGTGTCAGCAACTGTTCGGTGAACTTCTGGAGAAGCGCACCATTCAGTTTGAAACCGGTCAGGCGACGTTGGAGCTCGATTCGATCGGCCTGCTCGATCAATTGACGGAAACCGCGCTGCGTTGCCCGACGGCCACAATCGAGATCGTGGGGCACACCGACAGTGACGGTGATGCGTCATTTAACCAGACACTGTCTGAACGACGCGCGCAGGCGGTTGTGGACTTTCTGGTGAAAGCCGGATTGCCTGCCAGTCGATTCAGGCCGATCGGATTCGGCAGCGCTCAGCCAATTGCCACCAATGACACCGACGAGGGCAAAGCGAAGAATCGACGCATTGATTTCATTGTGAGGCAGTAAAGATATGGTCTACCTGGCAGGATTTCACTGGGTTTGGCTCATTGTATCGTTGCTGCTTGGCCTTGCTATGGGTTGGATTGCGGTGGTGCATCGCGGGCGGGGAGTCCCAAAACCAACTGCGCGGTGGCTATCGGCTTTGGTCTTAGCGCTGATTGTGGCAGCTTTCATGCACGTTGTTCCCGGCCGGTTCGGTTATTGGCTTGACCTTGGACTGGTGATGCTCGGAGTCTATCTTGTAGGTTGCGCGGTCGGATCGTGGTTGCGCGAGGGGGTAGTCTCGCGTCAGGCGGCGTCCGGGGGATCGACGGAACACTCTGGCGAGACACTCTGATGTGTTGAAATTAAGGGATTTGTTGACGCCGGCTGAATTCCACTAGGAACCAAAACACGCTACGACCATGTCCCGTGAATGAATGCGGAAAGGCACGACGTTGCCGTGGACCGCATTTCGAGGTTCTCGATGCTTGGATTAATACGCAGAGCGATTTCGATTCTGCGCCGGAAACGAATCCTGCACAAGCTCGGTGTGGCGATCAGCGTCACTGTTATCGCGGCCGCTTTCTACGTGCTCTTCCATATTCTCCGGGACATCGATGTCGAGGAGGTGATGGAGGCCATCAAGCGGACCGAGTGGAGCTCGATCGCGTTGGCGGGCCTGTTCGTTGCCGCGGGCTATTTCACGCTGACATTCTATGACTTGTTTGCAGTGCGGACCATCGGGGTCACTCATGTCCCCTACCGCGTCACGGCGTTCGCGGCTTTTACCAGCTATTCGGTCGGCCACAACGTCGGCGCCAGCGTGTTTACTGGCGGGGCGGTGCGCTATCGCATCTATTCCGCCTGGGGGTTGAATGCGGTCGATGTCGCAAAAGTCTGCTTTCTGGCGGGTCTCACCTTCTGGCTCGGCAATGCCGCCGTGCTCGGACTTGGTATCGCCTACCACCCCGAGGCGGCGACGAGCATTGATCAGCTTCCGCCAGTGTTCAATAGGCTGATCGCAATCGCGATCATTCTTGCACTGATCGGGTATGTGATCTGGGTTGGGATCCGGCCGCGTCGCGTTGGTAGCGGGGCATGGACGGTGGTTCTGCCGGGCAGTCGGCTGACGCTGCTGCAAATTTTTATCGGAATCGTCGATCTGGGATTTTGCGCACTCGCGATGTACGTGCTGCTTCCCCACCAGCCCAATGTCGGCTTTGTCGTTGTCGCGGTGATTTTTGTGTCCGCGACGTTGCTGGGTTTTGCAAGTCATTCGCCCGGGGGGCTCGGCGTGTTCGACGCTGCCATGCTGATCGGCCTGTGGCAGATGGAGAAGAAGGATCTTCTGGCCGGGATGCTGTTGTTCCGGCTGTTCTATTATGTTTTGCCCTTCACCATTTCCATAATCTTGCTCACGTTTCGGGAAGTTTTTGTCAGCGCGCGAATGAGACGCGTGGGTAAGGCGCCGACCGGATCGAAAGCTGGACCCGACAGTAAACTGCCCTATCTGGGGGAGCATGGCGATTCTGGCGCCTGACAGCACTCAAGCGGCTGCGGAAGCAAACGCCTCCCGGGTCTCAGGGCCCGGTGCGAGGTCCACATCCTGGCCGGACCGGTTGCGCCGCTCCGCGCTCATCCTGCTCGTTGCCGGGCTTGTTTTGACCGCACTGGTTGTGTTCGGCGGCTTGCAGCCTTTGGGCGCCATCGTTGCCTTTGTCTGCATCACCGGTGCGGCGCTGGTGCCCTGGCAGGTTCAGGATCCGGATGCCTCGCGCGAAACCGAACTCTGGGCCAATCCGGTCGAGACGGAGGTGGCACATGCCATCGTTGCCGGTATGCCGGATCCCAACGTGCTGCTCGATAGGGTCGGCCGCGTCATCCATCTCAATGCCGCGGCGGCGCAGCTCGTACCGGCGTTGCGCCGGAGCGAGCTCGCGCAGTTCGCACTGCGAGCGCCTGAGATCGTCACAGCGTTGCGTGAGGCGATTGCGACCCGGGAATCGCGGCGGACGACCTATCTCAATCCTGTTCCGGTCGATCGGTGGATGGAATTGATCATCACGCCGATTCCGGTGCCGACTGCATTCGGTGGCGTCGACTATTGCATGCTTTTGACGTTTCACGATCAGACGCCGTTGCGCCGGGTCGAGGAAATGCGCGCCGATTTCGTCGCCAATGCGAGCCACGAGTTGCGCACGCCTCTCGCTGCGCTCTCGGGGTTCATCGACACGCTGCAAGGTCCTGCGCGCGAGGATGCCCGGGCACGAGAGCGGTTTCTTGGCATCATGCACGCGCAGGCGGCGCGGATGGCACGGCTGATCGACGATCTCTTGTCGCTGTCGCGGGTCGAGCTGTCGGCGCATGTGCGTCCAGAGACGATTGTCGATGTTGTTCCGATCGTACGAGAGGTCGTCGACGGACTTGAGCCGCTGGCGGCGGAGCGTCATGTCGAGATCGAGGTCGCATTGCCCGAGGCCTCGGTGCGGATCTGCGGCGATCGTGAGGAGCTGCTGCGGCTATTCGAGAACCTGATCGAGAACGCGCTGAAATATGGCGCGTCCGGCGGCAGGGTCATGGTGTCGTCGATGCTCGGCGTCTCGCCGGAGGGCGCGCCGGAATTCCGGGTGGTGGTGCGGGATTTCGGTCCTGGCATCGCGCCTGAGCATTTGCCGCGCCTTACCGAACGCTTCTATCGGGTCGACGTCGGCGACAGCCGGGCTCAAGGCGGCACAGGCCTCGGCCTGTCCTTGGTGAAACATATTCTCAACCGTCATCGCGGTCGGCTCCTGATCGAGAGCGTGCCCGGTCATGGCGCGAGCT
Organism: Nitrobacter vulgaris; assembly: GCF_002028545.1. GTDB lineage: Bacteria > Pseudomonadota > Alphaproteobacteria > Rhizobiales > Xanthobacteraceae > Nitrobacter > Nitrobacter vulgaris. The sequence continues at coordinate 35,737 of NZ_MWPQ01000009.1, forward strand.
TTACCGCTTGTTTTCCACAGGCGCAGAACGCGACGGAAGCTGAAAATTAAATCATTTCAGATGCTTGGATGTGTCATGCCACTGTCGTCAAACTGTCGTAAAAGCAGCATCGGCCGTACCTAGAAGGGGCGATGAGCGCAACCGCGCTCTCTGCTCAATGCGAGGGAGATCGCGCATGAATTTCTTCCGGGTCATCGCCGCCGCTGGCCTCGTCGTCGCCTCTGCGGCTGTCTTTTCGGTTCCGGCGAAGGCAGCCGATGTCACTGGCGCGGGCGCGACCTTCCCGTTTCCAGTCTATTCCAAATGGGCTGATGCCTACAAGAAAGAGACCGGCAACGGTCTGAACTATCAGTCGATCGGGTCGGGCGCCGGCATCAAGCAAATTCTTGCCAAGACGGTGACCTTCGGCGCGACCGACGCGCCGCTGAAGGCCGACAAGCTCGAGAAGGATGGTCTTGTGCAGTGGCCGATGGTGATGGGAGCGATCGTACCCGTCGTGAATGTCGAGGGCGTGAAGCCTGGTGAACTGGTTCTTTCGGGCGAATTGCTCGGTGATATCTATCTCGGCAAGGTCACGAAGTGGGACGATCCTGTGATCGCGAAACTCAATCCGGGCGTCAAGCTGCCTTCGGCTCCGATCGCGGTGGTGCATCGTTCGGACGGGTCAGGCACCTCGTTCAATTTCACCAACTATCTGTCCAAGGTGAACGCGGAGTGGAAGTCCAAGGTCGGCGAGGGCACCGCGGTCGAATGGCCGGCGGGTGTCGGTGCCAAAGGCAATGAAGGGGTTTCCGGCAATGTCGGCCAGACCAAGAACTCGATCGGCTATGTCGAATACGCCTATGCCAAGCAGAACAAGCTGACTTATGTCGCGCTCGTCAACAAGGCCGGCAAGGCGGTGCAGCCGACCATCGCTTCCTTCCAGGCCGCGGCCGCCAGCGCCGATTGGGCTCACTCGCCGGGATACTACGTCATCCTGACGGATCAGCCGGGCGAGACTTCCTGGCCAATCACAGCCGCGACGTTCATCCTGATGCACAATGAGCCGGCCGACAAGGCGGCCTCCGCTGAAGCCATCAAGTTCTTCAAATGGGCGTTTGAGAAGGGCGGCAGGATGGCTGAGGAACTCGACTACATTCCGATGCCGGACTCGGTCGTCGAGCAAATCAAGAAAACCTGGACCTCCGAGATCAAAAGCTGATCTTGGGTAGTAGAGGAGCGCCAGAGCGCTCCTCCACTAGTTTTTGACTGGTGCAAAAAAGCTGTCTCCGTATCCCGGGCATGATGCTTTGCGAGACATACAGGACATAGGAATAGGCGTGACGGAAATAGCCCTTCATGGCAGCGCGGTGGAGTCGGCGGACCGCTATGATCGAACCCGCGCTCTGAACGCATTCAGGTTCGGGGATCGCGCGTTCTACTGGACCACGCGCATCAGCGCGATGCTCGTTCTGATGTTGCTTGGCGGAATCATCATTTCGCTGGTCGTGGGATCCTGGCCTGCGATTGTGGAGTATGGAAGCGGGTTCCTGACGACGCAGCGCTGGGCGCCGTCCGCCGAGCCGCCGGTGCTGGGCGCGCTGAGTCCGGTGTACGGCACCGTCCTGACCTCGGTCATCGCCATGATGATCGCTGTCCCGGTCGGAATCGGAATTGCTGTTTTCCTTACCGAGCTGTGCCCGCTGTGGGCGCGCCGGCCGATCGGCATGGCGATTGAGCTGCTCGCGGGCATTCCTTCGATCATCTACGGCATGTGGGGCTTCTTCATCCTCGGTCCGATCCTCGCCAACACGGTGCAGCCCTTCTTCATAGACCTATTTGAAGGTGTGCCGGTCCTTGGTGCGATCTTCGGCGGTCCGCCGTCGTATCTGAGCCTGTTCAACGCGTCGCTGATCCTCGGGATCATGGTGCTGCCTTTCATCACCGCGATTTCGCGTGACGTATTCGCAACCGTGCCGCCCGTCCTGAAAGAGGCGGCCTATGGCGTCGGCTGCACCACCTGGGAAGTCGTCTGGCACGTTGTGCTGCCCTATACGCGCGTTGGCGTGATCGGCGGCGCCATGCTGGCGCTCGGCCGTGCGCTCGGCGAAACGATGGCGGTGACATTTATTATCGGCAACTCGTTCCGCATCTCGCCATCGATCTTCGCGCCCGGCACGACGATTTCCGCAGCGATCGCCAGCGAGTTCGCGGAGAGCGACGGCTTGCATCAGTCGAGCCTGATGCTGCTCGGTCTGCTGTTGTTCGTTCTGACGTTCTTTGTGCTCGCTGCAGCGCGGCTGTTGCTGTTGCGGTTGGAGAAGAAGGCAGGGAAATAGGCATGGCACGGAAGAACGGAACCCGGTTTTTCCCGACAAACGAATTCGTTTGTCCAGCGATTATGCCTGTTCAGGTCAAGCCATGAATCCGATCTATGCGTCCCGCCGCCGTCGAGACGTTATCGTCCGCGCCCTCTGCTTTGTTGCCGCCGCATTCGGTGTCTCCTGGCTCGGGCTCATTCTGTTCACGCTGTTCTATAACGGTCTCGCCGGGATGAGCTGGCAGCTTTTCACCCAGAACACGCCGCCGCCCGGCGCGTCCGAAGGCGGTCTGCTGAACGCTCTTGTCGGCTCCATCATCATGACGGTGATAGGTGTGGGGGTAGGTGCGCCGATCGGGATGTTTGCGGGCACCTACCTCGCGGAATACGGCAAGCACGATCGCCTCGCGCCGGTCATTCGCTTCATCAACGACATCCTTCTCAGTGCGCCTTCAATCATCATCGGTTTGTTCGTATACGGCGCGGTGGTGGTCCCGATGGGAGGATTCTCGGCGCTCGCGGGGTCACTAGCGCTCGCCGTGATCGTCATTCCGATCGTGGTGCGCACCACCGAGGACATGCTGAGCCTGGTGCCGAACTCGCTGCGCGAGGCGGCCTCCGCGCTCGGCTTACCGCGCTCGCTCGTCATCAAGCGCATCGCCTATCGCGCCGCGCGAACCGGCCTGATCACCGGCGTGCTGCTTGCCACCGCGCGCGTTGCCGGCGAGACCGCGCCGCTGCTGTTCACCGCCTTGAGCAACCAATTCTTCAGCATGGACCTGACCAACCCGGTCGCTAACCTTCCTGTCACCATCAACAACTTCGTGCAGAGCCCTTACGTCTACTGGAAAGAACTGGCGTGGAGCGCCGCGCTGTTGATCACCTTGGCGGTACTGGCGCTGAACATCATTGCGAGGTTGATGGGCTCTGAGAGGATCGCAAAATGACCCACGGTTCCGTCGCCGCCTCAGGCTCGGCTGCTCCACCGCCGGTGATTGATCCGGTCATTCCGGTGAAGATCGACGCTCTTAACCTCAATTTCTATTACGGCCAGCATCATGCGCTAAAGAACGTCAACCTGTCGATCGCCGGCAACCGCGTGACGGCTTTCATCGGCCCCTCGGGTTGCGGAAAATCGACCCTGCTTCGCATCTTCAACCGCATGTACGACCTGTACCCCGGCCAGCGCGTCGAAGGACGCGTGTTATTGGACGACGCCAACATCCTGGACCCCAAGCTCGATCTTAATCTTTTGCGCGCCAGGGTCGGCATGGTGTTCCAGAAGCCGACGCCGTTTCCGATGACGATCTATGACAACATTGCGTTTGGCATCCGCTTGTACGAGAGGCTGCCGAAATCGGAAATGGACGATCGGGTGGAAAAGGCACTGCGGGACGGCGCCTTGTGGAACGAGGTCAAGGACAAGCTCAATGCGAGCGGACTCAGCCTTTCCGGTGGTCAGCAGCAGCGCCTGTGCATCGCGCGGACCGTTGCGGTGCGGCCCGAGGTGATCCTGTTCGATGAGCCGTGCTCGGCTCTCGACCCGATCTCAACGGCCAAAATCGAAGAGCTGATCGATGAGCTGAAAAGGCACTACACCATTGCGATCGTTACCCATAATATGCAGCAGGCGGCGCGCGTATCGGACTACACCGCGTTCATGTATCTCGGCGAGATGATCGAATTCGGTCCGACCAACAAGCTGTTCACATCGCCCTTAGATCGCCGCACCCAGGATTACATCACCGGCCGTTTCGGCTGAGGCTGCCTGCGGAGACGCGAGGAGAATTTTGATATGGCTTTCGAACACACCGCCAAGGCGTTCGACGACGACCTCCAGGAGCTGACGCGGCTGGTGTCCGAAATGGGCGGACTAGCTGAACGGCAGATCGTGGAATCCCTGGACGCGTTGATCCGCCGCGACGTTGCATTGGGTGCTCGCGTCGTGGCCGCCGATGCCGAAATCGACAAGCTGCAGCGTATGATCGAGGAACGCGCCATGCTGACTATCGCTCGGCGACAACCGATGGCCGTGGATCTGCGCGAGATCGTCGGCGCCATGCGAGTTGCTATCGATCTGGAGCGCATCGGCGATCTCGCCAAGAACATGGGCAAGCGCGTGGTTGCGATCGACAGCGATTTCCGCCCGCTGAAACTGATCCGCGGTCTCGAACATATGACCGATCTCGTGCGGTCCCAGGTCAAGTCGGTGCTCGACGCTTATGCGGCGCACGATCTGCCTTCGGCGATGGCAGTCTGGAAGGGGGACGAGGAGGTGGATGCTATCTGCACCTCTTTGTTCCGCGAACTCCTGACTTACATGATGGAGGATCCGCGGAACATCGGGTTCTGCATTCATCTCATGTTCTGCGCCAAGAACATCGAGAGAATCGGCGACCACGCCACCAACATTGCCGAGACGGTGTTCTACATGATCGAGGGTCAGCAGATTCTCGACAAGCGTCCCAAGGGGGATATGACTGGTTTCGCATCGGCGACTCCACAGAACTGAAACGGGATCAGGCGAGACACGATGGGTGCACGCATTCTGGTAGTGGAAGACGAGGAAGCGTTGACGACGCTGCTGCGTTACAATCTTGAAGCCGAAGGTTATGAGGTCGAAACGGTAACGCGGGGCGACGAGGCGGATACGCGGCTGAAAGAGCGCATCCCCGATCTTGTGGTGCTGGACTGGATGTTGCCGGGCCTGTCCGGCATCGAGCTATGCCGCCGGCTGCGGGCGCGTCCCGAAACCAAGCAGCTTCCGATCATCATGCTCACCGCTCGCGGTGAGGAGAGCGAGCGGGTGCGGGGGCTTGCGACCGGCGCCGACGACTACGTGGTCAAGCCGTTCTCGGTGCCGGAGCTCCTGGCGAGGGTAAAAAGCCTGCTGCGGCGCGCGAGTCCGGCGCGGCTGGCATCGATCCTGATTTTTGGCGACCTAGAGCTCGACCGCGATAGGCACCGCGTTGCGCGTTCCGGTCGTTCGATCGATCTTGGCCCGACCGAGTATCGGCTGTTGGAGTTTTTTCTCGAGCATCCCGGCCGGGTGTTCAGCCGCGAGCAATTGCTCAACAGCGTCTGGGGCCGTGACGTCTATATCGACGAGCGTACCGTCGACGTTCACATCGGACGACTGCGCAAACTGCTCAGTCCGGGTGGTGAGGCGGATCCGATCCGCACGGTGCGTGGTGCAGGCTACGCGTTGGACGAGCAGTTCGCGAGCGCGACTGAGTAAGCGGGGATAGCTGAACAGCGTCGATAATTGTCGTGATGCTGCGCTAGAGCATTTTGTTTTTGATTGAATCAGAAACGAAGGTCTAGATGCTGTTTTGACGCGTTTCCTTCACGCGAACCGGCATCGACTTCACTCGAAAACGCTATAAAGCGTCAACCGCGGCTTCCCGCAGATCTACGATCTGCTTGGACGCAAAACGAAATGGCCGGCTCAAGCCCGGCTATGACGAGATTTGAAGTTACGCTGTGATTACCGCGCCTTCGGCGCTTGGCGGCGACGGTCAGCGGCGGGCTGATAGGCGATGCGCGAGTGGTGCGCGCAATAAGGCAGGCCGGTGAGAGCCTTGCCACCGCAGAAGAAGAATTCCGGACTCGAGGGGTCGCCAACCGGCCAATGGCAAGTGGCTTCGCTGAGTTCGAGTAGCGATAGCCGCTGGCTCATAGGCACGACATTGTCGTAGGCGATCGGGTCTGGCTCGAGTTCAATCTCGAAGGCTTGCGCGAGCGCGGTATTTCCCCGGGAGACAGGGCGGGACACCCGCATCATGTGCTGGGCCGGACGGGCCTTGCGCGGCCGCGGCACCGTTGACGAAGGGCTCTTGGCGCGGCCCGATAGACCCAACCGGTGCACCTTGCCGATCACCGCGTTACGCGTCACGTTGCCGAGTTCGGCGGCGATCTGACTTGCGGAAAGTCCCGCTTCCCAAAGTTTCTTCAGTTGTTCGACACGGTCGTCGGTCCAGGTTATCACCGTCATCGCACATTGTTCCCTTGTTTAAGGCGTGCCCCCCGCAAGGCCGCGCACCTGAAGCGCCCCCTGAGAAACTCGTGTCGGCAGAATCCCTTAACCCTCGCCGGGCGGGAAAACGCCCGGGCGCTTACGCTGAGAACAGGGACCGATCGAGGATCAAAACGCCGCACGAGATGTCGTATTCGACAAGCCTAAGGCTACAATATGCCGTGACTCACGCGCAAGAGTCGGGCCTTACGGCGTCCACATGTTCTGCAAGAAAATGAGAGAATCGGCTCATTCTGCGACTTTCCCGCATCACCGAAGCACAAGTGGAATATTGACAGTAATCGCCGCGCACCTAGAATAACCGTCGCGTGCCGCCTTGAAAGGCGGCACATTTCGTTTCCGGGGCTGACAGTTCGTTGGTCGCGCCACAGCGCAGCCGAGCCGTTCCGCTTCCCATCAACCGGCAAATCGTCATGACTACAGCAGCGGCGTCTCATCTATTGCCCGTTTTCGCAAGGGCCGATCTTTCATTCGAGAGCGGCGAGGGAGCCTGGTTGCTTGGCTCCGACGGCGGACGCTATCTCGATTTCACCAGCGGCGTTGCCGTGAATGCGCTTGGCCATTGTCACCCGCATCTCGTCGCCGCGCTTCAGGCGCAGGCGGCAAAGCTCTGGCACGTCTCGAACCTTTTCAAATCGCCCGACGGCGAGCGTCTGGCGGCACGGCTCTGCGACCAGAGCTTTGCCGATTTCGTCTTCTTCGCCAATTCCGGCGCAGAGGCGGTGGAGTGCGCCATCAAGGTCGCGCGCCGTTATCATGCCCACAGGGGCAATCCGGAACGCTATCGGATGGTCACCTTTGAAGGCGCCTTCCATGGCCGCACGCTGGCGATGCTGGCTGCCACCGGCTCGAAAAAATATCTCGAAGGATACGGGCCGCCGGCGGACGGCTTTGACCAAGTGCCGCTCGGCGATATCGAAGCCGTAAAGAAGGCGATCGGTCCTGAGACCGCCGGAATCCTGATCGAGCCGTTGCAAGGCGAAGGTGGCGTGCGCGAGCCGCCCCACGCGTTCTTCCGAGCGCTGCGTCAGCTTTGCGACGAGCGTGGCCTGCTGCTGGTTTTTGACGAGGTGCAGACCGGTATGGGGCGCACCGGCGATCTCTTTGCCTACAAGCGCATTGGCGTTGCGCCGGATGTGATGTCATTGGCGAAGGCGCTCGGCGGCGGTTTTCCGATCGGCGCCTGTCTTGCGACCGCGGAAGCCGCTTCCGGCATGACGCCTGGCTCGCACGGTTCGACCTTTGGCGGTAATCCGCTAGCGGTTGCGGCGGCCAATGCCGTGCTCGACGTGATGCTTGAGCCTGGCTTCTTCGAGCGGACCCGAAAGATGTCGCTGCTTTTGAAACAGAAGCTGGCTTCGGTCGTCGATCGATACCCTGATGTGCTTAGCGATGTGCGAGGCGAGGGGCTTCTGATTGGCCTCAAGGCCGTGGTCCCATCGGGCGATCTGGTCAGCGCGCTACGTGAGGAAAAGCTCTTGACCGTTGGCGCCGGCGAAAACGTTGTACGCTTGCTGCCGCCGCTGATCATCGGCGACGCCGAGATCGACGAGTCGGTGCGGCGGCTGGAGCGGGCCTGCGTCAGGCTGTCCGGCGCATCCGCCAAGAAGGAAGCCGCGCAATGAGCAAGGCGCCACGGCATTTTCTCGATCTGTTCGACGTGCCGAGGACGGAACTGCGCGCGATTCTCGACGCCAGCGTCGCGATGAAGAAGCGACGCAAGGAGGGCCGGATCGCCGACAGGTCGCTCGAAGGCAAGACGCTGGCGATGATCTTCGACAAGCCCTCGACACGCACCCGCGTGTCGTTCGACGTCGGCATGCGCCAGCTCGGTGGCGAGGCGATCATGCTGACCGGGGCCGAAATGCAGCTCGGACGCGGCGAGACCATCGCTGATACCGCGAAGGTGCTGTCACGCTTCGTCGATATCATCATGATCCGCATCCTCAGCCACGACGCGCTGACGGAACTGGCGACCCACGCAACCGTGCCCGTCATCAACGGACTGACGCGGCGATCGCACCCCTGCCAGGTGATGGCCGACGTGATGACTTTCGAGGAACACCGCGGGCCTATCAAGGGCCGTACCGTGGCGTGGACCGGCGACGACAACAACGTGCTGGCGTCGTGGGCGCACGCGGCGGAGCGCTTCAGCTTTAATCTCAACATCGCGACTCCGCCGGAGCTTGCACCGAACAAGCTGCTGAAGGACTGGATCAGATCGAGCGGCGCGCCGATCAGGCTCGTCACGGATCCGGAAGCGGCGGTGCGCGGCGCAGACTGCATCGTCACCGACACCTGGGTGTCGATGGGCGACAAAGACGGCGAGCACCGTCACAATCTGCTCAAGCCTTACCAGGTCAATTCAAAGCTGATGCGGCTCGCAAAGCCGGACGCGCTGTTCATGCACTGCCTGCCGGCGCATCGCGGCGACGAGGTCACCGACGAGGTAATTGACGGACCGCAGTCGGTGGTGTTCGACGAGGCCGAAAACCGGCTGCACGCGCAGAAGGGCATTCTGGCCTGGTGTCTCCACGCGGCGGGATAGCGGAGCGGTTTCGGCCGGTGTTTTAAGGAGGCGGCCAATTTAAGGAGGCGGCCAAGCCTGATGTAACGCGAGCTAGCCCGGCCGGCGTCCCGCGCGGGGGGCATGAGATTCCAGAGCACGGATGCGGTCGGCCAGCGTGCTAACCGGAATCGCTCCGTTACCCGCCGAGCCATTGACCGTTTTCGTGGCTTTGGCGGGACCCGTAGCTGTTGCCGTCAGGATGGCTTCGATCGGGGAATCCGGCCCTTCGATGGTCATGGCCAGCCTCGCGACTTCGGCGGCGATGTCATTAATGTGCTCCCGCAACAGCGCGTTTTCCATCTGCTCGACCGTACCGGACTCCGCCTGACGCTGGAGCACGTTGATGTCGCGCTGCAATTTGGTTCGCTCGTCGTGGGCAGCGCGCAGCGCCCGTTCGGTCGCCAGTATTTCGTTGCGCAGCCCATCGATGAGCGGAGACTTACCGCCGTTTAGCGACGCAATCTCGTCGCGTAACTCACTGTTGGCGCGTTCCGCGGCAGCTTTGACTCGCCGCAACTCACTGTTCTTCGTATTTCGCTCGGCAAGCGCCGTGGTCTGCGCAGCGAAGTCGGCTTCGAGTTCTCTGACCCGACCGCCGAGCCTTTCCGCGTCCTTGGTTTTGTCGATGAGCTGGCCGTCAATCTTGACGATGCGCTGGCTTAGATTCTCGACGTGTTTGCGTGCCTCGTCGCGCTCCCTGGCCGCGACTGTTGTTTGGCCGCGCTGTTGCTCGAGTAGTGTATTCGTAGCGGCGAGTTCGTTTTCGATATCGTTGAGGCGGCTCTGCAATCGCTCGATCTGCGCGCGTACGACGAACAGTTCGGCTTGCCGGCCTTCGGCAGTCAACGAGCGGTCCGACAAGTCCTGGCGAAGCCGCCCGAGTTCCTTTTGCCGCTCGGCGAGGGTCTGCTCGACGCTCCGCAACATTTCCGCCTTGGTGGCAAGCTCCTGTTCGGCTGACTGCAATCGCTCCCCTGCCGTTTTCCCGCGTCCCTCTAGACTGAATATCCTCGCGTTCTTCTCGCCGAGCTCCACCTTCAGGCGGTTGATTGCGTCGGCCTTTTTGCCGAGCTCAGCGGACTGGCTGGCGACCTTCCTCTTGAGTTGGTCGACACTCATTTCCAGCCGCCGCGCCGACATCGCAAATTCGGCACGCAACTGATCTTTGTCGGCCTGGATTTCAGCCATCGACATCGGGGTAGCGGCTTCCATGCGTTTGATGGTGAGGCGGACTGCGCGGTCGTGCACGAGCGGCATGACCATCAGTCCGCACAGCATCGAAATTAGAAAACCGATCGCCAGATACATGATCGGCTCGACCATGGGCAACGCTCCACAACCCGGATAGGCGCTAGGGATCTGGTTACCATGCCACGGGCGGCCGGTAAAACGCCAGCGCTACGCCTCAATCGGTTTCCCAACCAAGCGGAATAGCCGCAAGAAAATGCTTTCAGTTAGTAACGTGCGCGTACTTTGATGCAAGACCGCATCCTTCTGCGGATATTCGCTGGACGTCAGAACGGGTTCCAGGTCGCTTGGGGCGTATACTTCAAATAGCCGATATTGGCGCCGAGCCGTAGTCCGAGACCCGAGCGGATCGGCACCAGCACGATGTTGTTTGCGGTCAGCGCCGTCATTCCGAAGCCGCCGACGATATAGGCGGAACCGTCGATGCCTGCGAAACGCTGATAGATCGCGCTTGTGGCGGGCAGGTTGTAGACCAGCGTCATGGTGCGGGCGCCGTCGCCGCCCCAGTCGAATCCGACGGATGGCCCCTGCCAATAGACTTTCAGGTCGCCGGCATTCTTGGTGTAGAGGGTGCCCTCGCCGTAGCGCAGCCCCGCCACAAAGGCCCCCGAGCCTTCCTCGCCGAGGATGTAGCCGTTCGGCAGGCCCCATTGGCTCACCGCACGTTCGATGACCGAGGCGAGCCCGCGTGAGACGTTGCCGAAGAACCGGGTTCCGGATGTGAGGAGTTCATCCGACGAATAGGTCCCAGGACCGCTGCTCCGTTGTGCCGGCTGTGCCCGGTAAGGCGCCGATTGCTGGGCAGAGGCCGGCACAGTCCCGAACATCACCGCAGCGAGCGTGACCGCTGCAAGGCGCGAAATAAGAGTCATGAAAAGCACCCCAAGTAGCAACTTGTCACTGCGTCCTTAACCCGATGCTGAGATGCAGGTTCGTAGGATGCGGCGATCGTCCCCCGACTCGCGAGTTATCGGCACCAACTATGACGGCACGGCGGCAGGAAAGATATGGCTTGCGCCTCGGAATAGCCGTGATCGCCTCGCTGGGGTGCGCCTTCGCTATCTCGGACATCAATTTGGCGGCTCGGGCCGCCACCTCCGAACGGGTCGTGGTCGACAGGTATACGGGGCTGGCGATCGGCGGGTTCGATCCCGTGGCTTTTTTTACCGACGCACGGCCGGTGCAGGGCGACGCCGACTACGAGGTCTCGCAGGGCGGCGCTATCTGGCGCTTCAGCAATCCCGACAACCGCGCCTTTTTCATCGCCAACCCCGATGTTTATAGTCCACGTTTCGGGGGCTACGATCCGGTGGATATTGCGCGGGGTGTGACTTGCGCTGGAACGGCGCGACTCTGGCTGATTTTCGGTCAGCGGCTTTATCTATTCGGTCATGAGGACAGTCGCGCGGCTTTCGCGGCTAATCCGACGCACTATCTGCGCGAGGCGACGCGCCGCTGGGCCGTGCTGAAAGAAACCCTCGCGCAGTAGTGCTGCGCCGGCTTCGCCTAACCTCGGGGCGCGGCAGAAGGGTCGCCCCAGGCAATAAACTCCGGGACCAGAAACCCCTCGCGGGCTAGGCCGAAATGCAGCGGCGCACCCAACTCATCCGTGACCTTGCCGCCGGCGGCGGTGACCAGAGCGTGACCTGCCGCAACGTCCCATTCGCCGGTCGGGGCGAGTCGTGGGTAGATATCGGCGCCGCCCTCCGCGATCCGGCAGAACTTGACGGCGGAGCCGAGCGGTTTGCGCACCGCGCCGGGCCGGCGCTCGATGAATGCGTCCGAGCGGTGGTCGGCGTGGGAGCGGCTGACGGCGGCGACCCATTGGGAGCCGGGGGGAGGAAGCGGTCGGGTCGCAATCGGCTTTGCGGCGCCGGACTCACCGCCGTCCGGCGTGACCGCGACGCGCTGGGCGCCGCGTCCGACAAGACCTCGCCAGATCGACCCGAGCGCCGGCGCGCCGATGATGCCGAGTAGCGGCACCCCGTCCGTCACGATTGCAAGGTTCACCGTGTATTCGTCGCGACCCGCGATGAATTCCTTGGTGCCATCCAGCGGATCGATCACGAACAAACTTCCGGAGTAAGGCGGTGTCGCGAGATGCACGCGCTCCTCGGACAGCACCGGAATATCGGGGCGGAGTTGCGCGAGTCCTTCGGCGATCACACGGTCAGAGGCGAGATCCGCGTCCGTGACGGGAGACCCGTCGATTTTGCCGCCGATCATCATGCGGCCGCGATTGACCGAGAGCACGGCGGCGCCGGCTTTCGCGACCAGTTCCGTGAGTGAGTCCATCAGCGCGGCAGCGGAGTGAGCGTCGATCACCGGCACGTTCGAGGTGTCCTTGCGTAGCACCGGGGGACGGCGGCGACTGCCTCAAGGTGGCAGCACAGGCTCAGGCCGTGTATCAAACTCTGAAGATCGTTTGATTCGCCATGTCCGCGTGCTGCGGAGTTGCCGAAACTGATCCCAGGAATACATTTTATGTCTGGCACACCGTCTCCCGATTCCGCTCCCGACGCGCTTGAACTCGCGGCACTGCTCTGTTCACGCGTCTGTCACGACCTCATTAGTCCCGTAGGCGCAATCGTCAACGGACTTGAGGTATTGGACGACGATCCCAAGCCGGACGATCGTGAGTTTGCCCTCGATTTGATTCGCAAGAGCGCCAAAATTGCCTCGGCGCGGTTGCAGTTTTGCCGTCTCGCATTCGGGGCAGCGGGCTCGGCCGGAGCGCAGATCGACCTCGGCGATGCCCAGAACATGGCGAAGGGCCATTTCGAGGACGGCAAGATCACGCTCGCCTGGAATTTACCGCGCCTTCTGCTGCCGAAGAACAGGGTGAAACTCTTGCTCAACTTGCTGATGATCGCGCAGCAGACGATTCCCCGCGGGGGAGTGCTAACGGTCGACTCGCTCGGGGAGGGCGAGGCCATGGGCTTCCGGATCACCGCCGCCGGGTTGAATGCCCGCGTGTCGCAGCCCGTCGCCGATCTTCTAGCGTCTGGTTCGTCCAACACCGTCGATGCCCACGCGGTTCAACCCTATTACACCCGTCTGCTGGCAGACGCCTGCGGCATCAGCATTTCGCTTGTCGCCGACGGCGACCAGGTGGTTGCGACTGCCAACTAAAGCCTCCGCCTCACCGACCAGGTTAACAAATGGTTTCCAGGTTGGACGCAATGGTTTCGAAGCTCGTTGCGAATGATGGTCTCGGTCGTTTTGTTTACCAGTTTGGCGGGCTCTTTTTGACTTGCTCAACCAATGTTAACGCTTTGCGGTGAAACTGGCCCGGCCGTGAAAGGCGCGACGACGTCGCCTCGGCGTTTCGAAGGCCAGAAGGCATGGATGATCTTCTTTGCGAATTCCTGACCGAGACCAACGAGAGTTTGGACACGGTTGACAACCAGCTCGTCCGATTCGAGCAGGATCCAAACAATGCGAAGATATTGGATAATATCTTCCGGCTAGTCCATACCATCAAGGGAACGTGCGGCTTTCTGGGCCTTCCAAGGCTAGAAGCGCTCGCTCATGCGGCGGAGACGCTGATGGGCAAGTTTCGTGACGGCATGCCGGTGACCGGCGAGGCCGTGACGCTTATTCTCTCCACCATCGATCGTATCAAGGACATCTTGGGCCAGCTCGAGGCGACCGGAACGGAGCCGGAGGGGGCCGACGCCGATCTGATCGATGCATTGCATCACATGGCCGAGGATGGTCCGTCCAACGCCGCTCCCGAGCCGTCCGAGCCCATGTCGGCAGATGAAACGGCGGGGACGCTCACCTACCAGATTCTCGAACGACCTCTGCGCCCCGGCGAGGTGTCGCTTGATGATCTCGAGCGCGCGTTCCGTGAGACGAATGTCGAGCCGACTGCGCCTGCTTCGCAGCCCGCGCCCGAAGTGTCCGCGGCGCCCGTTGCTTCGAAGCCAGTCGCAAAGGCTGCTCCGAAGAAAGTGGAGGATGCTCCGGAAGGCGATCGGGTCGCCAACCAGTCCATTCGCGTCAATGTGGATACGCTTGAGCACCTGATGACGATGGTGTCCGAGCTCGTGTTAACGCGCAACCAGCTGCTCGAGATCAGCCGTCGCCAAGAAGACAACGAATTCAAGGTGCCGCTGCAACGGTTGTCCAACGTCACCGCGGAGCTGCAGGAGGGCGTCATGAAGACGCGGATGCAGCCTATCGGCAACGCCTGGCAGAAGCTGCCCCGCATCGTGCGAGACCTCTCGAGCGAACTCGGCAAGCAGATCGAACTCGAGATGCATGGTGCCGACACCGAACTCGACCGTCAGGTTCTCGATCTCATCAAGGATCCGCTGACGCACATGGTACGAAATTCCGCCGATCATGGCCTGGAAACACCGGCCGAGCGCGTCAAGGCGGGCAAGCCGGAGCAGGGCTCGATCCGTCTTTCGGCGTATCACGAGGGCGGCCACATCATTATCTGCATCGCTGACAACGGCCGCGGTCTCAATACCGAGCGCATTAAGGCCAAGGCCATTCAAAACGGTTTGGCGACCGAGGCCGAAATCGAGAAGATGACTGAGGCGCAGATCCATAAGTTCATCTTCGCACCGGGGTTCTCCACCGCTGCAGCTGTAACCAGCGTCTCCGGTCGCGGCGTCGGTATGGATGTGGTGCGGACCAATATCGATCAGATCGGCGGTACAATCGACGTCAAGTCGGTGGCCGGCGAGGGTTCGAGTGTCACCATCAAAATTCCGCTGACGCTGGCGATCGTGTCTGCGCTGATCGTGGAGGCCACGGGTGATCGCTTTGCGATACCGCAGCTTTCGGTGGTCGAGCTGGTGCGCGCGCGCGCCAATTCGGAGCACCGTATCGAGCGGATCAGGGACACTCCGGTCTTGCGGCTGCGAAATAAGCTCTTGCCATTGATGCACTTGAAGACCCTTCTGAAGATCGATGATGGCTCGGCCAGCGATCCCGAGAACGGCTTCATCGTGGTCACGCAGGTCGGCAACCAGACCTTCGGTATCGTCGTGGACGGCGTGTTCCATACGGAGGAAATCGTGGTCAAGCCGATGTCGACCATGCTGCGGCATATCGGCATGTTCTCGGGCAACACCATCCTGGGCGACGGTGCTGTGATCATGATCATCGACCCGAACGGGATCGCCCACGCGCTGGGCGCATCGGTCTTGTCTCAGCAAGAGATCTCCGATGAGAGCGCTGCGCGAGCCAGCGCCGCCGAGCAGACATCACTTCTGGTCTTCCGTGCCGGATCGGATCAACCCAAGGCCGTGCCGCTCGCACTGGTCACGCGACTGGAAGAGATCGCGGTCGACAAGATCGAGATCTCCGACGGCCGCTATATGGTGCAGTACCGCGATCAGCTCATGCCACTGATTCAGATGGATGGCGTTTCGGTTGGAAAAGACGGGTCGCAACCGGTCCTGGTGTTCGCTGATGACGACCGGGCAGCGGGGCTGGTGGTCGACGAGATCATCGACATCGTCGAGGAGCGTCTGAACATCGAGGTGGCGAGCAGCCAGCAGGGCATCCTCGGCTCCGCCGTCATCAAGGGCCGGGCGACGGACGTAATCGATATCGGTCATTTCCTGCCGATGGCCTTCGCCGACTGGTTCAAGCGCAAGGAGATGCGTGCGGCTGCCACTGCGCGGTCGGTGCTGCTGGTGGATGACAGCGCCTTCTTCCGCAACATGCTCGCGCCGGTTCTCAAGGCTGCAGGCTATCAGGTTCGGCTCGCGACCAACGCGCGGGAAGGTCTCGTCGCGCTGCGGTCGGGTCAGGAATTCGACGCGATCCTCACAGACATCGAAATGCCGGACATGAACGGCTTCGAGTTCGCGGAGACGGTGCGCTCCGATAACCGCTTGAACGGCACTCCGATTATTGCGCTGTCGTCGATGATTTCTCCGGCCGCGATCGAACGGGGCCGTCAGGCCGGTTTCCACGACTACGTAGCCAAATTCGACCGGCCTGGCCTGATTGCTGCACTGAAGGAGCAGACCGCCGAAATTTGCCGGGCGGCATGAAGGACCAGATGATGACCACGGTAAATCACGCAAACGAAAGCGCACTCACCGAATACGTCACCGCGACGATCGGCGACCAGTTGTTTGGGCTGCCGATCTCACGCGTGCAGGACGTGTTCAAGCCGGAACGTCTAACCCGCGTGCCGCTGGCCTCGAACGATATCGCGGGCGTCCTGAATCTGCGGGGCCGTATCGTCACCGCGATCGATATGCGCGCCCGGCTCAAACTTCCCAAGGGAGAAGCCGGTCGCCCGCCCATGGCTATCGGCGTCGAACTGCGCGGTGAGTCCTACGGACTTTTGATCGACTCGATCGGCGAGGTCATGAAACTCCCGGATGAGGGCCGCGAGGTCAATCCGGCTAATCTCGACCTGCGGATGGCGGAGCTGTCGGCAGGTGTGTATCGGCTGGATGGGCAGTTAATGGTTGTTCTCGATGTCGATCGTGTTCTGGAGATTGGACCTGACAAGCTTGCAGCTTGACCCGGCAAATGCCGGCCGAGGGAAAGCGCTGAAAAGACACGGAGACCAAAATGAAAACGTGCCTGATCGTTGACGACTCGAGTGTCATTCGCAAGGTCGCACGACGTATCCTGGAGGGCTTTAATTTCCACATCGTCGAGGCGGAGGATGGCGAGAAGGCGCTGGATGTTTGCAGGCGTGAACTGCCTGACGCCGTGCTTCTGGACTGGAATATGCCGGTCATGGATGGCTACGAATTCCTTCGCAACCTTCGCCGGATGCCTGGCGGCGATCAGCCGAAGGTTGTGTTCTGCACCACGGAGAATGATGTGGCGCACATCGCCCGCGCGCTCCACGCCGGCGCCAACGAATACATCATGAAGCCGTTCGACAAGGACATCGTGTCAGCCAAATTTCAGGAAATCGGCCTGATCTAAATCTCGTCGCGATCCGGACGGCTGGACATTTTTATTCGTTGCGTGGGGTGGGGCATGAGTACTGCTGTGGCAAGTCCGGTGGCTCAAGATTCGAGAAAGCAGGAGCCGCTGCGCGTCATGGTGGTCGACGACTCCGTCGTAATACGCGGACTGATTTCCCGATGGATCGAGGCTGAACCCGACATGATAGTTGCGGCCTCGCTGCGCACCGGGCTCGACGCCGTCAAGCAGGTTGAGCGCGCCAATCCCGATGTCGTGGTCCTCGATATCGAAATGCCCGAACTCGACGGCATTTCCGCGCTGCCGCAACTGCTGGCCAAAAAGCGCAACCTCATTGTCATCATGGCCTCGACGTTGACACGCCGCAATGCGGAGATCAGCTTCAAGGCGCTGTCGCTCGGCGCCGCCGATTACATTCCGAAGCCCGAGAGCACGCGCGAGATCGCGGCGGCTGATATCTTCAAGCATGACCTGATCCAGAAGATCCGGCACCTCGCTGCAAAACGTCGTCGTCCGGCGACGGCCGCCGCACCGCCGCTGGTCCCGCGCGAACAGGAACCGCTGGCCAAAGCTACTCCTGCGACGAGCCGCCCCCCGCCAACGCTGCGTGCCTTCAGCGCAAACGTCCCGCGTGTGCTGCTGATCGGCTCGTCCACGGGCGGGCCGCAGGCGCTGATGGCGCTGGTGGCCGGAATAGGGCCGGTGATCGACC
The DNA here is from genome assembly GCF_002028545.1 of Nitrobacter vulgaris. Taxonomy (GTDB): domain Bacteria; phylum Pseudomonadota; class Alphaproteobacteria; order Rhizobiales; family Xanthobacteraceae; genus Nitrobacter; species Nitrobacter vulgaris. The sequence goes on from NZ_MWPQ01000009.1 coordinate 53,519, forward strand.
GTTGTCCGGTGCTGATCACCCAGCACATGCCGCCGACGTTCACCACCATTCTCGCCGAGCATCTGGCGCGGGCCGCAGGGCGCCCCGCGCATGAGGGAGTGGATCAGGAGACCGTGAAGCAGGGTCATATCTATCTTGCACCCGGCGGTCGTCACATGCGGGTGGTCCGAAAAGGAGTAGACGCGGTCATCGTTCTGGATGACGGCCCGGCGGTGAATTTCTGCAAACCAGCCGTCGATCCTCTGTTCACGTCGGCGATAGACGTCTGGCAGGGCAGCGCTCTGGCCGTGATCCTGACCGGAATGGGATCCGATGGAATGCGCGGCGGCAGGCAGATTGTCGCCGCCGGGGGGAATGTCATCGCGCAGGACGAAGCGAGCAGCGTGGTGTGGGGAATGCCAGGCGCCGCTGTCCAGGACGGAATTTGCGCGGCCGTTCTGCCGCTTCAACAAATCGCTCCGAAGCTGGTTCGGTTATTTGCGGGAGACCGTCTGTGACACCGCTTGATTTTGAGTACTTGCGCAAGTTGCTGAAAGAGCGGTCCGGCCTCGATCTTGCCGCCGACAAGCAATATCTGGTCGAGAGCCGTTTGACTCCGCTCGCACGCAAGGCCGGCTTCTCCGGTATCGGCGACCTCGTGCAGAAAATGAAGAACGGTGCTGCGGCCCTGACGGTTGACGTCGTCGAGGCGATGACCACCAACGAAACCTTCTTCTTTCGCGACAAGACACCGTTCGATCATCTGCGCGAGACCGTGATCCCGGCGCTGGTCGAGGCCCGCGCGGCTCGTCGGAACCTGCGGATCTGGTGCGCCGCAGGTTCGACCGGGCAGGAGCCGTATTCGATCGCGATGTGCCTGAAGGAGTGCGGTCCGGCGCTCACGGGCTGGCGCACCGAGATCATCGCCACCGATCTGTCGAACGAGGTGCTCGAAAAATCGCGCGCCGGCCTCTACAGCCAGTTCGAAGTGCAGCGTGGACTGCCCATTCAGTTGCTCATCAAGTATTTCAAGCAGGTTGGCGAACTGTGGCAGATCAACCCCGACATTCGCGCGATGGTTCAGCACCGCCAGCTCAACCTGTTGCAGGATTTTTCCCATCTTGGGACCTTCGACGTGATTTTCTGCCGCAACGTACTGATCTATTTCAATCAGGAAACCAAAATCGGCGTCTTCACGCGGCTTGCGAAGCAGATGGAAGCTGATGGTTTCCTTGCGCTCGGCGCTGCTGAAACCGTAGTCGGGCTGACCGATGCGTTCAAACCGCATCCCGATAAGCGCGGTCTTTATCTGCCCAATCGCGTTTGCTCGCCCGCGCTGGTGCCGGGCATGCCGTCACCCAAGGCGGCGGCCCGCGCGTAGCTGCGCTTCGGGGGCATTCTGGAGCGCGGCTTTGGCGACGACGAATGTGTTGCGCTCGCCGCTTACGCGGCATCCGGAGTGATGCCGCGTTTCACAAGATCGCATGCGGCACAAAGCGAGACGTGTTGCCCGTGATCGGGTTCTCGTCCTCACGGATCGACAGTCCGCAAGCCTGATCGCCAACGATCCAGCTTCCGATCACCGGATACTGACCATCAAAGGTCGGCAACGGCGCGAAGGCCTGACGCACGAACCCTTCGCCGCCGTAGGGTCCACCCTGCTGATCCAGCGCCGTTCCGCCGCTGATCAGTTCGATGTTGGCGCCTTCGCGTGAGTATATCGGCTTGCGCACATACGAGTTGCCGAGCTTGCTCGCCGCGGCATCGTCCTCGAAATAGGCGGGCAGCAGGTTCGGGTGGTTGGGGAACATCTCCCACAGCAGCGGCAGAATTCCCTTGTTGGAGAGCACGACCTTCCAGGGCGGCTCAACCCATCGCGTCGACGCAGCCTGAACCTTGGAGCCAAAGCTGTCGCGCAGCATCCATTCCCAAGGGTAGAGCTTGAACGCGAGCTCAATGCGACGATTGTCAAGATCGACGAACTGGCCGGTGCCGTCGACGCCGATGCGCTCGATCTCCAGCGATGTCGTTTGAAGGCCGGCCTGCCGGGCGGTGTCCTCGAGATAGTTCAGTGTGACCGCATCCTCGGGGTTGTCGTACAGCCCGGTCAGATGCAGATGGCCATTCGTCGCGATCTCGCGCCAGCGCGCGATCAGTTTGTCGTGGATGGAATTAAACTGATCGACATTCTTGGGAATGATCTGGCGCTCCATCGCCTGTTCGAGCCAGGTCCATTGAAACACCGCGGCCTCGAACAGCGAGGTGGGGGTATCGGCATTGTATTCGAGCAGTTTCGCTGGCCCGTGACCGCTGAAGCTGAAGTCGAAGCGGCCGTAAAGCGTGGGATCGCCGCGCCCCAGCTCTCGGTGAGGATCCGCCAGCAGGCTTGCGGAATCCTGAGGCGGCGTAGCACGCTCTCGTCATTCATTGCACGCTCGACCAGTTCGAGGCACATGGCGTGGATTTCGCCGGTCGGTGCTTCGATCTGCTGCTCGATCTCGTCAAGCGTGAACGCATAATAGGCCCGCTCGTCCCAGTACCGCGCGCCGTCAAGGGTATGAAATGCGAAGCCGGCATTCTCCGCGGTCGATTGCCAGTCGTCGCGTTCGGGGCAGGCGATGCGTTGCATAGGAGGAACTCGCGAGCCGCAGGCGTGTCAGCCGCCGGAGAAGTGAGCCGAAATCGCATGGGCGAAACCGCCGAAGCCGCCGCGTGTCACGGAACCGCTGCCGGATTCGGATGAGGAGTGGCTCGAGGAATCGCTGCCGCCGTAATAACTCGATCGCGATGACCAGCCGCTGCTCGATGAACCCGAATTGCAGGCCGTTCCGGTCTGGCCGGGTGTTGCGGACGCCGCGACGCCGGGGCGGTTGGGCTCGCAGTTGTTGTGAGGCATCAGCAAGTAGGCGCCACCGCCGACCGCGAGCGTGCCCATCACCAGCAGCGCGACACGTCCGGAACGTTTCACCGGGGGCGACGATTCGAGCGGCGGCAGCCGTCGTTTCCCGAATTGTTCGGCGGGAGGCTGGGCCATGGTTAGTACACCATCGACGCAGCGTTGATCGCGCCGGCCGCGACCGATGACAGGCCGAGCCAGATCGCCGGCGCGAGTTCGCCGGCGGCGATCCGAGCCGACAGGTTCGGTACGGGAATTTTGACGATGTAATAGACCGCGATCTGCACGTTCAGCGCGATCACGCTCCAGATCAGACAGTCGATCACATTGACGGTGTGCATAATGGCACTGACCACCGGAATGACGAAGCCAACCAGGCTGAGCCCGAGCGCGATCGCCGCGGCGGGATGGTTGTCGCAGATCAGCTGGAATTCATCGTGCCGCGTGACGCGCGTATAGACGAACAGATACAGCACGACCGCGATCAGGCCTGTGCAGAAATACAGCAGGAAGGCCGGCAGCCCGGCCAGCGATTGCAGGATCATGTCAGCCCCCGTGGTGACGCCTCAGCCCCGGATAATCAGCCATGTTGTGTCAGTCGAGGCAACCCGGCGACGGGTTCAGGGCAGGATCGGGCCTTCGGGTCGAGTAAAATGCAGACTTCTAGGTCTCGCAAACAAAGACCCCGCCATTTGCGGCGGGGTCAGTCTGGGAGGAAAGGTGAAGTCCGGTATCACGCCGGAATGCGGACTTCGTCATCGTGCGGTTCACGGAGCACGTAGCCGCGGCCCCAGACGGTTTCGATGAAGTTGCGGCCATCGGAGGCATTGGCGAGTTTCTTGCGCAGCTTGCAAATGAATACGTCGATGATCTTCAACTCGGGCTCATCCATGCCGCCATAGAGGTGGTTGAGGAACATTTCCTTGGTCAACGTAGTACCCTTGCGCAAGCTGAGCAGCTCGAGCATCTGATATTCTTTGCCCGTAAGGTGGACACGCTGCCCGCCGACTTCCACAGTCTTGGTGTCGAGATTGACTACGAGATCGCCGGTCTGGATCACCGACTGGGCATGACCCTTGGAGCGGCGCACGATCGCATGGATGCGGGCCACCAGCTCGTCCTTGTGGAAGGGCTTTGTCATGTAGTCGTCGGCGCCGACGCCGAGACCCTTGACCTTGTCCTCGATACCGGCAAGGCCGGAAAGGATCAGAATGGGTGTTTTGATCTTGGAGACGCGCAGCTGCTTGAGCACGTCGTAACCCGACATGTCGGGCAGGTTGAGGTCGAGAAGGATAATGTCGTAATCGTATAGTTTGCCGAGATCGACGCCTTCTTCGCCGAGATCCGTCGTATAGACGTTGAAACTCTCGGACTTGAGCATCAGCTCGATCGACTGCGCGACGGCGCTGTCATCCTCAATCAGCAAAACGCGCATGCCAGTCCCCTAATCGTCGCCGCGCCGGGCGTCAGGCCGGCCGCAATACTTGCGGCACTGGAAACGCCTTTAAGCAACTGATTCGGATCCTGACAGCTTATGGTTAACAAAAACTGTTTCTGTTCTGCAAGTCTCTTCGGTGCAATTTTCATCGAATCGCCCTAAGCTGTTGCATTGAAGCAGCTTTCCTTATCCGACCGGCACTCAGGCTCCACATTAAAAGTCAGGCCTAACCGACTCTCGCGACTCGCCTTCGTCCTGAAGACACGCGCGCTCAGTCACCAAAGACAGTGACGCAATGATTAACGATGCGGGTAAACACGAGGTTAAGGAGCTCGGCTAATGCGCGGAAACCTAAGGATTTCACGATGAAGAGCTTGGCCGAGCGGATTGGCGAGATCGAGCGCGTCAATATTTATGGCCGCGTGGTCGGTGTACGTGGGCTGATGGTTGAGATAGCCGGCCCTATCCATGCGATGTCGGTGGGAGCCCGTATCGTGATCGAGACCGGCGTCGGTCGGGCCATCCCGGCGGAGGTGGTCGGCTTCAACGGCGACAATGCCGTTGTCATGCCGTTTGCCGGCCTTGACGGGGTACGACGCGGCTGCCGCGCCTTGATCGCCAATGCCTCCGGCCAGGTGCGGCCGGCAGCCTCATGGCTCGGACGTGTTATCAACGCCATGGGCGAGCCGATTGACGGCAAAGGGCCGCTACCACAGGGGCCGGCGCCGGTGCCGTACCGTAATTCGCCGCCGTCGGCGCATTCGCGCAAACGGGTCGGCAAACCGCTCGATCTCGGCGTCCGCGCGCTGAACACATTCCTGACCTGCTGCCGTGGCCAGCGGCTCGGCATTTTCGCCGGCTCCGGCGTCGGCAAATCGGTGCTGCTGTCGATGTTGGCGCGCAACGCGGATGCCGACATTTCGGTCATCGGACTGGTCGGCGAACGCGGTCGTGAGGTGCAGGAGTTCCTGCAGGACGACCTTGGCGAAGAGGGGCTCGCACGATCGGTCGTCGTGGTTGCGACTTCTGATGAGCCAGCCTTGATGCGGCGTCAGGCCGCCTATCTGACTCTGGCGGTCGCGGAATATTTCCGCGACGAGGGCAGGGACGTCATGTGCATGATGGACTCGGTGACACGCTTTGCAATGGCGCAGCGCGAAATCGGCCTGTCGACCGGCGAGCCGCCCACCACGAAGGGTTACACACCGACAGTGTTCACCGAATTGCCGAGGCTTCTGGAGCGCGCCGGTCCCGGCGCCGACGAGGGAACCATCACCGGCATCTTCACCGTGCTGGTGGACGGTGACGATCATAACGAGCCGGTGGCCGACGCAGTGCGCGGCATTCTCGACGGCCACATCGTGATGGAGCGTGCCATTGCCGAGCGAGGTCGCTACCCCGCGATCAACATTTTGAAGTCGGTGTCCCGCACCATGCCGAAATCGGCTGATCCAGCCTTCCTGCCGATCATTACCCGCGCGCGACAGATGATGGCCACTTATTCCGATATGGAGGAACTCGTCCGGCTCGGCGCCTATAGGACCGGCTCCAACGCAGAGGTCGACGAGGCAATCAAGTTGAATCCGATTTTAGAGGATTTTCTGCGCCAGGCGAAGGATGAGGTGACGAGCATCGAGGAGGGTTATCGAAGGTTGCAGCAAATCGTTAAGACCTTGGAAACGGAAAGCTAACTTTGTCGGGTCATCATCGGATTCTCATATGAGGAGTATGGCGGGATCCGAAGGAGGTGCCGCCGTTGTCCCGCGTAGATTGGGACTTCTGGGGAGTACGAGTCGATGAAGTCGCGTGAAACGCTGATCCGCCTGAAGAAATTCCAGGTCGAGGAGAAGCGTCGGAGGGTGGCTCAGATCGAGGGCATGATTGCTGATTTCCAGCGTATGTCGGTCGATCTGGAGCGTGAAATCGAAATCGAGCAGGAACGTGCTGGGATCGACGATCCCGCACATTTCGCGTATCCGACCTATGCCAAGGCAGCGATCCAGCGCCGGGAAAACCTGACCCGCTCCGCCGACGAACTCCGCGTCCAGCTCGAAGATGCCAAGATGGGCTTGGCGGAAGCCTTTGAGGAGCTCAAGAAAGTCGAATTGCTGGATGAGCGCGATCAGGCTCGCGAACGCGCAGAAGAGAACGCTCGCGAGCAGGCCGATCTTGATAGTATCGGTTTAATGCGCTCGCGCATGGGCGCCGCCACCATCGCGTGACGCGGGCGGTCCGCCGAAGAGAAAAATTCCGCATCGGCGCCGACGGCTTCTATCTGGGTGCGCTTATTATTATGGGGTGTTTATAACGAAAGAAAACGCCCGTGGGGGGCGGGCGTTTTCCATCGTAGTCCACTTGGGGTTAGTGGGTCCTCTACGTACTCACGTGGCGACTTCGGGGGGCAAATGTAAAGAAGCCTCGTGAATTCCTTCAAACTCCTTCAGCGGACGACCATCGCGCCCGAACTCGTAACAGCCATCGGCTTCCCGGCTTTGATGACGCGTGCAGTCTGGGTATAGCCATCGTCAGCGTTCATGCGCGCTGAAATTGCGAAACCCGCCACTGCAATACCTGCAACAAGAGCCACAACCACGATCTTCAGGTGGGTCGTCCGATCCGCGCTGTAAATCGAATGGTTCATTGGAAGCCCTCCTGGCGTAACTTCCTTCTTGGAGATTGGTCTCCGCTGCCTGCGCAGAGGTTCATAATCTGTAAGCGTCCATTTCTCGCACCCTTGTTCGATCGTTAGCGACCCCGATCTGTTCCTGTCTTCAATTTGAAGATGGAGAGAACAGCATGACGAGCGAACA
>NZ_MWPQ01000059.1 GCF_002028545.1 Nitrobacter vulgaris
CCCAGACGAGCGATGCCGATACCGGGATGAATGCGAATGCTCTTGATCTTCTCGGCCAAAGCTCATTGTCTCCAGAAATCGCTATTGTCGGAAAGAGCATCGGAAACATCAATATCCAAGTATCCTCACCTAAAGGAGGATCAAATAATATTTTTGACGAAAAAAATTCGGGTTGCTTAGAGCGATGCCTTAACGATTTTCCAATCCAGCAGGTCTGCGGAGGCGACTGCATACCGGTTACCGAAATGTTCGATATTGGCGTAAGTCCGTCCGTTTGATTGCGAGTAATTCCGTACAGAGAAACCACCACCGAAGTTGGCCTTGATCGATTTTTCGACCTGCAAGCGGGATGCCGCAGCCGATGCGCGATTCGTGTTTTCACCGCTCGCAGCGCTGGCGATCCCCGGCAGCAACAGGACAGATACAGTTGCGCACCCTTTGACAAAATCTCTACGCTTGATGTCCATGATCTGGACCCCTGCTAAAGGATAATTCGAAATGAGTTGAACGACCTTAAGTGGTCGGTGGGTGTAAAGGCACGACAGAGACACAATACGACAGAGACATAGAGCGGGTTCAGCGTGGAGCGTGCGTGGACTAAAAATCACCCCAAAATATGATCGAGATGGCTGCCTTATGCAAGCTAGGTCATTTCAAGGTATTCGTGTGATCTGCAAACGCACCGCAACCTTAGACAACTGGATCATTGGGATTTGTACGAAATGATGTCGCTGAAGCACATAATCAGCGGCGGAATTCCGCTGAGGCGAAGCGCGCGCAATCTGTTCGCTGCTGAACAGCCTGTATCGAAGGTGGCCGTGTGGCCGTAGAGCCGAACCTTAAAAGGCGCCCGCGGATTTTCCAGAGCAAGTGAGGACTATCACACCGACCGTACTAAAATACCTGACCCGTCGGCATGCGGAATAGCGGATGTGCCAAAAACCTTAGGAACAGACGCTCTGCCTTAGCGTTCTATGCCATTCATCTCGCATCTGGAGATACCGATGGCCGACGCACAACGCAACGATCGCGGGTCCAGGTTGGGAAGCGGTCGCAAATCAACGATGGCTGAGCGCTTCCTCTCCTATGTCAAACGATTCTGTCCGTATTCAAGTTAAAGGCCCGGCGTGTCCAAAGGACAGAGCCGGGCCTCATCACATTTCATCCTTTCCGAACCTCACCTCAGTGAGCGGGCGCGGACTCCGCAATCGCGTGAATAGGTTTGACGTTCTTGAAACCCACGCGCGAGAACGAGACATAGAACGCGGCGATATTCATGAGCGCCCAGATGAAGAAGCCCAAAGTGTAACCGCCCATGAGAAATTTGCTGCCGGCAAGGATCGCGGTCATGGTGAAACCGCATGCTGCGCCGGCAGCCTTGGCCAGTCCGCTAACCGCACCGACGTGCACGAAGTACATCGGGATCAGTTTGATGACTGCCGCCGCGGCTGCACCGGACAGTAACGCAAGCCCGTAAATAGCGAACAGCTCGATGGTCAGCGAGATCTGCAAGGCCAAGAGCACCGCCAGCGCCGACATCAATCCGAACATTATGCTCAAGATGCTGAGAACATCGTAACGGTCGGCGAGCCAGCCCCCCAATGGTCGAGTAATGGCAACGCAGACCACCAGAATCGGCGTATAGACCGCGACCGCAGTCGTTGGATCCACGCGCCAATGATCAACCAGATAAGTCGGCATCGTTGACGCGAAGAAAACCAACGTGCCAAACGCAACCCAATAAAGACCGGGAACGAGCCATACGACGATGCCCGAGCGGTAGACGGCGAAGATCTCGCTCATCGACGTATTCTTGAGCACCCGGTTCGGCGGATCAGACGTAAAGAACATGTAGACCGCCGCCATGAACAACGTGGGAATAGCGAATATCGGGAATATCATCCGCCATCCGTCCGGATCATTTTTGTCAAAAACGTTCGTGATCAAGAACGTGACGGCCATCATGCCGACTGTAATCCCGACATTGCCCATAGCAAAAAGGCCAAGGGCGGTCCCTTGTTTCGATTTAGGGTACCAGGACGACACATGGGCATTGCCGACCACGAAACTCGCGCCGCCAAGCCCGAGCATCGTTCCCAGAAACAGGAAGCCGTAATAGCTCTCGGCGAAGGTTCCCAAAATCAGGACCACGGAGAGAGCCACAAGCAAAAGCGTGAAAACCGTCCGGCCGCCGTACTTGTCAGCCCAGATGCCGAGCGGAATGCTGATAGCGGCCGCAAAAAGCGGCTCCATCGCAGCGAGGATCAGCACCTGGGTGCTTGTAAAATGATACCACTCGATCAGAAAGGGAGCGAGTGCGGAAAACATTCCCCAAATTGCGAAACCGAGGGAGAATGCCAAGGTTGAGATCCACAACACCCTTGGGTTACCTGACGGCTCTGCCGCCTGGTTAGCCCCGACATTTAAATTTTCCACGGTCGCTCCTCATCATAACTTCTGTATCGCCGGCGCGACGCCAACTTACCGGGCGACACCAAATGGGGACTCTTGGCGTCGTTATGTCAACTATTTGACATAGTAACTCGCGGCAAGCTTCGCGTCTATCGATTTTCCGAAAAGGCCCGATCAAGGGTCACGCTGATCGCCTGATCACAATGGCGCATGGCCGATCAGGCAGTTCGGTCAGACGCTCGCGCGACCGATGACGACAGAATCGATGGAATGGTCGCCGGGCCCTGCTCCCGCGAACGGCATCCGCTTCGCTTGAAAAACTGTAGCCCGCAGGGCGGAGACTCCTCAAATGCCTTTGGTCCCGGTCGAAAGCAGGCTCTCTGTCGAGCTACCCGGTTTTGTTTAGTCCTTCCGGAACACGCCGCTCGGGAACTTTTGGTGCGTTCGACGCTTCTGCTTTCTGTCCTGGGAGGATGCCTATGACCTTGGAAGAAAACGAAACCAGCAACTTGATCGGCAGCGACAAAGTCGAAGGGACGGCCGTCTTTGGCCCCGACAACGAAAAGATCGGTTCGATCGAGCGGGTTATGATCGAAAAGACAAGCGGCCGTGTTTCGTATGCCGTCCTGAGTTTTGGCGGATTCCTTGGAATCGGCGACGACCATTATCCTTTGCCTTGGCATACCCTGAAATATGACATTCTACTCGGCGGCTATCGGACCGGCGTAACCATCGAACAACTCCAAAGTGCCCCGAAATATCGGGTTGGGAGCGGCTGGGATTGGGCCGAGCCAGCGCGAACCAAGACGGTCGACGACTACTATGCCGCCAGTTTCTAGAAGGACATAGGAGCCCGCAGCCTCTGTCATCTGCCCGTCCCATCCACAACTTCAAGGGCGATATGAATGAACGAGTCTGAACAATTGCTTGGCCGTGCGGTTTTGCAGCTCTGGCCTGAACTTAAGCGGGATGTTCAGGAACAGATCTTCGAGGCCGCATCAGTTGACCCTGAAGTTCGGCGCCGCCTGGCCGTGCTGCTCCATGATCAACACCCCAAAACAGCGTTCCCGCCTCAACCCCGTTCGCTCGCTTAGGCGGACTGAGACCTGAATTGAAACTTGAACCCATCCGCACGCGCATAGAGACGTTAGCTGCGAAAGCTTTTCGCGGCGGCTGCGTGTATGAGGAGACAATAGGAGCAGGAGCGATGATATGAAACACACGGCCGCTTTGCTTTCAATGGCGACCGGGGTTCCGCCCAATGTGTTTCATCAGTCGCAAATTCTCGACGCGGCGCGTTTCATCTTAGGCTCGCGATATCCGCAATTCGAAACGTTATCCGCTCTTTTCGCCAACACAGGCATCCAGCACCGCTACGGCGTGAAGCCGATTGAATGGTATTGCGAGCCGCGGGGCTGGCCGGAGCGAACTCAAGCCTTTCTGGACGGCGCGGAAGCACTATTCGTCGACGTCGCGCAAAAGGCCATGGAGCGGGCCGATCTTGGCGCAACTGACATCGACACCGTCGTTACGGTGTGTTCGACCGGCATCGCCACCCCGACGCTTGAGGCCCGCGTCGCCGGCAGGCTTGGCTTCCGAACGGATGTGTCGCGCGTGCCGGTGTTTGGGCTCGGCTGCGCCGGCGGCGTCGCGGGACTATCCATTGCATCGCGATTGGCGCAAGCCCGGCCAGGCACCAACGTGCTCCTCGTGGTCCTCGAACTTTGCACGCTTGCCGTTCGCCACGACGAACTGACGAAGGCCAATATCGTTGCCGCCAGCCTGTTCGGCGATGGGGCTGCGGCCGTCGTGCTGCGCGCCGGAGATGGAGGTGCAACACGTATCGAGGCGACCGGCGAGTACCTCTGGCCGAACACGCTCGATATTATGGGATGGCGCGTAGACCCTGAAGGATTCGGCGTGATCTTCCAGCGGACAATTCCGGACTTTGTGCTCGCGCACATGAAGCCGGGCGTCACCGCAGTTCTGTCCGGGCTGGGTCTCTCGATCGGAGACATCGACCGCTTCATTTGCCATCCCGGTGGCGCAAAGGTCATCGTCGCGATCGAGCGTGCTTTCTCCCTCGATCAGGGAACTCTCGATCACGAACGAAGCGTCATTGCCGATTACGGCAACATGTCAGCGGCCACCGTCTTGTTTGTACTCGAACGTGCCCGCGCACAGGGCCTGCCCTCGCGGTCGCTTGTGACCTCGCTGGGCCCGGGCTTCACCGCTAGCTGCGTCACGCTGCGTCACGCCGCGTGACTCTCGCCGCTCTCATTCTCGCGCTGGTTACAGTGCAGCGGCTAGGCGAACTTATCCTGTCCCGTTACAATACCGCGAAACTATTGGCGCGGGGCGCGATCGAGATCGCGCCTGGTCATTATCCGCTGATCGTCGCGACCCATGCCGCCTGGCTGATCGCATTGTGGGCGTGGGGCCGCGATCAGGATGTCAACTTCGTCGCCCTTTCGGTTTTCATTCTGCTCCAGGTGTTTCGCTTGTGGGTACTCGCAACCCTCGGACCACGATGGACCACGCGCATCATCGTCTTACCTGATGCGCCGATGGTGACATCAGGACCTTACAGATACTTGTCGCATCCGAACTATGCGATCGTTGTCGCGGAAATCGCAGTGTTACCGCTCGCGCTTCATCTGTATCTGCTGGCGCTTGTCTTCACTGTCCTGAACGCGCTGGTGCTCAGTATCCGCATTCGCGCCGAAACCCGCGCGCTTGCAACGGTACGCGAACGGCGGCCATGATCTGAGCCTCTCCGCTTGTTTGTCCACCATTTTTGGAGGCTCCAATATGCTGGTGAATGGAAAATGGACATCGGACTGGCAACCGGTCCAGTCCAAGGATCGTCCCGAAGGGTCCGGACCTCAGTGACTTCGGCCTTTAATGTGCGAGACGTTGGTAAGAACGACATAACGGCCGTCGGACGTACGAGTGGTACTCGGCAAGCCAATTCGACGCCGGCTAGGACGTCAAATGGCGAACAGCCTCAGATCAGCGAAGCCACCGCCTCTAGCCCGATGATGCGCGCCAGCGCACGCACCTCCTGCTTCTGGTCCTCTCGCAGCCTGGTCAACAACGGCTGGGCCGCGACCTTGATCTGCTCGATCTCACCGGCTCCGAGCGAGGCGTTCTTGCCCGGCGCCGAACGCCGCTCGTGGATTTTATGGGCGGCATCGCGCAATGCGCTTTCCACGGCTGGCCAGTAGGGCTCTTGCCCGGGCGTCAGTCGCAGCCTTCCTTTCAACGCAGCGATCTGCATATCGCTAAGCAGCGAATAATCCTTCTGAATGGACTGGTTTGCGAGTTTAGGTCGGGGACGTGGCAGCGGCGGGTCCTCGATCGGTGGCGTCGACGGCGCAATCTCGGTGTCGAGGGGAAGCTCGGTCGCAACCGCCGGCCGCAGCGATCCTGACAACGTCAGATCGGCGCCAGCGTCAGGCACAGCAGTCTGGACCGGAAGCTTGTCTGCCTTGCTCTCGCGATTGGCTGCCAACTCCGTCGGTTCTGATTCCACGGACACTGGAGACGGCGTTGCGACAAACCGGACCATCAGAACGTTGCCGCGGCCGAATATCGCCGCCAGCGCCACCCCCGTGACAACGCAGCACGCAAGCGCCAGAATCGTCATCGTCCGCGTCAAAAAAGGCCTCCAGTCCAGTTCACGAGCGGAGCCGATTGATCCTCACAACTCGATATGAATCAAGGCTTGCCTGGGCAAGACCGGGCTGGGCGGCCGATATTCACACGCAATCCGAATCTCGGGACGCGGTGGCCCGCAGTCAGGCTGCCAGAATATAGGCGTCCTGGATGTCGGCGACGAGTTCGGATACTTCCCAGATTGCATTTGGCGGGATGGCATTCATGCTGACCGTCCAGTTGGCGCCTCTGCGGGTCTTCGGCGTGCTGACGATGTCGAACTGCACCTCGCGGCACAATGGATGCCTGCCGAACGCCGCGGTCACTCGCGCCTGTAATTCCTGGATGGTCGCCGGTGTTCTTACCGACGCGATGTCGTGTTCCATCGGCCTTATGCCCGCTCGAACGGTATCTGGCCTCTTTCGGCAGATACATATCGGTCTCGGACAAGGTGTCTGATAGTGGTTAATGAGGTGTTAACAACGGAACCGCCCCCCAAGGAGTCCTCTGGTTCCGCTCAGAGCGGACTTGGAACGAACCGCCGCTGGAACACCCCCCCACGACGAGTTCACGAAGCTGGCGATCCCGTCCGGCACAATTACTTGGTCCGTTTGAGTTCCTCCAGCACCTCATCGATGGTCGCAAGATGCGTTTCCACGGCCTGGCGAACCAGCGTGTAGGGCTTGGGATCATCCGGGTCGTCCGCCCTTCGAACAACAAAGCCACGTTTGAAGGCCATCGCCCTCGCCTGCCTGAATTTTTCCAGGTCATCATTGACCGTCATCTTATGGCCCTCCCTCCTCCGCCGTTAAAAAGCGATCTCGCCCGAACTGCGGCCTCCATCTATTCCAACTCTGCCCTGTTCATCAATGCAAACGCTTCGCGCGCATGCGCCGCCCTTTGGGTCGGGATGATGCTTCAGATCAAGCGGAATGCGATCACGAATCCCAGGACGATAACGGCAGCACCGATGGACACCCAAAGACCGAGCCGCTTTTCGATTTCGTGGCGAATAGCGTCGCCGAAGCGATCGAGCAGGATCGCGACGATGAAGAAGCGGCCCCCCCGGGCGATGATCGAGCACAGGATGAAGAGCCAGACATCGTATCCGGCGAAACCCGATGTGATGGTGACGAGCTTGTAGGGAATCGGCGTCAGGCCCTTGCCGATGATGATCCACGCGCCCCAATGCGCATACGACGCGCGAAACGCTTCGACCTTGTCGCCAAGTCCATACAGATGAATGAGCCATTGGCCGACCGAGTCGTAGAGCAATGCGCCGATGGCATAGCCAAGCACGCCGCCGGCAACCGAAGCGATCGTGCATACGGTCGCGAACAGCCAGGCCCGTTGTGGCCGCGCCAGCGCCATCGGCAGCAACATGACATCAGGTGGCACCGGAAAGAATGAGCTTTCAGCGAAAGCCACTGCGGCCAAAATCCAGAGCGCATAGGGCTTGTCAGCGGCGGCGATGCACCAGTTGTAGGTCCGTCTCAGCATGGCGCGATCAACCATCGCAGAGCCGATTTGTCCATGGCTGATGCGAAGATTCAGCGGTGCTTGCACAGCGAACTGGGGCCGACGGTCGACTCACCCATCGGTTCCCGACGGAGTGTAAAAGACAACCTGAATGCGCGACATATTGCAGCGGTCATCGCGCATTTAAATTGCCTCTGATAGACTGCAACCGAGTTACGGTCGCGCGTTGCGGCCCCACAATCAGTCCGCCGCAGCATCTTCCATGCAAATACGGTCTATACGTCTCTGGTATGTCCTCCTTGTGCTCGTGAGCGCGGTCGGCGTTGCATACCTCGGCGTTGCGGGCGGCCGGGCCGACGCCGGCGCGCCAACCGAGATCAAATTCTCGCTCGACCGCCCGATCGACGCCGCCGTGGCTCCGGTCGTTCTGGCATCGACCAGGGGGCTATTCAGCGCGGAAGGCCTGAATGTCACGACGATGGCCGCCACCGACACGGCGGACGCCATTGCGCGCGTCGCGGTCGGCACGAGCGAACTGGCGCTCGCCGACCTCAACGCCCTGATCCGCTTTCGCGATCAGCCAGGCGTACGGCCAATCAAGGCGGTGTTCGTGCTGTTCGACAAAACGGCTTACGCCTTCATTGCGCGCAAGAGCCGGGGCATCACCACGCTTGCCGACATCGAGGGCAAAACGGTCGGCGTCACCGATGGCGATCTTTCCATCAGACTGTGGCCTGCACTCGCACGGCGGAACGGATTAAAACTCAAGGCCGTGAAGCTGCAGCAGATCGGCCCCGCCGTTCGTGAGCCGATGCTGTCGGCGGGCCAGCTCGACGCCATATCCGGCCTGTCGTACCTGTCGGCGATCGACCTGCGCAATCGCGGAATTCCGGCCGACGATATCGCCGTGCTGCGATTTTCCGACTACGGCTGCGCCGCCTATGGCAAGGCCCTGATCGTCAACCCGGAATTCGCAGCCGACAAGCCGGAAGCGGTGAAGGCATTTGTGCGCGCGGTGATCGCCGGTCTGCGACTTACCATCAGGGAGCCCGCGCAGGCTGTCGATGACGTGCTGGGTCAGATGGCTAGCGGATCACGGGCCGTCGAACTGCAACGCCTGCATGCGGTCCTGAGCGACAACATTCTGACTAGCGAGGTGAGACACAGAGGCATCGGCGGTATCGACCCGGTCCGGTTCGAGACGTTGCTCGACCAGATCGCCGAAAATTTCAAGTTCCGAAATCGTCCGGCGGCCACGGATATTTTTGACAGCAGTTTTTTACCACCCGCCAGCGACCGCAAGATCACGCAGGCCGAGTAGACGGCACGAGGAAGCTGTATTCCGCTGCCGGCCCGGCTATAGCGTTTTCGAGCGAACCGGTATCCACGTCGCTCGAAACCGCTATAGTGTTGCGATCCGCAAGAGCCTCTTCCAATGTCGATGGTCCGCCTTTATACGCGCGTTCTTGAATTGCTTGGCAGAGAAGCGCGGCTTGGCTGGATTTTAGCCGGCGCCAATCTGCTGCTGGCCGGCGCGCAGTTCGCCGAGCCGGTGCTGTTCGGCCGCATCGTCGACGTACTCTCCGGCAATCCCGCCGCGGGTCCTTTCGGGACAACTTCGACCTCGCCGTGGCCGCTGCTGGCGGTTTGGGTGGCCTTCGGCCTCTTCACGATCCTGTGCGGCGTGATCGTGGCCCTGCAGGCCGACCGTCTTTCCCATCGCCAGCGCCAGGCCGTGCTGACGGGCTATTTCGAGCACATCATGCAGTTGCCGCTCACCTACCATGCCGGCACCCATTCGGGACGGCTGATGAAGGTGATGCTGCAAGGCACGGACGCCCTGTGGCGGCTGTGGCTCGGATTCTTCCGCGAGCATTTCGCGGCGATGATGTCGCTCGTGGTGCTGCTGCCGCTATCGCTCTATATCAACTGGCGGCTGGCGATCCTGTTGTTCGCGCTTTGCATCGTATTCACGATGCTGACGACGCTGGTGGTTCGCAGAACCTTCGATATGCAGAACGAGGTGGAGGCGCATTTCAGCGACCTCTCTGCGCGCGCCTCCGACGCCCTCGGTAACGTCGCACTGGTACAGAGCTTTGTGCGCGTCGATGCCGAGGTTCAGGGCCTGCGGTTCGTCGTCGACAAGCTGCTGGCGGCGCAGATGCCGGTGCTGTCGTGGTGGGCCGTCGTCACCGTGATGACGCGCGCCTCGACCACTATCACCATCCTGGCGATCTTCGCCGTCGGCATCGTGCTGAATCAGCGGGGGATGACATCGGTCGGCGAGATCGTGATGTTCGTGAGCTTCGCCACCATGCTGATCCAGAGGCTCGAGCAAGTGGTAGCCTTCATCAACAGCGTGTTCATGGAGGCGCCGCGGCTCAAGGAGTTCTTCAACGTGCTCGACGCCGTTCCGGCGGTGCGCGACCGTCGCGACGCCGTCGACGCCGGGCGATTGCAGGGACTCATCGAATTCCATGACGTGTCGTTCTCCTATGACGGCAAGCGGCCCGCGGTGGAGGATCTGTCGTTCGTCGCGTTGCCCGGCGAGACCATCGCATTGGTCGGCCCGACCGGCGCCGGCAAGTCCACCGCCGCCGCGCTGCTGCATCGCGCGTTCGATCCGCAGTCCGGCAGCATCAAGATCGACGGCATGGACATCCGCAGCCTGACGCTGACCTCGTTGCGACGAAACATCGGTGTGGTGTTTCAGGAGGCACTGCTGTTCGACCGCTCGATCGCGGAGAACCTGCGCGTCGGCAAGCCTGACGCCACCGAGAAGGAGATGCGGTTCGCCGCCGAGCGGGCCCAGGCGCTCGACTTCATCGAACGCGGCGAGAAAAAATTCGACACCCATGCCGGCGAGCGCGGGCGAATGCTGTCCGGCGGCGAGCGGCAGCGGCTATCGATTGCCCGCGCGTTGCTGAAGGACCCGCCGATCTTGATCCTCGACGAGGCAACCAGTGCGCTCGACGCAGTGACCGAGGCCAAGGTCAATGCCGCGCTCGACGAGGTGATGAAGGGACGCACGACATTCGTCATCGCGCACCGGCTGTCCACCATCCGCAACGCCACGCGTATTCTGGTTTTCGAGAACGGGCGTGTGATCGAAAACGGAACCTTTGACGAACTGGTGGCGAACGGCGGCCACTTCGCTCAACTTGCGAAAGCGCAATTCATGACGCAAGAGAGTACCCCAGCAGGCTAGCCATCGTCGCGAACCAGCCCAACCGTCGAAATTCGGCCCCTTTCGTTGGGGAATTAGGCTGCGAGCCATCTGTTCTGGCTTGCCAGGCCGGTATAGATTGGAGCCGCCGCGTCGACGGCGCCTGGACACGCTTGAAACCTAGCGCGTATTCCGCAAAAGTGGATACCGGTTTTGCGATCAGAATACGCGCAGTTACTCATTGAGAGCATTTCTTACGGTTAAGTCGGACTCCCCTTAGCCGGAAAATACTCGAGAAGCAGGCCTCCTTGCCAAAGTGAGGTCTCAAAGGACCGGAACAACCGTGCATTCTTGCTTCGTCCTGTTTCGCAAATGGCTGCCGATCTGGATGGTCCTTGCTGCCGGATTGCTGGTTGCGGTCGCGCCACTGCGCGCAGCTCATGCCACCGAAGCGCATCTGCTGATCGAGGCGGACAGCGGAAAGGTGCTGGAAGCCGAGAATGCCACCTTTCCCTGGTATCCGGCCTCAGTCACCAAGCTCATGACCGCTTACGTCACGTTGATGGCGGTCAAGCACGGACGCATCACACTCGACACGCTGTTTACGGTATCGCCGACCGCCACCGCACAATCGCCTTCGAAGATGGGCTTTCGGCCGGGTACGCAGGTGACCGT
Source organism: Nitrobacter vulgaris (assembly GCF_002028545.1). Classification (GTDB taxonomy): domain Bacteria; phylum Pseudomonadota; class Alphaproteobacteria; order Rhizobiales; family Xanthobacteraceae; genus Nitrobacter; species Nitrobacter vulgaris. Next base: position 11,390 of record NZ_MWPQ01000059.1, read on the forward strand.
CGACAACGCGTTGAAGATGATGCTGGTGAAGTCGGCCAACGACATGGCCGTGGTGCTTGCGGAAGGCGTCGGCGGCTCGATCGACGGTTTCTCGGCCGAAATGAACGCGGCCGCGCAGCGGCTTGGCATGACGCAGACGAGCTATGTCAACCCGAACGGCTTGCCTGCCGACGGCCAGATTTCCTCGGCGCGCGACATGGCTATTCTCGCGCGCGCCATCATTCACGATTTGCCTGAATACGAATATTTCGTGCACATCCCCTCGATACGCTACGGCCGCAGGGTGACGCACAATTTCAACAAGCTGATCGGGCGCTTTCCGGGCGCCGATGGCTTTAAAACCGGGTTCATATGCGCCTCCGGATATAATCTCGTTGCATCCGCTACACAGAACGGCAAACGCCTGATCGCGGTGGTGCTCGGCGCATCGTCGGGCACGATGCGCGCTGTGCGCGCCGCGCAAATGCTGGAGCGCGGCTTCGCCAACAATACGATGTCGTGGCTGCGTCCGGCGCTCGGCACTGTTGACGGGCTGGCGCCGATCGCGGCCGCGCCTCCCAATCTGCGCGATGAAATGTGCGGATCGAAACGCGCGCATCCTGCTAGCGATGAAGATAACGATGTTGTCGCCAACACGTCGACGACAAGCGCCGCCGTGATGTCGTTCTTCGCGACTGGCACGCAACCGCCAGCGCTGCGACCGGTGGACATGATGGCGGCAGCTCCGGCGCCCTCGGATCCAATCGTTGTCTATACCGGGCCGACGCGAACCGGTGCTGCCATCGCCGCAGCAGCAGAAGCCGATGCCGCACGCGATGCTCCGCCAAAAGCCGGTAAGCGCAGCAAGACTGCCCACAGCAAACGCGACGACAATGCCGCGCCGGAAGCCAAAGCTAATGAAAAATCGAAGAACCAGGTCTCGGTAACGATCAACCCCAATTCCACAAAACCTCCAGCCCATACGAAGCCGGCCGCCAGCAAAAAGCCTGATGCGAAGCGTACCGGTGCCCGGCCAGCTTCCGCCAAGCCGAAAACAGCCGAAGGCAAGTCCAAGCCGTAAACCGCCGCCAGGCGCTGGCCACCAACCATCGCGGGCCAACCACGCCAAGACAAGCCCTCGAGCCTGCTACGGCGGCACCCATGCGTCGTTACCGCGCAACTGCTTGCCTTGGACAGCCGCCTTGCCCGATATTCCCTGACCACGACATCTTTCTCTCCCTTTGAACAAGGATCACCGGGGCGTCACATGGATCGCATCTGGCTTGGGCAATATCCCGCAGGCGTGCCCGCTGACATCGACGCGTCGCAGTACGCTTCGTTGATCACGTTGCTGGAGGAGAGCTTTGCCAAGTTCAGCGACCGCAAGGCCTTCATCTGCATGGACAAGGCGATAACCTATCGCGAGCTCGACGAGACGTCGCTTGCCCTCGGCGCTTACCTGCAAGGCCGGGGACTGAAAAAGGGCGCGCGCGTCGCGCTGATGATGCCGAACGTCCTGCAATATCCGATTTCGACAGTGGCCGTGCTGCGCGCCGGCTATGTCGTGGTCAACGTCAACCCGCTCTACACGCCGCACGAGCTTGAACATCAGCTCAAGGATTCCGGTGCGGAAGCGATCATCGTGCTGGAGAACTTCGCGTCGACGGTACAGCAGGTCATCGGTAAAACCGACGTCAGGCACGTCATTGTCGGCAGCATGGGCGATCTGCTCGGCTTCAAGGGCGTGATCGTCAACTTCGTGGTTCGCCACGTCAGAAAGATGGTGCCGCCGTCATCAATCCCGGGCGCGGTCAAGTTCAACGACGCCCTTGCCGCGGGACGCGGTATGACGCTTGCCCGGCCCGAACTCGCAGCTGACGATGTGGCCTTCCTGCAATATACCGGTGGCACAACCGGCGTCTCGAAGGGCGCGACGCTGCTCCATCGCAACATTCTCGCCAACGTGCTGCAGAACGATGCCTGGCTGCAGCCGGCGCTGACGAAGCCGCCGATGATCGATCAGATCTTCATCGTCTGCGCTCTGCCGCTCTATCATATCTTCGCGCTGACCGCGTGCTTCATGCTGGGGATGCGCGCGGGCGGCGTCAATCTGCTGATCCCGAATCCGCGCGACATGCCGGGCCTCGTCAAGGAATTGATGAAGTATCAGATCAACGTCTTCCCGGCGGTGAATACGCTCTACAACGCCCTTCTCAACGCACCCGGCTTCGACCGTGTCGACTTCTCGAAACTCAAGGTGTCGATCGGCGGCGGCATGGCCGTTCAGAAGGTCGTGGCGGAAAGGTGGCTGAAAACGACGGCATGCCCGTTGCTGGAAGGCTACGGCCTTTCGGAAACCTCGCCGACGCTGACCTGCAATCCCGCCGACAGCACCAAATTCTCCGGCTCGATCGGGCTTCCCATGCCCTCAACATACGTCTCCATCCGGGACGATAACGGCCAGGAAGCGCCGCTCGGCGAGCCCGGCGAAATCTGCGTCCACGGTCCACAACTAATGCCCGGCTACTGGAATAGGCCGGACGAGACCGCAAAGGTGATGACGGCGGACGGCTTCTTCCGTACGGGCGACATCGGCATCATGTCCGCGGACGGTTACACCCGGATCGTCGACCGCAAGAAGGACATGATCCTGGTCTCCGGGTTCAATGTCTATCCGAACGAGATTGAGGACGTGATCGCGAGTCATCCGGGCGTGCTGGAATGCGCGGTGGTCGGCGTCAAGGACGAGAAATCGGGTGAGGCGGTGAAGGCTTTCGTGGTGAGGAAGGATCCGAATCTCACATCCGAGGATCTCATCAAGTTCGTGCGGACGCAGCTGACGAGCTACAAGGTGCCGAGGCGAATCGAATTCCGCGACACCCTGCCGAAAACCAATGTCGGCAAGATTCTCCGCCGCGCATTGCGCGACGAAGTCAAAGGCCCGGCTTAGCAATCATCTCTTCCGGAGCACAGGGTTCAGGAAAACGCCTGTTCGATCATGAATGACACAACTCTCCCCTCTCCCGCCGATATCCTCGCCTTCTGGCGAGAGGCCGGCATATCCAAATGGTATATCAAGAACGACGCGTTCGACGCCGAGGTACGCCGTCGCTTTCAAAGGCTTTGGGAAGCCGCTCGGGATGGCGAACTCGCGGGATGGGAGGAGACCGACGATGGCGCACTGGCGCTCGTCATCGTGCTCGACCAGTTTCCGCGCAACATGTTCCGGGGCGACGCCCGGACCTTCTCGACCGACGATCAGGCGCTAGCCGTCGCCGTTCGTGCCATTGCAGGCGGCGCCGACACGCGCATAGAGCTCGACCTTGTCGAGTTCCTTTATATGCCCCTCATGCATTCCGAGCGGCTCGCGGATCAAGACCGCTGCATTGAGCTGTTTCGCGCCCGCGGCCGACCGGACAACCTCAAATTCGCGGAAATCCATGCCGACATCATTTGCCGGTTCGGCCGTTTTCCGCATCGCAATCTTGTGCTCGGGCGCACGACGAGCGCGGAAGAGCAGACGTTTCTCGACGCGGGCGGGTTTGCAGGCTAGCGCGGTTTTGACTTTGATGGATCAAGGCCTGGGCGTTAGCGTTATATTTGAGACGTTTTCGCGATGTAGACCCGAAAGCGCGTTATGGAGGTACGGTGAACGGGTAGCCGTTGCTATTTCGCTGTTGGAATATTGTACCTCCCTCCCTCCCCACGCTGCCATTCCATGGAGATTTGACGATGACCATCAAAGTTGGCGACCGCCTGCCCGATGCGACGTTTCGTATCATGACCGAGGACGGGGTCCAGACCAAAAGCACCGGCGACATCTTCAAAGGAAAGAAAGTAGCGTTGTTCGCGGTGCCCGGTGCCTACACAGGCACCTGTCATAAACAGCATCTGCCGAGTATTTTCGCTAGCGCTCGCGCCATCAAGGACAAGGGCGTGAACGAGATCGCCATTGTCTCGGTCAATGACGTGTTCGTCCTGAGCGCCTGGAAGCGCGATACCGACCAGCGTAACGAGGCGATGTTCCTTGCGGACGGCAACGCCGAGTTCGCGAAGGCGATCGGCCTGGAGTTCGACGGCTCCGAGAAGGGTCTCGGCATCCGCTCGAAGCGCTATTCCATGCTGGTCGAGGACGGGGTGGTGAAGAAACTGAACGTCGAGGACTCGCCTGGCAAGGTCGAGGTCTCCGGCGGAGATACGTTGGTCGAGCAGTTGTAAAAATTGATGTCATGCGCGGGCATAGCCGTTCGAAGAACGGGGTCGCTCCCGCTCGTTATGACCCGCGCATCCATCTTCTTCGTAGGATTTTTGAAATAGATTGCCGGGTCAAGTCCGGCAATGATGAGTGACTTACTTCAACCTCGCCATCGCCACGCCTTCGCGCGCAAGCTGATCGGCGCGCTCGTTCTCGTCATGGCCGGCATGGCCCTTGATCCAGTGCCAACGCACGTCATGAGGCTTCAACGCATCGTCGAGCCGCTGCCAGAGATCGGCGTTCTTCACTGGCTTCTTATCGGCGGTACGCCAGCCGTTCCGCTTCCAGTTGTGAATCCAGCCGGTGATGCCTTGCCGTACGTATTGGCTGTCGGTGGTGAGATCGACAAGCGCCGGACGCTTCAGCGCCTCCAACGCTGAGATCGCCGCCAGCAACTCCATCCGGTTGTTGGTGGTATGCGGTTCGCCACCTTTCAGTTCTTTTTCGATTTCACCGAACCGCAGGATCGCGCCCCAGCCGCCGGGACCCGGGTTGCCTGAGCAGGCGCCGTCCGTGAAAATCGTGACATGCGGAAGCGCGGGCGAATTCACGCCACCAGCCCCGAGAGCGCGACGCCGTAGTCGCGAACGCTGCCGACACGCTGCTGGAAACGCAGCTTGCGGACGTATTCGAGCGGGTCTTTCGGTTTCACCAGCGCGCCGGCGGGCACGTTGAGAAAATCGACCAGCCGCGTCAGCAGAAACCGCAACGCGGCGCCCCGCGCGAGCAAAGGCAACGCCGCCTGTTCGGCCTCCGACAGCGCGCGCTCGCAATTGTAGGCGGCAAGCAGCGCCCGGGCCTTGGTGACGTTGAAGGAATGATCCGGCTCGAAACACCAGGCGTTGAGGCAGATCGCGACGTCATAGGCCAAGAAATCATTGCAAGCGAAATAGAAATCGATCAGCCCCGACAACCTCTCGCCGAGAAACAGCACGTTATCAGGAAACAGGTCGGCATGGATCACGCCAGCCGGCAGCTTCTCCGGCCAGTGTGCTTCAAGGTGGTCGAGTTCAGCCTTGAGAAAATCGTGCAAACCCTGTTGCACGGTATCGATGCAAGCTCCGGCCTGTTCGAACAGCGGCCGCCAACTGGACACCGACAGCGCATTAGCGCGGCTCATGGGGAAATCACCGCCGGCGAGATGCAGCTTCGCCAGCGCAGCGCCAGTCGCGGCGCAATGAGCGACGTTCGGCTTCCGTGGCCACACGCCCTCGAGAAAATCGATGATGGCGGCAGGACGCCCCGCGAGTCGGCCAAGCGTTTCGCCGCCGCGCGCCTTGACCGGCTGCGGACACACAATGCCGTGGGTCGCAAGATGACCCATCAAACCGAGAAAGAACGGCAGGTCGTCGATGGCGACGCGCTTTTCATAGAGCGTCAGGAAAAACGATCCGGAGGTGGTGTGCAGCAGATAGTTAGAGTTCTCGACGCCTTCGGCGATGCCCTTGTAGGACAGTATCTCGCCGATATCGTAGGCTTTCAGAAAATCCGCAAGCTCCTCGGCGGCGACGTCGGTGTAGACCGCCATCTCGTATCCTCGTTCCGGTCCCGGTCGTGCTACAGTGTTTTCGAGCGAAGTGGGTACCGGTTGGCGTGAAGAAAACGCGTCAAATCAGAATCATAGAGCCTCGCTTCTGATTCCATCAGAAGCGGAAAGACCTTAGGCGGCGTCAGGCCGCAGCGAGCGGGGCAGCGGGAAAAACTCGTTTTCTTCCGCAGCCGAAACCGTTTCCACCTCGAGTTCATAGCACGCAGCGAATGCGTCCATGATTTCCTCGACGATGACTTCGGGCGCCGACGCGCCCGCGGTGATCCCAAGGCTTCTGATGCCCTCGAACATGCTCCAGTCGAGATCGCTGGCGCGCTGCGCAAGCACGGATACTTTGCAACCCTCGCGCTCGGCAACTTCGCGCAGCCGCTGCGAATTGGAGGAGTTCGGCGCTCCGACCACGATCAGCGCGTCGACCACCGGCGCGACCTTCTTGACGGCCAACTGGCGGTTGGTGGTGGCGTAGCAGATGTCTTCCTTGTGCGGACCATGGATGTCCGGAAAGCGTTGCTTCAGTACCGCCACGATCTCGGCGGTGTCGTCGATGGACAGCGTGGTTTGAGTCACGAAAGCAAGATTACCGGCATCTTTCGGCGTGAATTTCTCGGCATCCTCAGCGGTTTCGATCAGAGTCACCGCACCCGCCGGCAATTGGCCGACGGTGCCGACCACTTCCGGGTGATGGGAATGCCCGATCAGCAGAATCTCGTGGCCGCGCTTGAAATGGATCGCCGCCTCGCGGTGAACCTTGGTCACGAGAGGACAGGTGGCATCGAGCGAAAAGAAATTACGCCTCTGAGCATCTGCAGGAACCGACTTCGGCACGCCATGGGCGGAAAAAACCACCGGCGCCTTGGTGTCGTCGGGGATCTCCGCCAGTTCCTCGACGAAGATCGCTCCCTTGGCGCGAAGGCTATCGACAACATAGCGATTATGGACGATTTCGTGACGCACATAGACCGGCGCGCCATACAGCGTCAGCGCACGTTCCACGGTATCGATCGCCCTGACCACCCCGGCGCAGAAGCCGCGGGGCGAGCAAAGCACGATTTTAAGTTTTGGTTTAGCATTCATGAGGCGATCCGGGCCGAATCATCCCACACCGGCGGGGCGGGAACGGCCAATACTTAAGAGATGACTTTGGACGGCTTTCGGGCGCTGTCAAGGCAGGTTCCGTAAACCAGGGATCGACAGAGCAAACCATTGCGCGGCCGACCTCCGGCAGCATATATAGACCCCAATTCCCGTCATCGTCGATGACCAAAAGGCTTTGCTCTGAGGGGTGGGCAAAGCGCAAAGGAGATTTGCCATGAGCAATGCACCGCTGATGCCGAAAGCGACTGCCGTGTGGCTCGTCGACAATACCGCGCTGTCGTTCGACCAGGTCGCTGACTTCACCAAGATGCATCCCCTGGAGGTCCGCGCCATCGCTGACGGCGATGCCGCCCAGGGCATCAAGGGCATGGACCCGATCTCCACCGGCCAACTCACCCGCGACGAGATCGAGAAGGGCGAAAAGGACCCGGACTACCGCCTCAGGCTCAGTGAGAGCAAAGTGGTGCTGCCACCGGCAGCCAAGAAAAAGGGCCCCCGCTACACCCCGGTGTCACGCCGCCACGAGCGGCCAAGCGCGATCCTCTGGCTCGTGCGCAATCATCCGGAATTGAAGGACGCTCAAATCATGCGTCTGGTAGGCACGACCAAAACCACGATTGCCGCGGTGCGCGACCGCACCCACTGGAACGCTTCGACTCTGACTCCGATGGATCCGGTGACGCTGGGGCTTTGCTCGCAGATCGAACTCGATTTCGAGGTGCAACGCGCGGCCAAGGAGAAGCCGACCGATCAGCAATATGGCGGCGCTACCTTACTGCCGGCGTCCGAGACCACCCGTCAGGACAGCGAATTCGAACCTACCGAAAAGCAGCAGGACGATCTCAACGTCGATGCCGTATTCGCCAAGCTGAAGACAATCGGCGGCAAGAAGGCCGAGGAGGAGGACGAGCGCTAACGTTTGTCGCCTCAGCCTTGAAAGGTTCGGATCCGGCGATATGATTGCGGACGCAAACGGTTTCAAACACGACTTCAATTCTCGTGAAAGTCCGCGACGCCATCCAAGCGATAGTACCAAGAGCTTTCGGGTCACAAATGAAGCGCAATGGCAAAGCACTGGAGCAACTAAAGCGCCATCGGATTTTTGCGACCGAGGTAACGATTCTGTGTCTCTGGATTTCGCTAGATAATTTCTGGAACGCCCTCAGTCAGGGCAGAATATATTATTCGGGCCGATTTACTTCTGGCCACTGGATCACAGCACACGACCATCCTGTTGCTTTTGTCTACACCCTGGTTGTGACGGCTGCAGTTCTTTCTATCGGACTTTTCACGTTCTATGTTGCATGGATTCTGAAATATCGCGACGAACCACGATCCGAGCCCAGTTCGCAGGACGGGAGTTAAGCCGTGACGTTCGTGAGTCCGCTGGCTTAGAAAATCAGTCGGCTACTGTCCGTTCAGCATCCGCTCGGCAAGATCCCGATGGGTGCGTTCCATCCGATCCGATCGCGTGGCGGCGACGTCACGATTTTTGCGGCAGGCAGTGTAGGCTGCGGATCCCTGCGGTCCGCCCTGCGCCTGGCAATAGCCATCGTCATCGCTCTGGGACAGCGCGTTCGAATTGTGGCGCTCAAGATTAGCGCATCCGCCCAGTGACAGCGCGGCCAGGACGATGGCCGCGTGGCGTGTGGATGTCATTCGTCCTCCCATGATCGTCCCCCGACTGCCAGAGCTTGGAGCATGATCCCGAAGGGTAAGAACCACTTTCGATAAGATCGATAAGATCATGGTCAAATGAAAGTAACGCTTCAGCCTGATACAATGCGATTGAATGAGACTGAAGCGACTGTTTGAACCCGATTGCGGGGATTGTAAGTCCATCGAATATTTCGGCGGTGCTGTGACATCACGCGCCAGAATGCGGCGGCACGGGCGTCCCGATCGGCTTACCCTCGTATTTTCTCCTGGATATTCAGGGCACTTCCGAGAGAAAGGCTCCGTCGCCATGCAAGACGACGGAGCAGTACATCCGGGGCTGGACGATCGGGAGGATGAATCGTCCTAGTTGGAACCGGATGGAGGCATGTCACGAGGTGCTAGACTGGCCCTCGGGACGTGCGGTCACCGCATGGGAGACGGTGGTGTAGCGATGCTGCGGCAATCGGCCTTCCGGCGGTCAAGCCGGAGGCCGGGCTGCGCCAGCCAGGATCGTATCACTCGGCCGCGACGGCTGTTTCACCGATACGCGGATCAAGTTTACCGGTGCGGTAAAGCTTGGCCATTTCAGCCAATGGGATCACCTTGATCTTCGAGGCATTCCCGGCAGTGCCGAACTGCTCGAAACGCTCGCGGCAGAGGTCGCGCATTGCATCCATCGCGGGTTTCAGGAACTTGCGTGGATCGAATTCGCTCTTGTTGCTGGCCGCGACTTTCCGGAATACCGCAGTCATGGCCAGACGGCAGTCGGTGTCGATATTGACCTTGCGAACGCCATGCTTGATGCCGCGAACGATTTCCTCGACCGGCACGCCCCAGGTCTGCGGCATCTCGCCGCCGAACTTGTTGAACTCATCCTGCAGATGCTGCGGCACCGAAGACGAGCCATGCATCACCAGATGGGTATTGGGAAGGCGGCGGTGGATTTCCTCGACCACCTTCATGGCGAGAATGTCGCCGTCCGGCTTGCGCGAGAATTTGTAGGCGCCGTGCGAGGTGCCCATCGCGATCGCCAGAGCGTCGACCTTGGTCGCGCGGACGAAATCGACGGCCTGATCCGGATCGGTCAGCAGTTGATCGTGGCTAACCGGCCCTTCGATGCCGTGCCCGTCTTCCTGCTCGCCGCCACCGTGCTCGAGCGAGCCAAGCACGCCCAGTTCGCCTTCCACCGAGGCGCCGACCCAGTGCGCCAAGTCAACGACGCGGCGGGTGATGTCGACGTTATATTCGTAGTCCGCTGCGGTCTTGGCGTCGGCCTTGAGCGAGCCGTCCATCATGACCGAGGTGAAACCGTACTTGATCGCGGTGGCGCAGGTCGATTCCTCGTTGCCGTGATCCTGATGCATGCACAGCGGAATATGCGGATACATCTGGTCCAACGCGTCGATCATGTTCGCGAGCATGATGTCGTTGGCGTAGGAGCGCGCGCCCCGCGAAGCCTGCATGATGACCGGCGCATCGACGGCGGCCGCAGCCTCCATGATGGCAAGTCCCTGCTCCATATTGTTGATGTTGAACGCCGGCACGCCGTAGCCATGCTCTGCAGCGTGATCCAGCAACTGTCTCAAAGTTATGCGCGCCATGTCGGTTCCCTCCCCATCTGGCTATCGTGAAAAGATGTCGCGTTTAGCGCGATCGTATTGTTGGCCACGCCCCGTCTTGACGCCGCCGGGGCTGGCGATTTCGGACATGCGATTTCACTCATGCGCGTTTCTTTCGCTCGATGAGCTGAAGGATGAGCGGCGTCAGGATCAACTGCATCGCGAGGTCCAGCTTGGATCCGTGGATGACGATAGAGTTGGCGCGCGACATAAAGCTGCTCGGAATCATCGACAGCAGATACGGAAAATCGATCCCGCGCGGATTCTTGAGGCGGATGACGACCATCGACTCGTCGGGCGTCGGTATCCACCGGGAGATGAACGGGTTCGAAGTATCCACCGTCGGCACGCGTTGGAAATTGATGTCCGTCTCAGCGAATTGAGGACAGATATAATTGACGTAATCCGGCATGCGCCGGAGGATGGTGTCGGTGACCGCCTCGGTGGAATAGCCGCGCGCATTCCGGTCGCGGTGCAGCTTCTGGATCCATTCGAGATTGATGACGGGAACGACACCGATCTTGAGATCCGCGTACTGAGCGACATTTACCTTGTCGGTCACAACGGCCCCGTGAAGACCCTCGTAGAACAACAAATCCGAGGCATCCGGCAGAGGCTGCCAGTCCGTAAACGTTCCAGGAGGAACACCGTGCAGCGCCGATTCCGCATCGTCGTGAACATAGTATCGCGTGTTGCCCGTTCCGGTCTCGCCATAGCTACGGAACACACCCTCAAGTTCGGCGAACAAGTTGGTTTCAGGACTGAAATGACTGAAGTGCTTGTTGCCCTTGTCCGATTCCTCGGCCATGCGGGTGCGCATTTCAGCGCGATTGTAACGGTGGAAGGCGTCGCCTTCGATGTAGGCCGCAACGACATTCTCGCGGCGGAAAATCTGCTCGAAGGTTCGCTTGACGGACGTCGTACCGGCGCCCGACGAACCCGTAATTGATATGATGGGATGCTTCCTTGACACGATATCAGCCCCTCAAACGCGAAACAGACCGCGGTTCCCGAACAACGGCGCATTCGCTTCCAGAGCGACGTCGGGGACCGTATGCATATGTTCGAGCCGCTGGACGTTCTTGATCGAACCCATAATCAGCGGCACTCGCTGATGAAGGCTGTCGGGTACGATATCGAGAACCCGCTTTCGTCCGGTCGAAGCGCCGCCGCCCGCCTGCTCGACGATGAAAGCCATCGGGTGCGCCTCGTAAACCAGGCGCAGGCGCCCTTCCTCATAGCCGTCCCGAGCGTCTCCGGGATAGAGGAAAATACCGCCGCGAATAAGAATGCGGAAAGCCTCCGCGACGAGCGAGCCGATCCAGCGCATGTTGAAATTCTTGCCGCAGGGGCCATCGGCTCCCGCAAGGCACTCATCGATATAGGCGCGAACCGGCAGGTCCCAGTGCCGCCTGTTCGATGCATTGATCGCGAACTCGTTTGCGTCCGTCGGGATTTGCACTGACGATCCGGTGAGCTTGAACACCCTGTCGGCTCGGTCAAGCGTGAAGATGTCGACACCCCGCCCGAGCGTGAGAACGAGAGAGGTCTGCGGACCATAGACAACGAAACCGGCCGCAAGCTGCGCACTTCCTGCTTGCCTGAAGGCCGCATTGACATCGGAAGGCGTCGGCATGATTGAAAAAATCGTACCTACCGACATGTTCGTGTTGATGTTCGACGAACCGTCCAACGGATCGAATGCAACGCAGATCGGCGCGCCCGGATTCAAAATATCCAGATCCGCCATTTCCTCCGAGGCAAGCGCTGCGATCGGCAGCTTGCCGAGAGCGTCGCGAATAATTTGATCGGCGCGAACATCGAGATCTTTTTGAACATCACCGTCGGTGTTACGACCTTGTGCCTGTCCGGTGATCCCGGCCAACGCTCCGCGGCAGGTCAGATCGGAAATATCGACCGCAGCCCGCGCAAGCGCAGCTACTGCTTCCTTCACTGCCTGGCGGAGCGGATCCGATCCCGCCTCGCCATCCATCCTTTGCTGCAGTGTCAGCTCTTGGCTCATTCAGACTCCCCCTCGGCCGCAATCTCCAAACAGCCGATTTGCCGCTTTCCAGAGCATCGCGAGAATTGACTCGTTGCATGTAATAAGTACAATTTCAATATCCTTCATCGAGGCAAAAATTTTCTTATATGATCACGAAGCTTCGCGACGTTACAATTCGGCAGCTTCGTGCTTTGGCATCGGTTGCGGTAGGAGGTAGCGTCACTGCCGCCGCCAACAAATTGCATTTGACTCAACCTGCGGTCACGCTGCAATTGCGGAATCTTCAGCAACTCTGCGGACTGCCTCTGCTCCAGCGAACCAGCGATGGCATGGTTCTCACGCCTGCTGGACAGGAGTTGTACACGCTTTTCGAGCGCATCGAAGCTGCGATCGAAAGTTGCGCAACGTCGCTCGACATGATCACCGGTCGAACCGGCGGGCGCATATCGATCGGCGCTGTCAGTACGGCAAAATATTTTGTCCCATTTGCGATTTCCGCGTTTTCGAAGCTTCATCCGGGGATGGACATCAGTCTGACGATCGTCAATCGCCAGGACATACGTCAGGCTCTGCGCAGCTATGCGCTCGATTTTGCCATCATGGGCCACCCGCCTCCCGATATCGAACTGGACCGGCATTTGATCGGCGACCATCCGCATGTCGTCATCGCGCCGACAGGACACCGGCTTGCAAACGCGTCCGGGCTTTCGGCGGTCGATCTGGCGCACGAAAGGTTCGTGTCCCGCAAACCGGGCTCGGGTACACGATTCCTCATGGAACAGTTTTTTGAGAACAGCAATCTCGAGCCCCAGATCGGCATGGAGATGAGCAGCAACGAGACCATCAAGCAGGCGGTCATCGCCGGTCTCGGGATCGCTTTCATCTCGGCGCACACCGTGGCCGTGGAACTTAAGGAAGGCCGGATGATCACGCTCGACATCACCGGGCTTCCTATTATTCGGCAATGGTTCGTCGTCAGGAGAAAAGACAAGGTGTTGCTTCCTCCGGCGCAGGAAATGCTCGATTTCCTGGTCGAAAACGGCCGGCAGTTCCTGCCGCAGGCGCCGCTCGGCCACGGCGGCACTGATCCGGGGCCTACGCCGGCCAGGTGAATCGGCCCGGTAGGTTCGCGCGTGAGCAACCACCGCGCGATCTTGACGCAAAATGCATCGGGTCAACGCTTTTGATCTTTCGCATCGAAAGATCGAAGTCGACGCATAACAGGATACTGAAACGGGAAAATGCATGCCAGACAATCTCGCGGCCGCGTAACAAGCGGTCCGACGTAAACAAGCACTAGCGCCTAGCATACGGCCACCGCACGCATGAGGGGTCAATTCGTCGCGCGCCGCGTTGCGCGGCTGGCGCATCGAAATTATAAGTCATTGAAATGATGGTCGGAGTGGCAGGATTTGAACCTGCGACCCCTGCGTCCCGAACGCAGTGCTCTACCGGGCTGAGCCACACTCCGACAAGACGCGGCTTATAGCCTTGGGTTTCGCGCACCGCAAGAAGCTGAATTGAGAACCGAAACCGCTATGACCGTGGACCTGACAACGCAGATTCGACCGGCCGGGGAGACCGCGACAGCCGCAGCCGCGCGGACGCTGCGCGACGGCGGGCTTGTCGCGTTCCCCACTGAGACGGTTTACGGCCTCGGCGCTGACGCCGCCAACGCGGAGGCGATCACACGGCTCTACCAGGCCAAGGGCAGGCCCGCATTCAATCCGCTAATCGTCCATGTCGGAGACCTTGCGGCCGCGAAACGGACCGCCCGGTTCAATGCCACCGCCCTCGCGCTCGCCGATGCGTTCTGGCCGGGTCCGCTGACGCTGGTGCTGCCGAAGGGCACTCGCTGCCCGGTAGCCGATCTTGCCACCGCGGGCCTCGACACCGTCGCCCTGCGGGTTCCCGCTCATCCAGTGGCGCGCGCTATCCTGCGCGATTTCGGCGGCGCGGTTGTCGCGCCCTCCGCCAACCTGTCGGGCCACGTCTCACCGACGACGGCGGCGCATGTACAAAGCGATCTCGCGGGACGGATCGACCTCATCGTCGACGGCGGACCGGTGGAGGTTGGCATTGAGTCAACCATCATCGGCTGTTTCGATCGGCCGGCGTTGCTGCGTCCCGGCGGAATTCCGCGCGCCGACATCGAGCGCGTGCTGGGCCACACTTTGGCCTCGCCAGATCCCGGCGCGGCCGCTGGACGGCCGCTGGCGTCAGGAATGCTGGACTCGCACTACGCACCACGCGCCCGGATGCGGCTCAATGTAGCGAACCTTACGCGCGGCGAGGCGCTACTGGCTTTCGGTCGGACCGATCTGTCGGGTGTCGACACCGCGGCCGCTGTGATAAATCTGTCCGAATGCGGTGATCTAAAGGAGGCCGCCGCCAATCTTTTCGGCTGTCTTCGCGCCTTAGACACCAGCGGTGCGCGGACCATCGCAGTGATGCCGGTTCCCGACGAGGGGCTCGGGGAAGCCATCAACGACAGGTTGCGCCGCGCCGCCGCCCCGAAAGGCTGATGGACGTGCCGATCGTCAGGCCAGAATTCCTGCAGCCGCCGTTGTCGCCCGATCTGATTGCGCGCCTCACGGCCATCGTCGGCGACAAATATGCGGTAACCGACGCCGAGGAACTGGCGCAATACCTCACGGAGGCGCGCAACCTGTTTCATGGCCGCTCCCCGCTGGTGCTGCGTCCCGCATCGACGGCAGAGGTATCGGCGATCTGCAAGCTCGCGAGTGAACATCGGATCGCGCTGGTCCCGCAGGGCGGCAACACCGGTCTCGTCGGCGGACAGACCCCGCACAGCGGCGAGGTCGTGGTGTCGATGCGGCGGATGGACAGAATCCGCGAAGTCGATACCGCCTCCAACACAATGACGGTCGAGGCCGGCGTTATCCTGCAGACAATCCAGCGGCGCGCCGACGAGGCTGACCGTTTCTTCCCCTTGTCGCTCGGCGCTGAAGGAAGCTGCACCATCGGCGGCAATCTCTCGACCAATGCCGGCGGCACCGGCGCGCTGGCGTATGGCGTGGCTCGCGACATGGCGCTCGGCCTCGAGGTGGTGCTGGCCGACGGGCGCATCCTCAACGGTTTGTCCAAGCTGAAAAAGGACAATACCGGCTACGATCTGCGCAACCTGTTCATCGGCGCCGAAGGCACCCTCGGTATCATCACCGCCGCGGTCGTGAAGCTGTTCTCGAAACCGCGCTCGGTGCAAACCGCTTTCGTTGGCCTGAAATCGCCGGCCGACGCTCTGAAACTGCTGGCCATCTCTCAGGCCGAAGCGGCCGGGAGCCTGACAAGTTTCGAACTGCTTGCAGAGATCTGCGTCGACATCTGCCTCAAGCACGGCACCGACATCCGCGATCCGCTCGCTTACCGCCATCCCTGGTATGTGCTGATGGAAATCTCATCGTCGCGTGACGATGCGGCTGCGACCGTTGAGGCCGTTCTCGATCGGGGCATAAGGAACGGCTTCGTCGGCGATGCGGTTCTTGCGGCCAGCCTTCAGCAGCGAGCGGCGTTCTGGAAGCTGCGCGAGACGATCCCGCCGGCACAGAAACGGGAGGGCGGCTCGATCAAGCACGATATCTCTGTGCCCGTCGCCGCCGTACCTGCCTTCATCGCCGAGGCCAATATCGCCGTGGCAAAGCTCATTCCGGACGCCCGCCCGGTCCCGTTCGGCCACCTTGGAGATGGCAACATTCACTACAATGTCAGCCAACCCGTGAGCGGGATGACGACACAGGAATTTCTCGCCCGGTGGCAGGAGGTCAATGCCGTCGTCTTCAAGATCGCGCTGCGGATGGGCGGCTCGATTTCCGCTGAACACGGTATCGGCGTGCTGAAGCGCGATGATCTGCCCGGCGTGAAGGACAAGACGGCAATCGAAGTGATGCGCGGCATTAAGGCGCTATTCGACCCTCTCGGCATCATGAATCCGGGCAAGGTACTGTAGGGGTTGGAAAACGGCAGCTTTTTTGAAATGGCGCAATGGCCACGAAATGTTGCTTTCCACGTCAGAACAGCGAGCCCTGACCATCGTCGCTTAAGGTTGCGGACGCAGCCTTGCGAGCCGCTGGCTTCTTTGCGGCCTGCTTCGCCTCGCTTTCCAGTTGCTCTGCTGAGATTGGCATAATCAGTTGCTCATCGTCGTGGACGACATGGTTCACGCGCGCCGACACCTCATGCCAGACGAATTCGCCGTTTTCCGGCGCGCGCAGCAACAGCGCAGCCTCTTCGGATTCGATAGCGGCGCCGTCGAGCCAGCGCGCGCGATCCGCAGGAGCGATCGTCACCGGCACGCGCGGATGCAAGGTCGCGAGATCGCCGCGCGCCGCCGTGGTGACGATGGCGACCGTATCAAGCTCTTCGCCGTTCGGCCCGACCCAGGTCTCTGCAAGGCCCGCAAACGCGATCAGCCTGCCATTGCCCGGCCGGATGAAGAACGGCCGCTTTCGTTCTTCCGATTGATGCCATTCGTAGTAGCCGTCGGCCGGAAGCAGGCAGCGGCGCCGTTTCATCGCGTTCTTGAAAGAGGGCTTGTCCAGCACCGTCTCGGCGCGGGCATTAATGAGAAGCGCGAACTGCCGGGGGTCCTTGACCCAGGCCGGAATCAGGCCCCACCGCATGAGACGGAAACGCCGGGCATCATTCTCAAGGATGACGACAGGAGCCGGCTGGGTCGGCGCAATATTGTACCGCGGCGGGAAATTCGGCTGTTCGGCGTACCCAAAAACCTGACGCATCGCCTCCGGCGGCGACAAGATCACGTAGCGCCCGCACATTTCATTGTCCCAACAGATGCGACATTCAATCCGTTTTAATATCGGAGTCCAACACTGGAACGAATGACATCGACGGCCAACGAATCACCCTTCTCTCCAGCAATCGCGACGCAAGCCGACCAGAACGGGGCGGGCAGCGGGGCCGCGCTGGCGGCCGCCAATATCAACCCGCAAAGCGGCCTTGCGACTGACTATCTCAATCACTTCAACGAAGCCATCATGCTGCTCGAAATGATACCAGACATGCCCGATTGCGTGGAGGATTTCCTAAATTGGCGGCCCCTGACCTACCGGGAGCATTTCATGGCCTCGAATTTCAAGGCACGCGAGCAGGCGATCCAGGCTTATGAAAACGCCAACCCCGACATTCGCGCCAAATTCGATAAGCTGACTGCCACCATGACCTCAATCCTGACCGCAGTGGCTTCGGCGATGAAGGAGGTTCGCCAGCACGAGACACGCGCCGCGCTTGCGACACAGGCGGTCGGCTGGATCAAGCCGATGGTCATGCGGGCCGGCGGCATCATCAATGGTCAGGGTGGCGAAACCGATGTCGATTACATTATGAACCACTGATGCCTCCCGCGCGTCAGTTTCCGCAACTCGCCGTCAGCGCCGCGATCTTCCGCGACGGCAAGATTTTGCTGGTGCGCCGCGCCCGGCCGCCCGGCAAGGGCTTGCACTCTCTACCCGGCGGACGAATCGAATTCGGCGAGACCGTCGCTGGCGCGCTACATCGCGAGGTGGCGGAGGAAACCGGGCTCACGATCGAGATTATCGGTCTCGTGGGCTGGCGGGAGGTGATGCCGACTCGGCCCGGCGACGGGCATTACATCGTGATGTCGTTCGCGACCCGTTGGATCGCAGGCGACCCCATCCTGAACGACGAACTCGACGCCTTCAGTTGGGTCGCCCCCGAGTTGCCAGGCGAATTGCGGCTCACCGAAGGTCTGCAAACCATCATCGATTCCGCACGGCGGCTCGTCGGGGTTTGAACCGGGGTTGAAAGCCCTGTGCAGATCGTCCCGCCTTGCTTCCATCGCATTGAAGGGGCATATCACGACGGATCCGGGCCTCTTCATGCGTAAATCGGTTTTAGCGGTTGTTCTGGTGGCTGCGATCTGTGGCGCGATGCCCGCGCGCGCGCAGGACGGGGCCGCGCCCTTTGACGCCGATCTACAACGTCTGGCCGAAATCCTCGGCACGCTGCACTATCTTCGCGACATCTGCGCCGCCAACGACGGCGCGAAATGGCGCAGCGAAATGCAGGCCCTGATCGACGCCGAAACGCCCTCGGGCGAACGCCGTTCCAGGATGATCGCAGCCTTTAACCGCGGCTATAACTGGTTCCAGCAGACTTACCGGGTATGCACGCCAGCCGCGAATGTCGCAATCCGTCGGTATGTCGAGGAAGGCGCGAAAATTTCCCGCGACCTGACCGCCAGATACGCAAACTGATTCTGCCGCCGGGATTGCGCGTCAAATGCGCCAAGGCGCGTTAACCTTTCCTAAAGAACTGGCTGTCCGGCCCCGAATCGCGTGCTAAACCACGGCCATTGAGCGTTCGCCTCGTCAGACGTATTCGGAATTTTCATGCGCCCGCCATTTGCATTCAGCCCGGCCCGCGATCTGCCCGATCATGAGCAGAAGCAGGCTGCGCTGAGCTACCTCAATGAAGCGTGGGCCGAGGCGCGGCACGACGGTGTCGATGGCGATTGTCTGGCGCAGGCCAGCCTGTTTGCTGCCTTCGCCGAACTTGTCGGCACCTATGGCGAGGATGCCGTGGCGACGTTCGTCGAAGGTCTTGCGGGCCGCGTTCGCAACGGCGAGTTCTCGATCGCGCTGGCGAAGCAATAAGCCCAGCTCCGGCCATCCTTTTGATTGAGATGATCTTATCCGAAAATCGGTATCCACTTTTCGGAATCATGCTCTAGGGCTTCAGCGTCTCCAGAAAACGCACCGGCTCGCCCGTGGATGCGGTCGTCAGTTCCCCCTGCCACATCACGCGGCGGCCGCGCACGAAAGTGCCGACCGGCCAGCCCGTCACGTCGACACCGTCATAGGGCGTCCAGCCTACGCGCGACGCCACCCATTTGTTCGTAATGGTCTCGGTCCGGCTGAGATCAACCACAGTGAAGTCGGCATCGTAGCCGGCTGCGATCCGTCCCTTGCAAGCGATGTTGAACAGCCGCGCCGGACCGGCGCTGGTGAGATCGACAAAGCGCGCCAGCGACAGGCGGCCCGCATTGACGTGATCCAGCATCAAAGGCACCAGCGTCTGCACGCCGGTCATGCCCGACGGCGATGCCGGATAGGTCTTCTGCTTCTCCTCCAGCGTATGCGGTGCGTGATCGGAGCCGAGCACATCGATGATGCCCTGCTCGATGCCCTTCCATATCCCTGAGCGATGTGCCGCATCGCGCACCGGCGGATTCATCTGCGCCAGCGTGCCAAGCCGCTCATAGCATCCGGGGGCGGCCATGGTCAGGTGATGTGGTGTCGCCTCGCAGGAGGCCACATCCTTGTGGTCGCGCAGATACTCGATCTCTTCCTTGGTCGAAATATGCAGCACATGAATGCGCTTTCCGGTCTCGCGGGCGAGAGTAACGAGCCGCTGCGTCGCCAGTAGCGCGGCGGTCTCGTCGCGCCACACCGGATGCGAGCGCGGATCACCGTCGACGCGCAAATTCTTGCGCTCGTTCAGACGGTATTCGTCCTCGGCGTGAAACGCGGCACGGCGGCGGATCACGTTGAAGATTTTCCGCAGACTGTCGTCATCCTCGACCAGCAGCGCGCCGGTGGACGATCCGACGAACACCTTGACGCCGGCGCAGCCGGGAGCGCGTTCCAGTTCGGGCAGATCCTGCACATTCTCGCGGGTGCCGCCTATGAAGAATGCGAAATCGCAATGCATCCGATGATGCGCCGCCTTCATCTTCGCGGCGAAGGTTTCCGCCGTGACTGTCAGAGGATTGGTGTTCGGCATCTCGAACACCGCAGTCACGCCGCCCATCACCGCGCTGCGCGAGCCGGTTTCGAGGTCTTCCTTGTGCGTCAGTCCCGGCTCGCGGAAATGCACTTGGGTGTCGATCACGCCGGGCAGAATATGCAGCCCCCGGCAGTCGATGACCTCGCCCGCGTCGGCCTGGCCAAATCCGCCGATCGCCGCGATGCGGCCGTTTGAAACGGCGATGTCACCGACCCCCTCGCCGTCCTGATTGACGATGGTGCCGGATCTCAGAATCACGTCAAATGTCTTGGTCATCGTTCCCAAAAGCTTTCCGCGCGGCCGCGCGGACCTTGTTGCCCGCACCTTAGCGGCTTACGTTCCGAAAGCGAAATCCGGCACGCAGGTTTCCCCGGTGGGTACTGCGCGGGAACCGCCAAGAGAGCAACGCCCGAACCAAGAGAAGTGTCATGAAAGCAGCGTTTCTTCCCGACCGGGGCGTGGTGAAGGTCAGCGGCGACGACGCCCGCAATTTTCTCAACGGTCTGGTGACCACGGACGTGACCAAGGTTGAGCCGGGGCTTGGGCGATTTGGCGCGCTGCTGACGCCGCAAGGCAAGATCACCTTCGATTTCCTCATCACCGAAGCGCAGGCCGGTCACGGCGGCGGCTTTCTTATCGATTGCCCGTTGCCGCTAGCTCAGCCGCTCGCGACCAAGCTGGGTTTTTACAAGCTGCGCGCCAAGGTCACGGTCGAAAACCTTTCGGGCAAGCTCGGCGTGCTGGCGGCCTGGGACGGCGAACCCGCCATGCACCCCGACCTGACCTTCGCAGACCCGCGCAGCGACAAGCTCGGCTGGCGCATTCTCGCGCCGGAAGAACTCGCGGCCCGAGCAGCCAATGTGATCGGCGCCGAACTGGTCGAAAGCGCCGACTATGAGGCTCACCGGATCGCCGCGGGCGTGCCGAGCGGCGGACTGGATTTCACGTTCGGCGATGCTTTTCCGCATGAAGCCAATATGGACCGGCTACACGGCGTCGATTTCGACAAAGGCTGCTATGTCGGTCAGGAAGTGGTTTCACGCATGGAGCATCGCGGCACTGCGCGCAGCCGGATTGTGCGAGTGCGCCTGGACAATGGCGCGCCCGAGCCAGGGGCGGCCGTGGTCGCGGGGGAGAAGTCCGTAGGCACCATGGGCTCGTCGGCAGCGGACCAGGGTCTTGCGCTGCTGCGGCTGGATCGCGCCGCCGACGCGATCGAGGCCGGGATTCCGTTGACCGTGGGCGGCGTTCCGATCCATGTCGCCGAACCGGACGATCTGAAGCTATCGGCGAAGAATACTGTCGCATGACGCAATCCGCGCGTATGCATGCCGACGGCCTCGCCCGCTGTCCGTGGCCCGGCGACGACCCGCTCTATCTCGCCTATCACGATACTGAATGGGGCATACCCGAATATGACGACCGCGCGCTGTTCGAAAAGCTGATCCTCGACGGCTTTCAAGCCGGTCTGTCGTGGATCACGATTTTGCGCAAGCGCGACAACTTCCGCCGCGCCTTCGAGGATTTCAACCCTGAGACAATCGCCCGCTACGACGAGAAGAAGGTCCACGCGCTGATGGACGATGCGGGAATCGTACGCAATCGGGCTAAAATCGAGGGGGCCATCACCAGCGCGAAGTCCTACGTGACGATCATGGAGCAGGGTCCGGGCTTTTCCGCGCTGCTGTGGAATTTCATGGACGGCCGGCCGAAGGTCAATCGGTTCAAGACCACCGCGACCGTACCGACCTCGACACCGCTGTCGATCAAAATCTCGAAGGAATTGACATCGCGCGGATTCAAGTTCGTCGGGCCCACGATCGTCTACGCCTTCATGCAGGCGACGGGGATGGTCAACGACCATCTGGTCACATGCCATTGCCATGAGACGTGCGGCAAGCAGGCGCGCAAGCCACGTTCCGCTGCGCAATGACGGGACGGGTTTCGAAGACCGCGACGCGCGCATGGCAGCGAATGCTGTCCGGGCGGCGGCTCGACCTGCTCGATCCCTCGCCGCTCGACATCGAGATCGCGGATATCGCGCATGGCCTCGCCCGCGTCGCGCGATGGAACGGCCAGACCCACGGCGAGCATATTTTCTCGGTCGCGCAGCACACGCTGCTGGTCGAGGCCGTGATGCGCGAGCACACGCCACGCGTCGATATCCGGGTGCGGCTGGCGGCGCTGCTGCATGACGCGCCGGAATATGTCATCGGCGACATGATCTCACCATTCAAGGCGGTGATCGGCGGTTCCTACAAGGCGGTGGAGAAGCGGCTGCTGTCGGCGATCCACATCCGCTTCGGACTGCAACCAGCATTGCCCGCCGACATCGAGCAGCAGATCAAGGATGCCGACATGGGCGCGGCCTATCTCGAAGCGACCCATCTCGCAGGTTTCTCGGAGCCCGAGGCGAAGCGGCTGTTCGGCAGCGATCCGGGCCTTCCGGAGGCGATGATCGAGGATTATCTGACGCCGTGGCCGGCGAGCGAGGCCGAGAACCGGTTCCTGGCGCGATTCCAGAGCCTGTGCGGTTAGAGCGGGATCAGGATAAGTATTTGGCGCCTGCGTCCCGCCCAAAAATATCGGAACCGCATCATCTTCGCGGACCGCCTTTTGTCCCAAGGCGCTCCGGCCTATAATCTCCCGAAAACTCGGGAACGCCATGATCCACGTCTGCTCGCTTGCCGCGCTTGCGCAAACCGTGAAAACCAGCGGTGCCAGCCATGTCCTCACTGTCATGGCGAACGTCGATCAGGTGCGGCGGCCGCACTCGATTCTCGAGGCTAATCATCTGAAGGTGTCGATGGACGACATCAACGAGCCCGTGGATGGTTTCGTCGCGCCGAACGACGATCATATCATGCAGGTTCTGACGTTCATCCGTGGCTGGGATCGCAAGGCGCCGCTGGTGGTGCATTGCTACGCCGGGATCAGCCGGTCGACCGCGAGCGCTTTCACCGCCGCCTGCGCGCTCAACCCGCATCGCGACGAGATCTCCATCGCACGTCAGATCCGAGCGGCCTCGCCAATCGCGCAGCCGAATCGCCTGATCGTAGCGCTGGCAGACAAAGCTCTTGGACGTGGAGGACGAATGCTGCGCGCGGTCGACGAAATGGGTCCCGGCGATATGACGATCGAAGGCCGACCGTTCCGCATCGATCTGGAATAATCGATATTATGCTTTTCGCGGAAAAGCGGCTCGCGACCCAGCGCGATCGGTGTGTCTACCGAACTTAATCGGTGGAACGTCGTAGTTCCAAAGCGCCTTCGACCTTGGCCGGCCTGGCTTCCGGCTTGACGGGCTCAAGCCTGGCGCTCTCGACCCTCGGGGTTTCGACACGCGCGGTCACTTCCGTGTTCGACGCATCGGCCGTGCGCGAAACCCTGCGGCGAGCATACGGGTGTGCAGCAGCGCGCGCCAGCAGCATCTGCCTGCCCCCCTGATGGTCGAAGTCGCAATACGCAAAGCCCATGCCCGATACCGAACCGCGGAAGCTGGCTTCGCTCTTCTTGTCGAGGTTGAAGCACGGTTCGAACGGAAGACCCTTGATCGACGCGCAAACCGCCTGACCGCGCACCTGTAATGTATTGCCCGGCAGCCTCATGTGGCGAACCGGACCTTCGCCGCTGAACTGCACCGCGCCGGCCGCGCCCCCGTCCTCGAACACCCGGCCGGCGCCACGCGTACCGTCGAAGCAGGTGAACGCGAAAACCTTGCCGGATACGAACCGTTTGGCCTCGTTGGCATTCATGAGGTGACCGGCCGTTGCCGGTGCGGCGATCGCACCTGCAACCAGGACTCCTGACACGAAACGCGCGAGCATACTGCAACTCCGACAACTTGATCGCGGGATGGCGCCGATGGCCGACCTTTACCCGCTCCTTACCATACTAACCGTGGCAACATTGGAGCAGCTTGGTTGGTAAAGTCTGAATATCCTAGGAAACTTTCACCACGAGGCGCCCGCGAACTTCGCCCGCGAGAATCCTGGTGACGGCTGGATCAACGCTTCCAGACGAATTTCATAAGTTATTTCAGATATTTCTAACAATAGAAATCATTCGCAAGCCGCCAGCCAGTCGCCCTTGATCCGCGCCTTACTCCGCCTAGGATCCAAAATGACAGTGGCCGTCTGTTGGCGATTGCGCCGGCAACTCTACCGCCGGGCAGAGCTACCAAATTCAGCCGAACTGTGAGCTGCCTCGGCGAGTCTGGCGGAGATTTCGGCGGTCTGAGCCGTTGTGCCCCAACTCGGCGCATCCTTGCCGTCGCCCCACGCGCGCGGACGGTAGAAGGTATGAACACCGGTGCGGTACATTTTCTTCATTTCGCGCACCCAGGAAGGATGCACCCAATAGGCGTGATAGTGCGTCGACTTGCCGACTTCCGACAGCCACAGCCGTCCGTCGAGAGTGGCCTTCGCTATCCTGCGGGCGCGATCCCACATGTCCGGCTCGGTGACGACGTCGCGAATGCCGTCGCAGGCAAACGTGAATTGGCAGGCCAAACGACGATTTGCGTTCTGGTAGACTGCGCCGCACACCGTGGTCGGATAGTAACCCGAGAACACGCGGTTCATAACCACTTGAGCAACCGCGATCTGGCCGCGAACCGCTTCGCCGCGCGCTTCGAAATAAACCGCCTCCGCGAGGCATTTTTCCTGCTTGGCGCGCTTCTTGTCATCCAGAAGACCGAGCCGCTCGGCCGGCGTTTTGACCTCGCCCTTGCCGACCACGGTTTCGCCGGCTTTTGCAGAATCCCGCTGCGGCGGCCGGGATGCCTTCATGTCAGGATCCGCTGCCAGGGCCGGCATCACGATCATGGGTTCTTCGCCGGGGCGCCAATGTTCCAAACCTTCACTTGCGACACCTAGTGCCGAACTGCCGAAGTACAGGCTTGCCGTCTTGATGGAAAACTCGTCGGTGGAAGGTTGCGGCCTCTCGACCGCTTTGTCAGCCTCAAGATCGTCTGACGGCTGCACATCGAGCGGAATATCGTATTGCGGCAAAGGAGGTGCGTTCAGGGCTTCCGCCAGTTCGGGATCGAGCCCCGAGGGTTCCCCGTCATGACGGGTCGTCGCCGTCTTTGCCCCGAACACCGACGCATTGGACGTTGAGGGGTCCTGCGGCGCAGCATCCGTCGGCGCAATGGGCGGCGGCTCCGGCGCAACGAGGGCTAAACGGTCGCTCTTCAGCGTCCGATTGACCTTGGGGAAATCCGAAGCGCTATAGCGTGGCGGCGGCCGCGTCAGCCGGGTGCGCGCGGCAGCACCAACGCCATCATCGAGACTCGCAAGCAAGAGTGTGGCCGCGCGCGGTACCGATGTGCCGACCGGACGCCCGAAATTGAAGGTCGCGACCTGAATGGAGCTGACCGCGTTGGCGGAAACACGCCTTTGCCAGCGTTCGGCGACACCCGGCTGCCTCGCAAGCAATGACGCAATATCCTGATATCCGACTTCGTTCGGGATCAATGCGAAGACGCAGAGACCGAAACCGAAGAGCGCAAGATGCGCGCTCTTCGGTTGGTTACGCAACACAGACATCGACACGCTCACGCAACGCCACACACGTGATCGATTTGTACGTTTAGTCCATTTCGATCGATCTCGGTAATATCCAATTAAAGTTGCGAGGGCGTTAATCGGCGATGCAAGTGCACAACAGGCAAGAGGCATCCGAAAGCGCGCGCGAATATCGGGAGCGTTGGTAAACAACGCCTCGAGCGAAATAGTAAAGATACGGTCAACGCTTGATTTGCCGCGGATGACGCGCAGGCGGTTCACCGGCGGAGCATGATCTTATCTGAAAACCTGCTTCTGCTTTCAGGAACTGATTTAGGCGGCCGGCAGGCTTTCCGATCATGACCGTCCATCATCCACTCGGCTCGCGACCATCTTGCCGAGCGCCGCATGAGCGGCGGCAAGACGCGCGATCGGTACGCGGTATGGTGAGCATGACACATAGTTCAATCCGATCTCGTGACAGAATGCCACCGAAACGGGATCGCCGCCGTGTTCACCACAGATGCCCACCTTGAGATTCGGGCGGGTCTTGCGGCCACGCGCGACGCCAATCTTCACCAGTTCTCCGACGCCGCCACGATCTATCGAGATGAATGGATCGATCTCCAAAATTCCCTTCGCGATATAGGCGCCAAGGAAGCTCGCCGCGTCGTCGCGGCTGATGCCAAACGTGGTCTGCGTGAGGTCGTTGGTGCCGAACGAAAAAAACTCCGCCGTTTCGGCGATCTCTCCTGCCGCCAGACAGGCGCGCGGCAATTCGATCATGGTGCCGACCTGGTAAGCCGGCTTGCCGCCGGTTTCGCGTGTCACCGATTGCGCGGTCATATCGATCCGCGTCTTGACCAGATCGAACTCCGCCTTGGTCGCGATGAGCGGCACCATGACTTCAACGGCGACGGCCTTGCCGGTGCGCTTTTCGGCCTCGATCGCCGCCTCGAAGATCGCCCGCGCCTGCATTTCGGCGATCTCAGGATAAACGATGGCAAGGCGGCACCCACGAAAGCCAAGCATTGGATTGAATTCCGCGAGATTGCGAGCACGGTCAGCCAGCTTGCGCGGATCGGTATTCATCGCACGCGCGACTTCCTCGATCTCGGCCTGCGTATGCGGCAAAAATTCATGGAGCGGAGGATCAAGCAATCGGATCGTGACCGGCAGGCCCTTCATGATCTCGAACAACTCGACGAAATCGGCGCGCTGCATCGGTAACAGTTTCGACAGCGCGGCGCGGCGCGCCTGCTCGTCTTCGGCCAGAATCATTTCTCGCACCGTACGGATGCGAGTCTCCTCGAAGAACATGTGCTCGGTGCGGCACAGGCCGATTCCCTCGGCACCAAACCTCACCGCCGTTCGCGCGTCGGCTGACGTGTCGCCGTTGACCCGGATGCCGAGCTTGCGAATCTCGTCGGCCCAGCCCATCAGCGTACCGAACTCACCGGACAGCTCGGGCTCGATCATCGACATCTGTCCCGCCAGCACCTCGCCGAGCGAACCGTCGATGGTGATGACGTCACCGACCTTGAAGGTGCGATCTCCGACTGCCATGGTGCCGCGTCCATAATCGACGCGGATGCTGCCGCAGCCGGAAACGCAGGGCTTGCCCATGCCGCGCGCAACCACCGCCGCGTGCGAGGTCATGCCGCCGCGCGTCGTCAAAATGCCCTCGGCGGCATGCATACCGTGGATGTCTTCCGGACTGGTCTCGATCCGTACCAAGATAACCTTGCGGCCGCCGGCCTGCAGCTTGGTTGCCTCCTCCGAAGAAAACACGATCTCACCCGCAGCCGCGCCGGGCGACGCCGGCAAGCCGGTGGCAACCACGTCGCGCTGTGCGCTGGGATCGATGGTCGGATGCAGCAACTGATCAAGCGAGGCCGGATCGATACGGACCACCGCATCTTTCCTGGAGATCAGGCCCTCATTGGCAAGTTCGACCGCGATGCGCAACGCGGCGCGCGCGGTACGTTTACCGCTTCGGGTCTGGAGCATCCACAGCTTGCCATCCTCGACCGTGAACTCCATGTCCTGCATGTCGCGATAGTGCTTTTCAAGCAACCTGTAGATGCGCGTCAACTCCTTGAAGGATTCGGGCATTGCCGTTTCCATCGACGGCTTGTCGGACCCGGACTCCTTGCGCGCCGCCTCGGTGAGGTCCTGCGGCGTGCGGATGCCTGCCACCACGTCCTCGCCCTGAGCGTTGATGAGAAACTCACCATAGAGCCGGCTTTCGCCGGTGGACGGATTGCGCGTGAACGCCACGCCGGTTGCCGATGTCTCACCCAGATTGCCAAACACCATGGCCTGCACGTTGACGGCGGTGCCCCACGACTCCGGAATATTGTGCAGGCTGCGATAAGTGACCGCCCGCGCATTCATCCAGGACGAGAACACTGCGCCGATCGCGCCCCACAGCTGCTCATAAGGATCTTGCGGAAAATCCTTGCCGGTCTCGCGTGCAACAGCCGTCTTGTACTTGCCCACCACCTCGACCCAGTCGTCGCCGGTCAGGTCCGTGTCAAGCGAATAGCCCCTGCCATCCTTGAACGTATCCAGAATGTCTTCGAAGTGATGATGTGCGAAGCCCAGCACGACATCCGAATACATAGTGATGAAGCGGCGATAGCTATCATAAGCAAATCGCCGATCGCCAGAGAGCGCGGCCATAGCTTCGACGGTCTTGTCATTGAGACCGAGATTGAGCACCGTATCCATCATGCCGGGCATCGAGGCGCGCGCTCCCGATCGCACCGAGACCAAAAGCGGATTGGCCGCGTCACCGAACACCTTGCCGGTTATTTTTGCGACGTACTGCAGTGCTTTTTCGACCTGTGGCTTCAGCTCCTTGGGATAGGATTTGTCATGCGCATAGAAAACCGCGCATACCGAGGTGGTAATCGTGAAGCCGGGAGGCACTGGCAAACCGAGATTTGCCATCTCGGCGAGATTGGCACCCTTGCCGCCGAGCAGCTCCTTCAGTTCTGCTTTGCCCTCCGCCTTGCCGTCTCCAAACGTATAGACCCACTTGCCCCTCGCCGGCGGCGTTGCGTTATTCGTCGCCCTCCCCGTACCGGCGGAATTTCGCTTTTTCGCCCGGGATTTTGTAGATGGTTTTGATTTCGTTGCAGGCTTTTTCGACTTCGAGGCAGCTTTGGCCATGGTTTGAAACCATTCCTCGTAAGGGAAACCGTGCGCGCCTTACACCACGTTTCGACAACGCCGCGCAAGCTACGCGAACGGCCTCGTTCTGAAGTGATATCCACGTACAATTCAAGTTCGGAGCACAACGCAAAACAGCCCGGCTTACGCCGGGCTGTTTTGATTTTAGACGCCGATGGATAGCACCGAACGTTCGGTGCTCAGGCCTGCGGCTGTGGTTCGAGACCTGGATCGGGTTCCGGGCGCGGACGTGTTTTGCCGGCAGGCGGCACCGCCGACGTGCGCGGTGTCGCAGGCTCCAGCACCGATTCCCGGTTCGGCTTCTTGCCGTTGAGCAGATCGGTGATCTCATCGCCGGTCAAGGTTTCGAACTCAAGCAAGCCCTTGGCCAGCGTCTCCAGATCGGCACGCTTCTCGCCAAGAATGCGGGTCGCGTCCTTGTAACCGGTCTCGACCAGACGCCTGACTTCGGAGTCGATCTTCTGGGCGGTCGCCTCGGACACGTTCTGCTGGCGGTTGACCTGCATGCCGAGAAACACCTCGTCATTGTTCTCGCCATAGGACACGGTGCCGAGTTCTTTCGAGAGGCCCCAGCGCGTCACCATCATGCGCGCAAGACGCGTCGCCTGATCGATGTCGGACGCAGCCCCGGACGTCACCTTCTCGTGGCCGAAAATCATTTCCTCTGCCACGCGGCCACCCATCATGATCGCGAGTCGCGAGGTCATCTGTTCCAGCGACATCGACAGCTTGTCGCGTTCGGGAAGTTGCATCACCATGCCCAACGCCCGGCCCCGCGGAATAATGGTCGCCTTGTGAATCGGATCGGTAGCGATGACATTAAGGCCGACGATGGCGTGACCGCCCTCGTGATAGGCCGTCAGCATTTTTTCTTCCTCAGTCATGACGAGCGACTTGCGCTCGGCGCCCATCATCACCTTGTCCTTGGCTTCCTCGAACTCGGCCTGCGTCACCATGCGCTTGTTGCGGCGGGCGGCCGTCAGCGCCGCCTCGTTGACGAGATTCATCAGATCCGCGCCAGAGAAACCGGGCGTACCGCGGGCGACGGTCTTGAGGTTGACATCGGGTGCAAGCGGCACCTTGCGAACGTGAACCTTGAGAATTTGTTCGCGGCCGACGACGTCCGGGTTCGGCACCACGACCTGACGGTCGAAGCGGCCAGGGCGCAGTAGCGCGGGGTCAAGCACGTCGGGGCGGTTGGTCGCCGCAATGAGGATGACGCCCTCATTGGCCTCGAAGCCGTCCATTTCGACCAGCAACTGGTTCAGCGTCTGCTCTCGCTCATCATTGCCGCCGCCGAGACCGGCGCCGCGGTGACGGCCGACCGCATCGATTTCGTCGATGAAGATGATGCAGGGCGCATTCTTCTTGGCCTGCTCGAACATGTCGCGGACGCGGCTGGCGCCCACGCCGACGAACATCTCGACGAAGTCCGAGCCCGAAATGGTGAAGAACGGCACGTTGGCCTCGCCCGCGACAGCGCGCGCGATCAACGTCTTGCCGGTGCCGGGCGGGCCGACCAGAAGCACGCCGCGCGGAATACGCCCGCCGAGGCGTTGGAATTTGCCGGGGTCGCGCAGGAACTCGACGATCTCCTGCAGGTCCTGCTTGGCCTCATCGACGCCCGCGACGTCCTCGAAGGTGACGCGGCCGTGGGCCTCCGTCAGCATCTTGGCGCGAGACTTGCCGAAACCCATCGCCTTGCCGGCGCCGCCCTGCATCTGGCGCGACAGAAAAATCCACACGCCGATGAGCGCGATGAACGGCAGCCACGAGACCAGTAGCGAAACGAACCATGGGACGCTGTCGCCGGGGGGTTTAGCTGTGATCTGCACCTTGGCGTCATAGAGCTTTTTCACCAGCCCCGGATCGGTTGGCGCATAGGTCTGGAAGTTGGAACCGTTGGTGAAGGTGCCGTGAATCTCCTGCCCTTGGATCACGACATCGCGAACATTGTTCTGATCGACTTCCGTCAGCAACTGCGAGAACGAAATATCCTGCGCGGTCGTGTGGTGACCAGGACTCTGGAACAATGTGAACAATGCCAACAGGAGCAAGACAATGATGACCCAGAGGGCGAAGTTGCGCATATTGGCGTTCATCGATCTTCCTTCGAGGCCGCGCGGATCGCAGCCGGATATCCCTGCATCGACTTAATAGATGGGGGTTGCCGAGACGTATACAATCTAGGCGCGGAGGTTGCCCCTGCCAAGGGAACCGGGTGAAACTCTTATTAAATAAAACCTATTCGGCCCTGGCAGTTGACACAAGGTTTCGCATTTCCAATATTTCTGCTTATCACCTCTTTGATCCGCTTCATCTTTCAAGCTTACGCCCGGCGGAGTCTGCGGTCGCTTCATATTTTTGAAGCATAGTGGCGCTTGACGGAACTTGACGCGGGGCGGAAATGAGATCCGCCTTGGATTACAGGCTAGGTCCTCTGCGCGGCGATTAACCAAGCCGCATTAGTTGGTCCGACGCCGGGGCGGTGCCGGCTCGACGCTGATCCGCTCGGAGGTAAGCGTCACCAGCGCCCCCGCCAACGTCCTTCTGAGCAAAACGCGTCGGCCGAAACCCGCATGATTTGCGGCGCTTTCGAGTGCCAAGAGCAGAGCCTCAACCTTACCCAATTCAGCCCGTCCCTCGCAGCCGATACGATCGATCACCCGCAACAACAATCGAACCTTGATCTCCTCCGAGAGGACCGCAAACGCCTCCGTTCGAAAGCCCGGATGCTGCGCGTCGTCATCCTGCAGGGCCAGATAACGCTCCGCGCCGTCGACGAGGAGTTCCAGCGCTGTATTAGCTCGCGCCAGACGCGATGCAAGCCGCGTCAGGTTATGGGCATCGCATCCTTCCTCCGCCAGCGCCGGCATCAGAGCACGCAAACGCGGACGCGTGAAATTGAGGTCGCGATTGGTCGGATCCTCCACGTAGTCGATCTTTGCCTTCTTCAGCGTCGCAATCAGCCTCGACTTCGGAACATTCAGAAACGGCCGGGCAAGGATGAACCCGTCACGCATCGTTTCACGTGCCATTGCGGAGAGGCCCGCAATGCCGCTGCCGCGTGATAATCGCATCAGAACGGTTTCCGCCTGATCATCACAGGTGTGAGCGGTGAGGATATGCAATGCGCCGTGGGCACGGGCTGTTCTCGCCAGCAGGCGGTAGCGGGCGTCTCGCGCGGCCGCCGGTAATCCGGATTCCGGTTTGGCGCCGCTCCAGCGCACGATGCGGTGGGTCACGCCGAGCGAGGTTGCGAGCAGCTTGACGTGTCGCGCCTCGCGCGCGGAGCCACGCCGCAGGCCATGATCGATGGTGACAGCAATGAGGTCGGGACCGCCTGTCACGGCGCGCCGCCAACGTGCCGCGAGCCACATCAGCGCCATGGAATCGGGGCCGCCGGATACGGCGAGGACGAGTACGCGGGCCGCTTTCCAGTCCGCGAACAGCGTTTTCGCTTCCGTTGCCGAAATCGGCAAAGCGGGGCCCGTTTTCGGTGGCTTCATCGCTTGTGCGGTCGATCTAGTCCGAACCACCGATGCCCATCCCAAATGTCAGGCGGTTGCCGTCCAGATCGTCGATATCGAAATCACGCATGCCGTAGGGACGATCGCCCGGCGGATGCACTATGGTCGCCCCGCGCGACTTCAGCTCATCGTGCAGCGCGTCGACCTCGGTCACAAACACGTTGACGGCGCCTTGGCCGGATTCGCGTGGCGTCTTGTTCTCGGCCTGGAAATGAATCGTGACGTCGCCCCGCTCGACGCCGCCGTAGAAAACCGGATCACCGTAGGTGAAGCCGACCTTGAAGCCGAGGACGTCGCGATAATGAGCAACGGCTTTGGGGACGTCCTGGACCACGAACAGGGTCGCGGCCGAACAAAATTGCGGGGCATGAGGGCTCATCGGACACGCTCCTTACAGTCGGAGACCCGCCCGAATTTACGCGATCCGGCGCATGTTCTCTAGAGCGCGATCCGCAAAAGTGGTTTCCGGTTTTGCGTCCGATCGCACTCGAATATTGAGAATACGCATGATCTTTCGCCAAACCGCTCACACTGTGGCGGATCATGCGCTAGCATTTTACCCGCCTCTGCTCACGGTCCACGGCCTGTTTCACTCCGGCGGAGGCGCGGGGATATTTGCGCGTGACCTCACCAAGCGCGGCGCAGGCGGCCTCTTTTTCTTTCAGCGCGGCCAGCGATTGTCCGAGCCGAAGCAACGCATCGGCCGCCTTTGCCGAACTGTCGTACTTTGTGGTCACGCCCAGGAAAGACTCAGCAGCCTCGCGATATTTCTGACGCTGAAACAGGCTTTCTCCGAGCCAGTACTGCGCGTCACCCGTCAGAGCATCGGAAGGGTATTTCTGGGTGAAATTGCGCATGGTTTCCTCGGCAAGCGCATAGTCCTTGCGCTGCATGTAGCCAATGCCAAGATCGAATTCGTCCCGCGGCGTCGCCGATGGCGGCAGTGTTGTCAGGCCCCCCGAATTGAGCGGGGCGTTGCCGGTCGTCGGATAGTTCCCCGAAGAGCGTGGACCGACGTTGGCGAGATCGAGCGGAGCGCCGGCTTCGCGGCCGCCGGGCGAACCTACGGCCGTCGCCGGGACCGGCATCTGTCCGCCGCCGAGCGCGCGCGGCGCACCCGGGGCATTAGGGTTCTGACTGGGGTTGAAGGCATCACCCCGATGACCTTGCGCAGGCACGGGCACGACCTGCTCCTGCACGAGGGGTGGCTGACCTCCTCGCTGATCGTAATTCGGCTGAGGCGAACCGGCGTTTGGATTTGCCGGCGCAGTCGCCGCGACGCCAGGTGATGCCGTTCCAGGCTGCAACTGCTGCAGCTGTTGTTCGAGCATCCGATTCCGGTGCTGCAACTCTTCGTTCTGCCCGGTCAGGGTTCGCAGCTGCTGTTCCAGTTGCTGGATGCGGAGTTCGGGATCGACGTCATATTGCGCGGAGACATGTGACGAAAGCACGAGCATCGTGGCAACGGCCATTGCGCGTGCAAACCTCGAAGGTATGGATGACATTTTGGCCTGTCGACTGAATAAACGTCACATCGAAAGCGCACCCATTGAAAACTTCAGTACGCCGAAAATGTGACTTGGTCCAACAACAACAATCACTTTACGACGATCTTGCCGGTCAGTCTTCTCCTTAAATATTTTCGTGGCGTTAAGGGTGAAAACGGCGCCCTCTGGCTTGAGCTGCAGATAACAGCCGGTTTGCATCGTCAAGACAGAAGGCAGAAGCCGGCTTTTATTTCATCGATCGTCCTGGCGCAAAAAAACCGGCGCCCCAAGAGCGCCGGCTGAAAACAAAATAAGGGACGCCTCAGGAACTGGCGTTGAGCACCGTGACAGCGCGACGGTTCTGGGACCAGCAGGAAATGTCGTTGCAGACCGCGACCGGGCGCTCTTTGCCATAGGAAATAGTCCGCATCCGGCCCGGATCGATGCCGCGCGACGCAAGGAAAGAGCGAACCGTCTGCGCGCGGCGGGCGCCGAGCGCAATGTTGTACTCGCGGGTGCCTCGTTCATCCGCATGGCCTTCGACGGTGAAGGAATAGCGATTGTAGGTCTGCAGCCAATGCGCCTGTTTCTCCAGCGTCGTTATCGCCTGTGGCGACAGGCTGGTCTGGTCGCTCTCGAAGAAAACGCGATCGCCGACATTGACCACGAAATCCTGCTGGCTGCCCGGGGTCGCGGCGCCGGCCATCCCGCCGCCCCTCCCGTCCATCGGATTTTTATTAGCGCAAGCACCCATCGACAGCGCCGCCGCAACCACGGCGGCGAGCTTCAATCCCCGGAGGAATCGCTTCTGATTTAACATTCCGGAGCCTCCACGCTCGCGTTTTCCACTGTTATTCGCTCTACAGGGTGATGGTTAAGCGAACGTTCCGTCAACCTTGATGAGAGGTTGCTCGATTGCATCAAATGCCATGTTTGCGAAAGAAGCGCCCGCGATGGTTAATAAGCCGCAAATGTGGCGCGAGGGTGAACCGACAGCGATTTCACAACCGTGCGGTCCGCGGAGTCCGCCCCTGAACCCACATCATACATCACAACAATAGGTCGGATATCAGGACCTCGGGACGATCGAGGGTCGCGCGAACGAAAACGGAGAATCGGTGGGCACCAGAGTTGCGGCGCCAGCTCTGCGCTCGAATAACATTCGACGTTCGAAATAGCTCGAACGGAGATACGGATAGCGGGCAAAGACCTTTTCGCGCGAGGCCGGAAAATCGACCGCCATCAGACAGATCGGCTTGACGAGACCAGGATACCGGCGTGGAGGACTCAACGGCTGGTGATCAAATAAACGCCGGTAGAACGACCGGTGTTCGGCGCGAACGGTGGCCAGACCAAGGTCCGCATTGAAGAAACTGCAGGCGACGAAGCATAGACGGAGCGTGATGTAGGGCAATTCAGGAAATCGGCCCGCGAGCTCCGGATCCGCCACGAAGCGGGTCGGGTCGACCATAACCTTGCCCCGATCGACTTCCGGCTGGAGATAATCGTTAAACACATCCACCGAGGGACTGCGCGGATGCTCCGGCGACGAAATGCTGAGACGAATGGAACTGGCGAGCGCGCCGTCCAGATAGATGCCAAAAATCCAGGAATTCGGCATATCGTCGAAACGATCGAAGATTTTATGGTCGCGGTTGGTCTCGATCGCGCCCTCATTCAGGTAGGCACGATATCGAAGGCGGTAGATGATATCCCTATCTGCCGGCGTTTCCACCAAGCGATAATCAACCCGATCCAGAAGTTCGATACTTCGGTCTACAGGCTTGGCGACTGTTAGAGCCAAACTCATTGGGAGCACCCTCGCCGTCTGATTCCAGCAGACAATCGAAGGTTAACGATTCGTTAATAAAATGAAAAGATAACAAAACATTAATGTTAGTGTATCCTCACATTCTTTCAATGGACCACCCTCGACTCGGAGGTGGTGGCATGCCCTTAGGGAGAAATCTAAGCGATCGACCGGACGACCTTCACACTGCCATCAGACGACGTCCATGAGAGGCGTCGAGCAGCCGACGGATGCCTGCCGCCGAGACCGGTCGGCTGAACAGATAGCCTTGCGCTTCCGTCACCGTGCCATCGACGCTGACGAGATCGAGCTGCTCGTTGGTTTCAATGCCTTCGACGACGACGGCCATGCCGAGATCGGCGCTCAGCCGAGCCACACCACGCAATAGCATCAGGGGCCGGTCCGTATCGATCCCTTCCAGAAACGAGCGATCGATCTTGACCTTCTGGAGCGGGAAATTGTGCAAATAGCTAAGGCTCGAATACCCTGTGCCAAAATCGTCGAGTGAAATCCTCACGCCCGCGGAGCGCAATTGGCTCAGCGCGTCGTGGGTCCACTGCGTGTTGCGCAGTAACGACGATTCTGTAATCTCGATTTCGAGGCGGTGCGCCGGAAGACCGGAAACCTCCAAGGCATAGCGGACTTCGCTCAGGATGTCGCGCTGATGGAATTGCTCCGACGAGAAATTGACGGCGACGCTGACAACCTCCGGCCACGTCATGCATTCCATGCAGGCCTTGCGCAAAATCCAGCGGCCGAGATCGATGATGATCCCCATCTCCTCCGCCACCGGAATGATGTCCATCGGCGACACTGTACCGCGCGAGGGATGATTCCAGCGCAGGAGTGCCTCGCAGGCGGTGATCCGGCCCGACTTCAGATTGACCAGCGGCTGATAGAACAGTTCGAACTCTTCCTTGGCCAGTGCGTTGCGTAGATCGAGTTCGAGGGCGCGGCGCGATTCGACCGTTTCAGCCATCTCGTTGCGGAAGAAGCAGAAGGTTCCCCGGCCATCGGCCTTGGCACGGTAGAGCGCCATGTCGGCGTGCTTCAGAATGTTGTCGGCCGTGATGCCAGGTGATGTCATTGCGATACCGATGCTCGCGCCGATCTCGACAAGATGGCGATCAATTTCATATCGCTCGGTGAGCCGTTCGACGATGCGGCGGGATAGCGCGGCCGCCTCCTCCGCCGACTGGATGTTTTGCTGAAACACCACGAATTCGTCGCCGCCGAATCGCGCGACGAAGTCCTCCGGGCGAAGCATTCCCCGGAGTCTGTCGGCGACAATGCATAACAGGCGATCCCCGCAGGGATGACCCAGCGTATCATTGATCTGCTTGAACTGATCGAGATCGATGAACAGCAGCGCCGATAGCCTCGGCGCACTATTGGAAATCGCCAGCAGGCGTTCGATTTCGTCGCGGAAGCTGAGCCTGTTGGGCAATTCGGTAAGCGGATCGAAGCGAGCGAGATGGTTGATTCTCGCTTCCGCCTTGCGCCGCTCCGTGATGTCCTCGACCAGCACGACCGCGCCGCCGACGGCCATCGGCTGGAACGTCCACGATAACGCCCGCCCCTGCTCCATATCCACGTCGGTGGTCACGATTGCGCCGGCCTGCGAATTCTCGATCTCCGAGATAATCGTCCGCCCGTTTTCGGACGACATCGTTCCGGCGGCCACGCATGCGGCGATGACATCCGCTGCGCCGACGCTGCGATGCACGAAGTCGTCGGCGAGATGCATCATTTCACTGAAACGATAGTTCATCACGCCAAGGCGACCGTCTGCGCCGAACATGCACAGGCCATGCGGCATGTTGTTCAGCGCGGTGTCGAACTGGCCGGCGAGCGCGGCTTCGCGTTCGCGCGCGATCAAGGCGCGGAGAAAAATCTGCTGTAGTCTGGTCGTGATCCTCTCGAGACCAAGGAAATACAGCAGGGTGAGAAGCGCCATCCCAAGGTAGTAAGGACTGCCTTTCAGCGCCATCGCCCCAGCCATCGGCCCGCAGGTCAGCAGAATCTGCAGGTGGAAAATCCATGGGCGTCCGTAGGCGCGGCCGGCGCCGGCCGCCACATAGCCCGTGGTGACCGAGATGCAGATCATGTGCGCGACGGCGTCGTCGGTCATCAGAAGCGCGATGGCGCACCATGCGCCAAGCACAATTGCGTAGAGCACCGCTCCGATCTGATAGCGGGCCTCCCAGCGCGCGGCTTCGCCTACGGTCAGATCCGAACGGCGATTCTTGTATTTCGCGTAAGCGTCCATTTCTCGCACCCTTGTTCGATCGTTAGCGACCCCGATCTGTTCCTGTCTTCAATTTGAAGATGGAGAGAACAGCATGACGAGCGAACA
>NZ_MWPQ01000002.1 GCF_002028545.1 Nitrobacter vulgaris
TTAGCCAAAAGCAATCGCGACTCATCAAAGGCCTCCTGTCCGAGACCGTGAATCACAAACTCAGCGCCGAAGGAATCACTTTTATGGGTCCCGACCCTAAAAAGGCGGACAGAACGAGCCATTCGGTCGCCCCTTTTGGATCATCCGGTTTTTTGATTTGTTCGAGTCCCGTATCACCAGACTCATCAATGTACACAACGAAAGATACCGGCATGCAGGCTAGACACCTTCAAGGAAGCCGCGCGCTCCTGCAAAAAAATCGAAGACCGCGCTATTATTGACGGCCGCGCTACGACTACAGTTAGAGCAACCGTTGGGATGTGCGTTAACGATTAATACCGAGCAGCTATCGCCGCAACGATTGCAGGGCGTAAGCGATTTGATTCACCGCATTTTCAATGTGACTAATCTTCTGGCCCAAATCAGCAATCGCCTTCTCTTGCTTCTTCAGAAGAGAACCGTTGTCGAAATATTCAGTAACGCCAATTGGCGTCTGGCAACTCGTGCATTGGATTGCGTACATCCTGTATGCGGCACCGTTCACGTTCACTTCCTGCAATTTGAACGCAGCGCCTTCACACTTTCCGCATTTGGTAGAACCGAACATTGAACTTTCCTTGGTCGTGATTGGAAGAATTACAACCTAAGCGAGTCGCAAGCGGACTCGGGAGTCCAAATGGAGGATGGGTGTGGAAAGCACACAGTCCCCATGAAGGCATCAGAACAGAGTGCGAAAACACGCTCTCCCGCCGATGGTTAATCGCGTCTTAACCTCGCCGTACCTATGGTACTCAACTGTCTTTCGTCCGGCTATTGGGTGCGGCCGAACGTCTTGAAAGTGTTGACGCTTAACCGATGGCAACCACCGCTTCATCGTGCGCGGCGCCAGACGCCGTCAGTCCGGCCGAGTCCGCCGCCAGCAGAGCTGCGTCCACGACGCCGGCCGAGCGGTCCCCGTTCGCGCGGACGGCGGAGCTGCTTGCGCCCTACGAGCCGGGACAACCTCTGATCACGTTGTCGCTGGGCGAGCCGCAGCACCCGCCGCCCGACTTCGTCGCTCCGATATTGTCTCAATATATCAACGAGTTCCGACGTTATCCGATGGCGCGGGGGATCGAGCCGTTCCGCCGCACGGCCGCGAACTGGCTGTCGAGGCGCTTCGCCCTGCCCCGTGCCGTCGATCCCGAGACCGAGATTCTGGTGCTGAACGGCAGCCGTGAGGGGCTGTTTTTCGCCGCGATCGCCGCCGCCCGCTACGTCGCGCCCCGCATGGGCACGCCGGCCATCCTGATGCCGAACCCGTTTTACCCGGCCTATGGCGCGGGCGCACGCGCTGCCCATTGCGAAACCATCTTCCTGCCGACCACGCGCGCCAACGGTTTCCTGCCCGACCTCGATTCCATCGATGAGAGCACGCTGGCGCGGACGGTCGCGATCTATCTCGCCTCCCCCGCCAACCCGCAAGGAACGACGGCTTCGCGCGATTACCTCTCGCGCCTGATCGCGCTGGCGCGCCGTCACGGCTTCCTCGTGTTCTCGGACGAATGCTACTCGGAAATCTACACGCGGGACGCGCCCGGCAGCGCGCTGGAATGCGCGGGGCCGGATTTCGCCAACGTCGTCGCGTTCCAGTCGCTGTCGAAACGCTCGAACCTGCCGGGGCTACGGGTCGGCTTCGCGGCCGGCGATGGCAAATTCCTTTCCGCGTTTCATGAATTGCGCAACGTCGCGTCGCCTCAGGTGCCGGTGCCGCTGCAGCATGTCGCGGTGGCGGCCTATGGCGACGAAGCGCATGTCGAGGAGAACCGCCGGCTCTACCGGCTCAAATTCGACCTCGCCGACCAGATCCTCGGCCATCGCTTCGGCTACAGCCGCCCGGCCGGCGGCTTCTGCATCTGGCTGGATGTCTCCGCTTATGGCGGCGACGAGGCCGTGGCCGTCAGGCTCTACAAGGAAGCCGGCATTCGCGTCGTGCCCGGAAGCTATCTGGCGCGTCCGCAAGCCGACGGCTTAAATCCCGGCGCGGGCTATATCCGTCTGGCGCTCGTAGCGGACACTGAAACAACGGCCGAGGCATTGCATCGGCTGGTGAAAACTCTCGACTAATCGCGGGATCCCATGAGCATGGCAGCGATCGAACGCCTTTTTCCCATCGTCGATCATATACCGCCGTCGATCCGCGAGCCGCTCGGCCGGCGCTTGCGCGAACTCACCGGGCTCGGCATGATCGCCTTGTCCGGCGCTGCTGCGGCCGCGCTGATGACGTGGTCGGTACAGGACCCGAGCCTCAGCCACGCCACCTCGCGCGCGATCCACAACGTCCTCGGCTATCCCGGCGCGATCGGCGCAGATCTTCTGATGCAGATTCTCGGTCTCGGCGCGATCATGCTGATCCTGCCGGTGGCGATCTGGGGATGGCGGATGCTGACTCATCGCCCGTTCGATCGCGAGGCCACGCGTCTCGGCTGCTGGATTCTTTGCACCATAACCGCCGCCGGCTTCGCCAGTTGCTGGCCTCACAACGGCGCATGGCCGCTGCCCACCGGTCTCGGTGGCGTGGTCGGCGACGCGCTGGTGCGGGCGCCCGCGATTCTGTTCGGCCCGGCGAGCGTGGTGCAGAGCATCGTGCTCGGCGCGATCTTCCTGCCGGTCATGGCCGCGACATTCCTTTGGGCCAGCGGAATCAGATCGCAGCCCGCCGACGAGTCGCGCGAAATCGAGGACGACCTGCCGTTTGATGAGAGCGGCGACCACGCCTCGGTCTCGCTGGGCTGGGCGGTTCACGCGATGATGAGCGCGAAGGCGCGATTCAAGCGCCTCAGGCTCGGGGCACTGCTCGCGCTGGCCTATAAGTCGCTGGTGTCGAGCGCGCCGCAGAAGTCGGGGGCGCTGGCGTTCGAGCGTCAGGAACCGAACCTCGGCGGCGGACATATCGCTCCCTCCCTGGCGCCGACCCGGAGCGACCTTGACGATGACCTTGATGACGATGACGAGGACGAAGCGGACGACGAGGAGGAGAGCGATGATGCGCCGGTTGTCAGCGCGCCGCGCCGGAAGGCCGCTCCCCGTCAGCCAGCGAAGAAACCCGGCAAGTTCGAATTGCCTTCGGTCAACGTTCTGAGCGCGCCGCGCGCCTCCGACCGCCAGCCGCTCAGCAAGTCCGAACTGGAAACCAATTCGCGGGCGCTGGAAGGCGTGCTTGGCGACTTTGGCGTGCGCGGCGAAATCGTGAAAGCCAATCCCGGACCGGTGGTGACGCTGTATGAACTCGAGCCCGCGCCCGGCATCAAGTCGTCACGCGTCATCGGCCTTGCCGACGATATCGCGCGTTCCATGAGCGCGCTGTCGGCGCGCGTCGCGGTGGTCGCCGGCCGCAACGCCATCGGCATCGAACTGCCGAACGCGCACCGCGAAAAAGTTTACTTGCGCGAATTGCTCACCGCGAGGGAGGCGACCGACTCGGTCGCCAAGCTGCCGCTCTGCCTCGGCAAGACGATCGGCGGCGACCCGGTCATCATCGATCTCGCGCGCACCCCGCATATGCTGATCGCCGGCACCACCGGCTCCGGCAAATCGGTCGCAATCAACACCATGATTCTCAGCCTGCTGTACCGGCTGCGGCCCGATCAGTGCCGTCTCATCATGGTCGATCCAAAGATGCTCGAACTCTCGGTCTATGACGGCATCCCGCATCTGCTGACACCGGTGGTGACCGATCCGAAGAAGGCGGTCGTCGCGCTGAAATGGGCCGTGCGCGAGATGGAAGAGCGCTACAAGAAGATGGCCAAACTCGGCGTGCGCAATATCGACGGCTACAATACCCGCCTCCTCGAGGCGAAGGCCAAGGGCGAGGATCTGACGCGCACGGTGCATACCGGCTTCGACAAGGAAACCGGCAAGGCGATCTACGAGCAAGAGAAGCTCGAGTTCGAGCCGCTGCCCTTCATCGTCATTATCGTGGATGAAATGGCCGACCTGATGATGGTCGCGGGCAAGGATATCGAAGGCGCGGTCCAGCGTCTTGCGCAGATGGCGCGCGCCGCCGGCCTCCACGTCATCCTCGCAACGCAGCGTCCGTCGGTCGATGTCATTACCGGCACCATCAAGGCCAACTTCCCGACCCGCATCGCCTTCCAGGTGACGTCCAAGATCGACAGCCGCACCATTCTCGGCGAGATGGGCGCCGAGCAACTACTCGGCCAGGGCGACATGCTCTACATGGCCGGCGGCGGCCGCATCTCGCGCGTGCACGGGCCGTTCGCATCCGACGAAGAAGTCGAGAAGGTGGTTCGCCATCTCAAAACGCAAGGTGCTCCCGAATATCTCGAGGCGGTCACGGCCGAAGAGCCCGCTGAGGGCGAGGACGGCGCGGTGTTCGACGGCACGAGCATGGGCAGCGACGGCGGCGGCGATCTGTTCGCGCAGGCTGTTGCGATCGTGAAGCGCGACCGTAAGGCTTCGACCAGCTATATCCAGCGCCGTCTTCAGATCGGGTACAACCGCGCCGCTTCGCTGATGGAGCGCATGGAACTCGAAGGCATCGTCGGGCAGGCCAATCACGCAGGAAAGCGCGAAATCCTGATCGAGGAAGAAGAAGGCCACTTCTGATCCATGACGGTATGACGATGATCGAGTTTCCGGAGCCGCGAAATCGCCACAGCACCAAACTAGATCACGATGATTCTGGATCGAATCGATCCAAAATCATCAACGTGATCGATTCCGATTATGAGAAGCGGAATGCGGGCGGAAAACCGCACGACACTTTTCCTCATTCCGCTTCTAGGGGCCCGGTTCAAACTTGCATATCGTTGCAGCCACCTTCCGCTTGAGCATGATTTTTGAAAACTGGAAGCAGATTTTCAGACGAGATCACGCTCGATCAGAGAGATGCGATGGTATCGGGTTCAGCGCAGTTGAGGCGAACTCCCGCGCGGCGGCCATCCCTCGGATCCGGTCGGGGAAAAAAGCGATATCCGCAACGCCGCGAAGCACTGTAGAAGGAACGCCTCCGGCGGACAGGACGAAACATTGAGTAGAGACGTGACACATTCATCCGCGGCCAGTCGTCCGATCCGCGCGCGCCTCGGCGTGGTCCGGCTCGCGGCGGCGCTGACCATGGGTCTTCTTGTTCTTGTTACGCCTGCCCTCGCCGAGGCCGTTCCGCTCCCGCAACCGGCCCCTAAGGCCCGCAACGGAGCACCCGCGGCGATGGTGGTGCAGACGGCCCAGCCGGAGGTGACCGGAACCACGCGACCGCCGGACCCGATCATTCCCGATCCGCGCCGCAACGTACCGGCCAATATTTTTGCAACTTTCAGCGCGGATCAGAAAGCGGCGGCGGCACGAGTCAGTGCCTATCTATCGTCGCTGCGGACGCTTGCCGGAAATTTCGTACAGGTCGGCCCTGATGGCAGCCGATCAACCGGCGAATTTTACATCCAG
Organism: Nitrobacter vulgaris; assembly: GCF_002028545.1. Taxonomy (GTDB): domain Bacteria; phylum Pseudomonadota; class Alphaproteobacteria; order Rhizobiales; family Xanthobacteraceae; genus Nitrobacter; species Nitrobacter vulgaris. Next base: position 5,446 of record NZ_MWPQ01000002.1, read on the forward strand.
AAGCCGGGCAAAGTACGGTTCGAATACGACCCTCCGTCACCGATCGCGATGATTTCCGACGGCTCGTCGCTCGTTGTTCGTGACACCAAGCTCGCGACCCAGGATGTGTACCCGCTGGCGCAAACGCCGCTGCGCTATCTGTTGTCGGACCGCATCGACCTGATGAGGGATACCAACGTCGTCGCCGTGACGTCGGACGATCTCTACATCAGCGTCACCATCGAAGAGAAGCAGGCGCTGGTCGGCACCTCCCGCCTCATGCTGATGGTCGGCGTCAAGGACGGCAAGCTCAAGCAGTGGACCATAACCGATCCGCAGGGCTACGACACCACGGTGGCGATCTACAATCTCAATGCCACGGCGAAGCTCGATCCCGCTCTGTTCAAGATCGATTATACCAATTATCCGACCTCGACGAATAACTGAGGCGCTACAACGCGCAGATCGATTATTGATGGATACGCGGGTCAGGCCCGCGTATGACGGCACATAGACCTGTCGACGTCTTCACCGGAATTCATGCATCTCACCTTCACCACCTGGAATATCAATTCGGTGCGGCTGCGCATCGATCTGGTCGCCAAGTTTCTGAAAGCGCAACGGCCGGACGTGTTGTGCCTGCAGGAGACCAAATGCCCCGATGACGCCTTTCCGCTGAAACGCTTCCGCCGACTCGGCTATGAGCACGTCGCGCTCAACGGGCAGAAGGGATATCACGGGGTGGCGGTGGTCTCGAAGCTGCCATTTGACGCCAGCAACATCCGCACGTTCTGCGACAAGATCGACTCCCGCCACGTCAGTGTGATCTTCGGCGGAAGAGCGGGTCTCGCCGCGCCGCTGGTGCTCCATAACTTCTATGTGCCCGCGGGTGGCGACATTCCCGATCCCGTGCTCAATCCGAAGTTTGCCCACAAGCTGCAATTTCTCGACGAGATGAAAGCCTGTGCGCCGCTGCATCCGGGCAACGGCGACCGGCATGTGCTGGTCGGCGATCTCAATGTCGCGCCACATGAGAACGACGTCTGGTCGCACAGGCAACTCCTGAAAATCGTCTCGCATACGCCCATCGAATGCGAGAAGCTGCTCGGCGTGCAGAATCACGGCAACTGGATCGACATCGCTCGCGCGCGGATTCCGATGTCGGAGAAAGTCTATACGTGGTGGAGCTATCGCGCCGCTGACTGGGTTGCCGCCAACCGCGGCCGCAGACTTGACCATATCTGGGTCTCCGAAGCGCTGCGCGGCGGAATCCGGGACTTCCGCATCACCCGCGACGCCCGAGGCTGGCAGCGTCCATCCGATCATGTGCCGGTGACGGCGGTGATCGAGGTGTGAGTGCCGACGCCACGGCGGATCTTATCCGAAAGCCGGTTTCCACTTTGCGATGGCACAGCCCGTCGGGTCGGGATCAAAGACTTTGTGTTTTTGATTTGACGCGTTTTCTTCACGCGAACCGGTATCCACTTCGCTCGAAAACGCTTTAACTACTCAGTTTCGCCGATGCCATCAGGATGTCGCTGGTCGTTTGCCGGGTGCGGTTGGCGAGTTCGTCGCGAAGGCGGTGGGCGGCGGCGGGATAGCTGTCAAGCACGCGCAGAAACAGGGTGCGTGAAACGCGGATCACCATCGAATATTCCCGCGCAATCGCGGTGGCCTGCCGCGATATCGGGACGATCAAAGCGAGTTCCCCGATCAGCGTGCCGCACTCGGCGACGACTTCCCGATCGTGGCCGTCCGGGACGTGGATACGAAAGCTGCCCTCCTGAACGACGTACCCCCCATCCGCCTCGTCACCCGCGCGAAACAGGATCGAGCCGCTGGCGAACTGCTGCTGTTCTGCGCCGATGGCAAGCACGCGCAAAGCCTCGGCGCCCAGCAAGCGCAGGGTCGGGACGCGCTCAAGCAGGACAACGTCATCGTCGATCGACATGCAAAACCGGTCGGCTCCGGATCACCCAAAGGCTGTTTTGACGGGAGCTGATACGAGTCGTCAACCTATAGCGTTTTTGGACGAAGTGGATACCGGCTCGCGGAAAGAAACGCCTCGAAACTACCATAGAGTCTCGCTTCTGACTCCATCCGAATCAGGGCACCAGCTTGTAGCCACCCGCTTCGGTCACCAGAATCTCCGGATTGGCAGCGTCATTCTCGATCTTCTGGCGCAACCGGTAAATGTGAGTTTCCAGGGTATGCGTGGTGACTCCGGAGTTGTATCCCCAGACCTCCTGCAACAGGGTCTCGCGTGACACCGGAATCTGCCCGGCCCGGTAGAGGAAGCGCAAAATCGCCGTTTCCTTCTCGGTCAGCCGCACCTTCTTGGCATTGGCGGTCGTCAGCATTTTGGCGCCGGGCCGGAAACTATAGGGTCCGACCGAAAATACCGCGTCCTCGCTGGCCTCATGCTGACGCAACTGCGCGCGGATGCGTGCCAGCAGCACCGCAAAGCGGAACGGTTTGGCGATATAGTCATTGGCGCCGGACTCAAGGCCCAGAATCGTATCCGAATCGGTGTCGTGACCGGTCAGCATGATGATCGGCGCCTTGAAGCCGCCCTTGCGCAAACTGCGCACCACTTCGCGACCATCCGTGTCGGGCAGGCCGACGTCCATCAGCACGAGATCGGGCGAATGGGCTTTGGCCGCGCTGGCGCCCTTTGCGCCGGTATCAACGGCGGACGCCTCGAATTCCTCATGCAGCGACAGTTGCTCGACCAGCGTATCGCGCAGATCGTTATCGTCGTCCACGATCAGGATTTTGCGGGCGTTGGCCATTTATGCAATCCTCCTGGCGGCTGAAACACCCGGCGGGCGCGCCAGCTACCTTCATCAGGTATTTAAGTCCCGATTCGTCGGGCGCATGAATTTGCAGCGATTCATCGTCCAAACAGAGTACTCCAGAACTGGGGAGAATTTGGATGAATGTTCCCTGTCATGACATACAGGATCGACGTCTCGGCTGAGAGAATGCGCGGGGCTTCCTCATTCCACACAAAGCTAAGACTTTTCAATGCCTTGCACGACACATTCCTGTGATCGACCGCTCGCGGCGATCCACGTTCGGGCCGCCGCCGGACGACCGCAGCGAGGTTGGTTGATCGCGGAAGGGCGGACAATTGCGGTGGCGCTCGGCCGCGGCGGTATCCGGGCCAACAAACGCGAGGGCGATGGCGGCACCCCAAAGGGGATTTTTCGGCCCATACGGCTGTGGTGGCGGCCCGATCGGCATCCACGGCCAAGGACGTTTCTGCCGGTTCGCGCGATCACACCTACTGATGCCTGGTGTGAGGATCCGGCCGACCGGCGCTACAATCGACCGATTCGGCTGACGCAGAGCGCAACCGGCGACCGGTTGACGCGCGAGGATCATCTCTACGACTTCATCATCGAAATCGATCACAACACCCGCCCGCGTATCGCAGGGCGCGGCAGCGCTGTGTTCCTGCATCTGGCGCGCGACAACTTTGGCCCGACCGCTGGATGCGTGGCGATGACGCAACCCGCCATGCTGCGGCTGTTGCGGCGGATCGGTCCACGCACGAAAATCATGATCGGGTGAAGCTGAAGGGCTTTCCTTCTCCCTTGCGGAAGATAGGAAGAATTACCGCGTCCCGAAAATCGCCGAGCCGATCCGCACATGCGTCGCGCCGAGCGCAATCGCTATGGCGAAGTCCGCGCTCATCCCCATCGACAGCTGCGTGAGCCCGTTGCGCTTGGCGATCTTGGCGGCAAGCGCGAAATGCGGCGCAGGCGCATCATCCATCGGTGGAATGCACATCAAGCCTGAGATCGTGAGGCCATAAGTATCGCGACAGCGTACGATGAAGTCGTCGGCATCCGCAGGTGCGACGCCGGCCTTCTGCGGCTCCTCGCCAGTGTTGATCTGCACGAACAGATCCGGCCGCCGGTTCTGATTCTTGATCTCTTTTCCCAACGCCTCGCAAAGGCTCGGGCGGTCGACCGAATGGATGGCATCGAACAGGGCGACGGCGTCCTTCGCCTTGTTGGACTGCAGCGGGCCGATCAGATGCAGCGCGAGACCGGGATGCGCCGCGATCAATGCAGGCCACTTCCCCTTGGCTTCCTGCACGCGGTTCTCCCCGAACACGCGCTGGCCGGCTGCGATCACCGGCATAATCGCGCCGACATCGAAGGTTTTGGACACCGCCACCAGCGTCACCGAGGAGCGTTCGCGTTGTGCGTCCCGGCACGCGCGAACAATCCCGGCTTCCACGGAAGCAAAGCCATCGATCGGCGCCGCCTCACCAGTGGTCATTGTCGCGCCGGAATCGCGAGACCGCGCTGCACCGCCGGCCGCGCCAGGCCTCGCTGCAGCCAGCCGCCGACATGACGGAAACGATCGAACCCGACGATATCGCGCGCATCGTAAAACCCGATCAGGTTGCGCACCCAGCCAAGCATCGAGATATCCGCGATGGTGTAGTCGTCGCCTGCAAACCACCGATGCGTCGTCAGATGCGCGTCCATCACGCCAAGCAGCCGCTTCGATTCCGTCACATAGCGGTCGCGTGGCCGCTTATCCTGGAAATCCTTGCCGGCGAACTTATGGAAGAATCCCACCTGCCCGAACATCGGCCCGACGCCGCCCATCTGGAAGTGCAGCCACTGGAGGGTCTGCCAGCGCAGCGCCGGATCGGCTGGCAGAAACTGTCCGGTCTTCTCGGCGAGGTATTGCAGGATGGCGCCCGACTCGAACAAAGCGAGCGGCTTGCCGCCGGGCCCATCGGGATCGAGGATCGCGGGAATCTTGCCGTTGGGATTGAGTGAGAGAAATTCACGACTCCTCTGTTCATCCCTGCCGAAATCGACGAAATGCGGCTCATAGGGCAATCCGGTTTCTTCCAGCATGATCGAGACCTTCACCCCGTTGGGCGTCGGCACCGAATAGAGCTGCAGACGTTCCGGGTGGGCCGCCGGCCAGCGGCGGGTGATCGAAAAAGCGGAAAGGTCGGCCATCGTCACTCCGGAAGGCGGGAAACGTTCCCTGCTTACACCGCAAAACCACACCGCTTGCAAACCGCCCGTCCGACCCGTTGACCCCCGGTCCGCTTCATGGCCTAGTCGAGCGACTGCAAATCACGAAAAACATTGCAATTCCATGACCTCAGAACGTTACAACGCCCGTGACGCCGAACCGCGCTGGCAAGCCGAGTGGGACAGGCAGGCGATCTTCGCCACCAAAAACGATGACTCGCGCGAAAAATACTACGTGCTGGAGATGTTCCCGTACCCGTCCGGGCGCATCCACATCGGCCATGTCCGTAACTACACCCTTGGCGATGTGATCGCGCGCTACATGCGCGCCAAGGGCTACAACGTGCTGCATCCGATGGGCTGGGACGCCTTCGGCCTGCCGGCCGAGAACGCTGCGATCGAGCGCAAGATCGCGCCGAGGGCGTGGACTTACGACAACATCAAGGCCATGAAGAAGCAGCTCCGCTCGATCGGGCTGTCGCTCGACTGGGCCAGGGAGTTCGCGACCTGCGATCCCTCCTATTACAAACACCAGCAGAAGATGTTTCTGGACTTCCTGCGCGCCGGTCTCGCCGAGCGCGAGAAGCGCAAGATCAACTGGGATCCGGTCGACATGACCGTGCTCGCCAACGAGCAGGTGATCGACGGACGCGGCTGGCGCTCCGGCGCCGTGGTCGAGCAGCGCGAGATGAACCAGTGGGTCTTCAAGATCACGACGTATTCGCAGGAGCTGCTCGACGCGCTCGGCACGCTCGATCGCTGGCCCGACAAGGTGCGGCTGATGCAGCGCAACTGGATCGGCCGCAGCGAGGGCCTTTTGATCCGCTTCGCACTCGACCCGGCGACCACGCCAAACGGTGAGAACGAGCTGAAAATATTCACCACGCGGCCGGACACCCTGTTCGGCGCGAAGTTCATGGCGATCGCGCCGGATCATCCGCTCGCGCAAGCGGCAGCGAAGAATAACTCCGCGCTCGCCGACTTTATCGCCGAGTGTAAGCGGCGCGGCACCGCGCAAGCCGAGATCGACACCGCGGAGAAAATGGGGTTCGACACCGGCATCAAGGCCGTGCACCCGTTCGATGCGACCTGGAAGCTGCCGGTCTACGTCGCCAACTTCATCCTGATGGAATATGGCACCGGCGCCATCTTCGGCTGTCCGGCGCACGACCAGCGCGACCTCGACTTCGTCAACAAATATGGACTTGGCAACACGCCGGTGGTCTGCCCCGAGGGACAGGAACCGTCGAGCTTCGTCATCACTGACACCGCTTACGACGGTGATGGCCGCATGATCAATTCGCGTTTTCTCGACGGCATGACCGCTGATGCGGCGAAGGAAGAAGTCGCCAAGCGCTTGGAAGGCGAAACGCGCGGCAAAGCCCCGGTCGCCGAGCGCAAGGTGAACTTCCGTCTGCGCGACTGGGGCATTTCACGCCAGCGCTACTGGGGTTGTCCGATCCCGGTGATCCATTGCCCGGCCTGCGACGTCGTTCCGGTGCCGGACGAGAATTTGCCGGTGACGCTGCCGGAGGATGTCACCTTCGACAAGCCCGGCAACGCGCTCGATCATCACCCGACCTGGAAGCACGTCAGTTGTCCACGATGCGGGGCGAAGGCCACCCGCGAAACCGACACCATGGACACCTTCGTCGATTCGTCGTGGTACTTCGCGCGCTTCACCGATCCGTGGAACGACAACGCACCGACCACGCGCGCAGTCGTCGACCGGATGCTGCCGGTGGACCAGTATATCGGCGGCGTCGAGCACGCGATCCTGCATCTGCTCTATTCGCGCTTCTTCACCCGCGCGATGAAGGCCACCGGCCATGTCAGCATGGACGAACCGTTCAAGGGCATGTTCACGCAGGGCATGGTGGTGCACGAGACTTACCGCAAGCCTGACGGCGGCTGGGCCTCGCCCGAGGAGGTGCGGATCGAGGTCGACGGCAACAACCGCCGCGCCACGTTGATCGCAACCGGCGAGCCGGTCGAGATCGGCGCGGTCGAGAAGATGTCGAAATCGAAGCGCAACACCGTCGATCCCGACGATATCATCGGCAGCTATGGCGCCGATACCGCACGCTGGTTCATGCTGTCGGATTCGCCGCCGGATCGCGACGTGATCTGGAGCGAGGAAGGCGTACAGGGTGCGGCGCGCTTCATGCAGCGGCTATGGCGACTGGTCAATGAATCCGCCGAAGCCGGCAAGACCGCGCCGCAAGAGAGACCAGCGGCATTTGGCACCGATGCTTTGGCGCTACGCAAGGCGGCCCATGGCGCGCTCGACAAGGTCTCTACGGGAATAGAGCGGCTGCACTTCAACGTCTGCCTCGCCAATATCCGCGAGTTCGCCAACGAACTGGCCGACGCCCTTGCCCGCTCCCGCAGCAACAAGTCCGCCCCCGCACCGGATCTGAGCTGGAGCCTGCGCGAGGCAGCCATCATTCTGGTGCAGGTGTTCAGCCCGATGATGCCGCACCTCGCCGAGGAATGCTGGCAGGCGCTCGGCCAGGCTGGCCTGGTCTCGGAAGCCCGTTGGCCACAAATCGAGCCCGATTTGCTGGTTGAAGACGCCCTCACGCTGCCCGTGCAGGTAAACGGCAAAAAGCGGGGCGAGGTGACCGTGGCGAGCGGCGCGGGAAATCCGGAAATTGAGGCTGCCGTTTTGGCGCTCGATGCGGTAAAGCAGGCCTTGGGCGGCAAGCAGGCTCGAAAGATCATTATCGTTCCGCAGAGGATCGTGAATGTGGTGGGGTAGTTTGTCGGGTCGCCGGGCTGGAAAATGGGCCAATCCGCGCATCGCAGCCCGGCTAAGCATCATTGCAGTGCTGGCCGCGCTGACGGCCGGCTGCTTCCGTCCGATGTATGCCGAACACGCCGACGGCAGCCCGGCGCTTCGCGACAGGCTGATGGGCGTCGAACTCCTGCCGATCGATAAACCCAATGGGTCTCCGGATGCGCGGATCGGTGTCACCCTTCGCAACGCGCTTGCATTCAAACTTTACGGCGGCGCCACCGGAGCGCCCCCGACACACCAGCTTCAGATCCGCTTCACCACTAACCGTTCGTCGCTGATGCTCGACCCAAACACCGCGCTGCCCTCCAACGAGCAATACGGTATCAATGCGAGCTACCAGCTGATCGAGGTTGCCACCGGCAAGACCGTCCTGAACGCGTCCACCTTCTCCCGCACCTCCTATGACATTCCCGGCCAGCTCCAGCGTTTCGCCCGCGCGCGTGCCTATCGCGATGCGGAAGACCGCGCCGCGCAGCAAATCGCCGAGAATATCAATACCCGGCTGGCGGCGTTCTTTTACGCCGGCACCTGATCGCCGGCGAATGGTCGCGCTGCGTGGAAAGGACATCGACAGCTTTCTCGCCCGGCCCGATCCGGCCCGCCCGATCATCCTGCTCTACGGTCCCGACGCTGGTCTGGTGCGTGAGCGCGCTGACGCGTTGATGGCGTCGGCCGTGGAAGATCCCAACGATCCGTTTTCGGTGGTTCGGCTCGACGGCGACGATCTCGCAACTGAGCCGTCGCGTCTCGTCGATGAGGCGATGACGGTGCCGCTGTTCGGCGGCCGCCGCGCGATCCGGATCAAGGCGGGGTCACGCAGCTTTGCCAGCGGCGTCGATGTGCTGGCGAACTCCACGATCCAGGATTGCCGGATCGTGATCGAAGCCGGCGAGCTGAGGCCGGAATCACCGCTGCGCAAGGCTTGCGAGCGTGCGAAGAACGCGGTGGCAATTGCCTGCTATCCCGACACCGAACGCGATCTGACGCGGTTGATTGACGAGGAGTTGCGCCTCTCGAGCCTGAAGATCGCGCCCGATGCCCGCGCGGCGCTGATGTCCCTGCTCGGCGGTGATCGTCAGGCTTCGCGCAATGAGCTGCGCAAGATTGCGCTCTATGCTCATGGGCAACGCGAGATCACGCTCATCGACGTCATGGCCGTGGTCTCTGACGCATCCGACTTCAAACTCGATCCCGTCATCGACGCCGCATTCGCCGGACAGCCGGCGGTGGTCGAAACCGAATTCGCCAAGGCCATGGTCGCTGGCACCTATCCGGGCCTCGTCATTTTGGCCGCGCAGCGTCAGGTCGCCGCCCTGCACAAGGCTGCGCTTTTGATGGAAGGCGGCGCGTCCGCCTCATCGGCCGCCGATAGCGGATTTCCGCGATTGCATTTTTCGCGCAAGACGACCGTGGAAACGGCGTTGAGCAATTTCAGCGCCGCGCGGCTGATTCAGGTGATGGATCAGCTTGCCGGCGCCGCATTGGAAACCCGCAAGCAAGCGGCGCTGGCCTCCGCGATCGCGCAACGCGCTCTGATGTCGATCGCGGTGAATGCACGGCGGAGAGGATGACAGGTCGTCATTGCGAGGAGGCAAGGCCGACGAAGCAATCCAGCTCTTAGAAAAGCGATTCAAACAGATCGGTCCAAGCCGGGTTGAGGCCTTCAATCAATACGAGTTTCTTTACACGGCTGCCGGCTTTTATCTGCTTTTCGCGTGTAATTGCGTTTGTCATGGTCTCGTGCAATTCGTACCAAACTAAGCTCTTGCATCCATATTTCTTCGAAAATCCTGCAATCAGGCCTTCTCGATGCTCAAAGATACGACGCGGTAAATCTGCCGTTACACCGGTGTAAAGGGTCCCGTTCCGACCGCTTGTTATAATATAGACGCAGGGCTGTTTCATGCCGCTGTCTGGATTGCTTCGCTCACAACGACGCGAGATCGTGACGATTGAGGCCAGCTCGGCTTCCCCGTCATTGCGAGCGGAGCGAAGCAATCCAGGAGCCACTCCGAAAGACTGGATTGCTTCGTCGCTTGCGCTCCTCGCAATGACGATGATTCAAACTCATTTCATCTCGCTCTAAAAGAGCCCGTTACCCCTTCGAATCCAGCCTTTTCAAAATCTCGTCAAGCTGTTCGAGGTCGCGATAGCGTATCTGCACGACGCCGCCGGGATTTTTGTGATCGACCGTCACCGCAAGGCCGAGCGCGTCGCTAACGCGCTTTTCCAGCGCCAACGTATCGGAGTCCTTCTGCGCTTTGTCAGCGCGGGCCTTCTGCGGCTTGCGCTCGACAACGCCCTCCTCATGCGCAAGCGCCTCAGCCTGCCGCACATTGAGACCTTCCGTGACGATGCGCCTCGCCGCCGCGGAAGGATCGGGCATGCCGATCAGCGCGCGCGCATGGCCTGCCGATAACTCGCCGGAGGTGATCAGCGCCTGCACATCGTCCGGCAGTTTTGTCAGCCGCATCATATTGGCGACATGGCTGCGGCTCTTGCCGACGATCTTCGCAATGTCATCCTGAGTGTGTTTGAATTCATTGGCGAGCGCGTGATAGCCCTGCGCTTCTTCCATCGCATTGAGATCTTCGCGCTGCACGTTCTCGACGATCGCGATTTCGAGCGCGACATGATCGCTGACCTCGACCGGAACGATTGGAACCTCGTGCAGCCCCGCGGACTGCGCCGCGCGCCAGCGGCGCTCGCCTGCGATGATCTCAAAGCGATCCTGCGTCCCCTTCACGGCCCGCACCACGATTGGCTGGATGACGCCGTGCTGTTTGATGGAGTCGGACAACTCGCCGAGTTCGACATCGGAAAACGCGCGGCGTGGATTGCGCGGATTCGGTTTCAAAAACTCGATCGGCACCTTGCGCTGCACGCGCGGACGCTCGGCATGGGCGGCCTCGCCACCGACGTCGCCGATCAAACTTGCAAGACCGCGTCCCAGTCGAGAACGCGCTTCGTCGGCCATCGCCAGCTCCCTTGGATTCACGCGCTGTACTCCAGACTTGAAGGAAACGTAAGGTCACTCTTCTCTCCCCTTGTGGAAGAGAGCAGGTTGCGCATCGTGGCAGCACTCATCGAGTTACTCACGCGCCCCACGACCCGATTTCCGATTCTCAATGCGCCGTGCGCAACTCGCGCTCGCGCTGAATCACCTCGGTCGCAAGTTTCAGATAGGCTTCGCTGCCGCTGCATTTGAGATCATAGACCAGCACCGGCTTGCCATAGGACGGCGCTTCTGAAATCCGCACGTTGCGTGGGATCATGGTGTCGTAGACTTTTGAGCCCATGAACTGGCGCACGTCGGCGACCACCTGGTTCGACAGGTTGTTGCGCGAGTCGAACATGGTGAGCACGATGCCGTGGATCGACAGATTCGGATTGAGCGTGGAACGCACCTGCTCGACAGTCTGCAACAGCTGCGACAGACCTTCGAGGGCGAAGAACTCGCATTGCAGCGGCACAAGGATCGCATCCGACGCCGCCATCGCGTTGACAGTGAGAAGATTGAGCGACGGCGGACAGTCGATCAGCACATAGGTGTAATCGGCAGCATCGGCGGCATTGCCGTTGAGCGCGGTGATCGCGTCCCGCAGACGGAAGGCACGGTCCTTTGTGGTTCCGAGCTCAAGTTCCAGACCGGAGAGGTCCATGGTCGAGGCCGCGATGTGCAGGCGCGGCACCGCGGTCGGCACGACCGCGTCACGCAGCGGTGCTTCGCCGATCAACACATCATAAGTGGAGACGTTGCGATCGCGCCGGTCGATGCCAAGACCCGTGGAGGCGTTGCCTTGCGGATCGAGATCGACGATCAGGACGCGCTCCCCGATCGCGGCCAGTGCAGTGCCAAGATTGATCGCGGTCGTGGTTTTGCCGACACCACCCTTCTGATTGGCGAGCGAAATGATGCGGGGATGGCGGACGTGAGATTCGCCTCCGTCTTCGTGTCGGGAGACTTCATCAATTACCGTCATGCACCACGCCATGCCTGTTTTGCCTGAGGACGATCACGCCGCTCGATATGATCGAGTTCCACGATCCAGCCTTGTCCGCCGGTGCAACTAGAATGAATCCGAGGCTTAATATTCCAATATTTAGTAGCTTCCGTCAATTCAGCTTCTACATCTTGGCCCTTGAGAAAAAGCGCGGTGGCGCCCTTTGTTACGAAGGGTTCTGCGAAGCCGAGCAGCACTTGTAGAGGCGCCAGCGCACGCGCGGTCACGCAATCGATCCGATCCTCCACTCTGTCCACATAATCCCCGATATCCATCAGGTGAATAACGCCCGGTGACGCAGTGACCCGCACGGCCTCGCGCAGAAATGCCGCTTTTTTAGCGTTGCGCTCGATTAGATCGACGCGCGCGTCCTCAACGCCCGCAAGCGCGCAAGCAAGCACGACACCGGGAAAGCCGCCGCCGCTGCCGAAATCAGCCCAGCGTTTTGCATTCGGAGCCAGCGTCAGAAGCTGAAGGGAATCCGCGATGTGGCGGGTCCAGAGCTGCGGCATCGTCGACGACGCGACGAGATTGGTTTTTGTCTGCCATTGGACCAGCAGATCGACATAGGCGTCCAGCCGCGCTTCGATTTGACGTGAAATGGGGGTAAGCGCCAGCGCGGCTATCTTGTCGGTAGCCGAGATTGGGGAGCTCTCTCGTTCGGGCGTGGGCATCATGGCCAACATAGACGGCCCTCTGATTCCTGGCCAGACGTTTGGTGGATCCCGGTTTGGGATTGGTCGGCCATTGGCCGACAGCAGTCGACGAATCGGGAGATACCGCCCGATCATCCTCCGCTAGCTCGTGCGCCGAGTGCGGATCCGGTTAGAAATTGTTTCACGTGAAACAAGTCGTCGGCTCGGAATCATTTTCGTCGAAATGCAGGACTCGTTTGTCCGATGTTTCACGTGAAACATTTCAATCGGTGAACCGGATCATCGCGCGGAAGCAGCCGCTCTCTTCCGCGTTTCCCGACGGAGATAGGCCGCGAGAATCCCCAGAGCGGCCGGCGTGAGTCCGTCGAGACGGCCTGCCTGCCCCACAGTGCGCGGCTGAGCGTTTTCCAGCCGGTTTCGGGCTTCATTGGAGAGGCCGGGAACCGCACTGTAGTCGATCCCGGTGAGAATCAGCCCCTCGTCGCGACGAAACGCCTCGACATCGGCGGTCTGGCGCTTCAGATAGACGTCGTATTTGGCATCGATCTCGAGATGCACAGCGATTCCCGAATCCACGGCCGACAGCTCCGGCCAGATCGCGGCCACGTCATGCCAGCCGATCTCCGGATAAGACAACAACTCGAACGCAGACCGCCGATGGCCGTCGCGATTCAGCGAGAGTCCGTAGCGGGCAGCCTCGTTCGGCGTCACCGACAGCGACATCGCCAACGCCTTTGCCGCGCGCAAGGCCGCCATCTTGCCCCGATGATGAGCCGCGCGCCCTGCCCCGACGCATCCGATGGCAATGCCCTTGTCCGTCAGCCGCTGGTCAGCATTGTCGGCGCGGAGCGTCAGCCGATACTCGGCTCGGGAGGTGAACATCCGATAGGGCTCGGCGATTCCGCGCGTCACAAGATCATCGATCATCACACCGAGATAACCGTCAGCGCGGTCGAACACGACCAAATCGCCGTCGCCCGCGGCCAATGCTGCATTCAGCCCCGCAACAAGCCCCTGTGCCGCCGCCTCCTCGTAACCTGTCGTGCCGTTGATCTGGCCAGCCAAAAACAGCCCGGGCATTCGCCTGGTCTGCAAGGTCGGTTCAAGTTCGCGAGGATCGACATGGTCATATTCGATGGCATAACCCGGACGGGTCATCCTGACCTTCTCCAGGCCGGGAATGGTCGCAAGTATCGCGAGCTGCACGTTTTCCGGCAGCGAGGTCGAAATCCCGTTGGGATAAACCGTGCTGTCGTTGAGGCCTTCCGGCTCGAGAAAGATCTGATGTCCGTCACGATCGCCGAAGCGGACCACCTTGTCCTCGATCGAAGGACAATAGCGCGGACCCGAGCTCGTAATCTGGCCGGAATAGATCGGCGAACGATGCACGTTGGCGCGGATCACCTCGTGCGTCGCCGGCGTGGTGCGCGTGATGCCGCACTGGATCTGGGGCGTTGTGATCCGCTCGGTCATGACCGAGAACGGCTCCGGCGGATCGTCCCCAGGCTGCATCTCGACCGCAGCCCAGTCGATGGTCGCGCCATCGAGCCGCGGCGGGGTTCCGGTCTTGAGTCGGCCAAGGGCGAAGCCGATCCGCTCGAACGACGTGGATAGGCCAAGTGCAGGTGCTTCATCGACCCGCCCTGCCGGCCAACTCTTTTCGCCAAGATGGATTAAACCGCGCAGAAAGGTGCCGGTGGTGACCACGACGGCGGCGGAGGTGAAGTGCCGGCCATCGATCAGTCGAATGCCGGCGATCCTGCTACCGGAAACAATCAGGTCATCCGCCTCGCCTTCGATCACCTCAAGATTCGCGGTTTCGCGAATCGCAGCCTGCATGGCCGCGGCGTAAAGCTTGCGATCCTGCTGGGCTCGCGGACCGCGGACGGCTGGGCCCTTGCGACGATTGAGCATTCGGAACTGAATGCCGGCAGCATCGGCCATACGTCCCATCAGACCGTCGAGGGCATCGACCTCGCGGACCAGATGGCCCTTGCCGAGTCCACCGATCGCTGGATTGCAGGACATCGCGCCCACGGTGCTAAACCGATGGGTGACCAGCGCGGTTCGCGCGCCGGTACGCGCGGACGCAGACGCGGCCTCGCAGCCAGCGTGGCCACCCCCGATCACGATCACATCGAATGCTGATGCCATAAGCTTCTCGGCTTCTCGCCAATACCCGGTGCGACTTCTATCTCAGGCTCGCAGAATCCGAAAGTTCGGACTCGGGATACAAGGCTCGGTGTTTCACGTGAAACACCGCATCCCCAAACCTCCCGGCACACTTGATCTTGCACTAAGAAATGAAATATTATTCACTATTTACCGACGCAGAATTCTAAAAAGAGTGAATCAAGAATATCGTCTATATCGACACGACCAAGCAGCCGCCCGATAAAATGAACTGCAATTCGCACCTCCTCGGCGACAAGTTCGTCGCCCCGACCGGCCAGCGCCTCTGCCTTTACAAGCGATGCTGCAGCATCCCGCAATATGCTGCGATGCCGCAATCGCGTGATTGCGCCCGTCTCACCCCGTCCAAGCCAGATGCCCGCGAAAGCCGTGAGCGCGGCCACCAGTTCATCGACGCCATCACCCCGCGCCGCCGAAATGCGAAATTGCCGCGTCGGGGCGCGTTGCTCCATTTTGGTTTCGACCTGCCCCAGGTTCGCCCCACCGTTCTCCGGGTTAGAAAGGTCGATCTTGTTTCGTATCAGCCAGAGTGAAACGTCTCCGTTGACAATTGATCCATCCGGCTCGGCGCTGTGATCGGCCGAAAGCCACAGCACCAGATCGGCCGACGCCGCCCGGTCGCGGGCCCGCCGCACGCCCTCCTGCTCGACGGGATCGTCCGTCTCGCGAATGCCGGCCGTGTCGATGAGCGTCACCGGATAGCCATCGAGATCGAGATAGACTTCGATGATGTCACGCGTCGTTCCCGCGTGCGGCGACACGATCGCCGCTTCGCGACGGGCAAGACGATTGAGCAGCGTCGACTTGCCGGCATTCGGCGGACCGGCGATCGCGACCGTCAGACCGTCGCGCAGGCGTTCACTCTGTACTGATGTCGCAAGGGTTTGTTCGATCTCGCGACGGAGCTGCGCGATCTTCTCCAGCGCCGGTTTCAGCAGGTCTTCCGGTACATCGCCTTCATCGACGAAATCGATTCCGGCTTCGATCAGGGCCGAGGCATCGATCAGCTCCTTGCGCCAACCTCGCGCGCGATCGCCAAGCAGGCCCTGCAACTGACGCAAGGCCTGACGGCGCTGCCGGTCGGTGTCGGCATGAACCAGATCATCGAGACCTTCGGCTTCAGTGAGATCAATCTTGCCATTCTCGAAGGAGCGCCGGGTAAACTCTCCCGGTTCCGCAGTTCTCGTATTGTCGATCGACGACAACGCCGCGAACAAGGCATTCAGCACGGCTCGGCCACCGTGAATGTGAAACTCCGCAACGTCTTCACCGGTTGCGCTCGCAGGCGAGGGGAACCACAAGATAATAGCATCATCAATTGCTTCACCGGCCCGGTCGCGCAGCAATACGCGCGTCGCCATACGCGCAACGGGAACTGCACCTGCGATGTCTCGAAGTGCGGTGCCAGCCTCTGGGCCGGACACACGCACAACAGCGATCGCCGACGTCGGCCGGCCCGACGACAGCGCAAAGATCGTTTGTTCTCGCGGATGCATGACTTATGTCTTGGACTACTTCGATGATCTGAACTTCAAAGCAATTGCAACGAACCCCGCCGTACGTTTTCCGCTATCGCAGATTCGCAGAAGGGCACTCCGATATGAATCACGTCGCTACGGGGTCAGACCGCCCAGAGAACCGTCTGGCCGCGGAAACCAGTCCCTACCTGCTGCAGCACAAGCACAATCCCGTCGATTGGTGGCCCTGGGGACCCGAGGCGCTCACTGAGGCGCAGCGCAGCAACCGTCCGATCCTGCTCTCAATCGGTTACGCAGCCTGTCACTGGTGCCATGTCATGGCGCACGAAAGCTTCGAAGACGACGAGGTCGCCGCAGTGATGAACGAACTGTTCGTCTGCATCAAGGTCGATCGCGAGGAGCGGCCTGATATCGATCAGATCTACATGAGCGCGCTGCACCATCTCGGCGAGCAGGGCGGCTGGCCGCTGACGATGTTCCTGTTGCCCGATGGATCGCCGTTTTGGGGCGGCACCTATTTTCCGAAGCTACCGGACTTCGGCCGCCCGGCATTCACCGACGTTCTACAATCGGTGGCGCAGGTCTTTCGCGATCAGCCTGATAAAATCTCGCGCAACCGCGACGCGCTGATCGCACGGCTTTCCGAACGCGCCAAGTCGAAAAACCCGGCCAATCTCGGCGTTGCCGAACTCAATAACGCAGCCGTCGCCATCACACGTTCAACCGACCCGGTGCACGGCGGCCTGCAGGGCGCACCAAAATTCCCGCAGTGTTCGGTGCTGGAATTTCTCTGGCGCGCCGGTGCGCGCACCCACGACGACCGCTTCTTCTCGGCCACAACGCTGACCCTGACCCGAATGAGCCAGGGCGGTATCTACGATCACCTTGGCGGCGGCTATGCACGCTATTCGGTCGACAACAGATGGCTGGTGCCGCACTTCGAGAAGATGCTTTACGACAACGCACAGATCCTTGATCTGCTCGCGCTCGACTATGCACGTAGCAATAATCAGTTGTACCGCGAACGCGCGATCGAGACGGTCGATTGGCTGCGCCGGGAAATGCTGGCGGCCGAGGGCGGTTTTGCCTCTTCACTCGATGCGGACACCGAAGGCGAGGAGGGCAAGTTCTACGTTTGGTCTCTGAAAGAGGTCAATGAGGTGCTCGGCCCTGCCGACGCCGCCGATTTTGCCGCGCGCTATGACATCACCGCAAACGGCAATTTCGAAGGTCACAATATTCCCAACCGCCTCAGAAGCATCGATGTGGCCAGCGACGACATCGCTCACATGCGGGCGCTGCGCGAAAAGCTACTGGCGCACCGGGAAAGCCGGGTTCGTCCGGGACTCGATGATAAAGTTCTCGCCGACTGGAACGGCTTGATGATCGCCGCTCTCGTTCACGCCGCTTGCGTCTTCGACAAGCCTGACTGGCTGCAAACCGCGCGAACGGCGTTCGAGTTCGTTCGGACCAACATGACCCGCAACGGGCGGCTTGGACATTCCTGGCGCGAGGGAAGGCTTTTGATTCCGGCGCTCGCGTCCGACTATGCCGCGATGGGACGCGCCGCGCTCGCTCTGTTCGAAGCGACCGGCGACAACGCATATCTTGCGCAGGCGTTACGCTGGCAATCCACGTTGGACACGCACTACGCCGATGTCGACCATGGCGGCTATTACCTAACGGCCGACGACGCCGAAGGGCTGATCGTGCGGCCGCATTCGACGGCCGATGACGCCATCCCCAACCACGACGGACTAATCGCGCAAAACCTGGTACGGCTCGCCGCGCTGACCGGCGCCACAAAATGGCGCGACTGCATCGATAACCTCTTCGCTGCCTTGCTGCCGAGCGCGACCGAGAACGGCTTTGGCCAGCTGTCGCTCATGAATGCGCTTGATCTTCGCCTCAGCGGCGCGGAGATCGTCGTGGTCGGCGAGGGCGCACAAGCCGACGCGTTGCTCAGCGCCGCACGAAAACTGCCGCACGCGACAAGCATCGTGCTGCACGCGCCGCATGCCGATGCGCTGCCGCAGGATCATTCGGCGCGAGCAAAGATTACGGCGGTGACGCAAAGCGCCGCTTTCATCTGCCGCGGTCAGTCCTGCTCGCTGCCGTTGACCCATCCCGAGGCCCTTAGCGGGATTTTATAGCGTTTCGAGCGAAGTGGTGACCGGTTCGCGTGAAGGAACCACGTCAAAACGATAATCCAGAGCTTCGCTTCTGATTCAATCAGAAGCAATAATGCTCTAGGAGACTCGAAAGCGGGTTGAGAAGCCAAACACTTTCGCTTGCGCGAGAGCCGCGCACCCAAGCCCGAATGATCAAGTATTCATCGACTCAAAGAACTCACCGTTGTTCTTAGTGTTGCGCAGCTTGTCGAGCAGGAACTCGATCGCATCCATGGTACCCATCGGGTTGAGGATGCGCCGCAGCACATACATCTTCTTGAGCAGTTGCGGATCGGTGATCAGCTCTTCCTTGCGCGTCCCGGAGCGGGCGATGTCGATCGCCGGGAAGGTTCGCTTGTCGGCGACCTTGCGGTCGAGGATCAGCTCCGAATTGCCGGTACCCTTGAACTCTTCGAAGATCACTTCGTCCATACGGCTTCCGGTATCGACCAGCGCGGTAGCGATGATGGTCAGTGAGCCGCCTTCCTCGATGTTGCGCGCTGCGCCGAAGAACCGCTTTGGCCGCTGCAAGGCGTTAGCATCGACGCCGCCTGTCAACACCTTGCCGGAGGAGGGCACCACGGTGTTGTAGGCGCGGCCCAGACGCGTGATCGAATCGAGCAGGATAACGACGTCGCGACCGTGTTCGACCAGACGCTTGGCCTTTTCGATCACCATCTCGGCAACCTGGACATGGCGCACCGCCGGTTCGTCGAAAGTGGAAGACACGACTTCGCCTTTCACCGAGCGTTGCATGTCGGTGACTTCCTCGGGACGTTCATCGATCAGAAGAACGATCAGATAGCATTCGGGATGATTGGCGGTGATGGAGTGCGCGATGTTCTGCATCAGCACGGTCTTGCCGGTCCGTGGCGGCGCCACGATCAGGGCGCGCTGACCCTTGCCGATCGGAGCGACGATATCGATAACCCGCGCCGACAGATCCTTACGAGTGGGATCTTCCAGCTCGAGCCGGAACCGCTGATCGGGGAACAAAGGCGTCAGGTTGTCAAAGTTGACCTTGTGCTTGGACTTCTCGGGATCCTCGAAATTGAGCGTGTTGACTTTCAACAACGCAAAGTAGCGCTCGCCCTCCTTGGGGCTACGAATGTGCCCTTCAATGGTATCTCCGGTTCGCAGACCGAAGCGGCGAATCTGCGATGGCGAAACATAGATATCGTCCGGACCAGGCAGATAGTTAGCGTCCGGCGAGCGCAGGAAGCCGAAGCCGTCCGAGAGCACCTCAACGACACCCTCGCCGATGATATCGGTTTCCTGGATGGCAAGCTGCTTCAGAATCGCGAACATCAGCTCCTGCTTGCGCATGGTGCTGGCATTTTCAACCCCAAGCTCTTCCGCAAACGAGACGAGTTCAGCTGGAGTCTTGGCTTTGAGGTCTTGAAGTTTCATTTCCCGCATTGGGAGAAGTCCTGTGGAATGCTTGAGGAGGATTGCCAGGCGGTTTCGTGAAGATGCGGACGACGACCGAAAGAAAAGTCCGCAGTCCTGCCCGTACCGGGAAAAACCTCGAGCGAGGAAGGGCACCGAAAGGCTTCAAACCTGACGTGGCGACCGGTTCGATTTAGAAACCGGGACGCGACCACATCCGCCTGCGTAGGGTGGGATGCGCACAATATAGAAAATTGATTGCCTCCGCGCAAGGAGGTGCTGACAGACTCTTGCCGGTCGTTTTCCGGCCTAAGATGGCTTGACGATGACCAGAATAACGATGCCTATCATGAGGGCTGTTACAACCTCATTGATAATACGATAGAATTTCTGACTCATCACATTGCGGTCGGCCGCGAAATCGCGCACGCGGCGGGCGAAATAGCCGTGAACGGCGGACATCAGGATGACGAGCGCCAATTTACCCTGAAACCAGCCGACCGAATACCACTGACGCTCCCACATCATATAAAGACCGAGTCCCCAAGCCACCATCATCGCCGGATTGATGATGGCCTTGAAGAGCCTGCGCTCCATGATCTTGAACGTCTCGGATTGCTTCGAGCCGATCTCCGCATCGCAGTGATAGATAAACAGCCGCGGCAGATAAAGCATTCCCGCCATCCAGGAAATGATCGCAATGACATGAAAGGCTTTGATCCATTCGTACATCGATCGTCTCGTTCAGGTCTCGGTCTTACGATCTGCCGCGCGTCCAGTACCTGCCAGAATCGGAGCGATATCCGCAAGCGACTCTTTCTAAAGAAAATCTTAAGATTCTTCAGTTTGAGTTTAAGTGACGGTGAATTGGGCGAACACAATGTCGTCCCCGTCTTTTCCGTACCTTGCCCACATAGGCACGAGATTCCGAGGCATTCACGATCAATCAAAAGATCATCGTGGAGCCAGGTACTTACCCCGCATTCGTACGTGATTATCAAGAGACAAGTCCACACAGCCCTACTATCTTCCGAGACGGCGGACAGAGTTTTGCCTTCAGGAGACCTGTGAAGAAAAATCAAGGTTATCCCGTAGCTGTCGCAGAATAAGCGAAATTGCGGCTAGGTCTCCACAACGATACACAGGGTATGCAGGTCCATGGCACCCGTGACCGGCCGCGATTTTCATCTTCATCTTGTCTCCGATTCGACTGGCGAGACGCTGATCACCGTTTCACGCGCGGTGGCCGCCCAATATGCCGATGTCACGCCTATCGAACACGTCTACCCTATGGTTCGCAGCCAGAAGCAGCTCGATCGCATTCTTGCGGAAATCGAGGAAGCGCCGGGAATCGTTCTGTTCACACTGCTGGAAAAGGATCTGGTGGCGCGCCTCGAGGCCAAGTGCCAGGCGATTAACAGTCCAAGCCTTTCGATTATCGGCCCGGTCATGCAGCTGTTTCAGGCCTACCTTGGCGCTGATACGACCGGCCGCGTTGGTGCCCAACACACGCTGAACGCGGACTATTTCAAGCGTATCGACGCCTTGAACTACACGATGATGCATGACGATGGGCAGCACGTCGAAGGTCTGGAGGAGGCGGACGTTGTTTTGGTCGGTGTGTCGCGCACCTCGAAGACACCAACGTCGGTCTACCTTGCCAACCGCGGCATCCGCACTGCGAACGTTCCGCTAGTGCCGGGCATCGCGATTCCACGTCAACTCGAATCGTTGAAGAACCCCTTGGTTGTCAGTCTTCATGCAACACCCGAGCGCCTGATTCAGGTCCGGCAGAACCGGTTGTTGAGCATCGGGGCAGGACCAGGCAATGAGGCCTATATCGATCGCCAATCTGTTACGGACGAAGTGATCCACGCCCGCCGCCTGAGTATGAAACACGACTGGGCTCAACTGGATGTCACTCGCCGGTCGATCGAGGAGACGGCCGCGGCGATCATGAAGCTGTTTGCCGACAGGCGCCGGCAGCGTGGTCCGGGGTAGGCCGGAAATGGCGATATGGCGCGAATCAAAACCCCTGATACTGGCGTCGCAAAGCCGGGTGCGACAACTATTGCTCGCCAATGCAGGTCTGTCATTCGAGACAGTCCCGGCTGCGATCGACGAGCGAACCGTCCAGCAAAGTTCCGGCCTCACGACCGCCGGTGAGATCGCGGCCCGTTTGGCCTGTGAAAAAGCACGTGACGTTTCGTTGCGCTCGCCCGGCCGCTACGTCATCGGGGCGGATCAGACGCTCGAATGCGATGGCTGTCTGTTCAACAAGCCGGTCGGGCGCGCGGGGGCGGCCGCACATCTGCGTGCGCTTTCTGGGCGGACTCATCTTTTGCACGCCGGCGTCTCGGTCGTGCGCGATGGTAAGCCGCTGTTTGAAAATGTCTCAGTCGCGCGGATGACGATGCGGGAACTGAGCGAGGACACGATCAGAGTGTATCTGGACGCGGCTGGCGATGCGGCTTCCTCCAGTGTCGGCGCCTATCAGCTCGAAAGCCTCGGCATCCATCTATTTAGCCTGATCGAAGGAGATCATTTCACCATTCTAGGCTTGCCGCTGTTGCCGCTGCTTGCTTTTCTGCGCTCTCAAGAGTTGCTATCGCTGTAACAGCGGATGTTCGGATATGCTGGTGCTTGGGCTGACCGGCTCGATCGGAATGGGGAAATCGACCACCGCCCGACTTTTTTCAGAAGCGGGGATTCCGGTTTACGATGCGGACGCGGCCGTTCACGCCATCTATGAAGGAGAGGCGGCCCCGGTGATTGAGGCCACGTTTCCCGGCACGACCGTCGACGGCAAAGTCGACCGTGAGAAATTGTCGGCAAAGGTCGTGCACGATACCGCAGCCATGAAGCGGCTTGAGGAGATCGTGCACCCCATGCTGCATGTCTACCGTCGCGCGTTTCTCGAGCAGGCTGAGCGGTCAGGTGCAGCGGTAGCGGTGGTTGATGTGCCGTTGCTGTTTGAAACCGGCGGCGAGCAGGATGTCGACGCGGTCGTTGTCGTCACGACAACGCCTGACATTCAGCGCAAGCGCATCATGGCTCGCAACAACATGACGAGCGAAAAGCTGGAAGCAATCCTTGCCCGGCAGTTGCCGGATGCCGAAAAGCGCACGCGGGCGGATTTCGTAGTGGATACCTCGCACGGTCTTGATCACGTGCGCGCGCAAATCCGGGAAATCTTGGCAGCAGCTGCTAAGATGCCGCGGCGGCGGCTCTGATTCTCCTGAGCCGGTCCGCTTCTGAGGGAATCAGAAGCGAGCACTATGATTTTGATTTGACGCGTTTTCTTCACGCGAACTGACATTCACTTCGCTGGAAAACGCTCTAATATCACGAAAGCGCATGCGCGAAATCGTTCTCGATACCGAAACCACCGGCCTGGATCCGCTGCGAGGCGATCGTCTGGTTGAGCTCGGTTGCGTTGAGATATTCAACCGCATGCCGACGGGGCAAACGTTCCACCGTTACATCAATCCGGAACGCGATATGCCACAAGAGGCGTTCGCGGTACATGGCCTGTCGAGCGAATTCCTTGCCGACAAACCGCTGTTTGCGCACGTCGTTGATGAGTTTCTGGAATTTATTGGTGATGCGCCTCTGATCATTCACAACGCATCGTTCGATATCAGCTTCATCAATGCCGAGCTTGATCGCCTCAAAAGGCAGGCGATCGGCCGCGAGCGGTTGGTAGACACGCTATTGATGGCGCGTCGAAAACATCCCGGCGTCTCGAACCGGCTGGACGACCTGTGCTCGCGCTATGCCATCGACAATAGCCGCCGAACCAAACACGGCGCATTGCTGGACGCCGAGCTGCTTGCGGAAGTCTATATTGATCTCATTGGCGCGCGCCAGTCGCAATTAATCCTGGCTGAAGCCACGCCCCGTCAATCCGGCGGAACTTTGGAACTGCCAAGACGTCAGCGAACGGTGCCGCTGTCCTCGCGCGTGACCGAGGCCGACCGCATTGCGCATCGGAATTTCGTCGCTACGCTCGGCGAGAAGGCGATCTGGACAGAATTCCTGGCCCAGGAATCCGAAAAGCTGAATCCAGTCCTGGAACGGGATGGCGTCTGATTCACGTATATGAATCGCCTTTAAGGGCGACGGCCTCGCTCGCCGTGGATTAGCTTGGCTTTTGTTGCGCCGCGGCGGCGGCCTGACGCTCCATGTTTTGTCGATACAGGCTTACAAAATCAATTGGGTCGAGCATCAGTGGCGGAAATCCGCCGCCACGAACGGTTGTGGCGACAATTTCGCGAGCGAATGGGAACAGCAGCCGTGGGCATTCGATCATGACCAGGGGGTGAAGATTTTCCTGGGGGACGTTGACGATTCGGAACACGCCCGCATAGGCGAGCTCGAAACTGAACATCAGCTTGCCGGTATGTTCAGCCTTGCCTTCGACTTTAAGCACCACCTCATAGTCGTTCTCCGCCACGTTGCTGGCGCCCACATTGATCTGAACGCTGATCGACGGAGGCTGTTGCTGAGGCGCGAGGGAGGCGGGCGCGTTGGGATTCTCGAAAGAGAAATCTTTGGTGTACTGGGCCAGCACGTTCAATTGGGGTGAAGGGGCTGCCTCGGGAGGCGTGCCGTTGCCGTTGGTCATGGATCTCTCTCTCCTAAAACTTCAAGCCGACTTGTCAGACGATGCGCCTGCTTGAAGAGCGAAGTGCCGCGTCGGGGCGAGTGGCTAACATAAGCCTGCCGCTGTCCACAAGGACGGCGGACGCGCCAGTGAACCCGGGGGCGTCCCTCGGCCGCACCACAGGCCTTTCGCCCGTGCCCTCAAACTGTTGAGGGAATGCGCTTTCTGCCTGCAATCGGACTTTCCCCTTTGATCGGAAACGCGCTATGTTTGGTCAACTTGGCAAAGGAGGCACCCTCCCTGGTCCGCTCGTTATGCTAAAATCCGCCCTTGGCCGGACTATGTTTCGTACTTAAATAAATCCGGCCGTCCGATGCGAACCTGGCCCACGGCTGGACGTTTGTTCGCAGGCCGTGATCCTAGCCGATCAGAAAGTGAAGACGACGTGGATATTTACACCATCATTTTCCTGGCGCTGGCGGTCTTTATTTTCCTGCGTCTGCGCAGTGTTCTCGGGCAGCGGACAGGAAGTGAGCGTCCGCCTTACGATGCTACGCGGGAAGTCCTGCGTGGTACCCAGGACAACAACGTCGTTCCGGTGCCGGGAACCGTGATCAATCAGTCATCCGCGACGCCCACCGCCGATGTGGGGCCAAATTCCGATCGCTGGAAGAATTTGGCTGAACCGGGCACGACACTCGCTTTAGGGCTCGATGCTATTGCAGCCCAGGATTCCTCCTTCGATCCCGGGCATTTCCTGAGCGGCGCACGCAGTGCCTATGAGATGATCGTACTGGCATTCGCCAACGGGGATCGCCGGACTTTGAAGGACCTGCTGTCGTCGGATGTCTATGAAAGCTTTGATGCGGCTATCAAGGATAGAGAGAGACTCGAGCAGAAGACCGAAACGCGATTTGTATCAATTGATAAAGCCGAGTTGATCGGTGCGGAATTGCGAGACGGCGCCGAGCAACTGACGGTCCGCTTCATTTCGCAGATGATTTCTGTCACCCGCGACAGGACCGGAGTGATCGTCGACGGAAACCCTGAGAAGATTTCCGATATTACCGATGTTTGGACGTTTGCCCGCGATATCTCGTCGCGCGATCCGAACTGGAAACTGGTTGGCACCGGAAGCGTCAGCTGACTTCTATCGGTTAAGAAGGTGCGCGGTCGGATTATGCGTCGCCGCCGCGATTGCGCCTGTCGCCGCCCAAGCTCACGATAGCCATCATCGTTCGGCCGGGCCGCTCGAGATCGTTGATGGTAAATACTCGCCGGTTTCCTGGGCTGGCATCGCTGGCTGGAACAACGACAATCATCTTGACGCGTTCAAGGCTTTTCGCGCCAGCTGCCGCGCCGTCACTGTGCGGCGTATAACGGCCGTCAGTCAGAAGGCGCTCGGCGCAACCTTGTGGGAGCCGTGCCGAGCGGCGAAGACGGCCAACATCTCAGACGACGCCAAAGCGAAAGCCTTCTTCGAAAACCATTTCCGGGCCGTGCGCATTTCACGTCTCGGCGAAACGGACGGTTTCGTTACCGGCTATTACGAGCCAATCATCGACGGGTCGCGCGCCAGAACGGATGTCTACACCGTCCCGGTTTACCGGCGCCCCTCGAACCTTTTTGTCCGGGGATTCACGCAAAGCGCGCCGAGCCTGCCCAACAGCGGGCCGGTGTATCGCAAGATTGGCCGCCGAAAGCTGGTCCCCTACTACGATCGCGCCGAAATCGAGGATGGCGCGATCGAAGGCCGCGGCCTCGAAATCTGCTGGCTCAAGAGCCAGACCGATCTGCTCTTCACGCAAATCCAGGGCTCAGCGCGCGTTCGGCTCGAGGACGGCTCCACCTTACGCATCAACTATGATTCCTATAACGGATATCCATATACCGCAGTCGGTCGTATTCTGATCGAACGCAGCATCGTCCCGAAGGATCAGATGTCGATGCAACGCATCCGGCAGTGGATGAATGAAAACCCGGATGGCGCCAAGGAATTGCGCCGTCAGAACCGCTCCTACGTGTTCTTTCACGAGGTGAAGCTCTCGGACAACGACGAGGCGATCGGAGCACAGGGTCTGCCTTTGACGCCGGGCAGGTCGATTGCGGTCGACAAATCGCTGCATGTCTATGGCACGCCTTTCTTCATCGAAGGCGAGTTGCCGATCGAATCCGAACAGGCGAAAACGCCTTTTCATCGACTGATGATTGCGCAAGATACAGGCTCTGCCATTGTTGGTCCGGCCCGCGCGGACCTTTACTTCGGCGCCGGTTCGGAAGCGGGGCGGGTGTCGGGCCGTCTGCGACACCATATGCACTTCGTCATGCTCGTCCCGAACAGCCTTGATCCGGTCGCTCGCGCCAGAACCATGCCGCTTCCGCAAACACGACCCTCGGCAAGAATAGCAAAGCTTTTTCCGCCCAAGGATCAGAAGCCGGCCAACACCCCGCATACCTCCGCGCCCTCTTCTTTTCCCGCGGGTGAACAAGCCGGGGCTGCTCCGACGCCAGCGGCGAAAGCCGCACCATCGAACGCCACCCCGCTGCCCTCGGCGCGGCCTGAGGTCAGATCCATGCACAACCGGCGGCATCGCACCCATTACCGCCGCCGCTGGCATCGCTGGGCGCGATGAAACGCTTGTCGCCCGACGCATCCGCGCGGCCAAACCGCCAGCGCGTACTTACGGAGGAAGAGCGCCGTTTGTGGGAAGGCGTTGCGGGGCAAGCCAAGCCATTGCGCAAACGGCCTCGGCCAGATCCATTGCAACTCCGGCTTGAAGTGAAGTCCGCCAGGATTGCGAACCCCGCGACGTGGTCCGAATCAAGCTCAATCAAAAAAACGGCCAGATTCAATAGCCCGCAGCCAGCGCCGCTCACCCGCCGCGAGCGATCGCAATTGTCACGAGGGCGGAAAGACATCGATGCCCGGATCGACCTGCATGGCATGACGCAAACGCGGGCATATCGAGCCCTTCTGCAATTTTTACAAAACGCGTCGGGCGATGGCCTCACCTTCGTGCTTGTCATTACCGGCAAGGGCCGCGCGAGGGGGCTGGACTCCGAGCGGGGCGTACTGCGCCGGCAGGTCCCGCAATGGCTTGCTCTCCCCGAGTTTCGCTCGCTGGTCGTGGGTTTCGACGAGGCCCACTCCGGCCATGGCGGCGAGGGCGCGCTTTACGTGCGGTTGCGACGCCGAGTCAGAGCATAATCCCGAAAACGAACCGGTTTTCGGGATTGGATCATCCGCGATCAAAAGGTGCGATCAAAAGCCAGCGCTCGAGTCTGATGTCGGAATCAGTCTCCATAGCGTTTTCGAGCGAAGCACGTCCTTGGGCTTGACCCAAAAATGGAATCCGGTTCGCGGGAAAAAACGCGTCAAAAAAATAGAATCTTTCAGCGTTTCCGTGACGCGGTGACAGACTCTAGAGGATGAACCTGCTCAAATCGGCATTCTTGGCCAGATCCCCGATATGCTTCTGGACATATCCGGAGTCGATGCGGACCGTCTCGCCTTTGCGGTCAGGAGCCGTGAACGAGATGTCGTCGAGCACCCGCTCCATGACGGTCTGCAACCGTCTCGCACCGATGTTCTCCACGGTTGAATTCACCGCAACCGCGATATCCGCGAGTGCGTCGACGGCATCATCGGTGATGTCGAGCGTGACCTCTTCGGTCTGCATCAACGCGACGTATTGTTTGATGAGCGAGGCCTCTGGCTCGGTCAGGATGCGCCGCAAGTCATTGCGTGTCAGGGCCTCCAGTTCGACGCGGATCGGCAGCCGGCCCTGCAATTCGGGGAGCAAATCGGAAGGCTTGGCAATATGAAACGCGCCTGACGCGATGAACAGGATATGGTCGGTCTTCACCGCGCCATGCTTGGTCGAGACCGTCGTTCCTTCGATCAGCGGCAGCAGGTCGCGCTGCACGCCTTCGCGCGAGACGTCGCCGCCGCTGCGCCCGTCACGCACGCAGATCTTGTCGATCTCGTCGAGAAACACGATGCCGTTATTTTCGACCGCAGCGATCGCTTCCAGCGTGAGCTGATCGCTATCGAGCAGCTTGTCAGATTCCTCGTTGATCAGGATTTCATGAGAGTCAGAAACGGTCAGCCTTCGGGTCTTGGTTCGTCCGCCCATCTTGCCGAAAATATCACCGATCGAGATCGCACCGACCTGTGCTCCCGGCATGCCGGGAATCTCGAACATCGGTGCTCCGCCGGATGATTGCGTCTCGATCTCGATTTCCTTGTCATTCAGTTCACCTGCCCGCAGTTTCTTGCGAAAGGAATCACGCGTTGCGGCGCTCGAATTGGCGCCGACCAAGGCGTCCAGAACGCGCTCCTCGGCGGCAAGCTGTGCGCGTGCTTGAACATCCTTGCGCTTGCGCTCGCGGGTCTGGCCGATCGCGACTTCCACGAGATCACGGACGATCTGTTCGACGTCGCGTCCGACGTATCCCACTTCGGTGAATTTCGTGGCCTCCACCTTGAGGAAGGGGGCGTTTGCAAGCTTCGCCAGCCGTCGCGCGATCTCCGTCTTGCCGACGCCGGTCGGGCCGATCATCAAAATGTTCTTCGGCAACACCTCCTCGCGCAGTGGTCCGGTCAATTGCTGGCGCCGCCAGCGATTGCGCAACGCGATGGAGACGGCGCGTTTGGCGTCGGTCTGGCCAACTATGAAACGGTCGAGTTCGGAGACGATTTCGCGAGGAGAGAAGTTCATCATGTTCTCGAAGATATGTTGGATCGTTGGGGGAACAAGCGGTCAAATGATGGGCGGCCCGGCCTGCCAGTGACGCCGAGCTGGATAGATTGGCACGACGACGGTTGTCACGAATACTCCGACAAGAGCCTCCTGCAGGAGCCGTCGTGCTCAATCCGTGGACAGCATCTCGACCGTCAAGTTTCGATTGGTATAAACGCAGATATCGGCGGCGATATCGAGAGAACGGCGGACAATGGTCTCGGCGTCGTTGTCGGAGTCGACCAGGGCCCTCGCGGCGGCAAGCGCGTAATTCCCGCCAGAGCCGATCGCCATCACGCCGGATTCGGGCTCCAGCACGTCTCCGGTCCCGGTCAGCACCAGCGAGACGTCTTTGTCGGCAACGAGCATCATGGCTTCCAGCCGCCGCAGATAGCGATCGGTTCGCCAGTCCTTGGCGAGTTCGACGGCGGCGCGGGTGAGTTGGCCGGGATACTGTTCGAGCTTGCTTTCCAGCCGCTCGAACAGGGTGAAGGCATCGGCGGTGGCGCCGGCGAAGCCGCCGATGACGTCGCCTTTTCCGAGCTTCCTGACCTTCTTCGCGTTGGATTTGATGACGGTCTGTCCGATCGACACCTGACCGTCTCCGCCAATGACCACTTTGCCGCCCTTGCGGACGGTCAGGATCGTGGTGCCGTGCCACACCTCCGGCTGTGATGCTTGCATATGAACCCCTTGATGACCCGCCAGATTTAGGCATTGCCGCGCCGCGTTGCAATCGGCGTTGGATTCCGTTCCAGTGGTCCGATTCCAACATTCGCATCTCGGTGCCCGCGGCAAATGGGTGGCGAATGTCAAATCCCTCCACTAGTCACCATGCTCGAAGAACACTAGCAAAATGCATCATCCCGCAGTAGCGAAGGGGACCTGAGCCTGTTAAAAGAGCCGCGTTCTATCAGAGCGCGGTCAGCAGGAGTGGATATCGATTTGTGTCCGACGCGCTCAGATCGTTAGATGGCGCGTGATCTTGTTGCCCAACCGCTTACACTCTGGCGGAGGCGGATCATGCGCGAGGCAGAGAGCTTTTCATGCGCACGGCGAGCATCAAGCGCAAGACCAAGGAAACGGACATCGAGGTCGCGGTCAACCTCGATGGCTCCGGTGTGTCGAAGGTTGCAACCGGCATCGGCTTTTTTGACCACATGCTGGATCTGCTCGCCCGCCATTCGCGGATCGACATCACGGTCAAAGCCGTCGGCGATCTCCACGTCGATTACCACCACACGACGGAGGATGTCGGCATCGCGCTGGGCCAGGCTGTGAAGCAGGCGCTCGGCTCGATGGTTGGCATCAGCCGGTATGCCAGCGTCTATATGCCAATGGACGAAACGTTGTCCCGGATCGTGATCGATATCTCCGGCCGGCCGGTGCTCGTGTTCAAGGTCGATTTCCCCCGCGACAAGATCGGTGAGTTCGACACCGAACTGGTGCGCGAATGGTTCAATGCCTTTGCCGTCAATGCGGGAGTGACTTTGCACGTGGAGACGCTATATGGCGAGAACAGCCATCATATCGCCGAATCCTGCTTCAAGGGTCTGGCGCGAGCGCTTCGTGCAGCGGTAGCGATCGATCCGCGCGCTGCGGACGAAGTGCCATCAACAAAGGGTCAGCTCGGCGGCTGACCGTTCCGTTGTCAGCGGAGAGTGCAATGTCGGTCTATACAGTCCATGCGCCACCGGTCGACGGGCCAGACGTGCGCGGCACCACGGACAATTTCGTGTTCGTTCGCGATGGCTTTTCGTTTGGGGCTTTTGTGTTCGGTCCATTGTGGCTGCTTTACCAACGACTTTGGTTGGCGCTCGGTGGGTATTTGGTTCTGTCGATCGCGGTGGAAGCCACGATGACGCTGCTGCGCGTCAGCGGGGGAACACGCATTGCGGTGATGGCCGTGATCGCCGTGCTGATGGGATTGGAAGCGGCGAGTTTGCGGCGCTGGACGTTGTCGCGGCAAAAGTGGCGTCCGCTCGACGTCGTTGTCGCAGACGACGAGGAAGCCGCTGAGCGGCGTTTTTTCGATCGCTGGCGAGCGATGCCGGGCGCGGATTTCGATCCCTTGGCGATCGATCGCGGCGCGCCGCCTCCGACCCGAGGCGCTTCGGACCACTCCCATCCGCCGTCGACGCTGCGCGGCGACATCGTCGGCCTGTTTCCTCAACCCGGGTTCAGGCGGTGACGGCCGCGATTATCGACTATGGCTCCGGTAATCTTCATTCGGCCGCCAAGGCATTTGAGTGCGCGGCGCGCAACATGGAAGGTTCGGAAAAGATCATCGTGACGCGCGATCCGGATGTGGTGTTCCGGGCCGATCGCGTGGTACTGCCCGGCGTCGGCGCGTTCGCCGATTGCCGCAAGGGCCTTGATGCGCTCGACGGCATGGTGGAGGCCATGACGGAGGCGGTGCGCGATAAAGCGCGTCCGTTTTTGGGCATTTGCGTCGGGATGCAGCTGATGGCGACACGGGGCAGGGAGCACGTGACAACGGACGGGCTAGGCTGGATCGCCGGTGACGTCGAGAAAATTTCGCCGCGTGACGAGAGACTGAAGATTCCCCACATGGGCTGGAATACGCTTGATCCGGTGCGGGAGCATCCGGTGCTCGAGCGTCTGCCATTGGGACCGAAGGGCCGTCACGCCTATTTCGTGCACTCCTACCACCTGAACGCCGCCAACGAGACCGACGTGCTCGCGCGCGCTGATTATGGTGGTCCGGTGACGGCGATCGTCGGCAAGGACACCGCGGTCGGCACTCAGTTTCATCCCGAAAAGAGCCAGCGATTCGGGCTGGCTCTAATCGCCAATTTCCTGAGATGGAAACCGTGATCCTCTTCCCCGCCATCGATCTCAAGAACGGTCAGTGCGTTCGCCTCGAGCAGGGCGATATGGCGCGCGCGACCGTTTTCAATCTTGATCCCGCGGAGCAGGCGCGCTCATTCGCCGCACAAGGCTTCGAGTATCTGCATGTGGTCGATCTCGACGGCGCGTTCGCCGGTAAGCCCGTGAATGCGGATGCGGTTGAGCGGGTCTTGAAAACCGTTGCCCTGCCGGTTCAGCTCGGCGGCGGCATTCGGAATCTGAAAACGGTCGAAGCCTGGCTCGGCAAGGGTGTTGCGCGCGTCATCATCGGCACGGCCGCGGTACGCGATCCTGTTCTGGTCAAGGAAGCCGCCAGGGCGTTTCCGGGACGCGTTGCGGTCGGTCTCGACGCGCGTGATGGCAAAGTCGCGGTGGACGGCTGGGCCGAGACGTCGGAAGTGTCGGCACTCGACATCGCGCGACGGTTCGAGGACGCTGGAATCGCGGCGATCATCTTCACTGACATTGCCAGGGACGGCTTGCTGAAGGGCCTGAACCTCGATGCCACGATTGCGCTTGCCGACAGCATTTCAATTCCGGTGATTGCGTCGGGTGGCTTCGCCTCCATCGTGGATGTAAAGGCGCTGCTCGCGCCGCGTGCGAAGAAGCTCGCGGGCGCCATTGCTGGACGGGCGCTCTACGATGGCCGGCTCGATCCGGTTGAAGCGCTGAAGCTGATTCACGCCGCGCGTGCGGCGGCTTGAGAGTATCGGGCGACGATGTTCAAGGTCCGTGTCATACCATGTCTTGACGTAAAGGATGGCCGGGTCGTCAAGGGTGTCAACTTCGTGGACCTGCGGGATGCAGGCGACCCCGTGGAAGCGGCGGTCGCATACGATGCCGCCGGCGCCGACGAACTCACCTTTCTCGACATCACCGCAACGCACGAAAATCGCGGCATCATGTTGGATGTGGTTCGGCGTACCGCGGAAGCCTGCTTCATGCCGGTGACCGTGGGCGGCGGCGTTCGCACCATCGAGGATATCCGTACCTTGCTGCGCTCCGGAGCGGACAAGGTCTCGATCAACAGCGCAGCGGTGAGCCGGCGTGAGTTCGTCAAAGAGGCCGCGGAAAAGTTTGGCGACCAGTGCATCGTGGTCGCCATCGATGCCAAACGGGTGTCGAGGGCCGGTGGCGCGGACCGTTGGGAAATCTTCACTCATGGTGGGCGCAAATCCACCGGCATCGATGCGATCGAATATGCGCAGGAAGTGGTGTCGCTCGGCGCGGGCGAGATCCTGCTGACGTCGATGGATCGCGACGGCACCCGCCAGGGCTTCGATCTGCCGCTGACCCGGCGCGTGGCCGATGGCGTTTCCGTGCCCGTGATCGCGTCCGGCGGCGTCGGCAATCTCGATCACCTGGTCGATGGAATTCGCGAAGGCCATGCCACGGCGGTCCTTGCGGCATCGATCTTTCACTTCGGGGAATTTACCATTCGCGAAGCCAAGGAGCATATGGTTCGTGCCGGGTTGGCCATGCGGCTCGATCCCTAACGACTTTGGATCGCATAAGTGCTAGGTATTCAACAGTTGCCGTGTGCCTAAAAGTGCGACCGGACGAGTAGACGGATTATGCCGCGTTTCACGATCCATGATCTTGCTGCCATCATTGACGCCCGGGCTGCATCCGGGGGCGATGCGTCCTACACGCGAAAGCTGCTCGACAAGGGCCCCGTACATTGCGCCAGGAAGCTCGGCGAGGAAGTTGTTGAGACGGTCATCGCGGCAGTCGAGAATGATCGGCATCATTTGATCGCCGAAGGTGCGGATCTCCTGTTTCATTTCCTTGTGCTGTTGAAGGCCAGGGATGTGACGCTGGAAGATGTCGAAGCTGTTTTGGCGCAACGCACGACGAGATCGGGACTTGAAGAGAAAGCCGCACGCAATCGCGACTAGCGTCCGATTCAACTTGAGCATGATCTTTTCCGAAAGCCGGTTTCCACTTTTCGGGATCATGCTCCAGCCCCGAGGCAAGCTTCATGGATTCGCGGGCAGAACAGCAGCAATATAATCCGTATCGGGTTTTCCCCCGTGCCGAATGGGCAAAACTCCGCCACGATATGCCGATGACGCTGGCGGCGAATGAAATCGCCGCGTTACGGTCGATGCATGATCGGTTAGATCTCGTGGAGGTCGAGGAAATTTATCTGCCTTTGTCCAGACTGCTGTCGATCTATGTGGCCTCGATGCAGCGTCTCTTTGTTGCTCAGCGTCAGTTTCTCGGCATTCATGATCGCAAGGTGCCGTATATCATCGGTGTTGCCGGGTCGGTTGCGGTTGGAAAATCAACGACGGCGCGCGTGTTGCAGGCGCTGCTCGCACGATGGTCGCCGCGCCCCAAAGTCGAACTCGTCACGACTGACGGATTTTTGTTTCCGAACGCGGTGCTCGAGCGACGCGGCTTGATGCAGAAAAAAGGTTTCCCGGAGAGTTACGACTTGCCGGTTCTGCTGTCGTTTCTCAGTGACATCAAGGCCGGCCGTGCGCCGGTGCGCGCACCGGTTTACTCGCATCTGACTTACGACATCGTCCCTCATAAGTGGATCGAGATCAGTCAGCCCGATATTCTGATCGTCGAAGGCGTCAATGTTCTGCAGACCGGTCCGCTCCCGCGCGACGGCAGGGCCGTTCCGGTCGTCTCCGATTTCTTCGACTTCTCTGTCTATCTCGATGCCGAAGAGCCGGTGCTGCGCGACTGGTACGTGACCCGCTTCCTTGCCCTGCGGGATTCGGCCTTTCAGGACCCACGGTCCTATTTTAATCGGTACGCGCTGCTGTCGGACGATGAAGCGATCGCAACGGCGATTGCAATCTGGGAGCGCACCAACCGTGCCAATTTGGAGGACAACATTCTGCCGACGCGGCCCCGTGCGAACCTGATCCTCAAGAAGGGGGCCGATCATGTCGTCGAGCAGGTCGCGCTAAGGCGGCTTTAGAGATTTCTCGTGCGCAAAGGTAGGTCTCATTGGCAACGAGACGTGCGCACTGGTGCATGTTACCTCAGGCGGGGACGTGACGAGCGGCCGTCAATCCCGCAAGCGCTTCGGCCAGCCTGTCGCGATCGAGCGGCTTGACGAGAAAGCCATCCATGCCGGCCTCGAAGCAGGCATAACGATCGTCAGTCAGCGTGTTGGCGGTCAACGCCAAGATGGTCGTGCGGCGGCCGAACTGGGCGGCTTCTCGTTCGCGAATTTTCCTGGTGGCCTCAATGCCGTCGAGGGTCGGCATCTGGACGTCCATCAGGACGAGATCGTAGGGCTTACCCGCGGCTAGGGCGGCGTCCCACGATTCCAGCGCTTTCTCTCCGTTTGCGGTGACGATGACGGCATGCCCGAGGTGGGTCAGGAGTGATCGCGTCAAGAGCGCATTGATCTCATTGTCCTCCGCGACGAGAATTGAAAGGCTTGGTGCGGACGTCGTGGTCGATGTCTCGGATCGTTCAGGCCTGTCGCAATCAGGTTGGCCGTTGGTGGTGCGAAGGAAGGTCGAGTCCTCGATCGGCGCAGACAATCGCGCTGCGATCGACGCAGCTCGCAAAGGCTTGACAAGATAGCCCGTAAACGCCGCGGCGCCGGTGGCCTGAAGGTCCTGCCTTGTGGATGGCGTGACCATGACGATCCGGCGCGCCGAATGTTGGCGGGCAACCTGACCGAGCCGCCAGATCTCATCTCTGCCCATCGCATGATCGACAAGCACGGCGTGCCACGCTCGCTCCGGAAGCAGCGCGTGAGCAACTGCGAGGTCCGATGTCGTGCAAGTCTCGGCCCCCCATCGCTCCAGGCGCCGGGCGAGCAGCGATGTCTCGATGGTCTGAGGCGCCACGAGCATGACTGGATGTCCCGCCAGATCCGGCGTGACAAAGCGCTTTCGTTCTGGTGCGCTCTCGTGAGCAGGAAGAGGGATTGAGACCTCGAATGTCGAACCGGCACCCGGCTTGCTCTGCAGCGTGATGCGCCCGCCCATCCGTTTAGCGATGCGATTGCTGATACTTAACCCCAGTCCCGATCCGCCGTAATTGCGCGCAATTTGGTCGTCGGCCTGCTCGAAATCACGGAAAATCCGAGCCTGCGCATCCGGCGCAATGCCAATTCCAGTGTCACGGACCATGAAGCGAATATCGTCGTGCCCGACGCCGGGGGCGACGGTCAGCGCAACGCCGCCGGACGCCGTAAATTTGATTGCGTTGCCTGCAAGATTGAGCAGCACCTGGCGCAAGCGCGCGGCGTCTCCGATCACTTCGGTTGGCAGGGTCTCATCGATATAGGCGGCGATTTCAAGCTGCCTGGCCTGCGCACGCGGCGCCAGCAGTTCGGTGATGTCCTCGATCAGATCGCACAGGATGAAAGGGCGGCGTTCCAGGTCGATCTTCCCGGCCTCGATCTTGGAATAGTCGAGCAACTCCTCGATCAGCGATAACAATGCATCTCCGGATGCCTTCACTGCCTTGACATATGTCGTCTGTTCGGGCGTGAGCGAGGTTTCCAACAGCAATCCGCTCATGCCGATGATGCCGTTAAGTGGTGTGCGAAACTCGTGCGACGTCATCGCCAGGAAGCGCGATTTCGCCTGGTTGGCCGCGTTCGCGTGATCCCGCGCTTCACCGAGCACGCGCTCGGTCTCGGTACGATCGGTGACGTCGCGGCCGACGCATTGTAGTTCTGCCGGATGGTTGGCGTCGATCCGCATCAGGGCTTCGCGCCATGCAATCCAACGGGGGCCTCGTGCGGTTTCGACGCGCTGATCGCAAATTCGCGTGCCGTTCGATTCAATCATGCTCTCGCTTTGCTCGAGAACGGGGAGCGCGAACCGGGTTCCAAGCAGCTCCGCCCGTGATCGCTGAGCCAGGATGCAATAGGCATCATTGACCGAGGTGATGGCGCCGGTCCCATCGCGCAAAACGATCAGATCGCCCTGCGACTCGAAAAGGCAGCGCGCGCGCTCCTCCGCTTCCTTCAGCTCCCAATTGCGATCAGCGAGCGCTTCATTGTGGAGAGCAACTTTGCGAATTTTCTTGCGCATCCTGCGCAAGCGTATGCTCTGGATCGCCAGCGCGACACAAGCGAGCGCGAACAGAAAGCTGATGCCGATTGCGAAGGCGTGAGGGTCGTAATCGGCGCTTCGGCTTCCGGAAATGAAACCGTAGGCACCTCCGAACGCGATTGAAAAGGTCATGAAGGCTCGAAAAGCAACATTCAGCCGGGGATGTTGCCGGATCAGCCCACGCAGGCGTGCCCTCATCCAGAATAATCGCGCTGCCATCGACCTTCCCGAATTTCCTGCAGCGTTCGTCGGAGGCGGTTGCCGCCAACGAAAGTACGCGCAGCGTGTGTGTGTCCCTGTCAGCATGAAAGCATGACATTGCGGAAGTCCTCGAGGGCCACACCGGAAACGGTTCGGATGCGAACAAGGTTAACGAGGTCTTATCGAGACATCACAGGACCGGTGTCGCGAGGCAGATCGGGGCGGCAACTTGCGGATCCGTCGCGGACGGAGGCGAACTGTATTGTTATTTTGAAGCGTTTTCTTCACGCGAGCAGGTCACCATCCTCGGGTCAAGTCCGAGGACATGCTTCGCTCGAAAACGCTATAATGTCAGGCCGCGCGTTTGATGTCGTCGGCGAGCGCGCGATAGGACAGAGCTTCGGCAAGGTGCAGCCGGCCGATCTTGTCAGCGGCATCGAGGTCCGCGAGCGTGCGGGCGACGCGTAGTACCCGGTGATAGCCTCGCGCCGACAAACGCATGCTTTCCGCGGCGTCGCGGAGCAGCTTCAGCCCTTGTGCATCCGGTTGCGCGATGTCTTCCAGCGCGGCCGCCGGGGCTTCGGCGTTGGTCCGGACATTCGTAAGGCCGAGCGCAGCATAGCGCGCTGCCTGAATGTCCCGTGCCGTGGCAACACGAGCGCCGACTTCGGCTGAACCTTCCGACGAAGGCGGCAGAATGAGATCGGAGGCGGTCACAGCCGGCACTTCGATGCGCAGATCGATGCGGTCCAGGAGAGGTCCCGAGATGCGCATTTGATAGTCAGCGGTGCAGCGATCGATGCGGCCGCGCTTGCAGGCATAGCCAGGCTCAAAGGCATGGCCGCAGCGGCATGGATTCATCGCCGCCACCAGCATGAAACGCGCAGGATAGGTCACGCGATGATTGGCGCGGGACACCGCGATCTCGCCGTTCTCGAGCGGCTGCCGGAGCGAATCCAGCACGCGCGGATCGAACTCCGGCAACTCGTCGAGAAACAGGACGCCGTTATGCGCGAGCGAGATTTCACCAGGTTTGGCGCGCGTGCCGCCCCCCGTCAGCGCGGCCATGCTGGCGGAATGATGCGGGGCGCGAAACGGCCGGTGCGAGGTGAGCGCACCGCCGTCGATTGCGCCGGCAACCGACGCGATCATCGACACTTCCAGCAGCTCGGCCGGCGACAGCGGTGGGAGAATCGAAGGCAGGCGTGCCGCGAGCATTGATTTGCCGCTGCCGGGAGAGCCGACCATCAGGATATTATGAACAATTAACCCGAGCCATTTTGGGGTAATGGGACCAATAGATCGAGGGAGGATACTTAACCTAAAATATCGGGGTACTGGCCCCTATGCTGCCGCCACGATTTCAGCCTTGATGTCCTTGTTGCAGCGATACGCCGACGCCAATCGCGCCATGAGTTCGAGTTTTGCCGGATCCAACGCGTAGTACCGGGTGGCCCGTTTCGCTCGCTTTTCTCGGGCGACGGGATTCACCTTAAGGCCCAGGGTCTTGAGGAGCCCATTCAGCTGCCGGACAGGATTGGAGCGCACGTCCCGACGAATGGGAACCCCAGTACGCTCGTGAATGAAATTACGATTCCGTTCACAGAGATCAGCGAACGCTGACAGCTGTTGAACGGTGATTCGGACGTCAGATCGAAATCCCGATTCGTCAGCGATGCCTGCTGCAACCGCGAGCACAGCCATGAGAATCGTCTTATCCCCGGAGAGGCGAGAAAGCTCATCGTCCAGGCTCACGAGAATCATCCGGACGGTTTTCAGAAGATCTTTCCAGCGGTTCTGAAGCTTAGACAACGCTTCAACGCGCTCCAGCAGCCTGTTGTCGTGATTCAAGACCAAAATGTCGTAGGTCAGGTCGACCGAAAGAGCCCGCTGAAGAAAATTGCGCTCGTAGCGGAGGCGCTCCGCGGGAGACAACGTCTGATTTTCATGGAGAATGCAAAGATCCAAATATTCGTCGTCATCCACATCGTCAGCCTCAAGTAGCCCGCGAACGTGATCGCTCCAAAGTCGCTTCTCGGCCTCAGACCGGTCCTTGTTGGGTAGTGACTGTTCGTCGTTCTTTTCGATCTCCCAACCTTGGGATCGTCTAAGATCGCAGAACAATTCAATGAGATTATTCTTTGATGCGCGCTGTGCTGCCACCACGTGCGTATAAATCAACAGCAGCGGGTCGGTGGGATTATATTTTGTCAAACCATCCGGGGCGTAGCCGGTGACCGCGCGAGGGACGACCCTTGCGCGCGCCAGATCGTCGCGAATCACGTCAAAATTGGACGCGTACTGAAACCGGGTGGGGCTGATCCATACTTTGACTTGCCCGGGATTTCGGACGCGCCACAACTGCTGGTCCATATCGGTGTGGGTGTTGACCTTGGGGTAAAAGAAACCAAACACACGGTCGACCTTGCATAGACCGCTCTCCTCAAGGCCCTGTGGATCGGGAAACGTGATGTCAATACCGGTTCCGAGAGACGGGGAGCACATTAAGACCTGAATCTTGAGAATCTCCTCACAGACATTTTGTACAAAATCGATTTCTGCAGGGTCCTGTGAATTGTCCGAGGTGATGACTTTCATCTTGAGGGATGAACCACATTTTTCTCGCAGTATTTCCGCGAGCACTTTGATCTGCTTTTTTGAGTTTGAGGTCACAAAGCATCGCTCTCCACTCTGAATGCTGGAGATAAGCTCCTCCCTGAGCACCTTCTCACT
This sequence comes from Nitrobacter vulgaris, assembly GCF_002028545.1. GTDB lineage: Bacteria > Pseudomonadota > Alphaproteobacteria > Rhizobiales > Xanthobacteraceae > Nitrobacter > Nitrobacter vulgaris. The sequence continues at coordinate 45,323 of NZ_MWPQ01000002.1, forward strand.
GGCATAGAGTTGCAGCTTCCGTTCTGATTTCTGAGTAAGTGGCTTGTTCAAAATGATGCTGGTGTTGTCACGCCAGTCTTGTGGTCGAAGATACCCCAGCACGTGGGAGGTGAGCATACCTAAGTCGGCATCGAGCGCGACGACGGACTTTGCCCCTTGGATCTCGAAAGCCAGCGCGTCGTAGCATCGCTCCAAGCCACCTTTGGTTTTTGTGATCGTATCGCCCACCAAATGCGAAAACAGCTGCTCCGATTCGTCGATGATCACGAGTTCAAATGGCGGGTCTGTCCGAAAGAATGGTCGCTTACCCTGACATCGATAGACGTAGCTCTCGGTGAAATTCGGAAGGCTGTCGATGCAGACGGCCAGCCTGCTGGGGTTCTTCATGACATGTCCCAGATCAAGATAGTAAGCCAGGCCCAGACGACTTGCCGCTTCTCTGAGCAGCGCGCGTCGATGGCCGACTAATAGGATGGATTTTGGAAAGCCATTCTTTCCAGCGTTCTTCTCGATTTCATGGATAAGCTGTTTCAGGGCAGTTGTTTTGCCGCTGCCCTTTGGGCTCTTAACCAGGGTTATGCCCGGTTCAAATTTGAGGGCCGGCAGGAATCTCTCCTGAATCACGGTGCAGTGGGAATCTGGCGGGAAGAATTCCTCAAACAGGGTCTTGGGTTCCGACGTGCGTTCCGGATTTTCAAGCCGCCGCTGAACCATCCGCTCGAATGCTCCAAAATCATACTGATCGGGCTCAAGCTCCCAGTAGGTCAGCCCGCATGCACGGCAGTGAATTCCCAAGCCGCCCCGAGTCCACGAAGGGACGACGAAAGCGCTTGCATGGCGATCATCGTGATGCGGACAATGGACGCTCGTCCCGGGCTCAAGGTCACCGAGAAATGCCGTATCGCCGCTGGCAAGCATGAGCGGCGTTTCGCTCTTGACTCTCTTGGACGAGTTGATCGCCAGCTTGCTTTTTTGGACGCTTCGGAGCTCCCTGCCGTTCTCGATGAGATCATCGAGAACCTCACGAGGCATCACGTTGTCATAGCTCCACGTTGACGCTTTGCTGGAGCCGAAGAAGCATCGCGCCTTATCGCTGATCGACAGGTCTGCACCTAGTCGAAATGCGAGGGCTAGATTGGCATCGGCCCAATCCTGTGCTGCTAAGATGGATCGTTCCAACGCAAAGACAACCCGCAGGCGATGCTCCGCGTCGGTGTGCGACGCTGTTGTGTAGATGAACGCCGCATTTCCGTTTATGAACGCATTATCTCGGGCTTCATTGATCCTCAAAGTCCCGTCTAAATCCGCGGCGAGAAAGCCAGCGGCGAGAAACTTTTTTCCCTTTCGCTGCCCATCTTTGAATTGCGGTGCAAATGCGTGGCCGTCGGTGACATGCTGGATAAGTTCGGCGACATTGAGCTCCTTTGAATCCCAGCCACTTGCGCTGTGCGCTTTCATGACGCCTTGATCAGGCTTATCGATCAGCGCGGTATTGATGCTGAGGCTCATCCGTGGAATGACGGGCGTGGTTTTAGCCTTGATATCTTTTCGTTGTGACATGACACATCCCTCTGTCCGGACGCGGAAAAGCGTCCGGACAGTTTCGTAGAGAGGTTGTGGTTGGATTTAGGGTTGCAGCCGAGTGGAGCTACAGGGGTTCTTTGCCATTCGCCAACCGGTCTTGTCTCCAAACGGCTGATGAAACTCGCCTGGCTGAACGATCGACTTGAAGTGTGGCAAAGTGTGCACGAATGTCGCTAACGCGAGGGCAATCATATCCCAGTCTGCTGGTCCGGGGCAGCTGTTCACGGCTGCTGTGATCGCGCAATAGAACGCCTTTTCAATATCGGAATCTGCTTCCGTGAGGTGGAGGCAATGCTGGACTAACGCTGATTCGATTTCAAAACCCGCGCTTTCAACGATCGCGCGGCCTGCGTGAATGAAATCAAGACCCGGCGGTCGCAGTTCATAAAGTCTATCACGCATGTATTCGCGATTGACTCGAACGAACTCTGAGTAATCTTCCTTTGTGCGTTCGAGATTGATGGCTTCGAGCCAATTGCATCGACGATTATAATCTTCAGGATCAATGGATCGCATCATCCGGACGACTACCACACCCGTGTCCTGTTCTGACTCTTGCTCTTGAGAACCATCCCCCCAGCTGGCTTGAGCCCTGAACGCGTCGGTTAGGTCGAACCGCTTCGGAGGCTCTCCCTTTGGAATCGTTCGTCTAATGCCGTTTTGTGTCATTCGGCATGCAAAATTGACCCCGTAAGCCGGGGGATCGGCGTCCAAAATTGACCCCCTACAGGTTGGCTGTTGCGCTGCCTGCTTTGTCATGAAGCAGGTGGTCGGGGATGCTGATCGTGGA
>NZ_MWPQ01000037.1 GCF_002028545.1 Nitrobacter vulgaris
AGGTTGGGGTTGGGGCGGTGGTTGGGGATCGCCTTATTACTCGTACTCTTCCCCCTACTACGGCTCCCCATATTACGGCGATGACGATTATTACGATGATGGTCCCACCGCGGTCCAAAGCAACGGCTCTGGCAGGGATGCCTCCTACTGCCAGCAACGGTTCAAATCATACGATGTGCGTTCCGGAACCTATTTGGGCCACGACGGCAAACGCCATCGCTGTCCGTAACTAGCTTGCCCCCTTCATGGGCCCCGTCAGGAGCGGTGCCAAAAGCACCGCTCCTTTTTCTTTTATCTTCTTCGCTTTGCCGTTCCCGGCACACCTTAGCTATTTATCCGCTGAACGGTTGGTCGCGCGTAGCGAGTCGCGTCTCTGAAGCAACCCCTCGCGTGCAATAAATAGCTGTCTTGTGAACAGCGGGCGAAATTCGTCGGTGGGACGACATCAGAGACTTTTTCCGTTTCGGAATCCGTGAACACTCACCGATACTTGAAGTCATCCAAGGCGCGATTCGACCCTTGGTTTTCCCTTCTTTCCACCATATTTAGTATTTGATTCAAGAATCTGCACTAGTCCTTGACGTGCGCAAGGGAGTCGTCCTAGCTTAGATTTCGGTTGGCGCGAGTATGTTTCGGGTTCCGCCGGTCGCTCCTGAAAGGTTCCAGAATGGGCACTTCGTCCGCCGGTTTGGGCAGCGGAGCGCGGACGTGTCTGCGCTGAGCCGAGGTGTCAGGAACACCAAAAACCAGATCGAAACTGGCGCAAATGGGGATGTGAGGCGTTGAGTCCGAGATAGCCACGGGCCGCAGGTCCTCTGGTCGGAATCGGACTTCCAAACAGGGCCGGAACCACTGGCCGAACTGCGGGCGCAAGAGTCCGCGAATGGAAACCGCCAACGCCGCCGAAGCGGTGACGGACAGTTACGGGGCACGAAACAATGCGATTCGAACGGCGCTATACCAGGGACGGTCAATCACCCTATGCCGGGATCGATTTCCGGCTGACCACGAGCGAGATCCGTAATCCGGATGGCTCCGTGGTGTTTCGCCTCGAGAATGTGGAGGTGCCGGAACCGTGGTCGCAGGTCGCTTCCGATGTGCTGGCGCAGAAATATTTCAGGAAAGCCGGCGTCGCGGCGCGCCTCAAGAAGGTCGAGGAGGAAACGGTCCCTTCATGGCTGTGGCGTTCGGTCCCTGATACCGACGCGCTCGGCGCCCTCCCCGAGAACGAACGCATCGTCGGTGAAACCTCGGCCAAGCAGGTGTTCGATCGGCTCAGTGGATGCTGGACCTATTGGGGCTGGAAGGGCGGTTACTTCACCTCTGAAGAGGACGCGCGGGCTTTCAACGACGAACTGCGCTACATGCTGGCGCGCCAGATGGTGGCGCCGAACTCGCCGCAGTGGTTCAACACCGGCCTGCACTGGGCGTATGGCATCGACGGCCCCGGCCAGGGCCACTACTACGTCGACTTCAAGACCGGCAAGCTGACCAAGTCGAAGTCGTCATACGAGCACCCGCAGCCGCATGCCTGCTTCATCCAGGGCATCGAGGATGACCTCGTCAACGAAGGCGGCATTATGGACCTGTGGGTGCGCGAGGCGCGCCTGTTCAAATACGGCTCCGGCACCGGCTCCAACTTCTCGCGCCTGCGCGGCGAAGGCGAACGTCTCTCGGGCGGCGGCCGTTCCAGCGGCCTGATGAGTTTCCTCAAGATCGGCGACCGCGCCGCGGGCGCCATCAAGAGCGGCGGCACCACGCGCCGCGCCGCCAAGATGGTGGTGGTCGACGCCGATCATCCGGACATCGAGCAGTATATCGATTGGAAGGTGAAAGAGGAGCAGAAGGTCGCCGCTCTCGTCACCGGCTCCAGGATCAACCAGAAGCACCTCAAGGCGGTGATGCGCGCCTGCGTCAACTGCGAGGGCTCGGGTGACGATTGCTTTGTGCCGGAGAAGAACCCGGCGCTGCGCCGTGAGATCAAGCTCGCCCGCCGTGCGTTGGTCCCTGACAATTACATCAAGCGCGTCATTCAGTTCGCGCGACAAGGCTACAAGGAGATCGACTTCCCGGTCTTTGACACCGACTGGGATTCGGAGGCTTATCTCACCGTCTCCGGCCAGAATTCCAACAACTCGGTGTCGCTGAAGGACAACTTCCTGCGCGCGGTCGAGACCGACGGCGACTGGAATCTGATCGGCCGCACCACCGGAAAAGTGACGAAGACGCTGAAGGCGCGCGACCTCTGGGAGAAGATCGGCTTCGCCGCATGGGCCTCGGCCGATCCCGGCCTGCACTTCAACACCACGATGAACGACTGGCACACCTGCAAGGCATCCGGCGATATCCGTGCATCGAATCCGTGCTCGGAATACATGTTTCTCGACGATACCGCCTGCAACCTCGCCTCCGCCAACCTGATGACGTTCCACGACACCGCCTCGAAGCAGTTCGATGTCGATGCCTATGAGCACACCGTTCGTCTCTGGATCGTCGTGCTGGAAATCTCGGTGCTGATGGCGCAGTTCCCGTCCAAGGCGATCGCGGAGCTGTCTTACGAATTCCGCACGCTGGGTCTCGGCTTCGCCAACATCGGCGGCCTCCTGATGACCATGGGCCTGTCCTATGACTCGAAGGAAGGCCGCGCACTGTGCGGCGCGCTGACCGCGATCATGACCGGTATCGCCTACAAGACCTCCGCCGAGATGGCCGGCGAGCTCGGCGTCTTTCCCGGCCACAAGAAGAACGCTGGCCACATGCTGCGCGTGATCCGCAATCACCGCCGCGCCGCGCACGGTCAATCCAACGGCTATGAAGCGCTCGCGGTGAATCCGGTGCCGCTCGACCATGCCTCCTGCCCGCAAGCGGACCTGATCGCCCACGCGACCAGGGCGTGGGACGATGCGCTCGCGCTCGGCGAGCAGCACGGCTACCGCAACGCGCAGGTCACCGTGGTGGCGCCGACCGGCACGATCGGTCTGGTCATGGACTGCGATACCACCGGCATTGAGCCCGACTTCGCGCTGGTGAAATTCAAGAAGCTTGCCGGCGGCGGCTACTGGAAGATCATCAATCGCGCGGTGCCGGAGGCGCTGCGCGCGCTCGGCTATCGCGAGAGCGAGATCGCCGAGATCGAGGCCTATGCGGTTGGTCACGGCTCGCTGTCCAACGCGCCGGGTATCAACGTCTCCACCCTGAAGGCCAAGGGTTTCACCGACGAGGCCATTGCCAAGGTGGAGAAGGCGCTGCCGACCGCGTTCGACATCAAGTTCGCCTTTAATAAATGGACGTTTGGCGAAGACTTCATCCGTGACACGCTCGGCGTTGATACCGACGCCCTCGCCTCGCCGACCTTCGACCTGCTCACGGCGATCGGTTTCAGCAGGCGCGAAATTGAAGCCGCCAACGTGCACATCTGCGGCGCGATGACGGTGGAAGGCGCGCCGCACCTCAGGGCCGAACACTATCCGGTGTTCGACTGCGCCAACCCCTGCGGCAAGATCGGCAAGCGCTATCTCTCGGTCGAAAGCCACATCCGCATGATGGCGGCCTCGCAACCGTTCATCTCGGGCGCGATCTCGAAAACCATCAACATGCCGAACGACGCCACGGTAGAGGACTGCAAGTCGGCCTACCTGCTGTCGTGGAAGCTCGCGCTGAAGGCCAATGCGCTCTATCGCGACGGATCGAAACTGTCCCAGCCGCTCAACTCGCAGCTCATCGCCGATGATGACGGTGACGACGACGCGATCGAGGCGCTGATGGACAAGCCGATGGCCGCGCGCGCCACGCAGGTGGCGGAGAAGGTCGTCGAGAAATTGGTGGAGCGCATCGTCGTACTGCGCGAGCGCGAGAAGATGCCGGACCGCCGCAAGGGCTACACCCAGAAGGCTGTCGTCGGCGGGCATAAGGTCTATTTGCGCACCGGCGAATATGACGACGGCCGCCTGGGCGAAATCTTCATCGACATGCACAAGGAAGGCGCGGCGCTACGCTCCTTCATCAATAACTTCGCCATCGCGGTTTCGCTCGGCCTGCAATACGGCGTTCCGCTGGAGGAATATGTCGACGCCTTCACTTTCACTCGCTTCGAGCCGGCGGGACCAGTGCAGGGCAACGACTCGATCAAGTACGCGACCTCGATCCTCGACTACGTGTTCCGCGAACTCGCGGTCAGCTACATGAGCCGCTACGACCTCGCCCACGTCGATCCGTCGGAGACCGGCTTTGACGCACTCGGCAAGGGTGTGGCCGAAGGCAAGACGCCGGAAGGCCAGCATGCCACCCGCTACGTGTCGAAGGGCCTGACCCGCTCGCGGACCGATAATCTTGTCGTCATGCGCGGCGGTTCACCCTCCTCCCTCGCGGGAGAGAGTCGGAGCGGAGGGGCCAACGTCACCGCCCTCTCCTCCTCGCGCGTGGGCGACACGCTCGAAGGTGCAACCGCGCTGAAGCAGGAGACCGAGCACGACCTCTCGCCGACCGAGCGGCTGGAACAGCAGCAAAGAAGCAAGGCCGCCGCCGCGCATGCAACCGCACCGACCAAGGCCGAGCGCCGCGCCGAAGCGAAAGCAAGAGGCTATGAGGGTGAGATGTGCTCGGAGTGCGGCAACTTCACCTTGGTGCGCAACGGCACCTGCATGAAGTGCGATACGTGCGGAAGCACGACGGGGTGTTCGTGAACGAAGGGCATCGGTTGTCGTCGGCGGTGATGCGGACGATAAAAAAATAAGGGTCGCTAGTGAGAGCGGCCCTCCATCATAGGTCGATTGAAGATGGGGATAAGTGGGCTGCGATAAGGCCGAATCCGTCGATATATTCTAAGAATGGGTAGAATTGATTCGTTCGCTCGAAATACCAATGCCGAGGTAAACCTCGGCATTGGTATCCGTGAAGCACTGTTGAGGTACTTACGGGGGCATCGAGAAAGCAGAAGCTTCCTCTCAGTAGCAAGAGCAGTTAAGCGATTCTGCAGTCCGGCGTCCAGCGGAGCCTCAACGTTTTCCAACGCCCAATGGGCAGAAAACGAGACAAATGGCTAAATACGACAGGAACTCAGGCAAAGCTTGGACGGCCGGCGAGGTAAAACAACTCCGCCAAGAAGCAAAAGGTAATACGCCAACGCGCGTGATCGGGCTGCACCTCGGTCGCACGGAGACCGCTGTGCGAGCGAAAGCTTCGGAGAACGGGATTTCACTCAAACCAACGAACCAATCCCCGTATAACCGCAAATAGTATTGGGGACGGCTGCAAGCCGTCCCTTTCAAATTTAACCTGTCACTGAAGGCAAGATGCTAATCTTAAAGGATTGACCACATGGAATCTGTTTCTGTGAAGTATGGTTCTCCCGACAATCCACTTAAGCTTGGCGATATCACCATCGAATGTTACGTACTCGAAGACGGAGAAAGAGTTCTTCTATATTCAGACATTCAGAGCGCGATGGGGTTTGCCAGTGGCGGCTCAATGGTCGCGGGGAAAAATCGACTTGAGTTGTTTGCGTCCCGCAACCGTATTGCTCAGAACATTCCGCGACATATACAACTTAAGCTCGAATCTCCGATTGAAATCAAAAAGCCAAGTGGAGCAAAAGCCTATGCTCTTCCTGCGGAGGTCCTACCCGCATTGTGCGAAGCTGTTGTGGCAGCAGCACGCATGGGAGTTCTGCAAGAGCAACAGCTCTTTATTGCTCATCAATGTGAGGTGCTGCTGAGTGGATTGTCTCGCGTTGGCATTATCGCGCTTGTTGATGAAGCGACTGGGTATCAAAGATATCGCGAAGAGCAGGCTCTTCAGAAGATTCTAGACGCATATATTTTACCGGAACACCGTCCTTGGATGAAGGCCGTGCCTGTCGAATTTTTCCAAGAGATGTTTAGGGTGTTCGGCTGGCAACATAAGGCAGGCAATCGCGGTCCAAGGTACGCAGGCAAGCTTGTCCGCAATCTAATCTATCGTCATCTACCAAAACCTGTCCTGCCCAAGCTTGATGAGATGAATCCCTCCTTGCCCAACTACCAGCGCAAATACCGGCATCACCAACTTCTAACTGAAGGATTTGGCTTAGAGCACTTTCGTTCTCAAATGAGCGGAGTCATGGCACTCTTACGCGCGTCCAACAATCGTAACGAATTTAATCGACTTTATTTGCGAGCCTACGGCGGCCAACTCGATCTTGATCTCGGCGATGGCTAGCCAGCATCAGGCGGAGTAGCGCAACGTAGTCCGCCGCACTTCTTCCTCGATGGCGTGATGGCGGGTTACGCCTCCGGCTGACTCGCCCTGCGGTTGGACAACTGCCCTTGGGCAAACCCATTCCAAGCTTGATTGGCTCACGTCCAACCATGGCAAAGGCGCGTCGGTGCGCAGACAACCTCACAAGCCCAGCAGCCTCATCAAATGCCGAGCTGTTTGATAACCACCAACCCGGCGAAGAAAGCAACCAGCAGGACTGCGCCGCCTATCACGTAGATGTTCTTGCGGCGTTTGCTCATATTCGGCGCCCCGTTGTATTCTCGCGTCGAGCTGCGCCATTCCCGAAAATCATTCATTGTTCGTACCTTTGTTGTCTCGGCCCGTAAGCCCCGTGCATCGTCAGCGCCTAGAGTCTGTTTCAACTGCGTTGAATCAGACTCGTCGCTTATCCTTTTGTTTGAGCATGATCTTTTCCGAAAACCGGTTTCCACTTTTCGGGATCATGCTCTAGCGCACACTCACCCGCAGGTCCACACCGGTCCGATCGGCGTCTGCGTCCAGCACGGGCCGATGCTGCCGCCGTTGTAGCGGCCGCGATAGAATCCGGGCCGGCCGAAATAATACGGTGTGCCATACCAGTAATAGTGCGGCGTCGGCCCGATATACCAATGACGCTGCTCACGGCGCGCATTGCGTAGCACCGATGCCTCCTGCTTGAACAGCGGAGCCGCGTTGTTCAGCGGCTGATGATACCCCGGCAGAAAGCCGTAGGTGTGCGGGGGATGCGGGTGTTTTCCATGTCGGTGCGCCGCCTCCGCGGAAACCCACGGCAGCGGCAGAAGGAGGATGACAATCGATAAACACAGGAGGCGCGACATGAGCCGATCATAAGCATTCGGCGGCGGCGTAACCATTCAAATCCTCGAACGCCGCGCCGTTGTGTCCTCACCTGCCCGCGTGCTCAAGCGCGCTGCCCTTGCGGGCTGCGATGCGACCGGTCTTGTTGCTTTTGATTTTATATTGCGGATCGTCTTCGGATGCGCGGCGGGTGTGGCCCTTGTCATCCTCTCCCCACAGCCTGAACCCGCCCTCGAACGCATCGGCATTATCGCCACGGCGCGATTTCGGCGGCAGCTTGTCGAGATGCGCGACATTGCCGCCGCCGATCAGCACCTCGTCCGGTTCGAGCGCGGCCGTGAGTTGCATCACGATATCGGTGACGTGCTTGCGCCATTTCTTGTTGCCGCGGCGTTGCCGTCCGGCCTCACCCGCGTAGTCCTCGTAGGTCTTTCCTTTGCGATATGGCAGGTGGCCCAATTCCATCGGCTCCAGTTCGCCATCTACAATCATCGCCGAGCCAAGCCCGGTGCCGAGCCCCAGAAACAGCATCCGCCCGCCGCGATATCCGCCGAGCGCCTGCATCAGCGCGTCGTTGACGACCTTGGCCGGTTTGCCGAACGCCTTTTGAAAGTCGAAGCCCTTCCACCCCTCGCCGAGATTGAAGGGCTCGCGCAGCGGGCGATTGCCGCAGATCGGGCCGGGATAGCCGATCGAAATGACGTCGTAGGACCAATCCTTCGTCAGCGCCTTGACCTTGCGCACCATCTGCTTTGCCGTGAGATCGGGGCCAGATTCGAATTCGCGTTTGATGCGGTCCTTGCTGGTCATCATTTTGACGTGGGACCCCCCGATGTCGATCGCGAGAATGGCTCGGTTCATCTGGCTGGAGCGTGCTGATTTCATTGTTCGTCCTCAAAACACCTGATGCACGCCAGCGTTCCTTCCAGGATGCCGATCAAATGCGACAGAGCTTTCCAGTTGCGTCCACCGCTTGCGGCCGTTCGCATTCAGGCCTAACTAGCTGCGGTATCCTGCCTTTTTTCCTTAGCATACTCGCTCTTCCGGAGTGCCTCTTGATGACCGACGCCCCCTACACGCCGCCCAAAGTCTGGACCTTTGACAAGGAGAATGGCGGCAGATTCGCGTCCGTCAACCGTCCGACCGCAGGCGCGACTCACGAAAAGGTGCTGCCCGTCGGCAAACACCCCTTTCAACTTTATTCGCGAGGAACGCCGAACGGCCAGAAGGTCACGATCATGTTCGAGGAGCTGCTCGCGCGCGGGCATCCAGGCGCGGAGTATGACGCGTGGCTGATCCAGATCGACGGCGAGCAGTTCGGCTCGGGCTTTGTCGAGGTCAATCCGAATTCGAAGATACCGGCCCTGATTGACCGCTCGAGACCCGAGCCGCTCCGCGTGTTCGAGTCCGGCGCGATCCTCCTGCATCTTGCGGAAAAGTTCCGCGATTTCATTCCGAGGGCAACGGCGGCGCGCGCGGAATGCCTGTCCTGGCTATTCTGGCAGATGGGCAGCGCGCCCTATCTCGGCGGCGGCTTCGGGCATTTCTACAACTATGCGCCGGAGAAAATCGAATACGCCATCAATCGCTTCGCGATGGAAACGAAGCGGCAAATGGACGTGCTGGACCGGCGGCTCAAGGACAATGAATATCTTGCCGGTACTGAATATACCATCGCCGACATCGCGGTGTGGCCATGGTATGGCGGCCTGGCCGAGGGCAGGCTCTACGGCGACAGTGCCACCTTCCTCGACGTCCAAAGCTACAAGAACGTGCAACGCTGGACCGCGCAGATCGCCGCTCGGCCTGCGGTGAAGCGCGGCCGCATCGTCAACCGCACATCCGGTGATCCCGCAAGCCAGCTTCACGAGCGTCACGACGCCTCCGACTTCACCACCCGGACGCAGGACAAGCTCGTGAAGCAGGGTTGACGCCCTGCCCTCCTCATCTACAGCCAATCCGAGCTGGAGGCTCCTTCAATGCATGGAAAGGTCATCGTCATCACTGGATGCTCCGGCGCACTTGGCAAGGTCGTCGCGGACGCCGCCATCGCGCGCGGCTCCAAGGTGGCCGGCATCGACCGCGCTGCTGTAAACGGCGGTGCTACCGCTGACCGGATCGAGTTCGACGGCGTCGATCTGACCGACCCAGAACAAGCCTTGCGGGCCGTGGATGCGGCGGCTGCGCATTTCGGCCGGCTAGATGCCCTCGTCAATATCGCCGGTGCATTCGCGTTCGAAACTATCGCGGACGGCGACTCCAAAACATGGCAGCACCTCTACGCGATCAACGTGACGACCGCGCTGAACACCTCGCGGGCCGCGATCCCGCATCTGGTTGCATCCGGCGCCGGACGTATCGTCAACATCGGCGCGACCGGAGCATTACAGGCCGGCGCTGGCATGGGCGCCTATGCTGCGTCGAAAGCGGCCGTGCATCGGCTGACCGAAGCGCTTGCCTCCGAGTTGAAAGGCAAGGTGACCGTCAATGCCGTCCTGCCCTCGACGATCGACACGCCAGCCAACCGCAGGGACATGCCCAAAGCGGATTTCGCGACGTGGGTGACGGCGCAGGAACTAGCGAATGTCATTCTGTTTCTGGCAAGCGATGCGGCAAGCGGAGTCACCGGCGCGCTACTACCGGTGCGTGGACGCGTCTGAACGCGACCTTCTCCTCTTGCAAACGGTCTAACCGGGTTTTTAGTAACCTACGGTTCTTCGACTCTTGCATTTCTCTTGTGGCGTGTAATTATGGCAGTTATGCTATCTATGGTAGCGACGATAAGAAGTTCCCAGCCCTAGGGTTTTCTACAGGGATCAGCAGATGCCTGGCCGCAGCAGCTATTCCTACGAGGATTTGCTGGCTTGCGGCCGTGGCGAGATGTTCGGTCCTGGCGAACCCAAACTGCCATTACCGCCGATGCTGATGTTCGATCGCATCACGGAAATCACGGAAGGCGGCGGAAAATACAGGCGCGGACTGGTGCGCGCTGAGCTCGATATCAAACCGGACCTCTGGTTCTTCCAATGCCACTTTCAGAACGATCCGGTGATGCCCGGCTGTCTTGGTCTCGATGGGCTTTGGCAGATGGTGGGATTTTATCTGGTCTGGCTTGGCCGCGACCGGAATGTGAAAGCTCGTGCCCTCGGTCTCGGCGATTTGAAATTTGCAGGTCAGATTCTGCCGCATGCGCGCAGGCTTTCCTACACGGTGGACATCAAACGGGTGAGGCGTTCGAGGCTGGTGATGGCAATTGCCGACGGCACGGTAAGCGTTGACGGCGATATGATCTATTGTGCCAAAGATCTTCGGCTCGGCCTGTTCAAAAGCCTTCCAGGGTCGCCGACTTAGCCGACCGACTGATAAGATCCGGGCCGTTGAGTCGGCCTGAGCGTGCAACGTGGAAACCTCGCTTTATCTTCCGGTCAAACGTCATCTTGAAAGCCTTGGCTTCACTGTTAAGGGCGAAGTCGGCGGCTGCGATCTGGTTGCGCTCAGCGGCGATGATCCGCCGATCGTCGTGATCGGCGAGCTGAAACTGAGTTTCAATCTGGAACTCATTCTTCAAGGCGTCGAGCGCGCAGGCGCATGCGATGAGGTCTGGCTTGCCGCCAGGCTGTCGATGAACGGCAAGGGACGCGAGAGCGACGCGCGCTATCGGAACCTGTGCCGGCGGCTAGGGTTCGGAATGCTCGGGGTGACACACCAAGGGAGCGTTGAAGTGCTGGTGGCGCCCTCCGCTGTCAGTCCGCGCCGCAATCCCAAGAAGCGCTCTCGGCTGGTCATAGAGCACCAACGCCGCAAGGGCGATCCAGTTGCCGGCGGCAGCACGCGGACGCCGATCATGACAGCGTATCGCCAGCAGGCACTGGTTTGCGCAGCCGCAATGGCTACCGGTCCATGCCGCGTGCGGGATCTCAGAGTGGAAGCTCCGGATGCCGGAAAAATCCTCCTTCACAATGTCTATGGATGGTTCGACCGCATTGAGCGTGGAATTTATGCCTTGACCGACGCCGGCAGAACCGCGCTGAAGCGATGGCCTCAGGGGCCATCCGAAGTAGTACCGATCGCCGAATAACCCCCGGGCAAGTCAGAACCCCATGCAGGGTCTTTAAGGCAAAGCGCGGCTGCATGTCGCATGTTGCTTTATGCGCAACTTGGCAATGTGCAAAGCGCGTCAAAATGCATAGCTGTTTTGCCACTTTAGATCCCGTATGAGTGCATACCGAGTCTCCTGACCTAAAGCAGGATGAGGTTTGATTGTACTTTCCGCTTCTTTTTGAATCGAAAAGTGCGGATGCCGGAGACAATGGTTCGAAGAACCGTCGTTCTTTGAACGACCACGGTCATGTCGCGTTGAGGCGTTTCACGTCAATTTTCATGGGCTGAGTTTGCCCAACCATTGAGGCGAACGATGAGCGAAGGCTGGCATACAAAATTTGGCATCCGGCGGGTTCGCCACGATCCTCCCACGTTGGAGGAAGCCATCTTCGCGGCCATGGGGATCACCGACGATCTCGACTCGCAGGCGGAGATTGCGGCATCGCTGATTGGAATGCCGTTCGATGTCGTTCACGCAGAGGTCAAGAAGACCGCTCGTGCTGTTACGCGGTCGCCTACGACGCGCGTGATTGCGGGTGAGCAGGGCGCGTTGCGCTCGGTCGTGGTCGAGCGCCGCGTAGTTCGCAGATTTGCCAACGACAGGCGATTATGACGCGAGTCGAGTCGAGATTAGCTTAGCTGCAAACCGCACTATTCTTCCGACTGCCTGCTGACGTTCTTCGCAGCGCTGAAAATCGTGTTACGAGAATGCGAATTGTCGCTGCTAAGAAGGATACCAGATGCCGAAAAGTTGCGACCTGCTTTTTTTGATAGTTGTCACACTGAGCATTGCGGCGCCCGCCGCACACGCTTCGCAAGTTGCGCGAGAGACCGACGTCGTCAATCTGCGGCTGGGCGAACGCATTCTTGTCGATGATGGATCTTGTCCGGCGGGGCAGATTAAGGAAATCTCCGGTACGAAACTGACCCCGGCCGGCGTTGTTCCGGCACGCAAGTGCATATCGCGGGTCGGCTCAAAGCGGTGAATGCGTACCTCCGTCGCATTAACATCGCCTTCGAACGTGACTCTAATCGGAAATGAAATCCCCGCATTTCTGGATGGTGGTGTCCGAAGCGCCCCAGGGCATGATCGGTACTGAGGACGTCGAATTCTGTGGCGAGCCCTCGATCACTCGGTCGGAATAAACCATATAGACCAGCACGTTTCGTTTTGCGTCACAGCCCCGCACGATCTGCATCTTCTTGAACAGCAGCGAGCGCCGCTGCCGGAACATGTCTTCGCCCTGCTTCATCTTTTCCTTGAAGCGAATCGGCCCCATCTGGCGACACGACAGCGAAATATCCGAGACTTCCTCCGCCACTCCAAGCCACCCCTTGATGCCGCCCTTCTCGGGTAACGTGAAATGGCAAGCAACGCCTTCGATCTCAGGATCATCGACGCCATACGTCGCAAGCTTGTCATTCGGTGTCAGCAGCTTGAAAACCGTCGAGCGACGAAAGATCAGATCGGGCTCGTCTGCTGCATGGGCGTATGTTCCGGCGAACACCGCCACCGTAAGGACGATGAAGGCCAAAAAGGTCCGAGCCGTTCGGCGCTTCTCATCATGAATCTGAGCTCGAAATGTCATCAGGTAGCTCCGTTTGCTGAGTCCGACCTATGTAAGTTCTTCAAGTTCCCGAGAAAAGATCTCGACCGCCGAGCGAGCCGAGAATTAGATTCGTGTGAAGGATTTTGCATTATTTAAAGGAAGCCAGCCGGAAAACCGACACAGACCGGTAGGAAGTGAAGTCGGAAGCGCTAAATCTGAACCATGATTCGAGGACAAAGGCGTGAGTGAATATCTGTCCTTCCTGCGCACGATGCGGTGGACCGCCAATGTTCCCTCGGTTTGCGTGGGTACATATCCTTGGTCGGTACGCCTCGGGATTGGACTGCTGATCGCCGTCCTGACCGGACTTGTATCACCCGCGCGCAGCCAGATCTTCTGGCAGGACGATTATCCGGACTTTTTTAACGAAGGATCTCCCCCGCCGCCCGTCACGAGGCCGCAGGCGCATGGAGCTAAACATCGCCGGCTCCCAAAGCCAGAATCGGCGGCTAAAGTCACGCGGAAGCCAAATGGCCCCATCATCATTGCCATTTCAATCCGGCGGCAAATGCTCAAGATCTATGACGCCAACGGCTTTTTCGCCGAAACCCCGGTGTCGACTGGAATGAGCGGCCACGGAACTCCAATGGGTGTTTTCAGCGTCATTCAAAAGCAAAAATGGCATCGCTCGAATATCTACAGCGGCGCGCCAATGCCCTACATGCAACGCATCACCTGGTCTGGCATCGCGATGCACGCGGGCGCGCTTCCAGGTTATCCTGCGTCGCACGGATGCATCCGAATGCCCTTGGACTTCGCAGTGAAGATGTGGAATTGGACCAGGATCGGCGCTCGAGTCATCATCACTCCTGACGAGGTGACGCCCGCTGATTTTTCGCACCCTGTGCTGATAAGCCGTCGGCCAGAGCCCGTGCCGGCCGAGGTGAAAGCCGACGCCAACGCCGCGATGTCGCAAGTCAAAGTTTCATCGCTTACATCCGGTTTGCCTGCGACCGGTGGATCCATCACTGCGACGCCTGAGGCGGCGGCCGCCGAGCCGATCAAGGGAGATTCAGGCAACACGGGGGACACCGACGTCACGGTAACGGCGGCGGCCAACCCTGTCAGCGATACGGTGGTTTCCCCCGCCGAAATCCCCGCAGGGTCGGAGGATCAACCGCAAACCTCTCCTGCGAGTGCGGAGAAGGCTGAACTCGCGGCGATCTCCGCACTGAAGCGGAGCGGACGGATCGCGGTCTTTGTCAGCGGCAAGGACAGCAAGATCTATGTGCGGCAGAACTTTACGCCGATATTCGATGCTCCCATCACGATCGCCGCGAGCGATCGGCCTTTGGGAACACACGTGTTCACCGCGGAAGTCGCCAAGGACAGCAAGGCTGACTTCCGCTGGTCGGTCGTGTCGCTCCCGGCGCTGGAGCGTCGCGCCGACCGAGTTCACGTTCTCAAAGGTCGGTCCGGCCAGAAAACGACCGTGGTCAACGCAACGGTCAGGCCGACCCCTGTTCCGGATAGCGCCACCGACGCGTTGAACCGCATCTCCATCCCTGAGAACGTCATGGCGCAAATCGCTATTGCCTTTTCAACGGGAGACTCCATCATTGTCTCCGATCAGAGTATTGCAGGCAGCGAAACCGGTGAAGGCACCGACTTCATCGTCGGGCTGCGATAAAGTGGCGGTTCAATTGCTCGGGCTTTCGCTCGGCGCTATTGCCATGGTCGCGTACACGGCGGTATCAGAGGAAGCAGCCCAACTGGGGATAAATGCCGTTTCCGTGGAAGGGGTCGTCTGTAGCTGCGCTAGAATGAGAAAGCGGGCGATTCAACCGCGATAACCTTTGAGGTGATCGAGATGCGCATGACGACAGGGCTGATCTTTGCAGGCGCGGTTTCGTTGTGTGCGACCACGGTCGCCTGGTCGCAGACGCCCGCACCCAAGGGAGTCCAGAATGCGGCCGCGCCGGTTCCCGCGCGGGCAAGCGGAGTGCAGGTCGCCTGTAACGGAAGCCCCGACGCACTCGGTGTTGCCCGCGTGGTCCAAATTGATACGACCGGTGGTCCTGGCTTCGGATTCGAGCATTTCAAGCAACTCGACTTCCTGCGCGACAAGGAAGTGGTGCTGACGTTTGATGATGGTCCGTGGCCCGGAAATACGCCTGCCGTGCTGAAGGCGCTTGCCGATCAGTGCACCACCGGAATCTTCTTCTCGATCGGCAAGCACGCGACCTACCATCCCGAGATCCTGCGGAATGTCGCCGCCGCCGGACACACGGTCGGCTCGCACACATGGTCGCACGCTAATCTCAACAACAAGAAGCTGTCCGAGGCGCAGCGCAAGGACGAGATCGAGAAGGGATTCAGCGCCGTCAAATGGGCGCTTGAGGCTGCTCCTGCCCCGTTTTTCCGTTTCCCTGCGCTACAGCATCCGCCAGAGATGGTGACCTACCTTGGCGAGCGCAATATCGCGATCTTTTCCTGCGACGTCGACTCATTCGACTTCAAGTCGCACAAGGCTCAACAGGTGGTCGACAACATCTTCAAGAAGCTCGACAAGGTCGGCAAGGGTATCATTTTGATGCACGACTTCCAGAAGCATACCGCCGAGGCGCTGCCGGAGGTTTTGCGCAGGCTGAAGGCCGGTGGATACAAAGTCGTGCAGATGAAGGCAAAGGCGCCGATCGAGACGCTCGCGCAATACGACGAGGAACTGAAGAAGGATACCAAGCTGCCGACCGTGAGTTCCCGGCCGGTCAACAGCGTCGTCCAGACGATCTCCGAATAACGCGCGACGATCCGGAAAGGCTTATGCTTCGCATCGAGGGCTATGTCATCGTGTCGGCGGACGGAATGCTCGCCGATGCGAGCCATGTGATGCCGCAAGCGCTGAAATTCAGGGGCGATCTTGAGTTTTTCACCGCAGGACTGGATCATGCGGACGTCGTCGTTCATGGACGCAATTCGTTCGAGGATCAGCCCAACTCGCCGCTGCGCAAAAGGGTTAGACTAACCCGCCGCGTAGCCGCTCTTGAACGTGATCCCGAAAACGAAAAGGCTACCTTATGGAATCCCGCTGGCGCGTCGTTCGAGGACGCCTGCGCTCATGCCGGAGTGCGCGACGGAGTGGCCGCGATCATCGGTGGACCTTCAGTATTCGAAATGTTTCTCGATCGTTATGATACGTTCTGGCTGTCGGAAGCTCCGCACGTGAGGTTACCCGGAGGCGAAGGCTGCTTTCCCGGCGTCCCCGATAGTTCTCCTCAAGCTGTGTTGGCGGCACATGGACTTCAGCCTAGCGAGGTCCGGATTCTCGATGCGGAGAACGACGTTCGCGTTACAGCATGGCGCCGCGTTTGACAGAGTAGATTTCCCGCAAGACGCTTCATCCTCTCAGTGGCCGGGCTTGTCTAACATTACGGAGGAGCTGCCGTTATCATAGCGGACCCGGCTACTGTATTGGAGAGTCCGGCACCTTATTGGAGGAAAGCGAACAGCGCGAACAATCTCTAATTGAGGCTCAAGTTAGGATTATCTACCATCTGGCTCGATAGTTAGAGATCATTCGCCTCTTGAAGGGATAGAAAATGAATCCAGCCATGCAGATGATGATGCCCATGATGGGCGGCGCGGCGCCCATGATGATGAATGGCATGATGCCGATGGGCGGCATGATGCCAATGAACGGTATGATGGCGATGCCGACCATGATGTGCCAGATGACTTGCACAATGACGGCCAATGGCATGACTTGCGAGATGACACCCATGGACGCGTCGATGAAGGACATGTTCATGCAGTGCTGCCAAAACATGATGAACATGGCGAACAACGGCATGCCCATGATGATGTGTTGCGGCGGGATGGCGATGATGTGCGTCATGCCGGCCAAGGCAGCCTGACGATATCGAACGGTCCGGTTGAGTTCGAACAAGGGCTGGCTGATCCTGCCCTTGTTTTTGTTTCAGGCTGGGCGAGTGGTGGCCGTAAATATCGCGGGGTTGTGCCAGCGTCAGCCGATCATCTGCGCATAGGTCATCACGAGATACAGAACTGCCTCGTCTGTGCCGAGATTGCGGTATGCGTGCGGAACGTCCGCCTCGAACAGCATGGCGTCTCCCTCTCTCAGAGTCGTTGGCCGCGCCGATCCGACGGCGATTTCGACAGACCCTTTGGCAACGACCAGATTCTCGCGTGTCCCTGCCGCATGAGCTTCGGCGTTTTCGCAATAGAGTGGAGCGAGCCGGAGTTCATAGAACTCAGTTCGTCGTTCGCTATCGAACGGAAACAGAGCCCGGGAGGTGAACTGTCCCTGATTGGATGACAACAGTTTCGATCCATCGCGCCGCAGAACGATGATTCCTTCGGGATTGCCAATGGCGATCAGGCTAGCGAACGGAACGGTGAGCGAGGTGCATATTTTCCAAAGCAGACCGATGGTCGGCGTGCTCTTGCCCGTTTCGATCTGGCCAAGCATAGCGCGGCTCACGCCCGATTGCTTGGCCAACCGCTCAAGCGACAAGCCTTGCCGTAACCGGATGCGGCGCAAATTCTTTCCGACAATCACCGGCAGTTCAATGCAATCCAGACCGCCTCCATCGCCTTGATGGTAAATCTGGCTCGTGTCTAGTTTGCTCATGCGATGATCGGGCTGGACTCCGTAGATCTGGGCCTTGATATCCATGTTTGGAACCCAACGAAGACGACAGGCACCGTCAGCCACATAAACGGAAGAACGAACGGGATGTTGAATTGGCTGGCCGATGACAGACCACAAGCCTCTCCGGATTTCGCTGCGCGCCTGCGCCGCTCCAGATAAGGTTGAAAATCAATGATAGCGGCACTGCTTTTTCCCACGGCTTCACCATTTCAAATGCATTGATCGAGAGTCGTTTCACCATATGTTGGCGAAGCGGAGTGATCCTCACAATCGGCAGCAAAAGAAAACGATAAACTTCGCAGAATGCGCCGTCTTGCGACAGAGTCATTCTGAGCAATGCAACCGTAGAAGTTAATATCACCCACGTCAGCACACACGAACGGGCGGCACAAATGAGCATTCCGCTCGCATTCGTGTGGCGGTCATCTGGCCTCTCCGGGAATACTGAAGCTTCGCAACCTCATCCTCCTCGGATTAAACCGCTTAACGCACGCACCTAAGAGCGGATCGCGCGCTCTTGCGCCTCGACCACCGCAATGGCTGTCATGTTGAGGATCCCGCGCGCCGTCACTGACGGGGTCAAAATGTGGGCGGGATGCGCGGGACCGATCAGGATAGGTCCGACAAGCAGGCCGCTGCCGAGCACCTTGATCATCTGATAGGCGGCGTTCGCTGCATCGAGGTTGGGCAGAATTAGAACGTTGGCGACGCCGGTTAACCGAGAATGCGGCAAGATCAGTTGTCGTGCGGACTCCGACAAGGCGGTATCGCCCTGCATTTCACCGTCAGCCTCGATATCGGGATGACGGGCGATGAACAGTTCGGTCGCTCGACGCGCCTTGCGCGAGGATTCCGTATCGTAGCTGCCGAAATCGGAATGCGACACGAAAGCGATCTTCGGCGTGATGTTGAAGCGCTGCACATGGACGGCAGCCTGGGATGCGATGTCCGCGAGTTCGTCAGCGGACGGGTTTGGGCGCACCTGCGTATCCGCGATGAAATAGGCGCCCTTGCCGGTGATCATCAGCGATAGCGCGGCGAAGTCGCTTGCCCCGGGCAGATACCCGATGATCTCCCGAATGTGCCGGAGGTGCCGCATATAGCTGCCTTCAACGCCGCACAGCATCGCATCGGCTTCGCCTCGCACCACCGCGAGCGCCGCTATTACGGTCGCATTGGTGCGGATCGTCGTCCGTGCGACGTCCGGCGTCGCGCCGTGCCGGCCGGCAACATCGATGTAGGACTGCACATATGCTCGGTAGCGGGGATCGTCCTCGGGGTTGATCAGATCGAAATCCCTGCCCGCCTTGATCGCGAGACCGAGACGCCTGAGACGCGTCTCCACCACGGACGGGCGACCGACCAGGATCGGGCGGGCCAGTTGCTCCTCAAGCACCTCTTGAGTGGCTCGCAGCACACGCAGATCCTCGCCCTCGGCGTAGATCACCCGAAACGGCTGCTTCTTTGCCTTCGCAAATACTGGTTTCATGACGAGGCCGGACCGGAAGGCAAAGCGTTCAAGCCGCGCGTGGTACTCGTCGAAATTCGTGATCGGCCGCGTCGCAACTCCCGAAGCCATGGCAGCCCTCGCGACGGCGGGCGCGATGCGCAGGATCAGGCGGGGGTCGAATGGACTGGGAATCAAAGAGCCCGGTCCGAAACCATGAGTTTCGCTGTCAAATCGGATAGCGGCGTCGGACGGCGGTTCGCGGGCTAGCCGGGCGATGGCATCGACAGCGGCTAGCTTCATATCCTCGTTGATCGCGGTGGCGCCGACGTCGAGAGCGCCGCGGAAGATAAAGGGAAAGCACAGGACGTTGTTCACCTGATTAGGAAAGTCGGAACGTCCAGTGCAGATCATGGCATCCGGCCGCGCCTTGCGCGCCTCGTCCGGCATGATTTCCGGAACAGGATTGGCGAGCGCCAGCACCAGGGGCTTATCCGCCATCTGCGCGACCATCTCCGGCGTCAACACGCCGCCGGCCGAGACGCCCAGAAACACATCCGCGCCCGCAATCGCTTCCGCCAGCTTGCGCTTGTCGGTCTTCTGCGAATAAACCGCTTTCCACTTGTCCATTCGGGTATTGCGGCCGTCGTAAACAACGCCGTCGATATCGCAAACCCAGATGTTTTTGCGCTGCGCGCCCATCGACACCAGCAGATTGAGACAGGCGATAGCGGCCGCCCCCGCGCCTGACGCGACGATCTTGACCTCTTCGAGCGCCTTGCCATTCAGCAACAGCGCGTTGGTGATGGCGGCAGCGACGATGATCGCGGTGCCGTGCTGGTCGTCATGAAAGACCGGAATCTTCATCCGGGCCTTCAGCCGCTCCTCGATTTCGAAGCACTCGGGCCCCTTGATGTCCTCAAGGTTGATTCCGCCGAAGGTCGGCTCCAGCGCCGCGACCGTCTCCACCACGCGCTCGATGGTATCGGCAGCGATCTCGATATCGAACACGTCGATGCCGGCAAACTTCTTGAACAGGACCGCCTTGCCTTCCATGACGGGCTTGGAGGCGAGCGGCCCAATATTACCAAGACCGAGCACGGCTGTGCCGTTCGATACCACGGCGACTAGATTGGCCCGGCCGGTCAGCGTTGCGGCTTCCGCGGGATCGGCGACGATCTCCTCGCAGGCTGCCGCAACGCCCGGTGAATAGGCAAGCGCGAGGTCGCGCTGGTTGGCGAGCGGTTTTGTTGGCTGAATTTCGAGCTTGCCGGGACGCGGGTTGCGGTGGAACGACAGCGCGGCGGAGCGGAGATCTTCTGAATACGACACGGTAAACGCTCCCCGGAAGCTTCGGTCGGCCGGTTGGCGGAGCGGATCTGACAATAGCGCGCTACCGGCTGCCAGTCCCAAACACGAATGTCAAAATCCAAGCTTCGTCAGCAATTTGCCTGCGATTGCTCGATGCTACTCTCGCAGAGATGCCTGCGGAAAAGAGATGCCGAAGCTAGAATCGAACCGCTAGTCTTTTGGCAGATTGAGCCGGATATGAAGCTCGCGCAACTGCTTCGGAGCGACGTCTGATGGCGCGCTCATCAGCAGATCCTCGGCCTGCTGGTTCATCGGAAACAGGGAGATTTCGCGCAGGTTGGTGGTGCCGCAGAGCAGCATGACGATGCGGTCGACGCCGGCCGCCATGCCGCCATGCGGCGGTGCGCCGTATTGAAACGCGCGGTACATGCCGCCGAAGCGCTCGACGACCTCGGTCTCACCATAACCGGCGATCTCGAACGCCTTCACCATCGCTTCCGGCCTGTGATTACGAATGCCGCCGGAGGCGATCTCGTAGCCGTTGCAGGCGATGTCGTACTGGAACGCCTTGATCGTCAGCGGGTCCTGGGTGTTGAGCGCGTCGAGCCCGCCCTGCGGCATCGAGAATGGATTGTGCGAGAAGTCGACCTTTTTATCTTCTTCGTTGTACTCATACATCGGGAAGTCGACGATCCAGGCCAGCTCGAACCTGTCCTTGTCGATCAGGTTCAGTTCCTCGCCGAGTTTGGTGCGCGCGAGCCCTGCGAACTTCCAGAATTTTGCCGGATCGCCAGCAACGAAGAAGGCCGCATCGCCGGCTTTCAATTTAAGTGCCGCGCGAATGGTCCCGGTGCGCTCAGGCCCGATATTGTTGGCGAGCGGGCCTGCGCCCTCGCCGTCCTCGCGCCACATGATGTAGCCGAGGCCCGGCTGACCCTCGCCCTGCGCCCACGAATTCATGCGGTCGCAGAACGCCCGGCTGCCGCCGCCCGGCCCCGGAAGCGCCCAGACCTGGTTCTTCGAATCCTCCAGCATCCGAGCGAACACCTTGAAGCCCGAGCCGCGGAAATGCTCGGATACGTCCTGCATTTCCAGCGGATTGCGCAGGTCGGGCTTGTCGGTGCCGTACTTGCGTAGGCTTTCAGCAAACGGAATCCGCGGCCAGTTCTTTGTGACCGGCTTGCCCTTGGCGAACTCCTCGAACACGCCGGTGACAACCGGCTCAACCGCAGCAAAAACATCGTCTTGCTCGATGAAGCTCATTTCAAGATCGAGCTGGTAGAACTCGCCCGGCAGGCGGTCGGCGCGCGGGTCTTCGTCTCGGAAGCACGGCGCGATCTGAAAGTAGCGGTCGAAGCCGGACATCATCAAAAGCTGCTTATACTGCTGCGGCGCCTGCGGCAGCGCGTAGAACTTGCCAGGATGAATGCGGCTCGGCACCAGGAAGTCGCGTGCGCCTTCCGGCGAGGAGGCCGTCAGGATCGGGGTCTGGAACTCGAAGAAACCCTGTTCCTTCATGCGCCTGCGCATCGAATCGACGATGGCGCCGCGGGTCATGATGTTCTGATGCAGCTTCTCGCGACGAAGGTCGAGAAAACGGTACTTAAGCCTTATGTCTTCGGGGTATTCCTGCTCGCCGAATACCGGCAGCGGCAATTCGGCGGCAGGGCCGAGCACCTCGATTTCCGTAATATAGATTTCAACGCTACCGGTCGGCAGTTCCGGATTTTCGGTGCCTGCCGGACGGCGGCGCGCCTTGCCGTCGATCCGGACCACCCATTCGGAGCGTAGCTTTTCAGCGTCGGCGAAAGCCGGCGAGTCCGGATCGGCTACGCACTGGGTCAGCCCGTAATGATCGCGCAGGTCGATGAACAGCACCCCGCCGTGGTCGCGAATGCGATGGCACCAGCCGGACAGGCGGACCGTCTGGTCGATGTGGCTGTCGCGGAGCGCGCCGCAGGTATGGGACCGATAGCGATGCATGGAAATCCTGCAGGAATGCTTCAGAGGCGGAATCGGAGGCCGGACCGGGCCGAACGGTTGAGCGTCAGGGGTTTACCCGAGCGGAAGGAGCGCGGCAACCGGATGGCGGAACCTGAAAGAGCGGCTAGTGGTCCGATTCTAACATTCGCCCCCCTTTTTTGGACGCGGCTTCTTGCGAACGTTAGAATCGAAAGACCGTTAGCAAACATAAGATGTTAGGGGAGTTTTTGAGTTTGACGTTCGCGTCAGGGCGCACGTTCAAGTGGCTTGCGAATGTCAAATTCACTCTACTAAAAGCATTTTTTGACCGCAGAAGTCTGCAAAACCAAACGCAGTGCGCGCGGAAAGCGGGGCGACAAGGGCAAAGAGACGGGCTATGGAGCGTTCATGGACCTGATTACGACCACTGCGGAACTGACCTCCGTCTGCGCTCGCTTCGCCAAGTACCCGGTTATCACCGTCGATACGGAATTCCTCCGCGAGACCACCTATTATCCCCTGCTCTGCGTTATTCAGCTGGCGAGCTCCGACGAGGCCGTTGCGATCGACACTCTAGCAACGGGAATCGACCTGAAGCCTTTTTTCACGTTGATGTCGAACGAAAGCGTCCTGAAGGTCTTCCACGCCGCACGACAAGACATCGAAATTATCTGGCACCAGGCCGGCATCATTCCCCATCCCGTCTTCGACACACAGGTAGCTGCCATGGTGCTCGGATACGGCGATTCCATCGCCTATGACGCGCTGGTCGAACGCGTCACGGGGCATCGTCCGGACAAGACCCATCGATTCACCGACTGGTCGCGCCGGCCCCTGACGGCGGAACAACTCGAATACGCTGTAGCGGACGTCACCCATCTCCGCGACGTCTTTGCCGCTCTCGATGCCGATCTCAAGAAGCGTGGCCGCAGTGATTGGGTCAGCGAGGAGATGGAGGTTTTGACTTCGCCAAAAACCTATGACTTCCACCCCGAACGTGCATGGGAGCGATTGAAGACCCGCGTTCGCAAGCCGAAGGACCTCGCCATTTTGATGGAAGTGGCAGCATGGCGCGAACAGGAAGCCCAGAGTCGGAACATTCCGCGGTCGCGGGTGCTGAAAGACGACGCCGTCGGTGATATCGCGACCCACGCTCCCGCCAACCCGGAGCGGCTGGCGACGCTGCGCTCGCTGCCAAAAGGTTTTGAAAAATCCCAGTGGGGCGTCGATATCGTCGCGGCCGTCCAGCGCGGGCTCGCACGAGACCCGCACGCGCTGCCGAAGATCGAGA
Source organism: Nitrobacter vulgaris (assembly GCF_002028545.1). Taxonomy (GTDB): domain Bacteria; phylum Pseudomonadota; class Alphaproteobacteria; order Rhizobiales; family Xanthobacteraceae; genus Nitrobacter; species Nitrobacter vulgaris. The sequence goes on from NZ_MWPQ01000037.1 coordinate 23,388, forward strand.
AACCGCGCAACAATTCGAACGGCGCTGCTACGGTGGAGCTTCTCAAGGTTCTCCTGCGCATGACGTCCGAGCGCCATGCCGTTGCGAGCAAGGTGATCGCGACCGTGGACGACCTGGAACGGATCGCAGCCGATGACGAGGCCGATGTCGGTGCGCTGCACGGCTGGCGGCGCGAACTGTTCGGCGAGACCGCCCTCGCGCTAAAGCACGGCAGGCTGGCTCTGGCGATCGAAAAGGGCCGGGTGTTGCTTGTGGAGCGAACTTAGAGCGTACCTCGAGTTTCGCACAACAAGTTCAGAACGCACATCACGGGACCGACCTCCGGGCTACCAGTTTGCTGATCCGCGGACCGTCCATTTCCATGATCCGGAACAACCATCCCTCCCAGGTAAACTCGTCACCGATAGCTGGTATTCGACCTAGCAGCTCAATCGCGCAGCCTGCCACGGTATGAAAGTCTCCATCGGGCTTGCGAGCGATGTTCAAGTGCATCATCGCTTCGTCAATCGGCATTTTTCCATTGATGATAAGCTGGCCGTTGTCGCCTTCCTGTATGTCCGCCTCCTCGCCGGCGTCCGGCAATTCTCCCGCAATGGACTCCAGAAGATCGGTACGAGTAATAATTCCCTGCAATGTGCCGTACTCATCAACGACAATGCCAACGCGAACGGGTTGCGCCTTGAAACGCTCGATAGCCTGCAGGATCGGCGTGAACTCCGCGAATACTAGTGGTTGTTGCAGAACCACGAGCGGATCAACTTCAGCGCCTTCAAGCGCCTGATCGAGCAAGTCCTGTTTTCGCAGCACGCCGACGATCTCGTCGATGCTCCCCTGCCCGATCACGACGTGCTCATACGGGCAGTCACGGACCACATTGAGAATTTCGTCCCGGTTGTCATTTGCGTCCGCCCAAACCACACTCGTCCGCGGCGTCATGATGTCGCTCACATCGCGACTCGTGAGACTGATGACCCGCTCGACGACTTCCCGCTGGGTTCGAGCAAGCAAGCCAGCTCGCTCAGTCTCTGCAACGAGAAGTCTGATCTCGTCAGGCGAATGAAGCGATTCCTTTTCGCTGGCTGCGCTGAGGCCGAACAAGCGCAAGACACCGTTGCCGAGCCCGTTCAATGACACGATTGCCGGCTTCAACAAAAACCCGAACAGGGAGAGCGGACGCACGATAATCAACGCAGTGGTCTCGGTTCGCTGCAAGGCCAGGCTTTTGGGAGCGAGCTCGCCAAGCACGATATGCAAAATCGTAATGATCGCGAAGGCGACGATAATAGCGATGGCGTGAGCGCCGATTTCGGCTCCGGTGCCGAATGGCAGTATCAACAGCGGCTCGATCAGGTGCGCCAACGCGGGCTCCCCGATCCAACCGAGGGCCAATGATGACAGCGTAATCCCGAGCTGGCATGCTGCGAGATTATAATCCAGGTGTTCGACCGCCTTCTGTAACGCACGGGCGTTTACACGTCCTGCAGCAACCAGTTGCGCGACGCGGCTGCGACGCATGGCCACCAGCGAAAATTCGGATGCGACGAAAAAACCATTCGCCACGACAAGAATGATGACTGAGAGAACTCCGGCTAGACTGGCTGAATTGCCATCACCCACAGCGACATCTCCTTATGAGTGTTCCAGCACGATAGTATTACGAGGCGGATGGCCGATGCGCGCAGAGAAAACGCCGCAGACGGTGTCCCCACGAACGGGCTAGCGGAGGACGATCGAGCCCGAGCGGCCAACAAGGCGCGCCAGCTGTTTGAACCGGCCGCCCACACGATCCGCGACCAGATCGATCAGCCGGTGCTCGAACACAAGCGTCAGCTTGCGGCCGCTGCTTTTAAAATGGGTGGCGGACAACACACCTGGCCGAGCCGCCGAAATCATATGTGCGACCCGAAAGGCTGCGCCCAGAATGCGCGCTCTCTCATCCATAGGCGGAGTTACCAATTCGCATATCACCGGGGATGGTTCGTTCACCTCATTTAACCCGGCATAGCGATAATATACTGACAGCGCGACGAACGCTCGTCCTTGATGGTCGATGCTGCCAAAATTGCCGTGCATGATCGAATCGAGCGTCTGCTCGCTGCGGTAGTCCGGATGTATGCGCCAGCCGATATCGGAAAGCAGGCAAGCGGCGTGACGCAGCCGGCGATCGTCTTCGGTCTCATGAAGTTTCGCAATCTGGAACAGTCGATCAGTCCATTGGATCAGTTCCTCGGCATGGCGTGCGGAACGTGAGAGCAAGCCGTTCAGCGACTGCGCGGCGCAGATTAATCCATCCCGCGAGCGGTCAGCGGCCGGCAGCATCGAATAAAGCAGACCTTCGCGGACACCATAGGTCGAGAACACGATGGTTTTTGGCTTCGCAATCCGGATGATATGTTCCAGGACGAGAGCGGCATAAGTCAGCAGCGGCTGGCGCGCCTCGGCAACGGCCTCGATATCTGCCAGCGTCTGGGAAGCCGCTAGACGACGCAGCCGCCGGACGAAATCGAGCGCGTCTGCTGCGGGAATGGAATAGCCGTGCATGACGCGAAGTGGATAACCGCTCTGGATGATGTGAATGCGAGCTAACGCTCGCCACGTCCCGCCGATCGCGTAAAAGGTACGGCCCTGTCCGGTCTTTAGCGGCACCGCGCCGGCAAGCGCGGCTTTTACGATTCGGTCTGCGCGCTTCAACGATTTCTTCGACGCATCCTGCAATGCGAGACTGCCCAGCGGGAGCGTTATTCCACGACCGATGCGATGACCGCGCACGTCGGTCAATTCCAACGAACCGCCACCGAGATCCCCCACGATCCCGTTCGGTTTGTGGACGCTGGAAACCACGCCTAGCGCTGCGAAATAAGCCTCCCGCGATCCCGACAGGATTTCAATCGGCACACGGCAGATGCGTTCAGCCTTGGCTATGAAATCAGGACCATTTGTGGCATCGCGGCAAGCGGCGGTTGCGATGGCGTAGACGCGACCGACCTTCATGACCCTGCACAGGGCGTGAAAACGCCGCAGCGAGGTCAGCGCCTTGTTGATCGGATCCTGCGCGAGCAACCCGGTGGATTGCACCTCGCGCCCGAGCCCGCACGATGCTTTCTCGTTGAAAATCGAAACGAGGCTCCGCTGCAACGCTTCATAGACGACGAGACGTACGGAATTGGAGCCGATATCGATAACAGCGACGCTGGAGCCAGGCTTGCTTGGGCGCGGATATTCTCGCACAGGCCTCCTATGCGGGTGACTGCCGCTCTGCGCGACGCGTGAGGCGGCGCGGCGAAGATTCCTTGAGCGACTTTCCACGGCCGGACAGACTCGGATTCGTCATGAAATAGTTATGCAGGTTGAAGGGCTCCTCGCCCTTCGCGGCCTTCATACGCGTTGATGATCCATCCGGCAACAACTGCCAACTCTGTTCAGTATCCTTCAGGTTCGCGACCATGATCTGCTCGAGAACCTGCTGATGCACCGTCGCATTTTGTAAGGGGCATAGTACTTCGACGCGGCGGTCGAGGTTGCGCGGCATCATGTCCGCAGACGAGATATACACAGCAGCCTTTGGGCCGGGCATCGGTTGCCCCATTCCAAAACAGTAAATTCGTCCGTGTTCAAGAAACCTGCCGATGATTGATTTGACGCGAATGTTTTCCGACAATCCGGGAACTCCGGGTCGAAGGCAGCATATGCCGCGCACGATCAACTCGACAGAAACGCCGGCCAGGGATGCTTCATACAGGGCGTCGATGATATCGGGATCGACCAGCGCGTTCATCTTCATCCAGATCGCGGCCGGTTTGCCGTTACGGGCAAACGTGGTTTCGCCTCGAATATGATCGAGAATCCGGTTTCGCAATGTCAGAGGCGATACGGCCATTTTTTCGATATCGCTCGGCTCGGCGTAGCCCGTGATGTAATTGAATACGCGCGCCGCATCACGGCCGATAATCGGATCCGATGTAAAATAAGACAGGTCGGTGTAAATGCGCGCGGTCACGGGGTGATAGTTTCCAGTGCCGGTGTGGACGTAAGTCGCGAGACTACCGCCTTCCCGGCGTACAACCAGCGACAGCTTGGCGTGCGTCTTCAGCTCAAGGAAGCCGTAAACCACTTGGGCGCCGGCGCGCTCGAGATCGCGCGCCCATCGGATGTTGGCCTCTTCGTCAAAACGCGCTTTGAGTTCAATGAGCGCCGTAACCGACTTACCAGCCTCCGCGGCCTCCACCAGCGCCCGCACGATCGGCGAGTTGTTGGAGGTGCGGTAGAGCGTCTGCTTGATCGCGACCACGTCAGGGTCGCGCGCAGCCTGCTGCAAGAACTGCACGACGACGTCAAACGATTCATAAGGATGATGAACAATCAGGTCTTTCTGCCGGATTGCAGCGAACACGTCGCCGCCGTGATCGCGCACCCGTTCCGGGTGGCGCGGGACGTACGGCACGAATTCAAGGTCTGACCGATCGAGCCGTGTGAGTTGCGACAGCTCGTTCATGGCCAGGACGCCATCCACCAACAATACTTCGTCGTCGGCCGCCGATAACGCTCGCTGAACGAATGCCCGTAGCTCAGCCGGCATTGCGGCTTCGATCTCGAGCCGGATGACGGAGCCGCGGCGGCGGCGTTTCAATGCGGTCTCGAACAGGCGAACCAGATCCTCCGCCTCCTCCTCGATCTCCAGTTCGGAATCCCGGATGATGCGAAACGCGCCCTGTCCCTTGACGGTGTAACCTGGAAACAGTCGGTTGATGAACAGGCTGGTGGCGCCTTCAAGCGTGATCAATCTGACGGGGTCGTCCTTGCTGGCCGGCGGTAGCCTCAGAAACCGGTCGATCTTGCCCGGCATACGGATCAACGCATTCATCGGCTTACCGTCAGAGGTGCGCGCGAGCTGTAGCGCGATGGTGAAGCCGAGACTTGGAATGAATGGAAAGGGGTGGGCCGGATCGATAGCGAGCGGCGTCAGCAAGGGGAAAATATTGTGCAGGAAGTGATCCGCAATCCAGCTTCGCTCGGCTTTGGTGACGTCCTTGCCATCGATCAGGACGATCCCGACTTCGGTCAGCACATTACGGAGATCTCGCCAGATCGCCTGTTGATCGCTCGCGAGCCTTGAGACCGTCTCGTTGATGAGAACAAGTTGCTCCGACGGCGGCAGCCCGTCCGGGCTGCGCTCGGTAATCCCTTCCCGGACCTGCGCCTTGATACCGGCAACGCGAACCATGAAGAACTCGTCAAGGTTATTGGCGGAAATCGACAGAAAGCGGACGCGTTCGAGCGCGGGGTGGCCGGGATTGACGGATTCTTCAAGTACGCGACGATTGAAATGCAGCCAGGACAGCTCCCGATTGATGAACCGTTCCGGGCTGGTGCGGATTGCGGAGTCCAGTTGCGGCTCCCGCCTTTTTTCTTCGGTAGCAATAGTTTGAGCTGAATCCATTGATATGACGGTTCCGTATCTCGTTGGTCGTGCGGGCACGGCGGCGCAGCTGCAAACCATGGGCCAGCTCAATGACCTTTCCATGACATTTGATGTTACGGAAGGTCGTGACGTCAAGGGTGAGCCGGAGGGATGCGGAGCCGTATGGCTTCAGTCCTGATTACGCAGCAGTTCGGCGGCGAGCGCGCGAGTCACAGGTCTGCCAAGCCGTAACGATTCGGTATCGAGTTGTTCGACGGCGAGGCGAGCGGCAGCAAATGATCGTTCGGTCCGGGTTGCGATATAATTGACGACCGCTTCGTCGATGTTCATTTGGCGGTCCGCGGAGAACTTCACGATCAGCGCCCGGAATAGCTGATCGTCAGGCGGCATCAACGTCACGACCGGCACCGCGCGGAGTCGCGAACGGAGATCACGCAACCTGATCTCCATCGCGGCCGGAGTGACTCGCGCCGTGATCAGCACGAACGCGGCCTCTTCACGGGCGAGATTTATCAGGTGAAACATTGCAAGCTCGTCGAAGGCTTGCGGATTAATGTCCTCTACGACGAGCGCCCCTGTCGCCAAAGCAGCTGGTACTGTCGCCGCAGTCAGGCTTCGCGCGCTTATGGAGCGCGCGCCCGCCTGCTCCGCCCAGATCGTCGCGAGATGGCTTTTGCCGCAACCTTCGGGCCCGGCCAGCAACATGATCCTGTTCGGCCACTCCGGCCAGCTCTCAATCAGCGATAGCGCCGCCGCGTTCGCGTGACCTTCCAGAAAGTCGTCCCGCGAAAAGCTTTCAGCGTGCGGCAGCGCGAATGCGAGCTGACGGGAGGGGGAGCGGTCTGCCACGCATCTACTCCACTACAAACTCTACACCGGACCACCAGCACCAACTTGCGCGCACCGTGCCATCTCATTTCGGATCGATGGTGCTCATGTGACGCACCCACTCAACGAGATAGAAAGAGACGGAAACCAGGGTCAAGACCGCAATGGCGACCATCAGAAGGGTATCATAGGGCGAGGAATCAAATCCGAATCCCAGCGCCGCCAGCACCAACGCCGCGAACCCGACCTGTGCCCCCGTATTGAGCTTCGAAACCAGCAGCGGCTTCATGGGCACCGGCTTGTTGAACAGCCACGACACGATCACGGCCCCGACGATCATGATGTCGCGCGAGACCACCAGGATAACGAGCCAAATGGGAACGGCCCCCAGGATGCCGAGCGTCACGAAGATCGAGACCAGCAGCGCCTTGTCGGCCAGTGGATCCAGAAGCGCGCCCAGTTCACTTGCCATATTGAAGCGCTTGGCTAAAAACCCGTCCACCGCATCGCTGACGCCGGCAACCACAAAGATGGCAAACGCGATTTCCATCTGATTGGAGGCGATAGCCCAGATAATGACTGGCACGAGCAGAATGCGGCCGAGCGTAATGATATTTGGAATACTCACGCGACGTTTCCCAGGCTCCGGATGGTTTCCGCACAAAACCTTCGGGAGACAAGGCTTTGCCGCAGGGATCGGCCCTTGTCTACATAGTATATGCGGACAGCCCGTGCGAGCCATTGCGCAAGTCCGCAATCCGACGTAACCAGCCGGAAAATGTCTTCGAGCGCTGCTGCATGACCGACAAGAACGATGGCCTTACCTATGCCGGGGCAGGTGTCGATATCGACGCCGGCAACCGGCTGGTTGACCTCATCAAGCCGATGGTTCGCGCGACCGCTCGCGCCGGCGCGGATGCTGAGATCGGTGGGTTCGGCGGGCTGTTTGATCTCAAGGCCGCGGGATTTACGGACCCGATTTTGGTCGCGGCCAACGACGGGGTTGGAACCAAGGTCAAGATCGCAATCGAAACCGGTATTCACGACACCATCGGCATCGATCTCGTCGCCATGTCCGTCAACGATCTCGTCGTGCAAGGTGCGGAGCCGTTGTTCTTCCTTGATTATTTTGCCTGCGGCAAGCTTGATCCCGAAACGGCCGCGGCGATCGTGGCCGGGATCGCGGAAGGGTGCCGGGAGGCGGGTTGCGCTCTGATCGGCGGCGAAACGGCTGAAATGCCGGGCCTCTACAAGGAGGGTGACTATGATCTTGCCGGCTTCGCAGTCGGCGCGGCGGAACGCGGCGCCCTGTTGCCAGGCCGCGATATCGCTGCCGGAGATGCGGTGATCGGACTTGCGTCGTCCGGCGTGCATTCCAATGGCTATTCGCTGGTCCGCAAGATTGTCGAAGTTTCGGGAACCGCCCTCGCCGCTCCAGCGCCTTTTGCCCCGGTTACGACCTTGGGAGGCGCGCTGCTAACCCCTACCCGGCTTTACGTCAAATCCTGCCTGCGCGCGATCCGCGAAACCGGCGCGGTGAAAGGGCTTGCCCACATCACCGGAGGCGGCTTCACCGACAATATTCCTCGCGTACTGCCCGAAGGACTCGGTGTGCGGATCGATCTCGCCAGGTTGACGGTACTTCCGGTGTTCAAATGGCTGGCGCATCAGGGCAGCATAGCCGAACGCGAAATGCTTCGAACCTTCAATTGCGGTATCGGAATGATCGCGATCGTGCGCCGTGATGCGGTTCAGCAAGTCGTGGACGTGTTGGCGCAGGCCGGTGAACGCGTTTCGTTGCTCGGTGACGTGATCGTCGCGGGCGATGAAGGCCGTGTCATTTACGAGGGCCACCTCGATCTCGCGATGTAGAACGCCCCCGCAGGGAATGAGAGCATGAAACGCCGTGTCGCCATCCTGATTTCCGGACGCGGATCGAATATGATGGCGCTGGTGGAAGCCGCGAAAGCCGCGAACTTTCCGGCTGAGATCGCGGTCGTCATTTCCAATAAGGCCGACGCGGCGGGCCTCGCCAGAGCTGGAGCAGTCGGCATCGAGACCCTCGTCATTGAAAGCAAGCCATTTGGCAAGGATCGCGTGGCGTTCGAGGCCAAACTGCAATCCGCTCTGGACGACAAGCGCATCGAATTCATCTGCCTCGGCGGTTTCATGCGGCTGTTCACTGCTGAGTTCGTCCAACGTTGGCATGGGCGAATGCTCAACATCCATCCCTCGCTGCTTCCATCATTCCGAGGACTCGACCCCCACGGTCAGGCCCTGCGCGCAGGCGTGAAGATCTCTGGCGCCACGGTTCATTTCGTTGTTGCGGAAACAGATGCCGGCCCCATCATCATGCAGGGCGCGGTGACCGTCCGCGACGACGATACAGCTGAGATACTGGCCGCACGCGTGCTGGAGATCGAGCATCGTATCTACCCGGATGCGCTGCGGCTGGTCGCGGGTGGTGGCACGCGACTGGATGGCGACATCTGTAATACGTCGGCAAAGGCCAGTCTGGACGATAGCCTGATCTCGCCGTTGGTGATCTGACCAAGTTCTGTCGGATCAAACGAGTCCAACACGCCTCTCGCGACCGGGGAGCACATTGCCGAGCCGACCGCGGGATCGCGCCCAACTACGCCGGAGACCGGCCCACGTGTCGCCACCAAATCTATCCACGCTTTAGAAGCGCTTATCGGCGGCCCACGTGCGATTGCGCCAGATCGCCCCGGCGATCAGTACGATCATAACTCCTAGTACGCCACACAATACCTCGCCTCCGGGTCCGCCGGAGGCAAATTGCGGTGCGATGCCGAACCACCCCAAGACTGTATCCAGAAAGGTACCCGCGCCCGTGTCGAAGAATTGATGCAGCTGTGGCGCAACCGCCGGATCGGTTGCGATGACCTCGCCCGCGATCCAGCCCAGCAACGCCGATCCGGCCCAGACCAGAAAGGGCAAATGCGTCAGAAGCATCATGATCAGCGCGGCGCCCGTCACGATCAGAGGCACGCTGACTGCCAGCCCGATGATCAGCAGCGGCACGCTGCCATTCGCCGCCGCCGCGATCGCAATCACATTGTCGAGACTCATGACGAAGTCGGCGACCACCACCACCCGAACGGCAGCCCAGAGATGGCTGGTCGCCGGGATTCCCTCTTCGCTCTCTTTCTCCGGCACCAGCAATTTGGCGGCAATCACCAGCAGCGCGAGCCCTCCTGCCAACTTGAGGTAGGGCAACCCCATCAAGGTCGTGATGATCCCGGCGAAGATGATGCGAAGGCCGACCGCAGCGCCGGCGCCAAGCACCACTCCCCAAAAACGCAGTTGGGGAGGCAGCCCGCGACAGGCAAGCGCGATCACCAGCGCGTTGTCGCCGGACAGGACAACATCGATCCAAATGATCTTGCCGACGGCGAGCCAGAATGCCGGATCATCTACATCGTTTCGAAACTGCTCGAAGGCCGATGCGATCGTCGTTAGATCGAAGACGTGCAGAAGCGAATCCAACGTCAGCTTCCCTTCGATCGAGCGCCGCCAGATCTGGCCTAGCCGACTATCTCGTTGCCGGAGAAGAACTGGGCAATCTCGATCGCGGCTGTCTCGGCGGCGTCCGATCCATGAACGGAGTTTTCACCGACCGATTTCGCATGGAGCTTGCGGATGGTGCCATCGGCCGCCTTGGACGGGTCGGTTGCACCCATGATCTCGCGATGCCTGAGGACCGCATTGTCGCCCTCGAGCACTTGCACGACCACTGGCCCGGAAATCATGAAGTCGACGAGTTCTCCGAAGAAGGGACGCGTCTTGTGCACGGCGTAAAACGTCTCGGCCTGCTCACGGGTCATGCGGATGCGCTTTTGGGCCACAACTCGCAGTCCAGCCTTTTCTATCAGGGCGTTGATCGCGCCGGTCAGGTTTCGCGCGGTCGCGTCCGGCTTGAGAATCGAAAAGGTGCGTTCAATCGCCATGATATCGTCCTTGATTCAGCGGTCGTGGGAATTGCGGCGCTTATATCGGCGTGCATCATTCACGGCAAGCGCGCTCGGCAGGCCGCCGGAGGGCTGGTAATGCGGCAAAACAACCCGCGTCGGGGATTGCGCGCACTGAAAATCGCGCGATTTTCGTGAAAATGAGCGACAATAATGGATAACAAAGCGCGCAGGCGTTTTTCACAACGCATGCGATGGCGAAGCTGCTATAAACCCCCGCACACCCTGCTATTGCGATGAACGAACAGGCTTTCGATAGATGAGTGGATTCAAGGAACCCGGCTTCGCGGACCGCCAAAAGGCGGCGCTGGAGGCCCGGAAAAATATTCTCGACAAGTTTCGCGCCAAGCCCGGTCCCGACGATCCCGCCGTAAAGCAAAGACAGGCCGAGCGCGAGGCCCAGGCGGCTGCACGCGAGAAGGCGCGGCAAGCCCGCGAAGTCGAGAAGGCCGCGCAAAAAGCCCGTGAGGCAGAGGCCGCTGCGGTCGCCGCCGCGCAACTCGCCCGGGAGAAAGAAGAAGCCGCCGCCGCCGCCGCGGCGCTTGAGGCCGAGCGCAAGGCGGCGCGCGATGCCCGCTATGCCGCCAGAAAGGGACGGAAGAAGTAGCCAGCAATTTAGCGGACGTTGGTCCCGGACCATTGCCGTATACCGGCCGGCGGCAAACTGCCGGAGACGAATCGGCCTGATGACGTGTCTGGTCTCTACCTGAGAATAGACCCTGACGGAAAAGTCACGGGGATGGAAATTCCGGGTCGTGAGACAGACTAAGCCGCGGGCTCAATGTCGGCGAGTTCGGCGCCTTCCTGCACGATATCGCCGACCTTGCATTTAAGCTCCTTCAACTTACCGGCGTAGGGCGCGCGCAAGGTCTGCTCCATCTTCATGACTTCGAGGGTGAGGATGGGTGCACCCTTCTCCAACAGCGCCCCCTCTTCCGCGAGCAACGCGACCACTGTGCCCGGAAGCGGTGCGACGATGCGATCTTCGCCGGTCTGCTCCTCATCGTCTTCGCCAAAGGGATCGACCCAGTGCAACTCGAACCGCCCATTGCGTGTCCGCAAGTAGAGTTCGCGTCCGTCGACGACGAAGACAACATGGCTTCGTATTCCATCGAGCGTGAGGATCATGCCTTCTCGGTCGTCCGCAGCAAACGCGAATGCAAGATTCTTTTTTCCTAGCCGGATTTCGTACGGGCCATTGCCATAGACGAACGTGACCGCGTGCTCGGCCTGACCCTGACGGAATACGAACCGCCGCCGACGTCGGCCGACCACCATCCAGCCCGCCGTTCGCCAGGGCGATGCCTGGTCCGTTGGAGACATCTTGCTTTCCGCCAGTAGGACAGCGGCGACGGATGCCGCGAGTTCGGTCTCGCCCGGTGCCGCTGAAGGCTGGGTCAGGTCTTGAAGATGACGCTCGATAACCCCCGTGTCGACCGCGTTGGCGCGTACGTCCGCATGCGTGACCAGCGCGGATAGAAACGGAATGTTGGTGACGACGCCGCGGACATCGGTTTCTTCGATGCCGCGGTTGAGCCGGCAGATCGCGGCTTCGCGGGTTGGTGCCCATGCGACTATTTTGGCGAGCATGGCATCGTAATTCGGCGAAACCGCATCGCCTTCACGGTAGCCGGCATCGATGCGCAGGCCATCCACCTCCGGGGGCGTATGCCACGTCTTGATGCGGCCGACAGATGGCATGAAGCTCTTATTTGGGTTCTCGGCGTAGACTCGCGCTTCGATGGCGTGGCCATTCAGTCTGATCTGGTCCTGCGTCAGCGGCAGTTTTTCGCCGAACGCGACCCGAAGTTGCCATTCCACGAGGTCGATTCCGGTGATGAGTTCGGTCACGGGATGCTCAACTTGTAGGCGGGTGTTCATTTCGATGAAGAACACGTCCTTGCCGTCAGATACGAACTCGACGGTGCCCGCGCCGACATAACTCACCGCGGAGGCGGCCTTGCGCGCGGCTTCGCATACCTTGTCGCGCTGCGCGGCGTCGAGTGTCGGCGACGGCGCTTCCTCGATCACCTTCTGGTGCCTGCGCTGTAAGGTGCATTCACGCTCGAACAAAGACACCAGATTGCCATGGCTGTCGCCGATCACCTGCACCTCGATATGCCGAGGGCTCTCAACGTATTTCTCGATTAGCATCCGGTCGTCACCGAATGCCGCCTTGGCCTCCCGCCTGGCGCTGACGATAGCCGGGGTCAGTTCCGCAGCCGAACGCACGATCCGCATACCGCGGCCACCGCCGCCAGCGGACGCCTTCACCAGAACCGGATAGCCGATCCGGTCCGCAGCGCCCTGCAGCGTGGCTTCGTCCTGCGCGTCGCCGTGATAGCCTGGCACCAGCGGCACGCCTGCCTTTTGCATCAGCGCCTTGGCGTCCGACTTCGTCCCCATTGCGGTCATCATCGCCGCTGTCGGTCCGACGAACACGAGGCCGGCATCGGCGCAGGCTTGCGCGAAACCGGCATTCTCCGACAAAAACCCGTAGCCCGGATGGACGCCTTCCGCGCCGGACTTGCGGGCCGCGTCGATCACCTTCTCGATGTCGAGATAGCTGTCGCGGGCGGGTGCGGGTCCAAGCAACACGGCATCGTCGGCCATGCCAACATGCATCGCGTCGCGATCCGCCTCCGAATAGACGGCAACGGTGCGCAGACCCATGGCTCGGGCGGAACGGATTACGCGGCACGCAATCTCACCGCGATTGGCGATCAGGAGCGTGCTGAAACGGCGATAATGCGGACGCTTCGCCATGATCACATCCTGAACAGCCCAAACGTCGTTGGTTCGATCGGCGCGTTCGCGGCCGCCGACAATCCAAGTCCCAGCACGAGGCGCGTGTCGGCAGGATCGATCACCCCGTCGTCCCATAGCCGCGCGGTGGCGTAATAAGGATTGCCCTGGTTCTCGTATTGCGCGCGGATCGGTGCCTGGAATTCGCGCTCCTCCTCCGCAGACCAGGTGCCGCCTTTGGCTTCGATATTCTCCCGGCGCAGCGTACTGAGAACCATCGCAGCCTGTTCGCCGCCCATCACCGAGATGCGCGCGTTCGGCCACATCCACAAAAATCGGGGCGAGAAAGCGCGGCCGCACATGCCGTAATTGCCGGCGCCGTAGGAGCCGCCGATCACCACCGTGAACTTCGGCACGCCCGCGGTCGCAACCGCCGTGACAAGCTTGGCCCCGTCGCGCGCGATGCCGCCCGCTTCGTATTTCTTACCGACCATGAAGCCCGTAATGTTTTGCAGGAATACCAGCGGAATGCCGCGCTGGCAGCACAGCTCGATGAAATGTGTTCCCTTCAGCGAGCTTTCGCTGAACAGGATGCCGTTGTTGGCGACGATGCCGACCGGATATCCCCAGATATGGGCGAAGCCGCACACCAGCGTCTGGCCGTACAGCTTCTTAAATTCATCAAACTCCGAACCGTCAACGATGCGGGCGATGATGTCGCGCACATCGAACGGCTTTCGACCGTCCGCCGGCACCACGCCGTAGATTTCCTCCCGTGCGAACAGCGGCTCGCGCGGTTCATGCATGTTAAGCGCAGCGTGTTGCGGTGGCTTCAGGGTGGAAACGATACGGCGCGCAATCCCGATCGCATGGGCATCGTTTTGCGCATAGTGATCGGTGACGCCGGATTGGCGCGAATGCACATCGGCACCGCCCAGCTCTTCAGCGGTAACGACCTCGCCCGTGGCTGCTTTCACAAGCGGCGGACCGCCTAGAAAGATCGTGCCCTGATTGCGGACGATGATGCTCTCATCCGACATCGCAGGCACATAGGCGCCGCCCGCGGTGCATGATCCCATCACGATCGCGATCTGCGGAATGCCTGTCGCCGACATGTTGGCCTGGTTGTAGAAGATGCGGCCGAAGTGACGCTCGTCCGGAAAAATTTCGTCCTGCTGCGGCAGGAAAGCGCCGCCGGAATCCACCATGTAGATGCAGGGCAGATTGTTCTGCCGCGCGATCTCTTGCGCCCGCAGATGCTTCTTCACGGTCATCGGATAGTAGGTGCCACCCTTGATGGTCGCATCGTTGGCGACGATCACGCACTCGCGGCCCGAGACGCGCCCGACGCCGGTGATAATGCTCGCAGAATGCACGTCGCCGCCGTACATGCCGTTCGCCGCCAGCGGCGACAGCTCGAGAAACGCGGTGCCGGGATCGAGCAGCAGGTCGACACGATCGCGGGCCAACATTTTGCCGCGTGAGGTGTGGCGGGCGCGCGCGGTCTCGCCGCCTCCGCCCGCGACGCTCGCGAGCTTGTCGCGCAACTCGTTGACCAGAATTTTCATCGCCTCGACGTTGAGCGCGAAATCTGACGACGTTGGATCGACACCGGAACGGAGCGCCATGACAGTCCAGAATGCTTGGCAGGCGTGAAACGCGCGCCTTAATCCGGCCAGGGTGCCCGGCCCTTCCGGGTAAGGTCAACCTTGGTTCGGTCCATCCTCCCGCTTAATGGGTCCAGGGTTCGATGCGACGAAACGCAAAATTGTCCGCGTAGGCGGCTTTTCGCTCCGGCTTCACCTTTGGTTCTATCACTTGATAGGGGATGCCTTTGCGCTCGCAATAGGCGATCGCATCCTCCTTGGTCTCGAAGCGAAGCGTGATTTGCTGCTTCATGTCGCCGGAACTGGTCCAACCCATCAGAGGTTCGATCACCCTTGCCTGCTCGGGCTCGTAGTCCAGTTGCCATTCCTTCGTTCTGGCAGCGCCCGACTGCATCGCATTCTTGGCGGGCTTAAAGATACGTGCCGTCATGGATCACTATAACCTGCTGCTAGCGGGCCGATCCGGCAGAAAAGCCGGCGGACACCATCGGATATAATCGTTATGTCGCGGCCTGACAATCTGGTGTTTTCGCGGCGCAATGGCGCCGCGGCCCCTTAGGCTCGCCTGAGGTTCGACATGACGACGGTGCCCACGTCGGTGTAGACGCCGACGAGCGGTCCCATGATCCGGTGCAAGCCTGTCTTGGAAACCACCGTGTCATGTAACACCAGATGATCGATGCCCGTGGTCAGGAAGCAGCGCATGGCATCGCGCGGCGTCTCTACGATCGGTTCGCCCTTGACGTTGAATGACGTATTGATCAGCACGGGAACGCCGGTCAGCTCCTCGAATTCCTTCAGCAGCCGATAGAGTGCGGGGTTCGTGCTCTCGCGTACGGTCTGCACTCTCGCCGTGCCGTCGACGTGAACCACCGCCGGAATCCGGTCGCGCCATTCCGGCCGAACCGCCTTGGCGATCAGCATGAACGGTGAATCCTCGTCGCCCTCGAAGACATCGGTCATGCGCTCGGCCAACACGATGGGCGCGAAAGGGCGGAACGGCTGGCGGTGCTTGACCCGGCTGTTGAGGATATCCTTCATATCGGCCTTGCGCGGATCGGCGATCAGGCTGCGATTGCCGAGCGCGCGCGGGCCGAACTCGGAACGCCCCTGAAACCAGCCGATGACCTTCTGATCCGCCAGAAGCTTCGCGGTTTCGGCGTAGACATTTAAGCTTTTCACCGCCGCCGTCTGGACCTTGACGATCGAGCGCTGGGTTGCGGCCTCGACCTCGGCGTCCGAATAACCGCGACCGACATAGGCGTGCTCCATCACGAAGCCGCGCTGCTGCTTCTGCACTTCGAGCCAACCGTAGAGAGCGCAGCCGATGGCGATGCCGTCGTCACCCGCCGCTGGCTGAATCCAGACGTTTTCGAATCCGGCCTCCCGCGCGACGCGTCCATTGGCCACGCAGTTCAGCGCCACGCCGCCGGCGATGCAGAGGTTTTTCGCGCCCGTGGTTTCCCGAAGCCAATTGGCGCGGGCAAGCAGCACCTTTTCTGTGTCGTCCTGAACCCGCCATGCCATATCCTCCCAATGCCGCATGGAGGGGCTGCTGTCCCATTTTCCGCCACCTTCAGCGATGTAGGGCTGGTTAAATTCGGCCGACCAGCGCGGGACCGTGAGACGATTGTCGGTGATGTCCATCAGCGACTTGATCTGCTCGCGGCGTCCGTACGGTGCGAGCCCCATCAGCTCGCCGCATTTATTCCAGTCGCCGAATACATAAGTGGAAGCGCGGCTGTAGAGCGCGCCGAGCCCTGGCATGTTGTAGAATTCGTCGCTGAAAAAGCCGCGGTCCGGCTCCATCCAAACCTTCTTCAGGCATTCGAGCGACTTGCCGCTGAACTGGTAGTAGCTCTCCGACTCGCGCGCGAGCGGCGATGCGGTGTCACTTTCCGGATAGGGCTCGGTCACGTCCGATCGATAGCTGCCGACGCCGTCGACGATCATGATTGCGCCCTCATCGAACGGGCAGGCCGCAAAGGCGCTATAGGCGTGCGCCAGATGGTGTGAGATTGACACCACCTTGTCAGAACGCGAGCGGAAATACGGATGGTCGTGCGCGTCCAGCCGCTCCTCGGGGGGAAGGAATCCCGGCATGTCCTGATAGATCAGCCGCTCCTCCATTTCCGGAACGGGAAGGATGTAGCAATTGCGAACCACCAGATCGATGTCGCCGATGGCGATGCCTTCGGCTCCGAGACAGTAGTCAATGACCTCCTTGAAGAATCCGCTGGCGTGCTTTTCGCGCGTGATCCGTTCCTTGGCGATAGCGAAAGCAACGGCGCCGTCTCGAAGCAGGCAGGCGCTCACGTCGTGATCATAGGTGTTGAGACCGAGAACATAGGTGTGCTTTTTTGACATGAGCCTCTGCGGAGCAATCTCGAGGGAGGATTCGGGCGCCGCCTCGTATTCGCGAAGCCCAACCTGGTGATGCGGCTAACATGACGCCATCAAGGGAGCCACGTTTATGCCTGCCCTTTTGCGTCGCTTCTGCGGCACAGGAAGTTCACGACGGCTCGACCAGAAAACTTGGATTTAAAATGCACGCAACTAAAAGTTGTTATATACAACCATTGATTGTTATATGGTGAGTATCGCGTCTTTTTCGCCATCGTTGCGTGAACCTTAACACGTTAGCTGCCGACCCTTGACTGAGCGGAAGCCGACCCTGGTCTCGATTAGCGGCAACGCTCAAGTTCGTTGGAAATGTTATTTTATCATGCACCAAACCAAGGCAAACTGATTGCCTTAGATTCGCGACAATAATTGTTCCGAATACAAGGTCTGCTTCACGACGGTGCCAAACAGAGTTGGAGATTCACTTGATGATTCAAAAAAGTTCGAGCGCGCAACGTAGCATCATCACTCGCGTCCTGGCGGCAGCGGCGATGGTTGGCGTGTATTTTATCAGCGTTGCTGGCGTGTCCTCGGTTCTGGTCGCCGGATCGACTACTTCGGCGGAAGCGCGCGGTGGTGGTCGCGGCGGCGGCGGCCGTGGCGGCGGCTGGGGTCGCGGCGGCGGCCGTGGTCGCGGCGGCGGCTGGGGTCGCGGCGGTGGCTGGGGTCGTGGCGGCGGCTGGGGTCGCGGTCGCGGCTGGGGCTACGGCGGCTTGGGCTACGGCTTAGGCTACGGCGCTGGTATGGGCTATGGCGGGTGCTACTTCAGCCCGCGCTGGGGCCGCACGATCTGCCCATACTGATCGTCGCTCGGCAAGTATCAACGGGGGTGCGCCGGTTGGCGTGCCCCTTTTTTTGAATGCGGATGCTTTCAAGACAAAATATGCGTCGCCTGTGTCTGACGCATGAATGCGATCATGCTGCCTTGGAGCCTTTCCGCTTCTGATGGAAAATTCAGAGGCGAAGCTCTCAGATCTTAATCTGACGCGTTTTCTTCACGCGAACCGGTATCTGCACGCACCGGTGGTTCATTCAACACCTTCGCGAACTAGGGTCTGGACCCATAAAATGATTCCTTCTGCGCTGAGTTTGTGATTCACGGTCTCCGACAGGAGGCCCCTCATGAGTCGCGATTACTTTTGGCTAA
>NZ_MWPQ01000035.1 GCF_002028545.1 Nitrobacter vulgaris
AAGCAATCGCCAACGCTCTCAAACGCTTCTCACCCGATGAATGTCAAAATTATCTCGCCGCCGCTGGATACGACGCTACCTGATCGAAAAATGCTCTAGCGCGCGCGGCTGAGCGTGTGTCATGAACAACCGTCGCTGTTGATGTGAGTCAATGTGAACTGGTTCACGGTATGATGGATAAATTTGGATGGCGTGGGTCCGCAGATGCCGAGTCGGCTGGTTGTGACATGTCAACAGGCGGCGAAGCACGTCCGGGAGGATGCATGATGGGTTGGTCCATATCGCTCGGACGCATTGCCGGTACCGAGGTGCGCATCCACCTCACATTCTTCTTTCTCGTTGCATGGTTCGCTTTTGCCGCCGGCTCGAGGGGCGGACAAGCTGCGGCTGTCGAGGCCATTGTTCTCATTCTGGCAGTTTTCGGATGCGTTCTAGCTCACGAGTACGGGCATGTTTTGACGGCACGGCATTTCGGCATCGCAACGCGCGACATCACGCTTCTTCCCATCGGTGGCGTCGCAAGCATCGAAAGAATGCCAGAAAAGCCTGGCCAGGAGCTGTTGATCGCGCTCGCCGGGCCGGCAGTGAACGTCGTCATCGCTCTATTGCTTTTCACTGTATTCGGTGCGCGCCTCGATCCGGAACGGGCTGTGGATGCGGTTGGAGATCTTAAAATTGATCTCGTGACGCAACTCGCGGTCGTTAATGTCATACTGGTGATCTTCAATATGATTCCGGCCTTTCCCATGGACGGTGGCCGCGTGCTTCGCGCTCTTCTATCCTATCGGCTCGATCGGGCGCGAGCGACCCGCATTGCGGCATCCATAGGGCAAGCGGCTGCTTTCGGCCTCGGGTTCCTGGGGTTGTTTGGGAACCCGTTGCTGCTGTTCATCGCCCTGTTCGTATTTCTCGCTGCGAGCTACGAGGCCCATGCGGTCGAGCTCAGGGAGGCCGCCAAGGGCGTGGCGACTCGCAAAGCCACCATCACGTCATTCGCCACGCTCGATACCCAAGCGACCGTCCAACAGGCGGTCGATACGCTGCTTACGACGACGCAGCGCGAGTTTCCGGTCACGGATAGGAGCGGAAGGCTTCGCGGCGTGTTGACACGGGACGGTATGATCCGCGCCTTGGCGGCGACCTGGCCGGGGACCGCGGTGCTCGACGTGATGGAGCGCGATGTGGTGACAGTCAACTGCCACGCACCACTCTCGGAGGCGGTCACAGCGCTCCAAACAAGCGGTCGCCCAGTTGTCGGCATCGTCGACGATGAGGCGCGTGTCGTCGGCATCATTACGCTTGAGAATCTGGCCGAGTACATGATGGTCGATGCCGCCAGCCGGGGATGGCGCGAACTGGCTCCCGCGTCACCCATGGATGTTTCGCACCACAAGTAGGTCTTTGGGAGGCCGTGCTTAGGTTTGCGATCATCATGTCCGACGGCAGCGATCACAAGCAGGAACGGTGGAGGCGGCGCTGCTCGGCGTCATCGCTGCCTGGCTCTTGCTCGGCTCAGTCACGTGCGTAAGGGCATACTCAGAGTGCATATTCAATGGGAGATCAGGACAATGATTGCCAATGTAGGAAACTTGGACCGGGCGGCTCGTCTTGTGCTCGGCGTGGCGCTGATTGCAGTCGCGCTTCTTAGCGGCTGGGCCATCTTTGATGGAGTTGCGCTGAAGTACGGAACCATTGTCCTGGGCATCGTGATGATGGCGACAGCCACAATCCGGTTCTGCCCGCTCTACACCGTTCTGAGGGTCAAGACATGCCGGAACTGAGCGTTATCGAAACCCTTTTCACCCCCTGGCAATCGCTGGCGGGTGGTGTGCTGATCGGGCTGGCTTCGGTACTGCTGATGCTGACGCTGGGCCGGGTCATGGGCGCCACCGGCGTTCTTGCCGGCGTGCTGACCCCATCGGCGCATCCGGATGCCGGCTGGCGCCTTGCCCTTCTGGCCGGGATGATCAGCGGTCCTCTGGTCGTCCTGGCGGTCACCGGACAGATGCCTGCGGTCGAAGTGCCGGCGTCCATGCCGATGCTCCTGGCTGGCGGTCTGCTGGTCGGAATCGGGGTCACCTATGGGTCGGGTTGCACCTCGGGGCATGGGGTCTGCGGAATGGCGCGGTTGTCGCGCCGGTCAATCGCCGCCACGGCGACCTTCATGCTGACCACCGGATTGACCGTCTTTGTTATTCGCCACGTTCTGGGGGCCTAAGCCATGCGTCTCGTTTCAACCTATCTCATCGGGCTGATTTTCGGCGTCGGCATCGCAGTCTCGGGCATGGCTAACCCGGCTAAGGTGCTCAACTTCTTTGATGTTGCAGGCACCTGGGACCCGAGCCTGATCTTCGTGATGGGCGGCGCAGTTATGGTGGCCTTCATAGGCTACCGCATCGTGCTGCGAAGGCCCGCACCGATCATCGACGCTAAGTTTCACTTGCCCGACAACCCGCGCATCGATGCGCGTCTGCTCGGCGGCTCGGCCCTGTTCGGCGTGGGCTGGGGCATCGCCGGGTTCTGCCCGGGCGGCGCACTCCCCGCCTTGGGAACGGGCCGGATCGAGGTCTTCGCCTTCGTGGCGGCCCTCATCGTCGGGATCTTTTCTGCCAAGGGGCTGATGGCGCTGACCCATGCTCGCGCCGCGCGCCTGCTGCGCCGTGAAACCTGAACTGAAAAGGAAACCATCATGACCGACTATCCGATCGACATGTCCGTGAAACCCCAGGTCGAGGCGTTCTTCGACCCGGCGACCAACACCATCAGCTACGTGGTCAAGGACCCCTCCTCGAATGCCTGTGCCGTGATCGATTCCGTCATGGATATCGACTATGCGGCAGGCCGGATCACCTATGATCATGCCGACGCCATCATCGACTACATCCGCAAGAACGATTTGAAGCTGGAGTGGATCATCGAAACCCACGTCCATGCCGATCACCTATCCGCCGCGCCCTACATCCAGAACGCCCTGGGTGGCAAGATCGGTATCGGCGACAAGATCATGGTCGTGCAGAATACCTTCGGGAAGATCTTCAACGAAGGCACCGAGTTTCAGCGCGACGGCAGCCAGTTCGACGCGCTGTTCGAGGATGGCGATACCTACATGGTCGGTACCATGCAGGCAGTGGCGATCCACACGCCTGGCCACACGCCCGCCTGCATGGTGCATGTCATGGGCGATGCGGCCTTTGTGGGCGATACACTCTTCATGCCCGATGGCGGGTCGGCCCGCGCCGATTTTCCCGGCGGCGATGCGGCGACGCTTTACGACAGTATCCAAAAGGTGCTGGCCCTGCCGGATGAGACGCGCCTGTTCATGTGCCATGACTACGGCCCCGACGGCCGCGACATCCAGTGGGAGACCACGGTGGCGAGCGAAAAGGAGTACAACATCCATGTCGGGAAAGGGACCACGAAAGAGCAGTTCGTGAAGTTCCGCACCGAACGCGATGCAACGCTGGCGATGCCGAAGCTCATCATCCCGTCGCTCCAGGTCAACATGCGCGCAGGTGAGGTGCCGACCGACAAGGACGGCCGTCCGATGCTCAAGGTGCCCGTCAACGGGCTCTGACCAGACACTCCGTAGAAGAAGCGACAACGGTCCACTGGAAGCCTGAAGCAGAAATAACCGTCGCATGAACGTCGCGTCGCTCGCCCGCTATGTTCCGATCCTGAAATGGGGCCGGACCTATGGCCGAAACGCTCTGACGGGCGACGTGCTGGCGGCGGTGATCGTGACGATCATGTTGATCCCGCAATCGCTCGCCTATGCGCTGCTTGCCGGATTGCCGCCCGAGGCCGGGCTTTATGCCTCGATCGCACCCATTATCCTCTACGCGATCTTCGGCACCAGCCGGGCGCTGGCGGTGGGGCCGGTGGCCGTGGTGTCGTTGATGACGGCCGCTGCAATCGGAAATATCGCCGACCAAAGCACCATGGGCTACGCCGTTGCAGCCCTGACCCTGGCGGCACTGTCGGGCGCGATCCTGCTGGTGATGGGGCTTCTGAAACTTGGGTTCCTTGCCAACTTCCTTTCGCATCCCGTCATCGCAGGTTTTATCACTGCATCGGGCATCCTAATCGCGACCAGCCAGATCAAGCATATTCTGGGCATCAGCGCGGGCGGCGATACCCTGCCCGAAATGGTAATCTCGCTGGTCGGGAACCTATCTGCTACGAACTGGATCACGCTGGTGATTGGGGTTAGTGCCACCACGTTCCTGTTCTGGGTGCGCAAGGGGCTTAAGCCGCTGTTGTGCCGAATCAGACTTGGCCCGAGACTGGCCGATATGGTCACCAAGGCCGGGCCGGTGCTTGTCGTGATGGTAACGACGGCGGCGGTTTGGGGCCTCGGGCTGGATGCAGAGGGGATCCGGATCGTTGGCGTGGTGCCGCAGGGCCTGCCACCACTGACGCTGCCGTCGTTTTCAACCGATCTGATCCGCCTCCTCCTCTTACCAGCGCTGCTGATCTCGGTCATCGGCTTCGTTGAATCCGTGTCGGTCGCGCAGACGCTCGCCGCCAAGAAGCGCCAGCGGATCGATCCCAATCAGGAACTGATCGGTCTTGGCGTCGCGAACCTCGGAGCGGCCTTCACAGGTGGCTATCCCGTGACGGGCGGGTTTGCCCGGTCAGTCGTCAACTTCGATGCAGGGGCTGAAACACCGGCCGCGGGGATCTTTGCAGCTTTGGGCCTGTCCATCGCGGCCATCGCGCTGACCCCGCTGATTTATTTCCTGCCCACCGCCACCCTGGCCGCCACAATCATCGTGGCTGTCCTGTCGCTGGTGGATTTCTCAATCCTCAAGCGCAGCTGGACCTATTCCAAGGCAGATTTCAGTGCAGTTGCCGCCACCATCCTGCTGACACTGGGGCTGGGTGTGGAAACCGGCGTTTCGGCGGGGGTGGTCCTGTCCATCGCGCTGCACCTCTACAAATCATCTCGCCCCCATTTGGCCGAGGTGGGTCTTGTTCCGGGCACGCAGCACTTCCGGAACATCCATCGTCACAGCGTTTTGACCGACCCGACCCTTCTCACCATCCGCATCGATGAAAGCCTTTACTTCGCCAACGCCCGCTTTCTGGAAGATTATGTTGCTGATCGCGTCGCCACGGATCGCCCTATCAGGAACGTGGTGCTGATGTGCTCTGCCATCAACGAGATCGACCTGAGCGCGCTGGAAAGTCTGGAAGCAATCAATCATCGGTTGGAGACAATCGATGTGAAGCTGCACCTGTCGGAAGTGAAGGGGCCCGTGATGGACCGGTTAAAGAAATCCGATTTTCTTGATTTGCTGACCGGCCAGGTTTTTCTGTCACAATACGACGCCATGCGGGCCCTTGCTCCTGAGCAGGCATTGACGTGAAGCGCTGTTGGCGGCGCCATGCCGGCGTTCCACGCACATGGCTTCGGCGATGATGATCCCCGGCGTGCGACGGGACGGCGACCAGAAGACCGACATTCGGACCATCGGCGAAGCCTGCTCTGAACTGGCGCGCTCGCCATTAGGCCTGCCGCTCCAGGTCCCAGCGCAGGTTTCTCTTTGCTCAAACGGCGGCTACGGCCTTGTCCAGCAAATCGCGCACCTGACCCGCGACCTCACGCAAGGCGGGGTTATCGATGGCCTGCATCGATGCAACGGGATCAACCGCGCTGACCTCGACCCCACCCTCGACCTCCCGAAGGATGACGTTGCAGGGCAGCATCGCGCCCACCCGGGGCTCTATGCCGATGGCCTGATGCGCCATCCCCGGGTTGCAGGCGCCGAGGATCCGATAGGCCGGCATCTCGACATCCAGCTTCTTTTTCAAGGTTGCCTTGACGTCGATTTCGGTGAGGACGCCAAAACCATGCTTGCTCAGCGCGCTGCGCGCGCGAAGCTCCACATCGTCTATTGTGGCGTCTGCAATCATGCGATTGATTGTGTAGTTCATAGGTCATCCACTTTCTAGATTGGCCTGGGGTCGGTTTGCAAAAACACCAGACAGGGTTTGCTCGCTTCAGCTTGACCATGACAGCCCGAAATAGGCCGCCACTTCCTGGTTTTATAAGCGGCCGTGGGCAGGGCGCAAAAGGAGCCGTCATTCTGACTTTGGAACTTAGTGAACGAACACAAACTGACCTTGACGAACATCAATCGTCGACACCATCGAGCGGCGCTTTTTGGTTCGGTCGACTTATGCTTCTCATATAAGCGACGGCTTTCACGAGGCGTGCCCTAAGTGCGTTGACCAACTCGGTGCAATGACTGTCCGCTCCCGTCCGCACTAGCCTGGCAGCACGGGTGCAATGTTCGCCAGCTCAGGTCTTAATGCTTGACATCGTGCAGCTTCGCGCCAGATTCACGGAATTACAAGTCAGCGACTAGATCGCTTCGGAATTCTGAATGTCAATCGGCTCCTAGAACTTCAAATTCGCAAACGCACGCCGATTCTAGGCATCCTTTTGCGGACGTGGTTCGGATATTCTCTTTTAGAAGGTTTTTTCTGATCATTTCGCGGACGCGAATGAGGAAGCATCCAGCTTGGTCCTTTGGAAAGGCGCCAAGCTCACTGCTCTTGCCGTGCGCACCTGATACACAACGCCGCTTCCGGACGAACCTCTAGACGCTTGGCTGAAATCTGCTCTCCGCAGCGGACACACTCACCGTATGTTCCATTCTTGATTCGCGTCAATGCGCGCTGCACGGAAGCGATCTCTCGCACGAGGAGCGCAGCTTGTCCTTCGAGCGAAGCGTCATCCTCCAATTCGACCGCTTGTTCGGACGAGTCAGGATTGAGTGGTGTGGCCAAGTCCTGCGCAATCCGTTCCTGCCGTTCTTTAAGCTCCACAAGTTGTGCCTCAAGATGGGCTTTCGCTGCCGCAGTGTCGGCCATGCCAAATCTCCTTTGTTTGCCCCAATAATAACAGCCAACGTCGCTTTGCAAAGCTGCTCATCATGAAGCCAATGGATGCCGCGCGCGGTCTCTTAGGCGCGAACAGATGACGATCCAATGATTGACTGCCCAGCGTTGTGTTTCGGCGTGGGGGCTCGACCGTAGTCGGCAAGGGTCCATAATGCCAACTCAACGATATCCATGGGCTGAAGGCTTCCATAGCATAATTTTGACATGGTCGGTCGCGGCGGGATTGCCAAGGATATGATCGCGTTTGTAAAGCGCGACGTTCAAGTCGTGATCAACGACGTACGGATCGATTGTAGGATTGGATGTAAGGGTTTGACGAGCGGCACCGCGCGCTATCGGCTTGAATCAGCATCGTAGCAAAACCGGGGTTCACAGCCTGGGCGGGGCAGGCGAGTATCTGGTGGCCCGGGGAATTACTGCCGCACTTGAGAGAAAATCGGGTTCCGCGTACTGAGGCTACAACTGTCTTCCAACTCTGCGGGTCAGCGCAGCCCAAGGCGCCGTCGAGCCTACAGGTATCCATGCATCTTGACGAAACGATCAGCTCATCGCGAAGTTAACTAAGTTCGCCGGGTTGCGACCTGGCTTTAGCGCTCTGCGAGTTCAACCCTACCCCGTTAGTTGACCGAAGTCGGCGAATATACGTCGCTGATAAAAGCAGCTTGGTTTTAGTCAGGCATTATCAATGGAGTTCCGGATGGCGGAGCTGGATGACACGCAACTAGGTCTGATGGACCGCTACTGGCGAGCAGCCAACTACGTATCCGTGGGCCAGATATATCTAATGGACAATCCCCTGCTGCGCGAGCCGCTGAAGGCACAGCACGTGAAGCCACGGCTTCTCGGTCATTGGGGCACAACGCCGGGACTGAATTTCATCTACGTGCATCTGAACCGCGTCATCAAGAATCGCGGTGCCGACATCCTCTACATCTGTGGCCCCGGTCATGGCGGGCCGGCGGTGGTTGCTAACACTTACCTCGAGAGCTCCTACAGCGAGATCTACCCAGAGATCACGCAGGACGAGGAGGGATTGCGGAAGCTGTTCCGGCAGTTTTCGTTCCCAGGCGGCATCCCAAGCCACGCAGCCCCGGAGACGCCTGGCTCTATCCATGAGGGAGGCGAACTCGGCTACGCCCTTGTCCATGCTTTCGGCGCCGCCTTCGACAATCCCGCCCTCACGGTGGCGTGCGTGGTCGGCGATGGTGAAGCCGAGACGGGTCCGCTGGCTGCTGCATGGCATTCCAACAAGTTCCTGAACCCGAAGGTGGACGGCGCTGTCCTACCGATCCTACATCTGAACGGCTACAAGATCGCAAACCCCACCCTGTTGGCGCGCATGTCGGACGCGGAACTCTGCGAGCTTTTCAGGGGCTACGGCTACGACCCTCTTTTCGTCGAGGGGCATGAGCCGATGCCAATGCACCGCGCCATGGCGGGATCTTTGGACCTGGCCATGGATCGTATCAACGACATCCAGGGGGGCGCGCGAGCTGAAGGCGGGTCAGGCGAGCGGCCGCGTTGGCCGATGATCGTCCTGCGCAGCCCCAAAGGGTGGACCGGACCAAAGGAGGTTGACGGTAAGAAGGTCGAGGACTTCTGGCGCTCCCATCAGGTCCCCGTGTCCAACGCCCGCGGCGATGACGCGCATCGCAAGATCCTGGAGGAGTGGTTGCGCAGCTACCAGCCGCAGGAGCTGTTCGACGTCAACGGGCACCTCCTGCCGGAGATCGCTGCCCTGGCGCCTGAAGGCGACAAGCGCATGGGATCGCTACCGCATGCCAATGGCGGGCTGCTGAAGAAGGATCTCCTCTTGCCGGATTGGAGGGGTATGGCGGTCGAAGTCGGCAGGCCCGGAGAGACGATCGCCGAGACGACCCGATACATGGGGGCTTATCTGCGTGAGGTCATCCGCCTCAATGCCGAGGCAAAAAACTTCCGTCTCATGGGACCGGACGAAACCGCGTCCAACAGGCTTGATGCAGTCTTCGAGGTGACGGATCGGGTCTGGATGGAGAAGATCGAATCCTACGATGTGCACTTGGCTCGGGATGGCCGGGTTATGGAGGTGCTGTCAGAACATCTCTGCCAAGGGTGGCTGGAAGGTTACCTGCTGACGGGCCGCCACGGCGTGTTCTCCTGCTACGAGGCCTTCATCCACATCGTTGATTCGATGGTCAATCAGCATGCCAAGTGGCTGAAGGTTATGGCAGAGCTCCCATGGCGCAAGCCCATCGCCTCTCTGAACTATCTCCTGACCTCCCACGTCTGGCGCCAAGACCACAACGGCTTTAGCCACCAGGATCCGGGATTCGCCGACTTCGTCGCCAACAAGAAAGCTGACATCGTGCGGCTCTACTTCCCGCCCGACGCCAACACTCTACTCTGGGTCACCGACCACTGCTTGAGGACCCGGAACCGGATCAACGTGGTCACGGCCGGCAAGCAGCCTCAGCCGCAATGGTTGCCTGCCGAAGAGGCCGAACGCCACTGTGTGGTGGGTGCCGGGATCTGGAAGTGGGCCGGCACTTGCGGAGGGGGCGAGGATCCTGACGTGGTGATGGCCTGCTGCGGCGACGTGCCAACACTAGAAACCCTTGCTGCCGTCGACCTGCTGCGCCGCGAGTTGCCTGATCTCCGGGTCAGGGTTGTCAACGTCGTCGACCTGATGACGCTGCAATCCAAGGCAACACACCCGCACGGATTCACCGACGAGGAGTTCGACGCTCTCTTCACACGGGAAAACCCGGTGATTTTCGCGTACCACGGCTATCCCTATCTCATCCACCGCCTGACCTATAATCGGACCAATCACACGAATTTTCATGTGCATGGATTCCAGGAAGAAGGCACAACCACCACGCCCTTCGACATGGCGGTCTTGAACCAGATCGATCGCTTCCATCTGGCCATGGCCGCTATCCGGCGGCTGCCCGATCTCGGCGCCGAGGGCGATCGGGCGATAGACAAGTGCAGGCTTTCGCTCGAGGAGCACTCCCGCTATGTGCGCGAGCACGGCGAAGACATGCCTGAGATCCAGAAATGGAGTTGGCTCCACAAGACCGCGGCAGAGGCAAGAGACTGACTAGCGCTCAGCCAGCGACGTTATACCGCTTCAGACTACACGAGCTCATCTGTCACGGTGACTTCAATCCTGGCTGCGTGGCCCTCGATGGACGTGCATGGCTGAGACCGCGCTGGGAAAGCGCCATGTGGCCACGGGACTTGCCGGCCGTAAGCGCTTCCGCCATCAGGAGTTGAGAGCACGGCCGGTCAGGCGGGCCGCTCGCGTACGCTGGGCGCGAATGGGGAGGCGTTCTCGCCATGCCGGCAGTGAAGGCGATGCCCTCGAGCCTCTCCAAGCGGAAATCGTTGCGCCGGTCTCGCTCCGGATGCGGCGCACGAATATGTCGTCGCTTCGGTCGCGATCGAATCGTCGCGCATGCAACGCGCACATGTCGACGGAGATGCCGCCCCCCAGCAAGTTCTCGACTTCGGAAGCCCTCATTACCCTCATATATCTGGACGTGGAGAGGCGGCGCCAGGATCAATCGTGCCACTACATTGGCACGAACGGTCGCCGCCGGGCGCTGGGGCGAATACAAGATGTTCTAATTGATAACGGCTCCCAGAAGCTATGAAGGCGGACGTCTCAACTGCGTAGTTCCTCGAACCAGCCGAGGCGGCGCATCAGTAGCTTCTCGCCTTCAAGGAACAGCATCAGCGCGAAGCCGATTCCGATGATCAACGCGCCGTCGGCGAGGGTGAGAGGCTCGCTGTGGAATAGACCGTGCATGAAGGGGGCGTAGGTGAACAGCAGCTGGGCGATCACAACCACCGCAATCGCGGCAAGCACCGCCGGCGTGCCTAGCGCACCGCGCCAGGTTAGCGAGCGCATGCTGAGATAGCGCACATTGAACAGGCAGAATGTCTCGGCCACCACCAGCATGTTGACGACCATAGTTCGCGCTACGTCTATTGCCCGACCATTAGCCAGTGTTTCAAAGAAAACGCCAAACGCGACGCCCGCAAAAAGGACCGACACTACGATCACTCGCCACAGCAGGAAGGCGGACAAGAGTGGAGCATTTGCGGCCCTGGGGGGCGCTGCATGACGCCGGGTTCGGCAGGCTCGAAGGCCAGCACAAGGCCGAGACTTACGGCGGTGACGAGATTAACCCAAAGGATCTGGGTTGCGGTCATGGGTAGTGCAAAGCCGACCAATACGGCGAGGATGACCGCGATGGATTCACCGCCATTGGTCGGCAGCGTCCAGGAGATCACCTTGCGGATATTGTTGTAAACGGTGCGTCCTTCTTGAACAGCCGCCACAATCGACGCGAAATTATCATCAAGGAGTATCATCTCCGAAGCTTCCCGCGCAGCTTCGGTGCCCTTGAGCCCCATTGCCGTTCCCACGTCAGCCTGTTTAAGTGACGGTGAATCATTCACTCCATCGCCCGTCATTGCAACGATCGCGCCACCTGCCTGGAGCGCCCGGACGATGCGCAGCTTATGCTCGGGGGTGGTGCGCGCGAAGACAGCTATTTGCGGGACCCATCGCCCGCAACGCCTCATCCGCCAGGGGATCGAGTTCGGCACCGGTCATCGCCCTGGGATCGTCAGCAAGGTCCAACTGCCTGGCGAGGGCCAGTGCTGTCGCGACATGGTCGCCGGTAATCATCTTCACGTCGACTCCGGCGGAGCGGCATTGCGCAATGGCGAGCAGGGCTTCATCCCGCGGTGGGTCGATGAAGCCGATCAGTCCAAGAAACACCACATCCGCCTCGAGATCGGAAAATGCCAGCCTTTCGGTAGTGCACGGCAGCCGCTTGGTGGCGAAACCGAGCACGCGCTCGCCGGCGGCGGCAGCGGTTGCGATGTGGGTGTCCCACTTCGCGGACTGACACGTCCCGCGTCATGGCGAGCAGGGCTTCAGGCGCACCTTTGAGGAATACGATCGACTCACCTGCCGGACTGCGATGCAATGTCGCCATGAATCGGTAAGCTGCGTCGAAGGGTATTTCATCGAGCCGTGCCCATTCGCCGCGGACATGATTCGGATTGAAGCCGGCCTTCATCGCCAGCGCTGTCAGCGCTCCCTCCATGGGATCGCCTTCGACTTGCCCATCGCCAGCCTCCCGCCTCAACTGAGCGTCGTTGCACAACACCCCGCACCGGATGATCGCACACGCAGCCGCAATCGCTGCCGCATCATCATCGTGATTCTCGGCTGTCAGCTCGCCTTCGGGCACATAGCCTGATCCTCCGACGAGCAATTGATGATCTTCGACAAAGACGTGCCGGACTGTCATCTCATTGCGTGTGAGAGTACCCGTCTTGTCGGTGCAAATGACCGACGTTGCGCCCAGCGTCTCGACAGCAGGCAGCTTGCGTATGACTGCCTTGCGCGCCGCCATCCGGTGGACGCCGATCGCGAGTGTGATTGTTATGACGGCTGGCAACCCCTCCGGGATCACTCTGACCGCCACTGCCACGACGGCGATCAAGGCATCATCCCAGGCAAAACCCCGTACGAGAACGGCGAAGGCAAAGAGCAAAATCCCGCCGGCAAGCACGGCCCAGGTGAAACGGCGGGCAAAGCTGTTGATCTGCCTGAGGAGCGGTGTGGTAAGCGGCTCAACCCCGCGCAGCAATCCGCTGATGGCCAATCTGGGTCGCCGCACCGGTCGCTACGACAATCGCCGTCGCCTGCCCCGCCGTCATCATCGTCCCGGAAAACGCAACGCTTAGGCGATCACCCAGCGGTGCCTCGATGTCGACCGGAGACTCTTGGTTATCAGCGTTGACAGATTCGCCGGTCAGCAACGCTTCGTCGATCTTCAGCCCGCGCGCGTGGAGGATGCGCATGTCGGCGGGAACACGATCACCCGCTTGCAGGATCACTATATCGCCCGGAACCAGATCCGCGACCTCGACGGTCTTGCGCCCACCATCCCGCAACACCGTTGCATGAGGCGAGATCAGGTTCCGGATTGCCCCCAGCGCGTGCTCAGCCTTGCCTTCCTGAACAAAGCCGACAACCGCGTTGGCAATCACAACAGCAGCTATGACGGCGGCATCGACAGTGTGGCCCAGGAACATGGCCGCAGTGGCTGCGGCAAGCAGGAAGTAGATCAGAGCGCTGTTGAACTGCGCTAGAAACCGGATCACCGGGTGGACAGTTGCGGGTGCTGTCAGGCTGTTCGGGCCAAATTTGGCCAGTCGCCGTAGCACCTCACTCTGATCGAGTCCGGAACGATTGCCCTCCAACAGGGTGAGAACCCCATCCTCCGGGAGCGCATGCCACGCGACCTCTTTGTCGATCTGCACATATTTCTCCGACGCTTGACGCTGCGTAGATGATTGCGAGTCCGAAGAGCGTAGGGAAGAATACCAACTAGCGGCGGTCACTCATGGTAACATAAGGGCGGGGCTGAACAGCGCGAAATCAATCAAGATAGGTGATATACCGGCGATATTTGCGCATGGGCCTATCGGTCTGCGTTACAGTTGGCGCAAATCTGCTTGGCGCTGCGAATATCGTTGCCGTCGACAGGCTGCCCGAACAGCTCGGCATGCCGCGCGTCCTAGGGTCGGGACCCATAAAAGTGATTCCTTCGGCGCTGTGTTTGTGATTCACGGTCTCCGACAGGAGGCTTTTGATGGAGTCGCGATTGCAAAGATCATGCGCATTACTGAAGGCGGGATGTTGACGTCACAATCGAGGCGCTTGGCAAACAGGCGACGTTCGAAGCTTGTCTGCCGGTGCTCAGACCCGGCGGGACGCTGTCCAGCCTCGGGGTCTACTCCTCTGACCTGACCATCCCCTCGATGCATACGCCGACGGCATCGAGGACAATCGGAATGTGACAAGCCTTTGCCAAGGCCGCAAGGAGCGGCGGCTCGTAGCTGTCATTGAATCAGGGTGTGTGGATCTTACCGCGATGGTTTCCCATCTCTTCAGACTCGATGACATCGAAGCCGCTTACGAACGTTTCGTTAGTCAAGAGGATGGCGTTTTCAAGATTGCCATCACATCCTGAGGGCCGGGACGGAGTGGCCCCTGCGACGTTGATGCGCTGAACTCGTCTGAAAGGCGTTTCGTGAAGATACTGGTAATAAACTGCGGCAGCTCGAGCTTGAAAGTCGGCGTTTTCGAAATCGAGGAAAAATCGACCGAAGTCTTCAAGGCGAGCTACGAAAAGTTTGAGGCCGGGTCCTGTTCCTATGAAATTACGTCGGGCGGCAAAACGGCGACAGGCGAAGCGCCCCTCAACGATATAGCCGCTGCCCTGGTTGCCCTTCCGCGCAGTCTTGCAGACCGTGGCGTCACGAAACTGGACGCGGTCGGACACCGGATCGTCCATGGAGGTGAAGACTTTCGAACCACGACGGTCCTCGACGAATCAACCATCAAGGTTATCGAGACGCTGACGCCGTTGGCGCCGCTGCACAATCCCCCAAATCTTTTGGGTGTGCGAATTGCAAAAGAAGTCTGGCCGAACCTGCCGCAGGTTGCGGTCTTCGACACCGCTTTCCATAGCACCAATCCACCTCGCGCCACGACCTACGCGGTGCCGAGGACGTGGCGCGATGCTGGTCTGCGGCGCTTTGGGTTTCACGGCACTTCACACAAATATGTGGCTATCCGTGCCGCCGAAGAGATTGGGGTGCCGCTGCGAGATCTGCAGATCGTCAGCGTGCATCTCGGAAACGGGGCCAGTGTCTGCGCGGTGAATTACGGGGAAAGCATAGACACCTCCATGGGCATGACGCCGCTCGAAGGGTTGGTTATGGGAACACGTTCTGGCGACGTCGACCCGGGCCTGTTTGGATTCCTTTCGCGGCAACATCGGCTGTCGATCATGGAAGTTGAGGAAGCACTTTATTCCGATAGCGGGCTCAAGGGACTCACGGGCTCCTCCGACATGCGCGATGTCGAAGATCGTGCCCGCGAAGGTGACGCCGATGCCCAGCTTGCTATCGCATTGTTCGCCTATCGCGCTCGAAAATATATTGGAGCCTATGCGGCGGCGATGGGTGGCCTCGATGCTGTCGTCTTTACCGGAGGCATCGGCGAGAACTCCCCGTCAATGCGTCGGCGCATCTGCGATGGACTGGAGTTCATGGGCCTGCGGCTCGATCACGACCGAAACCAAGTTGTGGACCTTGCTAACCACGGTGCACCGCAGATCCAGGCCTATGGCGCCAGAGTGCGGGTAATCGTCACCAGGACTGCCGAGCAATTGATGATCGCCCGGGAGACAGCTGCTGCATTGAAGCCTATGACATCAGTGCCCGCACCGATCCCGATCGCGGTGTCGGCCCGCCACGTTCACTTGTCCCGGCGAGCAGTCGAGGCCTTATTTGGGGCCGGCTACCAACTGACTCCCGCTGTTTCTCTGCGGCAGCCTGGCAAATGGGCAGCCAGCGAGCGCGTGATGCTGGAGGGGCCTAAAGGTCGCTTAGAGCGCGTTGCCATTCTCGGTCCGGAGCGGCCCCGGACGCAGATCGAAATCTCAAGAACGGATGGCTTCGCGCTCGGCATCGACGCCCCGGTTCGCGACAGTGGGAAGCTGGAGGGGACGCCAATGGTGCGGCTCATCGGACCTGCCGGTATCCTTGACAGCGACGGACTGATTGTGGCCGCACGGCATATTCATACCAACCCGGATGATGCGTCACGCCTGGGCCTTATGGACGGCACGCTCGTGGACGTTCACATCGAAGACGAAGAGCGCGGGCTGGTGTTTGGTAAGACGCTCATCCGCGTGAGCGCCAACGCTGTAACCGAGATGCATATCGACACTGATGAGGCAAACGCCGCCGATATCCGCATCAGCGCTGAAGGATCGCTCGTTCCCGATCTTTCCGCCCTGGCCGTGCGGAGCACAGAGCCGTAGATCCGAAATTGGATACTAGCACGATAGAACTGAAAAATGCTTGATGACATGCTTTCTCGCTCTCGCATCGGAGCGAAACTCGGACAACGCCTTAGGTGTTTGGTCCCGGCATATCGGATAAGACTTGAACTTCTTCTTTGGTGGTCTGTCGCCCGCAACCTCGGGTAAGCCGCTCGGCATCATCGCCGTCACATGGCTCATGGTGCGGCTGGGCTGGTGCCGCTTGCCGCCCGGCGTGACCTGGGGAGAGGTCGCCCTGATCGGCCTGCTCGCCGGGATCGGCTTCACCATGTCGATCTTTATCGCCATGCTCGCTTTCGAGAATGAAGCGCTGTTGAGCGCGGCAAAACTCGGCGTACTGTTGGGTTCACTGACGGCCGCGCTGATCGGCTTGGCCTGGGGCCTCGTCCAGGTGCGGCGTCTTCGCCGGTAAAGGCAGTTCTCCAGGATGAGATCGACCACGACCTCCTTCAAGGCAGTCGCGGAAGGAGGCGCCTGTCAGCTCGTTTTCTTCGCAAGCGCGTCCCGCTCGTGGGTGAGTCGCTCCAGTTCTTCCGTTTGTTGAGCGATCCTATCAGACACCAAAGCTTCGCTTTCAGCTCCTGACGTCGCTGTCGCCTGTTCGATCAATTGCCGGATATTGTCCTGAATGATGCCGATCCGGGCCTCGATCTCTGAGAGAGTCCGTGTTCCAGCCATCGGCATTTCTCCGTATTTCGGCAATTCTTCGCTCATTCTTGGAGGTAAAATCCATGGACGACGTTCACAAGGCCCCCACCTTCAGGATTAGGTTTGCCGCGAGGTTCCAGATTGAGCAAGGTTCCCGCCATTCTCTAGCCGGCCCTTCCAACCCTTGTCCTCCGAAGTAGTTGACGACACGGTCGCTGGATCGGTCGCCCGCCTTGTAACGGCGCAGCGCCTCTGCATCGTCGTCGAGAAACATCGCCAGCGCCATTTTGCTGACGATCCATTGTCCGCTTCGACGTGCTGGAACATAATGTCGCGATGCCGCTTGAGCAGCTGCACGATGCGCCGGAGGATCCCCTTGCGCTTCTCGCGGTTCGGGAACGCCTCGATGTCGGCCCGGATGCCGCTATCGGCGGCGATCGACTTGGTGAATTTGAGGCGCGGTTGGAGCTGGCAACGCCGCTCGAACAGCGCCTTGTAACCGAGCGGGTTGGTCGGCTTCCATGTCTTCACTGATTTGTCGGGCACCAGGTCACCGCCGTTGCTGCAACGGGGGTTGAAGATGGTCGGTGAGATGTCGAGGTGGAAAGCCCGCTCGTAGTTGAGGCGCCAGCACCGCTTCTTCTCCTCCAGCATCGTCCGGTACAGGCCGTGCTCGCGCAGCCGATTGCTGATGATCTGCTTCAGCACCGACGGGGAGGTCGTGTCGGTGAGGTTGTGGACCCGGCAGATGGTGTCGACATCGAAGTCATCGCGGCGATCGGGCGGATGGTGGTGCCAAGGGCGCTCAAGCCGTGGGCGTACAGCGAAATGTTTTTGAGGATCGGGTTGTCCGACACGCTCAACCAAGCGGCGACGGTCTCGTAGCTGGTCTTGGACTGCTCGTACTGCGTGTCGGTCGGCTCGAGTCCCTGACAGATCTCCTCGAGGATTTCCCAAGTTGCGGCCTTGCGCATCTGGAAGTGGCCGAACGCGGTACGCGTGGGATACGGCGTATCCAAAGATGGAAGCCAAGGCTAACCAGTTCGCAGCGATGGTGCTTATGCCTCCGGATGATTTCCGCGAACAGACTAAGTCGTTCTTGGCGCCGACGCTCGCGCAGTTCGAAGATTTGAAAGATCGTTATGAGGTCTCGCTCACTGCGATCGTCTTGAACTGGCTAAAAACGACCGATCGGCGGGCGATGATTGTCGTTAGCAAAGATGGCTTTATCGACTGGTCATTGGGAAGCGACCGTTTATTCAGGTCAGGCGTATTCTTCCAGGCAAAGAAGGAAACGATCCCAATTCCGGAAAGGTCTCTGGCTGCGCTTGGATCCGCGTGCGGCAAAGAAGACGCACGACATCCGGCCGGGGTTTGGAACGCCCGGGAGGGCGTTCTAGAATCCGTTGTGTTCGCCGATGCGCATGGCATGACTATCTCGTTACTGATCTATCCGAAAGATGCGCCATCACGATGGGAAGCGGCTGAGGAAGAGGCGGAGCTGATGGACACCTACGAAGCGTTCAAGCGCGGGCAACGATAGTAGCGTCAGCATCGAGATCGTCGTTATCGCTGCCGAAGTCCAAGAGTGGAAATACTGTCCGTCGTCAGATAATTTGAGACTGATCAGGCGTTTCGAGAAGAGAGGATCTGGCTCGTCAGGGGTTAGAGTTTAAGCGGCCCGCAGCTGATGCTGCAAGCGGCGGTTTGCGATAGTGGTAAGCTTGATACGTTTGCGTTCGGCGAGGATCGCCTCAGATCTGCCGAAGTAAACATCGGCAGGTGTAACGTTGCCGATGCTCTCGTGGTAGCGGACGTGATTGTAGTGCTCGACGAAGGCGGCGATCTGGGCTTCGAGATCACCCGAGAGGAAGTAATTTTCGAGAAGGATGCGGTTCTTCAGCGTCTGGTGCCAGCGCTCGATCTTGCCCTGGGTCTGAGGATGGTACGGCGCGCCGCGCACATTAGCGTTCAGCGCGCCGATGCCCGGAATGCCCTGTCAACCGCCGGGCTCGATCGTCGGTCCGCGCCATAGCTGCGAACTCAGCGTCAAATGCGGCGATCCGGAGATCCAGCTCCTCCCAGCGTGTGCGCATATCCCGGAGCAGGAACGTCATCCGGGGGCTCAGAGCGCCCGCGCTGCAATCCAGTAGTTCGCTGAGCAGGAGGCGTAGTTGGGCATGGCCCTGCGCCACGACGTGCCCGCGCTCCATTAGAACAAAATAGGAACACTATCGCTGCCCGTCAAGACGGAAACGCGACATGCAAATCCATCTACTCACGAACGATCAATCGGAGGCCGAGAACCTTGAGATCGCGGTCGGGCAGGCCATCGCTGCCTGCGACGGCGATCTGCGGACGACGATCCGAGCTTTGATCGTAGCGAATGCGTTTCGGGAAAAGCAGGTCTCGCACGGTTACGCGCGCCGAAATTGGCGACTTTCTCGGCCTGACGATTGGAACCGTTTCGCGCGAGCTCACGCGGCTACGGCGAGTCGGAGTGATCAAGATTTCCTCGCACCGCCACATCAACATTCTGAATCACGAAGCGGCGATCTTCAACATCGCTGTCCGCAGTTATAGGCTCGCTTTTCAAGCTCATTGAGATGGTCGATCTTAATAGTGGGGATTGTTTTGAGGCCCATTTCGGCGACAGCCTGTTTCACGTCAATGAAACGCGTCCGTGAAGGCGTAGACGTGACGGTCACCTTTGCAGATGCTGGCGTGGGTGAAGAAGCGCTGCGGCACCATCAGATGCAAATCGTCCTTTGCGCGGGTCATCGCGACACGCATTTCTTTTGGAAATGACATTCCTGTACTCCCGTTTCGGCAATTGCGATCGATCTCGGCGGCAGGAGCCCTGCTGCCGGTCGTCGAACGAGGAGATGACGACCTCGTGCACGTAGCCACGGACCAGCACCTTCTGGTGCCCACCAATGTCTAATAGACTGAATGTAGATACTCGGCTGAACGACTACTCGGTGCCCCCGGCCTATGTGTGGGGTCGAGGTGATTGCGCGCCATCTGCGCTCACGGCTTGCTCCTGATGCTGGCTCTATTTCCACTCGAGGCGCTGTCTGGCGGCATGACGCCCCGTGAAAGCATGCCCGGGTTTTATCCAGAATATCATGCTTGCCGCCCCAAGACTCGCTTCGCGACCATGGCGCAGGCTGTTCTGTTCCGCGGCGCCGGCTTCGATGTGGTCTGGCCGCAATTTCATTGCGCTACTCGGGATCGGTTCTGCGCTATTCACTTTTTCTTTGTGGCGCCTCCGGAAAGCGCTGAGATGACGGCGCACGATTCATGCGAATCGAACCTGTCACCGAGGATGCTTCTCAGTCACTCGACTACGCCGAGTAGCCGCAGGTATCCGGCGCGATCCCTTGCGATGAATCAAAACATGGAGTTCCTTAGCTAGGTTAAAAATCTCCAAAAGGAGGGATTCATGGCCTTCAAGGATGTTCTTCTAACGCTGACGAGCTATCCGGAGCCGACGCCCGTCTCGGTGGTGGACGATGCAGTTTCGATAGCCGCCGCCCTTGGTGCTCATCTGGCGGCGATTTCCTACGAAGTACATGTAGAAGTGCCAGGCAGCTTCCTTGCCAGGACGATCATTGACATACCCGGGATCGCGGCCCACGAAACGGCCAAGAGCCGAAAGAATGCCAAAGAGCTGCTCGCCGCGTTTGAAGCGGCGGCTGCAAAATTCGGCGTTCCGCATGAAACCATTTTCGAAAAATGCGCACCCCATAGGACCGCAGCGCTGCTGGTCGGCTATGCGCGGCTTCGCGATCTCACGATTATGCCGGTCCCGGAATCATATGAACTGTGGTGCGCGGAGGAGATCATCTTCGAATCGGGCAGGCCGGCGCTGATCCTGCCTGCTTCCCCGCGATCAGGTCCGTTCCAGCTCGACACCGTCGGCGTAGCCTGGGATTTCAGCCGTACCGCGGCGCGTGCGGTTTCGGACGCGCTCCCCCTTCTTGAGAAGGCGAAGAAAGTCCGCGCCGTTATTGTCACGAATGAAAAATCATTTGGCTCCCAACATTCCCCCGAAGAACTGGCAAAAAATCTTGCCCGTCACGGTATCGATGTCATTGTGGATGAGGTGGACGCCGAGGGCAGGCCGATTGGCGAGGTCCTTGAAGCATACGTGCTTTCGCGTCAGATCGACCTGCTTGTAATGGGAGCCTACGGGCAGTCCAGATGGCGTGAGTTCGTACTTGGAGGTGCAACCAGGAGTCTGCTGTCGAAACCGCCTGTTCCGGTTTTCTTCTCGCATTGACGAGGTGCGATGCAAGGGCGCTATTCGCATCCGGCGAAAATGCGTGCGGTTGGATTTGGCATGTTTCGAGCGAAGTGAATACCGGTTCGCGTGAAGAAAACGTGTCAAAACAGCATCCAGAGCTTCGCTTCTGATTCAATCAGAAGCGAAAATGTTCTAAGAAAATTTCGAACGAATTCTGAGCGGTGTTTTCTTGCAGCAGCAGTGGCAGCAACCAAGAGATCCACATCGCCTCTCGGCGGATGAGGTATTCAAAGCGCTCGGCACGACGATGCAGTTCGGGTTGAGCGGTGACGAGGTTAAGCGACGCCTTGGGCGCTATGGCCGCAATGAACTGCAAGCGGAACCGCCCAGGGCTGCCTGGCTGAAGTTCCTTGATCAGTTCGCCAACATCCTCGTGGCCCTTTTGATCGTCGCGGCGGTGATCTCCGCCGGCCTTTGGTTCTATGAATCTCGTTCCGCGCTGCCTTACGAAGCCATTGCGATCTTCGTCATCGTTCTTCTGAATGCGGTGCTGGGCTATGTCCAGGAATCTCGAGCTCAGAAGGCCATGGCGGCGCTGCGCCAGATGGCGGCGACGCGTGCTAGTGTCATCCGGGAAGGCGCGCCGCAAACGATCGCCGCGGCGGAGCTGGTTCCGGGCGACATCATTTTCATCGAGGAAGGCAGCACGATCCCCGCTGACGCGCGGCTTGTTCAATCAACCGCGCTGCAGCTCCAGGAGGCAGCGCTGACCGGAGAAAGCCTTCCAGTCTCGAAGAACACGCTGCCCGTCACCACCGAGGCGGAATTAGGTGACCGGCACAACATGGTCTTCAGCGGGACGACCGTCGCTTATGGGCACGGTCGCGCCGTGATCACGGGGACGGGCATACAGACCCAGATAGGTCGCATCGCCGGTCTGCTCGAAAGGGCGCCGGAAGAGACGACCCCCCTTCAGAAGGAGCTTGATCGCGTCGGCAAGCTGTTGGCGATGGTCGTCATAGTCACCGCGGCGGCAATGATCGGGATCATCCTGCTCATTAGCGAGATTCGCGGACTCTCCGATGTGTTCGATGCCTTGATCTTCGGCGTTGCGCTTGCCGTGGCAGCGGTCCCGGAAGGCTTGCCAGCCATCGTGACGGCCGTGCTGGCCCTCGGCGTGCAGCGGATGGCCAAGCGAAACGCCATCATTCGTAAGCTCGCCGCGGTCGAGGCCCTGGGTTCGGCGAACGTCATCGCTTCCGACAAAACCGGAACGCTGACGAAGAACGAGATGACCGTCCGCCGTATCGTTACGGCCAGTGGATGCACCAATTTGAACGGCACCGGCTATGTCCCCGACGGGGACCTGGAGTTTCAGTCGTCGAATGACGCCGCCCTTCAGCACGAGCTGAGCCGCGCGCTGCGCGCGGCCGACCGGGCCAACAATGCAATTCTCCGGGAGGACGATGGCAGATGGACGATTCATGGTGATCCGACTGAGGCCGCGCTGATTGTCGCGGCGCGCAAGGCGGGGCTGACGGCAGAGGCGCTGGACAAGCGTTTTTCCCGCATAGCCGAGGTCCCGTTCTCGTCGGAGCGCAAGCTCATGAGCACGATTCACGCTGATGCCAAGAGGCGCGAGCGGCTTATCGCTCTGACGAAAGGCGCGCCTGACGTTCTGCTCACCCGCTGTTCGCACGAGCTTGTAGGCAGAGAGGCGAGGCCGCTGACCGATGCGCGCCGGGCTGAAATCCTGATGAGCAATGAAGCGCTGGCTGCGGACGCGCTTCGGACGCTGGGAGTGGCATTCCGCTCGCTGCCACCCGACCTGGAGGAGCGAGAGGGCTTTGACGAAAGCGTCGAGCAGGATCTCGTCTTCCTGGGGTTGATCGGAATGATGGACCCGCCGCGGGAGGAAGCACGTATCGCCATCGCCAAGGCGAAAAGAGCGGGTATCCGCCCGATCATGATCACCGGCGATCATCCGAAGACCGCCACCGTGATCGCCGCCGAACTTGGCATCGCATCCGGCGGCCGCGTCGTCGCTGGCCTTGAGTTGAAGACTATGAGTGACGACGCGCTCGACCGGGTGGTCGCGGAGGCTTCGGTCTACGCGCGGGTCAATCCGGAGCACAAGCTGCGCATCGTCGAGGCGCTTCAGCGGAACGGAATGATGGTGGCGATGACAGGCGACGGCGTCAACGACGCACCGGCCCTAAAGAGGGCGGATATCGGCATCGCCATGGGGATCACCGGCACCGATGTCTCCAAGGAAGCAGCTGACATGGTGCTGGCCGACGATAATTTCGCGACGATTGTGGCGGCAGTGGAGGAGGGACGGGCAATCTTCGCCAATATCAGAAGATTTCTGCGCTATCTGCTGTCGTCGAACTTCGGCGAAGTCATGACGATGTTCTTTGGCGTGCTGCTCGCTGGCGTGATCGGCCTTTCAGCGCCGGGAGGGGACGACGGCACGCTCATCCTTCCCCTAATGGCCACGCAGATCCTGTGGATCAATCTGGTGACAGATGGCGGTCCTGCGCTTGCCCTCGGAGTTGACCCGATCGACGCCCGAACCATGACTCGTTCGCCGCGCCCTCGAGGCGAAGGCGTGATCACCCGCCGGATGTGGAAAGGTATCTTTTTCGTCGGCGCCGTGATGGCGGCCGGAACGCTTTTCGTGCTCGACGCTTCGCTTCCCGGCGGTCTGATCGAAGGCAAGGGATCGGTCGCCTATGCGCAGACCATGGCGTTCACCACGTTGACGATGTTTCAGCTGTTCAATGTGTTCAATGCTCGCTCCGATGAGCAGAGCGCGTTCGTTGGGCTGTTCAGGAATAACTGGCTGTCGGCGGCCGTCGTGTTTTCTCTGATCCTCCACATCGCTGTCGTCTATGTGCCGTTTCTTCAGGAAGCGTTCTCGACGACAGCTCTGGGTCCGGGCGACTGGTTGATGTGTACGGTGGTCGCAAGCTCGGTATTGTGGCTGCGTGAGCTTGGCAAGCTCCCGGTCCGGGCGGGTTCACCCCACCGCCGGGATTGATCCCTTCGACGCGGACGTGATCGATGCTGATGGAACTGAGACGCCGATTGCTGGAAGTGCTCCGGAGCCTTTGGGCCGCTGCTCGGCCTGATTTGCTTGCTTCAGATCATGCTCGTTCAGGCCCCTGCGGCGCTATTTATCCAGTTTCTGGCAGGTTCGATGCTTGTCATTCTCGGGCTGCTTCTGCTGTTTCTCGGGGTCGATTTCGGAATCTTGCCGATGGGCCGGTTCATCGGCGCTGAAATGCCGAGAAAGGGTTCGATTACGCTGATTATCAGCGTCGTTTTTGCGATGGGCCTTGTAACCACCATTGCCGAACCGGATGTGCTGGTTCTTGCCCGTCAGATTGATGAGATTTCGCAAAAGAATATCGATGGCACGATTGTTCTCTACGTGATCGGAATAGGCGTCGCCCTCTGCACGGCCCTTGCGATGGCGCGGGTGGTATACGGGATATCGTTGCGCCTGCTGCTCACCTGCTTGCTCGTTTCGGCGATTTTGCTCTCGTTCCTCGCACCGGCAGCGTTCGTGCCGCTAGCCTACGACGCGGGCAGTGTCACCACGGGCGTTCTCACTGCGCCAGTGATCATCGCCGGAGCGGTGGGATTAAGCTCGGTGCTGGCAGGCCGCTCCGCGGTGTCCGATGGATTTAGGTTGCTCGGCCACCCGCAAAGGCATGACTTCCTGTCGGCCTCATCATGCCCGCACGTGGCCGATCAGATGCACGGCCGGATGTATTGCCGATTAGCCTCCCAGAGCTCTTCCAACAGATTCGACGCCGCAGTCGCGGAATTGACGACGGGATCGATCAGCAGCGCCTGTAATGCGATTTCCTTGGAGGCTCGCACAGCCGCTTCTACGGCGAGCTGCTGGACGTTCACTTGTGCCAGGAGCAGCTTGGCAATGGCGTCAGGCAGCGGACCCAGCGATACCGGATGTATCCCGGCAGGATCAATCATTACCGGGGCCTCGGCGGCCGCGTCATCGGGCAGGTTCGGAATGGCGCCCTGGTTATACACGATACCGGATTCGATCACGCGGCGCTCATCACGCATCGCCCCGGCAATCACCGCCGCGCCGCGCTCGCCGGAGGCCGTGCGCCATTCGGTAGGCACTTCTCCGCCAGACAGCACAGCGTCTATGGTTGACCGGAGCTTTTCGCGGTCCATCTCGTCACGGGCGAAGTCGTAGCCCTTTTCTCCCGCCTCCCATCTGTATGCCAGAAGCTCCCCGAGGTGTTCGTCGCTGCAGGTGGGCCACAGCCCGAAGGCGTGGAAAAGGCGGCGTGTCAGCGGAGCAAACGAGGGATCATATCGCATGTCCCGTTCCGAGGACGTGGATAGAGATCTTCGCCGGTACGGCGCTGGCGGATGTGAACAAGCCACTGGAAATGATTGAGCCCCCGCTCCCCACACCGCGACCTCCGCCGGCGGCATGTCAAGAATCCGCGCCACATCGTCACGCGACATGAACAGCCCATGGCACAGGCCAATCGTCCGTATCCGGCTATAACGGCCCAGCGCCAGGACGATACGATTTTCCGGATTGGAGAAGTCGATAAACAACGCCTGCGGACAGCGCTCCTCCATGTCCCGCACGATATCGAAGACGAGCGGCAAGGTGCGGAGCGTGAAGAACAGGCCGCCGGGCCCGCCATTCTCGCCGAGCGTATGGCGGATGCCGTACTTGCGGGGAATCTCGAAATCGAGCTTCCACAGCCGCAGCCGGTCAATGGCGGCCGCATTGATCACGAATCCGGCGCCGTCGAGAGCCGATCGCCGCTCGGTCGTATGTTCGATCGTGAACCCCGAGCCGGACGCCGCATTCAGAACATGCGCGAGCTCGGCCATGCGCGCCAGACTTTGCGCGTCATGGTCCACCAGGGTCAACGTACTTCCCGCCAATTCGAGGGTCGAAAACAGATGGCGCAGCATACTAAGTCCGAACGACATGCTGCCGGCGCCAATAAACACGATCTTGCAGCGCTTGATCATTTCGCGGCCCATCCAGGCTCGGCCGCGCCGGCATGAATCGTTTCGGCCCGGGCATTTACATCGGTCATGGTCCGTGTCAGTTCGCCGTAGGCGACATCCTCGATCGTCACGGTTCCGTAGTTGGAATTCTCCCCGTCGAATCGGCCCTCTGCGGGCTGATCGGCATGTTCGAACCAGTGGTAGCCGATGAGGTTCGGATGGAGCAGGCCGCTCTCGACGAAG
The DNA here is from genome assembly GCF_002028545.1 of Nitrobacter vulgaris. Taxonomy (GTDB): domain Bacteria; phylum Pseudomonadota; class Alphaproteobacteria; order Rhizobiales; family Xanthobacteraceae; genus Nitrobacter; species Nitrobacter vulgaris. The sequence goes on from NZ_MWPQ01000035.1 coordinate 25,993, forward strand.
CTACGGAAACACCGGGCGCGGTCTGTTTGCCGGGGCACCCGAAGTCCGGCGCCAATGGTGTTGGGAAGCCCCGAATCGTCGCCGCGGAACGAGAATTCAGTCACCATGCACGGCTTGCCGATCGCCGCGTAGCTGTCGATGACGGCTGCGACGTCGGGGTCGTAATTGTTGAACGACAGGATATCCAGATGCGGACCGGCCGCATCAATCACCGATGATGATGGGACGTAGGCGAAGCGGCAGCCGAGGAACAGGTGGTTCGGGTCGGCCTTGCGCACAGCGGCGCTTACTATTGTGAAGTAGCGGTGTGCGACCCTGCCCGCAAAGAGATCGCAATCCGCCAGGAAAGCGGCATGTTTCGAGTCAGATGCGCCGATCCGCGCATTCGTGGCCGCGTCTCGCTCGCAGACCGACTGCCGCGGATAGGGCGGTACGATATGAGGGCTGGCGGCAAGCTCGTCCCATCCGCCGAGGCCTGAGCGCCAGACCGTATTGAAATCTGCGAATGACGTGTAGCGCTCCTTGAGTAGCGCCAGAGAGGCCTGACGGCCGGGACTCTGTGGAGGCAAATTGAGAAACAGCGTCAGCAGCGCATCATCACCACGCCAATCCGGTCCCCAGCGCAGTTCATTGTCCGAGAACCAGCCGATGATATGCTGGTCCTCGCACCACGGTGCGCAGAGATCATGTGCGCGCTGCGCCACATGTCGCTCGAACGCCGAATCGAATACATCAGGAAAAGCCTGCGGCGCCGCGTTGCGGTTGCCGGAGACGAATGCGGAGCCGAGGTGGAGCGTCGACGTCGAGGCCAGCGGCGACAGCCTAGCGTTGGCGACACGCATGTCGGACCACGACCCTAGCGTATTGAAGCCCCACGACAGCAGACGCGCAGCCGCCGCGGCGCGCCAGGCATCCTTGCTGCCGTATTTTCGCCGGCAAGCTTCAGCGTAAGGGATACGATCGCTATTCTGGACGGTATCCTGATCGTATCGGACCGTGTTGACACCCTTGGACAGAAAGCGACCGCCATCGGGATCGATCAGCCACCAGATGCCGGATATAGTCTCCGTGCGAAAGAACTTGCCTGCCGGCGCATTGCCGCGCGGGATGCCACCCCATCTTGTCCGTACCATCGCCATACCGTGACGTGAATGGATCGTAGGAACAATTCTGACTGGTGATAGACCGGGCGCCTTGATCCCGGTCAAGTTCTCTCTTCCTGCGCTGGTATGTTGTATGAACCAATTGCGAGACAGGACCGCTTCCCATGAACCCACTAGACGAGGCGAAATGGACATGGCCGCCGACATTCGTCTGGGGAGTCTCCACGTCGGCTTTTCAGATCGAAGGGGCAACGCGCGAGGACGGCCGTGGGCCGAGTGTGTGGGACATATACGGTGCAAGCGGCCGGGTAGCCAATAATGATACTGGCGACGTCGCCTGCGATCATTACCACCGCTATCCGGAGGACATCGCCCTCATGCGCGAACTCGGGGTGCGAGCCTATCGCTTCTCGGTGGCATGGTCTCGTGTGCTGCCGCAGGGCAGGGGAGTCGCCAACGAGGCTGGGCTTGCCTTCTATGACCGGCTTGTAGATGCGCTCCTTGAGGCCGGTATAGAGCCGTGGCTATGCCTCTACCATTTCGATTTACCGCAAGCGCTCGATAATTTCGGCGGATGGGCCGTGCGCGACTCGTCGGGATGGTTTGCCGATTACGCAACTCTTGTCGCGCGTCGATATGGCGACCGTGTGAAACGATTTGCGACCTTCAACGAACCCTCTATCTTCACCTTGTTCGGATACGCCTTGGGCGGGGCGGCTCCGGACGCCGCCGACGTGAGCACGCTGAGACGCGCGATCCACAACGTGAATCTCGCTCACGGCTCGGCGGTCGATGCGTTGCGTGCGCTCGTGCCGCGGGCCTCAATCGGGGCCATACACAACGTTCAGCCGTGTCTGCCCGCAACCCCAGCGGATGCGGACGCAGCCGATCTGCTGGGCGCCTACTGGAATGCCGCATTTCCTGATCCGCAATGCCTCGGCCACTATCCCTCCAGGCTCGTCGAGGTGATGGAGCCTTATATTCATCCCGGCGATCTTGCGCGTATTTGTCGCCCGCTTGACTGGTTTGGCCTCAATCATTATTCGCCGATCTACGCAACTGCCAATCCGAATTCGCCGCTAGGCGTGACGCCTGGAGCAGCGCCAGCGGATATTTCGCGAACCCCGGTCGACTGGCCCATCATGCCCGAGGCGCTGCGTGAGACCCTGCATCAGGTCCACAACCGGTATCGGCTGCCGATCTATGTCACGGAAAACGGCTTCGGAGGCCAAGATGCGCCGGATGCCGCAGGCAAGATTACCGATACTCCGCGGATCGAGTTTCTCAGCGCCTACGTCGAAGCGGTTCGCCAGGCGGTCACCGAGGGCGTCGATGTCCGAGGCTATTTTGTCTGGTCGCTGCTCGACAATTTTGAATGGGGATCGGGGTATGCGGTGCGCTTCGGGTTGGTTCACGTCGACTATACAACGCAGAAACGGACGCCGAAGGATTCGTTCTTCTGGTATGCCGACCTGATCAAGGCGGCGCAGGGAGCAAGTCGTGTGATCCAGCCGGCGCGATCAGTATTGGGCGGCCTCAACCCGCCCCGGTGACGATTCCGGATCGCTGTAGGTATCGAGCGCCAGCAAGAATGTGGCGACCCGATGCACCGATGCCTGCCAGTCGGCGAGCCGGGCGTAGTTGTCCACCAGCCAGTTGAAGGCGCTTTGGACGGTGACGAAGGCGGCAGCGGCTTGAGTCAACTCACCGAGCGACATCGTTCCGGCAACGAATTTCGGAGCACAGAGTAGCCACGCCACGATCGGTGCCAATAGAAAGTTACTTTGCGAAACCAGCGTGGTCCGCATCAACTCCCAGAGGAGATTGCGCCAACGCTGCAGAACGACGTGCATAGCCTTCCAAAATATCTCCCGTTCCTCGGTGTGGGATTGTTGTGTTTCGTCGCCGTTCTCCTGGCGCAAGGCATGCGCGGCCGATCGAAAGTCAGCTTCGGCCTGAAGCTGGTGTTCGATCACCGGGCTGAGGTTTCGCCCGACGAGCATCATCAGCCCGGAGAAGACCGTCGAATAGACGATGACGCCGATGACGAGGTAACCTGGAATGCTCCAGACGCGGCCGAACGCGTCGAAACTCAGGGTTCCCCCAATGCCCCACAGGATGCTCAGGAAGATGGCCGCTGTCAGAGCCGACGAGAGAAGCGCCATGATCAGGTCTATGGGTGAATCCGTCGCGATGCGGATATTCTCGGAGATTCGATATTCCGGATTCTCCGCTCCGGCCGCTGTGTAGTCGATCCTGCGGAATCGCTCCTGAGAAAGCCAGTGATTGGCCACATGGCGCAGCAAGAATTCGCGCCACTTGCGCTGCGTGGTCATGCGCGCCCATACAGATGTCACGGCGATTAAAACGCTTGCTGCCGCTAGGGGAACCAGCAACTCTACCTGCACCCACAGCATGGCGACATCGCGCGTCTGCAAGGCGTCGAAAAAGTGCCTGTTCCATAGGTTCAACAGGTACTGCACGAGCAGTTGCAGGAGGACGATGAGCATGAGGAACGCGGTCAGACTCCACGCTCCAATCGCCGAACGGCCGGTCCAGAACCGCGAGGCGGAACGCCAAAATCGCGCGAACAAGTACCGGCGTCCAGGCGTAGGGTTGCTTTTCTGCGCCCCGTCTATTGGCGTCGCCTGGCTGGCACGTAGGATGGGAATGGTAAACTCCTCCGGTGGATAACGCACATTTCGGAAAAACGTTATTTGGCGGATTCCGACCCGATCTTGACCTCCGTCAAGAACATCAACATTGTTCAGTAGAGGAAGATCGACGCTCATTTGGTCCGGCCGTGCACGATACTCTGATCCAGAACCGATTTTTGATGATATGATAAGATGACCATGAAGGCTCGCGACGTCATGACTCGTCATGTCGTTTCCGTTGCACCGAACGAGGCGATCCTCGAAGCGGGCGAGCTGATGTTGCGCCATCACGTCAGCGGGCTGCCGGTTGTCGATGGAAATGGGCGGCTGATCGGAATCGTCACCGAGCGCGACTTTCTTCGCCCGATAGGTCCCCGCGCGGACGATCGCCGGCCCCGCTGGTTCGAGGTGATCGCGGCTCGTCCGGTGATTTCGGAGCCTGCAGAATTGCGGTGCCGGCGTAAGGTGGCCGAGGTTATGACGCCCAATCCCGTGACAGTGGACGACAACACTCCTATCGACGAAGTGGTCCGGATAATGGAGACACACCGTGTCAAGCGCTTGCCGGTTATGCGCGAAAGCCGCGTGGTCGGCATCATCAGCCGTGAGAACCTGATGCACGCCCTGATCAAGAGTATCCACAAGACCCAGGCATGGGCAAAGCAGGAGGAAGCAGACCGTGGACGACTTGCGGAACTTGAACGCGAAGCATGGCTGCACCGGACGCGCACCTGACCCTCCCTGCGTCGAGATTCCGCTGTCGTCGGGCATGTCTGGTGCGGTCATAAGGCAGCGCTGCACGAGTCGAGAAATTCATGGCTAATCCTGCAAGCTGCGTATTGCTTGGTGACATCGGCGGAACCAATGCCCGGTTTGCGCTCGTCACGGATGAGCGCATGGGGCCGATCGAGACATTGTCGGTCGCCGATTATCCGGATTTCGATCGGGCACTGGCCGCGTTCCTTGGTCGTCATCGGAACGGGCTGCCGATTTCCGGCGCGGTGTTCGCCGTAGCCGGAGCTGTCGAGGCCAATCGCAGCATACTGACCAACAGTGGTTGGGTTATCGATGCTGGTCGATTGGGAGCGATATTCGATTTGCCAAGCGTGCGCGTGATCAACGATTTCAAGGCGGTCGCCTGGTCGCTGCCACATCTCACACCGCACGACCTGTTTGCGGTCGGAGGCGGCGAGCAGGCCGCGGCTGCGCCCGCAGTCGTGTTGGGGCCTGGAACAGGCCTCGGGCTCGCCTGTCTTGTGCCGCGTCCTCGCGACCCGCTCGTCGTCACTACGGAGGCGGGCCATACCACGCTTCCGGGCGCCAATGCGCGGGAGGATGCGGTCATCGCGCATCTACGTGGATGTTTCGGCCATGTCTCCGTGGAGCGCGCGTTGTCGGGTCCGGGGCTGGTCAGTCTTTACCAGTCGCTCGCCGCCATCGATCATCTTTCCGTACCTCCACGCAAACCAAGCGAGATCACCGAAGCGGCGCTTCGCGAGAGTTGTCCGACTAGCCGGGAGGCTGTCGACATGTTCTGCGCCATGCTGGGTACCGTTGCTGGAAATGCCGCGCTGACGTTCGATGCGCGTGGCGGCGTGTATATCGGTGGTGGCATTGCCCCGCGGATCAGCGAGTATCTGGCGTGCTCGCAGTTCCGCGAGCGGTTCGAAGCGAAGGGGCGTTTCCGGGCCTACGTCGCTGCCATCCCGTCCTGGGTGATCATGCACCCCGATCCTGCCTTCATTGGATTGCAGCGTCTCGCCACGAGACCGAGCAGCGACAGCAAACCACCGCAAGGTAATTACGCTCAGGTGCCGTCGCATGGAGAATAGCCAATTAGGCTACGAATGCGCATCACCAAGCGATAGTGCACCATGAAACGTCCAGTTATCTCATTGACACTAAGGACGGACGAGACCTGTTGAAACGTCGTGGGATATTGGCCAGCATCGCTTTAAAAACTCCAGTTCGAGCGCCTGACGGCCGGCCAACCGCTCGAGCGCGGCGATGCGCGCTTCGTATTCCTGGACCAGACCCGCAGCGCGCGTGTCGTCGTCCAGCGCGCCGGCCTCGTACTTTTCGACCCAGATGCGGATCAGGTTACGCGAAACGTCGTGGCGTTTGGCCAGCCCATGAAGCGTCTCACCACCCAGAAACTCCTGGGCGACCTGGCGCTTAAACTCAAGGCTGTGGGATCGGTGTCTCGGCAAGGGCTTTTCTCCAAAAGCCCGGCCACCCGGTCAATCAACTTTGCTTACCTGTCCGGCACCAGGGGCCACTCCAAACTGGCTGGCAGGGCCCGGCAGAAATTGGCAAAACCGCACGAGATCGGCGAAAGCAATTTCGTCCATCCACTACCGGCGAACAAACTCATCGCGGAAGTAACCAATGTAGGCGATCGGGCCGCCGAAGCACCACAATCCGAGCTTAAGAAAATCCCGAGGACCTCCAAAGGCGAACCCAGCCTTGCTACGCGTCCAGTATCTGCCTCGTTCGAGAAATTGAGGCTGCTCACAACGTCCACTCTCAGATTGGAATTCTATAGCGGAGAGCACCATGCTGTTCTTGTTCGTTTCGAACTCAATGACGCCTGCGTCTCGTAGTTTACCTCCGCACGATCTGGAAAGCTCGGCCAGACGCGACGCAAAGATCGGTATAAGAGCCGCCTCAGCGAGAAATATCTTGTCGAGCATTGACTGAGGCCGTGCTCGCGCAAGACGGACCTCACAACAGGCTTGAAACGAACCGGCCTAACGTCGGCTAGAATAGATCGGTGCCGCCAAAACCACACCGGCTGCGATCTGCAGTACAAGCAGAAAGAACAGGGCTGCGATAGTTATTCTCGCTGCGGAATTATGCCTGAGCTCTCCACAAATGTATTGGTCGGACGATTTGGTTGGAACCAAAGGTGGCTGACCTTTCTTACTGTGGTTCATTGAAATCTCCCCGAACAGACGTTGACCAATTGTCTGCTTGCACTCTTTCCGGACGCAGGGGAATGATCTGGATCAACATGGGAGGGCAGCGCCGCCGCTGGTGGTCTCAGCGTTCCTGGCGTTGCTTGAGAACTAGCAACAATAGCCCGGGTGCGCTGAGATGTTCTCTCTCGAACGGAAAGGCTGTGCCTCTCCGCTCATCCTAGCCTTGTCAAAGCCTCTGGGGTCTGAATCCATCAAAGTCTCGTGCGATCAGAGTCCGCTCTAAATATAACACGCATCAAATCGCCGCGCTCTGGCATTACCTGGCGCAACTCCGGAATGCGCTAGGTGTAGTTTCGTCGAAAGCCGCTTGCCGCGCGTATGCCAACATGCCTTCGAAGATCACCTGCGCCTGTTCAGACAGGTTACGACTACATCCTTCTCCATTTTGATCGACATCAAGTCTGCCTATGACACGCGATGTAGACTTCAAGTGAAGAGGAGGTCCAATATGCTGATCTGCAATTCCGCAAAGGGATATGGTGCGATACCGCAGGCGATCCATTGGCTTACCGTCATTCTTGTGGTTGCTGCCTGGATTCTCGGTCTTGTAGGCGATGAGTTGCCAAAAGGAACGCTGCGTGATGCGGGGCTGTCTGTTCATATATCTGCAGGACTCGTCGTTATAATTCTGCTTGTTGTTCGGTTGGCTTGGAGCTTCTTCAACCCGGCACCATCCGCAGGGTCTACAATGCTCGGCGTCTGGTTAGCTCGCGTGGGGCACGTCGCTCACTACTTGCTCTATGTCCTGCTGTTCGCAGTTCCTATCGCGGGGATTGTGCTGCGGTTCGCGGGCGGCGAATCTATTCCAATATTTGGATTGTACGAAATTGCATCCCCTTGGGTTAAAGATCGGGCATTGTCCGAGACTGTCGAAGAGGTACACGAAGTTCTCGCTCATACCTTAATGGTTGTCGCAGGCCTGCATGCCGCCGCAGCTTTAATCCATCATTGGATACTTCGTGATCAAACGCTGGCAAGGATGCTTCCTCGTTTTGGCGAGAAGGAGTAAATGAACTACATCCGCGGGCGGGGCCCTTCCTCGTAGCATTTGTTGGATGGGTTGCTGGCAATGCGCCGTTTTGGCACAAACGTCTGAGTGTAGGAATGTACAGACTTGCGAGACATCCTTTCTCTTGAGCCTCAATGGCAGGAAGGATGATCGGGATGCACAAGTTTCGGCGAGATGTGGACCACAAGCTGCGGGTGCTCCAGCACGCTGATAAGATTGGCGATGTCGGCAAGGCTTGCCGGTATTTCGGCGTCGGTCGCGCTAGCTTCTATCTCTATGGACCGCTCTCCCGTTGCAGGTCGATTTTGATCTGATCTGCTTGGTCCGTTGCAAACATCTATCCGGCGTCACCTGAAGTGATCCAGGGCGCCCAAATGGGGAATCCGCTCGCGCCCGCCTCTACAGTTGGTAGGCCACGAAGGCCTCGATAAAAGTCAGGCTCTTGGCGCGCCGGTCCGACCTGTGCATCTCATTTCTCCGTCGTCTCGCAATCTCCAGACGGGTCCTCAGAAAGCGGCGCGGTACGGTTCGCCGGTTCGAAGCACAGCCCAGATGATCCGTGCATTCTTATTGGCGACCGCCACCGTGGCGCGGTTGAAACCGCGCCGCTCCCGAAGCTGATTGACCCATTGGTTATTGAGGTCTGTCTTGGATGGCGCCGTCCGGACCACAGCTCTGGCGCCGTGAACGAGCAAGCTGCGCAGGTGCTGGCTCCCGCGCTTAGAAATGCCCATTAACGTGGTGCGATCGCCACTGGAGAATTGCCGCGGCACGAGGCCGATCCAGGCGGCAAGATGACGGCCGTTCTTGAATTCCGCGCCGTCCCCGATGGCGGCGATGATTGCCGTGGCGGTCTTAGGCCCAACACCTTTGATTGTCGCGATGCGCTGGCAACGCTCGCTGCCGCGGAAAACCGCATCGATCTTCTTGTCGAAGATCGCGATGCGGCGGTCGAGATCTCGGAACAGATCATGCAGCTCAGCGATTGCCTCCCGCGCCAGCGGCGTCAGTTCGTTCTCCAGATCCGACAGGATCTCCGGAACCAATCGCCGGGCGCGGGTAATGCTCTTGGCAATGGCGAAGCCTCGATCGAGCAAGAGACCTCGGATTTGGCTGACCACGGCGGTGCGATGTTTGACCATGCGCTGGCGAGCGCGATGCAGGGCCTGGATGTCCTGCTGCTCGACCGTCTTCTTCGGGACGAGCGGAATGTGCGGTTGGCGTGTGCGGCGGTGCAGATCGCCTCAGCGTCGTTGCCGTCGTTCTTCTGCCGGCGCACAAAGGGCTTCACATATTGCGGGCTGATGATCTTCACCTGGTGGCCGAGCGCCTCGAACTTGCGCGCCCAGCAGAACGCGCCGGTGCAGGCTTCCACCACGATCGTGCAGCACTCGACTTGCGCGACAATATCGAGAAGCTGATCGCGCATCACCCGCCGCTTCAGCACGACGCAGCCATGATGATTGACCCCGTGAAGTTGAAACACGTTCTTGGCGATATCGATACCGAGCGTCTCGACGGTCATTGCAGTTCTCCTTCCTGTTGCAGGCTCTCAGCCTGAATGGTGGAGGGAGAGCCGTCCATCCCATTAGATGGCGAACAGCTTATCGACAGCACGGCCTGGCAGGCCGTGAGAACCGCGAGACGGCCGAAGAATCCCGCCAATCGAACGGTGCCGGAGATCGTCGAGAAGGTGCTACATCTGCGCAAAACCTACTGTCTGGGGCCAATACGCATCGTCTGCTATCTGGCGCGCTATCACGCCATCATTATCTCCGATGCAGGCGTGTATCGCATTCTCAGGCGCAATGGCCTCAACCAGATGCCCGGCGGCACGCGCGTTCGCAAGATCCACCCCAGCGATATCAGAAACAGGTGCCGGGTCACCAGATCCAGGTCGACGTCAAATTCTCGAAATTCGAGGGCAAAGACGGAAAGCCCGTGAAGCGCTACCAGTACACGGCGATCGACGATGCCCCGCGCATTCGCGCCTTGAAAATCCACGACCAACACAATCAGTCAAACGCGATCGACTTCATCAATACCATCATCGAAAAATTCCCGTTCCGAATCCGCGAGGTTCGAACCGACAATGGTCATGAATTCCAGGCTCAATTCCATTGGCATGTTGAGAACCTCGGCATTCGCCACGCCTACATCAAACCTGCGTCGCCGCAGCTGAACGGCAAGGTCGAGCGGTCGCATCGAACAGATGAGCAGGAGTTCTATCAGCTCCTCACCTACACCGACGATGTCGATCTTCGCGCAAGGCTCTCCGAGTGGGAGCAGTTCTACAACCTCTCCCGGCCTCACGGTGCATTCAACGGAAAAGCACCTTACGAGGTTCTCCGCGAACGGCTGTAATTCAAGGGCGGATGTCTCATAAGTGCGCTGACATTACATCTCCTGTCCGTCGTCAGATGATTTGAGACTGATCAGGCGGCTTGCGAAGCGAGGCTCTGGCTCATCAGGGGTTAGAGTTTAAGCGGCCTGCAGTCGATGCTGCAAGCGGCGGTTTGCGATAGTGGCAAGCTTGATACGTTTGCGTTCGGCGAGGATCGTCTCAGATTTGCCGAGTAAACATCGGAAGGTGTAACGTTGTCGATGCTCTCGTGGTAGCGGACGTGATTGTCCAAAAATGCGCCGTGTGGTCGAGCATCTTGCGCGCCGTCGGGTGAATTCCGCCTTCAAGATTCTGGAAGCGCGACATTGCATCGTCGAGACCGAAGGACAAAGATCGACCGTTGTGACTGCAGTGGACACATGGTTTGCTGCCCGACAGGAGCAGCCCGACAAGGACCATCTCCTGATCGCACGCTCCAACGCCACGGTGTGCCGCCTCAATGCCGAGATCCGTAGGCGCCTGCGCGCCTCGAGTCAGATTCAGGGGCTGGACGTATCGATGACCGCGTCGTCAGCATCGGGCGATTCTCACGTCTCGCCGTCGGGGAGCGGATCACGTTGCCGTCGCGCGAATCTCCGGCAATGAGCTTCGCGCCGCTGGTTGTGGAAGAGCCGTTAGACGAGCGTCACGTTCCGGTGCGTTTGTCGGTACTTCATAAAAAGCCTCGTCTGATGATCGGTTACATGGAGACCCGGTACGTTGGTGATTTTCTGGAATGGAGAACCACCTTTTTGTCCAGCCGCGATCTTGCCTGATCGGCAATTCACGCTTGGCAGAAAATCCGATCACGTAGCTTGGTGTAACTGCTGTATCATCGATGACGACACCAGCTGCCTTTACGCCCGTTTTTGCTGCCTGACTGGCCACATCGTCAATGGAGGCTGCTACCACCTTCGCGATCGCCGCAATGTCGTCGAGAAGGGCGATCAGTCCGATGCTCATTGTTAACCCTCGAGGAACTAATAAGCACACGAAATCGTGCACACATCGTTCATGAACATATCTGCAAGCTCCTGCGGACGTGCCGACAAAGAGTTCGAAGTGGATTGCGGCGCGTTCAATCGGGCACGTGGTATTTCAGCAGAAATCCGGAAGCATGCTGACATCGACGCAAGAGTGGTTCAAGCGAACGTTCGTTGATGTCTTTCGGCAGCTGCGCTGGGCATTTCTGCCGCCGCTCATGGTCTATTTCGCGGCCGGGATTTCCGGGGTGACTGCGATCGTCGGCACGTTTTTTGTCAAAGAGTACCTCGGACTTTCGGCGGCGTTTCTCGCTGCACTTACGTTCTGGGCTGGTCTGCCGTGGGCGTTGAAAATGCCACTTGGCCACCTGGTTGATCTGGTTTGGCGGTGGAAGGCACTCCTGGTGTATCTCGGCGCCGCGCTGATCGCAGCGAGCCTCGGCATCATGTACGCACTCATCATGCACACCGAGGCCATGCGTCAATTACTGAGTGTGGAAGCATGGTTCGTGGTGAGCAGCCTGCTAGCACCAGCAGGTTATGTGGTGCAGGACACGGTTGCGGATGCCATGACGGTTGAAGCCGTACCGCGAGTGCACTCCGACGGCAAGCCGCTGGCTGAGGAGGAAACTAAGGCGCTCCATACCACGATGCAGACGCTCGGCCGGATCGCACTTATCGGCGGACTTGTGTTCGTCGCGCTGCTCAATATCGTGATGTTTTCTGGCGTAGAGAGCCTGGAGCAAAGCCAGAAGGCCGATGTCTACGCCCGCATCTACCTGATGGCGCTCGCCATCCCCCTGGTGTCAGTCAGTGGCATGGTGCTGTCCCAATCCATGCTTGCCGCACGAGCGAGGCAACTTCGTGAGCAGGGGGTTAAAGCGGACGAAGTTGACCGGCTGGTTTATTCGCCGGGCCAATCAACAGAGCCCGACTACTGGATATTCGGCGGGGGGGCGGCGTTTGTGGTTCTGACGCTCGCAATAGGTATCAGCGACATACCGCTGGCACAGGAGATCGTCTTCTGCGGATCGATGGCGATCACCTCGGTGCTTATCTACCAGCTGGTCCAGAAGGTGCCACGCGCCAAGGCGCGGGCGCTCATCGGCACCGCACTCATAATCTTCGTGTTTCGCGCGGCTCCCCTTCCAGGCGCAGGGGCAACGTGGTTCATGATCGATCAACTTCACTTCGACCAGCAGTTTCTGTCCGTGCTTTCTCTGATTGCATCCTGCCTTACGCTCATAGGCATGGTGCTACTGAGACCGTTGATGGCGAGCCGATCGATCGCCTATATTGTTGTTCTGCTGACGCTTGCCTCCGGTGTTCTGGCGTTGCCGAATATCGGGCTTTACTACGGCATTCAGAACTGGACAGCACGCCTGACTGGCGGTGTGGTCGATGCGCATTTCATCGCAATTATCGAAACCACACTAGAGTCTCCATTGGGCCAGGTCGCGATGATTCCCCTGCTGACTTGGATTGCGCGCAATGCACCAGCGGACCTCAAGGCAACGTTCTTCGCGGTGATGGCTTCGTTCACCAATATGGCGCTGACGGCTAGCAGTTTACTTACAAAATATCTGAACCAGATATTCGTGGTGACTCGCGAGGTTAAGGATCACGCGACCGACACCGTTCAAACGCCCGCTGACTATAGCCAGCTCGGCTGGCTGCTGATCACAGTGACCCTGATCGGAGTACTGATGCCTCTTCTTACCGTACTTTTGGTGCAGAGGTCGCGGCTTCAAACCCACGACTGATAGAGTCGCGACCGCCTTCGCTCAATGTGGCGCTGGTCTCTACCGAACCGTTTGCCAGATGCCGTGATCTATCTCGTGCTCATCGTAGCTGTTGTAAACTCCTCGGATATGGGCACGGACGCGCCGGCACCGAGACACAACTCGGCAGTCAATTCTTCGAGGTCATCTGTTGGCGCGTAAGAGCCTAATTTTTGATCACCCACGAGATCGTCGCACGAAAAACAAATCCATCGCCGCGATGCCGTCGGCATGGTTATGAAGAAACGTCTTCCAGCCTTGCGACCGGTGACCCCCGTCTCTTCACCATATACTTGGCCACGCTCGTTTGGCCGATATCGATGCCGAGCTTAAGCAACTCTCCGTGGATCCGAGGAGCTCCCCACAGCGGGTTGGCGATGCTCATCTCGCGGATAAGCTTGCGTATCTCCGTTGATAAGTTTGGTCGGCCACCACGAGGTCGTGTTTCCAACACCAGTACGATTTGAACCTCGCGCGGTGCCACTTTATAACGGTATCTAGCTTCATGGCACCGATCAATACAGCTCGGCAAAGATTAAGCGGGCCATGGGCTGAACGTCTGCTTTTGGGCGGATGCCATCTTATATGTCAATCTGATGCCGAGGGGACAAGATCTCGGCTGCCAGGGAGGCCCGCGATCGGAACAAGAATCAGCGCCGACCGATCGGGCTGCAAGCTATCTCTCATGAGATAGTAACATTGCGCGATTCGGCTTCAATTGCCAGCCGAACTCGCTCCCCGACAGGGATACGTTCAAGAGCGCGGGATCAGCCCAACGATTTCTGTCTGTTCACGTCGCCACCTATAACACTTCGACCTCGAGTGCCATCTCATCTCATCTCAGCGAAGACACACCTAACATTCCGAGTTTCGGCCATGCCGGCATGCCGCAATATGATTACTGCGGCGTGATCGCGATTGAATGATGGATTTGTCGCGCTTATCATCCGCTAACGTGAAAATGCCCATGGATGGCTGCTTTTAATGCAGCAATTGCGTGAACTTGGCTAAAATAAAGCTTATAAGGAGACCCCATGTATCGACAAATCCTGATTCCAACCGATGGCTCGGAACTGGCGCATAAAGGCGTCGTACATGGGTTGTCGCTTGCGCAAGCGGTGGGTGCTAAGATCATTGTTCTTACAGTTGAAGCTTTCAATCCATATGATGCGTCCGAGTCACGGATGAAGCACGCGCGGGAGCACGCTGCTTTGATTCTGAATGAAATAGCCAACGAGGCGAAGGCCGTTGGTGTGGAGTGCGAGACGCTGCAGCTCGTTCAGCATGACCCCGACGTAGCTATCGTGGCTGCCGCAAAGGAGAAAAGCTGCGACCTCATTGTGATGGCTTCACATGGAAGAAGCGGGATTGCAGCGGCACTGCTCGGTAGCGTTACGGCCAAGGTACTCGTGCATACAGCCATTCCGGTACTAGTCTGTCACTGACGCGGCCACGCCCGAGTTGAATCATTAGCACCTACGCCGGTCGGAGATTCAGCATAGGCATTGTCAGCATTGTCACTTTGTGGTCAGCCCTGATCTCCGACCATAAGTGCATCATGAGCAAAACAGCTATGCCGTGTAAACCGGCGCTGAACAATGCCTCGTGAGCGGTAACTCCTTGTGACCAGTAACGGAATCGACGTCAGAGTTGGGTTGCGCATTAGCCATGGTGACGTACCCCTCACGATTCCAATGGATCAGCCAATCATGCTAATCCGCAAGAATTTAATAGGTCCTGATAAGTCATCGAAATAAAAGCGAGGGCGGCAATCATCCCCCGAAAAGTTAGAATAACCCCGGCCACAAGCATCGGCACTAGGCCATCACCCGAACGTGGATTGGCTTGCTAGCAAAGTCTTCGGTGTCTTTTTGCGATTGAGCTTTTTTTGAACTTGCTCATAGGATGGTGATGACCAGATTTGCAGCCGAGCAAGGAGCCACGCGGGCACGCTCGTGCAATAATTTGCACTCGCCTTGCGAAGGGATGTCCGGGTTTTGTTGAGTTTCTGAAGAGGTCGGCGTTCTCTATCTTGAGCCGGTAGGCTGAGGGTGCTGATTCCGCAAAGCAGAGTAACGAGAGATATAACACCGGCTGGTTCGCCGGCGAGGCTCAAAGAGAAGGGATGTCTCGTAAGTCCGTACATTCCTACAATTCGCGACGAAGCGTCGAAGCCTGCTGATTCCGGAGCAAGCCGCCCACCTATTCCAGGATGATGCCGCCCACCTGTTCCGATTAATTGTCGCCCAGCATTCCGATTAATCCTCGCCCAGC
>NZ_MWPQ01000041.1 GCF_002028545.1 Nitrobacter vulgaris
TCCACGATCAGCATCCCCGACCACCTGCTTCATGACAAAGCAGGCAGCGCAACAGCCAACCTGTAGGGGGTCAATTTTGGACGCCGATCCCCCGGCTTACGGGGTCAATTTTGCATGCCGAATGACACGTCGGTGAACAGAATCCAGTCCCTATCCTTCTTGGGAAGCTAACGCCAAGGTCGGTCCACGTCGTAACCCAAAGTCACCAAGATGTCCCTGAGGTTCTGGCCTTGCCAGGCACCTGGCCAGGCCGAATCGCCCTCTCCCGGATGGTCAGCATATCGTCTGGCACCAGCGAACGCTCGTCGACCGCATGCACGCGTCCGATTCCATGGCAATTCGAACAGGCGCCCTTTGTTGACCCGCTTTCCCAAGAGGGAGACAATCTCCAAAGGCGCCTGGGCGCAGGCCCTCTTTGCGAGGATTCTCCTGCAGCAATCGGTGCAAAGGTGGCAACTGTGTACGCCACGCGTGCAACACTGTGGTGCTACCGTCATTTTCCGGAGGGTCGAAAAACGTCTGATTAGCGGGACTTTCCGCTATTTATTGTTAATTGAAGAATTAACGGCCCGCCACCACGGGCCGCTAAATTTTCTAGCGCAAACCGCCACCGTAGAGCTGTCGTTCTTTGCGCACCTCTTCCGCTCCATAAGGCTGACTTGAAGGGTCGAACGATCTCCATCCCGTTTTTTGCCAGGCGGCGCGGCGTTCCTGCAGGTTAACTGCAGAATCATTCAATGATGCTTCCAGGCGGGCGCGGTCCTCCTCGTCGACCCTGGCTGACACGAGCGTCCCGCCGCGACGGACGCCTTCTGCGTACGAATGAGCGTCCACTTCGGACACGCCGGCTTCGGTAAGAGCGCCGACGATGCCGCCAGTCGTTGCCCCGGCCGCTGCGCCGACGGCGGTCGACGCCAACCAGCCAGCCGCAACAACTGGTCCCAACCCTGGGATCGCAAGCAAGCCGAGGCCCGCCAAGAGTCCCGCGGCAGCACCAACGCCGGCACCAATGCCGGCACCGGTGCCTGCGCCTTCTGCGCGATCATCAACGCCATCGCGGTCCCGATCAACCTTCTTATCGGTGTTAAACCAGCTGTCCGAGTTATTCGCCACAAGGCTGATGTCCGATTGGGGTACCCCGGCGGTTTGAAGCCGTTGAACGGCCGCCTGCGCCTGCGTGTGTGTATCGTAAAGACGAGAAATCGTTACTGTCATCTATAGTGTTTCCTTACTGCGCAGAATGGACGTTGCCCTGAAAATCAACGCTTACGGCAGTGGCGGTGCCGCCTTTGTTGGCCTTTCCACGCCAAACACCAGCGTTGTCCTTTTTCAAATCAGTGATGTTTGCGTAGCCGGCTTCCTGGAGTTTCGACTTAGCCTGTCCTTTCGTGAAACTATTGCGACCGGCCACCGGAGCATTCGCGTTGTTGTGGCCGGAACTGTTGATTGCGTTGTTGTTAGGTCCCGACTGCGCGGGCGGATTTTGCGCCGATGCAACGGTGATCGCCGACAGACTGAAGCAGGCGGCAAGGAGTAAGCGTCTCATAATTCCTCCAGTGTTATATAGAGACGCTCCTAACCCCTCGCGTGAGCTCAAGTTCCTATGCGATCCCAGAAAGCAAAAGCACACCGCGTCGCCGCTAAGAAGACGGTTTGTCTTGGGAGGAGATGGAACTGGCACTGGAAATAAACGTTGCAGCGGGAGTTCTTGACACACGGGAGTCAACAATATGTCGCGCGGGATGCCATCGATGACAGCGTTGCTAGGCCTGCTCGCGTTGGCGGGCTACCAAAACAGGGACAAGCTTGCGGAGCTGTTAAATGGCGCAGGCGGAAACAAAACTCAGCCTGAGGTCGGAAAACAACAGGATCAACCCCTCGGCAACCTGCTCGGTCACCTAAGCGGAGTGTTGGCTGGTGGCGGCGTGGGTAGTCTCCTTAGCGGGGGGCTCAGCGAATTGCTCGAGCGGTTTAAGGAGAATGGGCAGGGAGATGCTGCCAATTCCTGGGTGGGCAAAGGGAGGAGCTTCCCGCGCCGCGTCTGAAGCAGGCTATCGGTGCGGATATCTTGGCCGCATTGGAACAGCAAACAGGTCTATCGCAGGAAGAACTGTTAGCTAGACTTTCGCGAGAGCTTCCTTCTGCCGTTGATAAATACACGCCGGACGGGCGTATTCCGAACTAATCAAAATTGAAAGAACAGAAGAGGGGTTCGATATGGGTATCATCTGGACGATTCTTATTGGGTTTGTAGCTGGGGTAATCGCGAAGTTCATCATGCCGGGCGACAATGAACCGGCCGGCTTCATCCTTACGGCCTTGCTCGGTATCGTTGGAGCGTTTGTGGCAACTTATCTCGGTCAAGGATTGGGTTGGTATCGACCTGGAGAGGGTGCAGGCTTGATCGGCGCGATCGTGGGCGCCGTTATCGTACTGTTCGTTTACAGCTTCCTGGCTGGCCGTCGCCGCTCGGTGTAGAGGCGCAACGTTGTATGTCTGGCGTCTCCCTAGCCTTAGACCAGCCCCTCATTGCGGAGGCCGCGAGACTATCTCCCTGGAGACAGTTACAAATCCGATCGGCCCGGTTGGGCGCGCCCTGGATGGCGGTCGCCGCGGATGAACTGCCCACCCCTGTTATGATCTCATATCGAGTTCGCCATCGTGTGCCTCGGGCGACTTGATCGGAACGCCGTTGCACCGGCGGGAGGGTAAAGGGTCACCGCTTGCGTCATTGGAACCCTTTACGCTCTCGCCGGTTGGCGCGAGTATTTGGGAGGGAAATCATGCGAGCACTGTGTTGGCACGGGAAGGGCGACGTCCGCGTCGACACTGTTCCAGATCCGAAAATTCAGCATCCGCGCGATGCGGTCATCAAGATTACGGCCTGCGCGATTTGCGGTTCTGATCTCCATCTCCTGGACGGTTACCAGCCCACGATGGAGAGTGGCGACATCCTCGGTCATGAGAACATGGGCGAGGTCATCGAGCTCGGCTCCGAAGTAACTAATCTCAAGATCGGTGACCGGATTGTGGTGCCTTTCACCATTAGCTGCGGTCAATGCTGGTTCTGCCAAAAGGGTCTATTTTCGTGCTGCGATCGAACGAACCCCAATGCGGAGATTGCGGCTAAGGCAATGGGACACTCGCCCGCAGGGCTGTTCGGATTTAGCCATATGCTAGGCGGCTATGCCGGTGGCCAGGCCGAGTATCTCCGCGTGCCGATGGCCGACGTTGGGCCGATTAAAATTCCCGACAACGTCAGTGACGAGCAAGCGTTGTTTCTTTCGGACATTTTTCCGACCGGCTACATGGCCGCCGTCAACGCCCAGATCGAAACGGGAGACACCGTGGCGATCTGGGGCTGCGGACCCGTTGGTCAATTTGCCATCCGCTCGGCGCTCTTACTCGGCGCGGGCCGCGTAATCGCGATCGATGAGATACCTGAGCGGCTGGTGATGGCGGAAGCCGGCGGCGCCGAGACCATCGATTTTTCTAAGACTGACGTTTACGACGAATTGATGAAACGGACCGACAAACGTGGTCCGGATAGCTGCATTGACGCGGTCGGCTGCGAGGCATCCGGCCACGGGGCTGCCGACGCCGTCATGGACCGGGTGAAAGCCGCGGCGTTTCTGGCCACCGACCGGGTCCATGTGCTGCGCCAGGCCATCATGTGCTGCCGCAAGGGAGGCACGGTTTCGATACCCGGCGTCTATGTGGGCATGGGCGATAAGATCCCCATCGGCGCGGCAATGAACAAGAGCCTCACCATCAAGACCGGCCAGACCCATGTGCAGGCTTATACCCGATCCCTTCTTAAGATGATCGAAGAGAGCAAGATTGATCCGAGTTTCGTCGTCACGCATCCAGCTAGCCTTGAGGACGCGCCGGCGATGTATAGGAAATTTCGCGACAAGGAGGACGGCGTGATCAAGGTCGTGCTTCGGCCCGGGCGATGATGAGCACGCGCGCGACGGTGTCGGTCAGCCACGACTGAGTGCGAAGGTCCGAGTCGAAACTGCCGGGGCCGATACCGAAGAAACCAACAAGGATTGAAATCATTCAAGAGGCGACGAGCGCCTTTTAGTGAAGATGTATGCCGACGGCAGCCAGGAGCGAGTGGGCATCGTGAAGCTCCCAAGGAACCGCCACGCTTTCGATATCGTAAAGTGGCTTAGACAAGAGCATAAAAAAGATTTTTAATTTCACGTCAGCCAGCCAAATGTTCCGGGAGTCCGCGGGCGCTTCGCGCGGCCAAGCGCAATCACCGATACCCACGAAACATTGCACGATTTTGCTGAACAGCTTCAACGTCTATCGATGATGGTTCCGCTGGTTATCTTGAAGGAGCGCACGTCTTGACGCCTTGAACTGACAAGCGGTGCTATTTGCGATTCTAATATTCTGTCGTTCGGCCGCTGTCAGCATGCTCAGCGTTGCGGCCACGCCACGTCGTTGGGCTAACAACTGGCAATTGGTTTTTTCGGTATCCGCGGAGTTGGTACTATCGATTATTTGGCGTATGCGCTCGGAAAATGCCGGTTCGAGCAGGCCGACCTGTTTTGGAGCACGAGTGCGCTCGTCATTCTAGTATCCATCATTCTGCAGAGAATTATTGTGACGCCGGCGATAAGATTCATCGAACGCCGTCGCAGCGCAGACGAAAAGGCCACTTAAGAGCGCATCCGGTGGGCACGGATGAAAAATTGTTCCGCTTAGGACGAGGGGGGCGGGCTACCGCGGACGATGAATATATGCCACGCGTAATGCCACTTCCGCGTCAGCGTTCAGATCTTCGAGCGCAGCTTCAAAGCTGCGATTGCACTTTGAATGGCCGCGATTTGCGCCATCTACTGTCCCGCTATCGCGCCCTGCTGTCCCATCAGCGCGACAATCAAATCGCAACGCAGCTCCTTAAGTTGAATAAGGGGCACTCCGTGATCTTTTAGCCAGGACGTAGCTAAAAAGCGCAGCGGCGAATCAGATTCACTCGTCTGATAATTTCGTCAGGGATGGTGTGTGGATAAGAAAAGGTTCTGGGACCAAAAGGTTTACGAGCGAAACCATGTTGAATCTCACGCGTTGAGTGAAGGAACAGGGAGGTTGCGATGGTTTCGGCACCAGGAATATTTTTTGCGGGGATCGGCACTGCGGCCCTGCTCATTGGAGCGGGATTTGGAGGCGGGGTGCTGCTGGGAAAGGCGGCTGTCAATGCTCGGCCAGCGCGAACTGCCGAAGCGCAAGGTAGCCTTCCTGCGGCTAGGGTGGTTCTACCTGCCATGGCGGATGTCACACCGTCCAGCGACAGGCCGGCTGAAAACATCGTTAAATCGCCGCCTCCGCTACAAGTGGAGTCTATACCCGCCGTTGCGCCCGTACAGGTAAATGATTTTCGCGAGCAGGACAGAGAAAGCGAAAAGCAGGCCGCGCGGAAGGCCGAAAAGGAGCAAAAGCAGGTTGCTAAGAAGGCTGCCGAACGCGAACGCCACAAGCGGTATGCAGCGCAGAAGGCCAGGCAGGAGGCCGCCCGCAGGCAGCAACAACAAGAGCAAGAATTGCGGCAACAGCAGCAAGAAGGGATGGGGCGCTCACAACCTTCAAGCTTAATGGCGTTTGACAGGACCCAAGGGCCGGCTGAGCAGATTAACTTCTTCGGGAGGTAACCACGACTCATACCGAACTTAGGAAGCGGGGTGTCTGCGTCCAAAATCCTGCGGCGCCAATGTGACTCTTGAGCACTTCAAAAGCTTTAAAATGCCACTCTGCTTCCTGCTTAAGCCGTGACTGTATTCAGTCGAGCCAACCGGTCATGCTCCGGGTGGGTTAGTTTATATGAACCCCTCCAAGAGGTGGGACAGCACCGTTTCTTTAAACGAATGACGTTGTACTTGCCGTTCAAAAACCAATCGACTCGGTATTGATGATCGCAATTACAAAGGTGGGATTCCTCAAGCGCTTCACCTCACCGCTTCAGCGCCGACTGAAGCTTGGCTGCTTCTTCGGCAAGTCCGGGCAACACCTCGACAAAATATATGCGGGATAGTCGGCCCACTCTGGGTAGCGTTCTGAACCGCCCCGGGTTTGCCGGAGGCTCCAACTCTTGAGAGGATGGAGCCACCATGAGTAAGACGACCAACAAGTTTCCGCCTGAGGTCCGCAACCGCGCTGTCCGACTGGTCCTTGATCACGAGCACGAGCATCAGTCGCGATGGGCTGCAATTACCTCGGTTGCCGCGAAGATCGGCTGCACAGGCCAGACATTGAACGACTGGGTGAAGAAGTCGGAGGTCGACACCGGCAAGCGTCCTCGCGCATCGACGGACATGACCGCCAAGATGAAGTCTTTGGAGCGCGAGAACCGTGAACTCCGACAAGCCAATGAGATCCTGCGCAAGGCATCCGCGTATTTTGCCCAGGCGGAGCTCGACCGCCGGTCAAAGACATGATCGTGTTTATTGACGATCATCGCGAGGTCTATGGGGTTGAGCCGATCTACAGCCGCAACGGCAAGAGCGTCAGCCATAGCTATATCGACGTCGCCAAAGCGCTGGAATGCGTGAAAGGCGACGCGGTCATCGACGGCGAGCTTGTGGCTCTCGACGAACAAGGCGTCTCGCACTTTCAGCTGCTGCAAAACGCTCTGCGTCATCAGGCGAAGCTGCGTTATTGCGCATTCGATCTCATGTTTCAGGATGGGGACGACCTGCGAAGATTGCCGCTTACGGAGAGAAAGAAGCGTCTCAAATCCATCCTGCCGAAAGACAAGCTGATCGCCTTCAGCCGCCACCGACTGACATTCGGCACGAAGTTCTTTGAAGAAGCCGAGCGCAAAGGCCTTGAAGGGATCATGGCGAAACGCGCCGACAGCACGTACCAGTCCGGCGCGCGCACGGACAATTGGCTGAAAATCAAGACCTCAAAGCGACAGGAGGTCGTCATCGTCGGCTTCACGGCTCCCAGAAGAACGCGGCCGTACTTCGGCGCGCTGACGCTCGCGCTGCGTGAAGGCAAGGAGTGGCATTACATTGGGCATGTCGGTACCGGGTTTAGCCACGAGACCCTCAAGGAAGTGCACGAGAAACTTATCAAGCTGAAAGCTGAAAAGTCGCCCTTCGCTAAAAAAGTAAAAGACGAATCCGTGACGACGTGGGTGAAGCCGCAGCTGGTGGCAGAGGTCAAGTTCACAGAATGGACTAGCTCCGGCGAGATGCGCCATCCCGTCTATCTCGGTCTGCGCGCCGATAAGCAGGCCACGGACGTTGAGCGCGAACGCGCGCGGCCACACGGCTGAGCTCATTTTCGCTTCAGGACGCTGAGCCGCCCGTCGCCCTCAAGTGTCGCGAGCCTGACGTCAGCGTAATCTTCAACCTGATGTTCCCGAAGCTGCGCTTTAAGCTCATCCTCCGTGATCATTTCCTTTCGTAAATTCTGCGAAATAAGGCGTCCGTCACGAACCAGAGTGAGGCTTGGGGGAGAAATGTATGGCCGCGTCCAGGGAAAGCGCCAGGATATCCAGTCCAGCAGATATTCCCAGGCTACAATCGTGAGAACCAGTGTGAGGCCTTCAGTGATGGAGCCATAATCTTTTCCGAGGCCGTTCTGCGCGGCATCGGCAATCAGGACGATGACTAGCAGGTCCGCGGGTCCAAAATGCCCTGCCTGACGCCGTGCCATGACGCGCAGGATGACAAACAGCCCAAGATACATGAGGCTGCCGCGCACAATAATTTCCGCAAGGCCTATCGCCGGTACGAAGACGGAATTCCAGTCGATCGACAAATGCATAGAAAGCCCTCCGGGAATATCGTTAGCGGCTTGAACTCTTCGGGCGGCTAACTCAGTGCGGAAGTTTGGCCCGCTCGGTCAGAACTTCCAAAGGTCGCAACGCTCGCTCACATTTCAGAGTTCCCGCAGCCCTCATTCTCCGCAAGCATCCCGCAGGCGATCGAGGAAAACGGTCTGGCCCTTCAGGATACGCTCGCAAGCTTCGCTGAAACCGAACCAGGCGGCGCGGTCAAGCTCGGGAAAGCTCTGAAGTTTCCCCGAACCCGACGGCCATTCCATTTCGAAAACATTTGCTTATGAGCGCATCGGGATTCCAGTCACCTTCGGCCGCCCAAACATGCACCGTTTTGCCACCCGGCTGTTTAGCGGCGCCAAGTGGAATGAACTCGCCGACCGGCCGGTAGCCAGTCTCCTCCTCGAATTCCCGCCGGGCGGCGGCTTGGAGATCTTCATTCAAATCGACCAGACCCTTTGGAACGGTCCAGGCGCCAAAATCTTTCTGCTTCCAAAACGGCCCGCCCGGGTGCCCGAGCAGCACTTGAATAGATCCGCGCTTCCGCCTGAAAAGAAGAATGCCGGCGCTAATCTTATTTGACGAGATTGTCCGCGCCGAAGTCATTGCCGTTCTTCCCCGCTAACCCCGCCCGTGCTTCTGCGCCCCGCAAATTCACTTCAGTCTAATCCAGGCAGGGGCATGGTCGCTTGCACCTTCCTTGCCGCGCACCTTACGGTCAACGCCACCGTCGATGAGGCGTTTCTTGAGATCAAGGCTTAGCAGGAAGTGGTCGAGCCTCAGGCCTTTGTCATTCTCCCAGCGGTGCCGCATGTAGTCCCAGAACGTATACATCGGGTCATCGGGATGGAGATATCGCAATGCGTCCGTCCAGCCTTGCTTCAAGAGTCGCTGAAACGCAGCACGGCTTTCCGGCTGCAAAAGCGCATCGTCGTCCCATGATTTTGTTGGATAGATATCAAAGTCAGTGGGTACGACATTGTAGTCGCCGACGAGCGCGACCAGCGCTCCCGACTTCTTCAGCGTCTTCGCATGGCGTATCAGCCTGTCGAACCATGCGAGTTTGTAATCAAACTTTGGGCCCGGTTGTGGATTGCCGTTAGGCAGGTAGATACAGGATACGATGATCCCTTTGACCGCGGCTTCCAGATAGCGGCTCTGATTGTCGGCGGGATCGCCTGGAAGACGCTCGCGCGTGACCTCGGGCGCGGAGCCTCGCGAAAGAATGGCGACGCCGTTCCAGGACTTCTGACCAATCCAGGCTGCACTGTACCCGGCCTCCTCAAGGGCGCCGGCTGGAAAAGCCGCTTGCTCGGCTTTCAATTCTTGAAGGCAAACAATGTCCGGTTTGGAGCTCTTCAGCCAGGCTATGAGATTCGGCAAACGCCGGTTGACATTGTTGATGTTGAACGTCGCGATCTTCACCATTCCTCCACCGAAGCGAACACTTACGGAGGCCGCGCAGTTCCGCTGCTAGTGGGCAAGGTTAAAACCCGAGCGTCATTATCCGATGCCGTGGCAGATCGGGCAATCGTCGCTCATCGTTCTGACGCATTTAGTGGCGCATCTGGCGCTTCCAATGACTTTAAGGGGTGCACGGTCCCGCGGGGGGCATTGGGGCAAAAGCTTGCGGGACCGTGCTGGGCCTCTTTGGGGGGAGAGGGCCCGTCGCGCCAATATGGGTTGCTGATCCGTCTTTGTAAGCTCCTCAACCGCGTCGATCTCTGAAACGTGATGCGGCGGCACTCGTCTGTGCTCTTCCGGTTCAATGCACAGGGTGTTCGCCGACGACGATGACCTGGCTCGTATCGGGCGGCGTGCTGTCGTTGCACCTGCACGGCATCCCTTCGCTGCACGCGCAACCGAAGTCATGGTCGAACGGCCTGTAGGGATGGCGCTCGCATACCCAGCCGATGCCGCACAAACGGGGCAGTTGTCATTCATGGCGTACCTTTCGTTCTGCAAGGAGCCGTGTGCGCTTTCTTCGCCGAGCTAACTCTTCGCGATTCGGCGTCCTGCTATTTCGCAGGCGCACGGCGGCGCAGATGCGCCGATGTCTTGGTTTTCTCGTGGTGATTGTATGGGGATCGAAAAAATGCGCGGCCCCGCGCGATGGAAGAACGCAGGACCGCGCCAGCCGCGAGCCGCCTCGCCGTCCGGCTCGGGCTGATAGCCTCGCGTCGCTACCCGAGAGCGGAATGGGTGACGCGGGTGCCGTAATAGTCATCGACCGACTTGGACCGCGCGGGATCCGACCAATTCCAGCCGCTCTCGTCCGCGTACTTCGGCGCGCCGTTGAGCTGGTCCGCGGTGATGCCGATGCGGTATCCCTCGACGTTGGTGTCGTACTTCAGCGCATTCCACGAAACAGGATAGTGGTCGTTGCCGATGCCGAGAAATCCGCCGAAGCCGAGAACCGCGTACGACACGCGCCCGCTCGTCTTCTCGATCATCACGCGCTCGATCGTTCCGATGGCCTGATCGTCGGGGCCGTATACGGAAGTGCCCGCAACTTTGTCGCTTCCGATCAGCGTGCCGGTCTCTCTCTCTTCGGTAACCATGCGAATTCTCCCTGTTGGATCGTATGAGAATCGATTGTCGAGAAGATAGTTCCTAGCAGCGGCGTCGATAGCGTTGCGGGTGATCCCGCTGATTGCCCGACTCGAGAAAAAGCCCGCCGCGCAGGAGTGCGTCGGCGGGCAATTTCCTTACTGTTGGTTCGAAGTCAGCGGCCGAAGAACAGCCAGAGGAGGAGGATCACGGGGATCGGCACGCCGACTAGCCAGAGCAGGAGTCCGCGTCCCATCAGTGCGCGCCCCCGAAATACACGATGTAGACGACCACGAAGGCCGCGATCACCAGCGCCGTGCCCGCGACCACCATGTTGCGAACCGTGGGGCCGCGCTCTCCTTGGCGCGCTTCAGTCGCGGTCTCTACGATGCGTCCTTTTTCATCAATCTTTGCCATTGCTGCTTTCCTTTCAGGTCTTGTTTTCAGGCGATGCCGCCTCAGCGCGCTCTCGGATGATTGCGCTCTAGGAAGGCCGCGAGCGGCGGGCTTTGTACCGGTTCTGACCGACACGAATGGGCCAGCAGGACTATCTGCGAGCCGTCGGGCCGCGTGATTACGATGCGCAGGTTTCCGCCGGCATCCTTTTCGATCGAGAACATCGGTTCTGTCTTCATCAGGACCTGCAGCGCTCGTGAATGGTCGATAGCTGGCAACTCCGGGACCAGAGGCAAGGTTCCTGCGGTCTGCCGCGCCCGCTCACTTGAGCCGCCGCGGTCCGGGCAGGCTCGCCCATCGGTCGATATTAGCGGCGGTCTCCGCTTTCCGGATCTTCTTAGCCAGATCGTACCGGTCCGCGCAGGCCGCCGCCGCGTCGGCCTTCGACGCTCGCCCGCGACGAACTCAGAGAGGCGGTCCTGGAACGATACCGTCTGCTTGGAACGCCACCGCCCCCGCTTGCGCGCAGGAAGCGTCTCTCCCTGGGAGGAAAGCGGGGGCGCATTTTGCGTTTTGGTCATTTGATAAAGGCCATAGCCGTTGGCGTATCCGAGCAAATACGGCGCTCACACCGGCGTTCCTAATCCCTGTAAACTTCTTCATGCGTTAGGAACTTACGCGCTTTCAGCGCGAATCGCGTGATCGCAAAATAAGGACTCGCGTTCCGGCAGAAGGGCGCACGCCGCATCATCACCGCCCGGGCGCAGCTTTCATCGGTGATGAGAACGCCAGCGCGCGCTCCCGCCCTCCCCAAGCGGCGAGCGGTGTCATGGCAGACCAGCAGCTCACGAAGGCTATCCGCGACCTCCAGGACCATGTCCGCGAGGCAAAGCTTAACCTGGGCACATCCTGAATGGCAGCAGCGCGGACCTAGTGCACCAGTCGCGGCGGTTGATCGAAGAGTCACTGGGCGTCATGGAAAAGGCTGAAAAGGTCTTGGCGCGCAAGGGGTACGAAGACTGCCCGGCGGCGCTGAAATTCTTCGGCTCAAATTGAGTGGTAGTCCCGTTAGTCGGGGTGGTGAAATCGCTCGACGAGGGCATTTGGAAGCCCAACGGTAAAGAAGACCTATCACCCAAACCGCACGAAAACCGTTTTGAATCATGGCGCCCGATACAATATTCATTGATGTTGCCGGCTCCGCGCATCTTTTTAAAGGCGAAGCAGCGCTTTTGAAAGACCTCCATTCCCGGCTTGCCTCCGCGCAGCTTTCGGCGCGGGCAGCTATAGCGGATACACCCGGCGCGGCTTGGGCGATCTCGCATTACGCGGGAATTGATATAGTACCGCCCGGCCGAGCCGCCGATGTTCTCGGCAGCCTGCCGGTGGCGGCTCTGCGGCTTCCTCAGCAGGCATCAGCCTTCGCGAAGTCGGCGTCGAACGAATTGCGCAGCTCGCTTCTCTGCCGCGCGCTTCACTTCGCCAGCGTTTTTCGGGCGATGTCCTCCTTCGCCTCGATCAGGCACTGGGCGCGGCAGTCGAAGTGCTCGTTCCTCTGATACCGAAGGAAGTGCCGCGCATGACGCTGAAGTTTGCCGAGCCGATCAGCACTCCCGACGATCTGCAGCGAGTCATGGCGCTTTTATGCGAAAAGCTCATGATTGATCTTGGCGCGCGCGGCGTTGGCGCAAGGCGGCTCGACATGGTGTTTCAGCGGGTCGATAATATCTCGCAAGCGCTCCGAATCGGTACATCGAAGCCGAACCGCGATACGAAACATCTTACCAAGCTTCTTGCGGAACGGCTTGTGCTGATCGACCCGGGCTTCGGCATCGAGGAAGCGACTCTGACCGCCTCATGGGTCGAAGCATTGACGGAGCGGCAGACGGTTGGAGTCGCGGAGACGGGATCCGAAGTCGACGTCAGCCAGCTCGTCGACACGCTTCGCGTTAGGCTAGGCAACGAACGGGTTTTTAGGCTCACGCCGGTTGAAAGCGATATTCCGGAGCGTTCAATGCGGCGCGTCGCGCCGCTCTTCAGGACGGACGGCGCAACCTGGCCGAGCGATTTGCCCAGGCCAGCGCGGCTGCTGTCGCCTCCTGAGGAAGTGCATGCCGTCGCTGAAATTCCCGACAGCCCTCCGCGTTTCTTCGTCTGGCGCAAAATCCGCCACCGGATCGCACGGGCCGATGGCCCCGAGCGCATTCTTGGCGAGTGGTGGCTCTCCGATAAGGAGATAGGCCTCCAGCGCGACTATTACCGCGTCGAGAACGAAACAGGCGAGCGCTTCTGGCTTTTTCGCGATGCGCCGGCTGAATCCGGCGGACGCTGGTGGCTTCACGGTCTGGGTGAAGCATGAGCTACGCAGAGCTTCAGGTCACAAGCCATTTTTCGTTTCTGCGCGGCGCGTCGAGCGCTGAAAAGCTATTCGCTACCGCGGCAGTGCTCGGCATCGACGCTCTCGCAGTCGTCGACCGCAACTCGCTTGCAGGGATCGTACGGGCCTATGAAGCTTCGCGCGTTACCGGCGTGGGCCTCATTGTCGGCTGCCGACTCGATCTTGAGGATTTTACCTCTTTACTAGTCTACCCGACGGATCGCGCCGCATATGGACGGCTGTGCCGCCTGCTCACTGTCGGAAAAGCGCGAGCGGGCAAAGGCAAGTGCGCGCTCTTTATCAATGGCGTCGCGGAATGGAGCGAGGGGCTTATCGCCGTCCTTGTCACTGACAAGCCGCACAATGATCTACCAAGCCATTTGCATCGAGTTAGATCAATTTTCGGAGACAGGGCATACTGGGCCTTGACGCGCCGCTTTCGCCCGGACGATGCGGGCTATCTCCACGATATAGCGACGATGGCGTGGCAGGCGCGCGTCCCGACCGTCGCCACCGGCGACGTTCTGTATCACGTGCCCGCGATGCGCATGCTGCAGGACGTCGTCACCTGTATCCGGCTCAAGACGACGATAGACAAAGCGGGATTTCTTAAGGAAAAGCACACCGACAGGTTTTTGAAAGAGCCTGCCGAGATGGAGCGTCTATTCCGGCAGTATCCGGATGCCATCGCGCGAACATGTGAGATTGCGACACGCTGCAAATTTTCTCTGGAGGAGCTGACCTACAGTTATCCCACTGAAGTCTCAGAAGACGGTCTCTCCGCGCAAGACCGGCTTGAGAAACTGACCTGGGAGGGAGCCGCGCAGCGCTATCCCGAAGGCATTCCTGACAACGTGGCGATGCAGCTGAGGCATGAGCTCGGCCTCATCGAACGGCTGCAATATGCCCCCTACTTCCTGACCGTAGATTCCATCGTGCGCTTTGCGCGCTCGAAGGGCATTCTTTGTCAGGGCCGCGGCTCCGCCGCTAATTCCGCGGTGTGCTTTGTGCTGGGCGTCACTTCCATCGATCCGGTACGGCAAGGACTCCTTTTCGAGCGGTTCGTATCGGAAGAAAGGCGCGAGCCTCCCGATATCGACGTCGATTTCGAGCATGAGCGGCGTGAAGAAGTCATCCAGTAAATTTACGAAACCTACGGCAGGACACGATCTGCCCTGACCTCGACCGTGACGCGCTACCGCGCCCGCGGCGCAATCCGTGAGGTCGGCAAGGCGCTCGGCATACCGGAAGACGTGACCGGGGCGCTCGCCCGCATCACCTGGGGCTGGAGTGAGGAAGGGGTTTCGGAGACGGAGCTAAAGGAGCTCAATCTCAATCTTTCAGACCGGCGCCTGCGAATGACGATTGAACTCGCGCGCCAGCTCATGGGAACGCCGCGGCATCTTTCGCAGCATCCGGGAGGCTTTGTGCTGACGCTGGACCGCCTCGATGAGCTGGTGCCCATCGAACCGGCCGCGATGGAGAAACGGCAGGTGATCGAGTGGGATAAAGACGATATCGAGGCGTTGAAGTTCATGAAAGTCGACGTCCTCGGCCTCGGCATGCTCGGCTGCATGCGCCGCGCCTTCGATCTTCTGCAATCGTCGAAGGACAGTAAGCTGGGTCTTGCAACGATCCCCGCGGAAGACCGGCGGACTTACGAGATGATCCAAAAGGCAGATACGCTCGGTGTCTTCCAGATCGAAAGCCGCGCGCAGATGTCAATGCTGCCGCGCATGCAGCCGACGCGCTTCTATGATCTCGTCATCCAGGTTGCCATCGTGCGGCCCGGCCCCATCCAGGGCGATATGGTGCATCCCTATCTCCGCCGCAGGGAAGGTAAGGAGCCGGTCGCGTTTCCAAAGCCTGAACTGGAGAAGGTTCTCGGCAAGACGCTGGGCGTGCCGCTCTTTCAGGAGCAGGCGATGCAGGTCGCGATGGTGGCGGCCGGGTTCTCGGCGAATGAAGCCGACCAGCTGCGCCGCGCCATGGCGACATTCAAATTCACCGGCGGAGTCAACAAATTCAAGGATAAGCTCATCCAGGGCATGATCGATAATGGATACGATATCGAGTTTGCGAACCGCACCTTCCGCCAGCTTGAAGGTTTCGGTTCATACGGCTTTCCTGAAAGCCACGCCGCAAGCTTTGCGCTTATCGCCTACGCTTCCAGCTGGATGAAATGCCATCATCCCGAGTGTTCTGCGCGGCGATCCTCAATGCGCAGCCGATGGGGTTTTATGAGCCCTCGCAGCTTGTACGCGATGCGATCAGCCACGGGGTCAATATCCGCCCTATTGATGTAAATAGCTCAGCCTGGGACTGCACGCTGGAGCCCGACGGGAAATACCACGCGGTCCGGCTCGGGCTTCGGATGACGCGCGGCCTTTCTGAAAAAGATGGCAAGACCCTCGCCTCTGCTCGCGCAAACCGTCTTTACCAATCTATCCCTGAATGCGCGCGGCGCGCAGGCATCGGACCCGGCGCCCTCGTGCGCCTTGCAAACGCCGACGCTTTTTCCTCGCTCGGCCTGTCACGCCGCAAGGCTTTGTGGGCAATCAAGGGCCTTCGCAATGACGCCCTTCCCCTCTTCGAGGCGGCGGGCCAATGCGCGAAGGAGCTCGTGCCCGAGCAGGTCGAGGAGGATGTTTCGCTTCCCGTTATGACCCGCGGCCGCGAGGTCGTCGAGGATTACAGATCACATGGCCTTTCCTTACGCCCGCATCCGCTGGCCTTCCTCCGCGCCAAACTGTCCTGCCAGGAGATCAGCCCCTGTGCCGCCTTGCGGACCGCTAAGAGTGGATCGCGCATCACCGTCTCCGGCCTCGTCATGGTGCGTCAGCGGCCTGGCTCTGCCAAGGGCGTAATGTTCATTACGCTTGAAGATGAGACCGATATTGCAAATCTTATCATCTGGCCTTCGCTTTTCGATAAACTGAGGCGCGTGATCCTGGGCGCTCAGATGCTTGCCTGCCGCGGCAGAGTGCAAGTGGCGAACGGCGTCATCCACCTCATTGCCGAGCATCTCGTCGATCAGTCATCATTGCTACGCAAGATTGGCGGAAGCGATGAGCCGTTCGTGGTCCCCGCAGGAAGAGGCGATGAAGCGATTCATGGCAGCGGTGGCGGGACTGATAGCCGTGAGACCAAGGCGTTTAATCATGCCGCCCGGGACATCTACATCCCGGACCTTCACATTGATACCCCCAACGTAAAGGCGCGAAATTTTCGCTAGGCGAGCATCTTATCCGTGCAAATTCCGACGAAAATCAACGGCTTCGCCTAGTCCTTTTTTGGTTGCGGAGTACCAGGGCGAGGCCGAAGACGGTCCGGTGCGAATCTGAACATGAAAACGCGTTTAAAAATCCGCAGACGCAAGCAGATACGCTGGCGGCTGATCACTCTCGGCTTTCTGACCGCGCATACCGCCTACCAACCAGATTTTAACGGATGTCCTTCGCTCGCTTTGCCCAGACCGGATTCGTTCTTGCGAACGAATGGGAGTGAAACCGAGAACTCTCGGCACAACCAATTAACTTCCTGTTCGAGTCCTATGGAGGATAACCTATAAGCCCTCCTTGTCGTACCGCAGATGGCGTCATTTGAGCTTCAACGATTTTCCCGTGTCCTAGTATATGCCGAACCGAAATCTGCCGTGAAAGGAGGTAGTCCGCGATAATTCGACGATGACATCGCCACCATACGGCTTCCGCACACATGATCGCGGTTAATTCGCGCTGACTCGTTTCAATGAGACCTTCAAGGGCGGCCAAGAAGTCGTCGCTCATCGCGTAATCTGCGTAGTTGTGAAAGCTCTGATTTTGCCAGGAAGCATTAAACTCCGCAGGGATTATTTTGCTTTTTCTTCGGTGCCCGCCCAGCGCGGCGCAATAGACATACCCGATCTGGAGGCTCTTAAGCGCATCTGAGAGATGTCCGCGGTTGAAATGCGGAAACCGACGCGACGTAGGCGAACTTCGGACATCGACCAAAGTGCGAATTTTTTGCAGCAATCAAGAGTTCGCCAAACTCGGCAATGGTTCGGGTTGAATGTCCAAGCGTGTAAACGGGCTTTGTCACTCTTTACGAACCCTGATCAGCTTAGGAAGGTTCCCAAATGTGATCTGCGATTCGCGCATGAGCGCAGCACGGTGAGTACCAGAAAATTGGCGGTGCTTTGACGATGTCTTCAATGGCCACTTGGTTGAAATTGACCTTTTCGGAATCGGTGCTCGAAACAAGGCAACCAGACCTGTCATGAAGGTCAGCCGCCGGCCTATAAATCTGCCGTTGGCGTCTGTCCCCGCAACAGGGGCCCACTTCAGCTGTCATTGTTTCTGCGATAAATTTACGATCTGGCGCGCGCGTGACCAAAATACATTATGCTGTTGAACGGATGGGGTCCGAAACTAAAGTCGAGGTGCCGGTCGATACTGCGTGGGCCGAAACCACACACAGGTCCGACTTGAAAACCTGCCTGTAGCAAGACTTCACTCAGCTCGGTTGGCTTGATGAAGAGGTCGCTGTCGTGCGTGCCTCGCGGCAACAATCGAAGAACGCGCTCGCCCAGAGTGATGATCACGAATTTGGCGAGCCAAGTGCGATTGATGGTATCGAATACGAACAGCGCCCCATGTCGCAGCACGCGCCGGACCTCGGCAATCACCCTGTGGAGATCCGCGACATGCTCCAGAACGTCCACACAGACGACCACGTCACAGGACGCATCGGGCAATGGAATACTCTCGCCGACGCCCACGACGTAGTCGATCTCGAGCCCGACCTGACGGGCATGGTCCACCCCAGCGGCAATCGCACCATGCGATGGGTCGACGCCGACAACTTTGGCGCCTCGACGAGACAATTCTTCCGCAAGGAAGCCGCCGCCACAGCCCAGATCCAACACACGTTTGTTGACCCAATCGCCGACCAGCGGGTCGATCATCATCATGCGCGCAGGCGCCATTTTGTGCAGCGTGCGCAGCCATCGCGTCTCACCGCTCCACCATGTCTCAGCGTACTTCTCGTAGATGGAGAGGTCGTTTTTCATACGTCGTCGGGCTCGGCAGTCGGCATTCTCGTTCGGTACAAGGGAAGCCAATAGGGCACCCGCCTCTGATAGGCCCTAAACTGTTCGCCAAAGCGACGGGAGAAGCGCCGCTCCTTCAGGAGTGGCCCGGTCACGCAATAAAGTGTCAGGACGATCGCGACTTCAAGCTGGTCTGGGGTCCATGTTGGGACCGTCCAGAGTGTCATCGCAAAGGCGACGTAGATCGGTTGCCGGTAGAAGCGGAAAAGACCACGCTGGGGCATGGGCGCATAGCATGGTGGGACGTTCTGATAGACGGCCCACCAGCCCAGAAGTCCTATTTGCTGCGCGAAGCCCGCGTCACGAATTGCTTTGAGAAGCAGGAGCCAACTCACGAGATAAAGAGTGCAGAGAGTTGTCAATGCGAAGCCTTGGGCTTGCCACCAAATGATCCCGCTCGGAGACCAGCCCAGAAAAAGCAAAGCTACCTGTATGGAGGCAATAATAGCGTAAGTTGTTGTTGCAAGGTCTTGGCCAATCCGCCTGGGTGCTGCGCGCGCCAGCAGCCTGGCGCCCCGTCGCCCCAGCAGAGCAGAATGCGCAAGTGGAAACTGAAGAAGCAGGGCAAGGTTTGCGGCGACACTCCATGGCGCGTCAAGACGGCCCAGAGATCGGCTCATGCCGAAGAACATCATCACGATCATAGCGCCGACCCCGACGATGAACGATGCATGGCATACGACGCCATAGGCTATTGCAACACGAAACCGGCGCCAGACCGGACTAGAGTCTGTCGCATCAGGACGGATCACTCGCATCTGCACCATCGACGTTTGAGAGAAACACAGCGGCAACTTTGCTCTAGGCTGGCACCCGAGTATGTTACTGCCGTGGATGCCCATCGGCCAAGGGACCGCTTATCCACGGCGCAAGTCGATAAGCAGCGCGTTGCAAGCAGGTCGCTGACAGCTTTTGGCCTGCGATAGTCTGGGGTGCCCCGCTGAGGCGGGGATGGGCGACAGCCTAAAGTTTCCCTAAGCAGCTCGTGCGGCCGAAGGAAGCGAAGGTAACCAGACTTGAAAAGCAGAGAGCCTGAGGCGGCTCGCTGGGCTCCGCTAATATGCGGCACCGTTTTCCTGCGAAACCCTATAGGAACCAGCGTGGCGCCGGCACGTTCACGGCTATGGACACCGCCACACTCGTCGGCTTTTTCGCCGCCTTCTGCACCTCCGTCTCGTACGTTCCGCAGCTTAAGAAGTGCTGGGAGACCGGCAAGGCCGAAGACCTGTCGCTCATGATGTTCAGCGTGCTTGCGACCGGCGTTGCCGCGTGGATCGTCTACGGCATCTTCAAGCACGACATCGTCATCATCATTGCCAACGCGTTGAGCCTGTCCTGTCTCGCGGGCATACTGTGGTTCAAGCTCAGGGAAGATAGGCCTCGTCGCTCGAGCTCAAAACATCAGGGCGCAGAATTTCTCAAAGTTAAAACTGGCTCAACCAAGCCGCAAATTGCGCGAGAATAGTCCTCATTCACGGCGGTTGGGGATAGCGTTGCTGGCGAATCCCAAGCCCTTCGGTATTGTAATTGAGTGTATGCAAAAGAAGCCGGAGGCACTGGCGGATTATCAGCGAGCGAGCAAGATGAGCAGTGGCTGGAAGGAAGGGGAAGAAAGGCAGGGCCCAAGAATTTAGGAGCGAAGACCAATTAACTATGAAGCTTGAAGTTAAGCACCTTTCCTCCCGGTCAGCGATGCAGCGCGTATGGAAGTTAAAGCACAGGAGAGACCAAACACGGCGAGGTTGGGAGGTCGTTTGCGGATCCAAACCTTTCTCGTACCCTACGTCGCGGATGGGCGCATATCTGCATTCGCCGTAGTATTCGCTGACGGGGCCTTCGTCACGAACCGCAGCGGAGCAAACGTGAAGCGCATTGCCGCGTAGAGCGCGGCAATGCGTAGCTCAGCGCCTCTTTACCTCTTTGGCTTGCACGGAGAGCCTCACGGTATTGCCTTCGACATCTGCGACCAGCTCCTTGTCGACGTAGTGATGCTGGTTGTCAGAGCCCTTCTCCAGCTTGAGGCGGCTCACCTCGACCTCGTCGACGATGCCGACTTCCGCGCCGTCCTTGTCGACGACCTTCATGTGCTCTCTGATCTCGTGCATTTGCGTCGTTCTCCTCTGGCTAAGCACAAACTCCCATGCCAGCTGAATGGTTGCACAGATCCGCGCTGCTGTCGCACCCCATGCTATATAGAGCGCCGGAAAACTTTGGCGCGCGGCACGATCGGGCGTGGAAGTGTTCCATGTCCTACATCTTGCATGAGAAGGTTGAGGGCTTCGTCAGCGGCTTACTCGTCATTCAGCCGGCCTACAGCGAGAAGCAGTTCGAGGAGCTCATCAAGAACCGGCTCGCAGGAGGAAGTCCTCCCCTACACGAAGCTCTTGTCTGATGCGAAAGGTCGTCGCTGCGTCATCGCCATCGGCCGGGTCAAGCTGTGTTTCGACCACCAACGAGTGTTCTCTTCCCGGCCAATGCGCATGCTTGGAACGTGGTATCGAGATGACGGTGCCCTATGTGGCTTGTATTGCGCATTCGTCGCGTACGATCGAATGGATAACTTCGCCTTGCCCGACCTCAGAACCTTACAGGCGACTGGCAGCAAAATATCGATTCCGTGCTTTTAGGTAACAGAACCATGAGCCGTCCGGCCATCATCGGAGCTGCTAATATCTCTTGATCAAAGGATCGGGAACGTGACGTCCGGAAGAGCATATTGTGCGAGTTCGGCAGAGGCATTCACACAAATGCAGAGCCGCTGTTCTTAACGCTCAAGTAAGTAAAACTTCTTTCGACTCCCAGGGGATGTGGAACTTGCTGCTGGATAGTCCGTTGGAGTTGGTTATCCAAACAAAGGATGGAGATACTGATGAGGTTAAAAAACGTACTTCCAATAGCAGCCGCTGCAGCAACGCTGGCGCTGTTTGTCATGCCGCATCAAACGCTTGCTCAAGGCGTTTTCAACGGTATGGAGCGCGGTGCCAACCAAGGTGCGTACGAGGGAAGTCGTGCTGCGGGACCGGTGGGCGGCATAGTTGGCGGTGCGGTCGGTGCCGGCGTGGGTGGTGCTGCGGGTGCAGTCGGTGGCTTGTTCGGCGCTCCAAATCAAGGGCAATATTATAATCAGGGACAATACTATCCCAACCAGGGACCATACTATGGTCAGGGACAATATTATCCAAATCAAGGACGCTACTACGGACACCATCATGGCAATCGGTGCCACGGTTATTGGAAAAAAGGGAAGTACCACTGCTACCGTCACCGACATTGAGGCATCCACTCCAGGCCACCCTTAGTTTTGCACGCATGGTCGCGATGGCGTGTTCAAGAATGGCTTTCCCCAACCACTGCGGTATTCAAATTGATAGGCCGCTGCGACTTTATCGGCGTATCGGCACCCATCTACCAAGTGGGTGCCGCCCGCGGCCAGTTTAACAAAAATGCGGGAGAAGAACGCTATCGCCGGTCGACTACCGGGCAATCAGTGCGGGTTTTCATTTTGGCAACTACGAGAACTGTGAGTCTCGCACAAGCGCCGAGCAACGCGGTTCCTGTCACTGCCAATAACTTCAATCGCGCCGGAACGGACATGTACTTCGCATTCGACATCAAACAAGCCGGTGCCATCGTAAAGTCCACCATCACCGAGAGGCCATGCCGACCAACAATCAAACCGTTGTTCGCACCAACCGTGACACGCTTTATTCGACCGCCGTGTTCGATCTCGACGCCAGTCCGATCAGTTATCCTGCTCGGAAAAACGATTCATGTCGATGCTCGTGCTCGACCAAGATCAATATGCCTGAGACGGTCTACGCGCCCGGGACGTTCACCTACACCAGGGACAAAGGCGGCGCTCGCTATGTGATGTTTCGAATATCGAACGTTCATGGATCCGAATGATTCCCGAAAAACACAGTCCCGCTCAGATTCCGCTTGCGGATGACCTGCATGGCACATCAAAGATCGCATTTCGCCTCTGCCTGATGACGCAGATGCGGCGGGGCGTTGTATTTTAGTGGAGGCCACATGGCTGCGGAAGTAAGTCCACTCGCTGGCAAGACGGTTGAATCGGCGATGCTCGTCATCGTGCCAAGGTTAGTGACGGCTTATTTCGCGAGCAAGCCAGATCCGGCAGTAGCGGCGCAGCGTGTTGCCTTCGGCACGTCCGGGCACCGCGGGTCGGCGTTCAACTGCGCTTTCAATGAACGGCACATTTTGGCGATCAGTCAGGCCATATGTGATTACCGGGCAAGCTCTGGGATCACGGGTCCGCTGTTCATTGGGATCGATACCCACGCACTGGCCGAGCCTGCGTTAATCAGCGCGGTGGAAGTATTCGCGGCAAACGGCATCAACGTCATGGTCGATGAGCACGGCGGATATACACCGACGCCAGTTATCTCCCATGCGATCCTCACCTATAATAAAGGCCGCGAGAACGGCTTAGCCGATGGGGTCGTAATTACGCCGTCACACAATCCGCCTGAGGACGGCGGCTTAAAATACAACCCACCTAATGGCGGGCCGGCCGATACCGCTATAACTACGGGAATCGAACGCGCTGCCAACGCGTATTTGGAAGGCGATCTCAGGGGCGTAAAGCGCATTTCTTATGAACGCACTCGCAATTCGCCGTTCATTCATCGCTACGATTTCATCGAACCTTATGTCGCTGACCTCGCAAGCGTCATTGACATGGAAGCGATCCGGTCCGCTGGCGTGAAGATCGGCATCGACCCGCTTGGCGGCGCGGCCGTGCATTATTGGCAGCCGATCATCGACCGTTACGGTATCGCGGCTAGCGTCGTTAATCACGAAATCGATCCGACATTTCGGTTTATGAGCGTTGACTGGGATGGAAGAATCCGGATGGATTGTTCATCGCCCTACGCAATGGTCCGGCTGATCGACATACGCGACCAATTCGATGTTGCATTCGCCACCGATACCGATGCGGACCGCCATGGCATCGTCACTCGTTCAAATGGCCTGATGAATCCGAATCACTACCTTGCGTCCGCCATCGCATACTTGTTCGAGCACCGCCCAAATTGGGCCAAGAATAGCGCCGTGGGCAAGACCATTGTCAGCAGCGCCATCCTTGATCGCGTCGCCAAGAAGCTTAGCCATGACGTGATGGAAACGCCGGTTGGGTTCAAATGGTTTGTTGACGGTCTCAACGGGGGGTCGTTCGGCTTCGCCGGTGAAGAAAGTGCCGGCGCCTCATTCTTGAGGCGCGATGGATCGGTTTGGACCACGGACAAGGATGGCTTGATCATGGGGCTGTTGGCCGCGGAGATCACCGCGAAAACAAAACGAGACCCCAGCCAGTTATTCGACCAACTCACCGCCGAATTGGGCATACCATTTTACGAGCGTATCGACGCGCCCGCGACGCCGGAGCAAAAGAAAAGGCTGCTAACCCTCTCGCCCGCTGAACTCGCCCTCGATGAACTTGCTGGGGAAGCCGTTCGCACGACGCTGACCACCGCACCCGGCAACGGCCAACCTTTCGGCGGAATCAAAGTCATCACGGAAAGCGGCTGGTTTGCTGCGCGGCCATCCGGGACTGAAGATGTCTACAAAATCTATGCGGAGAGCTTTTGCAGCCTCGCTCATCTGCGGCAGATTCAAAAGGAAGCTCAACTCGCCATTGCTCGAGCTCTTTGACCGGCTTAGAAGTTAGTCGACGGACTTCAGAACCAAGTGGCGAGCGTGAGTTGGCCGGCGTAAAAAGCGGTTATGTACATCTTGAAATAAGAAATTTTAGCCAAAACTTCGACGTTTTGACTAGCCTACCTGTACAGTAACGTCTTCCGATCAGCGTGTTCAATCCGGTATACGGTGGTCCACTTCCGCGAGTCAGCTCGTTGTTGCAAGCCATCAACTTTGACAGCAAACTCAGTCGG
The DNA here is from genome assembly GCF_002028545.1 of Nitrobacter vulgaris. Lineage (GTDB taxonomy): Bacteria > Pseudomonadota > Alphaproteobacteria > Rhizobiales > Xanthobacteraceae > Nitrobacter > Nitrobacter vulgaris. The sequence goes on from NZ_MWPQ01000041.1 coordinate 24,126, forward strand.
GCTGGCATCTATTTTCGGGACCAAATTGAGCTCGACGGTTAGACGTTATCCTAACAACCGGCAGGCAAGCTGTGTGTTGAGTCGACCTCATGAGGGGACGCACAGGCCGTGACCTTTCACTGGTGTTTCGTCTGGCGTCGTCAACGGATTGTCTTTTGAATCGACAAAGAAGACGGCCAGCAAGCTGGCGCCTCCTCGTCGCTCGCTCCGACGTGGCTGCGGATGGCGCCAGGCATTAAGTAGGCATAGATAAATGCCGATGCTGCATGGCGGTGAGACGGTGATTTACCTCCCGGAGGATAACTCACCATCACAGCAACTATCCTCTTTTCCTACAACATTTGGCAGTGCGTGCTCGAAGACGACTTCCACTTGATCCCGTGTTGCGGGATGGCGCACGAGGTTCCAAGAATGATCGACGCTGCTACCAGCGAGACGGGGGCCGCCCGCATTGCACCTGGCACTGCTGTTGCTGTCAGAGATGCCCACAGTGCACGGATCCGATGGGAAAATCCACTGATCAACATCATCGCACAATCCTGACGAACTCACCTTCCGTGCAACTTTGGTCTGAGCGTTATAGTTCCTTGCAGTAGAAAGCACGGACAACAGGCCAAATCGGAACTCGCTCAAGCGACGAGCACGATCTTTCCTTTCGGCTGAGGCCTTACGCGTTTTAAAATAAAATGACCCTCACGAGCACCTGAGAGTGTTAAGACATCCCCTACCGAACGAGCGGAGTTGTGTTTCACCGCCGATCAAATCAATCACGGCGTTCGCATCCCGTACTTCCTCCTCAAAGCGTGGGGCCGGCAATCGATCACAGTATCTGCGCCAAAGTTACGCGCGAAAGATATGTCGCTCGTCGACCCGATTGCGATCGTTTGAAGGCCCGCGAGGTTCACGATGATCTGTGCGATGACCTCGCTTAGGGGAACGTTCGCAAGCTGCTCCGGCGCATGATGGTTGGTGAAGTGAACAAGGAAGGGCGCGGTAGCTATCGCGCCAGTGTCACGGCCTCCAAGCGTGCCATATGTCCGGGCACGCACCTTGTGACAGAAGCGCAGGCCCTAGTCGCCCGGCGCCCTAGCATCGAGCACAACGAGGCTATCGATAGTCCGACCCGATGATTGCGGAGCAAATCGCCGGTAACGGGACTCTCTCCGCCTTCTGAACCAAAGATTATCGAGCACGCGGCGGCATTCCAGCGCGCTCAGTCTGCAAGAGCAGACCGTTCTCGAATGTTGCGCCTCGACTAACCCTTCAAGAGGCCGCTAAGATTTGTCATTTTGAGGATGTTACACTCCAGTCACGGCAGTCTCGACTGGGAATAGGCAGCGACCGGAGAATGTTTCCATGCTACGGTGGGCCGATGACTACACCAAAAGAGTACGTTCAATCCTGGCTCGACGTTAGCGTTGACGTGGACGAGCAACAGGGCTCGCACAGCGATCACGCCGCCGTCCAGCGGTCGGCCTATAACCTCGTCAGCGCTGCACGCGAGCACGGCTTCTCGAAGGAACAGATCGAGGCTGAACTGGAAGGCGACGTCAAGACCTACATCCGCGCCAGCATCGATCGTCAAAATGCTGCAGAGGACACTCGTCTCCGCGACGACCCTCAATAGCTCAGCGCATGGGCCAAGCTTTCAAATCCGATGTTCAAATCGTTGAGGTCAGGACAGATGACTATGTGAGAGGCATCGCGCAACGAGAGTATTGGGCGGTCGCCGCTGCGCCCGAGCAAGCCGTGATGCTAGTGCTCGTCGCCGTGCCCGAGGGATGGGCATGTTCCTTATCGGAACTGCCGGTGGAGAAAATTGCGGGTAACCTCGTGCTGCAGCCCGGTGAGGCCCGCCTGATCCGCAGGGGATATTTTCACCCGACCTGACGCCCAGCAGCGGGTCGCCAAACAGAGTGGGTTCGTGCCGCCCGGCGGCAATACTATGGTCTTCGGTCTTTTTTGCACGTCGGACATTTTTGCTTCGAACATTTCTCGCTTAGAAAAAGCTGGCCCGGGCGTTCTCATCACCGATAGTTAGAACACTCGTCGCGGTTCTCGTCGCGTTCAGCTCCCTACTTTAGATTCGACTGTACGCCCCCAAGATGGATCAAGAGGACATGTTTCCCTCCATCTAAGGGAACGCGAACAACCCCTTCAATGCGCCCAACAGGCGCGCCGTCAAGGACAGCTTCCACCACATTGCGGCCCGCGCCAGGCAGGTTCCGAACGTGGATATCATAGTACGTTGAGGCTATTGTTACCGCGACTTCGAAACCCGGCCAGGCGGAGGGAATACGCGGGTCAACGACGAGAAACGCACCCTCGCGGCGAATGCCAAGAATGCTCTCGACCCCTGCGCGGTACATCCACGCCGCTGAGCCCGTGTACCAGGTCCACCCCCCGCGCCCCGTATGAGGTGACACGGAGTAGACGTCGGCGGCAACCACATAAGGCTCGACCTTGTAGCGCTCGACCTCTTCGAGGGTCCGGGCGTGATTTATCGGATTAACCAGCGAAAACAGATCGGCGGCACATGCGCCCTTCCCCAGCTTCGCGAACGCCATGATCGCCCACATGGCAGCATGACTATACTGCCCGCCATTTTCCCGCAGCCCCGGCGGGTAGCCCTTGATGTAGCCCGGATCGCGCGACGTAATGTCGAAGGGCGGCGTGAATAGCAGGGCGAGGCCATCGTCACGGCGGATGAGATGCCGGTCGAGTGCCGCCATTGCCCCGGCGGCGCGCGCGGGATCGGCGGCTTCCGACAGCACCGCCCAGGACTGGGCGATGGAGTCGATCTGGCATTCCTCGCTATCCTTCGAGCCGAGCCACGTCCCGTCGTCGAACGTAGCCCGGCGATACCATTGGTCATCCCATGCATCCCGCTCAATCATGGCTTGGACGGAGGCGGCATGCGTCCGCCAGCGGTGGGCGCGGTCCGGATCACGAATGTCAGCGAATGGAGCAAAGAGCGCCATGGTGCGCACCAGCAGCCAGCCGAGCCATACGCTCTCGCCCTTGCCGCCCTCACCGACCCGGTTCATGCCGTCGTTCCAATCGCCCGTACCGATGAGCGGCAGGCCGTGCTCGCCCGTAAGGTCGAGGCATTGGTCGAGACCGCGGGCGCAATGCTCGAACAGGGACGCCTGCTCGTCCGCTATCATCGGCTGGAAGAACGCATCGTGCTCTCCGGTGCCAAGGGTCGGTCCCTCCAGAAACGGCAAAACCTCGTCCAGAACGGCAGTGTCGCCGGACGCCTTGATATAGGTCGCGGCAGCGAAGGCGAGCCAGACCCGGTCGTCGGAAATGCGTGTGCGCACGCCCTGACCCGAATGCGGCAACCACCAATGCTGGACGTCGCCTTCGACAAACTGTCGACCGGCCGCGCGCAGGAGATGGCGGCGCGTCTCGTCCGGCGCGGCAAAGGACAGTGCCATGGTATCCTGGAGCTGATCGCGGAAGCCGTAGGCGCCACTCGCCTGGTAGCTAGCCGAGCGTGCGAGCACGCGGCACGCAAGTGTCTGATAGAGCAACCAGCCGTTCAGCATGAGGTCCATCGTCCGGTCCGGGGTCTTTACCCTCACTGCGCCGAGCAGGTTATCCCAATGATCCGCCACCGATGCCAGCACGGTGTCGAGGTCGGTTTTGCGGGTTCGGGCGATCAGTTTGCGTGCGTCCTCGACCGAACCGCATTGTCCGAGGAGCCAAACGATCTCGGTCGTCTCACCTGCCCCGAGTTCGATGCTCGTTGCGAGCGCAGCGCAGGGGTCGAAGCCGGCACCAACCGCACCGGACAGCGTTCCGCCATGGACCAGCGCGGCCGGTGCTTCAAGTGCACCATTATGACCGACAAACTCGGCGCGGTCGGCCGTCCAGGCCGTCTGCCGCCCGCCAAGATCGGCGAAGGCGATCCGGCCGGGAAAGGCGGTGCTCCAGGGATTGCGGGCGAGAATGGCGCCGCTGGCCGCATCGATCTCCGTTACGATGAACGGCGCGGAGGCACCGCGGGACGTGCCAAGCACCCACTCGGCATAAGCGGTGATCGACAGCCGCCGGGCGTGTCCTGAGCGGTTGCTAAGTGTCAGCCGGGAGATCTTGACCGGATCGGACAGCGGCACGAATTGCAGCAGCTCGAGCGCAATGCCGTTTGCCTCGTGCTCGAAGCGACTGTAGCCGAAGCCATGGCGGGCGACATAGAGCCCGCCATCTCGGATGGGTTGTGCCGTCGGGCTCCAAAGATCGCCCGTGACCTCATCGCGGACATACATCGCCTCGACGGGGGGGTCGCTCACCGGATCGTTCGACCATTGCGTCAACTGGTTTTCGCGGCTGTTCCCGGCCCAAGTATAGCCGGGTCCCTCCGTCGAGACCTGGAAGCCGAAGCAGGAATTGGCGATCACGTTGATCCAGGGGGCGGGCGGCAGGCGCTCACCGTCGAGGACGGTCACGTATTCTCGCCCGTCTTTGTCAAAGCCGCCTAGACCATTGAAGAATTCGAGACCGGCTGTCGCCACCGCCGCCGCCGACTGCTGGGCGGCGGGAATTGCCGCCCTCGGTTTTGGATGTTTGAGCGGCAAAGATCCGCCCGACGGCGGTCGTAGGCGGGCGAGCTGATCGGCGAGCGTACCGCGATATGCGTGCAGGACGACACGGGCGACCGCATGCAGCAGCGAGCGGGCCTCGACGTTCATGAGGTCGGCACGGAGCGTATAGACCGTGCCTTGCGAAGGGACGTCGCCAACGCGCGGTCGCGACTGGCTGCTGCGCACCGCGGTTTCGATCGCAATCTGCAGGTCCTGCAGATAGGAAGCGGCGTGCTCGTTAACGATGACAAGATCGACCGCGAGACGCTTCATGCGCCAGTACTCGTGCGCGCGGAGCAACTGGGCGACCTGAGCCATGTCCTCGATATCGTAAATTCGCAGCACGACGATCGGCAGGTCGCCGGAGATACCATAGGGCCACAGGCCAGACTGGGCGCCCGCTCCGCGCAGGATCGCCTCCGAAGATGCCCGGAAGCGCAAGTCGGCGTAGAGGATGGGCGCCGCGAGGCGCTGGAAATCTGCCGCCTCTGTCGTGGCGATGCCGAGATGCCGAAGCTGGACCTGTCCCTGCGTCCACGCCAGGGTCTTCGCCCGGTCGAATGCGTTGCGGTCATGGTGCTTGTCGATGAGTCCCAAAAGTTCGTCTCGTGACGATGCGACAACGGTCCAGAAGGCGACCCGCGCAACCTTTCCGGCGGGAACCATCACTCGTTCCCTAAGCGAGAAGATCGGATCGAGAACCGTCCCCACCGTTTTTGAAAGCGGCTGGCCGTCCAGGATAGCGGTGGCGTCGGCAACCGCGCGGCCGCGGCCAAGAAAACGAGCCCGATCGGTCTCATATTGCGGATCGGCCGCGACCTCGCCTTCAACGACAGCGAAATGGGCAACCCAGAGCCGTGGCTCGTTGTTCGACCTCGGACGGCGAGTCGCGAGGAGCGCGTCGAATTCGGGAAGATGCTCGGTCTGCACGAACAGCTTGGAAAAAGCCGGATGGGCATTGTCAGCGGCCGGCGCCGCCAGCACCACCTCCGCGTAGGACGTGATCTCGATCTCGCGCGGCCGGCCTCCCTTGTTGGTCAAGCTGACGCGGCGGACCTCGCCATCGTCCTCGCTCAAAACCAGGATGTCCGTTGTCGTCGTTAGACTGCCATCGCGGTGGACGAACTGTGCATGGTCCTCGCCGAAAAAGACTTCGTCGTGATCGGCACCGCTGCCGTCGGACCGTGCGCCTACCGACCAAATTTTCCCACTTCGGCTGTCTTTGAGAAAAAGGAATGATCCCCAGTAGTCGCGAGTCGTGTCCTCCCGCCAGCGCGTCACCGCGATGTCTCGCCAGCGACTGTAGCCGCCTCCGGTCGCGGTCAGCATCACGGCGTAGCGTCCGTTCGAAAGCAGATGCGTGACCGGCGGGCCGCCCGTCGATGCCGAAAGGCGGCGTACAGTCACGGCCTCGGTGACCGTCCCCGGAGGGGCTGACTTCACCTCCTCAGCGCGGGGATGCACAATCGCAACCTCCGTTGGTATGCGCTCCTGCAACAGAAGCTCGCTGGCCTTTACCATAGGCTCGCGATGGAACCTGGCGCGCATACAGCCATCGTACAGGGTGTTGGCGATGGCGACGATGGTCATGCCCTGGTGATGCGCCATAAAGGCGCGCACGATCACGACGTTCTCCCCCGCCGGCAGACGCGAGCGGGTGAAATCGAGAGATTCATAAAAGCCGTAGCGGCCCCGAGCGCCCATCGCCACAAGCCGGACGTAGTTCGCTTCCGCGCGCGCCGGATCGACCATGGCCGCCAGCGCCGTGGCGTAGGGCGCGATCACGGCGTTCGCCGAGAGCCCGCGCTTGAGGCCGAGGCCGGGCACGCCGAAGTTGGAATATTGATAGGTGAATTCGATGTCGCGAGCGTTGTAGGCCGATTCTGAAACGCCCCAGGGAACCCCTAGGGATTGGCCATACGCCTGCTGACGTTTCACAACCAGATGGCCGGTCTGCCCGAGCAGACTGTCGTCGGGCGCGCGCATCACCAGCGACGGCATCAGGTATTCGAACATTGACCCCGACCAGGAGACCAGCGCCGCGCCGCCACCAAGCGGCGTTACCGCCCGGCCGAGGCGGAACCAGTGCTTTGTCGGGACGTCGCCCTTGGCGATCGCAAACAGGCTCGCGAGCCGCGCTTCGGACGCGAGAAGGTCGTAGCAGCTCGGGTCAAGGCCATTGTCGGCAAGCGAATAGCCGATCGAAAGCAGCTTCCGATCGGGATCGAGGAGAAAAGCGAAATCCATTGCCAGCGCCATTTCGCGCGCTGTGTTGGCGAGCGCCTTCAACCGCCCGTTCAGAGGGTGGGCGGGGTCGGCAAGTCCGGGACGATCGCGCAAAAATTCGAGCCCAATCCTCTTCAATGCCCCGATCCAGAACAGGAGATCCGGTGTGTCGCAGTCCTCAGAAATGGGCGTAACGCTGCGAGCGGCCGCGGCTGCCTTTTCGGTAAGCCGGTTCAAGGAGGCGGCTATCCGTTCGATTGCCTCAGCCCCATTCAACCGGGTCTCGATATCGTCAAGAGCGGCGAAGAGCGAGTGCCCCCTGCCCCCCGCGTTCGTCGGCAGAGCTTCCGCAGCCTCGCGCGCCAGTCGGAGGGCATCGTTCATCCCGACTCTCGTATCCGGCATGCACGTCGGATCCATCCATTCTTCGCAGGCATTGGCGAGCGCAATCAGATGGCCAGCGAGATTGCCACTGTCGACCGACGAGACATAAGCCGGGTCGAGCGGGCGCAGATCCCGCGTATCGTACCAGTTGAAGAAGTGCCCCTTGAACTGGGCGAGTTTCCGCATCGAGCCGAGCGTAGCCTCGAGGCGCTCAACGGTCTCGGTCGTTCCCGCCCAGCCGAAGTCGCGGGCGGCGACCGCGGACAGGAGATAAAGTCCGATGTTGGTGGGCGAGGTGCGGTGCGCGAGCGCGGGCTTCGGATCTTCCTGGAAGTTGTCGGGCGGCAGCATGTTGTCGTCCGGCGTCACGAAGGTCTCGAAATAGCGCCAGGTGCGGCGCGCGATGAGGCGCAAGTCGGTCGCATCTGCCGGCGAAATCGAAAGCCGCCGCGCGATCGGCGGCGCCCGGCTGATCCGGAAGGCGAGTGCCGGCGCACATGCCCACAGCAGTACGAAAGGCAGGACGAGCGGCCAGGATGCCGGAACAGCCGCGAGCGTGAGCGCCGCCAGGGCCAAGCCGAGCACCACGCCGCCTGCCATCCCGCGATAGAAGCCGCCCATGCCCAGCCGAGCCGCCGCCGTCGATTTCGCTGCCGTAGTCCATTCGAGGAGATGACGGCGAGTCACGAACAGTCGCAGCAGGGTTCTGGCGATGGCGTCTGCCGCCCGTTGCGCATGGTCGGGCAAAAAGGCGACCGTGAACGACGTCTGGGCGGCGGCGAGGCGGAGACCTCCGGCAAGCGCGCCGAGATGGTTGCGCACGCGAAGCCCGGCGCGACGTGGCAGGACCGAGAAGACGCTCGGGAGGAATGCCGGGATGGCGACGGTGGCGAGGACGAGCAGGAGCCCGACGATGGCAGCCGGCATCGGCAGCAACCAGCAGAAGACGACCGCCATCAGCGTGGTCGGCGCAAGCAGCGAGCGCCTTAGATTGTCAAGCATCCTTAAGCGACCAAGGAGTGGCATCGTCCCGCCGCGACCAACGATCCAGGGCAAGAGCTGCCAGTCGCCACGCACCCAACGATGCTGGCGCTTGGCAGCAACGTTGTATCGATTCGGAAACTCCTCGACGACCTCGATGTCGGACGCGAGGCCCGCGCGAGCAAAAACACCCTCGAAGAGATCGTGGCTGAGGAGAGCATTGTCAGGCACGCGCCCGGCGAGCGCCGCCTCGAATGCATCGACGTCATAGATGCCCTTACCGGTGTAGGTACCCTCGCCAAATAGGTCCTGGTAGACGTCGGAGATCGCCGCCGCATACGGGTCTATACCTGCGGGTCCGGAAGACACTCTTTGATAGACAGACCCCTCACGGCCGAGCGGTAGCGCGGGTGTGACGCGGGGCTGGATGATCGCGTAGCCGCTAATGACCCTCCGCTCGCGCTCACTGAACTGCGGCCGGTTCACCGGGTGAGCCATCTTACCGACCAGGCGGCGAGCGGCATCGCGCGGCAGTCTGGTGTCGGCATCGAGGGTGATGACGAAGCGGACATTGTCCGGAACACGAGGTGCCTTGCCCGCCACCGCCACGAAGGTTGTGTCGGGAGCCCCACGCAGAAGCCGGTTGAGTTCGTGCAGCTTGCCGCGCTTGCGCTCCCATCCCATCCACACGTTCTCGCGGGCGTTGAATACGCGGCGACGATGCAGAAGGAGGAAACGGTCGCCATCCGGTCCTGGGCCATAATGACGGTTTAGACGTGCGATAGCCTCGGCCGCGACCCCGAGCGGATGTGCGTCGCCGGCGACGATCTCCCGGTCCGCATCGACGCCGTCCGAAAGAAGAGCGAAGGTCAGATCTCCGCCGGAGTCGGCGAGATAATGGACTTCAAGCCGCTCGACCTGCTCCATGAGATCGACTTCATTCGTCAACAGCGTCGGAACGGCAATCAGCGTCCGAAACGATTTCGGGACACCCTCAGCGAGTTCTAGCCCAGGCAGGGTGGTCGCACCGAAGCTCCAGGTGATCGCACGGTTGACCAGTGCGGTTGCCACCCCGGTCGTCGGCAAAAATCCCGCCACTGCAAACAAGACAACCCAGTTGGCGTCGAGGCCCGAAGCCGAAAGCGTCCATAAACCGAGGGCCAGCAGCGCCGCGGTGACCGACAGGATGACCCCAACGTAACCGATGACGCCAGGGCGCAGGCTAAGACGGCTGATCCGCAGTCGGGCACCCGGCCTGAAGCCGATCGTCCGTTCGAACGCACGGCGCCCCTCGGCGATCAGATGATAGCCGGGCTCCCCAACTCTCTCGCGCTCCTTGGGATCATGTGCTTGCGCGGCCGCCCCGGAGGATACCAACAACACCTGCTCGGCAACCTCGATCTCGGACGATAGCGAGCCGCGGGCGAGTTCTTCGATCGCGCTTCTGTAAAGATTACGGGTTGGGAAATCCATCGCGGCAAACGAGCTTCCAACGCGAAGGTGCTTATCGACGAGACTGACGCTCTCGAACAGGTCCGCCCAGTCAATATCGGAGATCAGTCGCATGCTGGTGATAACGTTGCGGACGGAAACGTTGGACGCGCCCAGCCTGTGCTGGGCATTCTGCACGACATCCTCGATCGAGGACTCCTGCAGACGGAGCCGCTCCGCGAGCAAGCCGAGCGCGGGAGTTGTTCTCGGATCCTGATCCCTCAGGCGCTTGGCGAGTTGCGCTGCGTACACCTCCGACAGGGGCGCACTCAAACGTGCGCCGATATCAGCGTCGAGCGCGGATTGCGCACCTCCTGATTCCAGAAGCCTGTCGGCGAGCCGATCTGCATCCGCGCGTTCTCCGCGTCCCGCGACGATCTGGTCTGCCAATCGTCGCAGGTTCTCGATGAGGACGATGCGAAGGGTGATCGCAACGGCCCACAACTCGCCGATCGTAAGCGGCTGAACCTGCTGATAGGCTGCAATGAACCGGCGCAATATCTCTAGGTCGATGTGGCTGTCTGTGTGGGCGACAAAAGCCCAGGCCAAGCCGAATACGCGCGGATATCCAACAAACGGACCGTCAGCTAGTTTGGGCAGCTGCCGGTAATAGCCGGGTGGCAGATCAGCTCGGACTTCGCGGATCTGCTCTTGGACCAGGTGATAGTTGTCCAGCAGCCATTCCGCCGCGGGTACCACGCCTCGGCCGCTTTCGAGATCGGAAGCGCAGATGCGATAGGCTGCGAGCAAGGCAGCGGCATTTTCACTCAGCCGCGCCTGCAGAGATCTGACTGGCGGCGGTCGCGTCGTGACCTGCTGCGCTGCGGCCAAGCTTTCCGCATGCTGTTCGAGGCGTTCGACACCGAACAGTTCCTCGCGCACTGGAGAAGTGCCGTTCCACGGTGCTGATCGAGGGCGGGACCATAGCCCGCCGTGGAAGAAAGTCTGAAGCATTCGCGCCTTTCCGGCTGCACGGTCAGCGCCGTATGCGAGGGAGGACCGTCGCCCTTGCCAGAACGATTTATTAACAATGGCCGTCGCTGCTTTTCCGTAGACCGGATTCGTTCTTGAGAACGAAATAGAGTCAAACCCAGAACTTCACGAACGGGCTTTGCGCTTGCGGCGGGCGATGTGCGGTTTCTTCGGCGAGATTCAAAAACGGCTGATCAAAATCATTTCGCAAGGTCGAACAAGCAACGCCCAAGTCGGAGATGTGGCAGGCTTGAAGCCGGTCCTCTCTGCCCCAAAAGACCGATACGGCGAAGCGGGATGAAATTCAATGAGACCCATTAACTTATGGCATCGACCTTGGTGCGGACCTTCGTTTCCGCATTATACACTTCCACGCGGAGCATCGGAAATTTTTCTAGAAGTTCCTCACCGGCCGCTTTGGCGGCTTGCTCATCGGAAAAGTTACCCTTGAGCTTTCCGTCCACGACCATTGTAAAACCCTCAGTCGGGATAATGTCCGCGCGCTGAGCATTCCGAGGCCGAAGCTCCTCCAACAACTGGGTTTCGTTCGGCTTATGCTTAAAGGTTTTCATGGCTACCTGATTTGTGGGGATCGCGTTTTGTGTACCGATTCGCGATTCCAGCATCGCGGCTCATATTGCGGCAGCGAGATCCTATCGTCCGCATTCAATGGACGTGTCGCGACTGAGTTTTTACGTTTTTACAAGTCCAATTGCGGCGGAATTCCAAGCCAGCGCTGCCGTTGAACGTTTCGTGTTCAGCTCTTTCAATAGCTGCTGATCTAAGGTGCAAGCGCTGCACGAGCAAAACACCGCCGGCTTTGCGGCCGGCGGTCTTCATCGCGCTTCGATAACATGAGCACACCTCTGAACGAGGACACGCAACCGATCTAAAGGTCCCAGTACATCCGTGGGCACCCCAAATCGGCGAATTAATCGACGCGAAGGTTTTCAGCGCTGGTCTTGCCGCGCATGCTGTCGGTCTTAGCTTCGAACGAAACCTTCTGACCTTCGTCGAGGGAGCTCAAGCCAGCGCGTTCAACCGCGCTGATATGAACGAAGATATCCTGCCCGCCACCGTCAGGCTGAATGAAGCCGAAGCCCTTTGTCGCGTTGAACCACTTCACTGTTCCAGTTGCCATTTGTAATCTCCAAGATACGCAAAAGCGCGTTCGCTCGCACGACCTCCGTGCAAGCTTGATCCGAGTTCAGCGATGTCTTGGGGAATGGAGCCGGTTTCGGCGCGGTCAACAAGCCAGAGCGACAGTTCGAACTTCACCCACATATGGTCACTTAGGGAAAATACAAGGGGCCGGTCCAATCCACATTTGGGCACCCTGCGTTATGAGGAAAGACTCAGAACAAATGAATAGCTATTGGACCAGAAAGGGCGCACGCTCATGGAATGTCGTTGCAAACGCAATTTCTCGTGCAGGCCTTTAATGCCGCAAAAGGCGATCAGTTGAAGCCAGACAGGCCGATTGTGTGTCAATCAGCTGAGGGCGCCCGTCGAACCGCGCAGAGGCTCGCACTGTCTAAGGCAGGCGTCGTTGCTTTCTCCATAACCTCTGATGATGAAACCGGCGACTATGACGAGAAGCCGGCGATCTTTTATCGGGAAGGACAGGTCCCCGACGAATTTAGTGAGATGCCATGATGAGCGCGCTGTCGGTACTATTTTTTGAAAACGGATTACCAGATCTTCCGATAATCCTGATCGAGCCGCATCGAAATCAGGAAGGGCTTTGGCGCATCAAGTTCTGCTACGCCGACGATGAGCCGCTCTCCATGAGTTCGGCTCAAGCTTCGGCGCTGGCCGGCAACCTTCATCAATTGGGCGAGGCCCAGTTGGCCGACGAGATCAACGACGCAGTGCGAAGCGCGAAGCGCTACTGCTTGATGTGAATGTTCCTGTTCAACGAGGCGCGTTATCAACGAGTGGAGAGAGGCAAAGGTGCGCTGGGCACAATGGAACAAAGGCTCACGGAGAGGTTAACGGAAAACCGCAACCGATCCCGCGTACAACCATATCTACCGGTAACGCTCGCGGCGTCGAGCATTCGTCTACCCGAAGTGCGACTCCCTTCCCGGCTCGATGACTCCCACGGAAGGCCAGAGCTGGATCGCCGGCAGCGATTTGAAGCCACCGAAATAACCGGAACGGAGATGCTTCTGCGCATTGGTGCCGGCCTTCAGCGCAGCGCTTTTCGAAAACCGCCGCCAATTTAAATCACGCTGTAAGGCCTTAAATCACGCTGTAAGGAACCGGGCATAACGGCGATTGTTAGCGTCATCATCGCCCGACCTTTGGCAGCATCGGTGACTGAGAGGAGCGTGCGCTCCCGCCTGAAGTGGAGCAAGCTATGTGCAAGACATGCGAGGAGCTCCGTTGGCAGATTGCCGCCGTTCGCGCACTTTCAACGGGCCTGACGGACCCGTCCAGTATTGTCCTCAACAAGGCCGACATCAAAGCGCTCGAAGAAAACCTGACAAAAGCAATAGCAAACCACTATCCTGGCGCGAAGTAGGCCCGCGACGAGCTCAGTATACTTGCGGATACTTGGAGCACCGCGACATCACTACAGAGGCCGCCGGGCTCAAGCTCGCCGCACGGGGAGTTTGCTACTTCTTGCGAGCCTTGGCAGCGTCGGACTGCATAAGCCCCTTTAAACTAGGGTCGGGACCCATAAAAGTGATTCCTTCGGCGCTGAGTTTGTGATTCACGGTCTCGGACAGGAGGCCTTTGATGAGTCGCGATTGCTTTTGGCTAA
>NZ_MWPQ01000055.1 GCF_002028545.1 Nitrobacter vulgaris
CCGGGCTGAGCGGCTCGATGACGAGCAGTTGCAACTCGGCTTCGAAGACCTCAACGCCGATCTTGCGCGCGTCGAAACTAGCCTTCCGCCTCCGCCAGCCGAGAGCCGTCCCCCGAGGACCCAAAGCGAGCGCCCGAGCCTGCCGGTGCACTTGCCCCGCGAGGATGTCAGGCTCGATGTTGAGCATCAAACCTGCCCCTGTTGCGGCGGCATACTGCACTTGATCGGCGAAACGACGAGCGAGATGCTCGACCATGTGCCGGCGCGACTGCGGGTCATCCGCATCGGCCGGCCGCGCTATGGCTGTCGGGCCTGCGGGACTATCCATCAAGCGCCAGCACCAGAGCGGCCGATCGCCAAGGGGCTGGCCTCCCCGGCTCTGCTCGCCCATGTTCTGGTCTCCAAATACTGCGATCACCTCCCGCTCTACAGGCAGAGCCAGATCTTCGCCCGGCAGGGCGTCACGTTGGACCGCTCGACCTTGGCGAACTGGATCGGCGGCGCCTGCTGGTGGCTGGAGCCCCTTCAATCCAAGCTCGCTGAACACATCTTTGCATCGCAGAAACTGTTCGCCGACGACACGCCGATCCCGGTACTCGATCCCGGCCGCGGCCGCACCAAAACTGGCCGGTTGTGGGTGTACGCCCGCGATGACCGGCCTTGGAACGGACCGGATCCGCCAGCCGCGGTCTATCTCTACACTCCGGATCGCAAGGCTGAGCGTCCCGCTGCTCATCTGGCCAACTTCAGCGGCATCGTTCAGGTCGACGGTTATCCCGGGTTCGATCGGCTTCGCGACGGCGGTACCATCCAGCTCGCAGCTTGTTGGGCTCACGCCAGGCGGAAGTTCTACGAGGTGCAGCAGGCGACCGCCTCGCCTGTCGCGACCGAAGCGCTGCGACGCATCGCCGAGCTTTACGTGATCGAGGCCGCCATCCGCGGCCAGACCGCGGAAGCACGGCAAAGCATGCGTCGATCAAAGTCGTTGCCTCTGGTCACGGCGATGAAAGCATGGCTCGAAATGCAACTCGCCCAAATCCCGCCGCGCGGCGGGCTCGCCAATGCCACTCGCTATGCCCTGAGCCGCTGGGATGCTCTTTGCTGCTTCCTCAATGACGGCCGCATCGAGCTCGACACTAACACCGTCGAACGCGCCATTCGTCCGGTCACGCTCGGACGAAAGAACCACCTGTTCGCCGGATCAGATGGCGGGGCTCAGCGCTGGGCCACAGTCTGCTCCCTCATCACCACGGCAAAGCTAAATGACGTCGAGCCCTTCACCTATCTCAAGGACATCCTTGAACGCATGTCGGCCGGTCATCCCATGAGCCGGCTCGATCAGCTCTTGCCATGGAACTGGCGCCCGGCAACTATCCTCAACTAAGATAACGTGTCAGGAATAGACGCTTACTATTTCGCCATGTCGAAAGTGCGGAGCATGCCAATCAGGACCAGAAGCACCGCGCATGGCCACAGCAGATGGTTGCCGGTCTTCAATGCGGTCATGACCGCCGCAATCGCAGCGCAGACCGCGCCAGCCAACATCGGCGCCGGATTCTGGAATAGCGAACCCACAAGCGCCGCATATATCGCTGGCGACATCGTATCGGTATCGCGATGGTGGTCGGCCAACTGCATCGACTGCGCGCGCATCCTTTCCGCGCGCACAGTGTTACCGGCCGCTAGTGAAGCCTTTCTGAGCGAACATCGTTAGCGAGACGTTTGAACCAGTCACCTGAAGGCCGAATTTACCCTGTAAAACAGAATGTTATAGGATCAAGGTCCAACCGACGCCGATCCGGTTTCGGCTCGGGGATCCGGCTTATGAGAGCAAGGGCGACCATGCCGGATCGGACGCAAAACCAGGCGTGGGAACTTTCAGTTCGTTGCGGCCGGAGACGTCGATCGTATAAAGCGATGGTCCAGCGTTGCCGCCGGGGTCGCGGAAGAACATCAGGACCCGCCCGTTAGGCGCGAAGGTCGGACCCTCGTTGTGAAATCCCGACGTCAGAATTCGTTCGCCGGAACCGTCCGGCTTGATAATGCCGATGGAAAACTGACCACCGCCTTGCTTCGTGAAGGCGATGTAGTCACCGCGGGGTGACCATACCGGAGTCGAGTAGGAGCCTTCCCCGAACGAGATGCGTTGGGCCCCGCCGCCGGTCGCTCCCATCACATAAATTTGCGGTTTGCCGCCGCGATCCGACTCAAAACAGATGCGGGCGCCGTCCGGCGAATACGAGGGCGACGTGTCGATCGCCGGCGTGTCCGTCAGACGTGTCGTCGACTTCGAGCGAATGTCCATCACGAACAGGTTCGAGTTTCCACCCTGCTGCAGGCTCATGATGATGCGTTGGCCATCCGGCGCGAACCGCGGCGCGAACGACATACCGGGGAAGTTGCCGACGATTTCGCGCTGGCCGGTTTCGATGTTGAACAGATAGACCCGGGGATCGCCCTGCCCGAATTCCATATAGGTGATTTCCTGGGTCGACGGCGAAAAGCGCGGGGTGATCACGAGGTCAGCTCCGCGCGTGAGGTAGCGCACGTTGGCGCCGTCCTGATCCATCAGGGCCAGCCGCTTGACGCGGTGCTGCGCTGTTCCGGACTCATCGACGAACACCACGCGGCTGTCGAAATAGCCTTTCTCGCCGGTCAAACGCTCGTAAATCTGATCCGAGATGATGTGCGCGATCCGCCGCCAATATTCCGGCGATGTAAAATATTGCTGGCCTGCAAGCTGCTGGCCGGTCGCGACATCCCACAAACGAAACTCGGCCTTGAGCCGCCCGTCGCCCTGACGCGTCATACGTCCGGTCACCAGCGCCTGTGCGTTGATGGTCTTCCAGTCGGCGAACTGCGGCGGCACGTCGATATTGGTTATCTTCTGGATATACGCGGCCTGGTCGATTGGCGCGAACAACCCGCTGCGCTTGAGATTGTTGGTGATGACCTTGGCGACGCCGGCACCGACCTCGCTATCCGACGGCGAACCGGCAATGAAATTCGGAATGGCGATCGGGAGCGGCGCGACGTTGCCCTCGGTGATCTGGACCCGCGCCTGGGGGAAGGCTTGCCGGCCGCCCAGCAACACGGCAGCCGATGCCATCCCGGAAATCATGTGTCGGCGGTTCAGACGGAACGGCATTCTCTGCAATCCATTTCTCTCGATCATCGGTCAGACTTTTCATCCGCAACGTTCGTTGCTTACGACTTTCGTTCTGTGAATACGGGCTCGAAAAACTTCCATTCGTCGAAATATGCCGCAGGCAGATTGTACGGCTGGCATTCAATGATCGCGCGCAGCGCGCTTTCCTGATAAACGCGGAAGTAGGGTGTCGACGGGTTGCTGATCGCGGTCGGCGTGGTCTCCAGTGTGCCGTCGCGTTTCAGCTTGATGCTGAACACCGCTTCGGTCATCTGAGCTTCGAGCCCGCCATAGGGCTTTTTCCAGCAGCGCTCGACCTGGGACTTGAACATCGACCCCCAGGTCGCGGAATTGTCCGCGGCCTTGCCATGAGCGAGGCCGAGCGCGGCATTCGGATTCAGCGTGTCTCCGGTGACCGAGCGGCGGGTGGGCTCGCGCTTGTCAAGCAGCGCCGCAATCTTTGATTGGTCGAACACGCGCTCAGCCTTCTTCGCCTCTGCCTGGGCTTTCGCCTCGGCTTCTGCCTTGGCCTTTGCCTCGGCTTTGGCTTTGGCTTCCGCTTTCGCTTTCGCCTCGGCTTTTGCTTTCGCCTGCGCTTCGGCCTTCGCCTTGGCCTTGGCTTGAGCCTCCGCCTTTGCCTCAGCTAAGGCTTCCGCCTCGGCCTTCGCGGCCTCTGCTTTGGCTTTCGCATCCGCCTTGGCCTTTGCGTCGGCTGCTTTGGCTGCCGCCTCGGCCTTCGCTGCTGCTGCGGCAGCCTCGGCAGCGGCCTTGTCATCTGGTTTTGGTTGTTCTTTGGGTGCCACGTCGGTCATGACCGGCGGCTTCTTGTCGTCGATCTTGCCGACAGTGTCCTCCGGCGGAGGTGTGGCCTCGGCGACCTTCTCGACCAGGGGTTTCGGTTTTTCCTTCTTGCCGGTCTTCATTCCCGCCGTGACGTGGGCAAGTTGATCGGCGGAGATGATGTCGACCGGCAAAGATTCCTCTGGCACCGATTCGAAAGCCTTCGACGAAAACGACACCAACCCCCACCCGATCACAAGGACGTGCAGGGCAACCGATGCTGCCAATGTCTTATCGACCTTGATCTTCAACCTTAAGATCCCTGCTCCACTTCGGTGACCAGCGCCAGACGCTTGAACCCGGCGCCCGACAGCCGACCCATCACTCGCGCCACCGTGCCGTAGTCGGCCTTCTTGTCGGCGCGCATGAAGATGCGCTCGTCAAGACCGCCGCGTGCATCGGTGATCGCCGTCAATTTCGGAACCAGCTCCTCCATCGTGACTTCGGTGTCGTTGATGAAAATCCGTCCCTGAGCATCAACCGACAACTGCAAGGGCGTCTTGTCCTGCTCGAGGCTTTTGGCCTGGGTCTGCGGCAAATCGAGCGGAACGCCCACGGTCAAAAGCGGTGCCGACACCATGAAGATGATGAGAAGCACCAGCATGACGTCGACCATGGGCGTGACGTTGATCTCGGCCATCGGCTGTGACCGCCGCCGTCCTCTTCGTCCACCACCGCTGGAGGAAGCCGCTGCCGGATTCATTGCCATGATGGACCGCCCGTTTCCATGCCGCTTGACCTCACGCCCGCTCGTCGATCTGACGTGAGAGGATCGCGGAAAACTCGTCGGCAAAACCCTCAAGGCGCTGGGCCTGACGATTCACTTCCGCAGTGAACTTATTGTAAAAAATAGTCGCGGGGATGGCGGCGATAAGGCCGATTGCCGTTGCAAACAGCGCCTCGGCAATGCCCGGCGCCACCACCGCGAGCGAGGTATTCTTCGATGCGGCGATCGACTGGAAGCTCGACATAATGCCCCACACGGTCCCAAACAGGCCAACGAAAGGACCGGCAGAGCCTACGGTCGCTAACACCAGCAACCGCCGTTCCAGCCGCTCGATCTCCCGCGCGATGGAAACGTTCATCACTTTCTCGATCCGCATCTGAAGCCCGGCAATCGAGCGCGCCTGACTTTCGAAAGAACGTTTCCACTCGCGCATCGCTGCAACGAAACAGGCCGCCATCGATTGTGTCGGCTTGGCCGACAACGCCCGGTACAGGTCCTCAATCGACTCCCCTGACCAGAAGGCTTGCTCGAAACGGTCCATCGCGCGCTTGGTGCGGGCGTAGAGAAAGATCTTGTCGATCGCGATCGCCCACACCCACACCGAGCAGGCTAACAGGCCCAACATGACTGCTTTCACGATCCAGTGAGCGTGAAAAAAAAGCGTAATCAGCGACACGTCGGCCGAAGCTAGGGGCAAGGCTGACTGCGCCACGTCGGCCGGATTCATGAGCAGTTTCCTCTCAACGCAAGATATCCCTTCGACGCGAGGCGCGACCTCAAGCCGCCAGTTTCGCGGCCACGAACTCACGCGGCGTAAAAGCGCCACGTAACAAGCCGGTTGAGTCACTTGGGGGGTCTGTCCAATGCCGGAGCCTGCATCCCCTGCCAACGTGTCAAAACGAGGGCTAACGGCGCGCCTTTACGGCTGTAACCAAACGCTAATCATGGTTAAGACCAGGTTACCAAAGAGGATTGAGGCTCTGAAATCCGCCTTAATATTCCAACCCTTGCTCACCGTGAGCCGTGCCCGGCGGAGAGCGGGTGGAGGTGGCCGACCGTCGATTATTCCCCAGGACGGGAGTTCCGGCTCAATGGGCGTGTGGCGATGATCCGACGCCTGAATCGAGAGAGGCTTCAGACCCGCAGATGAGAAAAAGCCCGCCTGTCGGGACAGGCGGGCTTTCCTATCGGTTGGTGGAAGCCGGGCAGCGTCAAAACCAGCGCCGGTCGCAGCGTCCGATTAGTGACTACTGGTCTTGCGGCCTATCGTTCGGCGGCGTCGGCTGGGTGCGATGCTGGGCCATGAAGGCATCGAACTCTTCCTTGTCCTTGGCGTGACGAAGCCGTTCGAGAAAGTCCTTGAACTCCTTCTGCTCGTCCTCGAGCCGCCGCAGCGTCTCCATGCGATACTCGTCGAAGGCGCGGTTACCGCTGGACGGCGCGCCAAAACCGCGGAAGCCAAAACCGCGGCGCTCCATATGGTCCCGCATCCGGTCCATCTTGTACTGCATCCGTTGCATTTTGCTCTCAAACCGGTCGTTGCTCCAGCAGCCCATTTTCCTGCTCCCTAGAGTGAAAAAGAGAATCGCGAGACCGATCGGCCACCACACCATGAAGCCCAGCACGATCAGGACAATCCGGAACGGATGCCAGGGCGCGTCCGTGAAACAGTGGGAATACGGGGGCTGACCTTGGCCCCGCGCATTGTTGGGGCCATTCCAGCGATCGTAGTCAGCGGTGTGGGCCATAGGCCTTCTCCATGAACGGCGTCATGCCACGTGAATGTAAATAACATTTACATAGGTAGCCCACTAAAGGCTTTTGTCAAGCGTGACTTTGACTGGAAATGCGGGGTTTTGGCGGTGCTACGGTTTCCCGCCGTTGTAAGGTCTCGTCACATTGAAAGCGGCAAATACTGGCGAGCAGATCGGAAAGCCTATCCATAAGAAGCTCTTGGCCGATTGCCGCGACCGCACGATAAAACCCAGTCCCGGTATACGCGCAGCTGAACGGTTGGTCAGGTCGCGGACTTTTGATCCCACGGCCCTCGCGGCGGCTTGGCCGGGGCGTTCGGGTCTTCAGGCGACCTGCGTTCGGTCGGAAAGCCGAGCCCTCGCAGATAAATCAGCACGCCGGCTTCGAGCAGATCTTCGGCGGACATCGGCAGCTTGCGTCGCGCCGCGTCGCCGCGGCCGAACAGGGAGGCTATGCCGTGCGCCAACGACCAGATATGCAGCGCCATCATCAAAGCCGGTGGTCGCGCGACGCCCGGCGGTGTCAGTGCTGCAAGCCGTTCCGCCGCGGCGCGAATGATGCTGAAGGCGCGCTCGCTCGCGGCTGACAGCATCGGATTGACATCGGTCGGCAGCCCGGATTCGAACATCGCCGAGTAATAAGCCGGTTCGTTGCGGGCGAAGGCGAGATAAGCGCGGCCGACGCGCTCGAACGCGCTGACGGTATCCGGGCGTCCGTCATCCCATGCCTTGGTCAACACCGCCTCGAACTGCTCGAAGCCGCGTTGCGCGATGCTCGCCAGCAGTTCATCGCGATCACGGAAGTGCCGGTACGGCGCCGCCGGACTGACGCCTGCGGAACGCGCCGCATCGGCGAAGGTGAAACCCGCCGCGCCTTTCTCGGCGATCAGGCCGAGTGCCGCCTCCAGCAGGGCCTCCTTCAGATTGCCGTGATGGTAGCCCCGCTCCGGGCGGCGATGGTCCTTGCGCCAACTCATGTGAAGAGTTTTTACATGAGCACGCGGGAAACACCACTCGTTTCGTCCTGCTTTCATTCGAGAAGCAGGGCGAAATCCAGCATGAAGAACCGCAACCCGTCGCGGCGAACCCCGACCTCCGGTCAAACGAGGCCGGTTCGCCGGAAGTCGGCCAATGGCTGTGGCGGCCTGATGCGGAGCCTATCGGCGCGCGACCTCTGCGCGCAACCGTTCTTCCTGCTCGCGCAGTTCCGGCGTGAACGCCTCGCCGAAATCCTCCGCGTCGAACACCTGACGCAGTTCGAGTTCATCTCCGGGTGCGAAAGGCGCGCGTTTCATCCACTGGATCGCCTCGTCTTTTGAACCGACCTCGATCAGCCAGAATCCGCAGACGAGATCACTGGTCACCGGGAATGGGCCCTCTGTCACCACAGGTGCAGCGCCTGAATATTTGATGCGCGCGCCTTTCGAGGTCGGATGCAACCCCTCGCCCGCCTGCATCACACCGGCCTTCACCATCTCTTCGTTGAACCGACCCATCGCGGTCAGCATTTCGGTGCTCGGCATCTCGCCCGCTTCGGTTTCCTTCGTCGCCTTCACAATCACCATGAAACGCATCGCGATTCTCCTTCGATCCAGTGATCCAGGCCGTTTCTTGGCGGCCCCGCAATGAAGACGGGCGGACTGCGGCCTCTCCGACATGTCCGGTAGAAATTTTTAGGCGTGTGCGCTGATCCCTCAGTCGCCCTGCGGAAACATGTGGAAATACGGCTCGGCGTCCTTCAGCACGCGGGCATAGGACGGTCGCGCCTTGAGACGTTCCAGATAGGCGGCAAGATGTGGATGGCTGTCAGCATATGGCAGCACCCTGGCGGCATAGAACAACGCCGGCGCGGCTGCGCAATCCGCCATCGAGAAATCGTCGCCGGCTGCCCAGCTGCGCGATGCCATCTCGCGCTCGGCGATGTCATAAGCCGCGCGCATCCGCGTTTTCGCATCCTCAACGCCGTGCGGGTCCTTGCTACCGGCTGGCCGTAGCCGGTCGCCGACCACCTTTTGCATATGGTTGTGAATGTGCAGATCGTAAAAGCGGTCCTTCAGCCGCACCTCGCGCTCCGCGTCGCGATCTTGCGGGATGAACCGCGTCCCGCCCGGATAATACCTGTCGATATACTCAATGATGATGCTGGATTCCGGCACCACCTCGCCGCGGGCGGCATCCTGCAACACCGGAAATTTGCCGACACCCCACAGCTTCAGCAGCACCGCGCGCTCGTCCGGATCGCCGAGATCGACCGACATAGCCGTGAACGGCGTCGCGTTCTCATGGAACGCGATTAGTGCCTTGTGGCAATAGGACGACAGCGGATGCATGTACAGCGTCAGCGGCATGATGTTCTCCCGATAAGCGAGCGCTTTGCAGCACTGCATGTGATGACGCAAGACGAAACCATCACGCGTCGTCAAGCGCACATGAGCGCGTATCGCGCGTTTTCCATCGCAACAAATTCCCGCCGCATTGCTTGATCACGCTTGCATCATTGCTTCGGCCGCGGGGACAAGATGCGGGCGCAGCAATTCCAAGGGGCGTTCCGCGTAAACATCGATTCAATTTTGGCTCGCGCGCAAGCCGTGATGAGTCATGCCCGAACCACACTGGCCAAAACCAAATGGGGGAGGACACCATGACCGATGCCACAAAGCGGACGGCTTCCGGCACGCTCGCCGATATGTTCGCGCATATCATGGCGGTAACGGCGCTGCTGGTGATCGCAGCCTGCGTCTTCTACGTGAAATAGCTCTTCGGCCGCCGTCACGGCATCGCGAACACGACTGCGCGAGAGGAAAAATAAGCGAATCTCTCGCGTGTGTCCTCGAAGGGGACATGGGAATTGATTTTCATCCTGCTCCCCCAAGTATGAGCGGTTAATTCAGCTTTCCACTGCCTTGCGCAGA
This sequence comes from Nitrobacter vulgaris, assembly GCF_002028545.1. Lineage (GTDB taxonomy): Bacteria > Pseudomonadota > Alphaproteobacteria > Rhizobiales > Xanthobacteraceae > Nitrobacter > Nitrobacter vulgaris. The sequence continues at coordinate 9,382 of NZ_MWPQ01000055.1, forward strand.
TTGGCGAGACCAGCCTCGAAATCAGTACCGACCATGCGATCCATGTTGATGAACACGTGCATGATCTTGCCGATGAACGGCGTCGGCCCCTGCATCGTCCATGTGACACGGGTGCCATCGCCCTGAGGCTGCAATGTGAATTCGGCGGTGTTGTGCGCCTCGAAGGGTTTCAGGAAATCGAGCTTGATGACGACATTCTGGGAAGCGGGCGCATCGAGGATTTCCATGTGGCCCGTGCCGATATTGCTGTCGCCTTCCCAGGCGTAGGTCGCACCTTTGCCGCGTTCGGCGCCGCCGTAGGTCCGCTTCATCGCGGGATCGCGGGTCTCATAAGGCGACCACCGTCCCCACTGATGGAAGTCGGCAATCAGCGGGAAGATATTCTCCGGCGACGCCTTGATGACGGCCGACCGCTCAACGCGGAACGTATCGGGCTTGGTCGAAGCCAGTATTAGAACAACGGCGAGAGCAATGACGATGATGGCAATGACGGCGGCAAGGACTTTCAACATGGCAATCCCTCAAGTCTGGATAAACAGGACAGCCCAAGGACGAACGGCGAGGCGACATCCCGACAGGGCCGGACACTTTTTTGAATCAGCCCCCAGAACCCTACTCCGCCGCCCTGGTGCGAGGCGCGCCGTCTTTCATCAGCCGATCCAGATGCATGCGGATATGCGCCGCCTCCGCCGAGGTATTGGCGAGCGCGATGGCGCGGTCGAATGCAACGCGGGCTTCCTCGTCGCGGCCGAGTTGCATCAGGTATGCGCCCTTCGCGCCGAAGAAGTGAAAATAGCCTGACAGGCGCTGCTCCAGCGGCGAGATCAGCGCGAGCGCCGCTTCCGGCCCCTTCACCTTGGAGAGAGCCACGCTGCGATTGAGCGTCACCACCGGCGACGGCTGCAATTGCTCCAGCGTCGCGTAAAGAAGATCGATCTGGCGCCAGTCGGTATCCTCCGGCTTTGGCGCGCTCGCATGAAGCGCCGCGATTGCCGCCTGCACCTGATAGGGGCCGGCGCGACGATGGCGCATCGCCTTGTCGATCAGCGCCGTGCCTTCCGTGATCATCTTTCTGTTCCACAGACTGCGGTCCTGATCCTCGAGCAGGATCACTTCGCCGTCGGAATCAAAGCGTGCGGCAGCGCGGGCATGCTGCAATAGCAACAGTGCCGTCAGCCCCATGATCTCCGGCTCGTTCTGAAACAGCCGAAGCAGCAGCCGCGCCAGGCGAATCGCCTCCTCACATAGCGGCGCCCGGACCTCGGAGGTGCCGCCGTTCGCCGAATAACCTTCGTTGAAGACGAGGTAGATCATGGCGGCAACGACGCCGAGCCGCTCGCTGCGCTCGACCGCGCCAGGCGTCTCGAACGCGACGCCGGCTTTCGCAACCGCCGCCTTGGCACGGGTGATGCGCTGCTCCATCGCAGCTTCGCTGACGAGAAATGCACGCGCGATCTGCTTCACCGTCAGACCCGAGACGATACGCAGCGCCAGCGCGATCTGCTGCGTCGCAGGCAGATCAGGATGGCAGCAGATGAACAGCAAACGCAAAATATCGTCGCGGTAGTGCGAGCCGTCGAGCCGCTCGGCGATTTCACTCTCGGCGTCGCCGAGGTCGGAGATCACATCGTCGTCCGGTAATTCCTGCTGCTTGCTCCGCCGCCGCACCTCGTCAAGCGCGGCGTTGCGCCCGACCATGATCAGCCACGCCGCCGGATCGCGCGGCGGCCCGTTTTCCGGCCAGTTCCTCAAGGCCCGCAAGCAGGCGTTCTGGTACGCCTCCTCGGCTGTGTCGAGATTGCGGAAATAGCGCAAGAGCGCGCCGAGCGCCTGGGGTCGCGCCGCCGTCAGGGCCGCATCGATCCAGGCGACGTCGGTCATGTCAGACCCCCTCCGGAATCGAACAGGCCGACGGGACGGATTTCATAGGAGCCACCCGGATTCGCCTCGCCGAGTTCCTGCGCCGCCTCCAGCGCCTCCTCAAGGTTCTTGCAGTCGATCAGGTAGAACCCGAGCAACTGCTCCTTGGTTTCTGCGAACGGACCATCGACGATCAACGGCGGGTTTTCCTTGCGCAAAGTGGTCGCCGCGGTGGTCGGCAGCAGCCGTGCCACCGGTCCAAGCCGGCCCTGCTTCTTCAACTTGTCCTGCACGACCGCGAGCTTTTGCATGACGGCAGCGTCCTGCTCCTTGCTCCAGGAACAGACGACATCCTCGTTATGGTAGCAAAGTAGGGCATAGAGCATGCGCAATGGTCCTTCTTCCTCTCAGGACGAACCAGTATGCCGATAGCCGACACATGACCCAACAAAATTTCCGGGGGGATTTTTTGGGCGACAGCACGCGCAAGGTCCAAACGCCCTTGGATAGCCGACGCGACCATTGAGTTATGGAAACGCGCCTTTTGACTTCCCGGCCCCCAACCAGGATAACGGGTTCGGGTTTGAGAAAAAGAAGCTAACCGTTCGCCGCCGCCTCGATATCGGCAATGACGATCTTCTTCATCTTCAACATCGCCTTCATGGCACGACCGGCTTTGGCTCGATCCGGATCCTGCAACAGGCGCGGCATCATATCGGGTACCACCTGCCACGACACGCCAAACCTGTCCTTGAGCCACCCACACTTAAGGGGCCCGCCGCCATCGGCGGTGAGCTTGTTCCAGTAGTAGTCAACCTCGTCCTGCGACTTACAGTCGATGCTGAACGAGACAGCTTCACTGAACTGGAAATGCGGGCCGCCGTTCAACGCGATGAACCGCCTTCCCTCGAGATCAAAGGCGACGGTCAGCACCGTTCCGGGCGGCTTAGAGCCGCCTTCGCCATAATAGGTCGTTTCGACGATCTTCGAATTGCTGAACACGGTGGTGTAAAATTTCACTGCTTCCTCGGCCTGCGTATCGAACTAAAGGAACGGGGTGATGTTGGGCATCGTGGGCTCCATGATTGCGCGCCCCGGTTGATGCGAGGCACCCCGCCAGCAACCGTCGGGTTCCGCAAGGACGTGGCCAAAGGACGACCGGCCCCGCCGCGATCGACATCACTAAGGGATTTTTATATCAGACATTTTTCCGCCTGGATTCGGCGACGTCCCGCCATTGTCGGCCATGCAAATCATCGTGACCGTCGGGGCATGGTGGTCCGGAATATCGGCGTGAGGCGCGCTCAAATCTTAAGAGGGATCTTCGTGTGATCCCCGGTGATCAGACCTGATCGGCCTTCATCGCGACACGAAGCGCCTTGGGTATCGGCTTCGCCCGCCCTTCGGATATGAACGCCACCTTCACCCTCGCGTCCAGCAGCAGCACGTCGCCACACCGCACCTCCTGATGCAAGGTGATCGAGGCGCCCCGGACTTCCAGTGGCCGCGTCACGATGTCGAGTACGTCGTCCATCCGCGCGGGCTTCAGAAACTCGAGCTGCATCGCGCGCACCACGAAGGCAAAACTGGGCGCCTCGCTTTCGGCCTCCGCGAACAGCGCGCGCTGGTCGGCGCCGAGCAGCCGCAGATAGTTGCTACGTCCACGCTCCATGAAGCGCAGATAATTAGCGTGATAGACGAGGCCGGTAAAATCCGTGTCCTCATAATAGACGCGGACTTGCATGTGATGCCTGCCGTCGCGAATCTCGCCGTCGAGATGGCGGGTCTGCGGCGACGCATTCATTGATCTTCGTCCTGCCCGAACAATCCGAACTGCGCGGGATCGCGCGAGGGCTCAGTCAGGCCGAGATGACGGAACGCGTGTGACGTGAGCAGCCGTCCGCGCGGCGTGCGCTGCAGGTAGCCGCACTGGATCAAAAACGGCTCGATGATGTCCTCGATGGCGTCGCGCGGCTCCGACAGCGCCGCCGCCATGGTCTCTACCCCCACAGGTCCGCCACCATAGTTCAGCGCAATGGTCGTGAGGTAGCGGCGGTCCATCGCATCGAGACCGGCCGCATCGACTTCGAGCGCGCCGAGCGCGTGGTCGGCGATTTTCCGGTCGATCGACGCCGCATCGGCGGCGGACGCGAAATCGCGCACCCGGCGCAGCAGGCGGCCGGCGATGCGCGGGGTGCCGCGGGCGCGGCGGGCGATCTCGTTGGCGCCGTCCGCCGTCATGCCGACATTGAGAACACGGGCGCCACGGCTGACGATCCTCTCCAGCTCATCGACGGTGTAAAAATTCAATCGCACCGGAATCCCGAAGCGGTCGCGCAGCGGATTGGTCAAAAGCCCCGCGCGCGTGGTGGCGCCGACCAGGGTGAACTTCGCAAGCTCGATCTTGACCGAGCGGGCCGCCGGCCCCTCGCCGATGATGAGATCGAGTTGAAAATCCTCCATCGCCGGATAGAGCACCTCCTCCACCGCCGGCGAGAGGCGATGAATTTCATCAATGAACAACACGTCGCGCTCTTCGAGGTTAGTCAGAAGCGCTGCGAGATCGCCGGCCTTGGCGATCACGGGACCGGAGGTGGCGCGAAAGCCGACGCCGAGTTCGCGCGCGACGATTTGCGCCAGCGTGGTCTTGCCAAGGCCCGGAGGGCCGACGAACAGCACGTGGTCGAGCGCCTCTTTTCGTTTACGGGCAGCATCGATGAAGATCTGCAGGTTAGCGCGGGCCTGCGCCTGGCCGACGAACTCGGCCAGCTTCTGCGGCCGCAGCGCGGTGTCGCCGACATCGTCGGCGCGGCGCTCGGGCGTGACGATGCGGGATGGCGTGGTCACTTCGACAGCTCCTTCAAGCCGAGCCGGATCAGTTGCGCGGTCTCCGCATTTTCGCCAGCGCCGCGCGAGGCGGCCGCGATCGCTGCGGTCGCCTGCGGTTGACCGTAACCGAGATTAACCAGTGCGGAGATCGCATCTCGCACCGGGCGCGGCGCATGCTGGTCATCGACGGCGCCTGCGAGATGCACCACCGCCGGATCGACATTGGCGAAGGACGGCGCCTTGTCCTTCAGTTCGGTGACGATGCGTTCGGCCACCTTCGGTCCGACCCCCGGCGTGCGCGCCACCGCAGCCTTGTCGCGGAGCGCAATGGCGTTAGCCAGATCGGCCGGCGACAGCGTGCCCAGCACCGCGAGTGCCACCCTCGCACCGACGCCCTGCACCGTCTGCAACAGACGGAACCACTCGCGCTCGTGGTCGGTGCGGAAACCGAACAGCTTGATCTGGTCCTCGCGCACATACGTCTCGATCGACAGCACCGCCGCCTCGCCCGGCGACGGCAGCGTCTGCAGCGTGCGCGAGGCGCAATGCACCTGATAGCCGACGCCGCCGACATCGAGGATCACGTAGTCCTCGCCGTAGGAGTCGATGATGCCTTTCAGTTTACCGATCATGCGCCCGCCACCTTCATCCGCAGCGCCGCAGCGCCCCGGTGATGCGCGTGGGTAATGGCAATAGCGAGCGCGTCGGCGGCGTCCGCGCTCTTCGGATCGGCTTTCGGCAGCAGGATTTTCAGCATCGCCTGGATCTGGGTCTTGTCGGCGTGTCCCGCGCCAACCACGGTCTTCTTTACTTGGTTGGGCGCGTATTCCGCCACCGCGATGCCGAACATCGCCGGCGCCAGCATCGCAACGCCGCGCGCCTGTCCGAGCTTCAGCGTCGCCACGCCATCCTTGTTGACGAAGGTCTGCTCGATCGCAGCCTCGGCGGGACGGAATCGGTCAAGCACCGCGCCGAGCCCGGCATGGATCGCCAGCAGCCGGCTCGCCAGCGCCATATGTTCGCGCGTCTCGACCGAGCCGCAGCCGACGAAGATCAGCCGGTTGCCCTCGATGTCGAGCACGCCCCAGCCGGTGCGGCGCAGGCCCGGATCAATGCCCAGAATGCGAATCGGTGCGGAGGTCATGGCCCATGTTAGCGCAAAGCATCCCGCTGCGTCCCCCAAGCGGGCTCCGGCTCTATTCGTTTCAACGCAATCGCACGGCCAGGACAGTCTCCCGAGGCGGGGCCATGATAAGCAACGTTGCGGCGAATCCTGGTTTGTCGAACCTTGCCCGTTCCGGTAACGACAAAACCGTATCCGCCATCCGACCGATCGATCCATGTTCGGCTGAACATGGTCCGCTCGGAGACGGGATGGCCACGTCATAAGCGACGGCAGATCCGTCTCCGAGACAGGACCGAAGAGGAATCTCAAGCGTCATGCGGACAGCAGTTGCCGTTTTCTTCATGATGACGATCGTCAGCACCGCTGTTTCGGCCGATTCGCCAACCGCCGCGCAAAGCCGGTTCACGTCCATTGCCAACAAGGACTGCACTTTCGCTCCGATCGGCGACGAGCCGGGCGACGAGGAAGACCAACTCAAGACATGTCCTGGCGTCGGTGGCGCGCAGGTGCTGGTCAACGCCCTGGGAACTCGTCTGCGGATAGGCTTCCGCTGGCCGAAGGGAGCTCACCCGCAAAAGATCATCTGGGCGGTGGAAGCATGGTCCGCCGGATCAGCCGTCGACTGGCGCGGGTCTGGCAAGGGCAAGGAGTTCGAGCCTTATGCCGCGATCGTCAGGATGAAACTCCAGAAACAGGATTTGCCGGTTTCGGGCGACCAGGTACTCGCCGTGATCCGGGTCGCACAGGATACCGCCTGCGTCATGGGGGCTGTTGACACCGGAGCGAACCCGAATGCCAATGAAGCTGCGCATGCACTCGCCGATGCAGCGGCATCGTTCGCATGTGGCAAGGACAAGCCAACGATCGGCGGAATGAGAACCAAGGCCGCAGAAGAGATTGTGCAAGGCATCGCCGAATGATGAACCGGCAGATCAAGCCAACAGGCCGGCAAGCGTAAGCCGCCGGTGCTGGAGCACGGACGGAAAGAGTATTCGCCAAGAGAATTGAGGCGGCCAGTCAGGTCGCGCGTCGAGCTAACCCTTCAACCGCATTCTGCCGGGGTTTTCACCACGATGAGCATACTGTTCAGAATCGTCCTTGCGTCCGTCCTCACGAGCCCTGCGCTTGCACTCGCGCAAACGCCGAAAAAACCCGCCGCGTCTCCTGCCTTGGAGGCGGAATTCAATGCCTTTATCGTCAAGTTCCGAGCGGCTTTGAAAGCGAACGATCCGGCTGCCGTCGCCAGCATGACCAAGCTGCCTTTCATGGGTGACAAGGCGTACGCGGATGCCGCACAGTTTCGGGCGAAGGCTTATCCGGAACTGTTCCCCGCGAAAGATCGTGCGTGCATCCAGCGGAAGAAAGCGGAATACGGTCGAGATGGCGAGAACAACGACAACTACTTTGTCATCTGCGGCGAGAGCATTTTTACCTTCACCAGGACGCCAGCCGGATTCCTTCTGACGGAGGTTGGCGTAAATGATTAGGCATGCGCCATGGCGTTTTCGAGCAAAGTGGAGCGGAAATGCTCTACAGCAGCGTCCCGCTCAGGATCAGCACCGCCACGCTGAAGTAGATCATCAGCCCGGTGACGTCGACCAACGTCGCCACCAGCGGCGCCGAAGCGCTCGCGGGATCGAAGCCGGCGCGTTGCAGCATAAACGGAAGCATCGATCCGGACACCGAGCCGAAAACAACAACGCCGATCAGCGCAGCCGCGACGGTCAGCCCGATCAGCATCCAGTGCTCGCCATAGTCGTAAATGCCGAGCTTCTGCCAGGCCACCACGCGGACCAGTCCGATGACGCCCAGCATGGCGCCGAGGATCAATCCCGTCGGCAGTTCGCGCAGGGCCACGCGCCACCAGTCGCCGAGCTTGACCTCGCGCAGCGCCAGCGCGCGGATCAGGAGCGAGGTCGCCTGCGAGCCGGAGTTGCCGCCCGAACTCATGATCAGCGGGATGAACAGCGTCAGCACGATGGCCTTTTCCAGCTCGCCCTCGAAGTGCTGCATGGCGCTCGCGGTCAATAGCTCGCCGATAAACAGCACGCACAGCCAACCGCCGCGCTTGCGGATCATACCCGGCAGCCCAACCTGCAGATACGGTTCGTCAGTCGCCGCCATGCCGCCGAATTTCTGGGCGTCCTCGGTGTTTTCTTCGATGATGGCGTCGATGATGTCGTCGACCGTGACGATGCCGAGGACATGCCCGGCCTTGTCCACGACAGGCACCGCCAGCATGTCGTGCCGCGAGATCAGCCGCGCGACCTCTTCGCGATCCGTTAGCGGGGAGGTGGTGATCGGGGCGCGCGCCAGATCGGCGATCTGGGCCGAAGGCTCACCGGCGATCAGCCGCCGCAACGACACCGCGCCCACCAGCCTTCGCGTGAAGGCGTCCAGTACATAGATCGCATAGACCGTCTCGCGGGTCCGTTCGACCTGGCGGATATGCTGTAGGGTCTGCTCCACTGTCCAGGTCGCGGTGACGCTGACGAATTCGGTTGTCATCATCGCGCCCGCGGTGTTTTCCGGGTAAGTGAGCAGATTCTCGATAGTGGCCCGCGTGTTTCGGTCGAGCCCCTGCATCAGTTCGCTGCGCGCCGGCTCATCGAGCTGCTGGACGATATCGGCGGCGACGTCCGCCGACATTTCAGTCAATAAGATGATGGCGGTGCGCCGGGGCAGCGAGGCGATGACCTCCGCGCCGTGATATAGTTCCGGCTTGTCGAGAATCTCGACCGAAGTATCGACCGGCAGAAGCACCAGCACCGCCGCGGCGTCCTGCGGTTCGAGCTGGTTGAGAATTTCGACGTTATCGGCGACATGGCCGCCGCTCAGGCGCGAGGCCAGCGCGTACACATCGAGGTCGCCGTCCGTTGTGGCGGTGTGGATATCCGTCATAGCTCACCTTCGTGGTCTGCCGGCAACGGCAGGCCTGGCGAGCCCATCAAGCTCTCAGACCGGCGCCGCTGTCGGCGAGGTACCTGGCAAAGTACCTGGACTGTCGCTTGGCATAATGTCGTGGTTTCCAGTGATGGGCGTGCGACCGAGGCCGCAAGCATCCCGCTTGGCTGACATGATCCTTCAGCCGGACGGCGTCAAGAAAAAAGCGCGATCACTCAGGTTCGGAAATTTGATGTGACCCTGCGCGACGGCAAGGCGCGCGCCTCAAGAAGCCGCCGTCGCAAGCATGTCCAGAATATCCTCCGGGAAGACCTGTTCGGTAGGCCTCGCGAGTTCGGCGCGCGACCACCAGCGATATTCCGCCATCACCTCGCGTTCAAGCTCGGTCCACGCCCCGCTGGACACGGCATGATAGCCGGTTCTCACCAGAAAGAACCGCTCGTCGGCCATTACACGCTCGCCGCCGATGAGTTCGAGAACGAATTGGCGCTGCGCGATTTCCGATCCGACGCTGGCGACACACAGGCCGGTCTCCTCCCATAACTCCCTGATCGCTGCCTGTTCGAAGGTTTCGCCATCGTCGACAGCGCCCCCCGGGGTCGCCCAAAAGCTTCTGTCCGCCGACGCGCTGTCCTTATGGGCGAAACGAAACAGCAGCAAGCGCTCGTCGGGGCCGAGCAACAGCAGCCGCGCCGCGGGGCGCAGACGCAGGGAGCCATGCGAGACCGCGCTCACCCCCCCAGCTTCGCCATCAGAGCGTCCGACACCTCAAAGTTGGCATAGACGTTCTGCACGTCGTCGTGCTCGTTCAGGAGGTCGATCAGCTTGAGCAATTTCTCACCGGTGTCGTCATCGACGGCAACGGTGTTCTGCGGCTTCCAGATCAAGGCGACCTTGCGCGCCTCGCCGAACCTGGCTTCCAGCGCCTTGGCGGCCTCGCGGAAGGTGTCCTGCGAGGCATAGATTTCGTGGCCGCCCTCGCCCGACACCACGTCGTCGGCGCCGGCTTCAATGGCAGCTTCCAGCATGTCGTCGGCCGAGGCCTTGCCCGCGTCGTATTCAATAACGCCAAGCCGGTCGAACATAAACGACACCGAGCCGGTTTCACCGAGATTGCCGCCGGCCTTCGTGAAATACGAACGGATGTCGGAGGCGGCGCGGTTGCGATTGTCTGTCAGCACTTCCATGATAACCGCCACGCCGCCGGGGCCGTAGCCTTCGTAACGCAGTTCGTCATAGCTCTCGGCATCGTTGCCGCTGGCCTTCTTGATGGCGCGCTCGATGTTGTCCTTGGGCATATTTTCTGCCCGCGCCGCGATCATGGCAGCGCGCAGCCGTGCATTCATCGCCGGATCGGGCGCCCCCAGTTTGGCCGCCACCGTGATTTCGCGCGCGAGCTTGCTGAACAGTTTCGACTTTTGGGCATCCTGCCTGCCCTTTCGGTGCATGATGTTCTTGAATTGGGAATGTCCGGCCATCGGCAGGGTCTCTCTCAAATCCGGGGCAGGCCCGGCGGCGGCACCGGGCGGCCTCTGCAAAGGTGGAAGCGGCGCGGCGTTATAAGACGGGTTCGCGCCGAATCAAAGACCCGCTCGGCAATGTGCGGTGCGGCCATGTCATCGAATCAGAATCCTTCAGCGGATCACGTCCAGAACGACGGCTCTGCCTGCTCGAGCCGTCCGCCGAGCCGCACCGGCGCGATTCTGAGCGCGAGCCCCGTCGCGTCGTCGGTCTCGACCGCGACGCCGCTCAAGGTGGCGACGCCGCCCGCCGGCTCGAACCGGGCGCTCGAAATGCCGGTGGTGAAGCGGCGCAGCGGCTCCTCCCTCTGCATCCCGATCACGGAGTCATAATCGCCGGTCATGCCGGCATCGCTCATATAGGCGGTGCCGCCGGAAAGGATGCGATGATCCGCCGTTGGCACATGGGTATGCGTTCCCACCACGAGGCTGACACGGCCGTCGCAGAAGAAACCCATGCTTTGCTTTTCGCTGGTCGCTTCGCCGTGGAAATCCACGACGATCGCGTCCACCGCCTCGCGCAGCGGACAGGCATCTAACTCACGATCGATAGCACGGAAGGGATCGTTGAACGGCTCCATGAAGATGCGCGCCATGGCATTGATGACAAGCGCGCGGCGGCCATCCTTGGTGTCGATCAGCATTGCGCCGCGTCCTGGCGTATGACGCGGGAAATTCAGCGGACGAATGAGCCGCGGCGCCCGCTCGATGAATACCAGCGCCTCTTTCTGATTCCATGCGTGATTGCCGAGGGTGACAGCGTCGGCACCGGCGTCGAGAAATTCCTGGTAGATCGTCTCCGTGATACCGAAACCGCCGGCCGCATTCTCGCCGTTGACGACGACAAGATCGAGCTTCCATGCGGCAATGATCACCGGCAGGTGTTCGTTGACCGCGGTGCGCCCGGTCTTGCCGACGACGTCGCCGATAAAAAGAATCCGCAACCTTATAAACTCCGGAAATCGAACAGATCGGTTTCGGTTAGCACATAATCGAGCCGGACGTCGTGGGGCAGTGCCGGCACCTGCGGTATCTCCTGCACCGTAAAAGCAAGACCGATCGCGACAAGGGTCTTATGTCGCCGCAGAGCCTCAAGCGTGCGGTCGTAATAGCCGGCGCCATAGCCGATACGATGGCCGGCGCGGTCGAACGCGACGAGCGGAACCAGCACGATATCCGGGACGACCTCGGCCGCAGTGGCGGACGGCTCGGAAATCCCGAACGCGCCGGGCACCAGCGCCGCGCCTTGCTTCCACGCGCGGAACGCCAGCGCGGCGTCAGGCCGTGAGATTGCCGGCATCGCAAGCGCCGCGCCCTGCCTGGCGAGGCTCTGCATCAGCGGCACGGGATCAATCTCGCTGCGGATCGGCGCGTAGCCGGCGACGACTGTTGATGACGTTATATCGAGGGGCGGCATCCGTGCCGCCATCGCGACCGCCGCACCGGCGCGCTGCTGTGGATCCAACGCATCGCGACGAGCCAGTGCGGCGGCGCGCAATTCGTTCTTGGGTGGAGCGTCAGAGGAAATCGACATGCAGAATGTTTATAGCGTTTTTTAGCAAAGGGGCCCGGTTCGTTCGACGAAAGCGTCAAGACAAAAATCACGGAGCCTAGCTTCTGGTCCCGTCAGAAGCAGAGCCGCTAACAGTTCAAAGCGAGCGACATGAAACTAGAAACCCGGCAATGCGGACAAATTTACAAAGTCTGCGACTGCTATGGCGGGCATAACAATCGAATAGCGCAAAGGGAAGCGCGAAGCCGCAATCGCCGTTGGAGCGCTCGATCCCGGAGTTCCCTACGAAAGTAGGTGGGCACCATATGTCCGGGTCCACGGACCCGGCCAGGGACAGTTCCCTTAAGGATCGATAAGGCCCCGGGGATGTATGGCTCCTGACGCGCGACGCAGCCTCGCATTGCGGAATGTATCTACGATGAGCAGCGAGCGCCAGTGCGACACGCTATCAGGCACGAACTTTCATGGTTGCTGTAAAAGATCTAGAAACGCGCACACCTCGACCAGATCAGTGTTGAAGCGAGATACTTCCAATATCGCAAACCGATCCAGATTCAGGATAACTCAGGCTCTGCCCACTGCATATGTGCGTGCGCGTTCCATTGGGCAGGCATCTCATAATTGCGATCAATCAAAGCCTGTCATTCGAATACTTACCCGATGGCGATGCCGCCGCCGACGGTGCGGTTTAACATCTGCGTGGTCTTCTCGATGCGGTGGGCCGCCATGTTCAGCGCGGCGACAACCGCTGTCTGCGTAGCGCGTGCGCGCTCGGCGGCCGCAGCGCGCACATCGCGCAATGCCTTGAGCTCTTCCTCCAGCGCCCGGATGCGCTGTTGCGCATCCAGCAGTTCGTCGGAGGTTACCAGCGCTGCCATGACCTCGAGCCGCTGGTCGCCGATCTCGCCGAACTTGCCGCGCAATTGGCCGATACGGCTTTCCAGATCGCCTGCAAGCTTCAGCAACCGGTCTTCCTGGCCATCCTCGCAGGCCATCCGGTACTGGCGGCTATTGATCGTCACGTTGACGTGGCTCATGGCTTCTCTCCCGCCGCCTCGAGCACGGACTTGATAGTGCCGATCGCCGCGTCGAGCTTTTCGGCGATCTCGCGATTGGTGCGCTCGAGCTTGCGGGTGCGCACCAGCGATCCGTCGAGCTCATCCGCAAGGCGCGAACGATCCGCACCCAAAGCCTGAATACGGCTCGCTAGCTCGTCCTCATTGCGGTCGGCATCGCGCCGTCGCTCCACCGCTCTCTCCAGCGCATCAAGCGCGGCCGTCAGTCGCCGGGTTGCAGCGTCGATATCGGTTCCGCCACTATTGGCCGGTTCAGCACTGCCGGAACGATTGGCCGGTTGGTCGTTCATGTTCGTCCTGCGCGCCTTTGGGCCAACTGCCGGCCAGACTACAAAGGTGCGGCTCGGCAAGCCCTTAGGGACCGAAATTTACGTGGCGGACGAGGCCAACGCAACGCCGCTGCAAAACTATGCACCGCAAAACATTCTCGCCCTAAGGAGGGCCTCCCGCCCCTTGGACTCCGCCGACGCAGGTGCTATGCCCCCGGCAAGCTAGTTTTTACCCCCTTGGACACCATCGGATTCCCATGCAAACCGTCAGCCCTCCTCCCTATCAGGATCGGATATCTCCCATGCCGACCGTCGATTCCTCCCGTATGGCAAATGCAATCCGCGCGCTCGCGATGGATGGTGTAGAAAAAGCAAAATCGGGCCATCCCGGCCTGCCGATGGGCATGGCCGACGTCGCCACGGTGCTGTTCACCAAGTTCCTGAAATACGACGCCGCCGATCCGCACTGGCCGGACCGCGACCGCTTCATCCTCTCCGCCGGCCACGGTTCGATGCTGCTTTATGCGTTGTTGTACCTGACGGGCAACAAGGACATGACGCTCGATCAGCTCAAGAATTTCCGGCAGCTCAACTCCAAGACGCCGGGCCATCCCGAGAACTTCATCACCGACGGCGTCGAAACCACCACCGGCCCGCTCGGCCAGGGCGTCGCCACCTCGGTCGGCTTTGCGCTGGCGGAGCGCCTGCTGGCCGCGGAGTTCAGCAGTGAAGTGGTCGACCACTACACCTATGTGCTGTGCTCCGACGGCGATCTGATGGAAGGCATCAGCCATGAGGCGATCGCGCTGGCTGGTCACCTCAAGCTCAACAAGCTGATCTTCCTTTACGATGATAACGGCATCACCATTGACGGCCCGATCTCGCTGGCCGACGACGTCGATCAGGTGGCGCGTTTCAAGGCGTGCGGCTGGGACGCAAAACGGATCGACGGCCACGATCAGAAGGCGATCGCCGCCGCAATCCGCCGGGCGCAAAAATCCGACAAACCGTCGCTGATCGCCTGCAAGACCATTATCGGTTTCGGCGCCCCCACCAGGGCCGGCACGTCCAAGGCGCACGGCGAAGCGCTCGGCGCGGAAGAACTCGCAGGCGCGAAGAAAGCCCTCGGCTGGGATTACGGCCCCTTCGAAATTCCCGACGATGTCCTCAAGGTCTGGCGAAGCGCTGGACGCAAGGGCAAGCGGCACAACAAGGAGTGGCGCGCGCGATTCGCAGCCCGGCCAGAGGCGGAGCGAGACGAATTCAAGCGCCGCGTCATTGACCGCAAGCCGTCTCAAAACCTCGCCGAGGTGATCCGCAAGCTCAAGGACAAACTGGTCGCCGAGCCGCCGACGGTCGCCACCCGCAAAGCCAGCGAATTGGCGCTCGAGGTGCTGGTTCCGGCGGTGCCGGAACTGCTGCTCGGCTCCGCCGACCTCACGCCGTCCAACAACACCCGCACCAAGGGTCTAAAAGAAGTGCAGCCTGGCCACTACGATGGCCGCTACATCCACTACGGCATCCGCGAACTCGGCATGGCCGCGGCCATGAATGGCATCGCCCTGCATGGCGGATATGCCCCGGCCGGCGGCACCTTCATGTGCTTCGCCGACTATGCCCGCCCGGCGATGCGCATTTCGGCGCTGGCGCATATTCCCACGATCTACATCATGACGCACGACTCGATCGGACTTGGCGAGGATGGCCCGACCCATCAGCCGGTCGAGCATCTGGCAAGCTTGCGCGCGATGCCAAACATGCGCGTGTTCCGCCCCGCCGATGCGGTCGAGACCGCCGAGTGTTGGCAGCTCGCTCTGGAGCGGCCAAAGGGACCGACGGTTCTGGCGCTGTCCCGCCAGAACCTCACGCCGGTGCGTAAGACCGCGCATGCGGACAATCGCTGCGCGCACGGTGCCTATGAGCTGGTCGCGGCCAATGGCGAGGCGAAGGTGTCGATTTTCGCGACCGGATCCGAAGTTGAGATCGCCGTCGCCGCACAACAGCAACTGTCCCAGCGCGGCATCGCGTCGCGGGTGGTTTCGGTACCCTCGCTCGAGCTATTGCTCGAGCAGCCCGAGGATCGCCGGCAGGCGATTATTGGCAAGGCGCCTGTCAAGATCGCCGTGGAAGCGGCTGTGCGCTTCGGGTGGGATGCTGTGATCGGGGCGGACGGACTTTTCGTCGGCATGCACAGTTTCGGTCACAGCGCTCCTGCCAAGGACCTCTACAAGCATTTCGGCATTACCGCCGAAGCCGTGGTCAAAGCGGTGGAGACGCGCCTTGGTTGAGGTTGAGATTGCCTCAATATCAAAAAGGCGCTAGCTAAAAACCGTGGAATGGATTTGGCCATTCGCTGCTCGGCCAATCATGGGCCCTGGATGCGAATGGAGAATCCAAAATTCCGCTGGCAACTTACATTTGCTGGCGGTCTCTGTGATTTCAACATTCGGGAAGATGCTCGCTGAAATGGGCATTCGAATGTTAAAATCGGACCGCTAGACATTACCAATGGTCACGGCCTGGCAGAACCGGGCGAAAAGGCGTTGACGCTGCGCGCGCAAAATGTGGTTGCGCGCAGGGAACGTCACCCATTTGAAGGAGAATGAAGATATGGCAGTCCGGGTCGCAATCAACGGGTTTGGCCGCATTGGCCGCAATGTTTTGCGCGCCGTTTACGAGGCCGGCCGCGACGAAATCGAGATCGTCGCCATCAACGATCTCGGCCCGGTGGAAACCAACGCGCACCTGTTGCGCTTCGACTCGGTGCACGGCCGCTTCCCTTTCGAGGTGAAGGTCGAAGGCGACAGCATCGTGATCGGCAAGAAAAAGATCAAGGTGATCGCCGAGCGTGATCCATCGAAACTGCCCTGGAAGGAACTCGGCATCGACATCGCGATGGAGTGCACAGGCCTCTTCACCGCGAAAGAAAAAGCCTCCGCACATCTCACCGCCGGCGCCAAGCGCGTGCTGGTATCGGCTCCGGCCGAAGGCGCCGACATGACCGTGGTCTACGGCGTCAACCACGACAAGCTGACGAAGGACCATCTGGTCGTTTCGAACGGTTCCTGCACCACCAACTGTCTCGCTCCGGTGGCGAAGGTCCTCAACGATCTGGTCGGCATCGAAACCGGGTTCATGACCACGATCCACGCCTATACCGGCGACCAGCCGACGCTCGACACCATGCACAAGGATCTCTATCGCGGCCGCGCCGCGGCTCTCTCGATGGTCCCGACCTCGACCGGCGCCGCGAGGGCGATCGGCCTGGTGTTGCCCGAGTTGAAGGGCAAGCTTGACGGCGTCGCGATCCGCGTACCGACGCCGAACGTCTCGGTGGTCGATCTCAAGGTGATCGCCAAGAAGGAGACCACCACCAACGAAATCAACGAGGCGATGAAGCGGGCTGCATCACAGGAGCTGAAGGGCATCCTCGGCACCACGGACCAGCCCAATGTCTCGAGCGACTTCAACCACGATTCGCACTCCTCGACGCTCCACATCGACCAGACCAAAGTGCAGAACGGCACGCTGGTGCGCGTGTTGTCGTGGTACGATAATGAATGGGGCTTCTCCAACCGCATGACTGACACCGCCGTAGCAATGGCGAAGCTGATCTGAGACCACGTGTCCGGGCGCATCGCGGCGCACGCGCCGCGATGCGGAACCGGCGCCATTCATACCGCAACTTTTCCTGCGTGGCGGTCCCGGTTTGCGGCGCACCGTTGACGCGGCACCATGTTCGGGACATCCAGACCATGACAAAATCCTTCCGCACCCTCGATGACGTTGACGTTAGAGGAAAGCGCGTCCTGCTGCGCGTCGACCTCAACGTCCCCATGGAGCAGGGGCGCGTTACCGACGCCACGCGGTTGGAACGGGTGGCGCCGACGATCACGGAAATAGCGGACAAGGGTGGCAAAGCGATCCTGCTGGCGCATTTCGGCCGGCCCAAGGGTCCCGATCCCAAAAACTCGTTGCGGCCGGTCGCGGCGGAACTTGCCAAAGTACTCGGCAAACCGGTCGCGTTCGCCGACGACTGCGTCGGCGAACCGGCACAACAGGCGATCGCCGCGATGAAGGATGGCGACATCCTGTGCCTGGAAAATACCCGCTTCCACAAGGAAGAGGAAAAGAACGATCCGGAGTTCGTCGCCGAACTCGCCAAGCTCGGCGATATCTGGGTCAACGACGCCTTCTCAGCCGCGCATCGCGCCCACGTCTCGACCGAAGGTCTCGGCCACAAGCTGCCGGGTTATGCCGGACGCACCATGCAGGCCGAGCTTGAAGCGCTCAACAAAGCGCTCGAAGCACCGACCAAACCCGTCATCGCCGTGATCGGCGGCGCAAAGGTCTCGACCAAAATCGACCTCCTGGAAAACCTCGTCAGCAAGGTCGATGCGCTGGTGATCGGCGGCGGCATGGCCAACACCTTCCTGCACGCGCAGGGCATCAACATCGGCAAATCGCTGGCGGAAAAAGATCTCGCGGCGACCGCGCTACGCATTATGGAAAAAGCCGAGGCCGCCAACTGCGCCATCATCCTGCCGGTGGATGCGACCGTGGCATTCCATTTCGCTGCCAACGCGCCGTCCCAAGCCTACGGGCTCGACGCTATTCCTGCGGAGGGGATGATTCTCGATGTTGGACCGCAGTCGGTGGAGCGCGTTCATTCGGCCATCGACGACGCCGCAACGCTGGTCTGGAACGGCCCGCTCGGCGCGTTCGAACTGACCCCTTTCGATCATGGCACCGTCGTCGCGGCAAAACACGCGGCAGCCCGCACCAAGACTGGAAAGCTGGTGTCGGTCGCAGGCGGCGGCGATACAGTCGCGGCGTTGAACCAGGCTGGCGTAGCCGGTGACTTCACCTATGTTTCAACGGCCGGCGGCGCGTTCCTGGAGTGGATGGAAGGCAAGCCGCTGCCCGGCGTTGAGGTGCTAAGGGCAAAATGACGCTGCTCCTCGCGGCAAAATGAGTTGCGGTGTCAGAAAACCGCAACTCTCATGCCTGCATGATCCTCAAGTTCCGACCTTATCGGAAGTCGGATGAGGTATGCAGGAGGAGCCGCTGATGAATCTCGCTGACCTCAACGAAGTGGCGCAGGCCATGGTCGCGCCGGGCAAGGGCATTCTTGCCGCCGACGAATCGTCTCCCACCATCACCAAACGGTTCAACGCCATCGGCGTGACATCCACCGATGAAAGCCGGCGCGACTATCGCGAGATGATGTTCCGCGCCGCCGACGCCATGACGAAATACATCTCCGGCGTTATCCTTTATGACGAAACGATCTGGCAGAACGCGAAGGACGGCACGCCGCTGATCAAACTGATCGAGCAGGCCGGCGCCATTCCCGGCATCAAGGTCGATGAAGGAACGCAACCCTTACCCGCATGTCCCGGCGAACTCGTGACCGTTGGACTGGACCGGCTCGCGGAGCGGCTGAAAAAATACTACGCTCAGGGTGCACGCTTCGCGAAATGGCGCGCGGTGATCGACATCAACACGGCGGGTCGTATCCCGAGCATGACGGCGATCGGCGTCAATGCTCATGCCCTGGGGCGCTACGCCGCGCTGTGCCAGGCTGCCCAAATCGTACCTATCGTCGAACCGGAAGTGTTGATGGACGGCGATCACGACATCGATCGCTGCTTTGAGGTCACGACGCGCGTGCTCAACGTGACGTTCCAGGAATTGCGCAAGCAGCGCGTCGCGCTGGAAGGTATGATTTTGAAGCCAAATATGGCGGTCCCGGGCAAAAAGAGCGGGAAAAATGCATCGGTCGAAGAGGTCGCGGAAAGGACGGTGCGCATGCTGAAGGCCTGCGTGCCGGCCGCCGTCCCCGGTATCGCGTTTCTGTCCGGCGGACAGTCCGACGAGGAGGCCACAGCCCATCTCGATGCCATGAATCGGATAGACAACCTGCCGTGGAGGCTCACCTTCTCCTACGGCCGCGCGTTACAGGCGGCGCCGCAGAAGGCGTGGTCCGGCAAGTCCGAGAACGTCGCAGCCGGGCAACGGGCTCTCATCCACCGGGCGCGGATGAATTCGCTCGCAAGCAAAGGAGAGTGGAGAGCCGACCTCGAGGAGAAAGCTGCGTGAGGGATTACCGCCCAAGCGCCTGTCCATGATTTGCCCTTGCGGTACGACGCCGCAACTGTTTTTGAGGGTCGATGCCTGAATCACGGGCGCGGAGAAGGTGCTGCGCCCTGATATCGCGATGATTTTGGATCAGATCGATCCGAATGATGAACGTGATCTACCAGCAGGTCGAACGCCGCTAAAACTTTCCCCTGCTGCTCACGCTAAATTCGACGAAAATGTCCTGACATTGAGCCGCTCACTTTCACCTGTCCGGCTACCTGAGGCCCTCCGATGCTCGCGAAATCAGCCCCCCTCCGGCCCGCGCCGCGTCTTTATCTGGCGACGCCGGAGATTGACGATCCGGCAAGGATCATGACGCCACTGGCCGACGCGCTGGCGTCCGCGGATGTCGCCGCAGTGCTGATGCGGCTCGCGCCCTCCGATCCACGCACAATGATGTCGCGCATCAAGGTTCTCGCGCCGTTGATCCAGAATAGCGGCGCTGCGCTTTTGCTCGATGGTCACGCCGATCTGGTCGCGCGGTCCGGCGCCGACGGCGCACATTTTACCGGTATCGAGGCGCTGCAGGAGGCAATGCCGCCACTAAAACCCGACCGCATCGTCGGCGTTGGCGGCTTGTCGACACGCCATGACGCCATGGTCGCTGGCGAGACCGGCGCCGACTACGTGCTGTTCGGCGAGCCGGATAAGACCGGTGATCGGCCGTCCGCGGAAGCGATTGCTGATCGGTTGACATGGTGGGCCGAACTGTTCGAGCCGCCCTGCGTCGCCCACGCCGCGAACCTCAATGAAGCACAGGTTTTCGCAGCATCGGGTGCGGATTTCGTGCTGGTCGACGACATCGTCTGGAACGACCCCCGCGGCGCGGCGCTGGCGCTCACGGATGTCGCAACCGCAATCTGCCAAGGTTTCGGATCGCAAGGAAGCGCGCAACGTGCGGACCATCCTAATGGGGACGCCGGATGACCTTCCTGCGTCCTGTTGTCATCGTCGCCAGCATTCTCATGCTCGGGGAAAGCGCCCTGGCGCAGCTCCAGTCAGCGCCGACGGCCGCCCCCCCATCCGCCAGCAAGAACGTGAAGACGAAGACCATCAAGTCGGTCCCGCCAACGCCACCAGCCAGGCCCGAACCGGACAACAAGGCGAGCGCACAAGCCCCTGACGACCCGAATGCGGATCTGGTCTACGGCGCCTATCAGCGCGGTCTCTACAAGACCGCGTTTGATCTCGCATTGAAACAGGCACAGGAAAACAAGGCTCCCGCCGCCATGACCATGCTCGGCGAGCTCTACGCCAATGGGCTCGGGGTCAAGCGCGACTACGGCAAGGCAATCGAGTGGCACCAGCGTGCGGCCGATCTGGGGGATCGCGAAGCAATGTTCGCACTCGCGATGCTTCGCATCAGCGGACGCGGCGGACCGCCCGACAGGGCGAGCGCTGTAAAATGGCTGGCTTCGTCCGCCAAGCTAGGCCAGCCCAAAGCCGCCTACAACCTGGCCCTTCTCTACATGGACGGGCAAACGCTGCCGCAGGACTTCAAGCGCGCCGCCGAACTGCTGCGATCCGCAGCCGACGCCGGCACCCCGGAGGCGCAATATGCGCTGGCGACCTTCTACAAGGAGGGCAACGGCCTCGAAAAGAATCTCTACAAGTCAGTGCGGCTGTTGCAGGCGGCCTCGCTCGCCGGCAACGTCGATGCCGAAGTCGAGTATGCGATCGCGCTGTTCAACGGCAGCGGCACCGAGAAGAACGAGGCCGCCGCGGTATCGCTGCTGCGCAAAGCCGCCAGGCAAAACAGCGCGATCGCTCAAAATCGCCTCGCCCGGGTTCTCGTCACGGACATGGGCGTGCCAACAAACAAGATCGAAGGCCTGAAATGGCACATCGTGGCGAAGACCGCCGGCAAGGGCGATCTGATGCTCGACGAAGCGATGGCGCAGGCAACGCCCGAAGAACGCGCCAAGGCGGAGAGCGCCGCCCGTAAATGGCTTGGAATCCAATGAACCGCTTGACGGGAACCTTCCCGCAGGGCACCCAGACCTCATCATCCACCTGAGCTCAATCATGCTGCAATCCGCTCTCATGAACGTCATGGTCAAGGCTGCGCGCCGCGCCGGCCGGAGCCTGAAACGCGATCTCGGCGAGATCGAGAATCTTCAGGTGTCACTGAAGGGACCTGCGAACTTCGTGAGTCTCGCGGACAAGCGGGCGGAGGACATCCTGTATGAGGAGCTCAGCAAGGCACGTCCCGGCTACGGCTTTTTCGGCGAAGAAGGCGGCAACCGCGAGGGCACGGACAAGAGCCACACCTGGATCGTCGATCCGCTCGACGGCACCACCAACTTCCTGCACGGCATTCCGCATTTCGGAGTCTCGATCGGCCTGCAGCGTGACGGCGTGCTGATTGCCGGCCTCGTTTACAATCCCGCCAATGACGAGCTCTACACCGCGGAGCGCGGCAAGGGTGCCTTTCTCAACGATCAGCGGCTGCGCGTGTCGGGGCGCCGCCAGATGAACGACTGCGTTATCGCCTGCGGCCTGCCGCATATCGGACGCGGTGACCATGAATTGTCGCGACGGGAGATGGCCGCCCTGCAGCCGAAGGTGGCGGGCCTGCGGCGTTTCGGCGCGGCCTCGCTCGATCTCGTCTTTGTCGCGGCGGGACGCATCGACGGCTACTGGGAGCGCAACCTGCAGCCGTGGGATATTGCGGGCGGACAGATCATCGTGCGCGAGGCCGGCGGCATCGTCAGCGGCATCCAGGGCGATGACGATCCGCTCGCGACCGGTGATGTGATCTGCGGCAACGAGTTCGTCCACGCCGAACTCGTAAAAATCCTCAAGCCGCTGGGATAATGGCCCAGGCCAATGAAGGCGTTTGCTCGACGCAAAGCGGTTCTGACGCCTGCGCTACAAAAACTGAGTCAGCGAGGACAATGGTCATGGCTGACGATTGTTAGCGCGACGATGGAAATATCTCACGCATACCGCACCCGCTGGAAGCTTCAGAGTCTTTCACCGCTGTCGTGACGCACGGAAACTCCGCTGGTTATTCCGCTGGATGCAGCGGTGCCGGCGGCCCGTGGATTTCCGGCTCGCCCACCGGCTCCAATCCGCTCTTGTCGCGCCCGAGTATGCGCATCACGACGACGAAAAACACCGGCACCATCAAGAGCGCCAGCACCACCACCGCGATCATGCCGCCCATCACGCTGGTGCCGAGCGCCTGCTGGCTCGCTCCGCCTGCACCGCTTGCAACGACCATCGGCAGCACGCCGGAGACGAATGCAAGGCCGGTCATCAAAATCGGGCGGAAGCGCAGCGCGCACGCCTCCATCGTGGCTTCGATGAGCGGCTTGCCCTGCGCGCGCAAATCCTTGGCGAATTCGACGATAAGGATAGCGTCCTTGGCCGCTAGGCCGATGATGGTGACGAGTCCGACGGTGAAATAGACGTCGTTGGCAAGCCCGCGCGTTGTCGCCGCCAGCACCGCGCCGCAGATCCCGAGCGGCACCGTCAGCAACACTGCGAGCGGAATGGTCCAGCTTTCATAAAGCGCAGCCAGGCAGAGGAACACCACTAGCGCCGAGAGCGCGAGCAGGAACGGCGCCTGTGATCCCGACAACTTTTCCTGCAACGACTGACCGGTCCATTCATAGCCAAAGCCGCGCGGAAGACGATCAGCCAGCCGTTCCATCTCGGCGATCGCATCGCCGGAGGTGAAGCCCGCCCGCGCCTCTCCGGTGATGCGCATTGACGGATAGTAGTTGAAGCCGACGACCTGTGTCGGCCCCTTCGACCATTCGATGGAGGAGAAGGAGGAGAACGGAACCAGCCCCCCACTGCTGTTCTTGACGTTGTAGTTGAGGATGTCTTGCGCCGTGGTGCGGCCGTCGCGATCCGATTGCACGATCACGCGCTGCATCCGCCCGCGGTTGGGGAAGTCGTTGACATAGGTCGAGCCGAGATTGGTCGACATGGTATCGTTGATATCCTCGAACGTAACTCCCAGGGCGCTGGCCTTCTCGCGATCGATCGTGAGATTGACCTGCCCCGCCGACGGCAAACCCTCGACATAGACATTCTGCAGGATCGGACTGGCATTGGCCTCGGCGATCAGCTGAGCGGTCGCCTGCAACAACGCCGGGTAGCCTTTTTGGCCGCGATCCTGCAAACGGAAGCTAAAACCCGAAGAATTGCCGAGGTTGTCGATCGGCGGCGGCTGCAGCGCGGTGATCTTGGCGTCGCGTAGCGACAACAGATCGCGATTGGCATCAGCGACGATATTGGCGGCTGAATCTTTCTCAGGCCGCTCCGACCAGTCCTTCAGGGTAATAAACGCCTGCGCCGTGTTCATGCCCTGCCCCGAATAGGCAAAACCGGTCAGAAAAGTGACATCCTGAATCCCCGGCCGTTTGGCCAGGTATTTTTCGACCGCCTCCACAGCCGTTTCGGTGCGCCCGTGGGACGAATCCGCCGGCGTCTGCACGTCGGTCGTGATGAAGCCCTGATCGTCCACCGGCAGAAAGCCGGCGGGCAATCGAACGAAAGCCCAGACCAGAGCACCGACCAGAACGGCGTAAATCAGCATCAGGCGTCCGGTTCGCCTCAGCGACCAGCCGACCGTCGAGACATAGCGGCCACGCACGCTCTCCAGCGCGCGATTGAACCAGCCGAACAAGCCTCTGCGGGCGTGGGCGTGTCCGGCCTCTACGGGCTTGAGCAGCGTGGCGCACAGCGCCGGCGACAGCGACAGCGCCATCAGAGCAGAGAAGGCGATCGCGGAAACCACTGTGACGGAGAACTGCCTGTAGATGATGCCGACAGAGCCCGGAAAGAACGCCATCGGCACGAACACCGCCATCAGCACCAGCGTGATGCCGATGATGGCGCTCGTGATCTGCGACATCGCCTTACGCGCCGCTTCCTTGGGCGGCAGTCCCTCCTCCGCCATGATGCGCTCGACATTCTCCACCACGACGATGGCGTCGTCGACCAGAATGCCGATCGCCAGCACCATGCCGAACATTGTCAGCATGTTGATGGAATAGCCGGCGATTAGCAGCACCGAACAGGTGCCGAGCAGCGCTACCGGCACCACGATGATCGGGATGATCGTGTAACGGATGTTCTGCAGGAACAGAAACATCACGAGAAACACCAGCACCACCGCCTCGATCAGCGTATGCACGACCTTTTCGATCGAGGCTTCCACCACGGGCGTGATGTTGTAAGGGATACCGTAGGCGATATTCGCCGGAAAGAACTTCGAAAGTTCCTTCATCTTGGCTTCCACCGCGCTCGCGGTGGCAAGCGCGTTGGCGCCCGGCGCGAGCAGCACCGAAAGACCCGCGGTCGGCTTGCCGTTGAGGCGAGTGGTGAATCGGTAATCCATGCCGCCAACCTCGACCCGCGCCACGTCGCGCAGGCGTACGGCGGAGCCGTCGCGGTTGGCGCGCAGCAAAATGGAGCCGAATTCCTCGGGCGTGGTGAGTTGCCCCTTGACCAATACCAGCGCCGCAGTTTTCTGCCCGTCCCGGCTCGGCGGTCCACCGACGCTGCCCGAAGCCACCTGCGCGTTCTGCGCCGCAATCGCCTTGGTAACGTCTTCCGACGTCAGATCGTAGCCAACGAGCTTTTCTGGATCGAGCCAGACTCGCAACGAGCGTTCGGTGGAGAACAGTGTGGCCCGGCCGACGCCAGGGATACGCCGGATTTCCCCGATGATGTTACGGGTCATAAAATCGCCGAGGCCGACCTCATCCAGACTGCCGTCTGTCGAACGCAGCGTGATGATCTGCAACACCGCGCTCGAGGCTTCCTGGACCAGGATGCCTTCCTTCAGCACGGCCGCGGGCAAGCGAGCCTCGATGCGCTTGATGCGATTCTGCACGTCCACCGACGCGAGAGCCGTGGAGGTGCCGGGAACAAAGAACGCGGTGATCTCAACCTGCCCCAGAGAATCACTGGTGGATTCGAAATTGAGGATGCCCGTCGCGCCGTTGAGCTGTTCCTCGATCAGGCGCGTGACGCTGTTATAAAGGTTCTCCGGCGAGGCGCCGGGATACACGGTCGCGACCGAGATCGAAGGCGGCGCGATGATCGGATACTGCGCGATGCCCAGGAATGGAATCGAAATCGTGCCGATCAAACAGATGAACAGCGCGACGACCCACGCGAAGATCGGCCGGTCGATGAAGAAAGCCGGCATGCGTTACCGCCGCGCGGACGCTGTCTCGCCCGCCAGCGCTCCGGTCTCCCGCGAAGCATCGGCTTCCGTCCACATCACGGCGCTGACCTTGTCGCCCGCCGTGAACTTCTGGAAGCCTTCCACCACAACACGGTCGCCCGCCTTCAGCCCGTGGCTCACCATGGAGTGACCGTGTTGGACGGCAGCCGTCCGGATCGGACGCACGATGACGCGACCGTCGTCTCTGACGACATAGACCTCGCTGCCGCCGCTGGCGTCGCGTTGCACCGCCTGTTGCGGAACGGCGATGGCATCGCTGTCGACGCCCTGCTCCAGCAGCACGCGAACGTACATGCCTGGCAGCAACTCGCGCTTCGGATTCGTAAATTCGCCGCGCAGCGTCACCTGACCGGTCGAGGCATCGACCTTAGCTTCAGAAAACAGGAACTTTCCGGGCACCGGGTAGAGCGTTCCATCGTCGAGCACGAGGCGGACCTTTGCAGCGCCCGGTGCGATGCGCTCCAGTTCGCCGGTCTCGAATGCACGACGCAGATTATTTAGCTCCGACACTGACTGGGTGAAGTCGGCATAAATCGTGTCGAGTTGCTGCACGGTCGCGAGGCTTGCCGCATCGTTCTGAATAACAAGCGCACCCTCCGTCACCTGAGCCGCGCCGACCACGCCGTCGATCGGCGCACGAATGGTGGTGTAATCAAGATGGAGCCGTGCTCGCGCCAAGTCCGCCTTGCGGCCAGCGACATCCGCCGCTGCCTGACGCATGTTAGCGATCGCCCTCTCGTTTTCGGCCTCTGAGGTGGCATGGCGGGCGGTCAGTTTCTCGATACGCCTCGCATGATGCGATGCCTGCTCGAATACGGCATTAGCCTTTGCCAGCGACGCCTCCGCGGCCTGCACTTCGACCGCGAACGGCTCCGGATCGATCTGATACAGCGAGGCGCCCGCCTTCACTTCGCTGCCCTGCTGAAACAGCCGCTTGGTAATAATGCCGGAAACCCGTGGGCGTACTTCTGCAACCCGTAACGGCGAGATGCGGCCCGGCAGTTCGCGAACGATCGCATGCGGTTTCGGAACCACCGTGACGACGCTGACTTCGGGGATAACCGCTTTCACCGAAGCTTCGGCCGTAGCGGGCTCATCACAGCCGCCAAGGAGCGGCGACAGTCCGGCGAGCAAAATAGCCACCAACGTCAGACGTGAATTGAATCTTGGCATTGGAACTTGGAAACCTCGTATTCGCAAAGTGAAATACGAATCCGCCGCCCGCGAAGCGCTATGCTTCGCAGCCTGATGCGCGAATCCGTATCAATATCCCCTGAAGCAGGTTAGACGAGAACGACTGCGACGCAATAAGATTCGTTGGCGGCGCAATGTCACATGACACTATCGGTTTGAGATCACTCCGATTTCTCGGATTCAAACAGTCGTGATCAGGTTCCATTCGAATTGAAAGAAAATGGTAACGCGCGTGCGTTCCGAGCGTGTCGTTTGATCGCCACGAGGCGAAGCACAAAGATTGACCAGAGCAGCAATGTCTTTCGGCACGAGACAGACGAGCCGCGAGATAACGAAGGCTATCTCATCGAGTCGGGTCGGTCCGCACAGTTGAAACCGCGACGCGCGTCTAAGCCTCACAGTAGTCTGCACGACGTCTTCGACACAAAAGAAACGCAACGATTGAAAGCTCTTGGTGCTGCAAAACAGCGACGACAAAATAGTTGGAAGAGCTATTTTTTGCCGGCGACACCGTGCCATAATGCGGCTTGTCTCGACTTCCTCGCCTCTCCTTGATGGGTTAAGCAAGTTCGCTCATGGCGCAAGGCACCGCTCCCCGCTCCGCACCGGAGATCGAACCGACCAAGCTAGCGCCGCCCCGGATATTTCTGGTGCGCATGGTCGTGTTCATTGTGCTGTGCGCGCTGGTACTGATCGTTCTTTACAAGCAGACCGTTTCCGCCTTCTTCGCCAACCCCAGTCTCAACGCGCTGATCGTAGGCGTGCTGACGATCGGAATCGTTTTTGCATTCCGGCAGGTGATCCGACTCTATCCGGAAGTCGCATGGGTCAACAATTTCCGCGTCGCCAATCCGGGCCGGGCCACTGACCGGAGGCCGCGACTGCTGGCTCCGATGGCCGCGATTCTCGGCGGCGAACGCACCGGGCGGATGTCGATCTCCCAGCAGACGATGCGGCATCTGCTCGATTCCATCGCCACCCGGCTCGACGAAGCCCGCGACATCTCCCGCTACATGATGGGTCTGTTGGTCTTCCTGGGCCTGCTCGGCACGTTCTGGGGCTTGATCGAAACTGTCGGCTCCGTCGGCAAGGTGATAGACGGCCTGAAGATCGGCGGCGACACCGGGTCCATGTTCGAGACGCTGAAAGAAGGTCTCGCTGCGCCGCTCGGCGGCATGGGCATTTCGTTTTCGTCGTCGCTGTTCGGCCTCGCCGGATCGCTGATTCTCGGCTTTCTCGATCTGCAATCCAGTCAAGCGCAGAACCGCTTCTATACCGACCTTGAGGACTGGCTCGCTACCACCGTTCGCGAATATAGCGGCGAGGCCCGGGCTGATCCGGCCGCCGAAATAAAAGCTGCGATTGAACGGCTTCGCGTCACCGTCGAGAAGACGGGATCCGGCCATGAGACCACCTCCGCAATGGCGAGTCTTGCAGAAGCCATTCAGGGGCTCGTCAGCCATATGCGGACCGAACAGCAGTTGGTTCGCGAATGGGCGGACGAACAGGGCGAGCAAAACCGCGAGATCAAAAAGCTGCTTCAGTACCTCGCACAGCCGCCGGATGACGACCAACTGACCGTCCCGTTTACCCCGACCGCTGCTTCGCGGCCGGCGCCTTCCTCCGCGGAGGGAGGGGCACAATCTTAAGAGAAACATCATGGCCCTAGCACGCGGGCGCCGGAACGAGAGCGGATTCAACTACTGGCCAGGATTCGTTGATGCCCTCTCGACGCTGGTGCTCGCGATCGTTTTCCTGCTGTCTGTGTTTCTGGTGGTGCAGTTCTTCCTGTCGCAGGAAGTCTCGGGCAAGGACAAGGCACTGGAGCAACTCAATGCCAGGATCGCTCAATTGACCGATCTGCTGTCGCTGGAAAAGCTCGGCAAGGTCAGCCTCGGCGACGAGGTCAGCCAGTTGCGTGCGGGTCTCGTATCGGCCGAAGCCGAGCGCGATCGGATCAAGGGACTTTATGAGGGCCTCGCCGGCGCGGGTAACGATGCCGCGGGCCGCAACAGCCAATTGAACAAGGCGCTGGATTCCGAAAAGCAGCTTTCGGCTCGCGCGCTGGCGCAGGTCGAGGTGCTGACACAACAGATCAGCGCGCTGCGCCGACAACTGGCGGCGCTGGAGAACGCACTCGACGTCTCCGAGAAAAAAGACAAAGAGTCGCAGAACCGCATCGCTGATCTCGGCCAACGGCTGAACGTCGCACTGGCAAAGCGAGTGCAGGAGCTGTCTCGCTACCGCTCGGAATTTTTTGGACGCTTGCGCGCCATTCTCGGTAACCGGCCTGATATTCGAATTGTCGGCGACCGTTTTGTTTTCCAGTCAGAGGTCTTTTTCGATACTGCGCAGGCGACGCTTCTGCCGGAAGGAAAATCCGAACTCGATAAGGTTGCCGGCGCGCTGACCGATCTCGACAAACAGATCCCAAGCGAGATCGCCTGGGTGCTGCGCGTGGACGGCCACACCGACGTCAGGCCCATCAATAGCCCGGTCTTCAAGTCGAACTGGGACTTGTCGGCGGCGCGCGCGATCTCGGTGGTGCAGTATCTGGTATCGCTCGGCGTGCCGCCGCAACGCCTGGTCGCTGCGGGCTTCGGCGAGTTCCAGCCGCTCGATCCCGGCGCGACGGAAGACGCCTTCAAGCGCAACCGCCGTATCGAACTGAAGCTCACCGAGCGGTAAGAGTATGATCCCGAAAGGTGGAACTCCGGTTGTCGGGGAAATCATGCCCAAACAAGAAACCGAGTCGTTCAAACTCAGACCCTACGCGCCAGCCGACGAAGACGCCACGATCGCTTTGTGGCAGGCGACGTGGCAACAAACCTACCCCGCGATCGATTTCGCGGCACGCGTGCCGTGGTGGCGCGAACGCTGGCGCAACGAGCTTGTACCCAACGCCGAAATCATTGTTGCCGAACAATCCGGAGAGCTGGCAGGTTTCATCACCATCGATGCGGCGGGCTATCTCGACCAGCTCGTGGTCGCACCCGAGCACTGGGGCGGCGATATTGCAAACGCCCTGATGGACGAGACGAAACGGCTATCGCCGGCGGGAATTACGTTGCTGGTCAACTCCGACAACGGCCGCGCCATCCGCTTCTACGCGCGCAACGGATTCGTCCACGCGGGCGACGATGTCAATCCAACGTCGGGACGGCTGGTCAACCGTATGGAATGGAAACCGTGACGCCCGTATTTGAGTCGCCGTGGCCGGGCATGACGCAGCATTGCGTCACACACCCTCGAACTGCAGCCGCGCCAGGCGCGCATACAGTCCATTGGCGGCGACCAGCGAGGCGTGCGTGCCCTGCTCCACGATCCGTCCCTGATCCATGACCATGATCCGGTCGCATGACAGCACGGTAGCGAGACGATGCGCGATCACCAGCGTGGTGCGGTGCTTCATCAGTTCTTCCAGCGCGGTCTGCACCAAAGTCTCCGATTCGGCGTCGAGCGACGACGTCGCCTCATCCAGCAGCAAGAGAGGCGCGTCGCGCAGGATTGCGCGGGCGATGGCGATACGCTGGCGTTGTCCGCCGGACAGCGTCACGCCGCGTTCGCCGAGCAGCGCCTCGAAGCCACCGGGCAACCGGCAGATGAACTCCGTGGCATGGGCCAGCTCGGCGGCACGCTCGACCTCGGCATCGGACGCATCCGGCCGACCGAAGCGGATATTCTCGCGGGCGGACGCGGCAAAGATCACCGATTCCTGCGGCACCAGCGCGATGCGGGCACGAACCTCGCGTGGATCGGCGGTGCGCAGCGGAACGCCATCGAACGAGATGGTGCCGGCGGCGGGATCGTAGAACCGCAGCAGCAGGTGAAATATTGTACTTTTTCCTGCGCCTGACGGGCCGACGATGGCAACCTTCTCACCGGCCTTCACGGCCAGCGAGACACCGTCCAGCACCTTGACCTGCGGGCGCGACGGATATGCGAAGCTGACGTTGTCCAGCGTGACATCGCCGCGCGCCGGCGCCGGCAGAGCGCGCGGTGATGGCGGCGCCGCGATCACTGGCTTGACGCGAAGCAACTCGAAGAGGCGCTCGGCCGCACCGGAGGCGGCGGCAACCTCGCCCCAGACTTCACTGAGCTGGCCGAGACCGGTCGCGGCGAACGCGGCATACAGCACAAACTGGCCGAGACGGCCCGGCGTCATGTCGCCACTCAGCACGTCGCGCGAACCGATCCAGAGGATCAGGACCACGCTGGTGAAAACGATGAAGATGATGATCGCGGTCAGCACGGCACGGGCGCGCGCCGAATTGCGCGCCGCCAGATAGGCCTGCTCGACTTCGCCGCCGAAACGGACATCGGCGAGCCGCTCGTTGGTATAGGCCTGCACCGTCCTGATTCCGCCGACCAGTTCGGAGGCATAGGCCGTGGCTTCCGCGAGATTATCCTGCGCGCTCCGCGACAGGCGGCGCACCCAGCGTCCGAATGCGACCAGCGGCAGGACGATCAGCGGGATAGCCGCCAGCACCAGGCCGGACAGGCGCGGGCTGGTGATCACCATCATCGAGGCCGCGCCGAGGAACAGCACGACGTTGCGTAACGCGACCGATATCGAGGAACCGACCGCGGACTTGATCTGGGTTGTATCGGCCGTCAGCCGCGAGACCAGTTCGCCGCTGCGGGCGGTGTCGAAAAACACCGGCGACAGCGAGATCAGGTGGGCGAACACGTCGCGCCTCAGATCGGAGACGATGCGCTCGCCGGTGGTGGTCACCAAAAAATAACGCGCCGCGCTGGCGCCGGCGAGGACGGCGACAACACCGATCATCATGGTGAAGTAGCTGTTGATCATCGCGACGCCTTCGGACGTGAAGCCGAAGTCGATGATCCGGCGCACTGCGAGCGGCACGACCAGCGTCGTCAGCGCGGCGACGACCAAGGCGACAAGCGCAAGCAGCGCCCGACCGCGGTAGCGGGCGATATAAGGCAAGAGCGCGAGAAGCGGGCGCAACCGAGTGCCGCCGCGTGCGCCGGCGTCCGGCGGCGAGGCCTGATCCGCCATGACAGGTGCGACCGGCTCGGGTCCGGCCTTTGAGGGACCGTCGAGCGGCAGAGTGACGGCCGCGGATTTCGAGGTATTTTCACGCACTTCTACCGGACTCATCGCCTGACCACGCTATTGCTGATAAGGCAACCTAATATGCCCCCCCGCGCACGCTGGCAAATGCACAGGCGCGCTTGTCCGTCAAACCTTGGTGCGATATAGAGCGGACCAAATCCGCCCAAAACCATCCGCCCTGCAAGGACACGTCATGAAAGCCGAAATTCACCCGGATTATCATACAATTAAGGTCGTGATGACCGACGGAACAGAGTACCTGACCCGTTCCACCTGGGGCAAGGACGGCGATACGCTGAACCTCGACATCGATTCCAAGTCGCATCCAGCATGGACCGGCGGTTCCCAACAGATTCTCGACCGCGGCGGCCGCGTCTCCCGGTTCCAGAAAAAATTCTCGGGCTTCCTCAAGAAGGACTGAGTTTAAAACTCAATCCGAGATCGCGTCATTGCGAGGCGCATCATGCCGGAACAATCCGGACGTTCTGAGGAGACCCGCTTAGCGGGTCTTTTATCGGTTGGCCGGCCCGCCGGCTCGCATGACATCGGAAATGATCGCGTTCCATCAAGAGGTGAAGCGCTCTCGTCGCGCTACGCCTTCAAAAAACATGCGGCACGACGGCCGAGACCATCCCGTTGCGACTTTCTCGGTAGGGTTAGCCGGTCTGGCGCTCGAATGCTTCCCTGAGACGGTCGAGTTGCGACACCAGCGGATTACCGGCCGTCCCATGCTCTACAGGCGGCGCATGGATGGTGGTATCGAGGCGCCGTACCCGCGCCTGCAAATTCATCGACCGCTCGATCAGATCCTGCAACTGCCACGGCAATTTTGCGATCATGTCCTGCGCACCGGGATCCGCCGCCGACAGCTTGACCCTGGTCTTTTCGCGATTGGCCTGTGCCAGCGTCATCTCGCCTTCCTTCACGGCGCGATGCAGCAAGAGCCACGAAGCGAGTTGCATCAACCGAGTGGTCAGCCTCATGCTTTCGGTGGCGTAGGTCAGGCTGACTGAACGTTCGAGCGATTTCGCCTCGGTGCGGCCATCACCATCGAGATAGGCAGCGGTTTCCTCGACCAGATCCATGCCTTCCCGGAACAAGGCGGTGAATACGGAAGAGCCGGCGAGATGTTCGCTGAACTGGACAAGACCGCTGTCGCCTGCCGATGGATCGAACATGGTTCACGCCTCACGCAGTGTCCGCAAGTGAAATCCGGTTACCGTAAGAAAATTCATTAAATCAATAACTTACGTACACCCTGATCGCGACGGCCGGTATCCATTTTTCGAATACACCTTTGGCCGCCTGCCGGCTTCTTCGCGCCGACTTATGATGAACAAATCATTGCGCGCCGCGGAGCGGGAGTCCAGCGCCAGATATCGGCAAGGATTAATAAGGGTTAATATTCAAGGCGACATTGCGAGGATAACGCCAAGCAAAATGACGCAGTAAGATGACGCAGGCAAAAAAAGAGCCGCCGTTTCCGGCGGCCTGAAGTTGATAACAGGGAGGCGTCAAACAGAGTGGACAGGAAGCCACTCGGTGTCCAATGAAGGACATTTCAGTCATAGTCGGGAAAGCTTAATTAATCGTAAACGAACGAATTTCTTCAGCTTTTGTTTGCAGTTTGGGCAGGGCTCTCCCCGGTCATGCAGGCACCGGGGGAACCGGTCGGACCAATCCGGACCGAATACATCTCTCAAGACTTGAAAAAACGGTCAGCCGCATCCTTCGAGGCGCGCTTCTTCACTTCAGCCGCCCGCAGGCGCTGGATCTCGGCCGTCAGCAACGCGATACGGTCCTCGAGTTCGTTCACCGAAAGCAGCGAGAGATCCTGCCCGATGTCATGCGTGATCTTTTTCCTGGGTTCGTCGTCATCGATGGTCATGCGTCCGTCCCGCTGCGGCTCAAGAGCCCGTCGTCACAGGTTTTTCCAGTTCGCGGCCGGCTGTCCAGAGCTTATTCGCTTCTCATGCAATCCGAGGCCCGACCGTGACGAGTTTGTCGGTGACGGGCTTCTCACACGAATTGGTACGCACGTCGCTTGAAAACGCTATAGTCAGCATCGGACCGTCTTTCCCGCGCTTTCCCCGGTGACGACCCATGGATAAGCCACCAGTGCAAATGACCGCCATCGGCATCAGCAAGCCCGGTGGCCCGGAGGTTCTTGTGCCGGAGATTCGTCCGGTTCCCTCACCCGGCACAAACGAAATCCTGATCAAGGTCGCGGTGGCCGGCGTCAACCGGCCGGATATCCTACAGCGCTCCGGCAGCTATCCCCCACCACCCGGCACCAGCGATCTGCCCGGCCTGGAAGTCGCTGGCGAGATAGCTGCGCTTGGCGAAGGCGCGAGCAAGTATCAACTCGGCGACAAAGTGATGTCGCTGGTCTCGGGCGGCGGATACGCACAATACTGCGTCGCGCATGAGTCGATCGCGATGCCGATCCCTCTCGGGTTCTCCATGATTGAAGCCGGCGCTACACCGGAAACCCTGATGACGGTGTGGCACAATGTGTTCGAACGCGGCGCATTGAAAGCAGGCGAGACGTTGCTAATACACGGCGGTTCATCGGGCATCGGCACTATGGCGATTCAACTCGCCAAGGCGTTCGGTGCAAGGACGATCGTGACCGTCGGATCAAAGGAGAAGGCAGACGCCTGTCTTAGCCTTGGTGCCGATCACGCCATCAACTACAAACTCCAGGATTTCGTCGCGGAGGTGAAGGCGATGACGGCCGGCGCAGGCGCCAATCTCATCCTCGATATGGTCGGCGGCGACTACATCGAGAAGAACTATGATGCCGCCGCGCTCGAGGGCCGCATCGTGCAGATCGCATTTCTCAATGGTGCGAAGGCAACCGTTAATTTCGCCAGGCTGATGATGAAGCGGCTGCACCATACCGGTTCGACGCTGCGGCCGCGGTCGGTTGCAGACAAGGCCTTGATGGTCGGCGCCATCGAAGCCAAAGTGCTGCCCTTGATGCACGACGGACGAATCAAGCCGCTGATCGACAGCAGCTTCCCGCTCGACAAGGCAGCGGAAGCTCATCGGCGGATGGAAACCAGCGCGCATGTGGGCAAAATTGTGTTGACAGTTTAGATTCCTGCGAACCTGCGGGAGCCTATAATTCCTTTTGAAATTATGTCATCTATCTCGCGCGGTCGGCTGGTTCGGCGAGAGCAGGTGGCGGGTTTGCACGGGTTCGCTTTCATTTCTGTGACGTCCAGGTCTGTGACATCCAGGATCGTCTCCGCGCGGGTCTCGATCTCCTCCCGCGCAAAAAGGCGGGACTGTATGTTGAACATGAGGAAATGACATTGCGTGCGATCAGGTGGCTTGCGTGTCTTTCGCTGGCCCTCATGATTTTCGTCGTGGCATCGCCGGCACGCGCAGTCGACGCCGTCAGCGTCCGCAGCGACGCGCCCGCCATCGACCTCACCGCCATCCTCGATCATCAGCACAGCGACTCAGACCGCATTCAAGTCTCGACCGCGCCCGGCACCGACGGTATCATTCGCCGCATCGAGGTGCGCGCGCGGGAAGGCGGCCAGCACTGGGTCGTTTTCGCGCTTGCCAACAACACCGACGATCAACTGGATCGTTTGATCGTCGCACCGCATTACCGCCTCGTGTCTTCGGGACTGCTCTGGCCGGATCTCGGACAATCGCGCATCGCGACCATCACGCCATCGACCGGTGATCGTCCGGAGCGGCAGGAGAGCGCCACCGCCGACGTCTTCCGCATCACGCTCGATCCGGGCGCAGTCATTACTTTCGTCATGGAACTGCGCACCGACAAGCTGCCGCAGCTTTATCTCTGGGAGCCCGACGCCTACAAGGACAAGGTCAATTCCTTCACCTTGTATCAGGGCATCGTCATCGGCATCTCCGGGTTGCTGGCGCTGGTGCTGACCATCCTGTTCGTGGTCAAGGGAAGCATCATGTTTCCTGCAGCCGCAGCGCTTGCCTGGGCGGTGCTGGTTTATATCGGCGTCGATTTCGGCTTCTGGGGCAAGGTGCTGGACATGTCGGCCGGTGCTGAACGGGTCTGGCGCGCCTCGGGCGAGGCGATTCTCGCGGCAACGCTGCTCGTATTCCTATTCGCCTATCTCAACCTCAATCGCTGGCACGTCCGCTATTCGCATATCACCCTTGGCTGGCTGGCTTTCCTCGGCTCTCTGGTGGCGCTTGCCCTGTTCGATCCGGCGGTGGCCTCCGGTATCGCGCGGATGTCGCTCGCCCTGATCGCCATATTCGGCTTCGGACTGATCGTCTATCTCGCGGTTCACGGCTTTGATCGCGCCGTATTGCTGATCCCGACCTGGTTCCTGTTGGTGGTTTGGGTCAGCGCCGCCGGAATGGCGATCGAAGGCAAAGTCATCAACGACATCGTCGGCCCCGCCCTGCTCGGCGGCCTCGTGCTGATCGTGATGCTGATCGGATTCACGGTAATGCAGCATGCTTTCGCTGGCGGAGGCAGCACCTCGGGCGTCGTATCCGACGTCGAGCGCCGCGCTCTCGCGTTGACCGGCGCGGGTGATCTGGTTTGGGACTGGGACGTCTCCGCCGACAAGGTCTTCACCAGTCCCGAGACCGAAAGCCTGCTCGGCCTGAAACGCGGAGCGCTCGAGGGTCCGGCGGCGACCTGGCTGGAGGTACTGCATCCGCTCGATCAGGACCGGTTCCGCGCGGCGCTAGACAGCGTACTCGAACAGCGTCGGGGACGGCTAGTGCAGGACTTCCGGCTGCGCATGTCCGACGGCCACTTCATGTGGTTCGCACTGAAAGCGCGCCCGGTGGTCGGGTCCGACGGCGAGGTTTCACGGGTGGTCGGAACTCTCACCGATGTCACCGAGACCAGGAAAGCCGAGGAGCGGATGCTCCACGATTCGGTGCACGACAACCTGACCGGCCTTCCAAATCGCAAGCTTTTCATCGACCGTCTCAACGCGGTCGCGACCTTCGCCAAGACCATGCCGAGCCTGCGGCCGACCCTGATGGTAATCGACCTCGACCGTTTCAAGCAGGTCAACGATTCCGTCGGTATCGCGGTCGGGGATTCGATCCTGCTGACGCTGGCACGGCGGTTGACGCGCATCCTCAAGCCACAGGATACGCTGGCGCGACTTTCCGGCGACCAGTTCGGCCTCATCGTGTTGTCGGAGCAGGACCCGCCCCGCATCACCGCGTTCGCCGAAACCATCCGCAAGACCATCCGCGCTCCGATCACCTTCAATGACCGCGAGATCTTCCTGACCGCGTCAATCGGTCTCGCGCTGAGCGACCCTCAGACGCAATTGACGGAGGAGATCATCAAGGACGCTGAACTTGCGATGTACCATTCCAAACGGATCGGCGGCGATCGGATCGACGTTTACAAACCTGCGATGCGCGCCCGGAAAAACGATCGGCTATCGCTCGAGTCGGAGTTGCGGCGCGCCATCGAACGGCGTGAGATCGCCATCCTGTACCAGCCTATCGTCCGGCTGGAGGACCGCTCGATCGCGGGTTTCGAAGCGCTGGCACGGTGGGATCACCCCAAGCTTGGGCGGATGGCGCCGGACGAATTCATCACTATCGCCGAGGAAGCCGGCCTGATTGTCGATCTCGGGACGTTCGTGATGGACCAGACCACGCGCCAACTCGCGGTCTGGCAGCGCACTATCCGGTCGCAACCACCGATTTTCGCCAGCGTCAACGTCTCTTCGCGCCAATTGCTGCGGCATGATCTGATCCACGACATCCGCTCTGTGCTGTCGCGCTCATCAATCGCGCGCGGCACACTGAAGCTTGAACTGACAGAATCGCTGGTCATGGAAAATCCCGAACATGCAGCTCAGATGCTGCAACGAATTCGCGAACTTGGCGTCGGGCTCTCGCTTGACGATTTCGGTACGGGCTATTCCTCGCTATCGTACCTGCAGCGTTTCCCGCTCGACACTATCAAGATCGACCAATCGTTCGTGCGCACCACAACGCGGGGCACGCGGCCTGTCATTCTCAAGTCGATCATCGCAATGGCGCACGATCTCAGCATGGACGTTGTCGCCGAAGGCGCTGAAACCGACTCTGATGCGGTAGAACTCTATCAGATGGGCTGCGAATACGCGCAAGGCTTCGCATTCGGCGAGCCGATGGACGCCGATGCGACGATGCGGCTCCTGGCCCAGGAGCGGCTTGAGGCGGCAAGCTGAGATCGGCCAATGCGCAACACCCGAAAGGCAAAACCTCGGCTCGCTCAGGCGTGACCGGCTTCGTTCGACAACATGCCCGGATCGATGCCGATCTTGTGCAGCGCGCGAGTATATTTATCCTCGATATCGTGGCCGAAGATCAGGTCCTGATCAGCCGGGCAGTGCAACCATCCGTTGTCCTGGATTTCCGTCTCCAGCTGACCCGGCGCCCAGCCGGCATAACCAAGCGCCAGGATCGCGTGTTTTGGGCCGGTGCCTTTGGCAATAGCTTCCAAAATATCGAGCGTCGCGGTCAGGCAGATGCCCTCGTCAATGGGCAGCGTCGCATCTTCGATGAAGAAATCGCTCGAGTGCAGAACGAAGCCGCGGCCGGTTTCGACCGGGCCGCCTTTCATCACTTTCATCGTCTCGGCGGTTTCCGGCAGCTTGATCTGGTCGGTTCGCTTAATGATGTCGAGTTGCACCAACAAATCAGTGAAGTCGACGCTTCCGGCAGGGCGATTGAGGATAATACCCATCGCTCCCTCGGACGAGTGCGCGCAAACATAGATCACGGATCGTGCGAACCGCTCATCTTCCATCACCGGCATAGCAATCAGCAGCTGGCCGTCGAGATAGTTGCGGTCATCAGTCTCCGTGTCTGCATCGTCGGTGTGACGACGGTCCCTGCCAGGCCCTTTACGCGCTGGATTCATCAGCAAATGACCCTCATGTTGCCCTTCCATCCTGATATTGGGCGTCCATTCTGTCAATCAACCATCCCGCCACGGCTAAACAGCACATCACAAGCAATTCAATAGTTTGGCTTCGGAGCAACCTGTAAAAAGACGCTGCATGATCATCAAAGTTCCTCTTTACGCGGTGCCCTGCGTTGCGGTCGCATTGCTGGGTTGTGCGCTTTCAATTCCTGCGACGGCCCAAGATTCCTCGCCATGGCAGCAAGGCAGCCACGCCGCCGTCCGCCTGCTCGCGGGCTCGCGCAGCGGAGCGGTACTGCTCGGTGGCATCGCGTTTCAGCTCGAGCCGGGTTGGAAAACCTTCTGGCGGACACCGGGCGACTCGGGCGTGCCGCCGCGGTTTGACTTCTCAAGGTCGGACAACGTCGATGCTGTGACTGTGCTGTGGCCCGCGCCATCGAAATTTCCCGACGGCGCGGGCGGTCATGCGCTCGGCTACAAGGAGCAGATCGTGCTGCCGTTGCGGATCGCAGCTACCAATGCCGAGAAACCGATCACGCTGCGCGCAACCGTCAATTTCGCGGTATGCGCCAAGCTGTGCATTCCCGCCGAAGCCACTATGGAGCTTGCTTTCGCCAGCGTCGCCAGCGCAGAGGACAGCGCGCTTGCCGCGGCGCTCGATATGGTGCCAAAGCCGGCCCGGATCGGGGACCCTAATCCCTTGACGATTCGCGACGTCAGGCGCGACGAGAAATCCACGGTGATCGTCGATGTCGCAACCTCAAATCCCAGGGACGAGGTCAACCTGTTCGTCGAAGGCCCGACGCCGGACTGGTCGCTGCCGATCCCGACCCGGCACGAGCACGCGCCGCGCGGGGTGAAACGATTTTCATTCAAGCTCGACGGCCTACCGGCGAACGCGAATGCTGAAGGCGCCGCGTTGAAGCTGACTCTGGTCGGCGACAAGAGCGCCTATGAATTCAATATCAATCTGAATTGATGGCGAACCGTCAGAGGCGATGCAAGCCTATCTGTTTCACCCAACAGAATCTTAAGGAATCGTTGCTTAAGTCCGGATCATGGCGCGCTTCCCGCGCCGAGGATTTCGCCGTGGCCATGACGGACACCCAACCCGCCCCTGCGAAGCGATCGCCCTTACTGACCGGACGATTGCGCGCAATAATGGGAGGTTCGAACGAGGCTTCGCTGACCAAGCGGCTCGCCGGCACGATCTTCATCATCCGGGTCATAAGCGCCGGCCTTGCATACGTGGCGCAAATCCTTCTCGCGCGGTGGATGGGCGGTTCCGACTACGGCGTCTATGTGTATGTCTGGACCTGGGTTCTGCTGCTCGGCAGCATGATGGATTTCGGCATCTCGGCCTCGGCGCAGAAGATCATTCCGGAATATCGCGCGAGCGGCGACGATGCACGGCTGCGCGGATTCCTGAGCGGCAGCCGCTGGATGACATTCATCGTTGCCTCGCTGGTCTCGATATCGCTCGCGGCCCTGGTCAGAGTACTGTCGCCGTGGATCGATGCGGCGACGGTCGTGCCGCTTTATGTCGGCTGCCTGACGCTACCGGCATTCGTGGTCGCCAACACCCAGGACGGCATCGCGCGTTCCCACGATTGGATGCGGCTCGGACTGATGCCCCAGTTCATCGTGCGGCAATCGCTGATTATCGGCTTCACCGCCGGCGCTTTCGCGCTGGGATTTCACCTCAGCGCCACCGTCGCCATGCTGGCCAGCGTAGCGGCGGTCTGGATTGCCATGATCGGCCAGATGATCGTACTCAATCGCAGATTGGGCACGATCGTAGCGTCCGGGCCGAAGGTCCACGATTTTCGCGGCTGGCTCTCGGTCTCGTTGCCGATTTTGCTGGTCGAGAGCTTTTATCTCCTGTTGTCCTACACCGATGTACTCGTGCTGCAGCAGTTTCGCTCGTCGGAGGAGGTCGGCGTT
Organism: Nitrobacter vulgaris; assembly: GCF_002028545.1. Taxonomy (GTDB): domain Bacteria; phylum Pseudomonadota; class Alphaproteobacteria; order Rhizobiales; family Xanthobacteraceae; genus Nitrobacter; species Nitrobacter vulgaris. Next base: position 49,947 of record NZ_MWPQ01000055.1, read on the forward strand.
TACTTTGCCGTCGTTAAAACCTTGGCGCTGGTGTCGTTCATTCACTACGCTATGTCGGCGACAACGGCGCACCGCTTCACTGAATATCATGCCGCAGGCGACCGCGAGCGGTTGGCGGCCTACCTCGCCCATGCGATCAAATGGACGTTCTGGCCCTCGCTTGCGGCAACGTTGCTGCTGCTCGCACTCGGCAAACCGATGCTGTGGCTATTCGGTCCGCAATTCGTCACCGGCTACAGCATCATGTTCGTAGCCGCGATCGGGCTCGTGGTCCGTTCCGCCATCGGCCCGGTCGAGCGGCTGCTCAACATGCTTGGCCATCAGCACGCCTGTGCATCCGCTTATGCGCTGGCCTTCGGCATGAACGTCGCGCTGTGCTTCGCGCTCGTCCCGCGCTACGGCGGCCATGGCGCCGCCGCCGCCACTTCAATCTCGCTCGCGTTCGAAACGGTCCTGCTGTTCTGGATCGTCCGCCGAAGACTCGGATTGCATGTGCTGGCGTTTGGAAAGCGGGCCTCTGTATAAAAACGTCACCCCGTCGTGGCCGGATTTATTCCGGGGTATGGACGAAACAAATCCATCGTTCAGCGGAGAAGATTGCCTACGCTGCCGTCCAGCCGCCATCGATCGACAGGTTGCTTCCGGTGATCTGAGCGGCATCGTCGCCGCAGAGATAGAGCGCCAGCGCGGCGACTTGCTCCACGGTGACGAACTGCTTGGTCGGTTGCGCCGCGAGCAGCACGTCGTCCAGAACCTGCTCCCTGGTCAGGTTGCGCGCCTTCATGGTGTCGGGAATTTGTTTCTCGACCAGCGGCGTCCAGACATAGCCGGGGCTAATACAGTTGCAGGTGACTCTGTGCGGCGCGAGCTCAAGCGCCACCGTCTTGGTAAGGCCAGCAATTCCATGCTTGGCGGTCACATAGGCCGACTTGAAGGGCGAGGCCACCAACGAATGCGCCGATGCGGTATTGATGATGCGACCCCAACCGCGTTTCTTCATGCCAGGCACGGCGGCGCGGATGGCATGGAAGGCCGACGACAGATTGATGGCGATGATCGCGTCCCACTTCTCGATGGGAAAGTCCTCGATCGGCGCAACGAACTGGATGCCCGCGTTGTTAACGAGGATATCGACCGAGCCAAAGGTTGTTTCGCCCAGTTCGATCATGCCCGCAATTTCGGCGGGCTTAGTCATGTCGGCAGGCGAGTAGACCGCCTTGACCTTGAACTCCGCCTCGATGCCGGAGCGTTCCTTGTCGATTTCTGCCGCAGTGCCAAGCCCATTGATCACGACATTAGCGCCGGCGCCGGCGAAGGCGCGGGCATAGGCCAGCCCTATGCCGCTGGTTGATCCGGTCACGACCGCGGTCTTGCCTTTCAAGTTCGTCATCGCCTTCTCCTGTCGGAACAGCGGATCATCGACGGCGGTGCTTCTATCAAATCACGGGCTCACAGTATCACCGCTCAAGCCGGCCCGCGGCGCCTCCACGCTAATGCGCCTGAGGCGGCACCGTGACGTCGGTTCGCGCTCGGGTCGCAGGCGACACCGCTCCACGCAGTCGTTATCGCTCGTCGGTGGACGCCAATACCAGCGTCCAGAACACCTTGTATTTGGTATCCGGAGCATAGGTCGCTGCGATGCCCAATTTCGTGACGCCGTTCTTGAGCATGTTGGCCCGATGCGGGGGCGAATCGCGCCAGCCCGAGAATGCCTCGGCGAGGGTATGGTAACCGGCACCGATATTCTCGACCGCCAGCGTTGCCGGATAGTTGGCCGCCGCCAGCCGCTTGGGCAGCGTGCCGGCAATGTCGTGATCCATTTTATTGCGTTTGGCCATCACCATCGATTGGGTTTCGGCGACCTTCATGAGTTCGGGATCGACCGTCACAGGACCCAGGCTGTTATTAGCGCGATAGCCCGAAATCATGGAGGCCGCCACCGCGGCATCCAGCTTGGCTCCGCCATGGGCCATGTCGAGATAGAACGCCGGCTGCTCGTCAGACGGCGGTTTATCCGTAACGCATCCGGCCACGGTCAGCAGGCCAAGAAGCATGGCAAAGGTGCGGATCATCCTCGTATCCCGAATCCGAAGTTCTGCACTGCGCCCTTCGAACTTCGGATTCGAAAGGACGCGAGCAGCTTATACTTGCTAGAGGTCCATCGATCTTAACATTCGCCAAAGACGCGCTGAAAACAGCATGCGAATGTCGGAATCGGGCCACTAGTCCCCAATCAGTTGCAGGTGTTGCACATCAATGGTGGCTGAAAGGTGAATGAAGCCTTAGCGTACCGACACTGGCTTTCGCCTGTCTTGCGGCAATCTTTGATATGAACGCCGGATCAAAGGGACATAAGCGGCCGCACGATTCCAGATTTTGGTTCGCTTGATGGACTCACTGAGACAATGAAGGTCTGAACCAAAACCACGCTAGGCCGGATCCGCGAAAATACGATAACGCCGGGGCCGCAATCCGACGACCTCGCCATCCCGAAGCTCGCGATCACGCGGCGCATCGATCTCGATGATGGTTTCGCCCTGGCCGTCGGACAATGCGACGTCGGCGCGCTGGATCGGACCGAAGGTCCGCACCCGCCGCACGGTGCCCTCGAGGCCACCCCAGCCGGGCGGACTGATCTGCATATCGTGGCGGCGAACGAACAGCTTCGACGGCCCGGATACACCGCACTCCGCTGCGATATTCAGCGGTGTGCCGCCAAGCCGAATCACACCGTCCTGAACATCGACGGGCAAGACAATCGATTCGCCGATAAAGCCATGGACGAAGGCGGTCGCCGGGCTGTCATAAACCTCACCCGGCCTGCCGATCTGCTCGATCCTGCCCTTGTCCATCACCACGACGCGGTTTGCGACTTCGAGCGCTTCCTCCTGATCGTGAGTCACGAACACCGAAGTGACATGAATCTCCTCGTGCAACGAGCGCAGCCAGCGGCGCAACTCCTTCCGCACCTTGGCATCGAGCGCACCGAACGGCTCGTCCAGCAGTAGGATGCGGGGCTGGGTGGCCAGCGCTCGGGCAAGTGCGATGCGTTGACGCTGGCCGCCGGAGAGTTGACTCGGGTAGCGGTCAGCGAGCCAGTCGAGCTGCACCAGATCGAGCAATTCCCTGACTCGCGCGCGGATGCTGGCTTCGTCCTTGCGAACGGCGCGCGGCTGCACCCGCAGCCCGAACGCGACGTTTTCGAATACCGTCATATGGCGGAACAAAGCGTAGTGTTGAAATACGAAGCCCACCTGCCGCTCACCCGCCCCGCGCGCCAGGGCGTTCTCGCCGTCGAATGACACCGAGCCACCGTCCGGCCAGTCGAGCCCGGCGATAATTCGCAGCAGCGTCGTCTTGCCCGAACCCGACGGGCCAAGCAGCGCCAGTAATTCCCCATCCGCGATCGTCAGGTCGACACCACCAAGCGCGGAAAATGCGCCAAATCTCTTGACGATATTTTTTAGCTCAATGCTCACGCGCCTGCCGTCCCTCGTCGAGTTGCCCTTCGAGAATCGTTTTGGCAACCAGCGTGATCAATGCGAGCAACGCCAATAACGATGCTACCGCGAACGCCGCCACGAATTGATACTCGTTATACAGGATTTCAACCAGCAGCGGCATCGTATTGGTTTCACCCCGGATGTGACCGGAAACCACCGAGACCGCACCGAACTCGCCCATGGCGCGCGCGTTGCAGAGCAACACGCCATAGAGCAAGCCCCATTTGATATTCGGAAGCGTAACGCGAAAGAAAGTCTGCAGTCCGGAGGCGCCGAGCGATAGCGCGGCTTCTTCTTCCGCCGTTCCCTGCTCCTGCATCAACGGAATTAGCGCCCGCGACACGAACGGAAAAGTCACGAACGTTGTCGCCAATGCGATGCCAGGCAACGAAAACAGAATCTCGATGTTGTTATCTTGTAGCCAAGGTCCGAGAAAACCCTGTCCGCCGAACAACAGCACGAACACCAGACCGGAAACGACCGGGCTGACCGAGAACGGCAGATCGATCAAAGTGATGAGCAGCGTCTTTCCGGGAAACTCGAACTTGGCGACGGCCCATGCGGCAATCAATCCGAACACCAGATTGAGACCCACCGAGATCGCCGCAACCGTCAACGTCAACCTGATCGCCGATAACGCTTCAGGCTCGACAAGCGCCGCGAGATACACCCGCCCGCCCCTGGATAACGCTTCGACGAACACGATCGTCAGCGGCAACACGATGAACAGCGTGAGAAACAGGATACAAAGGCCGATCAACAGTCCACGCACCCAGCGCGGCTCGGAGCGGGCATCGGTCTGGTCAAGCGGAATCGCGATCGCGGCTTCAGACATCAACGCCACCTCTAGTACGCCTGCTCTTGCGACCGAGCCCAGCGCTGCAAGCGATTGATGACGAAGATCACCAGGAAAGACACCACCAACATGACCACGGCGATCGCGGTCGCGTCGGCGTAGCGGAATTCCGACAGGCGGATCACGATCAGAAGCGGCGCGATTTCCGACACGTTCGGCAGGTTACCGGCGATGAAAATCACTGAGCCGTATTCACCGACCGCGCGTGCGAATGCGAGCGCAAACCCCGTGAGCAGTGCCGGCACAAGGCTTGGAAGAACAACCCGCCACACTGTCTGCCATCGACTGGCGCCAAGACTGGCAGCGGCTTCCTCGATCTCAGGATCGAGATCGATCAGTACCGGCTGCACGGTGCGCACCACGAAAGGAATCCCGATAAACACCATCGCAACAAAAATACCGAGGGGTGTAAACGACACTTCGACGCCCAGCTCGGCCAGCGGTGCACCGAGCCAGCCATTCTGCGCGAACAGCGTCGTCAGCGCAATGCCGGCCACCGCGGTCGGCAACGCAAAGGGAATGTCGACGATCGCATCGAGAATGCGGCGACCCGGAAACCGGTAGCGTACCAGCGCCCAGACGATGACGCTGCCCATCACCAGATTGACCAGCGCGGCAAGGAACGCGAGTCCGAATGAAATCTTGAGCGCGTTCAATGTTCGCCGGCTGGTGATGATATCGAGAAACTGGGCAAAGTTCAGTTCAAATGACTTTAGAAACAATCCCGCAAGAGGGATCAGAACGATGATCGAAAGCCAGGTCAATGTCAGCCCCATGGTGAGGCCGAATCCCGGCAGCGTCCGACGTCGTCCCAATCCTCCTTTCACGTCGTCCCGCTCCGCCCCGTTGAATCAGTCCTGGTAGATCTGATCGAAGATGCCGCCTTCGCTGAAGTGCACCTTCTGCGCCTTGGCCCAACCGCCGAACACGTCGTCGATCTTGAACAGTTCAACCTTGGGGAATGCATCGGCATATTTCTGGATTATTTCCGGGTCAGTCGGACGGTAGTAGTTTCGCCCAGCGATATCCTGGGCGTCCTTCGTATACCAATATTTCAGATACGCCTCGGCAACGGCGCGTGTACCCTTCTTGTCTACCACTTTATCCACGACAGCAACCGGCGGTTCCGCCAGAATGGAGATCGACGGCACCACGATCTCGAATTTATCTTTTCCGAACTCCTTCAGCGCGAGAAAGGCTTCGTTCTCCCATGCCAGCAGCACGTCGCCGACGCCGCGCTCGACGAAGGTGACGGTAGAGCCGCGCGCGCCGGTATCGAGCACCGGAACGTGTTTGTAAATGTCGGCCACAAACTGTTTAGCCTTGTCTTCGCCGCCCAGCTTTTTCAGCGCAAAACCCCATGCTGCGAGATAATTCCAGCGCGCGCCGCCGGAGGTTTTGGGATTCGGCGTAATGACTTTGACACCGGGCTTGATCAGATCGCCCCAATCCTTGATAGCTTTGGGATTGCCGGTACGCACCAGAAAAACGATCGTTGACGTATAGGGAGATGAGTTCTCCGGCAACCGCTTCTGCCAGTCCTTAGCCAACAGACCGTGCTCCGCCGCCGCATCGATGTCATAGGCGAGCGCAAGGGTCACCACATCGGCCTGCAAACCATCGATCACTCCGCGCGCCTGCTTTCCGGAGCCGCCATGAGACTGCTTGATCTCGACGCTCTTGCCGGTTTCCTTTTGATAATGCGCCGCAAACGCCTTGTTGAAATCAGCATAAAGCTCTCGAGTCGGATCGTATGAGACATTCAGCAACGACACGTCGGCCGCGTAGGCAGAACCAGCCCATATCAATCCAGCCAAAACCATAAAGATTCGACGAAGCATTCCCATCTCCATAAGGCCCGCTCACGCGACGACCATTAGCGCCAGAACCCATGAAGAAACTCGTCAAAGGGCAGCTTCAAGTCAACGAAACGACATTTCAATGTTTGCGGCGGTGCAGAGTTATTCCTCTACGAAGTCTTCATCGTGTGGATGCCGCATTCCGTCTTGGCTCTGCCGCGCCAGCGGCCGGCGCGTGCGTCTTCATTCGCGGTCGCGCGCGAGGTGCATGGCATGCAGCCGACGGAGAGGAATCCCGACGCGATAAGCGGGTGCGGCGGCAGTTTCGCCGATGCATAGATCGCCTCGATGTCGGCGCGCGAGGCGTTCGCGAACGGATTGAACTTGAGCCGCGCGCCGTCGTCTTCCACGAATGGAATGTCGGCGCGAAGGCCACCCTGAAACCGCTTGCGACCGTTGATCCAGGCGTCGAACGGCTGAAGTGCGCGCGCAAGCGGCTCCACTTTCCGAATCCGGCAGCAGGCATCCGGATCTGAGTGCCATAACTCGCGATCAGGGTCCTCGCCTTTCAACGCATCCTCTGACGGCGGAATGGAGCGAACATCTGTCAGGCCGAGCGCCGCGATCAATGTGTCACGATAGGTCAGCGTCTCTTCAAACAGCCATCCGGTATCGAGAAAGATGACCGGAATGGCAGGATCGACGTCAGCCATCACCTTGAGCAGCGCAGCGGACTCGGTGCCGAACGACGAGACCAGCGCCAGCCTGTCTCGACCAACCGTGCGAAGCGCCACACTGATCACATCCGCGGGGGAAGCGCTGCGCAAAGACTCGTTTAGCGCGGCCGCAGCAGGCAATGCGGGGATCTCTGCCGCTGGAGCAGATTGCGCTGTCGCACCCGTCGCGGCGCTCTTTCGTTCAAGCAGAGAAGTCATTCTGCGGCCATCTGAAATGTCTGGAGGGAGGAATTCTGGCTCGCATTGCGCCACGGCGCGGAGTGCGAAACGACGTCACCGATCACAAGGATAGCGGGGCCACCCTCGACATCGCGAACCAGCGCCGGAAGGTGATCCAGTATACCGATGACGGATTTGGCATCGGGACGGGTGGCGCGGGCGAACACGCCGACCGGCGTTTCGGGCGAACGCCCGGCCTCCAGCAGCCCGCTGCGGATCGCCGCCGCCGCCGTGATTCCCATATAGACCACGACGGTCATCTTGCGGTCGGTCAGTGCCGACCAGTCGACGTTCGAAGCGTCGTGAGCCTTATGCGCGGTAAGAAAGGTGATGCGCAGCGCCTCTCGGCGGTAGGTGAGCGGCACTTCGAATTCCGCAGCCGCGCCGAGCCCGGCCGTAATTCCAGGTATAACCGAACAGGCGACACCGGCCTCTCGTAGCGCCTCTACCTCTTCGCCGCCGCGGCCGAAAATGAAGGGATCGCCGCCCTTGAGGCGGACGGCCCGCTGACCGGATTTGGCGGCATCGATCAGCAGCCGGTTGATGGCGTCTTGCCCGATGCCGGGTTTGCCGATGCGGCGACCCACCGGCACACGCACCGCGTCGCGGCGCGCGCGATCGAGAATCTCTGGCGTGACCAATTCGTCGTAAAATACGATGTCGGCATCCTGCAGCGCCCGCAGCGCCTTGATGGTGAGCAGATCCGGATCGCCCGGCCCCGCGCCGACCAGCGTGACGCGCCCTTCGATCTCGCCCGGAACAGATGCACCCGCATAAATAGACGGATCGACAATCGCCTTCAGTGAGCCTTCGGCCTCATCGGAACGGCCGGCAAGAATCGCCTCGCCGATCGGGCCGTCGATCACGCGCTCCCAAAAGCGACGACGCAACGGGAGGTCGGGAATGTGGTCATGAATTGACCTGCGCCAGCGCCCAATCATAGCCGCCAGGTCGCCTATACGCGCCGGCAAGGCTGCTTCGATACGTTCGCGCACACGCCGCGCCACCACGGGTGATGCGCCGCCGGTGCCGATCGCCGCCACCACGTCGCCGCGATCCACGATCGCAGGAACGATGAAACTCGAATGCGCAGGATCGTCCATCACATTGACGGGCACACCGGCCGACCGCGCACGCGCAGCGACGTGCTCGCCGATCTCCCCGGCGCTCGCGCAGAACACCGCGACGATGCCGCTAAGATCAACCGTGCGCGGATCGACTTCCCCTCTCTCGATCCGCGAAGCGGCAGCCGCGTCAAGACCGGGAACCGCGAAGTCACCGTCGGTGGCGTGCCAGCGCACATGCGCTCCCGCCGCAAGCAACAGGCGCAACCTGGCCCGAACCAGGTCGCCCGCTCCGACCAAAAGGATCGGACCGGCACTGGGATCGAGAAAGATCGGGAGGAACTTCATCTGGTGTTCTCTACTCCCTGGATAGGGTTGACTGAAATTATTTTCTATTTATGTATCTGACAAGATCACAAAACAGAAAATTATTTCTTCTATGCGAAGACCTAAGTATAGAATTTCCTACTTCAAAACACCACCCGGGCGAGATGCATCTTCTCAGCGTCCGGAATCCGCAATTCTGGCGACCGCTGACTTTGACGATCAGCGGCACAGCCGTCGACTGTGAACGACGAAAAAAGAAGCTAAGGAGCAGGCCATGCAGCCTGGAATGGACCATCTTGATGCGCTTGAAGCGCAGAGTATCTACATTTTCCGGGAAGCGTTTGCCCGGCTGAAAAAGCTCGCGCTGCTGTGGTCGCTGGGCAAGGATTCCAACGTGATGATCTGGCTGGCGCGCAAGGCCTTCTTCGGCCGGGTGCCGTTCCCGGCGTTGCACGTGGACACCGAGAAGAAATTCCCCGAAATGTACGCATTTCGTGATCGCTACTCGAAGGAGTGGGACCTCGACCTCAAGGTTGATTACTGCCCGCCGGTCGAAGCGATCGATCCGACCTTGCCGCCTGCCGCTCGCTCCGCGGCGCGCAAGACCGAGGGGCTGAAACTCGCGCTCAACAAATATGGCTTCGACGGACTGATCGCCGGCATCCGCCGCGATGAGGAAGCGACCCGCGCCAAGGAACGGGTGTTTTCGCCACGCGGCACCGAAGGCGGATGGGATGTACGCGACCAACCGCCCGAATTCTGGGATCAGTTCAATGCCTCGCCGCCTCCCGGCGCGCATTTGCGGATCCATCCGATCCTGCACTGGACCGAGGCGGATATTTGGGCCTACACCAAACGCGAGAACATCCCGATCATTCCGCTCTATCTGGCGAAGGAGGGCAAACGCTATCGTTCGCTCGGCGACGCCGACATCACCTTTCCCGTCCCTTCGACCGCATCGAGCATCGACGAGATTCTGATCGAACTCGAGGGCACCAAGATTCCCGAACGCGCCGGGCGCGCGCTTGACCACGAGACCGAAGACGCTTTCGAACGGCTTCGTGTCGCCGGCTATCTCTGATCTGAATCGAATCGAGCGCTTTTCCAATGAACATGATCGCACCTAACCTCGCGTCGAACGCTGCCCTCTCGACGCCCAACGGCACGACCCGCCCCCAGGTCCGCATCGTCATTGTCGGCCACGTCGATCACGGCAAGTCAACGCTGGTCGGGCGGTTGCTGCACGAGACCGGCAGCCTGCCCGATGGCAAACTTGAGATGCTGAAAGCGGTCAGCACCCGACGCGGTATGCCGTTCGAATGGTCGTTCCTGCTGGACGCCCTGCAAACCGAGCGGGATCAGGGCATCACCATCGATACCACGCAGATCCGTTTCCGTACGCGCTCGCGCGACGTGGTGCTGATCGACGCTCCCGGCCATGCCGAATTTTTGCGTAACATGATCACCGGCGCGGCACAGGCCGACGGCGCAGTGCTCATCATCGACGCGCTGGAAGGCGTGCGCGACCAAACGCGGCGGCACGGCTATTTGCTGCATCTGCTCGGCGTCAAACAGGTCGCTGTCGTCGTCAATAAGATGGACCGAGTCGATTTCAGCACGGAACGCTTTGGCGCCATTCGAGACGAAATTTCGGCACACCTGACCGGCCTCGGCCTCGCGCCGACGGCCGTGATTCCAATATCGGCCCGCGACGGCGACGGCGTGTCCGAGCGGACTGCGAAGATCGGCTGGTACAGCGGTCCCACCGTGGTCGAGGCCATCGATGCACTGCACCCGGCGCGACCGCTCGATGAACTGGCGCTGCGCTTCCCCGTTCAGGCGATCTACAAATTCGATGATCGCCGCATCGTGGCCGGGCGTATCGAGTCGGGCGGCCTGACCGCGGGCGACGAGATCGTGATCATGCCGGCCGGAAAGATCGCAAAGATCCGCAGCGTTGAAGGCTGGCCCTCGAGTCCGAAAAGTGCGCAGGGGGCCGGCCGCTCGGTCGGCATCACGCTCGACCGCGAATTGTTCGTCGAGCGCGGGGATGTCATTGCCCATGTTGGGTCGGCCCCGCGCGATACCCGAAGGATACGGGCACGCATCTTCTGGCTGCACGAGCAACCGCTCGCAGCTGGCGCATCCATTCTGCTGCGGCTCGGCAACAAGGAAACGCGCGCCGTCGTCGTGGCCATCGAGAAAGCCGTCGATCCCGGCGAACTCTCGAGCGCCGAAACCAAGGCGATCGCGCGCAATCATGTCGGTGAAATCGACATTTCGCTATCGCAGCCTCTCGCCGCCGACCCGTATGTCGACAACCCCCGCACCGGCCGCCTCGTGATCGAGGTCAACGGCCGCATCGCCGGCGGCGGGCTGGTGCTCAGCGTCGACGCAGGACAGCGCGCGGCTCCGGTCGACATCGTACCGGTGGAATCCGCGCTGCGGCCCGACGAGCGCTCCGCCCGCTATCGTCACAACGGCGCCGTCGTCTGGCTGACGGGATTGCCGGGCTCCGGTAAATCCACGCTGGCCCGCGCGCTGGAGCGAAAGTTGTTCAGCGACGGCGGCTCGCCGATCCTGCTCGACGGCGACACGCTGCGCGCCGGACTGAACGGCGACCTCGGTTTCTCGCCGCAGGATCGCACTGAGAACATCCGCCGGCTCGCCGAAGTCGCCACGCATCTCGCGCGCAATGGTCACCTCGCGATCGTCGCTGCGGTCTCCCCATCGCGCGAGGATCGCGCCGCGGCGCGGCGCATCGCCGACAGCACCTTCCGCGAAGTCTATGTCGCAACGCCGGCTGACGTTTGCGAGCGCCGCGATCCCAAGGGGCACTATGCGAAGGCGCGCGCGGGTGTGCTGCATGGCTTCACCGGCATCGGAAACGACTATCAGCCCCCGGAGACGGTGGAACTGACGATCGATACCTCGTCCCGCACGGTAAGTGATGCCGCCGATGAGATCGAGCAGATGTTGATCAGAACCGGCGTTCTGTTCGACGAACTGACCGACGTCGCCGCCAACATCTGAGGCTGCGAATACTGGGCCATAGCCGCGGACCCTGCGCGGCTATGTATCGGCTTGTCTCGGTCTATAGCGTTTTCGAGCGATACCAGTTCGCGTGAAGAAAATGTGTCAGATCAAAATCGTAGAGTTCCGCTTCTGGCTCCATCAGAAGCGGAAAGGCCCTAAGACTATTCAACTCGTGTGAAGGGCTTCTCACGGCGCCGGCTTTGGCGCTAAATAACGGTCCAGCGCCCGTAATTGGGCGACGACCCGGCCTTGAAACAGCGCAGCCGTTTCTCGCGAGAAGTCCGTCGACATGACCAGAATTGACGCCCACGGACTGAAGATCGCGCCTGTCCTGTTCGATTTTGTCGCCGAGGAAGCGACGCCGCGGACCGGCGTTACGCCCGATGCGTTCTGGGCCGGACTTGCCGCCATCGTCCGCGATCTCGGACCGAGAAACCGCGAGTTGCTCGCGGTGCGCGATTCACTACAGGCGAAGATCGACGGATGGCATCGCGCCAGTAAAGGCACGCCGTTCGACATGGGCGCCTATACGGCGTTCCTGACGGAGATCGGCTATCTGCAACCAGAGCCGGAGACGCGGCGGGTCGAGACCGCCAATGTCGATGACGAGATCGGAAAAATCTGCGGCCCGCAACTGGTGGTGCCGCTGACCAATGCGCGCTACGCGCTAAACGCCGCAAATGCGCGCTGGGGCAGCCTCTACGATGCGCTGTATGGCACCGACGCCATTGCGCACGAGGCCGACGAGGCCAAAGGCTATGACAGGGCGCGCGGCAGCAAGGTGATTGCGAAGGCAAAGGCTTTCCTCGATTCGGCAGCACCGCTTTCGAATGGCGCTCATGCTGACGTCGCAGGCTACAGCGTGTTCAACGGACAGCTGTCGGTCAAACTCAAAAACGGCGACACGACCGGTCTGATGAGGGAGTCGCAGTTTGCGGGCTACCAGGGCGATGCGCGTACTCCATCCGCGATCCTGCTCGTTAATCACGGTCTGCACATCGATATCCAGGTCGACCGCGTCCACCCCATCGGCAAGGATGATCCCGCCGGCGTCGCCGACGTGATCATCGAGGCTGCCATCAGCACCATTCTCGACATGGAGGATAGCGTCGCCACTGTCGATGCCGACGACAAGGTTCTGGTGTATCGCAACACGCTCGGCCTGATGAACGGCACCCTCACCGACACTTTTGAAAAGGGTCGCAAGACCGTCACCCGCGCCCTCAACGCCGACCGCGTCTACACCGCGCCGGACGGCGGGCAACTCACGCTGCACGGGCGCAGCCTGCTTTTGATCCGCAACGTCGGTCACCACATGTTCACCGACGCGGTGCTCGACCAGAGCGGCGCAGAGATTCCGGAAGGCCTGCTTGACGCAGCGGTGTCAGGGCTGCTCGCAATTCATGATCTCAATGGAGTTTCGAAGACGCGGAACACCCGTAGCGGCTCGGTCTACCTGGTCAAGCCGAAGATGCACGGCCCCGACGAGGTAGCGCTGACCTGCGAATTGTTCGCCCGCGTCGAGACGATGCTCGGATTGCGGGAGAACACGCTCAAGATCGGCATTATGGACGAGGAACGCCGCACCACGGTCAACCTCAAAGCCTGCATCCAGGCCGCATCGAAACGCATCTGCTTCATCAATACAGGTTTTCTCGACCGCACCGGGGACGAGATTCACACCTCGATGGAAGCGGGCCCGGTGATCCGCAAAGGCGAGATGAAGGCGCAGCCATGGATCAAGGCCTATGAGGACTGGAATGTCGACATCGGCCTGATCGATGGCCTGCCCGGCCATGCTCAGATCGGCAAGGGCATGTGGGCAGCGCCCGACAGGATGGCGGACATGCTGGTGCAGAAAATCAGTCACCCGCAAGCGGGCGCCACCACCGCATGGGTACCGTCGCCGACCGCGGCGACGCTGCACGCCTTGCACTACCATCAGATTGACGTGCCAAGGCGCCAGCAGGAACTGGAGGCAAGCGGGCGGCGCGCCAGGCTATCCGATCTCCTCACTATCCCGGTATCTCATTCGAACTGGGCGCCCGAAGACGTGAAGCAGGAAATCGACAATAACTGTCAGGGCATTCTCGGCTATGTGGTGCGCTGGATCGATCAGGGCGTGGGCTGCTCGAAGGTACCGGACATCCACGACGTCGGCCTGATGGAAGATCGCGCCACGCTGCGGATTTCCAGTCAGCATTTGGCGAACTGGCTGCATCATGGCGTCGTCACCAGCGATCAGGTGATGGACTCGCTCAAGCGCATGGCCGTCATCGTTGACGAACAAAACGCAGGCGATCCTCTCTACAAGCCAATGGCTCCGAATTTCGACAGCGTGGCTTTCAAGGCGGCCTGCGATCTGGTGTTCAAGGGCCGCGAGCAGCCAAACGGATATACCGAATACATCCTGACCGAACGGCGGCGCGAGGCCAAGATGGAGCGCGTTGGATTGACTGTACGATCCTGCGAATGACCTGGCGGGTCTCCCGGGGCAGCTCACTGGTCGCGTCAGTTGCACGCCGATATTGGCAGGCCGATCCATACCTTTCGATCCGGTCGTCTGCTCCAACTAAACGAGTCGGCTGGAGTCGGAACGCCGTTAAGGTCAGACCTTCCTAACAAAACCTCGCCCGATCCGTTGCCCATGACCGCCAGCCTCGTCGCGGAACTTTAGCCGCAACAGCACGTTGGGGTTCATATTCCTCAGTTTTCAGGAGCGTTGGATGGCGAGCGATGGCGATGTGATAAAAAACCTGACCGACAAAGCGACCTACGACAGGCTCGAGAAAGACTTATCAGCCGTAAAGAACGAGATCACTGCATTGGCTGATCAAGTCTCGGACGCGCTCAATACGCTGACCGGCTCCGCCAAGAAGCAGGCCCGCCGTGGGTATAGGCAGGCGAGGGCGAATGTCGATTCCGTTCTCTCCGAAGTCTCCGATCGCGGCAATGCAGCCCTTGACGCTGCGCAAAGCGCCGTCACGACCATCGAGGACACCCTGGAAGAGGCCATCCAGCAGCGCCCCCTCGCGACAGTGGGCCTCGCAGTGGGTCTGGGATTTCTGATCGGCGTCACGTGGCGTCGATGACCGTCTAGACGTATCCATCAAATTCTGCCGATCGGCCCGCACCCGGCCGATCGCGCCAATGGTTTCAATAGATAATTTCGTTTCAGATGAGGCGTTGAATGTTTCAGCGGACAATCGATGACTTCAAGGAAAGCGCAGGCAGTGCTATGCGGCTGACGTGCCTGGCCCTGGTGGCTGCGTTTGCGGCCTTTGTCACGATCGTGTTCCTTTGCGCAGCCGCGTTTGTCTTTGTTTATCAAAACTACGGCTTGATCGAAGCGTGTCTGAGCGGGGCAGCGATTTTCTCGCTAATCACTTTGATCGCAGTCGTAACGTTAGTGATTCGACGAAAGGCCGCCAAGAAACGAGCGGCACAGCAAGCTAAAGCCGCGACGCAGAACTTTCTCGCCGACCCGATGGTCGTGGCGGCGGGACTTCAGCTGGCGCGCGCAGTCGGCGTGAAGAAGCTGATTCCGATCCTGGCCGTCGGCGGTCTGGCGCTCGGACTGTTCGCTCGGGGACGTAACCGCGATGACGGGACTGATAACGGGGAGTAGTGTTCGCCCAGGAAACTGAGTTTCTGACGGCAACCCTCATGTCACGCAGCGACCCGGTTGAAGCTGTTTTGCCACGTCCGTCAGCATACTCACCACCGGTTCGCATGCGATCGTTCGCTTGACTTGCATCGCGGGCGCATGATGCGAATCTTGCTTCGTGGTCGTGTGATCGTTCACTTCCCGACCAGGACTTCTCGGAATCCGGAATACGATTGACATACGCGGCAGGCTTTCCATCCTAATGGAAATGGTGCGGCCGATGGCGTGTGGAGATGGGACAATGCCGAGATCGGACTTGACGGCTCGATAGACCGCGGCATTCGCGTCGGGGCTGGCCGCCTGATGGCCTGACTCAAGATGCACCGCGCCCAATGACAGGGTCGCCGCCAGACCGGCGAGAAATCCTGCGGATGTCTGAAACATCGTTGTCGCCTCTTTCCTCAAGCTATCGCGCTCGCGGATCTGAACCGCCAGCAACAACGCCGGTCGGCAGACTTCGTTCACTGATGTTTTGAGAAAAAAGCAGGGGCGGAACGCTTGTCAGCACCCGCGTTGCCTTGACCGCCGATTCTTCGGATCGACCGGCGATACGATGTCGTGATAAATCAGCCGCGTCCTTCCGCGGTTGTTACCATGTCACGACGCAGCGGCACGAGGCTCGCGATTGCGCGAATTACGCTGGAAGAACAGCGCCTGACTGGCTACTGCCGAAACCATGGCGGGTTGAAACGGTTTGGAGATGAGGAACGCCGGTTCGGGCCGCTCGCCGGTCAGAAAGCGTTCGGGATAGGCTGTTATGAAGACAACGGGCACCTCGACCACGCGCAAAAGTTCGTTGACAGCGTCCAATCCCGAACTGCCGTCAGCGAGTTGAATATCGGCCAGAATGAGGCCCGGCTCCTTGGTCTTGGCGAGGGCGATCGCATCGGCGTGGGTACGTGCAACACCGATCACACGGTGTCCTAGATTTTTGACGAGACTTTCCAGATCCATCGCAATAAACGTCTCGTCCTCGATAATGAGGACGTCCGTTGCGATTTCCGCCGCCATTTCGCGGCCGGCGATACCACTCAGCTTGCGGACTTCAGCGACGTCGACCTCCAGAACAAACGCAGCCTCTTCCTCCGAAAAACCTTCCAGCGACAGCAGCAGGAAAGCCTGACGTGGAAGCGGGGTGATATTCGTCAACCGGCGCTCTGTCGGCGCGAGCGTCGGCACCTCGTCGGCGCCTCCGTTGATCGAGACTGAATTCCAGATTCGTGTGAACAGCCGGAACAGGCCGGCGCGCGGCCCGTGCTGTTCGTCAAGCAGCGTCGGATCCTGAAGCAGCGCCTCTAACATGGCGCCGACATAGGCGTCGCCAGACGCCTGGCTTCCTGTCAGGGCGCGTGCATAACGGCGCAAAAGCGGCAAATGTTCAGCAACGACCTGTGATCGAAACATTCCCGTCCATCCTTCTCGAGATAACTCATGCTCGGGACCACAAACCGTCCGGCGTAAGCACTGCAAACGCCGCATCCCGGTCCCCCTCGCGTATTTACTCCCGAGCATCACAAAAGTTCCCCGGACCCGGAACTTTCGCATCATCATTGAATTAGGCTTTCATACGAGGTCCGTGGAAGCGGCGCGAAATACAGGAATTTCCAGTATTTTCAATATCTTGAAACTCGGGCGCGAAGTCATGAAAGATTCAAAGCCATCACCCGCCAAAGACGGCCTCAACGCCGAGATTCAATCCCGAATCGGCCATCAGCTTCGCGCCATGTATGACGACGTCGTGAGGCAGGGTGTTCCCGACCGGTTTGCCGAATTAATTCGAAAGCTCGATGCATCTGAGCCCGGGAAACCACACATAACCCCAACGGGCGATCTCGATGCAAAAAATGACGGGAGGGACTAATGCCTCTCACAGATTCATTACGCGAGGAAATTCTGGCATCGGTGCCGAACTTACGCGCTTTTGCGATTTCGTTAAGCGGAAATGGCGATCGAGCCGACGACCTCGTGCAGGAAACGCTGCTCCGCGCACTTGCTAATATCGATTCATTTCAGCCAGGATCGAACCTTCCGGCATGGCTGTTCACGATCCTTCGCAACCTGTTCCGCTCCGACTATCGCAAGCGGCGGCGGGAGGTCGAGGATTCAGATGGCAACTATGCGAAAACGCTGAAATCGCAGCCAAGCCAGAATGCTCACCTGGAGTTCGAAGAATTTAGGGCGGCGCTAGATAAATTGCCGCAGGACCAGCGAGAGGCTTTGATCCTCGTGGGGGCTTCGGGATTTTCCTACGAGGATGCCGCGAAGATCTGCGGATGCGCAGTCGGCACCATCAAGAGTCGCGTCAACCGCGCGCGATCGAAGCTGAGCGCCCTGCTTTATGTCGAGGGCACGGAGGATTTTGGACCCGACGACACCGTCAGGGCCGTAATCGGCAACGGCCGATAATTCTCGCCGCGCATCCAAATGGCCGAGAGCGGTAGTGGCGGCGGTCGCCGCTCATTCGGAGCTTGTCGAACTTGCTGGGTTCGAAATCTGCATCGTACGATCTCGCTCGGTCAAATCCACGACGGTGTCCATGGGAGCGGCGAGTTCATAGACATAGCTCACCTCGGTAAAGTACCGCTTGGAGACGCCGCCCAGCGCCTCCGGCGCAACGCGATCCAGCAGAATGATGCCAAAATCGCTATCCTCGCGTCTTGTCGCCGCACTGGTGTTGAATTCTTCCCACCGAAAATGAAACAGCGCCTTGTCGGCCTCGCCCTCGATCCCCCAATGCACTACAATATTCGGATGCTTGCCGACCAGCGAGAGTCCCTCGTCGGAATGCGATGCCAGCTCGAAGAACAGCAATGAGAGACTCTGAGCCGCCCGCGCGCTGACCGTGATATCAGGACCATGGATCGCGATGCGGTCGACGTGAGGGATGGCGCGAGCCTCGAACAATCCCCTCAGTTTGACGCCCTGCCACTGGCTCTCGCTAAGCAGCGAAACCACATTGGACATGGCATGGATCCGGCCAATCAGCAATTCTCGGGCGACTTCGATGTCGGACCCGTGCCGCAGCGTACGCGTGACGATCGATTGAATCACTGCGAGAATGTTTTTGACACGGTGATTGAGTTCATCGATGACGGCGGTCAATCGCCGCTCGAAGCCGATCCGAACCTGAATCTCCCGGCTCAACCGCAAATTATTATAGGCGACATATCCGAACAGTCCGCAAATGATGCTTGTCAACGCAAGACCGATCGCGGCCACCACCGCGGCCAGTTTTTGCGCGCGGTGCATGGCATTCACTTTCGGGTAATAGCCAAGCGACCAGTCCCTGCCGCCGAAGGTCACCGTCCGGAGCACCATCGGAACGGGATTAGCCCCCCACCCGAGACGCGAGGTGACATTGCCGCTATCGTCGGCAATCAATTCCGAGCCCGGGTTGCGCGGATCTTTCAGGACGACGGAAAATAGCGACAGCTCATCATTCGTCAGCATCAAGGATGCCAGTTTATAGGAGAACGTAACAAAGCCGGCGGCTGTCTCGCTTTCCTCCTGGAAAACCGGTGTTGCGATGACCAGCCCGATCGGCCCGTTCCGCCCCATCAGATTGAGCGGATCCGATACGACGGAAGTCTTGGTTTGCATTGCTCGGGCGAACATCGGCCCCAAGATCGGATGCTGATCGAGCGAGCGGCCCAAGAAGCCGGTGGTTTGCGCGTCTTGGGGTTCGACATCCATTATTACGTCGATCGGTTTGTCGAGCGACCGCAGATCGCGCGGGGTGTCGTCAAAACTCCGGATTTGGGAATCTGGAAATCCAGCCGCCGCCAGGACATCATGAGCCTGCGGAAATTCGCTCGGCTCAAGACATGCGACCCACCAGGCAATGACAAAATCAGTCTTGAAGGCATAGATCGAAGCACGCAATGGGTGGAGCATGTTGGCCTGCACCGCGGATGGCGACCGGAACAGCCCCGAGGCGACACGCGCCAAAAGCTCTCGTTCGATGAGACGCTCCTGAACCAGACTGGCGTGGACATCGATCGCGCGCGACAGCGCAATGTTGTCGATCGCCAACTCCTGATCATGAGCCCGCCATGCCGCAAGACCGGAAAGAAAAATTCCGATGACGGCGACGAACCCAATGACGAAACCCAGCCGAACCACGCGCCTACCCGGAGATCAGGAAATAACCATTCGCAACATTGGCCGGTCTCACCATTAACAGCAGCGTCCCGCCCTGACGATGCATCACATCAATCGTGCCGCGCCAGCATGGTTCCGCCTCCAGTTGCAAAAGCCGGGAACGATCGTTAACGGAATCCGGCCAGCCGACCGTTCTACTCACTATGATGAAAGGTCCGTTCGCCCTCATTCGTCTGTGGCGATGCGCCTCTCCGGGAGGCGCGAGGCTCAGTGATCCAAATCGTTTTCTGGGGAAACAAGATCAAGGCAGCAGCCGAGTACCATCGTGCCCTGAAAATCTCATCATTTGCACGGTGCCGGGCTCGGCTCCCACAATTGCGACCGGCAGAAAATGCTCGGTACGGCCTTGGATGGCGCTTTCGATCAGCACTCGGCGCGTCGCGCCGACCTCCGCCGCGAGCCGCCGCCGCAGCGCCGCGCTCGCCGCCGCCCGCAACTGCCTGGCGCGATCCCTGATCACCTCGGCCGCGACCGGCGGCATCCGTGCCGCAGGCGTCCCCGGCCGCGACGAATATGGAAACACATGCAGGAAGGTGAGATCACATTCGGCAACGAGGTCCAGCGACCGCGCGAACATGTCGTCGGTCTCAGTCGGAAAGCCGGCGATGATGTCGGCACCGAAGGCGACTTCCGGCCTCAGCCGCCGCACCTGCGCGCAGAAATCGATGGCATCGCGGCGCGAATGCCGCCGCTTCATCCGCTTCAGGATCATGTCGTCTCCGGATTGCAGCGAGAGATGCAAATGCGGCATCAACCGCTCCTCGTTCGCGATGACATCCAGCAAATCGCGATCCGCCTCGATCGAATCGATCGACGAGATTCGGAGCCGCCTGATCTCCGGCACGTGTCGCAGGATCTGTTTTACCAGCCCGCCCAGCCGCGTTCCGCTCGGAAGATCGGCGCCATAACTTGTGAGATCGACACCGGTCAACACGATCTCGGCGTGACCGGCCTCGACGAACGCGCGGACCTGATCGACGACCGCGTCCATCGGCACCGAGCGGGAATTGCCGCGCCCGAAGGGAATGATGCAGAAGGTGCAGCGATGATCGCAGCCGTTCTGTACCTGCACAAAAGCGCGCGGCAGTCCGCCTTGAAAGCCATCGACGAGATGCGGCGCCATCTCGGTCACCGCCATGATATCGGCCACCGCGATTTTCTTCTCGGCCGTGATTTCCACATCAGGCGCGGCTAATGCGACCTGTGCGGCACGCCACGCCTCACTCCGCATTTTGTCATCGTTGCCAATCACGCGATCGACCTCGGCCATCTGCGCGAACATCGCCGGCTCTATCTGCGCGGCGCATCCGGTGACGACGATGCGCGCCGAAGGTCGCTCGCGCCTCAAGCGGCGGATCGATTGCCGTGTTTGCGCCACTGCCTCGTTGGTCACGGCGCAACTGTTGATGATGACGACCTCGTCAAGGCCAGCATCTTCCGCGTTGCGACGGATGACTTCGGATTCAAAGGCGTTGAGCCGGCAGCCGAAGGTAATGACGTCGACTGACATTAGGCCACCGACGCGAACAGCGCCGGATCGAAGGTACCTTCATATTCGAATACGGCCGGACCGGTCATCAGCACATGATCGTCGCGCTCGCGCCATTCGACGGTCAGGCTGCCGCCGGGAAGCGCGACATGGACGATGCGATTGGCCCGCTTGAGCCGCACCGCCGCCACCGCCGTTGCGCAGGCAGCCGAACCGCAAGCCTTCGTCAGGCCCGCGCCCCGCTCCCAGGTCCGCATCGTGATGTGATCGCGATCTACGATATGCGCCAGCGTGATGTTGGCGCGCTCGGGAAAGACCGGATGGTTTTCCAGCAGCGGCCCGAAACGGGCGAGATCGTAGACATCGATGTCGTCGACCCAGAAGATCGCGTGGGGATTACCCATGCTAACCACGGACGGCGAATGAAGCACCGGTGCGTCGATCGGCCCAATTTGTAACTCGATATAGCGGGTATCGCGGAATTCCTCGGCGAGCGGAATGTCCCTCCAGTCGAATTTTGGCGATCCCATGTCGACGGTGTAGAGACCAGGCGCGGAGTCTCGCCAGCAGTTCAAAAGACCGGCGCGCGTTTCGAAGGTCAGCGCGGCCTTACCTGTCGCCTCGAAGATCTGGCGCGCCACACAGCGCATGCCGTTGCCGCACGCATTGGCTTCCGAGCCATCATTATTGTAGATGCGAACGAAGGCCTCGGTGCCCGATGTCCGCGGGGGCTGCAGAACCATCAATTGATCATAGGGAACGCCCGCCGGTGATGCGACAGCACGCGCCTCCTCGGCCGAGACCGCGGCGGAGCTGTCGCGAAGATCGACAACGACGATCTCGTTGCCGATCCCATTCATCTTGCTGAAAGCATGATTTGCGAGCGCGCCCATTGGTTTTCCAGTTTCCGGCGTTCATTTTCCGGCATCCGCCTTCCGCGACTTTATATGGCGAATGCGCGCCGGTTGACCAGTGTCACTCACGACCGCCATCGCTAACGCAAATCCGTGTCGGCGCCCCACACCCGCCACGATGCGGCATGACATATCTGTTTTGTTCTGTCATGGGATGAACGTCAGCGTCGCGTGTTAAGCATCGTAATAAGTCAGCCCGTAACAGCGGCTAAGGACCGGGTCTCGCGGACATCGGTCAGCACGACCAGGGAGACCCTACCAATGAATCGCCCCCGCCCTTTTTGCCGATTCGCGATCGCAATGATCCCAGCGACCTTGATGTTCGGGCTCTCTGCCGTGATGGCCGAGACGCCGTCCGCGACACCTCCCGGCGCGACTGCGCCGGCCGCAGAGGCTCCACCAGCCACACCTACCCCACCCGGAACGACGACACCGGCCACGCCGGTCCCGCCCCCTGCCGAAGTGCAGACGCCGAAAAATCCGACCGCCGAAGCCCCGAAGCCGCCGGTGACCGCGCCCGTGCAGACGGCCGATCCTTTCGGCGAAGAACATACGCTGGCCCCGAAGACCGTCCTGACGTTGCGCAACAACGCCACCTGGGAAAACGCATTCGAGACGCTCATTGATTCGTTCAAGTCGCTGGCCGCCGTTCTCGACAAGCAGGGCATCAAGCCTGCCGGCAACATGATGATCGTCTATACCTCAACGGACGATAACGGCTTCTCGTTTCTGGCGGAAATCCCCCTCGATCAAGAGATCAGGGATCTGCCCAAGAACGTCAGCATGGGTAAATCACCGGAGGGCAAGGCGCTGAAGTTCGTACATCGCGGCTCCTACGACAACATGGACAACACCTATGAGGCGATTACGAATACCCTCGACGACAAGAAGCTTGAGGCCAAGGACACCTTCATCGAGGAGTACAAGACCGATCCATTGAAGACCGAGGAAGACAATCTGATCATTGATGTCTATGTCCCGCTGAAATGAGAACCGTCATGCAGAACCGGATCCAGCTCGCCATCGCCGCTGCTACTATCGCCGCTTTGATCTCGGTGCCCGCGCAAGCCGATGTGCCACCACCAGCAATCTCGGTAACCGGTGAGGCCACAATCTCCGCGCCGCCCGATCTTGCTCAGATCGAGGCAGGGGTCACGACCGACGCCAAGAATGCGCGCGACGCGTTCGAAGCCAACAATGCCGCCATGGGCAAGGTGCTCGCGGCGCTGAAAAGCGCGGGCATCGCCGAAAAAGACTATCAGACCTCGCAGTTGTCGCTGCAGCCACAATTTACCAATCAAAATCGCTCGGGATCCAACGTCCTCTCCGGCTACCGCGCCACCAACCGCGTCACCGTCAAGCTGCGTGACATCAGCAAAATGGCCGGGGTGATCGATGCGGTCACCGCGGCCGGCGCCAACGACATCGGCAGTATCAATTTCATGGTCTCCAACGCATCGAAGCTGCTCGACGACGCGCGGGCCGAGGCGATCGTCGACGCCCGGCGCAAGGCGGAGATCTATGCCAAGGCTGCGGGCGTCTCGCTCGGCGGGCCGATCAGCATTGCGGAGCACGGGAGCGCGGTGCCGGTGATGTACCGCCGTGCTGCGGCGCCGATGGCCGCGGAGGCCGCCATCGCGCCCGGCGAAGAAACGCTCCGCGTGACGGTCGGCGTCTCCTGGGAGATCAAGGGGGCGCCATAAGGCGTGGCCCGCCCGATCAGCTTGACTCGGGCAAGCCGGTGCCTATAAATCCGCCCGAATTCTCGAAAAGACTTCCTTTTCGACCCGCCGACCGGCCGCAGGGGCCGGAGGTCAACGCCCGACAGCGCTGTGCGCCCTCGGGCGTAGTTGTGTTTTGGAATGACTGTTGATTTTGGCGATCGCCAAAAATCAACACGCTATAGCTCTGGGGTGAGCGTTTTCTCCCGCGAATCCCGCGGATGAGTTGAGCGCGGTACCTAGGTCCCCTACCGCCGTGAAGACGCGGCGACCTCTCCCCGCAGAAGAGCAGGGCGAGGTAAAAAGGAAAAGCAGGCATGTTCGACAATCTGTCGGAACGGCTCGGCGGCATTCTCGATCGGCTGACGCGGCGCGGCGCGCTGACGGAAGCCGATGTCGATGCCGCCATGCGCGAGGTGCGCCGGGCCCTGCTGGAGGCCGACGTCTCGCTCGACGTGGTGCGCAGTTTTACCGACAAGGTCCGCGAACAGGCGGTCGGCGCCACCGTCGTTAAGTCGGTGACGCCGGGCCAGATGGTGGTGAAGATCGTTCATGACGAACTGATCGCCACGCTCGGTTCCGATGGCCAGACCATCGATCTCAATGCCGTGCCGCCGATCATCATCATGATGGTCGGCCTGCAAGGCTCGGGCAAGACCACCACAACCGCTAAACTGGCGCGGCGGCTGACCGAGCGGGATAAACGCAAAGTCCTGATGGCCTCGCTCGACATCTATCGTCCGGCGGCGATGGAGCAACTCGCGGTGCTCGGACGCGATCTCGACATCAAGACGCTACCAATCGTCGCAGGGCAAAAACCTGAGCAGATCGCTCGCCGCGCGCTGGAGGCCGGCAAGCTCGGCGGCTACGACGTGGTGCTGCTCGACACCGCCGGCCGCACCACGCTCGATGACGAGATGATGTCGGAGGCGGCGAACATCAAAACCGCCGCCCACCCCCACGAAGTGCTGCTAGTCGCGGATTCGCTGACCGGACAGGATGCGGTCAATCTCGCGCGGTCGTTCGATGAGCGCGTCGGCCTCACCGGCATCGTACTGACCCGCGTCGACGGCGACGGTCGCGGCGGCGCCGCGCTGTCGATGCGTCAAGTCACCGGCAAGCCGATCAAGCTGATCGGCACCGGCGAAAAGACCGACGCGCTGGAGGATTTCCATCCCTCGCGTATCGCCGGCCGCATCCTCGGCATGGGCGACGTGGTCTCGCTGGTCGAAAAGGCTTCCGCCAACATCGATGCCGAAAAGGCCGCGCGCACCACCGAAAGGATGCGCAAGGGCCAGTTCGACCTCAACGACATGCGCGAGCAGTTGCTGCAGATGTCCAAAATGGGCGGCATCTCCGGCCTGATGGGCATGATGCCCGGCGTCTCAAAGATGAAAAACCAGATGGCCGCGGCCGGCCTCGACGACAGGATCATCAAGCGTCAGGTCGCCGTGATCGACTCGATGACACGGCAGGAGCGCAAGCATCCCGAAATCCTCAAAGCCAGCCGCAAGCGGCGCATCGCCGCCGGTGCCGGCCAGAAGGTCGAGGAGATCAACAAGCTCCTCAAGATGCATCGCGGCATGGCCGACATGATGAAGATGATGGGGACCGGCAAGCGCGGCCCCCTCGCCGGCATCGCGCAGGCCATGGGCTTCGGCGGCGGCATGCCGAGTCCCGAGCAGATGAAAGCGCTTGCGGAGAAAATGCCGAAAGGCGCGGACGGCCTGCCGCAATTGCCGAAGGATCTGCCGGCCGGATTGCGCGGTGGCCTGCCAAATCTTCCCGGCCTCACCGGACTGACCGGCAAGCCGACGCTGCCCGGTCTCGGCTTCCCCCGGAAGAAGAAATGAGACGAACGGCTTCACACATTTCGCCAACGCTATAACGACACAACAAACTCACCAGACAGACTTCAAAAGGAGAACCTTATGCCCGTCGTGATCCGCCTCGCCCGTGCCGGCACCAAAAAGCGGCCGGTTTATCATGTCGTCGCCGCGGATTCGCGTTATCCGCGCGATGGCCGTTTCATCGAACGGCTCGGTCATTTCAATCCGTTGATGCCGAAGGACAATGCCGACCGGCTCAAGCTCGACCTCGACAAGGTCAAGGCCTGGCTCGCCAAGGGCGCGCAGCCGTCGGACCGCGTTGCCCGTTTCCTTGATGCTGCCGGCGTCAAGAAGCGCACGCCACGCAACAACCCCGTGAAGGCCGTGCCGCGCAAGGAGCGCAAGGCGCAGGCCGAAGCCGCCGCGAAGTCCTGAGGCTGAAGCGGCATGACGGCGCGCGTGTGCGTCGCCCGGATCGGCGCCGCGCATGGCCTGCGCGGCGAGGTGCGGCTGTGGACCTTCACGGAAGACCCGATGTCGGTGACGCAATACGGCCCGCTCTCGACGAAAGATGGCGCGCGGCAGCTTGAAGTAACGCACGCGCGCGCGGCCAAGGATCACCTCGTTGCAACGCTCACGGACGTGACCACGCGCGAGGAGGCCGAGCGGCTCAACGGCGTCGAACTCTACGTCGCACGCGACAAACTGCCCGATACGGACGAAGGCGAATTTTACCACGCCGATCTCATCGGTCTCGCCGCCTTTGATGCGGCGGGCGCGATGATCGGAACGGTCGCCGCCGTTCACAACTTCGGCGCAGGCGACATCATCGAGATCGCGCGTGCGCACGGTCCGACCCTGATGCTGCCGTTCACCGATGCCGTGGTGCCGACCGTGGACATCGCCGGCGGACGCGTGGTGATCGAGATGCCCGGCGAGATCGATGGCGATGAGCCGGATTCCGGCTCTCCAGGCATTTGATAACGGAGGCAAATTTGCAGCTTGAGCCTCACGACGATCTTAATCGCATAATCCTTTCTTTCGTCAGAAGCGATTGGCGGAAAGTTGCATTCGTCGTTGGAAGTGTTTTGCACTGGTACGAGGATCGCCAAATCAAAATGGACGATCAAGAGATCATGAAGAAAATCCTTGCTTTGATCGATACCAAGAAGATTGAAAGTCAAGGAGATATCTTGGATTGGAAACGCAGCGAAGTCCGCGTCGTACAGTCAGATAGCTAGGATAATTCCTCTGATGCGATCCGCGGACTAATGACTTGGCGCGCGACCGTCCTGACCCTGTTTCCCGAGATGTTTCCGGGGCCGCTCGGCATCAGCCTCGCCGGAAAAGCGCTGACGACCCGCTTATGGGCGCTCGACATTCACGACATCCGCAGTTCCGCCACCGACCGCCACCGCAGCGTCGATGATACCCCGGCCGGCGGCGGCCCGGGTATGGTGCTGCGTGCCGACGTGCTGGCCAAGGCCATCGACTCAGTGGAGACCTCGCCGGACCGACCGCGCCTTCTGATGAGTCCGCGCGGTCGGCCATTGACCCAGTCGTGGGTGATGGAACTCGCGGCCGGTCCCGGGCCGCTGATCGTCTGCGGACGCTTCGAAGGGGTGGACCAGCGGGTCATTGAAGCCCGCGGGCTCGAGGAGGTGTCGATCGGAGATTATGTGCTGTCGGGAGGGGAAATCGCGGCGATGGCGCTGATCGACGCTTGCGTCCGGCTTTTGCCGGGGGTGATGGGCAAGGCAGAATCGGGTGAGGATGAAAGTTTTTCGCACGGGCTTCTGGAATATCCCCAGTACACTCGCCCGCAGGACTTCGAGGGCCGGCCGATCCCGGACGTTCTGCTGTCCGGCGACCATGCCAAGGTGGCCGGTTGGCGGAGGTCGGCGTCGGAAGCTTTGACGGAGGCGCGCCGTCCGGACCTCTGGGCGGCAAGGAACAGGCAAAATCCGCCAAAAAGCAAGACAGACGGGTGACAACGCGCCCGCTTTGCCGTATAGGAGCCCAAATCCGCGCAGCGAGCATTTTCAGGCAAAGTGGAATCCGGTTTGCCTTTAGAAAATGCTCTAGCTCGTTGAGCTGTGCGTATTCTTTTCGCAAAACCGGGTATCCACTTTTGCGAAATGCGCGCCACTGGACAGACGAATTCCGCGCAGCCCCCTCAAACGGCCGGAGGGGCGCGCCGCCGATGGAGATTTCGATGAACATCATTCAGCAGCTCGAAAAAGAGCAGTTCGACAAGCTGTCGGCGACCAAGACCATTCCGGAGTTCGGCCCCGGCGACACCGTGATTGTCAACGTCAAGGTGGTGGAAGGCGAGCGGACCCGCGTGCAGGCCTATGAAGGCGTCTGCATCGGCCGCTCCGGCGGCGGACTCAATGAGAGCTTCACGGTCCGCAAGATTTCCTACGGCGAGGGCGTCGAGCGCGTGTTTCCGGTGATGTCGCCGATGATCGACTCCATCAAGGTGGTGCGCCGCGGCAAGGTGCGTCGCGCCAAGCTGTACTATCTGCGCAAACTGCGCGGCAAGTCGGCCCGCATTGTTGAGAAGAAGACGGACCGCGCGGCCGCGACGAGCTGAGCGCAGGCCGACTCGCTTCCAAGGTTTCCGAAAGCGCGGCGCCGGCCGCGCTTTTTTATTGCCGCGAGCACGACTATCTATCGGGAACGCTGTCGGCCGTTTGATTGTCGCGGCGGCTACCGCCATGGTAAAAGACACAATGAATACGGATCAGATCAGCAGCGACATCGGCCGGTTCACAGCCCGCATCGTGCTCGACGACCGCAGCCGTTTGCCCGGACGCTTCTTCGGACGGTTCGCGACTTCGGCGACCTGAGGCCGCTCACTCGCGTCGGTGATTGTCTCGCGCGCCTCCTCGCGCGACCTGCTCAAAGAATTCCAATAGGTTTACGTCCATGTCCAAACCGACAACCCTGTACGACAAGATCTGGAACGATCATCTGGTGCATGAGGCCGAGGACGGCACCTGTTTGATCTACATCGACCGTCACCTCGTCCATGAAGTGACGTCACCTCAGGCATTTGAAGGCCTGCGCGTAGCCGGACGCAAGGTTCATGCGCCGGAGAAGACGCTCGCGGTGGTTGATCACAACGTACCGACCACCGATCGCTCAAAACCCAATCCCGATCCAGAGAGCGCCGAGCAGATCGCCACGCTGGCACAGAACGCCAGGGATTTCGGCATCGAGTACTACAACGAGTTCGACAAGCGACAGGGCATCGTTCACGTGATCGGCCCCGAGCAGGGCTTCACCCTGCCCGGCACCACCATCGTCTGCGGGGACAGCCACACTTCGACCCACGGCGCGTTCGGTGCACTGGCACACGGCATCGGTACTTCCGAGGTCGAACATGTGCTGGCGACCCAGACGCTGATCCAGAAAAAAGCGAAGAACATGCGCGCAGTGGTCGACGGCAAGCTGCCGGACGGCGTCACCGCCAAGGACATCGTCCTCGCCATCATCGGCGAGATCGGCACCGCGGGCGGAACCGGCTACGTACTGGAGTATGCCGGCGAGGCGGTGCGCGCGCTGTCGATGGAAGGCCGCATGACGGTGTGCAACATGTCGATTGAGGGCGGTGCGCGCGCCGGCCTCATAGCGCCGG
The DNA here is from genome assembly GCF_002028545.1 of Nitrobacter vulgaris. GTDB lineage: Bacteria > Pseudomonadota > Alphaproteobacteria > Rhizobiales > Xanthobacteraceae > Nitrobacter > Nitrobacter vulgaris. Next base: position 78,912 of record NZ_MWPQ01000055.1, read on the forward strand.
ACGAGAAGGCATACGAATTCCTGAAAGGCCGGCCGAAAACGCCGAAGGGCGCCAATTGGGATGCGGCGATGCGATACTGGGAGACGCTGCGCAGCGACGACGGTGCGCATTTCGATCACGAGATACGGCTCGACGCCGCCAGGCTGCCGCCGATCGTGACCTGGGGCACCAGTCCTGAGGACGTGATCGCGGTAACCGGCAAGGTGCCGAACCCCGCCGACATCGCGGACGAGGCCAAGCGGCTTTCGAAGGAACGTGCGCTGCACTACATGGGCTTGAGCCCTGGCACGAGAATTACCGACATCAAGCTTGACCGCGTCTTCATCGGCTCCTGCACCAACGGTCGCATCGAAGACTTGCGCGCCGCTGCGAAGATCGCGGATGGCCGGACGGTCAACGGCAACGTCAATGCCATGGTCGTACCCGGTTCAGGATTGGTGAAGGAACAGGCGGAGGCAGAAGGCCTCGACAAGATCTTCATCAAGGCTGGTTTCGAATGGCGCGAGCCTGGCTGCTCGATGTGCCTTGCGATGAATCCCGACAAACTGAAGCCGGATGAACGCTGCGCTTCGACCTCGAATCGCAATTTCGAGGGTCGGCAAGGTTTCAAGGGCCGCACACATCTCGTGTCGCCCTCAATGGCGGCAGCGGCTGCAATCGCAGGACATTTCGTCGATATCCGCGAATGGCATTGAGCGTTCTTTCGCTCAGCGGTGTTAAGCCGGCTCCGGACGAGACGACGGAGGGATCGATAACTCGAAAGAAAGTTATTACCGCAGTTCGCGCGATGGTCTTGCACTCGACACCGCAATGAAGCACAACACAGCCGTGTGATCGAGGCGAGCGTGCCGCGTCGCTTTTTGTCGAACGAAACAGGTGTCCGGAAACCCCGTGCACATTCGTCTGGCAAGGCGGGCCTTCCGATCAGTTCCGCTCGATCACCGATCGAACAAGCTATCAACGAGGATGCGACGGCGAATCAAGCTTGCCTCAACTGGTGGGTTGCCTTCGCCGGAAAATTCCGTCAGTCGTAACGACGTCATGAAAACAGCCAAGACCAAAACCCCTGCCCGCAAGGCAGAAAAAATGTCGCGCCCATCCGGCAATACGAAGGCATCGGCAAAGACGCCCACAAGGACGCCTGCCAAGCTGGCGTCCGCAAAAGTCAAAGTCGCGAGGCCGGTGGAGGTCGTGAAGAGCAGCAGCAAGGCCGCGCCGCGTGCGGCTGAGAAGCCGATTGTGACCACGCCGCGCGATGCTCTGACCTTGCCGCTGAAACCGGCTCCCACAATTACCGCGCCGATTCCGGCGCCCACGGCTGTGCCGCCGACGCCTGCCGCTACGACGACCAAACAACCGGTATCCCGTCCGGTCCTGCGTGCCGACGTGCCGCCCGAAGCCGGCTTTACGCTGCAGGTGGATGGGCATTTCAAAAACCAGTTCGAGACGCTGGCCCAGGCGAAGCAGGCCGCGACCGACTTAAAGTCACGTTTTCCGATCCTGCGTATCGAAATCTACGATGCGGCGAAGAAAGCGCGGTTACCGATCTGATCGGCATTGACACCGACTCCGTCGACCTGGCGTCGGATATTTCAGCTTTTTTCCAGCCTACAGAGAAAATATGCGATCCGATTTGGATGAGTTGCGAGAGCAGCCCTCACCTCACCAGGACGGATCGAGGCCGTAGCCGAAGCCGAACGGAAAGAACGGAGCCGGTCCTCGCGGCGCGTAGTAATCTGGCCGTCCATAGTAAGGTCGATAAGGACCACGTACGTACACGCGCGCGCGATGATGCCTGTAGCGATTTTCATGGTGCGGACGATGGGTGCTCCGAGCCGAGCCGACCTCGGTCGGTGTCACCGGCTGCGTGGCGACAGCGCCCAAGCGAGGGGCCGCCTTCGCGCTTTTAACTAATGCGATGCCACACAACGCAACGATTGCTGCAGCGAGACTCACGCCCAGATATCTTTTCATGGCGATTTCTCCGTGGGTCGACGCGTACTGTCGTTATGACACTCTTTCTTAGGAGATCCACGCCGCTTCAAAAAGCAGGCCCGCATAGCGGGCCTGCTCGACCATTTACGAAGCTGGCTTTGCCATGAGCTCCGGTATCATCAGTACCGGTGACCGTTTAGAATGTTACGATCGTTATCATTGTGATGGTTATGGTGGTGATGGTTATGGTGGTTATGGTTATGGTGATGATGGTGGTTATAGTGATGATGATGGTTCCGCCAATGCTGCTGACGATGGCGTAGGTTCCGCCCATGGTGGCTCTGATGGTGGGGCTGCCCGTTGATGTGGTGCACCTTGGTTGTCAGCTTGCCAGCGTCGCTTTGTCCGACGGCGATGCCTGGGCTGACCGGAGTCGCCGCCTGCGCCTGCTGCGCGGGACCCGCGACAATCAGAAGCGCGCCGAGAGCGGCCAATCCTAAAATTTTCTTCAAAAACATTTAGACCTCCGTGGGTGGAACAAGTAACCGCGACGTCAGCAGATCATTCCATCGCCGCCGCGACGCGCGAGCGAGACGCGAGTGACAGGCTATGAGCGGGGAAGTGAACGCGACGTGAATATACCCGCGGCAAACATGCATTGTATGTGCGGTTAGCGTTACCGAATTCCCGCGATTCACGGCCATCCGGCAAAACCGCGCTTGGATCGAAGAGTCAGCCGTGGCGCCAGTAACAGCTCATTCTCGGAACGATCACTGTCCCGCTCGGTCGGAATTCCTGCACGTAATGCGCGGTGCAGTCGCGTACCGCGTCGGAACCCGGATTATAGCTCGGATAAACCCCGCGCTCATCCTCGCGATAGATCCGCACGCGCGGTCGCCGTTTGCGGGCGTGGGCCGACGTGTCAGACGATACGGCACGATCCGTGCTCCGCGCGGTGGTTTGAGCCTGAGCGCTGTACATAAACAGCAACGTCCCCGGCACCAGCAGCAACAGCAGCGTCGCAGCTCCCGTCACAAGCCCCCCCGCTGTCATCCTGACATCCATGGCTGCGCCCCGATCACTCCTGCTCCCCGCGAACGGTCTCCGATTGCCGCGACCGCGTCAACCGCAAGACGGCCCGGACCGCAAAAAACCCTGCTCTCACGGTGAAACGCGAGTTAAACAAAGTGCCATGTGGACCTCCGCCAAAGCCCCCTCGCTGGCTGACATGGAAACCAGGGCGCACGAGGTGTTTGCGCGCCTGCCCGGGCGCTTCCGGCGCCTGTGCGAAGGCCTCATCATCCGCGTCGAGGATTTCCCGACCGACGAGTTGCTGGACGAGATGAAAGCCGACAGTGAATATGATCTGTTGGGATTGTTCCAGGGCACGGGTCTGCCGTTCCAGAGCCAGGATGACGTTGCCAGGCTGCCTAATCTGATCTGGCTCTACCGCCGTCCGATCATCGATTACTGGGCCGAGCACGATGAAACGCTCGACCATATCATCACTCATGTGCTGATTCACGAAATCGGCCATCACTTCGGGCTGTCCGATGCCGACATGGAAGCGATCGAGGCGGAGGCGGCAGGCTAGGATCTGGTCCAACTCGGTTGAGCAAGACTCTGGCCTCATCCTTTTGATTGAGGATGATCTTAACCGAAAACCGGTTTCCACTTTTCGCTGGCGCGGCCCTTCAGGTCGGGATCATGCTTTAGCCCTGCATGATTGGACCTTGGATCGAGGCCGGGATCGGGCTAGAACGGGCTGCTCACGAGGACTCCGGTCATGGACAAGTTCACAACGCTGGAAGGCGTCGCGGCGCCGCTGAAGATCATCAATGTCGATACCGACATGATCATTCCGAAACAGTACCTGAAGACCATCAAGCGTACCGGCCTTGGCAAAGGACTTTTCTCGGAACAGCGCTACAAAGAGAACGGCTCTGAGAATCCGGATTTCGTTCTCAACAAGGCAGCCTATCGCAACGCCAAAATCCTCGTCGCCGGCGACAATTTCGGCTGCGGCTCGTCGCGCGAGCACGCGCCATGGGCGCTGCTCGACTTCGGCATCCGCTGCGTGATCTCCACCTCGTTCGGCGACATCTTCTACAACAACTGCTTCAAGAACGGCATCCTGCCGATCCGTGTGACGCAAGCCGTCCTCGACAAGCTGTTCGATGACGCCGAACGCGGCGCCAACGCGACGCTGACCATCGATCTGGTCAGGCAGGAAATCCGGGGACCGGACGGCGGCACTGCGACATTCGAAATCGACCCGTTCCGCAAGCATTGCCTGCTGAACGGTCTCGACGACATCGGCCTGACGATGGAAAAAAAGCCGGCGATCGACGCCTACGAGAAGAAGGCGAAACGCGAGCGCGCCTGGGCCTGACCGCTTCCGCCGGCAACACGGAGTCGATCACCCGGTTCCACGACACAGCCTCGCTTCGGATTGAATCAGAAGCGAGGAACGTCCGTTCGACAGTCGAAACAACGCTTCGCCGAAAAGCGCCTTAGAAGTCAGGCGGCTTTCTGCTTGGCGCTGATCAGCTTGCGGTTGATCAGGCACTCGGCGATCTGGATGGCGTTGAGCGCCGCGCCCTTGCGCAGGTTGTCTGACACGACCCACATCGACAGACCGTTCTCCACCGTCGCATCCTCGCGGATGCGGCTGATGTAAGTGGCATCTTCTCCCGCCGATTCATACGGCGTGACGTAGCCACCGGGTTCATGCTTGTCGATGACAAGACAACCCGGCGCATTGCGCAGGATGCGGCGCGCCTCGTCCGCGGTGATCGGATTCTCGAACTCGATGCTGACCGCTTCCGAGTGGCCGATGAACACCGGCACGCGAACGCAGGTCGCGGTCAGCCTAATTTTGGGATCAAGAATCTTCTTGGTCTCCGCCATCATCTTCCACTCTTCCTTGGTGTAGCCGTCCTCCATGAACACGTCGATCTCAGGGATGACGTTGAAGGCGATACGCTTCGGGAATTTCTTGGCGACGAGCTCGCTCGCGGTGTAGACCGCCTTGGTCTGCGCGAACAGCTCGTCCATCCCGTCCTTCCCGGCGCCTGAAACCGACTGATAGGTCGCGACCACGACACGCCTGATGACGGCCTTGTCGTGCAAAGGCTTCAGCGCCACTACAAGCTGCGCCGTCGAGCAGTTCGGATTGGCGATGATGTTTTTCTTGGCAAAGCTCGCGACCGCATCCGCGTTGACCTCGGGCACGATCAGCGGCACATCGGGGTCCATCCGCCACGTTGACGAGTTGTCAATCACGACCGCGCCGGCCGCCGCGATCTTGGGCGACCATTCCTTCGACACGGCGCCGCCAGCCGACATCAGGCAAATATCGGTGTCGCCGAAATCGTGATTTTCCAGCGCTTTGACTTTCAGGGTTTTGTCGCCGTAGGAGACTTCGGTGCCGACGCTGCGGCGCGAGGCCAGCGCCACCACCTCGTCCGCGGGGAATTTCCGCTCGTCCAGAATGTTGAGCATTTCACGCCCGACATTGCCGGTCGCTCCGACCAGCGCGACTTTGTAACCCATCGTTCACTCTCCGAAGAAAATCACTCCCTTGTCGCCTCGGCGCGAGACAAGGGAAGACGCTGCGCTTCTAAGCGAGAAACGTCATTAAGACAACGCCGGCCCTCGTTCCGACGTGACCGATTCAACCGCTCATCTGACAAAGTCCACCCGGCTAGCGCGGCTTCCCCGTCCGGGGCGCACGGTTCCGGGGCATCAGCCCACCAATACAGGACGCACCTTGTGGGCGATGGACGAGTGCACGGATACACGCCCGTGCCGAAGCTCGATAGTTCATTGAAAACAGGGATTTAAATCACATCGACCAATCGGGCGGCGATCCACTTCAAGGCAGCGGCGAGTTCTCAAGGCGGACTTCCGAAACTGTTGAACCAGGACCGCACCGGGTTCGAAGCAACATTTCGTCCTGATCGGCATTATTCTCGCAATGTGTGGCCCGATTGGGCTTGTGGCGCGAGGCCGCTGGACGGTAAAAAGGCGATCACACGGATTCATGAGGGCGTGATGACCTTGAAATACTCCACCGCGACCGGGGCTGCGAAAACCATCGCGCTGTTGCTTGCGGCGGCCGCCCTCGTTGGGTTCAGCGCCTTCGGCGCGAGTGCCCAGCCAAGGCACGACCGCGGCGACGCCTACGGCCCGAGCGGCCCCAACGTGTCGTACCAGTCCGGCCCTCGCACTCGTATCTACATTTCCAAACGCTCATGGCTGGATGCGGGCACCGAGGTGTTGCCGGGCGAGCGCAAATACACCGACTATGCCTTTCCGCCTGCCGTCGGCTATCCCTCGTTCGCCCGCGAGAACCTGAACCGGCCGATCGACCGGCAGCCACTCAGTTCGCCGGCCGATCTCGGCGGATATCCGACCAGATTCCCGCTCTACTGATCGTTCTACGCCGCGTGCGGGAGCCATCCCGGCGGCAACGACATGCAAAAATGCCCGGGATAGCCCGGGCGTTTCTTTGTTTAGACATAGCAGCAAGGCTCAGGCATGCAGCGCCTGAAGCTCCTTCACAACCGCTTCCCCCATCTGGGATGTGCTGACCACGGTCAAACCTTCGGACTTCAAATCGGCCGTGCGCAGGCCCTTGGCCAGCACCGCAGCAATCGCGGCGTCGAGCTTGTCAGCCAGTTCCCCCATGTCGAAGGAATAACGCAGCGCCATGCCGAACGAGGCCAGCATCGCAATCGGATTCGCGGCACCCTGACCGGCGATATCGGGCGCGGAACCGTGCACCGGCTCATAGAGTGCGCGGCGCTTTTTGGTTGTCGGGTCGATGTCGCCGAGCGACGCGGACGGCAACATGCCGAGCGAGCCGGTGAGCATCGCCGCGATGTCCGAGAGCATATCGCCGAACAGGTTGTCGGTGACGATCACGTCGAACTGCTTCGGCCAACGCACGAGTTGCATACCACCGGAATCCGCGAGCTGATGCTCCAGCGCGACGTCCTTGTATTCGCGCTGGTGAACCTGCGTCACGACCTCGTGCCATAGCACGCCGGATTTCATGACGTTGCGCTTTTCCATCGAGGTCAGCTTATTGCGGCGCTTGCGCGCGAGATCGAAGGCAACGCGCGCGATACGTTCGATTTCATAGGTGTCGTAGACTTGCGTATCAACGGCACGCTTCTGGCCGTTGCCGAGATCGGTAATGGTCTTCGGCTCGCCAAAATAGACGCCGCCGGTCAGTTCGCGCACGATCATGATGTCGAGACCTTCGACCACCTCGGGCTTCAGGCTCGACGACTCCGCGAGCGCCGGATAGCAGATCGCCGGACGAAGATTGGCATAGAGCGCGAGGTCCTTGCGCAGCCGCAACAGGCCGGCCTCCGGGCGCACCTCGTAGGGCACCGGATCCCACTTCGGACCGCCGACCGCGCCGAACAACACGGCGTCGGCGGCGAGCGCCTTCGCCATGGTGGCATCGGTGATGCTGACCTTGTCGGCATCGTAGGATGCGCCGCCCACCAATCCTTCCTCGGTCTCGAACCTGGCGATACCCTGCGCGTCAAGCCAACCGATCAGCCGTTTCACCTCCCCCATGACCTCGGGGCCGATGCCGTCGCCGGCCAGGAGAAGCAGCTTGTAGGTCGCCATCACAAATCCTCAGAACTTCGTCATGACCGGGAAAGCGAGCGTGTATTGCCGCCGAACCCAGGCTAACCACCTGCCTGCAAGGCAGGACGGCCTGGATGCCCGACGCAAGGCCGATGATGACATCGCATGTTGTGCCGATTGCTAGGACGGTGTTGCGCTGTTGGCAAGACGCCTTTGCACCGTATTGTTCTGCCGTGAGGAGCCGTCACAGTGCGCGCAACATCGCTATGGCCGGCAAGAATCGGAGCCGTCGCGGCGAAACGCCCACGGCCAACAGCGAGTCGCAATCTTTGGCAGTTCTACTCGATGACGCCGCAGGCGATGCGGCCCCCGGCCTCGCCGGTCGGATCGGTCTTGTAGTCGTCGGGTGCCGCGTGAACGACGATGGCCGTGCCGTCCGGCTTCAGAACCGAATTCGGCTTATCCTTGTCCAGTGTGATGGCGGTACTGACCACTTCGAGCTTTAATTCGCCGGAGGCAGGTATGACGATGTTCGGCAGGTCTCCGGCGTGATGGCCATCCGCCGCCATCATGCCGTGCTTCTTGCTATCCGGATTGAAGTGCCCCCCTGCCGACGTGAATGGCGCCTCGCATTTGCCGGCCGCGTGAATGTGGAATGCGTGATCGCCGGGCGGCAGGCCTTTCAGAGTGGCCTTGAGCAGAACACCGTCATTGACCTGCATCAGTTCAACCTTCCCGACGTCGGCGCCTTCGGCGTTTTTCAGCAGAGCCTTGGCCGAATTGGCAGAAACCGCGGTCACGCTCAAGGCAAGAAAAGCTGTCGTCGCGAACAGGGCACGAGCGATCATGGGGAATCTCCGCTGCGGAATCAGAACTTCGGGAAAACGTCGATGCTGTCGCCCTTATATAGCAGCAGCTACCGACGGCGGCCAGTCACATCAAAGACCGCTGAAGGAATTGTAACCCTGATCTTCCCAATAGCCGCCCTTGTAGTCGTTGGTGACTTCCATCGCGATCACATACTTCGGATTCTTAAATCCGAGCTTGGTTGGGACCCTGATCTTCATCGGATAGCCGTACTTGCGCGGCAGGATTTCTCCGTCGAACTTGAAGGCCATTTGGGTCTGCGGATGCAAGGCTGTCGCCATGTCCAGCGGGCTGTTATAGCCGTCGACGTCGGCGCACTGAAACCAGCAATATTTCGCGCTCGTATCAGCGCCGATCAATTTGAGGAAATCGCGCAGCGGCGTCCCGCTCCAGCTTCCGATCGCGCTCCAGCCCTCGACGCAGACGTGCCGCGTAATCTGGGTGGCTTCCGGCAGCTGATAAAGTTCATCGAGCGCCCATGATTTCTTGTTGTCGACAAGGCCACGCACTTCGAATTTGTAGTCCTCGCCGTCGATATCAGGCGCCTCTGCCTCGGGATAGTAGCCGTTGAACGGAAACGGCCGCGTGATGTCGGCCTTCGTATAGGTCGGCGCCAGTGTGTTCGGGTTGAAAATCGCGGCTTGCACCTTGTCGTTGAACTTCGAAATCTGAATCAGCAGGCGTTCCGCCGAGAAACTGTCGGATACTTCACATCCGGTCAGCAACGTCAGTGCACCGAGGCTCGCCCCGCCCGAGATGAAGCGGCGGCGAGCCGGATCTGGCAGCAATTTCGCGGCGTCCTGGACCAGAAGCTGCTTGTCGACGCCCGGGATCAGAAGCGAACGGAAACGGCGCATGGCTCAAATTCTCCTAGAGCATTTTCCGGCTAACGGGACTTCGGGTAGCCGCAAGAAATGCTCTTATTCAATAACTTGCGCGTATTCTGATCGCAAAACCGGGATCCACTTTTGCGGAACACACGCTAACGCCCGATGATCATGGTGCGCAGGCTCTTTGGCACCAGCAGCGCGAGCGCGACATGTACGACGAGAAAGGCCACAATCAGCGCCATGCAGATGAAATGCACATAGCGCGCGAGGTCATAACCGCCGAACACGGCCGTCAGCCATTGAAACTGGACCGGCTTCCAAATCGCAAGACCCGACAGCACCACCACGATCCCGACGACGATGACGAGCACGTACAAGAGCTTCTGCACCTGGTTATACCGCGATAGATCGTCGTGCCGCAGCTTGCCGGTCAGCGCAGCCCTGGCATCCGCGGCCACGCCCGAGGGCGTAATCGGCAGCAGCTTGCGACGAAAGCGTCCGGTGGCAAGACCCAGCACGAGGTAGATGAGGCCGTTGACCATCAACAGCCACATCGCCGCAAAGTGCCACAGCAGTCCGCCCGCGAGCCATCCGCCAAGTGTGACAAAAGGCGAGAAGGTGAAATCGAATAGCGGCGAGGCATTGTAGATCTGCCAGCCCGACAGGATCATCACGATCATCGCCGCGGCATTGATCCAGTGAAAAATACGTACCCACGCCGGCTGGATCGCCTTGGCAGGTTGAGATACGGCCAGGCGATCATCGGCTGAAATTCTCGTCATGGCTCCATCCAGATATTCACTTGCCCCGTCGGGTAAGGAAGCCTGTAGATATTCTACGATAGAACTCGACAGCATTCCCGCACATCATCTCCGGCGTGCGAGATATCCGCTTCACAAAAACGGGAGCCGGGCCGCCTGCCCGCTCATCGGCTGCCTTACAAGGGCAACCTTGTTATCCAAACCTGCCGCCGCCACCGTAATCGCGCCGCGGATGTATGATCGCTAACGGGAAACCGTCATGAACGCCAACCTATTCTCGCGCCTGTTCGACGAACTCGACGACGCGGACCGACTCGCGATCGAAACCCCGGAAGGACGGCGCATTAGCTATGGCGATCTGATCGCATTCTCGGGACGGCTGGCTAACGTCCTGGTGGCCCGTGGCGTCAGGCCGGGTGATCGCGTGGCGGTACAAGTCGAAAAGTCGGTGCCAAATCTCGCGCTCTATCTCGCGACCGTTCGTGCCGGCGCGATCTACCTGCCGCTCAACCCGAGCTACACGCTCAACGAACTCGACTTCTTCATCATCGACGCCGAGCCGGCGCTGGTGGTCTGCGACCCCTCGAATGCGGAGGGCATCCAGGTGATCGCATCGAAGGTGAACGCCACGGTCGAGACGCTGGACGCCAAGGGCAAGGGATCACTGACCGACGCCGCCACGGCAACAAAGCCGGACTTCATCACGGTTGTGCGCGGGGGCGACGACCTTGCAGCGATCCTCTATACGTCAGGCACAACCGGGCGATCCAAAGGGGCGATGCTGACGCACGATAATCTGACATCGAACGCTTTAAGCTTGGCAGATGCGTGGCGCTTCACCGAGAAGGACGTGCTGATCCACGCGCTGCCGATCTATCACACTCACGGATTGTTCGTTGCCAGTAACGTCACGCTGTTTGCACGCGCTTCGATGATTTTTCTTCCGAAGTTCGATCCGGATACTGTCATCAGGATGATGACCAAAGCCACCGTACTGATGGGCGTTCCAACTTTCTACACTCGCCTGCTGCAATATCCGGCAGTGACGAAAGATTCCACTCGGCACATGCGACTGTTTATTTCCGGCTCGGCTCCGCTACTCGCCGACACTCACCGCGAGTGGTCGGCCCGCACCCGTCATGCCGTGCTCGAACGTTACGGCATGACGGAGACCGGCATGAACACATCGAACCCCTATGACGGCGAACGCGTTCCCGGTGCTGTCGGCCCTGCGCTGCGAGGAGTTTCAGTCCGCGTCACCGATCGGGAGACCGGAAAGGAACTGCCGCGCGAGAGCGTCGGCATGATCGAGGTCAAGGGTCCGAACGTGTTCAAGGGCTACTGGCGGATGCCGGAGAAGACCAGGACCGAATTCCGCGACGATGGCTTCTTCATAACGGGCGACATCGGCAAAATCGATCAGAGGGATTATGTGCACATCCTCGGCCGCGGCACGGACCTCGTGATCACCGGAGGCCTCAATGTCTATCCGAAGGAAATCGAAAGCGAAATTGATGCGCTGGCGGGCGTGATCGAGAGCGCCGTCATCGGCGTACCTCACCCGGATTTCGGGGAGGGCGTTACGGCGGTCGTAGTTCGCAGCAAGGACGGAGGTCTCGCGGAGGCACAGGTGCTGGTAGCGCTGAATGGGCGACTGGCGAAGTTTAAGATGCCGAAACGCGTGATCTTTGTCGATGAACTGCCGCGCAACGCCATGGGGAAGGTGCAGAAGAACATCCTGCGTGACGCCTATGCCGGTCTATACAAGCAAAGCTAGGCCGTCACGAGCCAAAGGCCCCTGGCAGCTTTCGGCCGCATGATGTTAATGAAATGTGAAGGCATAGTTCTGAACAGCTATTCGCAAATGGCGATTTTGAGCGTTGCACAGGCTGGCTTAACTCCATAAATATATGAACAGAATTGCTTGTCGCGGATCCCAACCGGGCTTGCGCCGCTTGCCCGCAACCAGCGAAGCCATCGATGACCGTTAGGATCGAACGCCCGCTTTCACCGCACCTTCAGATTTACCGCTGGACCCTGACGATGGCATTGTCCATCGTTCATCGCGCCACCGGTGTGGCGCTCTATTTCGGAACGTTGCTGCTGGTCTGGTGGTTGATGGCCGTGTCATCCGGGCCGGGCGCTTACGCCGCGGTCCAGTCCTTTACGTCGAGTTGGGCGGGACGTCTGATCGCATTCGGGTACACATGGGCGCTGATGCATCACATGCTGAGCGGCGTTCGTCACCTCGTTTGGGATCTCGGTTACGGATTCAAGCCGACCGAACGTGAGTGGCTGACCCGGGCAGCGTTGATCGGCGGCATTCTACTCACGGTACTGCTCTGGATCGCCGCTTATGCGATCGGAGGCGGAGGACGATGACCGTACAGCCGCCACCCGGCGCGAAGTCCATGCGGACGCCGCTGGGGCGGGTTCGTAACCTCGGCTCCGCCCATTCCGGTACAACGGATTTTTGGCGCCAGAGGCTCACTTCGGTCGCCATGATCTTGCTCATCGTACCGATGGTCGTGGTCATGATGATATTGCTCGGCCGCAACCAGGCAGGCGCAGCGCAGATTCTTGGCTCGCCGCCGATTGCCATCATCATGCTGCTATTCGCAGTCGCCAGCATCTGGCATATGAAGATCGGGATGCAGGTGATTATCGAGGACTACGTGCACGACGAGAAGCTGAAACTGGCGTCGATCATGGCGAACAACTTTTTCTCCGCCACCCTGGCGCTGACCGCCGCTTATGCCATCTTCAAACTGTCATCCGGAGTTTAGTTCATGGCCGGAAACGGCAACGCGGCGGCGGCCGTCAACGGCAAGGCCTACCCCATCGAAGACCATACTTATGATGTCGTCGTCGTCGGGGCCGGCGGGGCCGGCCTGCGGGCCGTTGTGGGTTGCGGTCAGGCCGGCCTGCGCACCGCCTGCATCACCAAGGTCTTTCCCACCCGTTCACACACGGTAGCGGCACAGGGCGGTATTTCCGCCTCGCTCGGCAACATGCACAAGGATGACTGGCGCTGGCACATGTACGATACCGTAAAGGGATCGGACTGGCTCGGCGATCAGGATAGCATCGAGTACATGGTGCGTAACGCTCCGGAGGCGGTCTACGAACTCGAGCATTGGGGTGTTCCGTTCTCCCGCACCGAAGACGGCAAGATCTACCAGCGCCCATTCGGCGGCATGACCATCGATTACGGCAAGAGCCAGGCCCAGCGCACCTGCGCCGCCGCCGACCGTACCGGCCACGCCATGCTGCACACAATGTATGGCCAGGCGCTTCGCCGCGATGCCGAATTTTTCATCGAGTTCTTCGCCATCGACCTGATGATGGACGATCAGGGCGCCTGTCGCGGCGTGATCGCGCTGAAGCTCGACGACGGCACGCTACATCGCTTCCGCGCCCAGACCACCATTCTCGCAACCGGCGGCTATGGACGCGCCTATGCTTCCTGCACTTCGGCGCACATCTGCACCGGCGACGGCGGCGGCATGGCGCTGCGCGCCGGCCTGCCGTTGCAGGACATGGAATTCGTCCAGTTCCACCCGACCGGCATCTACGGTTCGGGCTGTCTCGTCACCGAGGGTGCGCGCGGCGAAGGCGGCTACCTTGTCAACGCCGAGGGCGAACGCTTCATGGAGCGCTATGCGCCCTCCGCCAAGGACCTCGCCTCGCGTGACGTCGTATCGCGCGCGATGACGATCGAAATCCGCGAAGGCCGCGGCGTCGGCAAGAAAAAAGACCACATCTTCCTGCACCTCGATCATCTCGACCCGAAAGTGCTGCACGAGCGGCTGCCGGGCATCTCAGAGTCGGTGAAGATCTTCGCCGGCGTCGACGTTACCCGCGAGCCGATACCGATCCTGCCGACCGTTCACTACAACATGGGCGGCATCCCAACCAACTTCCACGGTGAAGTGGTCACCAAGAAGAACGGCGACGACAATGCGGTCGTGCCGGGCCTGATGGCGGTGGGCGAAGCCGCCTGCGTCTCCGTGCACGGCGCTAACCGCCTCGGCTCCAACTCGCTGATCGATCTCGTGGTGTTCGGCCGCGCCGCCGCCCAGCGCTGCGCCGAAAAGCTCACGGCCAAGGACAAGCAACCCGATCTGCCTGCGAATTCCAGCGAGATGGCGCTCGGCCGCCTCGACAAATTTCGTTACGCCAAGGGCGGCACGCCGACCGCCAGGCTGCGCGAGAATATGCAGCGCGTGATGCAGGCCAACTGCGCAGTCTTCCGCACCCGGGATATCCTGACGGAAGGCCAGAAGCTGATTCACGAAGTCTACGAGGGAAGTGCCGACATCGCCGTGTTCGATCGCTCGCTGGTATGGAACACGGACCTGATGGAGACGATGGAATACGACAACCTGATCTCTCAAGCGGTGGTGACAATGGATTCCGCCGCTAACCGGACCGAAAGCCGCGGCGCCCACGCGCGCGAAGACTACCCGGATCGCGACGACCAGAACTGGATGAAACATACGCTGGTCCGGCTCAGCGATCACGGCCTTACCACGATCGACTACCGACCGGTACACGACTACACGATGAGCAACGACGTTCAATACATTCCGCCAAAGGCGCGGGTGTATTGATCCGAAACCAAATGTCATCCGCGCTGACCCGCGCATCTATGACCTTCGCGAGCAGAGGGATTGCCGGATCAAGTTAGCAATGACGGACAGACAGCAAGGACGCACCGATGGTTAAATTCGCGCTTCCGAGAAATTCAAAGCCCACCAGCGGCAAGACCTGGCCGAAGCCGGAAGGCGCGACCGAAACGCGCGAATTCAGGGTCTATCGCTGGAACCCGGACGACGACGAAAATCCAAGAGTCGATATCTTCCATATCGATGTCCATGAGTGCGGCCCGAGGGTGCTCGACGGTCTGATTTGGATCAAGGACCACATCGACCCGACATTGACCTTTCGCCGTTCCTGCCGCGAAGGCGTGTGCGGTTCCTGCGCCATGAACATCAACGGCCAGAATACGCTGGCATGCACCAAGTCAATCCACGACGTTTCCGGCGACGCGGTGAAGATCAATCCGCTGCCACATCAGCCGGTTGTGAAGGACCTCGTCCCCGACCTGACAAATTTTTACGCGCAGTATGCCTCGATCGAGCCGTGGCTGAAGACCGCGACGCCAACTCCGCAGAAGGAATGGCGGCAGAGCCGCGAGGACCGCGAAAAGCTCGACGGTCTTTACGAATGTATTCTGTGCGCCTGCTGCTCGACATCATGTCCGAGTTATTGGTGGAATAGTGATCGCTTTCTCGGTCCTGCCGCGCTGTTGCAGGCGGCACGATGGATCACCGATTCGCGCGACGAGGCCACCGGTCAGCGGCTGGACTATCTTGAGGATCCGTTCCGGCTCTATCGTTGCCACACCATTCTGAACTGCACCAAGGCGTGTCCGAAGAATCTCAATCCGTCGGAAGCCATCGCCATGCTGAAGCTGAAGCTGGTCGAGCGCCAGGTTTGATTCCCGCGCGATGCGGTCCCCGCGGGCAGCGATCTCCATGAGCCAAAAGTACTCATAGCACGATACCGGATTCGTCGCCGGGCGACGCCGCACACGTTGTCTGGGCCGTTTCAGTGCAGGTCAGAAAATCCGCGGTCGGCCGCACGAACGCAGGCGATCCGAATGAAAGCATCGCCATTCACCCTGTGACTGCCAGCCCCACGCTAATCGCCGTGGCCTGCTGCTGTCGCGCGATCCTCATCAAGCACGACTGACAGCCCACGCGTGCAGCGGTAAAGCGCCTGATCTCAACCTTAAGTCGATAGCATGTTCGCAATCCTTCATACCAACGCTCCCTGTAAGTTTCATGACCAGCACTTGCGACTGCAATACGCGGCCTCGGAACATCACACCGCGGAAGTTGTTAGCTACTTGGACAATGAGCGCGAATGGAGAGCTTGATGGGTGATGAACCGACGGAAGTGCCGCACCCGAAACCGGGCCGTCCGACGGAGCCGCCTCGCGAAGACCCGCCCGGAAGTCCCCAGCCAGGTCCAGACATTCCGCCGCCGAGGCAAGAACCGGACACTCCCGCGCCTCCGCAGGAATTACCCGGTCAGCAGCCGGACGAATTGCCGCCGCGGAGTCCTCCGACGCCGCCAGCGCAACCTCCCGCCACGATGTAATCGCCGAACAAACGTGAATGCGATGGAGATTCGATCCATATGGGCCGATGATGTCGCGTGCACTTGATCCGTAGGCATGAATAAATCGAGCGTTGCTCATGATGGCTGCCACATTGCAGCCTTATCGCTATCGGTTGATCGCGTTCCTGCCACTGGCAGCAGGCTTGAGTCTGTTGCCAAAACTTCTCTTGGAAAAAAGTTGTCATGACGAATTTTCGCTTGGTCCTGCTCGCCACATCGGCTCTCACTGTCTCCTCGCTGATGACGACGCCTTCACAGGCGCAATCCGGACCGGTCCAGTTCGCGCAGGCGGCGCCATCGGCCGAGAGTGGAGACAAGGAAAAGCGGAAAGAGCCGCCGAAAGCTGCACCTGCTCGTCCGATCCCGCCGCCCGGCGCACCTGCGCGACCCGCGGCTCCCCCGCCCCATGCAGCGCCGCCCCCAGCGCCACCACCGCCAGCTACCGTACGGCCGACCGCGCCGCCGCCACCGCATGTGACGCCGCCGACGGCTGCGCCGTCGCGGCCGGCGACACCACCTCAACACGCAACGCCTCCCGCTCCTCCGCCCGCGCCGAAAGCTGCGCCGACGGCGCAGCCGGCTACACCTCCGGCAGCTCCGAAGCCACCGGTGCCCCCAGCCGCCGCACCGCCATCTCAGTCAAAGAGCGCGCCGCCTCCGGCCGCGACAAAATCCGCACCGACGACCCCTGCTTCGACCGCGCAGCCCTCGATGCCGCCTGCCGGCGCGGAGCCGAATACGATGCGTCGCGACGAACGAGGCCGTGGTGGTAGGTCCGGCCGCGATCCAGGCGGACCTGAAGCTTCCGGTGACCGCCAAAAGGGCGTAGCGCCCGCGCAGACAACCTCGACACCCGGCACGACTCCCGTAGCGCCAAGCGCTGCCCCAACGTCGCCTCGCGCGGCACCGGCTTCGCCGCCATCCGCACCGGCGACTCCACCCGTGGCCGCTCCGGCAGTCCCTGCCACCACCACCAGCCCGAACGGGACCAAGGCCGGATCCGAGCCTTCCACCCCCGGCAGCCGGACCGCAAGGCCTACAGGCGTGCCCGACTCCCGTCAGGCACCGCCAACCGTCGCGGCGCCTTTGCCGCCGCCGCCGCCGGTCGCCGACAAGGTCGTTGCGCCCGGAGCGTCGTCACAGGGGCCACGCCGCATCGAGGATTTCCGGTCTGCGCGGCGGGAGACCCAGCAGGATGGCCGCACCATCATCACCGAGCCAGGCCGCGTCATCGTGCGCGATCCGAGCGGGCGTTCGTTCATCCAGCACAACGAAAGTGATCGTTTCCGTCGCGGCGCGCGGGATTTCCGGCAGGAGCGTATCGGCAACGACACTCGCAACATTGTGGTGCGACCAGACGGCACGCAGATCATCACCGTCAACGATCGCGATGGGCGGATGCTGCGACGAATCCGCCGTGACCAGCGCGGCCAGGAAGTGGTTATCATCGACAATGGACGTCGCGGCTACGGCGGCGGAGGCGGTTCGCTCGCTGCAGGCGTCGCCGCCGGCATGGTGGCAGGTGCGATCGGCGGCTACTTCGTATCGCTGCCTCCGCCTCAAATTGGAATTCCGCAGGATCGTTACATTGTCGAGGCGGAAGGTGCGCCGCCCGAGGTGATCTACGACACCTTGATGGCGCCGCCCGTGGAATCGATCGAGCGTCCTTATACGCTCGACGAAGTCCGCTACAGCCCGATGGTGCGCGCGCGGATGCCGAGCATCGATCTCGACACCATCAATTTCGAGACCGGATCGTGGGATATCCCGGACGATCAGGCCGCGAAACTGCAGGTGATTGCCGACGGCATCAATCGTGCGATCGCGCGCAATCCGAGCGAGGTGTTCCTGATCGAAGGCCACACCGATGCGGTGGGCAACGACGTGGACAACCTGTCGCTATCGGATCGCCGAGCGCAATCGGCTGCGGAATTGTTGACGCAGCAATTCCAGGTGCCGGCGGAGAACCTGGTAACGCAGGGCTATGGCGAGCAGAACCTGAAGGTGCAGACTGACGGTCCCTCTCGGGAGAACCGGCGCGTCACGGCGCGGCGCATCACGCCGCTGTTGAACGGCGGGCAGGCCTCGGCGTCCCCGCCGCCGCACGACTGATCGATGACAATATTAAAATGAAAATGGCCGGGAACAGTCCCGGCCATTTTTTCATGATACAACCCGCCAGCGGGCTCAGCTATACAGTTGGCGGGCAAGCCTATTGCTACAGCCCCAGCTTCTTCCGGCGCTGGCCGAGCGTGCGCAGCCGCAGTGCATTGAGCTTGATGAAACCGGCCGCGTCGCGGTGATCGTAAGCCACAGCACCTTCCTCGAAGGTGACGAGGTCCTGATCGTACAGTGAATATTCGCTGTCGCGGCCGACAAGAATGACGTTGCCCTTGTAGAGTTTCAGCCGCACCTGACCGGTGACGTATCGCTGACTCTGGTCGATAGCAGCCTGCAGCATCTCGCGCTCCGGCGAGAACCAGAAGCCGTTGTAGATCAGCTCGGCGTATTTCGGCATCAATTCGTCCTTCAGATGCGCCGCGCCACGATCCAGCGTGATCTGCTCGATGCCGCGATGGGCGACGAGAAGGATGGTTCCGCCCGGCGTCTCATACATGCCGCGCGATTTCATTCCGACGAAACGGTTCTCGACCAGATCGAGCCGGCCAATGCCGTTGGCGCGACCGAGTTCGTTCAGCTTCGCGAGCAAGGTGGCGGGAGACATCTTCATGCCGTCGATGGCAACAGCATCCCCCTTTTCGAAATCGATCGTGATGTAGGTCGGCTGATTCGGCGCGGCCTCCGGGTCGATGGTGCGCGAATACACATAATCCGGCACCTCCTGCGCCGGATCTTCCAGCACCTTACCCTCGCTGGAAGCGTGCAGAAGATTGGCATCGACGGAAAAAGGCGCTTCGCCGCGCTTGTCCTTGGCGATCGGAATTTGATGCTGTTCGGCGAATGCGATCAGTTGCTCGCGCGAGCGCAAGTCCCACTCGCGCCAAGGCGCGATGATGGTGATGTCAGGCTTCAGCGCATAATAGCCGAGTTCGAATCGGACCTGATCGTTGCCCTTGCCAGTCGCGCCATGAGACACTGCGTCAGCGCCGACCTTCTCGGCGATTTCGATCTGCTTCTTCGCAATCAGTGGCCGCGCGATCGAGGTGCCGAGCAGATATTGGCCCTCATAGACCGCATTGGCGCGGAACATCGGGAATACATAATCGCGAACGAATTCCTCACGCAGATCCTCAATGAAGATATTCTCGTCCTTGATTCCGAGCAACTGCGCCTTCTTGCGAGCGGGCTCCAGTTCCTCGCCCTGACCGAGATCGGCAGTGAAGGTCACAACCTCGGCGCCGTAGGTGGTCTGCAACCATTTCAGGATAATCGAAGTGTCGAGCCCGCCCGAATAGGCGAGCACCACCTTCTTCACATTCTTATTCATGAAAACCCTATGGATTTCTGTAACTACAAAATTCGGCGGGACTATAGGCGGAACCGGACCCCGTGCAAGGTCCGAACACTCATACCGGCTTCTCCGGCGCGGGTACGGGGCCGACATCACGGCCTCGCCATCGCTGCCGCGCCCGATAGCCGGGCCAGGCGAAGCGGGTCAACGCGGCATCGATCTCTGCGTCGCTCTTGCGAGTCGATGGCCAGCGGTAGATGTAGCCATGAACCAGCCAGATCACCAGAAATGCCACCAGACCCGCCGTCGCCACGTCGGTGAAGAAATGACCGCCGAAGGCCATCCGCAGCACACTGGTAACTGCGCCGAACGTGATCGCACCCGCATAGGCCAGCGGTCGCCAGACGGGTGGCGTCAGCGCCGCCGGCGCCAAGGTCCAGAACGCGGTCGCACCCTCGCCGGAAAAGAAGGAACAGTTTCTGCCGCATTCGCCGCGTGGGTCCCACCATGGCATGAATTTCCAGGGGCCATTGAATTCCGTCACCATCACCGGCCGCGGCCGCCCCCAGTAGCTCTTGAACGTCAGGTTAGTCAGGATTCCTGCGCTGAGCAGCATCGTGATGAGTAGAAATGCAACGGCCCGACCAGACATCATCAGCGGACGATCCGGGCGGAACATCTTGACGACCAGCGCGATGATCGCAGGGACCGCGAACCCCCACGCCACCCACATCGCGGCATTGCGCGCGAACGAGGCGAGCGCATCTGACTTGAGCGGAAAAGTCTTGGTCGCGGAATCATAAAACAGCGCCGCGAGGTGAAGGTCGTATTCGGGATGGATCCCGAACGCGACCCCGATCACGAGCGCAAGTCCAAGCGCAATGATTAATCCGGCGCGGTTCATGAGCGCGGTTTAGCCGACGGCAACAGGCATGAAAAGGCCAAGGCGGCTCAGGTCCGCAACGGCAAATCCGGAGGCCGCGGATCGCGTGGAGCTTTCCGCCACACGCCGGCATTCCGCCCCGCGATCAGCCAATAAATGAAGCCGGCGATGACCCCCGCTCCGGTCATGATTTCGAGATGGCGGCGCACGATGCCTTCAAAATGCATGGTCCCAGGATCGAACGGAATCAGGCCAAGGTAACAGGCCGCACCACAAATCGCACCACCAACGGCGTAGGCCAGTATGCCCCGGATAGAGAAGGCTTCGGTGAGGAGGACCACGATCATCGCCGGCAGCAACGCAAAGCCGCTGGCGAAGATGAATCCGAATCCGAGAATGATGTCCAGCGTATCCGGGTTGGGCGGTGCGACATCGAGATTGCTGAACTCGGGATACAGCAACGCCACCACAATGATGGTGCCCGCAACGAGGCACGCCGCGAGGAGTCCGAACAGAATCGCGAACAGCCGGCCTATCAGGGACAAGAGAAACTCAATCGGTTTTTGGGCATGATCTTATCCGAAAATCGGTTCCCACGTTCCGGGATCATGCCTCAATCCGTCATCGCCATGGCACGAAGCGCCTGACGCTCACGAGCCGACAACTTCTCGGTTTCGGACTTGAGTTGCCCGCAGGCGGCCAGAATGTCGCGGCCACGCGGCGTACGCACCGGGGAGGAATACCCGGCATTGAACACGTATTCGGAAAATTTCTCGATCTGATCCCAGTCCGAGCATTCGTAACGCGTGCCCGGCCACGGATTGAAGGGAATCAGGTTGATCTTGGCGTGGATACCCTTGAGCAGCTTCACCAGCCGCTTGGCGTCGTCGAGCGAATCGTTGACACCCTTCAGCATCACATATTCGAACGTGATCCGCTTGGCGTTGGAGGCCGCCGGATAATCACGGCACGCCTGCATCAGTTCGGCGATCGGATATTTGCGGTTCAACGGCACCAGTTCATTGCGCAGCTCGTCGCGCACCGCATGCAGCGAGATCGCCAGCATGACGCCGATCTCCTCGCCGGCGCGAACGATGTTCGGCACCACACCGGACGTCGACAAAGTGATACGACGCTTCGAGATGCCAATGCCTTCATTGTCGGCGACAATCAAAAGCCCATCGCGAACCGCGTCGAAATTATAAAGCGGTTCGCCCATTCCCATCATCACGATGTTGGTGACAAGACGATTGCCGTGCGGCGTCTCGCGGTCGGCCCAGTCGTTCAAACGATCGCGTGCAACCATGATCTGGCCAACGATCTCACCCGCCGTCAGATTGCGCACCAGGCGCTGGGTTCCGGTGTGGCAAAAGGAACAGTTCAGCGTGCAGCCGACCTGCGACGATACGCACAGCGTGCCGCGGTCGGTCTCAGGAATGTAGACGCATTCGACTTCATGCGGCTTCTCGAGATCATGACCGCTCGGCAGCCGCAGCAGCCATTTGCGTGTTCCATCGCTCGAAATCTGTTCGGCAACCACTTCGGGCCGATCGACCGTGACGTGTTTTTCCAATTCGGCGCGCAGGTCTTTCGACACACTGGTCATTTCGGCGAAAGTTTGGACGCCGCGGACATACATCCAGTGCCAGAGCTGCTGCACCCGCATCCTTTGTTGCTCCCGCGGGATGCCGATGGTGGCGAGCCGTTCGGAAATCTCCGCGCGCGTGAGGCCGATCAGTGACGGCTTCGCGGGCGGCACGTAGGTTTCAAGCGCGACTTTCTCCAAAGGAGCGCCACCGGTCGCCGTTTCGGGCGCAACCGGTTTGCTCGCGGCGATGGCGATCTCAGTCGACACAGTGCTCAGGTTGCCGGGCGTCTCATTCATGCGCATGACATAAGCTTTCCAGGCCCCGCTGAAAAGCCGACAAATGCTGCAATGGTAACGGCGCTAGTGCTTGCAATCCTGCACGATTTTGTCCAGCGCCTGAGACAGCCCCTTGAGGGAAAAGACGTCCGTGGTTTGCGTTCCCTTGGAAGACACGCCCTTGACGGTCGCGTCCGTGCCCTTGCGCATGGCATCGATCAGCCGGTCTTCATCGGCGGCGTTCTTGATCCAAATGCCGTCGCCCTGGGCGTACATTGCGTAGCTCGCACCGGCGACCTCGAGCGTGGCTTCCGAACCCGGTTTGAGTGTATAGCCCATCGTGACCGACACTTCGTTCGTCACTTTCTCGGCCGGCCGGGTCGAAACGAAGGCGTAGGCCGGATCGCGCGGCCGATTGGGCGGATTGGTCTTTGAGGATGTCGGTTTGGCGAGAGCGAAGCACACCTTCTTGCCACTAGACGACGCGGTATACGCACCCCACGCGCCGAACTGTCCGAGCAGCGTTGGCTCCGAACTGCCGGCTGTCGGTGCGCTGAATGCGGGAGCAAGGCCGAGCCCACCTGCGAGCAGACTTCCCACCAGAACTGTCAGCAATTGCCGCATAGACATCATCAAATCTCGTCCTTCATCATTTGTGACTGGAAGATGGCTTGACGTGCGCGGTTCACACGTCATCGGGAATAACTGGAAACGCCTGATTTGTGAAGGCGGTCCATCCTTGCGGCTTGCGTCACGATTCGCAAGCTCTCTGCCTCGCCTCGTTGGGCTGCAACAATAAAGTCGCGCACGGTCGCGTGAGGGAATCACGCATCCATAGCGACCGCGACGAAAGCGTCGCCTTCGCAATGAAGCGCAGCATTGTTCAAGGCGGTTACGCCACTTCGTTCTTTATTCCGCGCTTCAATGCCGCGCGCGCGGCCTCACGATGCTCTGGCGTGATATGCGCAGCCACAATCCTGATCGCCGTCGCAAGCACCGCGGCATCGTCGGTGAAGCCGAGCACCGGCAACATGTCGGGAACAAAATCAAGCGGCAGGACGAAGTAAGCGATGGCGCCGAGCAGGGACGCCTGCACATGACGCGGCGTCTGCTTGTCGAACGCGCAATAGTAGGCGGCCAACAGGTCTTCGGCGAACGGCACATGAGCCACGACGCGCTTCAGCTTGCTCCAGAACCGCCGGCGCACGCTGTCGCGATCCTGCGCCAGCCGATCGGCTGGCTCAAATCCCACACTG
This sequence comes from Nitrobacter vulgaris, assembly GCF_002028545.1. GTDB lineage: Bacteria > Pseudomonadota > Alphaproteobacteria > Rhizobiales > Xanthobacteraceae > Nitrobacter > Nitrobacter vulgaris. Next base: position 102,519 of record NZ_MWPQ01000055.1, read on the forward strand.
TGTTTCGATGCCATCATCCGGGTTCCTGAAACATCATGGCGCGGTTCGCCAAAATCGTCTTTACCACGTGGGAACTCTGTTTCTCCGTTGCAAGATCGGCATTGGCCCGTTCACGTCCCCTGGGGCTGTTTTGCGATCGCGTTCATCGCATCGGCGAGCTTGATGTCGCGCTCGGTGACGCCGCCGGCGTCGTGGGTCGCGAGCACGACCTCCACCGTCTTGTAGACATTACGCCACTCCGGATGGTGATCGCTCTTTTCGGCAACCAGCGCGACACGCGTCATGAAGCCGAAAGCCTCGTTGAAATCCCGGAACGTGAAAGTACGCGTAATGGCCTCGCGGCCCGCGACCCGCGACCAACCCGACAGCTCATTGAGCGCTGTTCTTTGTTCTTCCTCCGACAGCCGCTTGGCCATTTTTGTCTCCTTCTTGATTGGAACATTCGCTCGCTTCGTATTGACCCGTTTTTCGGGCGAAGCGGTACCCGCCACGCGCAAAAACTACATGAAATGTTGCTTCCTGGCTGAATCGAGCATATAAGGGCTATTCACAATGTATCTTATAAGAAGAGCGTGCTGGATTACGGCCTCGCCGGAAATCTTGCCCTGGAACAACCGGAAGGCATTGGATCCGGTCCTATATCGTCGTAATCCCGCACCGGGTCGGCCAGCGTTCCTGCTGGCAGGGTGACATGATCATCTTGGCTGCGGTCTTTGTTTAGGTATACGACCTATATCGGGCATGGGTATTCGCGGAAATCGCGCTTACGTCAGGTTTCCGCCGATGCCCGTCGCGCTTCTATCCTGCCTTCGCGGAGTCTTGGAGATGACCTTCGTTGTCACCGAAAATTGTATCAAATGCAAATACATGGATTGTGTAGAGGTATGTCCGGTCGACTGCTTCTACGAAGGCGACAATATGCTCGTCATCAATCCTGATGAGTGCATCGACTGCGGCGTGTGCGAGCCTGAATGTCCGGCCGAAGCCATCAAGCCTGACTCCGAGCCGGACCTTGAAAACTGGCTCAAGCTGAACGCCGAATATGCCGCGGTCTGGCCGAACATTACGATCAAGCGCGATGCTCCCGCCGACGCGAAATCTTTCGACGGCGTTGCGGACAAGCTGGAACAATACTTTTCGGCAAATCCCGGTCAGGGCGACTGAGCGAAGGTGCTTGCGGTCAAGAACATCAACGTGAAGCGAGCCTATGAGGCTCCCGATACGGATGATGGCACGCGGATACTGGTTGATCGCTTATGGCCCAGGGGTCTCCGAAAGACGGACGCCGCTATCGATCGGTGGATAAAAGGCATCGCGCCCAGCACCGATCTGCGCAAATGGTTCGGGCATGATCCCGCCCGCTGGCAGGAATTTCGGCAGCGATACGCGGATGAGATACAGGAACACCCGGAAGAGCTCGACGAACTGCGCGCCTGCGCACGAGCCGGCCGGATAACGCTTGTCTTTGCGGCTCACGATGAAACACGCAACAATGCGGTGGTCTTGAGAGACGTTCTTCTCGGCCGTATCAGTTCGAGCCTTTCCTCTTGATGGAATCTGACGCGTTTTTTCACGCGAACCGTTCCATCCTCGGGTCAGCCTAAGGACATGCTTCGCTCGAAACGCCATAGCCATGCCCGCCGCACAATCATTTACAGGTTTGATCGCTCACATCGAGCATCCATCAATCGCTACCCTCCGCGGTCGAACGACGCAGTCCCCGCTCGACAATGCGGGCAAGACGCTTGGAAAACTCAAGTGCATCACTGGGGCGATCGCCGTCGAGAACGCGCGCGTCGTCGAGCAGCATTCGCGCGGTGTCCTCCTTGAACTCGCTATCACTTTCCCCGAGCGCTGCCAGCGAAGCGATCAGCGGATGACGCGGATTCACCTCGAGCACCGGCTTGGATACGCCGGCCAATTGTCCAACACCGACGAGAATTTTTTCCAGTTGCCGATCATAACCTGACTCGGACGCGACAAGGCAGACCGGGCTGTCGGTGAGACGCTCGGACGAGCGAACGTCCGAAACCAGGTCCGCGAGTGTCGTCTTGAGGAAGGCAAGGAACTCCGCGACACCAGCGCTGACGTCCTGCGAAGGCTCGGGGCTCGCGTCGAGGCGCGAAATTGCCGCCAGATCCGCCGCTCCCTGCGTCACGGATTTGAACGGCTTTCCCTCGAAGCTCGGTCCAGACGTGACCCAAAAGCTGTCGACCGGATCGGACAGCAGCAGGACCTCCACGCCGCGGGCGCGAAAGCCCTCCAGATGGGGCGAAGCTTCGAGACGCGCGGCATCCTGCCCGGCGAGATAGTAGATCGAGGTCTGATTTTCCTTCAGCGCGCCGACATAGTCCTTGAGGCTTCGCAACGATCCGGCCGTGGTCTTGAAGCGTGAGAGCCCCAGGATGGTGTCGCGCCGGTCGGCGGCATCGTAGATGCCCTCCTTGAACATCGGACCGAAGGCCTCCCAGATTTTCCCGTAAGCCTCCGCGTCTTTGTCGGCAAGCTTCTCCAGTTCGCTGAGGATACGGCCGGTGATGCTTTTCTTGATTGCGGCCAGGATCGGGCTTTCCTGAATCATTTCGCGCGAGATATTGAGCGGAAGGTCCGCCGAGTCGACGACACCGCGCACGAATCGCAGATAGCGGGGCAGTAGATCGGCATCGTCAGTGATAAAAACGCGCCTCACGTAAAGTTTGAGCTGCTGCTTCTTGTCCGGCTCGAACAGATCGAAAGGCCGGTTTTGCGGTACGAACAGGAGCGCCGTGAACTCCTGTCGTCCCTCGGCGCGGAAATGCACCGTCAGCGCGGGTTCGTCGAATTGGCCTGCGACGCTGCGGTAGAAATCGGCGTATTCGGAAGCGTTAATCTCGCCGCGCGGCTTGGTCCAAAGCGCCGCGCCATCGGCAATCTCGGTCGGAGCGGCGCCGGGCTTCTCGACAAGTGCGATCGGGACCGGCACATGACCCGATTGCTCCCTGATCATTTGTTCAAGCTTCAACCGATCAGTATATCCCGTGGCGTCTTCGGTAAGATGAAGCGTCACACGGGTTCCTCTCGCAGGGGCTTCGCTTTCATCCACAGGCGTAACCGTGAATGTGCCCTTCCCATCCGATGACCAGCGCCATGCCTCTTTGGCGTCCGCACGCCGTGAGATCACATCGACCTGATCCGCCACCATGAAGGCCGAATAGAAGCCGACCCCGAACTGACCGATCAGAGTGACGCCGTCGCCCGACTCTGCGGCCTGAGCCTGCTCAATGAAAGCCTTAGTGCCTGACCGGGCGATCGTTCCGAGGGCGTCGACCATCTCGTCCCGGCTCATGCCGATACCGTTGTCCTCGACCGTCAGTTGCCGCCGTTCCGCATCAATGGTTATGCAAATCTGCGGCCTGGTCTCGTCTGCCAGCAATGTGGGATCGCTGATCGCTTCATAACGCAGACGCTCGCAAGCGTCGGCCGCGTTCGAAATCAACTCCCGCAAGAACACGTCTTTGTCGGAATAAACCGAGTGCACCATCATCTGGAGCAGCTTGGCCACATCCGCTTCAAACACCCGGCTTTCGGCCGCACCATCCTTGTCGATTGTCGAAGTCATATTGTTTACCCTCGATCAACTTGACGCAAAAATCAGCGTGATTCAGAAACTTGAAATTGTTGTTTCCGCGGATCCGGTCAAGCGAAGTTCTGAACCACTCACACGATAAGATGCTGGTGTCTCTTTGAGACTGAAGTTCACATCATAGGTTTGCAAAGAATACGCGAATTCTGGAACCGGAACCGGGGATGATATAGAAAAAATGCGGGCGTCATTCCAGTGCGTCGCGCCTTGCGCTTAGCCTCGGCCTGTCAGCCGGACGGGAAGGGTGAGGGGCTCGATCAAACCCCTCTTCGATGGTCAAACCGCAACAAAACTATGCCAGCCAATGTCCGGGGAAACTCGTGCGCCTCGGAACGGGGCACTCAGTTTAGAACAAACCTAATTTTGTGCTGTAGTAAAGCCAGGTCGGCTTCGCTAAACAATTTTCGCCTACCTGAGGGGTGCCGCCCGCGCCTCTTGAATTTGCGGAATTCTGGCCCGGCGACGAGATAAATGGACAATCCGGATCGATTGACTGTCGAGGGCAACGAACTCTGGCAGCGAAAGAAGCGTCGCGCTTTCTTTATTAATCAGCTCTATCAGTGGCATTGGATCAGCTCAGGCCTCTGTTTGATCGGTATGTTGCTGTTCGCCCTGACCGGAATTACGCTGAACAATGCCGGTCAAATCGAATCCAAGCCCGCGGTTGCGATGCGTCAGGCACAACTGCCACAAGCGCTGATCGCCGACCTGACGTCTGATCCAGGCGAAACCAAGGCGGCTCTGCCGCCGAGTATCAGCGAGTGGTTGCGGCGCGAGGTCAACGTCAACACCGCCGGACGCGACACTGAATGGTCGCCCGATGAGGTTTATGTCGCCCTGCCTCAGCCTGGCGGCGACGCATGGCTCAGCATCCAGCGCGACAGTGGTGCGGTGTCGTATGAGGTCACCAGCCGCGGCTGGATCGCCTATCTCAATGATTTGCACAAGGGTCGCCACACGGGCAAGGCGTGGAGCTGGTTCATCGACGTGTTTGCCGCCGCCGCAATCATTTTCTGCCTCACCGGCCTGTTGCTTCTGCAGCTTCATGCCAAACGACGTCCGGCCACCTGGCCCGTCGTGACCATGGGACTGATTATTCCGACCCTGCTCGTTGTTTTTCTCATTCATGGCTAGAAGGTAAACAATGCGTCTCCTGATTTCCGCCGCACTCTCGACCCTTGCCGCAGGCTCGTCGCTGGCCTCCGAGGCGACGATCAGCATAGATATTCCCCAGCTCGCCGTCGCCGAGTACCATAAGCCTTACATCGCCATGTGGGTGGAACAGGCAGACGGCGGCAAGATCACCAACCTCGCCGTGTGGTACGACGTCAACCACAAGAAAAACGAGGGTACGAAGTGGCTCAAGGACATGCGGCAGTGGTGGCGCCGCTCGGGCCGCGAACTGACGATGCCCGTCGATGGATTGTCCAGTCCAACCCGCGCGCCCGGTACCCATCAGATCAAGTTTGATAGCGCCGGCAAACCGCTCGAAGGACTGACCCCCGGCAAATACCAGCTCGTCATCGAGGCCGCTCGCGAAGTCGGCGGCCGTGAGCTGCTGAAAATCCCATTCGAATGGCCGCCGAAAGCCCCGGCAACCAGCGAAGCCAAGGGTGAACGTGAGCTTGGCACGGTCACATTGAAATTGAATCCATAGAGCTTTCGCTTCTGATGAAATCAGAAGCGAAATTTCTCAATTCGATCTGACGCGTTTTCTTCACGAGAGCCGGTATTCACGTCGTTCGAAAACGCTCTGATCCGCGCCTACGAAGACGCCGTGCATTTATCGCTTTCACAGCTTTCATGGAAAGGATTTCGCCATGACCAACCACCTCAAGTTCGCATTGATCGCTGCGGCGGTCTCGCTGCTTGCCCTGCCCGCGCAGGCTCACCGCCCCTGGCTGCTGCCATCGGCAACCGTGCTGTCCGGCCCTGACCTCTGGGTCACGGTCGATGGCGCCATCTCCAACGACCTCTTCTATTTTGAGCATAACCCGTTGCCGCTCGACAACCTGACGATCGAGGGCCCCGACGGCAAAGCCGTCGCGCCGGAGAATCTGACTAAAGGCCACTTCCGCAACACCTTCGATTTCAAACTGGCGCAACCCGGCACCTACAAATTGATGTTGACCCAGCAGGGTCTGTTCGCCAGCTATAAACTGGACGGAGAGAACAAGCGCTGGCGCGGCAAGCCTGACGAACTAGCCAAGGCCATTCCCGCCAAGGCGACCGACGTAAAGGTCACGGAAAACCGCAGCCGAATCGAATCCTTCGTTACATCGGGGAAGCCCTCAGTTGACACACTGAAACCAACCGGCGTCGGACTCGAGATGATCCCGGTGACGCATCCGAACAGTCTGATGGTTGGAGAGAAGGCGACGTTCCGTCTCGTAATGGACGGCCAGCCCGCCACTGGTGTAGCGGTGGAAATTGTTCCCGGCGGAATCCGCTATCGCGATACACTGAACGAGAGCAAGGCAACGACCGACGAGACCGGCACCTTCAGCATCACCTTCCCGGATCCCGGTTTCTACTGGATGAAAGCATCAGTGCAAGACGACAAGAGCAAGATCAAGGACGCCCAGCGCCGCAGCACTTACATCACCACGGTCGAAGTGCTGCCGCAGTAACCACGCCAATGACGGTGTCGATCACGCGGCGTGTGGCTATCCCGACAATCCCGGAGATGCCGCACGCTGCACCTGCGGGCGAGCGCATCCGAGAGCTGGCCGGCTCGACCATGGGCACCACCTGGTCGGTCAAGTTTGTTGGCTCGTCGACCAGCGTGCAAACGGTGCATCGGATGATTCCGCTGGCCCTCGAGCGCGTGATCGCGCAGATGAGCCCGTGGGAAAGCCAGTCCGACATCAGCCGGTTTAACCGCTTGGCGCTGAACCAATGGCAGAATCTGCCACTGGAGTTCGGCCGCGTCATGGCGAGCGCGCTGCGCATCGCGGCGGAATCCGGCGGCGCCTACGATCCCACCATGGGAGCGCTGGTCGATCTCTGGGGTTTTGGCCCGAGCGGCTCGCGCGTCTCGCCACCACCGCCGGATGAGGTTGCTCGACGCCACCGAGAATGCGGATGGCAACAGCTTGACCTCGATACCAGCGCCCGACGCCTGCGGCGATCCAATTGCGGACCGCTTGATCTCTGTGGCATCGCCAAAGGATTTGCGGTCGATCTGGTGGCGGAAACGTTGGGCGAGCTTGGGATTCACAACGCATTGGTAGAGATCGGCGGCGAATTGCGGGGCAACGGCGTCAAACCGGACGGCAGCCCGTGGTGGGTCGAGATCGACCGACCGGAGCGGTCGACGACCGATGTCGCCGCCGAACCGATTCTGGTCGCATTGCACCAGCTTGCGATCGCGACGTCCGGATGCGAACGCGGTTTCACACGCGGCGCGGACCACTTCTCCCACACCCTGGATCCGCGAACCGGATGGCCGATCGCTAACGGCATGATGACTGCGACGGTCCTGCATCGCTCGTGCATGGAAGCGGATGGCTACGCCACGGCGCTGATGGTGCTGGGACCGGACGCCGGTGTCGATTTCGCCGTCAAGCACGAGCTTGCGGCGCTTGTCCTCTTTAGGCACGGCGATGCCGTCACTGAACTGACCACACCGGCTCTCGATGCCATGCTGGCGTAATCGTCAGATCGCCGCCTTTGTTGACGAACCTGGAATATAAACGTGGTCATACTTCTCGAACGCGACGTAGCGGCATGTCGCGCGGATAAAGATTCCGATTTTTCGTTCGGCAGGCCGAGAGCCTCGCAGTCGCCCGAAGAGTATTCCTTCCGCTTTATGTCGGACCAGCTATGCCGACGTGGCGAGCTTCGGCGTGCTGGTGATGGTCCTGATCGTGCGCGCGCTCTGAGCAGCGCGTTCCGGCCCCGAGCTATCCACGTTTACGGAATACGCCGGAAGCTCATCCACCAGCGCAATCGCCTCCCGCAGAATATCGACACCGGCATCGGCCTTCACAGCGTTCTCGGCAAGATAGCGTCGAAACGCTCGCCCCCCTGGCACGCCATGAAACGCGCCGACAAGATGCCGGGTGATGGAATGCAACCGCGCGCCGCCTGCCAGTTGATCTTCGATGTAGGGTATCATGGCCTCCAGCGCACGCTTCATCGTCGCGTACAGAGCTGCCTCGCCGAAGAGCTCGGTATCGACTTTCAGCAGAAGCCGCGGCTCGTGATAGGCGGCGCGACCCAGCATGACGCCATCGGCATGCGCCAGATGTTGTTTCGCTTCCGAGATCCCGCCGATGCCACCGTTGACAATGATAGGCAGGTCGGGAAGCGAGGCCTTCAACCGGTAAACCCTGTCATAATCGAGCGGCGGGATATCACGGTTTTCCTTCGGAGATAATCCCTGGAGCCAGGCTTTCCGCGCGTGGACGATCAGCGCATCGACGCCGGCGTCGTTGACCTTGCGCGCGAATGTGTCAAGGCCTGTTTCCGGATCCTGGTTGTCGATTCCGATTCTGCACTTCACGGTGACCGGAATAGACACTGCGCGTTTCATGGCGTTGACAGTCTCGGCAACGACGTCCGGCTCAGCCATCAAACAAGCCCCGAACCGGCCGTCCTTCACCCGGTCTGACGGGCAGCCGACATTCAGATTGATTTCGTCGTAACCGAAATCCTCGCCGATCTTTGCTGAAGTAGTGAGATCAACCGGATTCGATCCGCCAAGCTGGAGCGCGACCGGGTGTTCGACGTCGCTGAACCCAAGCAACCGATCGCGCGCGCCATGAATCACCGCGCCGGTCGTGAGCATTTCGGTATAGAGCCGCGCCTTGCGCGCGAGCAGGCGATGGAACACGCGGCAATGCCGATCGGTCCACTCCATCATCGGGGCGACACTAAATATGGATTCGTATCTTTTTGCGGGTTTTTTCATTCTAACCAATATCTTACAGGCGCGGATGAAGAAGCGCTGTGGACTTGAACGCATTCCACGCTGGGCGATGCAATCGACAAGTACATCGCCATGTCGCGGAAGGAAATCGGTAAAACGAAAACTCAGGTGCTGCGGTCGATCAGACCTGCCGCATTGCGAACATGGATTGCACCGACATCATCACAACATCCCTACGGATGTTGTATCGCGGGGCCATCGTGACACTGACAGGTCGCCGCAGACATCGCCTTGAAGTATGCAGCGCCGCGCAGTTGCGCGGCCGTCATCACGAACCATCGCCGCCAAGATGACGGATCGTCGCATGGATTCTCTGGTGATCTTTCGAATATGATCGGAGAGCCGGGAGGCGTCCGGCTAGGGGCTGCCGGTCCATCCCCCCAGTGTTGGTACCGGGCCGGCAGTCCCGATCAGGCAGGTTCTCTCTCTCAGAGCAACGATCCAACAGGCGCCAAACGCCATCTGAACGACGAAGGCGGCAAAACGAGCGCTCACCGCCACAACGTTCCCGGCACAGGTTTTCTATTTCTTCGTCGGCTTGCGCTGAACAGGAGGAAGCGCATAGTTCGCGACTAGGAGCATTGTGTTTGAAACGCTAAAGAGATTCCAGATCCAGATGGAACGAGCACTTAACCAAATCGTTGCACAACTCTGCTACATAGAAAGGATACTCGGGTAATATTTCGTGAGTCATTCATCGACTTCATCGCTATTGTTCTGCCACGTTTGCCTTTTGAAGTAACAATCGAGTCGACCCAAAAGGAAGAATGCTATGCGGAACTCAGATATCGTTTGGAACTCAGAGATCGTTGAAGATCAAACGAAGCTATTTCTGAGCAAGTTGCAGAGCTTCGAGAAGTTCTCGGACCACGAAGTTTCATTCGGTGTGATGTGCGCCGTTGAAGATTGGTTGACCACTTTGCAAGGTGTGGAACGTAGCCACGCGGTGGAATGCCTGCACGAACTTGCCGAACGCATCCATAGCCCGAGTCAGTCATCTGAGATCGGATGAAGCGGACCGCGAACATGTTCGCGGGTTGCCAGCACGGACGAACCAGGGCACCAAAGAGTGAATGGGTTAACTGCCGTATCGGCCCCACCGTGTTCACGGGAATCGCCCTTCAACGAAGTTGGGACGCTTGCAAGCAGATTACGTTGTGAGGCACTGCGATATAGGTAGGGTGATTCACGGCGTCTATCCTGATAGCACGCGAACGCGAGCAGAGCAGCACGTCGCGCGCCGTTTAAAGTGCCGATGATCCCTTGGCGGTTCACCATACTTTTAGCAAGACCGCACTCGCGAACTCACCGCTGTCAGCGTCGTCGGTACTGCTTCCACTGCATCGATATGCCCCTTAGCTCACGCCATTGCTCGGCATCTCGTCTCGTAGCATTTGCGCCGGCGCAATCGACCGCTTCGCGCGAAATGGCGCACTTTCGAATTTGTCCCGAGACTTATTTGTACACGGGAACTTCTCCCTTGATCGCCTCTTCCATGTGCGCGACCGCTTCGCGCCAATACGATACAACAGCGCTCCAATCCACATCCCTGCGAAGTTCTGCAAAATCCTTCTCGTCATAGGTCACGTATTTATCGACGATTTCGCGAAGTCTGTTACGGCTAATGGACGTTCCACCGCCGTTTGCGTAGGCATGCAGGTCATGAATTGCAGCGAGTATGTCGTCAGTGAGCAATGCGGCTGCGAAAACCATTTCAAAGTCCATTTCTCAATCTCCACGGGAAAATGCCAACGAATGACGCTACCAAAAATTCACGAGCTGCAATATTTGTATCAGAACCTAAGTTTTTCATGCAATTGGCAGGCGAGCACAAGGCGACGGATCGTGGCGCGTCTGTGGACTCGCACCGCCAGACACGATTCAGTTTTTGGGACCGTTTCGACGGGCGGTGGCTCGCAGCGAAAGTCTATCTATCAAGAATCGGCCGAAGGCTTGCCGGCGCTTCGTGGGCCGATTGATATAGATCGGTTTGGACGACGCCTGATGAAGAGATAAGTTAGTTTGTGAATGAGCGAACGATTACGCCAGTGTCGTGATTTTCTTGTAGGCATGATTGCTCGCATCGCAATGGGGATCCAGCAGAACTTCGTCCTTGCGCCGGCTCATGCCCACCTCAACCTAGTCGGCGGCGTCCTGCTGTTTCTGTTCGGCCTCTGCTACAGGATGATCCGGCCGCAGACAGAACAACGCTGGCCCGGATTCAGGGCTGGCTTCACATTTTCGGCGGCATTCTGCTTCCAGCCGGAATAGCCCTCGTGATTGTGGGGGGCACAGCCTATCAAGCGGCGCCCATCGTTGGTTCGCTTATCATGGTTGCCTGATCGATCATCGTTCCCATGAGCCGATTGCTTCTGGCCACCCTGGCCTTGGCGCGATCGAAAGCCGAGTTCGAGGGTGTTTAGAAAGCGCCCCCCTCTTCAGATACGGCTTCTGAAACGATGCCGCTTACCAAGAGTACCTTAGCACCGCTTTTCCGGCATAACTCTCGACCGTGTTGGCGAACTCGCCTTCAAAGGTGCCGGCGACCGCGAAGCCGTTGGCCCAGCTCATTTCAGCGGCAGCCGTTACCAGTGCAACGTTGGCGGGTTGCGCCGCGCCGTTGACGACAAACGACGCGCCGGGCAGCGACTGGAACGTCGCTGAGATCGAGGGATTGGTGCCGAAATTATGAGCCCAGGCCGCGCGGCCACGCAATGTGAAGATAGCATCGGTGAGCGCGAACAGATTGCCGCCGCCGCCCTGCTCGGCATAGGCCGGCAGATCGTAGCTGGTGAACTGCCCCGCGGCATAGGGCGTGATGCCCGCCAATGGGGTGGCAATGCGGTAGCCGCCTTCGAGGCGCCCTGAGAAAGCATTGGCGTTAAAATTCGCACGCAGCCGCTCGATGCCATTCGCCATCACGATGCGATCCGTGGTGACGTTCTGCCAACCATAGGCCAGCGCGCCGCTGAAATAGGCATTTCCGATACGGTGACGCGCATCGACACCGACCTGGAATAGATCGGAGCGCCCCGTGCCGAACCCGTTGTCGACGCGGAATTGGGTTCCGCCGCCGGCCATTGCAAAGCCAAACATCGTATCCGGCGATACTCGGTAATCGGCGCCGACGACGCCACCATAAACACTGCTGGTCGCGGTGTTAGAGCCGACAACGCTGTTGCCGTCGGTGGTCTGCGAACCTCCAAAGCCCGCCGCCCAAACGCTCCAGCGTTGACCGAAGGTCGGCGCCAACGGAGGCGCCTTGCGGTAAATCGCGGCATAGGCATCGCGCTCCGAAGCGCTGCGCGTCTTCCCGTTGGCGGCATAGCCGAGTGCGGTGGTATCGTCCGCATAGGCCGTCGGAATGAATGATGCGCCATCGCCGCCACGTCCGGCCATGAACGGGTCGGTCATCACGCCCATGAACAGGTTCATCGCGTTGAATGTCGCCTGCTGAGTGCCGGTACCCAGTTCGCCGGAAACCTGCGTCAACCCCTGCGGCGACAGCGCGCCGAACGCCAACGGAGTCTCGCCGGTGCTGTTGAAGAAGTTGGTCAGCGTGGTCGCAACCGCTTGTTGATTGCGATTGAGACCGCTGGGCAGGACAAAATCCAAAGTCAGATCGAGATAGGCATTGTTGCCGTCATGAGCCAGCGAGCTCTTGAAGTTGGTCGGCAGGTTGGTGTTCACCGGGCCTGAAAACGTGCCGCTGACGCCGCCATCGGCGGTGAGAATGGTGTAGCGTTTCGCGACGTATGCGCCGGGAGCGAACTGCGCCGCCACGGTCGCTCCACCCAGCGTCGCCGAACCGGTCACATGAGTGAAGTCTGACGCGGTTGGCGACACTTCGACCATGTAGGTCGACGCCGCAGTCAGCACGAGATTACCAGCTACCGTCAGCGTGCCGATCGAATTGCCCGGCGACAGCGTGCCGCCATTGATTGTGGTGTTGCCGACGATGCCGTTGCCGCCCAGCGTGCCGCCTGCATTCACCGTCGTCAGCGACGACGATACGATCGAACCGTTCACCGAGAGTGTGCCGGCGTTCACTGTCGTCGTGCCGGTATAGGTGTTACTCCCCGACAGGGTTAGCGTATCGGCGTTGTTTTGGATCAATCCGCCATTACTCGTGATAGCATTCGCGACCGTTGTGCCTGCATTGTCTTGTGCATTCAGATCGTCAGGTCTCGCCGAGTACGCTCAATTCTTCGTCTTCATACGAGGTTTCCCGCATTTTCGATCGCTCACTGCACACGGAGCGCACACGTCGTAACCGCCGGGAGAGAGACGGCCGGGCACATCTCTCTCCCTATATATGCGCGTTCGGCGCAGCCGATCGTCCGCGGCCCGCGCGTTAACGCATCAGCCTCGCCGCCTCCACCATGTTGACAAGCGCCGGCCTGACCTCTTCCCACTTGCGGGTCTTCAACCCGCAATCCGGATTGATCCAGATCTGCCTGTCGGAAAGGCGCTGGCGTGCAAGTTTGAGCAGGCCGGTCATCTCATCAACCGCAGGCACCCGCGGTGAGTGAATGTCGTAGACGCCGGGACCGATCTCGTTCGGGTATTTGTAGGTCTTGAAGGCGTCGAGCAGCTCCATCTTGGAGCGCGACGTCTCGATCGAGATGACATCAGCATCCATCGCCGCGATCGCGTCGATGATGTCGTTGAACTCCGAGTAGCACATGTGCGTGTGAACCTGCGTTGCGTCGGCGACGCCGCTCGCACACAGACGGAAACATTCGACAGCCCAGTCGAGATATATCTTCCATTCGGACCGGCGCAGCGGCAGCCCTTCGCGCAGCGCGGCCTCGTCGATCTGGATCATCGACGCTCCGGCTGCCTCCAGGTCCGCGACCTCGTCGCGGATAGCAAGTGCAATCTGCCGGCAGGCGAGACGACGCGGCACGTCATCGCGTACGAACGACCAGTTGAGAATAGTGACGGGACCGGTGAGCATGCCCTTCATCGGCTTCGGCGTCAGGGATTGCGCGTATTTCCACCAGCCGACGGTCATCGGTTTGGGCCGGGACACGTCGCCGAACAGGATCGGCGGACGAACGCAGCGCGAGCCGTAGCTCTGCACCCAGCCATACCTGGTGAAAGCGAATCCGGACAGCTGCTCGCCGAAATACTGCACCATGTCGTTGCGTTCGAACTCGCCGTGCACGAGCACGTCGAGGCCGATGTCTTCCTGCCAGCGGATGGTTCGTGCCGTCTCCTCCCGCAGGAACGTCTCGTAGTCGGCGTCGCTCAATGCCCCCTTGGCGTGCGCCGAACGCGCCTTTCGAACCTCGGCGGTCTGCGGGAACGAACCGATCGTGGTGGTCGGGAACGACGGCAGGCCGAAGCGTTCGCGCTGCAATTTCGCGCGATCTGCAAACACGCGCTTGCGCCGTGCCATGTCCGAGGTGACGGCTGCGATCCGCGCCGCAACTTTCGCGTCGTGAACCTTCGGCGACATTTTGCGGGCCATCGCGGCCTTCGCGGATGCATCCACCGCATCGGCAACCGACGCGCGGCCGCTGGCCAGGGCTTCACCCAGCGTCGCCAGTTCAGCCATCTTTTGCACCGAAAACGCGAGCCAGCTCTTCAACTCGGCATCGAGATCGGCTTCCAGCGCCACGTCGATCGGCACATGCAGGAGCGAGCAGGACGGCGCGATCTGCACGCAATCGATGCCACGTTTGGCGACCATGAATTCCAGACGATCGAGCAATACGGGGAGATTAGCGCGCCAGATATTGCGGCCGTCGATCACGCCGAGGGACAAGACCAGATCCTGCCTCGCCTTTGCCACCACAATGTCGAGTTGTTCCGGAGCGCGAACGAGGTCGAGGTGGAGGCCCGCGACCGGCAGCGACAACGCAGTATCGAGATTATCGCCCAGACCGCCGAAATAGGTCGTCAGCATGATCTTCAGCTTCGGCAGCGCGCTCGCGAGCTGTTCGTATGTCACGCGCAACGCCTTGCGGGTCGCATCGTCGAGATCGAGAACAAGACAGGGTTCGTCGAGTTGCACCCATGCGGCGCCCTCTGCGGCAAGGCGCTTGAGCAGATCGATATAGACCGGCAGCAGGCCGGAGAGCAGCGACAGCGGATCGAAATTCGCGTCCTTGCTCTTGCCGAGCTTCAGATAAGTGACGGGACCGAGCAGCACCGGCCTTGTCTGATAGCCGAGTGCCTTGGCCTCGCGATATTCGTCGACGGCCTTGAGCGACGAGAGTTCAAACCGTTGGCCGCTGGTGAATTCAGGGACCATGTAGTGGTAATTGGTGTCGAACCACTTGGTCATCTCCTGCGCCGGCGCACCATGCGCGTGACCGTCGCCATGATGACCATGCGTGCAGCTCGAATCGTGATCTTCGCCTTGCGCGCCCCGCGCCATCGCGAAGTAGGTTGCAAGCGGCACCGGCCCGCTTTTCCATCCGTAGATGTCCGGGATCGCGCCAACCATCACGCTGGTGTCGAGCACATGATCGTAGAGCGTGAAATCGTTCGACGGGATGACAGTGACGCCGAGCGACTTCTGTCGCGCCCAGTTCGCGGCCCGCAATCCGGCTGCCGCTTCAAGTAACGCGGATTCGTCGGACTTGCCCGACCAGTAGCTTTCAAGCGCGATCTTCAGTTCACGGCGCGGACCGATGCGCGGCGTGCCGAGCGTAGCAACAGGAAGAGAGGAAACTGACACGGCTTACCCCATATGTTGGGGGCTGGGCCTTAGCGACGCGGCATGGGATTCATGGGGTGCTCGCCATGAAAACCGCAAGCGCACCACCGGGACACCCCGCCCGAGGACGACTATGTTGTCGGGGCAGGTCTCCTGGCTCGCGGGTCTCAGCTTTGGTCCGGCCTTCCCGGGATTGCTCCCAGTGACACTGATGGACCACGGCTCACCGCTTACAGTTGCGGGGGCAGCGCCGGCATTACCCAGATCCATGGACGAAGACCCATGGACCAGAGCGCACCGGCTTCCCTCTTAGCTCCGGGCTTGAATTGTCCCGGAGAACCTCGACGCCAACCCTATGGGCCACCGTCCACGGGCCGTCAACCGGCACCGCGCATCTTATGTCGGGTCCGAATCCTCGCCGTGCCGGTAGAATTGCGTCCCGATCACGATCGGCGGACGACCCTGATCCCGGCGGTGCTGATTGGTATCGCGCAGCGAATAGACGCAGCCGCAATACTCCTGTTGATAGAATTGCTCGCGCTTGCTGATATCGATCATTCGCTGCGAGCCGCCGCCCTTGCGCCAGTTGAAATCCCAATACGAGAGACCGTCATAACGTCCGGCCGCGCGATGGCCGCAGTCGTTGATCTGCGCCATGTTCTTCCAGCGGGAGATACCGAGCGACGAGGTCATCACCGGGAAACCATGCTCATGCGCATGGAGCGCGGTGCGCTCGAAGCGCATGTCGAAGCACATGGTGCAGCGCGCCCCGCGTTCAGGTTCCCACTCCATCCCCTTGGCACGGGCAAACCAATTGTCCTTATCGTAATCGGCATCGACGAACGGCACGCCGTGCTTCTCCGCGAAGCGGACGTTTTCGTCCTTGCGCAGCAGGTATTCCTTCAGGGGATGGATGTTCGGATTGTAAAAAAAGATCGTGTAATCGATCCCCGATGCGAGCATCGCTTCCATCACTTCGCCCGAGCAGGGCGCGCAACAGGAATGCAGCAACACCTTTTTTTGCCCGTTCGGGGGCGTCAGGTTCGGTCGGACGAATTCGGTCACGGCGGACTCGGCGGTTGAGCGGCGAAACAAACGCCGCGGCAAATCTGCGCAGATAATGGTCTGTATGATCGAAGCGTCAAGAGTTGGACAGAGCGATGGTTGCACAGCGTTTTTCGCCGAACTGTGAATTACGAGAATTGTGAAGCCGGAGTCGAAACGATCTGTTGACTCGGAATTTGGTGCGGCTACTAGATATGGTGGTCACGGTCTCTCGAGTCGCAACACCGAGAGCTAAAGAGGGAAGCCGGTAGTGCCGGCGCTGCCCCCGCAACTGTTAAGCGGCGAGCCGAAGTCCATTGAGTGTCACTGGGATCGCAAGGCCCTGGGAAGACCGGACGGACGCTGAGACCCCGCAAGCCAGGAAACCTGCCGTGACAGCCGAAACGTTCCCTGGGCGGGGTGTCCCAGCGGGCCGCTTGACGGGAATCGCGGCGTCCGCCGTGGGATTTCCTGCGCGCGTCTCCCGCCTGACCCCGGCTCGCAACAAAACTGGGGTCTTGAGCCGATGTCTCTCGCAACCGAAGCTGCGCGTGCTGTGCGTCCGTCTTTGCCTGCTGCGGCTGCGATGCCGCCCAGCGAACCCGCGTATCAGGTCATTCGGCGCAACGGTTCGGTCTCGCCGTTCGATTCATCGAAGATCGCCGTCGCGCTGACCAAGGCGTTTCTTGCGGTCGAGGGAACCAGCGCCGCCGCCTCGCGCAGGGTCCATGACACCGTCACTGAGTTGACCGGCCAGATCGTCGCCAGCCTGTCGCGGCGGTCCGACGCCGGCCGCACCTTCCACATCGAGGACATCCAGGATCAGGTCGAACTCGCGCTGATGCGGAGCGAGCATCACAAGGTCGCGCGCGCCTATGTGCTCTATCGCGAGGAGCGCGCTCGCGAACGGGCGAAGGCGCAAGGGTCGAAGGCAAAGAAGGGCATCCAGGCAGTGGTGACGCCAGTGCTGCGGATGAAGTTGGCTGACGGATCGATGGTACCTATCGATACCAAACGCCTCGCCGCCGTGGTGGAGGAGGCCTGCGCGGGGCTCGCGGATGTCTCTTCCTCCGCGATTCTGACTGAAACCCATCGCAACCTTTATGACGGCATCAGCGTGGACGAACTGGCGCTGGCGACGATCCTTGCCGCCCGCACGCTGGTCGAAACCGATCCCGATTACGCCAAGGCCAGCGCCCGGCTGCTGCTCGACAAGCTACGCCGCGAGGCTTTGAGCTTTGTCTCGGGACGGTCCGAGCAAGCCACGCAAGCCGAGATGGCAGAGCGCCACGCGGATTACTTCCGCGCTTATGTGCGAACGGGCATCGACAACGAACTGCTCGATCCGGAGATCGGCCGTTTCGACCTCGACCGGCTTGCGGCTGCGATGAAGCCGGAACGCGACCTGCGATTCGACTATCTCGGACTCCAGACGCTCTACGATCGCTACTTCCTGCACGTCCGCGGTGTGCGTTTCGAGCTGCCGCAAGCATTTTTCATGCGCGTCGCCTGCGGCCTCGCGCTGCGCGAGATCGATCGTGAGGAGAAGGCGATCGCGTTCTACGACCTGCTCTCATCGTTCGACTTCATGGCCTCGACGCCGACGCTGTTCAACGCCGGCACGCTGCGCCCGCAGCTCTCGTCCTGCTTTCTCACGACTGTCGCCGACGACCTCGACGGCATCTTCAAGGCGATCAAGGACAATGCGTTGCTTTCCAAGTATGCGGGCGGGCTCGGCAACGACTGGACGCGCGTGCGTGGGCTCGGCGCACATATCAAGGGCACCAACGGCGAAAGCCAGGGCGTGGTGCCGTTCCTGAAAGTCGCGAACGATACCGCGATCGCCGTCAACCAGGGCGGCAAGCGCAAGGGCGCGGTGTGCGCATATCTCGAAACCTGGCACATCGACATCGAGGAATTTCTCGACCTGCGAAAGAACACCGGCGACGACCGTCGCCGCACCCATGACATGAATACGGCGAACTGGGTGCCGGACCTCTTCATGCAGCGCGTCGAAGAAGATGGCGTCTGGACGCTGTTCTCACCCGACGAGACGCCGGACCTGCACGATCTCGCCGGCAAGGCCTTCGCTGAACGCTACGCTCACTATGAAAAGAAGGCTGCGGGCGGCGAGCTACGGGTGACGAAGCAGGTCCGAGCTGTCGACCTGTGGCGGCGTATGCTGACCATGCTGTTCGAGACCGGGCATCCCTGGATCACCTTCAAAGACCCCTGCAACCTGCGCTCACCTCAGCAGCATTGCGGCGTCGTGCATTCCTCAAATCTCTGCACCGAGATCACGCTCAACACCTCAAAAACGGAGATCGCGGTCTGCAATCTCGGCTCCGTCAACCTGATGAACCACCTCAAGGACGGTAAGCTCGACCACGAGCACCTCGCGCGCACGGTCAAGATTGCGATGCGCATGCTCGACAACGTGCTAGACGTGAATTTCTACACCATTCCGGAGGCGCGGACCTCGAACCTGCGGCACAGGCCGGTTGGGCTCGGCGTCATGGGCTTTCAGGATACGCTCAACATCCTGCGCCTGCCTTATGCGTCGGACGACGCCGTGGCCTTCGCAGACGAGAGCATGGAAGCGATCGCCTATTACGCGATTTCCGGGTCGGTCGATCTCGCGGCCGAGCGCGGCCGCTATCCCTCCTATCAAGGATCGCTGTGGTCGAAGGGTATCCTGCCGCTCGATTCCCTCACGCTGGTCGATGAGGCGCGCGGCGTAGCAGTCGAGATCGACCGTTCCAGCCGTCTCGACTGGGCCTCGCTGCGCGAGAGCGTCATGACCATCGGGATGCGCAATTCGAACTGCATGGCGATCGCGCCGACCGCGACGATCTCCAACATCTGCGGGGTGTCGCAGTCGATCGAGCCCGCCTATCAGAACCTCTACGTCAAATCCAACATGTCCGGCGACTTCACGGTAGTGAACGCGCATCTCGTGCGCGATCTCAAGGCACGCGGCCTATGGGACGAGGTGATGATCTCGGATCTCAAGTATTTCGACGGCAGCGTCGGTCAGATCGACCGCGTTCCCGATGATCTCAAGGCACTCTATGCCACCGCCTTCGAGATTGACTCAGGCTGGCTGATCGACGCCGCGTCGCGCCGGCAGAAGTGGATCGACCAGGCGCAGTCGCTCAATCTCTACATTGCCAATCCGAGCGGCAAAAAGCTCGACGCGCTCTATCGCCATGCCTGGAAACGCGGCCTGAAGACGACCTATTACCTGCGCTCGCGGTCGGCGACGCATGTCGAGAAATCCACGCTCAAAGGCACCGACGGCAAGCTCAACGCTGTGTCCGCGGCCGTTTCCGCCGCAGCGCAGGACGGCCATGCGAATGGACACAATCGCTCCGACAACACTGAAGGCTGGAAAGCCTGCCGCATCGAGGATCCCACCTGCGAGGCGTGTCAGTAGCCTCATTTCGTGCTCGCGCGTCGCTTGCACAAAGAAGAAACAATCAGGAACACCCCATGCTCGATTGGTCCGACACCTCTTCTCCCGCACTGGCACGATCCGCTCCGCCGCAGACGCTCGCGCATAACGACGTGACGTCTGATCCATCGCCTTGCGTGACAATGACCGACACCTCTGTCGATGCCACCGGCCTCGGCGAAATCGATCGCGGCGCTGCGCGGGTGCGCGTCGACGACAAGCGGATGATCAACGCCCGCGCCGACGTCAACCAGCTCCTGCCGCTCAAGTACCGATGGGCCTGGGAGAAGTATCTCTCCGGCTGCAATAATCACTGGATGCCGACCGAAGTGTCGATGCAGGCCGACATCGCATTGTGGAAATCGAAGGACGGCCTCACCGATGACGAGCGGCGCATGATCAAGCGCAATCTCGGCTTCTTCGCGGCGTCTGAGTCGCTGGTCGCCAATAACATCGTTCTGGCGATCTACCGCCACCTCACCAATCCCGAATGCCGGCAATATCTGCTTCGCCAGGCCTTCGAGGAAGCCGTCCACACCCACACCTTCCAGTACATCGTCGAAAGTCTTGGTCTCGACGAGGGCGAATTGTTCAACATGTATCGCGAGGTGCCCTCTATCACCGACAAGGCGGCCTGGGCGCTCAAACACACGCAGCATCTCGACGACCCCGGCTTCAAGACCGGCACGCCGGAAGCGGATCAGGCGTTCCTGCGCGACCTCGTCGCGTTCTACGTCGTGTTCGAAGGGATGTGGTTCTATACGGGCTTCGTGCAGATCCTCTCGCTCGGCCGGCGCAACAAGATGGTGGGCATCGCCGAGCAGTATCAATACATCCTGCGCGACGAGTCGATCCACCTGAACTTCGGCATCGACATCATCAACCAGATCAAAATCGAGAACCCGCATCTCTGGAGCAAGCATTTCCAGGAAGAGGTGCGCGCCATGCTGAAGAATGCCGCCGAGCTCGAAGCCGCGTATGGGCGGGACACCATGCCACGCGGGTTCCTTGGCCTGAATGCCGCGCTGTGCGAGACCTACATGCACGTCATCGCCAACCGGCGATGCGCTCAGCTCGGGCTCGCGCCGGTGTTTCCCGAGGCCGACAATCCCTTTCCGTGGATGAGCGAGGCGATGGATCTCAAGAAGGAGAAAAACTTTTTTGAGACCCGCGTCATCGAATACCAGAATGGCGGCGCACTTGCGTGGGATTAACAGGACCGCAGAATGCCGACCGAATAAATCGGAAGCACCACACCTAACTTAAGCCGCCGCCATAGCCTCCCTCCTAGGGAAGAACGGCCGAAAGCTCATCAGGATCAGCATAGCCATCAGGCCCATGCCCCACGAACCGACATACATCAGCGCGTAGCTGCCGAAATGGTCGTAGATCAGCCCGCCCAGCAGCGGGCCGGTCGACATGCCAAGGCTGCCGGCCATCGCGGTGCCGCCGATGATCGTGCCCATCATCTTCAACGGGAAATTCTCCCGGATGATCACGGCATAGAGCGGCATCGTTCCGGCGTAAAGGAAGCCGACCACCACCGCCACGGCGTAGAAACCGCCGAGCTGGTTGACGAAAGCATAGGCGAGTACGCCGAAGGCCTGCGCCATCAGTCCGATCACCAGAACGCGTTGCGCACCGAACCGATCTCCCGCAAGGCCGAACCCGATGCGACCGAACATGCCGGCCAACCCCTCGATGCTGTAGATCGACACCGCAGCAATCATCGGTATGCCGCACGTCACCGCATAGCTCACCGTATGAAAGATCGGGCCTGAGTGAGTGGCGCAGCAGAAGAAGTTCGCCAGCATCAAAATGATGAACTGCGGTGAACTCACCGCTTGCCGGACGGTCATGTTCGATTGCGTCTCACTCATTGTCATCCCGGCCGGTCCGCCCTCCAACGCCGGCGGCCGACGCACGAGCAGTGCGGCGGGAATCATCAGAACCGCGGTGAGAGCAGCGATGATCAGCATCGATGTCCGCCAGTCATGGATCGTGACCAGCCAGGCTGCAAGCGGCGCCATGGTCATCGGCGCCATGCCCATGCCTGCGGAGACCAGCGAGACGGCAAGACCGCGCTGCGTATCGAACCAACCGGTCACGCAAGCCATCATCGGCGCAAGGATGGCGGCGGTTGACGCACCGATCAAAAGACCAAATTGAAATTGAAACGCGATTAGCGATTCCGCCCGGCTGGCGAGCGCCAAGCTCGCCGCCAGCGCGACCGACCCCGTGAGCACCACCGGGCGTGGGCCGAACCTGTCGGAGAGGTTGCCCCACACCATGCTGGCCGCCGCCATGGCGAGGAAACCGATCGTCATCGCCGTGGATATGCCGGTGACGGACCAGCCGGTGTCCTGCGACATCGGCCGCAGGAAGATAGGCAACGAAAACATGGCGCCGATCGCGACGCAGCCCAAGAGGCCGCCCGCCGCAACGATCACCCAGCGATAGTAATGATTCATGGTCCTTGCCCGACGCTCCTGCTCCATCGGGCGGCCTGCCCGCCCGATGTCCCAAGGACGCATCAGCACGGTCGGTGCCGACAGCCGCCTGCTTTTTATTCCTGGTGTTTAGAACCCCGCGCCTGATGGAATCAGACGCGAGGTTCTATAATTTGTTTGACGCGTTTCTTTACGCGAACCGTTATCTGTCCTCGGGGTCAAGCCCGAGAGCATGCTTCGCTCGAAACGCTATAGACATGCGATCAGCCTTGCGGCGGTTTCCAGTCAGCCGATGGAATGACGTTGATCATCCAGGGGATGCCGAACTTGTCGGTCAGCGTGCCGAAGCCGGGCGACCAGAAGGTTTCGGCGAACGGCATGCCTGCTTTGCCGCCTTCGGAGAGCTGATCGAACCAGCGCCGGGCCTCGGCCATGTCATTCGTGTGCAGGGTAACGTCGAAGCCATTCTTGGGTTTGTCGATGTTAGATGCCCATCCGACGTCCATGTCGGCGCCCATCAGCGCCTGATCGCCAACATCGAGCCAGCAATGCATCAGCCAGGTTTTGTACTTCTCGTCCGTGATCGGCATGCCCGGAGGCGCATCGCCGTAGGGCATGGCTGCCTTGATCGTCCCGCCGAGGACTTTGGCGTAGAACTCGAATGCCTCGCGGCACTGGCCCCGGAAGCTAAGGCTGGTCACGATCTTCATGTTGGCTCCTTTCTCACAGGGGTGTTGACTCGCATTATGAAAGATTGAGCTGCCAGGACACGCCGCCGACGCCGATTGACGACCTCCTACATAAGTTGATATCAACGTAATGTAGCCGCGGAGTCAAGCTCCCTGATGCGTACGCTTTCGGATCCTGCTTTTGAAACCACGATTCTGGTGCGCGACACCTGCTTGTGCCTCCATGCCCAGAGGGCAGCGCGAGCGATCGCACGCCGCTTCGATATCGTGTTGAAGCCGGTTGGCCTCACCAGCGGACAGTTCTCCCTGCTCATGTCGCTCAACCGGCCGCAGCCACCGAACCTCAGCAGCGTAGCGGCGCTGCTGGCGATGGACAGGACAACCTTGACTGCCAATCTCAAGCCGCTGGAGCGTCGGCGTCTTGTCAAAACAATGGCCGACCCAAAGGACGGGCGCGCCCGACTGTTGCAGCTGACGCCTCATGGCCGGGCCGTTCTGGCCGTGGCGGTGCCGATCTGGCGACATCTTCATGCGGAAATCGAAAAAGAGCTCTCAGACCCGGATCGTCTGCGCACCGAACTCAACACTTTGTCGACATTTGACAATCGCGGCAGTGTCGCCGGCTGACGCAAAAGACATTCTAGCTAGAACCACTTTCTATTAGGGCTTTCGCTCTGACGGAATCAGAAGCGGGACTCATGATTTTGATCTGACATGTTTTCTTCACGCGAACCGGTCTTCGCTCGAAGCGCTATAAATAACGGCTGCCCCGCTAACTTCTCTTCGTTATATTCCGTCCCCTGAATGGAGTTGGTAAGCAGGGATGACAATGCAGACGAGCATGGAGAAACAAGCACTTTTCGTTTTAATCGCCATTTTGGTTGCGGCCCCTGACGTCCACGCCGCGCCCGATCTTATTGACGACGCAGCCGGCTCTCAGGCCTGCTTCACCCGCAGTTACGATGCTGCTCATCTGGCAAAAAACCCGACTCAGAAGACGACTTCCATGCGGTTCGCGCTGCGGCGCGAAACTTATCCCGATAGTGTTGACACTCCGCTCCAAACATTCGCCCGGCTGGAAATCATGCGGCGTAACGACGCCCGTCCGTGGCGGGCTATCGGGCAATGCGCGTTTGACCAGCAAGCGAACCGCGCCGATGAGCACGCCATCGTCTCAGGCTATCCGCATGCGGACGGCATCGCTTGCCACATGACTGGCGAGAATCTCGATGCGGAAGGCGGCATCTTCATGATTGAAACCACCGATAACGGACTAAAGGTCTACATCGATGATGACATCAACATGCGAACAGAGGCGCGGGTAACGGAGGGGCCGGGCGAGTACATTGCTTTCGGACCGGCAGACAGCCTGTTCATTCTCAATCGCGCTGCGGACGACGCCTGCTCGGACCTTCAGAAAGCAATAAAGGCCGAATGAACGCTGTGACAGTCGTCGACTGTTCGACACGGGCGGTGACCTTCCTTTCTGAGGAATTTTGACGGTTAACGGCCGTCATGGCCCCGGTGCACACGCCCACCGTGACCCGTCAGCCCGCGACCACTGGTCCGCCGGCTTTCTTCCAGGCATCGATCCCGCCCTCGATATGCACCGCGTTGGTCAGGCCAGCGTCCTTCGCCGCGGTAACAGCCATGGCCGAACGCTCGCCGAAGGCGCAGAAGAACACGATGCGGCGCCCGGTCGCGGCGGCTACCTCGCGCAACATTCCGCCTGGTTTCAGACTGTCGGCGATATCAGGATAGGGCGCATGCAGCGCGCCGGTCAGTGTGCCGTGTTTGGCGCGCTCATGGGCTTCGCGAAGATCGACCAGCAGGATATCGGGCTGACCGAGCCGGGCGATCGCCTCGCGCGGCGTCAGCGCCAGTCCCCGCTTCGCCAGATCGTCCTGCCTGAGACCGACATGCATGTTGGCAGGAATCACCACATCCATCAGCTTCGGATTCGGCAATTTCAGATTGTTCATCAGTTCAATGTATTCGTCTATCGAGCGCACCTGAAGCCGCGGATTGTAGCGCCTCTCTTCTCCGATAGTGGAGACCGTATCGCCCTTGTAGTCGTGCGCGGGAAACACCATGGTTTCGTCGGGCAGCTTCAGGAGCCGGTTGAAAATCGAATCGTACTGCGCACGCGCACTGCCGTTCTGGAAATCGGTGCGGCCGGTGCCGCGGATCAGCAACGTGTCGCCGGTGAAGACACGATCGCCCATCAGGTAACTGTAGGAATCGTCGGTGTGGCCCGGCGTGTACATCACGTCGAGGCCGATGCCCTCGATCTTGATCTTATCGCCGTCGCTGACTCGCATCGAAACCACGTCGGCTTTGGTCTGCTCGCCCATCACGGTGACGCATTGGGTGCGATCACGCAGCTCACCTAGTCCGGTGACATGATCGGCATGAAGATGTGTGTCGATGGCCTTCACAAGCTTGAGATCGAGCTCACGCAGCAACTGGCAGTAACGGTCGACCTTTTCCAGCACCGGATCGAGAATCAACGCCTCACCGCCAGCACGGCTCGCCATCAGGTAGCTGTAGGTGCCGGAAACGCTGTCGAACAACTGGCGAAAGATCATAATCGTACGACCCTCCTCCTGTGCAGATTTTCTTACCGTGAGGTATTCCAGCAAATTTATGCTGCTGGCGGGCGATTGCAACCGGTCACAAGTCCAGATCGCTGATCACTCGACCGCCGCTCTGGCGGCTGGCCTCTATCGCCACGGAGTCAACTGGTCTCGATCACAGCGCGGCGGCGAGCATAACGGTTACGCAGCAACCCCAGCAGGCCGAAGCGATCAACAACAGCCGCGAATGCGGTGCTTCAGAGCGTTGGTCAACCGTTGATCACGGCCGCACATAGCTCCAACCCTGTTCCTGCAACTCCAATAGCCGCACCACGCCCAAGGGCACAATCGTTGTTCCGGGCAGCATCTCAAGCAGATGGCCTTCCTTCTTCTCCATACTCTGCTTGGTGTTGTTGCAGGCCGAGAACTGGATCTTACTGGGGGATGCCGTTTCCCGTATCTGCTTGATGCGCTCCTTCACAGGCGACGAATCTATGCGCAGCATGTGGATACCCGGGCCGCACGCCATGATTTCGACGGCCACCGTCTGGTCCAGTCCGCGATAGTGCTCGATCACGTCTGTGGCGTTGTTCAGCGCGAAGTCCATGGTGCGCCGATCGTTCTGGTCGACCTGGATCACAAGGCGATGCTGCGGCTGCGGCTCGGCGGCGAAACCATGCGAGGTGAATGCGATCAACAGCCCTGCTGCGGCGATGATAGGACGCATAAATCGGCGCATAGATACCTCCTGTAGCCGTCGCGATCTTCTGGGCACGGTCGCTGTGTCGGCGCCTGCGTGTTCTCGAACAAATCCTCTCGCGGGATCAGGCTCGGGCAGCACGGAGAACACCGGTAACAGTAGCGTACGTCGCGCACATTGCCTTTGGCAAGCTCAAGGTTGAACACCCGAGCAATTTATCCAATCGACCCGGCATCGATGACGGCGTCGCGCCACTCTGAGCCAGCCCCAAGCTTGAGAGCGGCATCTATGCCGCCGCGCGCGAGTGATGGCATCGGCCCTGCCGGCATCTCGCGCAGTCATCGACCAGCCTTAAAACCAGCTTGCGCGAACCGCCGTGCAGAACCCTGCCAAATTACAGCGGAACGGGGCCGAGTAGCTTCGGCATAATCCCCGACTTGATCTCCGTCTTCACGGCCCGCATGTTAGATCGGATCGCTCAGTACATCCACGATTCCGTCGGCGTTATACTGGATGTCTGGCAAGCTGGAATGATGCCCGGACCAGCGATCCTGCAGGATTCCCTCGGAATGAAAGGTATCCGCCCATGCCCGACTACGGTGAATTTCGCAACGACAGCCGGCGTGGAGCTTCCGATGAACGGCTCGACGCGGCTGCGTTTCACCGCAACCATGTCGCGATCTGGACGGTTCTCGAAAAATTCCTGCGCGGCAAGACAGGTAACGTGCTCGAGGCCGGCAGCGGCACCGGACAGCATGTCGTTTTCTTCGCGCGGCAGTCGCCCGGCATTACCTGGTGGCCGACCGATCTTAACGACCATCATCTCCGGAGCATCGCAGCGTGGACCGCTCACGAGAACCTAGCCAACGTCCGGCAGCCCCAGCGGATCGACCTATCGAATCCATGCCAATTGGCGGAAATGAACGATGGCCACGGCGCGTTGCTCGCGGTGTTCTGCGCCAATGTGATCCATATCGCGCCGTGGCGCGTCGCCGAGGGCCTGATCGCGGGCGCCTCACACTGTCTGCGTCCTGATGGGCGGCTGTTTCTCTATGGACCGTTCAAGCGAAACGGGCGACACACCGCGCCAAGCAACGAGGCGTTCGATGCCAGCCTTCGCAATAACAATCCAGAGTGGGGCGTACGCGACGTTGACGAGGTGGCGACGCTGGCGCAGCAAAACGGCCTGACGCTGACGGACATCACTGAAATGCCCGCCAATAATCTGATCCTTGCGTTCGAACGAAATCAGGGATGAGCGTCGCAGCCGCCTCCCCAGCCTGCGGGATTACCGCAGCGGCGGAGCATACATGATGCCGCCCGCGCTCCAGAGTTGGTTCAAGCCGCGTGGAATCTTCAGCTTTGAATCACTGCCGATATTGCGGTCGTAGATTTCGCCGTAGTTGCCGACGCGGCGGATGATGCGTGCCGCCCAGTCCTTCGTCAATCCGAGACCCTCACCATACTGACCATCGGTACCGACCAGCCGCATCACATCTGGCTTCTTCGACTTCATCGCCTCGTCGATGTTCTTCGAAGTGATGCCGAGTTCTTCGGCATTGATCATCGCATAGAGCGTCCATTTGATGATCATCATCCAGTCGTCGTCACGCTGGCGAACAACAGGCGCCAACGGCTCCTTCGAGATCACATCGGGCAGGATGAAGCTCTCGTTCGGCTTGGTCAGCCGCAGCCGCAACGCATAGAGATGAGAAACATCGGCGGTCAGAACATCGCACTTGGCCTCGTCATAGGCCCTTAGCATGTCCTCCAGCTTACCAAACTTGATCTCCTCGTACTTCAGGTTGTTGCTCTTGAAAAAGTCCGCGAGGTTGAGCTGCGTCGTTGTGCCATCCTGTACACAAATTTTGGTACTATCGAGATCGAGCGCCGAGTCCGCCTTGCGCGAGGTACGGACCATGAAACCCTCGCCGTCATAATATGCGACCGCCGGGAAGTAGAGGTTGTAATTGGTTTCCCGCGACATGCTCCAGGTCGAGTTGCGCGCGAGGATGTCGACCTTGCGGCTTTGCAATTCCTTGAAACGTTCGTCGGCCTCAAGCGCAACCAACTTCACCTTCGCCGGATCGTCGAAGATAGCGGCTGCCACGGCGCGGCAAAAATCAACGTCGAAGCCTGACCAGTTGCCCTTCTCGTCCGAATTCGAAAACCCGGGCAGGCCAGTGTTGACGCCGCACAGCACGGCGTCGCGCCGGAGCGTTCGTTTCAGGGTCTTGGTATCGTAGCGCTCATAGGTGATCGCCATCACCGCGATAGCGGTGGCGATGGCGAGGCCTATCAGGAGGCCGCCTCGAAATGTTCGCATGAATAGCCCCTTTCGCAATATCGAAAAGTATCGGCGCAAATAACGTAATGATGATTAGAGACTGGGTTTCTGCCGCACGATCACACGCGTGCCGACCGGAATGCGACCATAGAGATCGACAACGTCGGCGTTGACCAGACGGAAGCAGCCCGAGGAAATCGCAGTTCCGATGGTATCGGGCCGGTTGGTACCATGGATGCGATATACTGTCGTGCCGAGATACATCGCGCGTGCTCCGAGCGGATTGCCGGGGCCGCCCGCCATGAAGCGCGGCAGGTAAGGCTGGCGCGCGATCATTTCCGGAGGCGGGGTCCAATCCGGCCATTCCGCCTTTCGCGAAATATTGAGAATCCCCTGCCACTGAAAACCCGCGCGGCCAACGCCGATGCCGTAGCGAATCGCGCGGCCGTTGCCCTGAATGAGATAAAGGTGACGCTCTGCGGTCTGGATAATGATGGTGCCAGGCGGCTCGGTCGTGCGATAGAGCACCACCTGCTTGCGAAATTCCGGGTCGAGTTGGAACGAATCATCGGCAACGAGACCGGGCTGATCGCCGTCGACCTGCTGCGTAACCTGCTGCGCAAAACCGAGCGTGGCCGAGAGCATCAGGCTGCCCATAGCAGCAACCGCCAGGGTCAGGTGCCGAAACGCGGTCATCGCTTGTCTCCTTTATTGCACGGCAATAATTTCCGCCTGCGTTCCCGTCAATCACATATGGCATAAAATCCGAGCGGCGGCGCGATGGCAAGCGATCGCGCGGCGCCCCACCGGAAAGCGTAAGATTTTACAGGAAACGCCCCGGCATCGGCTTCAATTTTCGAACCACCTCGGACCCAGTCAGATTCGAATCGACAAGGCGCGGCAAACTGCCCGCTTGGTATGCGCAGGACGTGCGGCTTCGTCCGGATAAAATCGTGTCCGCACGGGATGGTAGGGCGTTTACGAGCGTATAGCCCCCTACAATGACTTCAAACGGAATCCCGTTTTACAGGTCCATGACCCAGGTCTGCCTGCTTATGACCGTCTCGGTTCCACCACCCACCGCCAAGCGCCTGAAACAGCGCGACCGTATTTGCCAGTTGCGCGGCCTGCGCATCGAGACGCGCGAGGGAGGTCTGCAGATACGCCTGCTGCGTGGCTAGTAGGAGCGGCACGCTGATTTGCCCTTGATCGACCTGTTTACGCACTAACGTGATGCTCTCTGTCGCCGATCGTTCCGCGTCCGTCGCCGCACTGATCGCACGCGTGCCCGCCTGAAGGGCTCGCAAGACATCCGCAACGTTCTGAAAAGCCGCGAGAACAACGCTGCGATATTGAGCGAGTGACTGATTCGTTTCCTCTTCCGCCGCACGCTGCTTGTTTGCCAACGTCCCTGCGTCAAAAATGGTCTGCGCAGCATTGCCAGCGATCATCCCGAGGGCCGCTCCTGGAGTGGCCAATTGCGAAAATTTGGCAGCCGCGGCACCGCCACTTGCCATCAAGGTTATCTGCGGAAGGCGATTGGCGATCGCCACTCCGACCATTGCATTGGTCGAATGAAGGTTCGCTTCGGCAGCCTGAATATCAGGGCGCTGTCTTACGAGATCGGCCGGAAGACTGAGTGGCAGACGGCGGGGCATTCGAAATGACCCGAGATCGAATGTTTCCTTTGGAGCGTCACTCGCCAAACGACCGGTCAGGAATGACAACAAATGACGCTGTTGCGCGAGCTGTTTCTCGAGATTCGGCAACAACAGCCGGGTCTGCGCAACCGAGGTCTCTTGCGCCGCGACATCAGTCTGGGCAATCTGCCCCTGCTCCTGTTGCCGTCGCAGCAACTTCAAAACCTCGGTCTGCAAACCAAGGACGCGACGGGTCGCCGCGATCTGTCCCCGTACCCGGCCTTCCTCGATCGCCGCAAGTGCGATGTTGCTGGCCAATGTCAGGTAGACTCCTTCGCGCTGGAATGCGCGCATCTCGGCCTGCGAATCCGTGGACTCGACCAAACGCCGCGTCCCCCCCCACACATCGGCAAGGTACGACACGGTCACTTGGCCAGTGTGCAGACTCAAAAGGTGGGCGTTGGACTCAAGGGGAGACTGCAGATCGACCGGCACCTGCTGGCGCGACGAATTGAAGCCTCCCGTCACATTGGGAAACAGCAAACCGCGCTGGGCGAGCGCGTTGGCTTCCGCCATCCTGACCGCAGCCTCCGCAGCGGCGAGGTCCGCATTGTGCGTGATACCATCCTCCACCAGTTGGTTCAGCGCAGGCGAACGAAACAACTCCCACCATTGGGGAGGAACCTCTGCGGTGCGCACGATCGGATGTCCAGGCACACGATCTCCGGCGGGATCGGACAAGTACCTGGAAGTTTCCGGAGGCGCCTGAGGTTTGTAGTCAGGTCCAACCGCACAGCCTGAAAGCGCAGGCGACGCGGCAGTCAAAAACGCCACGATGCAACATCGCACACGGGAAAACGCCAACCCCCATCCTGTTTTCGGTGAATGAACCACCGATCCATTCTGTTGGCTTGACCGCACGAGATGCCCCTTCAACCACGGTTTCACACGAACCGACTTTCTATTCTGCCGGATCGAACGCCGATTCGGGAGCAGCCGCCACCGTTTTTCGTTGGGAAAACAGCGCGATGAGAGCTGGCAGCGCGACGAGGATCACAAGTGGAGCCACCATCATTCCACCGACCACGACGACAGCCAGCGGCTTCTGCACCTGCGATCCGATTCCGGTCGACATGGCGGCGGGCAACAAGCCGATTCCCGCAATGACGCACGTCATCAGGACAGGGCGCATTTGAGCCTCTCCGGCTCTTATGATCGCATCGATCCGCTGCAGGCCCGACTCGATGAGCTGATTGTATTGCGACAGGATCAGAATCCCGTTCATCACCGAGATGCCGAACAGCGCGATAAAGCCGATGGCGGCCGAGACGCTGAAAGGAATGCCCGTCGCGAACAACGCAAAGACACCACCGATCACCGCCATCGGAATGACGCTCAACGCCAGCAACGTGTCCCGTATAGATGTGAAATTGATCCATAGCAGCAGCCCAATAACGGCAAGGCTGAGCGGCACGACAATCTCCAGACGCGCGATCGCTTCCTGCAGATTGCGGAATTCGCCGACCCATTGAAGCTGGTTTCCGGCAGGCAATTGCACGTCCTGCGCAATTCGCTGTTCGGCTTCCTTGATGGTGCTACCGAGATCGCGATCACGAACACTGAACTTAATCGGCAGGTAACGCTGCTGTTGTTCCCGGTAAATATATGAAGCTCCGGTGACGAGTCGGATGTGCGCGACCTCGCCCAACGGGATCTGCGTTATTCCTTTAGCCCCTGATACGCCGATCGTCAGCTTGCTGATAGCTTCCGCGCTCTGACGATACTCGGGAGCCAGCCGCACGACGATCGGAAAATGGCGATCACTTCCGTGCTCGTAAACGTCGCCCGCTGACTCTCCGCCGACAGCCGTCCGGATCATCGAATTGATATCACCCGGCGAGAGTCCATAGCGTGCGGCACGCTCACGATCGATATCGATCTGTATCGTCGGCTGGCCAAGCGACGTGAAAACGCCAAGGTCTGTCACACCCGGAACCTTCTCGAGCACGGCCTTGATCTTGTCGGCTGTGTCCGTCAGCTCCTGCAAATCATTGCCGAACATTTTGATCGAGTTCTCGCCCTTAACACCCGATACCTGCTCGGCCACATTGTCCTGCAGATACTGCGAGAAATTGAACTCGACTCCCGGAAATTCTATCTTAAGCCGTCCCTGGATTTCTTCGGTCAGCTTTTCCTTATCCACGCCATGGCGCCACTGACTGATCGGCTTTAGCGGAGTGAAGAACTCGACATTGAAAAAACCGGCGGCGTCCGTGCCGTCGTCGGGACGGCCATGCTGCGTCACGACTGTCTCTACCTCGGGAAAGCTGCGGATCAGCTTGCGCATCCGGTTGGCATAGCCGTTCCCCTCCTGAAGGGAAATCGTTGCCGGCATGGTGGCGCGTATCCACAGATTGCCCTCCTCCAGCTTGGGAAGAAATTCCAACCCCAGAAATCGTATCGCGATCCCCGCCAGGATGAACACCGCCAACGTCACGGCGACCGTCAACCTTCTGTTCGCGACAGTGACTCGCAAAGCCGGACTGTAGAAGCGGTGAAGGGTGCGCACCAGCCATGTTTCCGTCTCCCGAACATGCTCCGGCAGCAGAAGTGCGCTGAGCGCCGGTGTCACCGTAAAGGTTGCGAGCAGGCCTCCCGCAATGGCGTAGGCGTAAGTCTTGGCCATGGGGCCAAAGATGTGCCCTTCAACGCCGCTCATGGTGAAAAGCGGAATGAACCCCGCAATGATAATGCCGGTCGCAAACAGGATTGAGCGGTTGACGCTGATGCCCGCAATATAAATCGCGAGAAGCTTTCCGCGCAATCCGGACGCGTTGTCGTCCTCAGGCAAAGTCTTTTCGCCGCTATGCCCAAGTTCCCGGAATATTCGTTCGACCATGATTACAGTGGCATCGACGATCAAACCGAAATCGATTGCACCGACCGATAGCAGGTTGGCGGATTCGCCGCGCAGAATCATGATCCCGATGGCGAAGCACAACGCGAAGGGAATCGTCGCGCCCACGATCAACGCGCTGCGAAGATTCCCGAGAAACACCCACTGCAATACAAAGATCAGCAGAATGCCGACTGTCATGTTGTGCAAGACAGTGTGCGTCGTGGTGTCGATCAGATCCTGACGATCATAAATGCGCTCAATTCGTACGCCGGGCGGCAAAATCCCGGAAATATTGATACGCTCGACTTCGGCCTTCAACCGCTCGATGGTCGGAGTGCTCTGCTGGCCGCGGCGCATCAGGACGATGCCTTCGACGATATCGTCGTCGTTGTCCTGGCCGGCAATGCCGAGGCGGGGCTGATGCCCGATGATAACCGTCGCAACGTCTCGAACCAGAACAGGATTGCCTTCGGCTTGCGTCAACATGGTATTGTTGATGTCATCGCTCGACCGTATCAGCCCGACACCCCGCACGACTGCCGACTGCGTGCCCAGATTGACGATATTTCCGCCGACATTCAGGTTGCTTCCGCGCAGCGTCTGCAGCAATTGCGGCAGGGTCAGCCTGTAGGCGACGAGCTTATCGAGGTCGACCTGCAGTTCAAATGTCTTGGTTTTCCCACCCCAGCCAATGACGTCCACGATCCCGGGCACGGCGCGAAAGCGGCGTTGCAGAACCCAATCCTGAAGAGTCTTCAGATCGAGCACGCTATAGCCGGGCGGGCCGACTAGTCTGTAACGATAAATTTCGCCGACGGGACTGACGGGACTGATGGTGGGCTGAGCGCCATCCGGCAATCCGTTGAGCTGCGCCAAACGGTTGAGAACCTGCTGGAGCGCCTCATCGTAGGTATAGGCATAGGTGAACTGCAGTTTGACGTCCGACAGTCCGTAAAGAGAAATGGTTCTCATTACCCGGAGGTTCGGCACGCCGGACAGCTGCGTCTCGATCGGAATCGTGATGTAACGTTCGATCTCTTCGGCCGAAAGTCCGGCGCTCTGAGTGATGACGTCCACCATAGGCGGAACGGGATCGGGATAGGCTTCGATATTCAGGACCCTGAACGCGGCGATCCCACCGGCCAGGGTCATAATGAAGAGGACCAGGATCAGAACGCGCTGCTTCAATGCAAACGCGATGATCGGATTGATCATGACGAGCTACCGTGTTCGTCAGGTCTGTTTGGCGACTGCCATCCGGTCGATGAACAGACTGCCGCGGGTGACGATTTTTTCGCCCGGACGGAGCCCATCCAGCACCTGGATCAGCCGAGCGCTTGATTGACCTAACTTGATCTGACGCAATTCGACGCCTTGATCGTCACCAACGACCCAGACATGCGCATTGCTTCCTTCATAGATCACTGACTCAAGAGGCACCGCCGGCATTAGCTCTCCGTCGCTGTCAACGATCGTAACGCTCGCAAACATCTCGGGTTTGAGCAGTCCGTCCGCGTTATCGACGGTGGCGCGGACCAGAAGCCGCCTATTGTCCGGGTCGATTCCCGGTGCGACGTAGTCGATCCGGGTCTCAAACATACGGTCGGGCTGCGTCAGGACCTTGAACATCAGGCGTTCGCCGATCTGCACCTTGGCAACATCGGTCTCGCGAACATAGGCCACGATCCAGACTTTCGACGTGTCTCCGATCAGGAACACCGGATCGCTCTCGCTTGCCCCGGCATTGACATACTGTCCCATCCCGACCTTGCGTTGCAGAACGGTTCCGGCCAGCGGCGCGTAGACGGGAGCGTCGGGCGTGAGCGCGCCCGTCTTCTCGAACGCTTCAATCTCCGCGTCGGTTTTCCCAACGAGCCGCAACCGGTTGCGCGCGGCCTCAAGCGCAACTTCTGCTGATCGGGAATCGTTCTCCGAAGAAGTGAGATTGGCCTGAGCTTCCTGCCATTCTCTCTGCGACGCGGCCCTATCCTTCGCCAGGCTCGACATTCTTCGCTCGACGATCTGCGCGAGGTTGACCTGGGAAACCGCCTTGTTCCGGGTGGTCAGGGCGACGACGAAATCTTTCTGGGCATCCACGGAATCGGCCGCCGCGATCACAAAAAGAAGCTGGCCTTTCTCGACGTGATCGCCGGACGCGACCATCAATTCTGTCACCCGGCCCGCATAGGGTGCGAAGATGCGGGTCGACAGGTTCTGATCGAGCGCGATCTTCCCCTCGGTACGGAATTCGGAACGGAACACGTGTTCCTCGACCGGCTGCACCGACACGGTGTCCCATTGCGATGCCGTCAAACGCAGCTTTCCGTCAGACCCTTTGATTTCGCTGTCCAGCACTGAATTGCGGGCGGCGCTGCCGCGATCGACTCTCAGGACGGTTGCAGCCGTCCCGACAAGGGCCAATGCGATCGTGAGACCGATGACAATCCGAGGGATTGTCATCGCACGCCAGAGTGACGTCAGATTACGCATGATCCCGTATCCCCTTGCCCCGCCGATTGGTGAGGCAAGCCTGTCCCCTCAAAAACCAATGATTTTTATGCTGGCTCAAGGCCTTGCCTGTCCCAGCGCTTGTCGCCGATGAGGGCGATGAATCCTCATCACGCGACCGTATATAATATAGATTTAACATCTTACGGCAGCCTTACAACGGCAATATGATGACGCTTACACAGAGCTTACAGTCGGGCTTCGGCGCGGCCGGAAAGACACCAGTACCCGCTCGCCCCCTGCAAGTCACGGCCGCAGAAGGGGGAAGGGAGCGTTCGCGCCCATGAGAATCTTGGTCGTCGAGGACAGCGAAGAACTGGCCGACCTTCTGGCGAAGGGAATGCAAGCGGCCGGGTACGGGGTCGATCTTCTCACCAATGTCGCCGATGCCTCCAGCGCACTGGAAACCAATCGTTACGCGGCATTGATCCTGGATCTCGGCCTGCCCGATGGCGATGGACTTTCGATCCTGCGTGAACTGCGGCGCCGCAAGGATCCGATCCCTGTCCTTATACTCACGGCACGTGGGGGCGTGGAGGATCGAGTCAGCGGGCTCCGAAGCGGAGCAGACGACTATCTTGTCAAACCTTTTTCCTTTGACGAGCTGGTAGCGCGGCTCGAAGCGCTGCTCAGGCGGCCGGGGCAGTTGCTCGGCAGCTCATTGCGGCTTGCTAACGTGACCTTCGACAGCGAAGGCCGGCAAGCTTT
The DNA here is from genome assembly GCF_002028545.1 of Nitrobacter vulgaris. Classification (GTDB taxonomy): domain Bacteria; phylum Pseudomonadota; class Alphaproteobacteria; order Rhizobiales; family Xanthobacteraceae; genus Nitrobacter; species Nitrobacter vulgaris. The sequence goes on from NZ_MWPQ01000055.1 coordinate 138,699, forward strand.
TGTCGACATGAAGCCTCAGAGCCTATCCGCCCGAGAGATCGCGGTGCTTGAGTTGCTTTTGCGCCGCAAGGGCAACGTCGTTTCCAAGAAGCTTCTCGAAGATCAGATCTTCGGCCTGACCGGAGATGTCGCCTCCAATGCCGTCGAGGTTTATGTCCATCGTCTGCGCAAACAGCTCCTGGACATTGGTGCAAAGGTCAAGATCAGCACCATTCGCGGCGTCGGCTATGTGATGATGGAGAGCGACTAGTGTGGTGGTTCAGAAGTTCGCTTTCAGCGTCCAACGAGTCTGCCAGGCGAACTTCTGAGCCTAAACCACACTAGAATTATAAGGTTGCTAGTGTCCCTTTGATTCCGAAGTTCGCATCAAAGGTTGCTGCAAGGGTATGCGAACTTCGGAATCGGGACCTAGATGCCGCGGCGAAGATCAATTCTGTCCCGCATTGTCGTCCTTCATGTTGTCGCGATCATCATTGCGGCGCTTGTATTGCGGTCCATCTTGCACTGGTCGCTGGCAACGGACGTCGCCAAATTCCAGCTGAACAAGATGACGGCCCAAATCGAGATGTTTGCCCGAAATCTAAAGCCTTCGTCGGCGGGAGGATGGTCGCTTAGCCTGCCTGATGGCGCACGCGATCAGTATTCGGAAACCTATGGCCGCTACAAATATGCAATCATTGACGATACGGGTTCGGTGATCTTCTCATCGAGTCCCAGCAAGAATCCGTTGTTTACCATCGATTTGAACGCGAACGGCATTATTCCGCACAACGCCTTGACCCGGGGCGAAGCCAAAACGATCGCCGGTGCCAGCGCGCGCAAGGATATTGGCGACCATCCCGTCTGGATACAAGTTGCAGAAGAGCTGTCGCATAGCGACGTGGTCGTCGACGATATCCTGGTCAACTTCCTCCGGCAGGTTGTCTGGATCATCGTTCCAGTTCTTCTTCTCCTGCTTGCTGCTGACATCATCATCTTCCGTCTGGCGATTAGACCGCTACATCGCGCGTCCAGCCGAGCGAGGCATATCAGTCCCACACGTCTTGACGTCCGTTTACCGACCGACGACATGCCTCCCGAAATTCTGCCGCTCGTGGAAGCCGTCAATCAGGCCCTCGATCGGCTTGAGCATGGCTTCCTCGCTCAGCGCGAGTTTGCCGCCAATGCAGCACATGAGATACGAACGCCACTTGCCATCCTTCGCACGAGGATCGAGACCCTACCGCATGGAGAGGCAAGCCATGCCTTAGGACGGGACGTTGACAACATGAGCCGTGTTGTTGGCCAGTTGCTCGACGCGACGGAGCTCGAGACAGCCGTGGTCGATCCGGATGCGGTCGCGGATATTCACGAGGTTTGCGTCGAAGTTGCGGAATTCATCGCGCCATTGGCTCTGAAGCAAGGAAAGAGCATTGAATTGATGTGCGCCGATGAGCCCGTTCTCGTCAAAGGAAACGCGGAGATGATCCGGCGCGCAACACGAAATCTCGTTGAGAACGCTCTTCATCACACTCCCCAGGGTACGATCATCGAGATCATCGTTACCGCGGATGGCTCGATCAGCGTGATCGACAATGGCGATGGCGTGCCGTTGGCGGACCGCGAATCGATTTTCCAGCGATTCTGGCGGCGATCCCCGCGCACTGCCGGAGGCGCGGGTCTGGGACTATCGATCGTCGAAAAAATTGTAAAAGCGCACCAGGGGAGTGTCTCTGTCGAGGACGCGCCCGGCGGTGGCGCCAAATTCACGATGCACTTCCGGCCGGATGGAAGGACGCTGTGACGGCACTATGCGACCCTCGATTGCCTTTTCAAAAGTCATGGCTGCGCTCCCGTAGCTATTGTCCAATGACAAATTTCCCGAAACCCGCGACTGGGGTGTCAAAATTCCGGTTTTCGCCGCCGGCGCCGGTACTGCTATCATTGCCAAATGATACCATAGGCATATGCTCGCCGGATTGGAGGCAGTGCTCGGCAAGGAGATCGAGGATGAAGATACTGACCGTCGCGTTCGCTCTCGTATCGGCTTTGTTGCTGTGTTGCTCGGGGGCATTCATTACCGCAGCCGATGCGAAGCCCAGGCGGGTTATCATCGTCACGCCTCCAACTCCGCAACCCTATTGGGACTCCTATATCGTTCCGCGATATCGCTATCGACCCGAGGACGATCGAGTAGATCCGTGTGGCGGACCGGTCGTGCCGGTCATGCGATATGGGGCTCAGGAGACAACGATTCCCGTGTGGCTGGCGAATGATTTGGGTCTTGGCCGTGTGCATGGTCGAGACTGGCCGTGCCGGGGTCGAGGCTACCGTTAGGCAAAAGCAAGCCCGAGAATGAAGCGTGTCTCTCCGCTCCAGGGTGAAGAAACCAAGCCGCGTGGCCTTTTGTCGGATCGCGACCGTCCGGCACTTGCCCGACGCCGCAGGAAATGTAGGCCGCTGCAAAGCACTTTTCGGTGTTGGATGAAGGAGAGTCCGGGGCACCATGCTGTTGAGCGGCAGGTTCGCGTCAAGAAACGGGCCGCCGCGTTTAGCTGCGCAGCCCCGGCGCTTCCTGGCCCGTGCGTGCGACGTACTCGGTGTAGCCACCGCCATACTGGTGGATGCCATCGGGCGTCAGTTCCAGCACGCGATTGGAGAGGACGCTGAGGAAATGTCGGTCGTGCGAGACGAACAGCATAGTGCCCTCGAAATCCGACAGTGCTGAGATCAGCATCTCCTTGGTCGCAAGATCGAGATGGTTGGTCGGCTCATCTAGAACCAGAAAATTCGGCGGATCGAACAGCATCTTCGCCATCCCCAGCCGTGCTTTCTCTCCGCCCGACAAAACCCGGCACCGTTTCTCAACGTCGTCGCCGGAAAAGCCGAAGCATCCGGCGAGTGCGCGCAGGCTACCCTGCCCCGCAGTCGGAAACGCATCTTCCAGTGACTGGAATACCGTGCGGTCGCCATTGAGCAGATCCATGGCGTGCTGGGCAAAATAGCCCATCTTGACGCTTCCCCCCACGGCTACCGTGCCGGCGTCGGGCTCGCTCGCGCCGGCTACCAACTTGAGCAGCGTCGACTTGCCGGCTCCGTTGACGCCCATCACGCACCAGCGCTCGCGCCGGCGGATCATGAAATCGAACCCGCCATAGATCCGCTTGCCACCATACCCCTTGTGGATATTCTTCAAGGCGACAACATCCTCGCCGGAGCGCGGCGCTGGCGGAAAATCGAATGCGATCGTCTGACGGCGCCGGGGCGGCTCCACCCGCTCGATCTTGTCGAGCTTCTTCACCCGGCTTTGGACCTGCGCAGCGTGCGAGGCACGCGCCTTAAAGCGCTCGATGAACTTAATCTCCTTGGCGAGCATGGCCTGCTGGCGCTCGAACTGAGCCTGCTGCTGCTTCTGGTTCAGTGCACGCTGCTGCTCATAGAACTCGTAGTTGCCGGAATAAGTCGTCAGCGAACCAGAGTCGATCTCGACGACCTTGGCGATCACGCGGTTGAGAAACTCGCGATCGTGCGAAGTCATCAACAGCGTGCCTTCATAATCTCGGAGGAAGCGTTCGAGCCAGATCAGGCTTTCGAGATCGAGATGGTTGCTCGGCTCGTCCAGCAGCATGACATCGGGGCGCATCAGAAGGATACGCGCCAGCGCCACGCGCATTTTCCAGCCTCCAGAGAGCGCGCCGACATCGCCCTCCATCATCTCCTGGCTAAACCCCAGGCCTGAGAGCGCCTCGCGCGCTCGGCCATCAAGTGCATAGCCGTCGAGCTCCTCGAAACGATGCTGCACCTCTCCATAGCGCGCAATGATCGTCTCCATCTCGTCGGCGCTATCCGGGGCGGCCATCGCGGCCTCGAGTTTGCGGAGTTCGGCGGCGACCACGCTGACGGGTCCCGCTCCATCCATCACCTCCGTTACGGCACTGCGGCCGGACATTTCGCCGACATCCTGGCTGAAATAACCGATGCTGATGCCGCGATCGATCGAGACCTGCCCTTCGTCGGGCAGTTCCTGGCCTGTGATCATCCGGAACAGCGTGGTCTTACCGGCCCCGTTCGGACCGACGAGGCCGATTTTCTCGCCCTTGTTGAGCGCCGCCGAGGCTTCGATGAAAAGGATCTGGTGGCCAGCTTGCTTGCTGACGTTGTCGAGACGGATCATGCGATCTTTTTTGCGCGAAAGAAGTATCGCGGTCTCTTAGTCCATGTGGGCAGTAAGTGGAAGCCCGGCCGCAGTCGAGGCGTGAAGCCGAGCGCCAAGCGCGGCCGGCCGAAGATGCGCCTGGGCCGTCCTCCTATTACACACGCCGCGCGACCGTTTACGTTCCGCGCTGGAAGAAGCCGCAATACAACGCCACAGGAACGGCCAGAACGATCCACGAAACGCCGTCCCAGATGCCATCGCCGAGTAACGCTGACATCAATCCAACCGTACTCAGGACAGCAATGATGGCCGGCCATGCAAAAATCTCGCGAAGGGTCCGATGTCGGGTACGTGCTGGCATCATGGCGACAGCATCGGCCGCTTGAAGGCGGCGCCTGCGGGTTCGCGCACGCTGCTCTCGCCAGGCTTGCGCCGCCTCATCCAGAGATAGACGCCCGTTCCGAGGACGATAATGGTCATGACATCCAGCAGCGCCCAGATGATCTTTAGCGGCATCCCGCCATAGTCGCCGAAATGCAGCGGCTGCGAGATGAACAGTGCAGTGACGTACCAGGGCATATCGCGGCTGTCGGTGAGCTTGCCGGTCTCTGCATCGATCAGCGCCGGCTTAAGCAGCCGTGAGGTCAGCGGCGTATCGCCGCGCATGAAGACCGTATAGTGGCTCTTGCTTGAGAAAATCGTGCCGGGAAACGCGATGAACGACGGCGTCATGCCGGGCACGGCCTTCGCAGCCACATCCGTCGCCGCCTGAACCGGGGTCGGGTGCGCGGGCAAAGTGCGGTCGCTATATTGTGCCGTCATCTCGGCGAGCTGGCCGTACTGCCACATCTTGAGCACGAGGTCGGCCCAGGTGTTGATGACGCCGGTGAATCCCACAACCAGCGTCCACATCACCAGCAGGATGCCGGCGAGGTTATGCAGATCGAGCCAGCGCACCACGCGCGGACGCTCAGAACGATAGACCCCGAAGCTCTGCTTGCGCATCGACGGCGCGTAGACGACGACACCTGATATGATTGCAACGCAGAACAGAATGCCCATTAGCCCGAGAAACAGCTTCCCGGGCAGGCCGGCGAACATATCGGTGTGCAGCTTGAGCATGATGAACGTAAAGCGCCCGGTGACGTCAGGCGCGTCGAGATAGGCGCCGGTGTGGGCATCGACCCGGACGATGCGGTTGTCGGCCGGATCGGCATCGATGCTCTTGCCGACACTGACCAGCATCGCGTTCGGGTCGTCGTGATCCCAGATCAGGAAATGCGGCACCTGCCCGGGCATCGCCGCCACGGCGCTCGCCACCACGCGATCGAGACTCGCCGGCGGCGTGCCTTGGGGGACGACGGCCGCCTCGACCTGGCCGTGCAGCAGCTCGTCAATCTGTTCGTGGAAGATCAACGGCAGGCCGGTGATGCACAGCATCAGCATGAACAAGGTGCAGATGATGCTGGACCACTTGTGGGTCCAGCTCCATTTGCGCAACGCTTTTGGTGTCATCCTTTAGCTCACTCACTTCGAGATCAGCGCGGGATGCGGGTCATCCGCATTCCAGCTATACCTCAGGGTGCCAAGCACGGTGCGGCTCGTGCCCATCGCGCAGTATGCCAATCCAGTCAGGCAGGACTGGACATAGAAACGATCCGCGAGATTGGTTGCGTTGACCTGCATTTTCCAGCCCCTCATATCCGGTCGCAGATAAGCGAGATCGTAGCTCACGGTTGCATCGAACAGGGTGTAGGGCGGAATGACGAAGGTGTTCCTGGCATCGCCATAGCTGTCGCCAACATAGCGCACACCCGCGCCGACGCCAAATCCGGCCAGCGGCCCGTTGTACCAAGTGTATTTGGCCCAGAGCGATGCCTGATCGAGCGCCGTGCCCTGCAAGTACTTGCCGGTATTGCCCGCAAGGCTTTTGGTCACCCGAGGATCGATGTGGCTGTACCCCGCGATCACCTCAAACTCCCGGGTTACGTTGCCCCGCGCCTCGAACTCGAACCCGCGCACCCGCGCCGCATCGGTCTGGATGCTGAAAAAGGGATTGACCGGGTCGCCGGTGAGGATGTTGTTCTCGTTGATATCGAACAGGGCAGCTGTCAGCATGAGGTTCATATCATTCGGCTTGAACTTGACGCCGATCTCTTTGCCCCTCGCCCGTGGTTGGCCTGAATACATTGCCGAAGCGATCCGCGCCGAGGTTCGGCGTGAACGAGGTCGAATAGCTGACGTAGGGGGCCAGCCCGAAATCGAACAGATAGTTCAGGCCGACGCGGCCGGTCTGCGCGGAATTGAAAGACGTATAGGTACCCGCCGGCGGAAAGAACGCTTTGCTGGTGAAGCCGGTACTAACCCAGTCCTGACGACCGCTGAGCGCGAGGGTCCAGCGATCCCACTTGATCTGGTCCTGCAAATAGAGACCGGCCTGACTCTGGCTGTCCGAGCGCAGGATGAATGGCGATAGTGAGGCAAACGACGGAACTGCCGCACCATAGACCGGGGCATAGGCGTCGATCGGCGCGATCCCAGCGCTACGGTAGTCGGTGTTTGCCGACAGATTGAAGTCGTCGAACCCGGCCAGAACCTTGTGTACCAGGTCGCCGGTTCTGAAATCCGCCTGCAACTGGTTGTCGAGTGTGTAATTGCTCGTACTAGCTAAGACGTAGTTATAGGTGCGCGCGACAAGTCGATCGCTCAGCATTCCTTCGCTGCGAGTCGAGGTCTATTTTCTGATCAAATTTTAAAGATGGAGACATTCGTGACTTCATCGATCAGAGCCTGTCTCAAATTGGCTGTTGTTGGATTTTCAATCTCAACATCAATTCCGGGGCGTCTCCTGCAATCGCATCGTGATCCAGCGCCCTCGATCTTCGTCACAGGATTATCCAGTATCCGCTCGACTTTGCGCGGCAGGAAAGCGGCAGGGGACCAACTTTTAAGGAGCCCGATGGAAGCGGCAGCATCGAACCGGCAATCAAACTCATTGCCGAGATTCATGCCGCTGGAATGAAGCGGCACCAATTGCCAAGACCGCCAAGGCCTGTGTTGCGCTGGGTATCGTTGTTACCCACCTTCAAGGCTTCGCCGAATCCACCCTCTTCCAGGTCTGATCGGGATCGAACAAACTGATGCGACTGGCGAGTACTTCCGTGTTTTTACCAAGATCCTTTTGATAGACAGTGCCGGCATGATTGACCATGAAGGTCATGACACCAGAGTTTCCGTATTCGGCAGGATAGGCAATCAGCGCGAAACCACCGATCATCTTGCGCTTGACGACGTAGTCAAGTGCGCCTCCCGGTGCATCTGGCCCCTGCCCCCTCAATATTCGAAAGACGTAACCGTGATACGGGGCGCCTTGCCCATCAACCTTATAGCCCTCTGATGATGCTCGCGCCGCCAACTCACCAAGCGGGCTTGGATCGCCATCGTCGCGCCAGAAAAGGCCATCCTTCTTGCCCGGGGTACTGACAATGCGTTGCGCGTAAACGCCAGCACCTTCGCCTGTACGATCCTTCTCGGCATATTCGTTCTGGGCATCCACAAAGGCGAGAGAGGCCTGAATCGCATCCAACTCATTGCGCCCAATGCGGCGATAAAGAATCTCAAGACGTCCAGCGGAGGTGTCGAATTCCCAGCCGCTCTTGCTGTTGACAAGTGGAATTGGGAACGGAAATTCATCGGCGCCCAAAATGAGCGTGGCTTTCTTGTTTCCCTCAGCCTTGATCGAGTGCTTGGCATCGTAAGCGGAAAGAAAACGCTCACGAGTCTCTTTGTCAGCAACGCTATCACCGGATTCGACCACGTCTTCGGCACGACTGCCAAGGACTTTCAGAATGGCGCTTGTCGTGCCGGTCTTGACCGCCGCCGCCAATCCCGCCGCCGCATCTTCCGGCGAAGAAAAAGCCTGCTGAGCCTGACTCACGCCGATCGACAGCGCGACAACGATTGCTATCGCGCCGGTCGAAGCGGCGCGGGACATCCACATTGATGCGATCATGGCGACACCTCCCGCAGCGCAGGAATTTTTGCGCCTCCAGCAAGCCAGTCGCTGTAGGTTCGCAGCTTCAATCCAAGCTTCTCATAGTAGACTCTGAGGTAACCGTCGCTACCACGGGTCACGGCTTGCGGCATCAGATTCTGCACTTCCTGCGCGATCACACCAACATATGACTTGCTGCTACCGAGATAGCTGAAGCGGTAGTAACCAAGGCCGTTGGTAAGATAACCCAGCAGTACGAGGTGGTGTTTCAGTTGGACATCGGACCGCCGTCCACCGCCGCCACGGAAGCCGCCGCCGCCACGTCCGGCGAAGCTGGCAGCACCTCCTCCTCGCCCGCCCAGGCTTGCATGACCGCGAGCCGAAGCCGCGGAAGCAGCCCTGCCCGACGATATGTTCATGGCACCGCCACGATTGCCGCCACCGCGCGCCGCGCCGCCAGCACGGTTAGCAGCCCTGTTACCTGCTTTGGCACGGTCGCCACCGCCCCTGGCGCGATCGGCTGTGCCCGGTCGATTTCCACGATCGCCGCCCGGCCGGTCGCGTGAGGCCGCACGGTCGCCTGCGCGATCTCCGCCGCCAGGTCGATCCTGCCCTGGACGAAGCACCTGCTGCCCACCGCGGCCCCGAAAATCCATGCGGTTCGATGCGCCGGCCCTCAGATTGTTGTTGCCGAAGCGCTGCTGAACATTCGCGTTATTGTACCGCACACCCTGACGATGCGCCGAATTGTGCTGCCAGCTGTTTCCAACGTTATTTATCCGATTGTAGTGGTTGACGTAGAGATTGCGGTTACCCCAATTGAATCCGCCACCCCAGTAGTTACCCCAGCGTCCGATAGCCCAGCCCGCACCGAACGCGAGCCCCGTCGCGATCACTCCCGCACCGATGTAGGACGGATACCCGAAGTAATAGGGTGGATACGCTGCATAGGGCCAGGTTCCGTAAACCGCGGCGGGATCGTAGTACGGCACGTACATCGTATCGGGGCTGGTCGACTCGATGACAATCGCCTGCTTGCTTTCCTGCGCTTGAACGCTCACCTTTTGCTGCTTGGTGGTAACCAGCTTCTTGTTGTCGTAGGCTTTGGAACGAAGGCGCTGGATTGCATCCATGACATCGGCTTGCTGCGCGAGAATGGCATCGCCGAGACTCTTGGTCCAGTCGATCTTGTCGCTCATCATTGAAATGACATCTGGAGTGCTTGAAAGCGCTTTGACGCTGTTGTCCCACGATTGCTTTTCAACCTCCTTCTTCAACGCATCACCTTTCAGGGTTTTGCGTTCCTTGAGCCAGCGATCGGCCTGCACGACCTCCAGCGGATAGGTTGATGCCGCCAGTACATTCGCCAGCAGTTCATCGGGATAGAGCGCAATCGGGGCAGTCAGCGCCTCGAGTTGCTCGGGTTTCAACAGCTCTGCATCGGGCACAGATTTGGTGGCTTGCTGTGGCGTACCGTTTGGATCCGGCGGATTATCGGCCGTTTGTGCCACGATGGCGATAGGATCCGCCATTAGCAATGCGAGCGCGATCAGGGCCTTGCCGCAGCGAAACATCACACCTCTCCTCGGGTTCATCGCTACAAAAATGGAGCAAAGCCGAGCTCGTTCTTTGATAAAGATCAACGAAACGAACGGCACCGTTCTTCTGCGGGGCGAGGGTCTGACTGCAAGTCTCAGACCGAAGTAGCTTGATCCCGAAGAATCGGAAGCCTGAGCGTGAAAAGTGCACCGCCGGGTGACTGATTTGCCGCAGAAATCTGTCCGTGGTGCGCTTCGACAATGGAACGGACGATTGCAAGTCCCATACCCATGCCCTGCGGTTTCGTCGTGAAAAACGGATCGAAAACCTTCGCAAGATCGGCGATCGCGATACCGGGGCCGGTGTCGCTGATACTGACTTCCGCCCAGGCGCCCGAGCGCCTTGTGGTTACGCTGACTTCTCGCTCTATTGCCTCCGCTTCGGATATTGCATCCATCGCGTTGATCATCAAGTTCAGAAAGACTTGTTGTAAGTGAACAACGTCTCCCATGATCTTCAGGTCGATCGATTCCGTACTACATTTCAATGCGATATTCCGCTCGCTGCCGACGGTCGCGATAAACCCCATCACTTGCCGTACCGTCTCGTTCAAGTCGATACAGGTAATCTCAAATGGTGTTTTCTTCAGCACGCTGCGTAGCCGACGTATCACCTCGCTGGCGCGCTGATCGTCACGCCTGATGTCAGCAAGAATTTCCTTCACCTCATCGAGATTCGGTGAGGGACTCTTCAGCATGAGCTCGGCTGTCTCGGTGTTGGTGAGAATCGAACCAAGCGGCTGGTTCAACTCATGCGCGATAGAAATCGTCAGTTCTCCGACAGTCGAACTGCGGTTGATATGGGCAAGATCAGTCAAGCGTTGGCGCGATTCGACTTCGGCAAGACGGCGGCGACGACGCTCATGCAGCAGTCCGCTGATCAACGCTCCCTGAATCAGGATTACGGTCGCAATCAACAACAACTGCCAATGATTGACCTCCCATATGCGGGGCTCGCGAAACAAGACTTCGCTTCCTGGAGGCAGGTTTCTCTCGCTGATATCCCAGCGCTGCATTTCGCGCCAATCGAACTTCGGATTGGAATATTTGATCGCAACCAGCCTTATATCGCGAGGTTTTTCTCCGTTCAGAATACGGATCGCCACAGCGGCTGTGAGCCTGCTAATTTCGAGAACGGAATACATCGGCCCGCCGACAGTCTCATTGCCAAAAAAGCCATCGTCGTAAGAAAAAAGCGGAGCATTGGACACTGCGTGAAGTTGCTGAAGCGCGGTATTCCCCTCGTAGGAGACTCCAATTGCGTCGACGTTCATCAGATGCCAGAAAATAGCTGTTTTCGGCGGCAACGTTTCGCTTTTCTTCAGAAAATCCTGGAACGAAATATCATTGGGCCGGATGAACTCAACCTTCTTCTGGACAGATGCAGCGTCCTTGCGGAGTTCGCCGAGCCAGAATTTCTCGTTGGGCGACGTTCCGTTCAAAACGACAATTCGCTCCGTGCCGGGAAGAACACGAAGGATCGTCTCGAAAGAAAGGCGAAAATCGTGAGAAACAGCAATGACGGTGTCACTATCCGGCAAATCCGAGAACTGGATACGACGCTGCTCGACCGCTGTCAGTATCAGGGGAATTTGAGTGAACAAATGTCGGCGGTGTTGCTGAACAAAATTCGAGGCAGGAGCGCCGATGGCAATGACAATATCCGGAGGGCGTTCGGAATAGAGCGCATTCAGGTAGGCAATAAACGGTGGCCCAGGATTTTCATCGCCAGAGCGTGCGGAAACCATCGAGTGGTCCTGAATATCAATCTGCCACGGCGACAACTGCTCCAAATTCTCCCGAATGGCTTTTGCATACGTCCCCCATGGTCTGAAATCTCGTCCAAAGGAATGCAGGATCAATACCCGTTTGATCTCGCGAGTCTGACCGCTGCGCGCAAACTCGGACGGGATGATCGTCCAAACCAGCAGACAGACACATAGACGGGTAACAAGACCCAGCCAGGATGGGTTAGTCGCTGCCATCGGGGCGCGTCCATTCATCCTCGTACCCGGCGGCCCGAACGACTGTCTTGCAGCACGTTTCAGTGCGGGCGCACGACCTTCAACGGTCTCAGCCGAGCCGGACGAGACCGTCAACCAAGCGTCGCGACCCGACCGTGGGCTTCCACGACCTTTACGCAAGTGGCATCATAATATGCGCCTGTAGCACTGACCGCAACGGTCCAGGGACATTGCCATTGTTGCAGAGTAGCTTTGCAGCGAACGCTACGGTGACGGCCGGCTCATTCTTTGCCTGATACAATTGCCCATCACCGCTAACAAACACCGGTTGCGCTCGCGGTGGCAAGATAGAAAAGCACATGGTGCGGCGCCATGGAATGTATCGCCTCGTTCAACTCTCCTCTCCCCGACTTTGGCCTCAGACTTTAGCGTGCCCGGTAACCATGGATGCGAATTTGTTGATTTGAATCAAGGTAACGACGTCGACCCGACCTAGCCTCGTCATGACAATACATTCGTCAGGAGTTTCTCGTCATGCCAGGCAGCATTGATGACCTCATCCCGAGCGCGCAACAGATCCGGAAAGAAGCGGCCCTCAAGGAAGCCGAAAAGGCGGATCAATATGCCCGCCTGGCAGCGGCCGCCCAAGCCGAGAAACATGCACTGATCGAGCGGCTCAGTCGTTCATCCGGCAAGTCCGAGGAGGAAAAAATCCAGCTCGCCTCGACCGTCATCCAGCGAGCAGTCCGAAACGGGCTAACCGAAGTGCAGGTGTATCGGTTCCCCAACTCGCTATGCACGGATAAAGGCCGAGCCATCAATCAGCAGGAGGCCGGCTGGGAGAACACACTGACGGGGATTCCGAAAGAAATATTCGAGCTCTGGCGCGACTATCTGAAACCGCGGGGTTATCGCATCAGTTACCAGATTATTGATTACCCCGGAGGTGTCCCTGGCGACATCGCCGTCACTATCTCCTGGGGAGATTAGGAACGGTTGGTGGAGTCTGGTCTGAAGCAGCGGAAGGTAGACATGTCAGCCGACGCGGACACGCCACGGATGAAGCGCAAGGTCTATGAGAAAGAGCTGGAAAAGCTCCAGGTCGAGCTTTGCTATCTTCAGGAATGGGTGAAGGCGAACAAGATTCGAGTCATCGTCCTGTTCGAGGGCCGGGATGCCGCCGGGAAGGGCGGCACGATCAAGGCGATTACGGAGAAGGTCAGTCCGCGCGTGTTTCGCGTTGCCGCCTTGCCAGCTCCGTCCGACCGGGAGAAGACGCAATTATTTCTTCAACGTTACATGCAGAATTTTCCGGCTGCAGGTGAAATTGTGATCTTCGACCGGAGTTGGTACAATCGCGCCGGCGTGGAATATGTGATGGGCTTTTGTACGCCCGCCGAGCACAAACGATTCCTTTCTCTCTGCCCCCAGATGGAGAAATATATCATCGAAGGGGGCATCATCCTGATCAAACTCTGGCTTGAGGTCGGGATGGACGAGCAGGAGCGTCGCTTCAAGGCGAGAATCGACGATCCGCTGCGGCAGTGGAAGTTGAGTCCGATGGATACTGCATCTTACCAACGATGGTACGACTACTCAGAAGCTCGGGACCTGATGCTGAAGGCAACCAGCACGAAGCAATCGCCATGGTACATCGTTCGCTCCGACGACAAGCGTCGAGCTCGACTGAACTGCATCGCGCATCTGCTGGAGTTGATTCCGTATAAACGGATACATAAAAACAAGGTCAAGCTGCCAAAGCGCTCCGCGAAGGAGCGCTTTGACGACCAGGCGGGCCTGCGTGGGATGACGTTCGTGGCTGAACGTTACTGAGTGGACCAGGTCGCCTACTGCGTGGTCCGACTGGTTCGCATCTGTTTCAAGCTTATCGATACCCCACCGACAGCGACCGACATTTCGGCGCCTACCCTCGGGCCACTCAGTTGCAAGATCACGCCGTTGGCGTTTTGCAGTTGAACTCCGCCGGCTCCAGCCACGACAGCGCCGCCGGCTCCGACAGCGGTGTACCTGCCTTCGATCGAAGCCGGCCCTTTTAGATTAAGGGCTCGTCCAACAAGCTTGGTCGTCGAGGCTCCGATCGTGAAGCCGACACTCATGCCCGAGACAGTGAATGGATAGTGAGTGCCCCGGAGCGTCAGTACGCCCTCGCCGCCACCGACTCCTACAACAAACCCGCCTTTGGTGAAGATCACCGCGACGCGCCCTGTTTCAGCGCGAGCGGGCGTACTGATGGCAGCCGCTCCCACGAGGAAGACTAACAAGGCAGAGCTCACGCTAAATTTCTTCATGATATCTTTTTCCTTTTCCCTCTGATGACTCACACTCTGATGAACCAGCAGCTTCGAACCAAACCGGGAGAAAATTGATCGACACATTTTGTGCGGGCTGGTGTCGTTGGAGATTTTACTTTTTGCCTTCCGCCACCTTGATCCAAGTCAATATCTTAATCTCGTGACACGACTGGCCAAGCTGCGGCAAATGCCAAACTGCATCATGCAACTTGGTGTCAGACACATCCAGCCGGAGATCCTTGGCTGCAGGAGTCACCCGGTGCTGGAGTCATCGGGTTCGATCACCGTCAAACTCGGGAGAGCTTACTATCCAGGCGGCCGTTCGTCCCGGAGACCGGATCGTTCGCTAACATTGTCCTCGCTCAACACGCTGTCGAGCGTACGGAGCCATTCGCTACTGTCCGTCTTCTCCGCCAACCCTTCTGCTCGCAGCAACTCACGCAACTGCGCGTGAGCGCCGACAATGCAGAACGTTATTTGACGCGACGCCAGCTCATCATAAAGATCAAGTAACATCCGCGCACCCGCCAGATCGATGTAGGGAGATGCGGATAGATCGCAGGCAACCAGCCTGACGTCAGAGACCATTCGCAGTTTTTCCAAAACGGCCTCCAGAATCGTCTCGGCATTGATGTAGAGCAACGAGGCTTCAGGGCGGAACGCAACAACGCCAACCAGCGGCGTCACGCCCTCATGCCTGATGCTGTCGGAATAGCGGCCCGATTCAGGAAGCCGTCCGAGAAACGCTATGTTGGGCCGTGACGCCCGGATAAGCAGCAGGAGGATGGATGCGAGAGCTGCAAGCAGGACACCTTGGAGAATCCCAAGCAGCAACACGGATACGAGGGCAATGGCCGCGGCATAAAAGTCGATACGACTCACTTCCCACATGCGAAGCAGCGCGCGGACGTCGACCAGTCTGTAAACTGCAGTAATGACAACTCCAGCCAATACTGCCCGCGGAAGGTTGGTCAGCAACTCCGTAAAGAAAAGCAGGCAGAGCGCGAGGGTTAGCGAGCAAAATAACAATGCCAGGGGCGTTCGCGCACCAGCCGTGTCATTGACGGCGGACTGCGATAATCCGCCTGCGACGGGATAGCCGTGACCGAATGCAACTGCGAGGTTGGCAGCCCCAAATCCCAGAAATTCTTGTCGGACGTCAATACTATATCCATGCTTCGCCGCAAAACTCCGCGCCGCCGAAACGCCTTCTATATAGGCCAGCAGCAGACACCCGGCTGCTATTGGAAATAAGTCCTGGAAATCCAGCATTCCGAAAGTTGGCACCTCGAAGGCAGGCAATCCGGGCGGTATCTTCCCGGTGACAGGGACACCCATTGCCGGAAGCCCTAACAAAGTTGCCATAAGAATCGACAATGCCAACACCATGAGTCCGACGGGCCTGCCCGTCAGGAATCGCTCGCCAAGGAGCAGGAGCACGACCGCCGCAATTCCTATTGCCAATACAAGTGGATTGATGTTGCCGATCTGACCTGCAAGCCGAATTGCACGGTCAACGAAGTTGTGCCCGCCACCAGCTACGCCGAACAGGTTCGGTAACTGACTCATTATAATTGTAAGCCCCGCCCCCGCCTTGAAGCCGACAAGAATGCTGTCGCTAACCAGCCGCACAAGAACGCTCAGCTTGAAAAGCCAGGCAATCAGGCAAAGCAACGCCACAGCGAATGCCGCAAGACTCGCGATCTGAGCGAAACGCATCGCGTCTCCCCCTGCCAGGGCCCCGACACTGCTGGCGATCATGAGCGAGATTGCGGAGGTCGGGCCGACAGCAAGCTGGCGGGATGACCCCATGAGAGCATAACCTAAACCGCCAAGCAGATAGCCATAGATGCCCACCTGCGGCGGCAACCCGGCAAGGCCCGCATAGGCCAGTGACACCGGGATCGCGTAGGCGGCGAGGGTCACTCCGGCGATGGCATCATAACGCAACCAGGACAATCTGTATTCGGCAAGCCACGTCAACGGCGGGAAAACCCCTATCCAACCCGCTCGCTGAAACGCGCGCAACGTCATAGGTGTTCCTTGTTGGGATGTATCTCGCAGCGAAACAAGACGATCAGCAAGGCACCCGCCGGGAGACCAGGAACGAGATTGGGTACGCCCTTCGTTGCACAGACGTCCACGGCCGCCCTACACGAGTTGCAGCAGATCCTGACGGCATAGGCGGCGCGTCGAGCCCGACGCGGATTGATCTGGATCAAGCTCTCGACGAATTTCCTGAATACCCGCGATGATCAAGGAAATGGCTCCTGGAAGGAGCTGTGGCTGGAATTACGACGTCGCTGCCACTCGATCGTTTCGCTTCCATCGATAAGGGCGCGGCGAGCAGGCATTCGAGCAGGACGCCAACAACCGATCGCGCTAGAATGACGCTTCTCGCACTTTTTCGACCGGCTCGGTTAGCGATCTTGCCGAAAATGGCTTGGTTGGGTACGCGATACATCCCGATTCGATTGCGGCTGAGCGTTTTGCGTCACTGTCGTTTCCGGTAATGAAGATCACTGGCAGCTCGACACCTCTGCCGGCGAGTTGGCGACGCAAGTCTATGCCTGATTCTTTGTACAGATCGATGTCAAGGATCACGCAAAAGGCGTCGTCGAAATCCGCATGACGCAGCAGCGCAGCGCCGGATCCGAACAGTGTTACGTTAAAACCATGCTCTCTCAACAACCGCTTCATGCCTTTGAGCATTGACGGATTATCGTCGACGACAAGAATTGACTTGGATTTCGGTATCATCGGCCTCCCAGAAACCTGATGAAGGCCCATCGCGCGTTCATTCAGATGCCTTGTCTGCTAATATTTATATTGTCCTTTCGTACATGGTACGCGACGTAAATGTTTTCTGCGAACAAAGGCTATCTGCCTGAATTTTCGTTCGGATCGATCAACCCAAGCCGCTCCGCGATCAAAACCAGTTCTGCGAGCGAGTGCACTCGCATCTTTTCCATCACTTCATGGCGATGCGCTTTCACGGTGCGTTCAGTTGTTCCAAGTTCTCTGGCAACTTGCTTGTTGATCTTTCCGCGCACGATCAAATCGAAGACCTGTCGTTCGCGGGGCGTCAATCTCGCAAGAAGTGCGAGACTCGCATCAAGCTTGCTTCGTTGGCTGCGGACCGACTCATGGCGCGCCAAGGCGCGCTCGATCGCCCCTATCAGCTGCTCTGATGATACCGGCTTGATCAGGAGATCTTCGGCACCTGCCCTGATCGCTCGTACGGTCGTCGGAATGTCCGCATAGCCGGTGACGAAGATGACAGGCAACATCGAATGAAGCTCGATGAGGCGGCTTTGCAATTCCAGCCCGTTCAGTCCGGGCATTCGAACGTCGAGCAAGACGCAACCAGGTCCTTCAGAGCCCTGCAGACGATCCAGCAGTGTCTGAGCCGACGAATGCTTCTCAACTTCATAGCCAGCAAGCTTCAGGCGGCGTTCGACTGCTGTACGAAACGAAGCATCGTCGTCCACAATGTAAACAAGGCTAGACAAGTCCGCCTCCCAGCCGCCACCCTGGCCGATATCGGGCTTCCAGAATCACCCAGGGCATTTGCGGCCAAGGGGTCCGGTTTTCATTTTTTCGGACATCCTATTGCAGACCTGTCCCTAGGTACAATGTCCCTTCAGACAATGGTCAAGAAACATGTCTTAGCGGAAGCTCCACGGCCACGGCAAAGAGCCTTCCTCCCACGGAAACATATTCTTAGAGGCAGACCATATCCAACAACCAGTTACACAGGAGTTGGCCATGTTTGTCCGCATCACCAACGATTTGGCGTATCGTGCCATCTCTTTCGGCGAGCTCGGAATAGCGGGTGATTCAAATCAAAAAGTAAGTTTAAACGAATTTACCTACAAGAAAGGCTCTGAAATCTATGGGGAAAAGGAGCCTGCGGACTATGTCTATCAGGTCAAGGCGGGCTCGGTGCGAAGCTACAAATTGCTTCCAGACGGTCGCCGCCAGATCGGTGCGTTTCACCTCGTCGGCGACATCTTCGGACTGGAAAACGGAAGCGAGCATCGGTTTACGGCAGAGGCGATCGTGAACACCACGGTTCGCTTGATCAAACGGCGGAGCCTTGAGATGATGGCAGAGAGCGATGCCATGGTCTCGCGGAATCTGCTCGGCATGACCACGGAAAATCTGGAGCATGCCGAAAATCACATGCTCCTGCTCGGCCGAAAGACCTCTCTGGAGCGGGTCGCGGCCTTCCTGGTCGAGATGGATCGGCGACTTGCAGCAGCCGGCGTCATGCCACTGCCGATGTCGCGGCGCGACATTGCCGACTACCTCGGGCTGACGCTGGAAACGGTATCGCGTGCCCTATCGCGACTACATGAACTCGGTATCATCGGTTTCATAGGCACCAATCGACGTCAGATCACCCTTCTGAATCGAAGGCAGCTCGCTACCCTCGATCTGCAAAACTGACTCCTTGAGCGCCGATCGACGCGAGGTAGTCGAGGATCTTGCGATATACGGAAATGGGCGGGACGATGGACCTCATGAGTGGCGCGAAGCGCGTTATCGTCGCCATGCAGCACGCCGCGAAGGTCATTCGACGATCGTCAACGGATGCATCCTGCCGCGACTTCACCCCGTGAGTTGGCACCGTCGGGTTCCAGAAATGCTTGCGTTCCGACGTCCCCGATGCTGACGAGATTGCGCGCGGTACTTCGATTGCCTGGCATCCGAAAAAACAGAAATCATGATGCTCTCTCATGCCTAACACCCGGCGACGGCCTCTCCAGCAACAGCGACAACGTGTGCTGCGCAATCATCAACTCTTCGTCGGTCGGTATGACGTAAACCGGGATGCAGCTGTCGGAACCGGATATCAGACGCATGTGACGGGAATTCCCGATGGGATTAAGCGTAGCGCCAAGCCACCTCAATTGATCGACGATGCGCGCCCGTATCCGGATCGAGTTTTCGCCGATACCGGCGGTAAAGACAAAGGCGTCGAGACCCTGCAGCGCGGCTGCGAGCATGCCAGCATGGAGGCCGACCCGATAAACGAAATAATCAATCGCGAGTTTCACCTTAGGGTCTTCGCTCGCCTCCAGTTCGCGCATGTCGTTGCTGACGCCCGAGAGTCCTTTCAATCCGCTATCCCGGTAAAGGAAGTCTTGTACTTTAGCAGGCGACATTCCCTTCTCCGAGATCAGATAGAGCACGACACCGGGATCGATTTGGCCTGGACGCGTTCCCATAGGTAGCCCGTCGAGCGCCGTGAATCCCATCGTGCTCTCGATGCTACGTCCCCCCTTCAACGCGCACATCGAGGCTCCGCTACCGAGATGCGCGACAATCACCCGCCCCTTGGCGATTTCGGGCGCGACGTGCGGCAAAGTCTTCGCGACATATTCATATGAGAGACCGTGGAATCCGTAACGCCGCACACCCTCGGCATATAATTGGTGAGGAATTGCATAGTGGTCAGAGACAGCGTCACGCGTGCGGTGAAACGCAGTATCGAAACAAGCCACCTGTGGGAGTGTTGGAAAATTAGCGAGAAGTGACCGGACGAGAGCCAAATTATGCGGCTGATGAAGCGGGGCCAGCGCTACAAACCGCTCCAGCTGGGCTACGATGCCATGATCGATCAGCACCGGCCCGACGAAGTCCGGACCGCCGTGGACCACGCGATGGCCGACTGCCATCGGGCTAATGCGGAGTTCATCCCGCAGCCATCCGCTGGCAACGCCCATCGCGGCTGAGACGTCCGAAACCGATTCGATCGGATAGGCGCGGTGGGCCAGTGGTACGCCACGCACGCCGCTCGCCCGCAGGCGAGGACGACTGCCAATGCCATCGATCTGGCCCTTGATCTGGCGTCGCAGATCTCCCTCACCCTCGACCGAAAAGATCTGGAACTTGACGCTTGAGGAGCCTGCATTGACGACGAGGATAGTATCCATAGCGATCACGCGGCAACTGTTGAGGTTTTCTAACGTCTAGCACTCGCACCGAGAGCCGCAGCGAGTCGGCCTGGTAGCTTCGATCACACATGGCTTGCCGGCGGCTTGCGGGTAACGGCTGATGACACTCTCGATCAACATGCTTCGGCGCGCGATACGCCTGATCGTTTGTCCAAGTATCAGCTCGGGCAGGAAGCCGATCAGATAGCCGAGATGACCTACTTTCATCGCAACGCCAATTTCGTTGTCTGCCCTGATGTCTCGACCTCGCTATCGTGCAATTCATTCAAGGAGCATCGAGGTATCGAGCGTTGATTTAGGTCAACGTTCGATATTCAGCCCGACAATGGCGCTGTGTCGGCGCGATCGCTACGTATCCAGGCCACCGTCAATTCCCAGGCCAGAGAAAGAATGATCGGTCCGACAAAGAGGCCGACAATTCCATGCGCGAGCGTTCCTCCGATCACCCCGACAAAGATGACGAGTGTCGGGGTGGTCAGGCCACGCTTCATTACCAGCGGTTTCAAGATGTTGTCGATTACGCCGACGAGACCCAGGAATACCGTCAGCAGAAGCGCTGTGGTGAAATCCTTGTCCGTCCATATCCAAATGACTACCGGAACCAGGACGATTGCCGCGCCGACTTGAATGATCGACAGGATCATAACTGCGAAGGCCAACAAACCGGCGCTTGGAATACCTGCCAGCTTGAAGCCAATGCCGGCCAATAAGGACTGGATGACTGCGACACCGATGACACCCTGGGATACCGCGCGGATGGTCGCACCCGCTAGTTCGAGGAAATGTTCGCTCTGCTCAGGCACGATGCGATAGAGGAAGCTCTTGCCTGCCTCTACAAGCTGCGAGCCATAAGGGAAGAGAAACCCGGCCAGCGCTACAGACAGAATAAATTTCAGCAAGCCCACGCCGGCATTGCCGGCAAGAGCTAATAAAACGCCTGCCAGTGGCTTCAGATAAGGAGCCACCTCACGCAAAGCAGCTCGAATGTTGCTGGATGCCTGATTCCAGAACTCGTAAAGACTCGGGCCGATGAGCGGCCAGTTATTAATGCTTTCCGGCGGTGATGGAATCACGAGGTTACCAGCACCCAGATTTCCAGCGAACTCCTTCACTCCGTCCAAGGCACTCAAGCCAAGCCAGGTTGCTGGTCCGATGACAATTCCGAGATTGATGAGGGTGAGAATTGCCGCTGCGAGCTTTGGACGACCGCCAAGAAGCTTGGAAAGAAAATTGAAGACAGGATAGAGCGCAACAGCAAGCACGATGCTCCAGGCCAAGACAGGCACAAAAGGCCGGATCAGAAGGATCGTCCAGTAGATCAGGAAAGCAAGCAACCCGAGGCGGATCACAAGCTGAATGACGTCGTCTCCGGGCAAGTACTGGCGAAAGGTTTTCAAGGACAACCTCTTTTTGAGGGCAGACATACCGTCGCCAAGCTATCGGCCGCAGGCTAGCCTGACGTCAGCAATCGCGACCTTGCAGGTCAAGCCGCGCAGCACGCTTGTCTGGTTTGCATCTGTCCCCGCCTGCAAGCGGGCCGCGATGGGCGCGGTGGCCGGCTGCGCCGTTGTCGCAACGGCACATGTTAGGGAAGGAATCGCATCGCCGGCTTTGATCTAGATCAACTGTCAGTCGACGGCCGTTCTCAAGCGTACCCACCGCCCTGCTACACTCTGGATTGGCCTAACGTTCCAGATGTCGCGGCAGTACTCCCGGATCGAGCGGTCGGATGAGAAGCGACCGACTCGCGCGCAGTTCAGAATGGACATGCGCGTCCATGCGCTCTGATCGGAGTACGCTCGACTGACGCTTTGTTGGCATTCCACGTAGGCCTGATAGTCGGCTAGCAGCATGTAGTCGTCGCGGGTGATCAGCGATTCGACGAGGGGCTGGAAGAGTGCGCGATCACCGTTCGAAAAGAACCCCGAACTGATGAGATCGATCGCTTCGCGCAACTCCGGATTTGACTCGTAGAATTCGCGCGGCGCGTAGCCCCCAGCCTTCAATCGCTCGACCTCTGCGGCCGTCAGACCGAACAGGAAGAAATTCTCGGCAGCCCCGACTGGACTGCCCAACCTTATGACGGCAGCCGACGTGTGCTTTTCGATTTCCTTCGCGCGCTCGGGCGCCGAGACTTCTTTGGTTTCTACCTGAGGTTTGAAAGCTGCCCCACTTGCCAACCTGAGTCAGTTGGCAGATTGTGGATATCTGGTCAGCCGTAGATCAAGGTCTGTCGGATTCGAATAAAAAGACGCTATCCGATCGGCAGCCGGGGGGTTCATATGGCGGCTCGCGCGAAGATCTGGTTTTCCTGCCTGTTTCTCATTTCATCCGCCGCTCTGGCGCAGCAGCCACCCACTATTCAAGTAAGCGTCGTGCCGGCGGAAAAGACCGCATTGGCCGACACAACCCGCTTCGTGGGCAGGATTGAAGCCATTGAGCACGTCGACGTGCGTGCGCGCATCACCGGCTTTCTAGAGAAGGTCGAGTTCAAGGACGGCGACCGGGTGAAACAGGGCGCACCTCTCTATCAAATCGAGAAGGGGCCGTTCGAGGCCGCGGTCCAACAGGCAAGGGCGGCCGTCGAGAAAATGCGGGCTCTTCTGGAAAATGCAAACATCCAGAAGCGACGTGCTGATGAATTGATAAAGACCAGCGCGATTTCCCAGGCCACGCGCGACGACCGCACTGCATCCGCGCGGGAGGCCGAAGGGAATTTTGCTGCCGCCGAAGCTGATCTCAAGACGGCAGAGATCAACCTCGCCTACACCGACATTACGTCGCCGATCGATGGGCGGATCGGTCGAACTGCTGTCACGCGCGGCAATGTCGTCGGGCCAAATTCGGGCGTGCTGACCACAATCGTCAGCTCTGATCCGATGTATGTCGTCTTTCCGGTCAGCCAGCGCGAATTTCTGCGGCTAAAAGAGGAAGGTCGCGGCACCAGGAAGCAATCGGCGAAGGACTTCAACGTCAACATTCAGTTTTCAAACGGCGCGGCCTATGGCGAGAAAGGGCAGATCGACTTCGTCGACGTCAAGGTCGACCGGGCGACCGACGCGGTGACGGTGCGCGCCAAGATCGCTAACCCGAATGACGAACTTGTCGATGGCCAACTCGTTCACGTCGCCGTCGAGAGCGGCAAACCCGAGGAGCGTGTTGTTGTCCCACAGGCCGCCCTGATCGCCGATCAGCTTGGCACCTATGTATTCGTCATCGAGGACAGCAAGGCCGTGGTCAAACGGGTCAGACTCGGACCTACGAAGGGTGGCTCGGTCGTCGTCCTCGAAGGATTGACCGGTGGCGAGATGGTTGTCGTTCAGGGCGTGCAGGGCCTGAGACAGGGCGCCGCCGTCACCGCTTCGCCGGCCCAGCCCCCTGTTCGCGGGCTCTAGCCATGCTGTCATCCATCTTCGTCGAGCGTCCGCGTCTGGCCGTTGTCATTGCCGTTGTCACCGCCATCGCCGGGCTGGTGTCGCTGCTTGTGATTCCGATCGCGCAGCTTCCAAACATCGTTCCGCCGCAAGTCTCGGTGACCGCCGTCTACCCAGGCGCATCCTCGCTGGTCGTCGATTCCACGGTCGCCCAGGTGATCGAATCCCAGGTCGTCGGCGTCGACAAGATGATCTACATGAAGAGCATCTCCGGCAACGACGGCAGCTATTCGTTGTTGGCTTCGTTCGAACTCGGCACCGATCCCGATATCAACACGGTCAATGTCAATAACCGTGTTCAGATCGCACTCGCCAAGATGCCGGAAGAAGTTAAGCGATCGGGCATTACGGTGAAGAAGAAGTCGTCCGCGCTTCTCGCCGTTGTCGCGGTGTATTCGCCGACGCAGGCCTACGACGAACTGTTCCTGTCCAACTACGTCACGATCAATCTGCTGGACCAGATCCGGAGCACACCCGGTGTCGGCGATGCCCAATTGTTCGGTCCGCAGGACTATTCGATGCGAATCTGGCTCAAGACGGATCAATTGACCGGCCTTGGGCTGACCGCCGGCGACGTGATCTCGGCCATCCAAACGCAGAACGTGCAGGCGGCCGTCGGACGAATCGGTGCGCGTCCGGTGTCCGACGACCAGCAGCTCCAGCTCAACATCCAGACCAAGGGAAGACTCTCCTCGACGAAGGAGTTCGAAAGAGTCATCATCCGGAGCAATCCCGACGGATCGGTCCTGCGCCTCGGCGATATCGCCCGCCTGGAACTCGGCGCCGCAAATCTGGACAGGTCGACGCGCCTGAACGGCGCTGCGGCGACGCTGATCGGAATCTATCAGACTCCCGGCGCGAACGCCCTCCGGAGCGTCGACGCGCTCAACAAGCTATTGACGGACAATGCCAAGTCGTTTCCGGAAGGCGTGGCTTGGAAGGTCACCTATGATCCAACTGTCTTCGTCAGGGCGACGATCGAGAAGGTAAAACACACCCTCCTCGAAGCCGCCCTGCTGGTGCTGCTGGTGGTCTTCATCTTCCTGGGAAACATCCGCGCCACCTTGATTCCAATGATCGCCGTTCCCGTCAGCCTGATTGGCACCTTCATCGTGCTCAACGCCATCGGGTACTCCGCCAATACCGTGTCGCTTCTCGCGATGATCCTGGCGATCGGCATCGTGGTGGACGATGCCATCGTGGTGGTCGAGGCCGTCGAACAAACGATGGAGGCGCATCCCGAGCTGTCGGCAGGAGAAGCAACCAAACTCGCGATGCAGAGTATCTTCGCACCCATCATCGCAATCACACTGGTGCTACTCGCGGTGTTCGTGCCGGTTGCCTTCATTTCCGGGATTTCCGGCGAATTGTTCCGGCAGTTTGCCGTCACGGTCGCGGTCTCCATGTTCCTGTCGGCTATCAACGCGCTGACGCTATCGCCGGCTCTCTGCGCAGTTCTGCTGAAGCCTCATCACGGACCGAAACGCGGCTTGATGGGGAGGTTGAGCCGGGGAATCGACGTCGTCCGCGATGGCTACGGTTTGGCCGTTGCGCGGCTGGTTCGGCTTGCAGTTGTGGGGATCGTCGTCGTTGTGGCAGCGTTTGCCGGCATTGGGCTGCTTGCGAGGGTAACCCCGACCGGCTTCATCCCGTCCGATGATCAGGGCGCATTCTTCGTTGTCGTCCAATTGCCCGACGGCGCCTCGATCGGGCGCACATCGGAGGTGGTGCGGCAAGCCGAGGACATCCTCAAGAAGGAAAGCTCGATCGCCGATGTAAACTCTATCATCGGATTGAACTTCGTCGACAATTACTCCCAGCCCAACTCCGGCTTCATGGTCGTCACGCTCAAGGATTTTGAGGAGCGTACAGGAGCTACCGAAACGTCAGATGCAATCATCGCACGGCTCGCATCCGCGCTGCGCAGCGTAAGGGGAGGCAGCGCCGTTCCATTGGCGCCGCCGCCGATCATCGGCCTCGGTACCGGCGGCGGTTTCAGCTACGTGCTGCAGGATTTGCAGGGCGGCGAACCTGCCAACATGGCTCAGGCGCTGCGTGGGCTGGTGATCGCGGCGAACCAGGACCCGCAGCTCTCGCGGGTGTTCACGACCTTCTCTGCGACCAATCCATCGGTGTTCCTGGAGATCGATCGCGACAAGGCGCGCATCCTCGGGATTGAAATCAACTCGATATTCCAGGCGCTGCAGACCTCGCTCGGAGGCTTCTACGTCAATGACATCAACCTGTTCGGGCGTACCTGGCAGGTCCAGGTGCAGGCGGAAAGCGAGGACCGTTCCTCCGTTGAGGATATCTATCGCATCAATGTACGCAGCAAGGACGGACAAATGGTTTCACTGCGCAGCCTCGTTGAGGTGCGCATCGCGCTCGGCCCGCAGGGGCTGATCCGCTACAATAATACACGTGCCGCGACCGTTCTGGGCGGGCCGGCTCCGGGCGTGTCCTCGGGGCAAGCGCTCGCCGCGATGGACGCTGTGGCGGCGAAGACATTGCCATCCGGATATCGGGGGTCGTGGACCGACATCTCGTTCCAGGAAAAGCGGGCGGAGGGGCAGACTCCGGTCATCCTCGCGTTCGCGTTGTTGTTTGCATATCTCTTCCTTGTCGGGCTCTATGAGAGTTGGACCATACCGGTACCGGTTTTGCTGTCGGTCTCGGTCGGAGTGGCGGGTGCCTATCTTTCCATCGTACTCGCGGGGCTGACGCTCGATCTCTACGCGCAGATCGGAATGATCGTTCTGATCGGCTTGGCAGCGAAGAACGGCATTCTGATCGTTGAATTCGCCAAGGCGCGGCGCGAGCAAGGTCACCCCCTGCATGAGGCGGCGGTCGAAGGTGCACGGTTACGATTTCGGCCGGTCATGATGACGTCGTTTGCCTTCATTCTAGGACTCGTTCCCCTCGTCATCGCGTCCGGCGCCTCCAAACTTGCGTTTCGCAACGTCGCCACTCCCGTCTTCGGCGGTATGCTGGCGGCATCGTTGATCGGCGTCTTCGCTATCCCTCCGCTGTACGTTCTCTTCCAGGACCTTCGCGAACGGATCAAGGCGAGGTTTGGGACCAAGCCAGGTTCTCACACAACCGCCGCAGACCATTGAGTCTTGTCGTTGTCGTTGAGTTTCGAAGAAGGGCGCGCCATGAGCGACCTAGGCGCATTAGCGCTTTTCTGCTCCATGGAGCCTCATCTCAATGACGTTGACAGAAAGCCGATCAATATAATGGCGTTCGGCCGCTTCAATAAATTGCGCGGCAAAAGAGACGCCTTCAACTTTCGAGACAGCTTGGGTGGCTTGTTTCTTTTCAGCATGACACGCTAAAGCCGCCAAACGCGCGACCCCCTGAGCACTTTCGCTACTCTCCGTCCCCAATTCACGGCGAGATCCCCCCGCGCATTAACATGCTACGGTCGCTTCCAGGCTGAGTGTCTCAATGCGCGTGGTTTCTGCCCCCGCCTTATCCTTTGCCTTTGACGCGGAAGACGACGGGCAGGGTGAAGCTCAATCCCTCGTCCGCTATCAGCGGTGGCGGCGGCGGCACCGGATCGGAC
>NZ_MWPQ01000033.1 GCF_002028545.1 Nitrobacter vulgaris
CGCCGCATCGCCACCAGATATGATCGTCTCGCAATCAATTTCCTCGCAGCCGTCTGCATCGCTGCGCTGGTCAGTTACTGGTTATGAGTCCGGACCCTAGTGTGCTCAGCTTCTGCCTCGGCCCGGCGCGCCAGAGCGGCACATCGCAACTCGAGCGTGGCGCTAATGGCGGACGCGTCCAGCCATAGCTGCGCTTCCAATGCGAAATGGTGGGTTCACAGACGCCGGTCCTCTCCCGGATTTCGGCGTAGCTCAGAGTCGTCTGCTCGAACAGGTGACGGACCGTCTTGACTGTCAAATCGTCCCATGCCCGCCGCGCGCCGGGTGGCCTGTGACTCCGCGGGATCGGCTTCGGTCCATTGGGCGGTCCCTCGGCCGGTTCGTCTGGCTTCACGCGAAGGCGGGTGAGGGCGGGCGGCGTGCGGGGCAGGATCATGATGCGGAATATAATCCTATATCGCCGCGCGAGCAAGAGGATGAGGGGTAGCGTTCCGCCGCGTGGAACTACGGCTCCATCGCGGGTGCCTGCATAAGCGGCATTCGTTGCGCAAATTCCGATCAATCGCTCGCCGTCCGCACCGATTTCTCACATTAAACGCTGTCCGGACCCGTCTACTCGTTCGTGGCACGGGCATTGCAATGGATTGTCCCAGGCCCTTTCAGTCAGACGGGAGATGATGATGAAACGATCCGACCTCACGGAAAAGATTCTCGATATCAAGCGCGAGAAGGAATGGAGCTGGTCATACATCGCAGGCGAGATCGGCGGTTATTCCGAGATCTTGATCGTCAGCTCGCTGCTCGGCCACATGAGGCTGTCCAAGCCGCAGGCGGCGATCGCCGGAAAGCTGTTCGGCCTTTCCAAGGCGGAAATCGCGATGCTCGGCGAGGTGCCTGTGCGCGGCGCTGGTGTGACGATGCCGCCGACTGATCCCTTGATCTACCGTCTGTACGAACTGGTGATGATCAACGGTCCGGCGCTGAAAGTGCTGATCGAGGAACAGTTTGGCGACGGCATCATGTCGGCGATCGACTTCGACCTGGAGCTCTCGCGCGTTGCCAGTCCGAAGGGCGATCGCGTCAAGATCGGCATGTGCGGCAAATTCCTGCCGTTCAAGTATGCCGCCCCTGCCGGGAATGCCACCGGGGGTAATGTGGAGCACCAGCTCGAGAAGGCGTGAGAGAACGGCTCCGCTCGACCGGCGTGGTCATCACGAAGAAAAGCAGGGGCGACGCGTCGGGAATCGCCCCTGTGTGATCCGCGCCCGGCGCAAAACCGGCGCGGGCGAGTTGTGTTGACTCAAAAATGAGGGAGGCGGGAGAAGTTTACGTCCCCGCCTTCACCTGAGCTACGGCGTCCGCCAATAGCATATCCATTTGCGCGCGGACCTGCTGTTCTGTGAGTGCGACGCCCTTGGCGGTCAAGTCGCGCATCACTTTCTGAAGCACGTCGTCGTCACCCGGCTGTTCGAAGTCGGCGGTGACGACCTCCTTGGCATACGCGCTGGCGGCGTCGCCGGTGATTCCGAGCTTCTCCGCGACCCACAGGCCCAACAATTTGTTTCGGCGGGCAAAGGCCTTGAATTTGTGTTCCTCGTCGAGCGCGAACTTCTTCTCAAAACCCTCTTGACGCTTTTCGAATGAGTTCATGGCCTGGGTCCGGTTTCCGTTGTTGCCAAAACTGCCGGCCGGCCGCGTTGCCGCGACCGGTTGGAGTTCCTAAGTTACATACTAGATAGGAAAGGGCCTATCCGGGAACAACAGGCGCAAGGTCGCAGGCAGCGGGTAAAACTTCGCCTCTGACGGCCTGCATTGATTGTGCGGGGTGACTCAATCGGCTACGTTGCGGACAAGCTGGGGTTCTTGTTCTGTTTCCTGTTCTTGTTCAGGAGTCCTGGCTTTCGCGGCAGCTCCGCCACGGTCACATCAAGCGCTCGGAGCACACCAGATTCATGGATTTCAACAACACACGGTACATCCCAATGAGCCGTCGGCGTCGCATTTACGAAGGCAAGGCCAAGGTGCTTTACGAAGGACCGGAGCCGGGTACCCTGATTCAACACTTCAAGGACGACGCGACTGCGTTCAATGCCAAGAAGCATCAGGTGATCGAGGGCAAGGGCGTCCTCAACAACCGGATTTCGGAGTACCTGTTCCAGCACCTCAACGACATCGGGGTGCCGACGCATTTCATCCGCCGTCTCAACATGCGCGAACAATTGATCCGCGAGGTCGAGATCGTGCCGCTGGAAGTCGTGATCCGCAACGTTGCGGCGGGTTCGCTGTCGCAGCGGCTCGGCATCGAGGAAGGCACCCAGCTGCCGCGCTCCATCATCGAGTTCTATTACAAGAACGACCAGCTCAACGACCCCATGGTGTCGGAGGAGCACGTCACGGCGTTCGGCTGGGCGACGCCGCAGGAGATCGACGACATCATGGCGCTGGCGATCCGCGTCAACGATTTCCTCACCGGGCTGTTTCTCGGCATCGGCATCCGGCTGGTCGATTTCAAGATGGAATGCGGCCGGTTGTTCGAAAATGAGATGATGCGAATCGTCGTCGCCGATGAAATATCCCCCGACTCGTGCCGGCTATGGGACATCAAGTCGAACGAGAAGCTCGACAAGGACCGCTTCCGTCGCGACCTTGGCGGGCTCCTGGAGGCCTACACCGAAGTTGCGAAACGGCTCGGCATTCTGATGGAGAACGACCGGCCGGTCGGTGCCGGTCCGGTGCTGGTGAAGGGATAGTTTTCGCTGCCTCCTGAAGACGGACAAAGATAGAAGCTGGATATGAAGGCACGCGTCACCGTCACGTTGAAAACCGGCGTTCTCGATCCGCAGGGCAAGGCCATCGAGGGCGCGCTGAAATCGCTGGGCATCGAGGGGATCGCCAGCGTGCGTCAGGGCAAGGTGTTTGACATCGAACTCGCCGGCGACAAGACGAAGGCGGAAGCCGCGCTCAAGGCTGCCGCCGACAAGCTGCTGGCGAACACCGTCATCGAGAACTATCGCGTCGAGGTTCTGGGCTAGGCGACGCACGACATGAAATCCGCCGTCCTCGTCTTTCCCGGCATCAATCGCGAGCGCGACATGGCGCGCGCGTTGCGGCTCGTATCCGGGCGCGAGCCCGCGATGGTGTGGCACGCGGAAACCTCTCTTCCCGAGGGCACCGATCTCGTCGTGGCGCCGGGCGGTTTTTCCTACGGCGACTATCTTCGCTGCGGCGCCATCGCTGCGCGCTCGCCGGTCATGAACGCAGTGCGCGCCTTCGCGTCAGATGGCGGTCTTGTGCTCGGGGTTTGCAACGGTTTTCAGATTCTATGCGAGTCCGAGCTTTTGCCGGGAATCCTGATGCGCAACGCGCGGCTGAAGTTCATCTGCCATGACGTGCATGTTCGAGTCGAACGCTCGGACACGCCGTTCACGCGCGGCTACAATGCGGGGCAGGTGATCCGCGTCCCCGTCGCCCATGGCGAGGGCAACTACGCCGCCGACGAGGACACCATTCGCCGCCTCGAGGGTGAGGGTCGCGTTCTCTATCGTTATTGCTCGCCGTCAGGCGAGGTCGGCGATACGCATAATATCAACGGCGCAGCGCAGTCGATCGCCGGCATCATCAACGAGCGCGGCAACGTTCTCGGCATGATGCCGCATCCGGAAAATCACGTCGAAGACATTATGGGCTGCACCGACGGGCGCGGCCTGTTCGCCGGACTCGTCGCGCATCTGGGGCGGGCGGCGTAGCATCGTGGATGCAGTCCGCTGACATGCCGCCCCTTGTGTCTCTCCTGAGAGAGCCATGTGTTTGATGATTGCGGTGCCGTCAGCTAGGCATATTCAGAATGGATCGTACAGACATCGGCTTGAGCGCTGATCCGCTCTCCCGGTGGCTATGTGAGTGTCTGGGGCTTCTGCCGACGAACAACGTCCGTCTGCTCTGGAGAGGACGATGAAGTCATGATCAAGGCGCGTGATTTCGATGTTCTTTCGCCTGAATTTCACGCGAATCCTTTTCCGACGCTTGACCGAATGCGAGCCGAAGGTCCGATTGTTCGTATTAGGTTGCCGATCATCGGCTACACATATCTGGCCGTCACGCACGATGCCTGCGCCGCGCTGTTGAAGGATCATGTGAACTTCGCGCGCGATCCCGCCAATGCGGGGAGCAGAACACAACTGCGAATACTGAGGTTCCTTCCAAAGACGATCGGCCTTCTCGCACAAAACATGCTCGGTCAGGACGATCCTGAACACCGCCGCCTGCGCAGCCTCGTCGACCAAGCGTTCGCGCGGCGCACGATAGAGGCGATGAGGCCGATGATTTCCGAGATCGCTGATCGCATTCTCGACAGATTGAAGGGGAGGACAGAGGTCGACCTCATGTCCGAGTTTTGCCGGGACCTGCCGCTCTCGGTCATTTGCGCGATGCTCGGCCTTCCGGATCAAGATCACGATCGATTCAAGAGCTGGCTGGGCGGGTTAAAGAACACCGCCAGTATTGGCGCGGTCATCCGCGCCATTCCCGGCGTGATCAGAGTTGTCCGCTACCTGCGCCGTAGTTCGAGATCGGGAGGTGGCGCGCTGTCCGGCGGACTGATCGCAGAGCTTCGCGATGCCGAAATCGCTGGCCAGACCCTCAGCGAGGACGAACTGGTATCAATGATTTTTCTGCTGTTCGGCGCCGGACAGGAAACCACGACCCATTTGATTTCAGGCGGGCTCTTCGCCTTGTTGTCCCACGAGGATCAACTCAATCAGATCCGCCGTGATGCGGGCCTGATGCCGACTTGCGTAGAAGAGTGCCTGCGCTACGTATCGCCGGTCCAGATGACAAAACCGCGCTTCGTGACTCGCGAACTCGCTTGGCAGGGCCGGCAATTCCGTCGCGGCGACATGATTGCCGGATTCGTCGCGGCCGCGAATTGCGACCCTGCCAGATTCGAGCACCCTCATCGTTTCGACATCACGCGGCACCCGAACCCACACCTTTCATTCGGCACGGGCGTACATTTTTGCCTTGGCTTCCAACTTGCTCGGGCGGAGGCGGCCATCGCGTTCGAACGCATTCTCGCGCGCTTTCCAGACATGCATCTGGCTGCGCAGGCGAGGAGTATCGAGTGGCACAAGCGCCTCGGCATACGGGGGCTGACGCAACTGCCGGTACGGCTCGTAGCGTAATAATGCAGGTTAGCAAGACGGCATTCCGGCCTCGGCTCCACGCAACCCATGGAAAGCGTGGAATCGGCCGGTAAAAGACCTTTTCCCGCGCACCCGATCTCCTTATTAAGGAGGTAAATCGCGTCAGGACCCATGATCAACAACGAACCCCAGATCACTCCCGAGCTTGTCGCTTCGCACGGCCTCAAGCCGGATGAATACGAGCGCATTTTGAAACTGATCGGCCGAACGCCGACCTTCACCGAGCTCGGCATCTTTTCGGCGATGTGGAACGAGCACTGCTCGTACAAATCCTCGCGCATCCATCTGCGCGGACTGCCGACGAAAGCGCCGTGGGTGATCCAGGGGCCGGGCGAGAACGCCGGCGTCATCGACATCGGCGACGGGCAGGCGGTGGTGTTCAAGATGGAGAGCCACAACCATCCGAGCTACATCGAGCCTTATCAAGGTGCGACCACCGGCGTCGGCGGTATCTTGCGCGACGTCTTCACCATGGGCGCGCGACCCATTGCCTGCCTCAACGCGCTGAGCTTCGGCGATCCGTCGCATCCCAAGACGCGGCATCTGGTATCGGGCGTCGTTGCCGGTGTTGGCGGCTATGGCAACTCGTTCGGGGTACCGACGGTCGGCGGACAGGTGCGCTTCCACACCCGCTATGACGGCAACATCCTCGTCAACGCCATGGCGGTCGGGCTCGCCGATGTCGACAAGATCTTCTATGCGGCGGCGTCGGGCGTGAACATGCCGATTGTTTATCTCGGTTCCAAGACCGGCCGCGACGGCATCCACGGCGCCACCATGGCGTCGGCCGAATTCGACGACGACAGCGAGGAGAAGCGTCCGACCGTTCAGGTCGGCGATCCCTTCGCCGAAAAGCTGCTGCTGGAAGCCTGTCTCGAAATCATGGATGCCGGGTGCGTCATCGCGATCCAGGACATGGGAGCGGCGGGGCTGACGTGTTCGGCCGTGGAAATGGGAGCCAAGGGCGATCTCGGCGTCGATCTCGATCTCGATAGCGTGCCGACGCGCGAGCAGGGCATGAGCGCCTACGAGATGATGCTCTCGGAATCGCAAGAGCGCATGCTCATGGTTCTGAAGCCCGAGAAGGAAAAGCAGGCGGAGGCAATCTTCAGAAAGTGGGGACTCGACTTCGCTATCGTCGGCTCCACCACGCCAAGCAAGCGCTTCGTCGTCAAGCACGGCGGCGATGTGATGGCCGACCTGCCGATCAAGGAGCTTGAGTCGGAAGCGCCGCTGTACAACCGGCCGCATGTGCCGTCGCCGCAGTTGCCCGTCATTCAGGCGCGCGACGTTGCACCGCCTTTGCCCGTCGTCGATGCGCTGGAAAAACTGATTGCCTCGCCGGAGCTGTGTTCGAAGCGCTGGGTGTGGGAGCAGTACGATCATGTCATCGGTGGTAACACCGTGCAGCGGCCCGGTGGCGATGCGGCGGTGGTGCGCGTCGAGGAAGGACCGAAGGGGCTTGCGCTTACTGTCGATGTGACCCCGCGCTATTGCGAGGCCGATCCATTCGAAGGCGGCAAGCAGGCGGTCGCGGAAGCCTGGCGCAACATCACAGCGGTCGGCGGTCGGCCGCTGGCGATCACCGACAACCTCAACTTTGGCAATCCGGAACGGCCTGAGAATATGGGCCAGTTCGTCGGCTGCCTGAAGGGCATCGCCGATGCCTGCCGTATGCTCGACTTTCCCGTCGTGTCCGGCAACGTCTCGCTCTACAACGAGACAAACGGCCGTGGCATTCTACCGACGCCCTCGATAGGCGGCGTCGGTTTGCTTGATGACTTCACGAAGTCAGCCTCGCTTGCCTTCAAGGCGGAGGGACATCCGATCCTGCTGATCGGTGATACACAAGGCTGGCTCGGTCAGTCGGTTTACTTGCGCGATATCTGTGGACGCGAGGAGGGAGCGCCGCCGCCGGTCGACCTCGCCGCGGAAAAGCGCAATGGCGATGTTGTGCGCGGCATGATTCACGCGGGAACGGCAACGGCCGTTCATGACGTTTCCGATGGCGGACTTCTCGTCGCGCTGGCGGAAATGGCGATGGCGAGTGGCATCGGCGCTGCACTCGACGCGGCGGCGGCCGCGATCGTGCCGCACGCCTGGTGGTTCGGCGAAGATCAGGCGCGCTATATCGTGACCGTTCACGAGCAGGACCTCTTGAGCGTTTTCACCAAGCTCAAGGCGGTGGAGGTGCCTTGCATTCAGATCGGGCTGACCGGCGGTCACGAGATCGCGATTGCCGGCGAGCGCGCCGTCCACATCAAGTCCTTGCAGCACGGCTTTGAAAGCTGGCTGCCGGACTACATGGCGACGAAAAGCTGACGTTCGGCTAGAGGACACGCCTGTGCCGGAAATTTAGTGCAGCGCGGCCCTCGTCACCCAACTCAGTGCGAATGTGCCGACGCCACTCAGTGCGAATGTGCCAACGCACTCAGTGCGAATGTGCCAACGGCTGCTGAAGCGGGCGTACGGCAGTTCTATGCTGAGGACACAATGCAGCGTACGATCGCAACGATGGTGGGTCTCTAACCATAGCTTCCGGTTGGCGCACGAGCCATCATCCCGATGACTTCACCATCGTTGTCGAACATCTCAAGCCAGGGGCATCGCGCCGCTCAGTACCCATAATTCGGGCAAACCCAGCTGCCGTAGGCGTTGTAGCCGCAGCCGCTGCGGTAGTAGGCTCCCGTCGCAGCTGCGCCGACCGCCGCCGCGCCCACTGCCGCGGCACCGACACCGTAGCCGCGATAGCCGTATCCACGATAGCCGTAGTGCCCGCCGCGCACAGCAACCGCGCCGCCCCGGTATCCCCGACCTGCAACCGCGCCGCCGCGATGCACGGCACCGCCGCGGTGCATGCCGCCGCCGTGGAAACCTCCGGCGTGCATACCGCCGCCACGACGGGCGAATGCGTCATTGGGGAAGGTCGTAACCAGCAGCATGGCTACGGCTGCCGAAGCGATGAGAAATTGACGCAACATTTGCGTACTCCTTCTTCGAGAGAGGAAAGCCGCGGACGCCTGCGCATCGCGCCGAACCGCGGGTTCTCTCCGAAGCCTCGCGCGCGAGAGCTTCGCGCCCTTGACCTACATCAAACCTCGCGGTTCCCATCTGCGTGAACGAGCTATTCCATCTCCTCCGACGCCGCACGCTTCCGGCTCTTGACTTGATCCAATCGCTGGCGGACGGCCCGATGCGGCCTGGGTTCGGCGTCATCATGACCGGGTGATCGGGGCCGGGTATCTTCCGGCCACTTTCTTGCGGTTGGCAAATATAGGACTGATCGTTGTGACGGGGATCGGGCGACCGCGTTAAGTTGAGCAGACGTCACGGCGATTCCGGTGCATGATCCGGGCTAGTGTCCCGATTCCGAAGTTCGCATGTCTCCGCGGCAACCTTTGATGCGAATTTCGGAATCAAAGGGACACTAGTAACTCTATGATTCTAGTGTGTTTTGGTTCAGAAATTCGCTTGACTGAACCCTCAGGAAAATAAAGCGAACGTTTGAACCACCCCACGAGCCGGATTTAGGAGGCACTTTGATGCCGATGGAAGCGCGGGAAATCGAATCGATGATCAAAAAGGCGATTCCGGACGCCCAGGTGACGATCCAGGACCTTGCCGGTGACGGCAACCATTACTCGGCGACCGTGATATCGGAGTCGTTCCGCGGCAAGTCTCGCGTGCAGCAGCATCAGATCGTCTATCAATCGCTAAAGGGCCAGATGGGTGGCGTGCTGCACGCATTGGCTTTGCAGACCGGCGTGCCGGAGTAGTCCCGCCTCAGCTAATCAGCGCGTGAACCGAAAACATTCGCTCCGGGTCGGTCCACGCCGCTATCGGCGTCCAACCAGAGCCCTTCGCCAAGGCGTTGAAACGGTCGGTGCTATACTTGTAGCTGCTTTCGGTGTGGATACTTTCGCCGGTGCGAAAGA
This sequence comes from Nitrobacter vulgaris, assembly GCF_002028545.1. GTDB lineage: Bacteria > Pseudomonadota > Alphaproteobacteria > Rhizobiales > Xanthobacteraceae > Nitrobacter > Nitrobacter vulgaris. The sequence continues at coordinate 9,137 of NZ_MWPQ01000033.1, forward strand.
AGAAGCTGCGGCCATGCAAGCGGGCTGTCTGCGGCTTTTTGCTCACGAGATACATCTCGATCCGGTGTCGATCCCGATTGTAAATCGCGCGATGGGCGAAGGCGGACAGGTCGAAATTGCCGCCGAGTTCGCGATTGACGCGCGCCAGGATGTTCAGGTTGAAGCGCGCGGTAACGCCGGCGGCATCGTTATAGGCATCGTACAGCGTCCGTTCGTTCTTCTCGAGATCGACGCCGATCAGCATGTACGCGCCCTCACCCAGGATATTGCGAGCCCCCCGCAGGAAGCGGCAGGCTTCGTGAGGCTCGAAGTTGCCAAGGGTCGAGCCGGGGAAGAATCCGACTTTCGGCATGGCCGCGACTTGATCGGGTAGAATGAATGGCGCGGTAAAATCGGCCGTCACCGGATAGATTTTCAGATGTGGAAAGTCTTTTCGCAAGCCGCGAGCCTGTGCGTTGAGAAAGTCACCCGAAATGTCCACCGGCACATAGGCGGCAAATTCACACGCGGCCAGCAGCAGCCGCGCTTTGGTGGGAGCGCCGGCCCCGAACTCCACCAGCGCCGCATGTGTGGGAATGATCGAAGCAATTTCGGCGGACCGATCACGCAGAATACCGAGCTCTGTGCGTGTAGGATAATATTCGGGAAGCCGCGTGATCTGTTCGAATAGTTCGGAGCCTACTGCATCGTAAAAATACTTTGGCGGGAGTTGTTTCGGATGGTGAGACAATCCTGTGATCGCATCACTCGCGAATTCCCGCGTGCTTTCGTTGGATCCAGGCGCCCCGGCCAAAGCGGCAGCATGCAGATTCATGGCATTCTCCCTGCGCAATGCAACGCATTTGAGTTGGCAGCGATCAAGCGCCGTAGTCCGCCAGGCGCAGACCGGTGAATTGCCAACGGTGGTGCGGATAAAAGAAGTTCCGGTAGCTGACGCGGCTGTGCCGCTCCGGCGTCGCCAGCGATGAGCCGCGGAGAACGAGCTGGTTGACCATGAACTTGCCGTTGTATTCTCCGAGCACGTCTTGGCTGGCGCGATATCCGGGATAGGGCGAGTATGCGCTTCGCGTCCATTGCCAGACCATGCCGAACGCATCGTCGAGCTGTTCAGCTCGGGCCGCGACTTCCCATTCCATCTCGGTTGGCAAATGCTTGCCGCTCCAGCGCGCGAAGGCATCGGCCTCGTAATAACTGACGTGGCAGACCGGCGCATTGGCATCGATCGGCCGCAAGCCGCCAAGCGTCATGACCTGCCAACCATCGGCCGTCTTCCGCCAGTAGCCCGGGGCTTCCCAAGCCTCGCCGGTCGCCGCAGCGAAGCCGTCCATCAACCACAAGCTGGCGGTGCGATAGCCGCCGTCGTCCATGAAAGCGAGCCAATCGGCATTGGTGACGAGACCGCGCGCGAGCTTTACCGGGCCGACCAAAACGCGGTGCGCGGGCTTCTCGTTGTCGAAATGAAAGTTATCGCCCTGATGTCCGATGGTGTGGATGCCCTCAATCAGTCTTGTCCATCCGCTGCCGGCGTGTGGAGCAGGGGATGTCCATAACGTGTCGTAAGCCGGCGCCATCGGATTCTGGGCAAATGCGTGCAGGATATCCGTCAGCATCAGCTCCTGATGCTGCTGTTCGTGGTTAAGGCCGGCTTCGATCAGCGGAATCAGTCCGGCCAGCATTTTGTCGCTGGTATCGTGAAAGAATTTGACGACCGCGGCGTCGACGTGCCGGCGATAGGCGGTGATTTCTTCCGCGCCGGGACGCGTCAGATGGCCGCGCTGGGCGCGGGCATGACGCGGACCCACGCCGACGTAATACGAATTGAATAGGAAGGCGTAATCCGGATGAAATGGAATGTAGCCGGGACTGTGCTCCCCGAGCAGGAACTGTTCCCAGAACCAGGTCGTATGGGCACGGTGCCATTTCGTCGGACTGGCGTCCGGCATTGATTGCACCATCTGGTCTTCCGGCGTCAGCGGTTCTGCACGCCGCTCCGTTTCGCTCCGGACGGCGAGAAATGCATCCGTCAGGCGGCCGGCCAATGTCCGTGAACCGGAAAATAGCGACGGGTTCGGGGCGGCCATTGCGGCTGCGGCAGACGCAGGGTTCGTCACGGAAATCTCCGGTTTGGGAAAGAACGTTGCTCCGGACATTGGGTTCCGTGGAACAATCCGTTCGCAGGTCTTATTGAGGGTATTGCCGGGAACGATATCCGAGGCTCCGACCGGGCCTAAAAGCGCGGTCTTGACGGTCTGTTTCAGGGCATCATTCACAACCCAGAACGCCCTGCGCGATAGGTTGATGCTCCCGGCAATTTATTTGTTACACAACAGTTTCGGACTATATATAGCAGCGAGCTGCGACGGGCTGTTCGCGGTGCCGGTAACTTGCGGCTAAAGGATGTGATGGATGAGCATTAAGGACACTATTGAAAGCGAACTGAAGTCGAGCGACGTTGTGCTGTTCATGAAGGGCACGCCGCAATTCCCCCAGTGTGGTTTTTCGGGGCAGGTGGTTCAGATTCTCGACCACATTGGCGTGGGCTATAAGGGCCTGAACGTGCTCGAAAATCCCGAACTGCGCGACGGCATCAAGACCTACTCGAACTGGCCGACGATCCCGCAGCTGTACGTCAAAGGCGAATTCGTCGGCGGCTGCGATATTGTCCGTGAGATGTTCCAAGCTGGCGAGTTGCAGAAACTGCTCGGCGACAAAGGCATCACGCTGAACACACCGGCGTCGGCCTGACGGCGGCCTCACGCGCCGTCGGTTCAGCACGACTGGATCTCATCGTCGCGGACATCACCACGCTGGGCGTTGATGCATCCGTCAACGCAGCTCAAAGAATCTCCGGTCGCGGCGGTATTGACGGCGCGACTCGTAGGGTCGCGTGACCGCAAACGGTTGGCATCGCGACTGCCGCGCACGCAGGCGCCAGGAATCCTCAGAGTCCGTGCGGATAAGGCACGCTTTCCAGCCACGTCGCCGTGACCAGTCTAATGGTTGCATCCGCGGGGCGTTAGCGTGGGACGGCGCGGAAAAGCTTCTATGAGGAACCTTCCCGACCAAGGGCAGTTCTTGGCTCAGCCATGTACCTTGCACGGAGACAAGAATGAGAACGCGTTTTATCGCCCTAGCGCCGATGATGCTTGTTTTGGCGGCAGCTACCAGCCCGGCCCATGCAGACCAGCCGGGCGCAGACTGGATGAAGTCCGATCAGGTCATCGAGAAGCTAACCGCCCTGGGATACACAAATTTCAGTAAGGTTGAGGCCGATGATGGCCATTGGGAGTTGGAAGCCGATCTCAAGGGCGTGCGTTATGATTTGAGTGTCGATCCCAAGAGTGGTGAGGTCATCAAAAGCGAACCCGACAACTAATCACTTCGACCTTGGACAAAAAAAGCCCCGGAGCGATCCGGGGCTTTTTTAAATCGAGGCGGTGGGGTTAGCGCGAATAGAACTCGACGATCAGATGGGGTTCCATCTGCACCGCGAAAGGCACGTCCGCGAGTTGCGGAATGCGGATGAATTTCGCGCTTTGCTTGTTGTGATCGGCGTCGATGAAATCGGGCACATCGCGTTCGGCGAGCTGGTTGGCTTCCAGCACCAGCGCGAGCTGTTTGGATGCGTCCTTCACCTCGATGGTATCGCCGACCTTCAGCTTGTAGCTCGGAATATTGACTCTGCGGCCGTTCACCTTGACGTGGCCGTGGTTGATGAACTGGCGCGCGGCGAACATGGTCTGCACGAACTTCGCACGATAGACCACGGTGTCGAGGCGGCGCTCGAGCAGGCCGATCAGGTTCTCGCCCGAATCGCCTTTCATGCGGGTCGCTTCGACATAGATCGCGTAGAACTGACGTTCGGAAATGTTGCCGTAATAGCCCTTGAGCTTCTGCTTGGCGCGAAGCTGGGTTCCGAAATCGGAGAGCTTGCCCTTGCGACGCTGGCCGTGCTGGCCGGGGCCGTATTCGCGTTTGTTGACGGGGCTCTTCGGGCGGCCCCAGATATTCTGCCCCATACGGCGATCGATCTTGTACTTCGCCTCATTGCGCTTAGTCATCGCGTCCTCTTGTCAAAATTAAAGTCTGTGGATCGAGGAAACGCGCCCTCCTGTGCGGATGATCTGGACATGATGAAAAACCGGAAGACCGCTTTTCGGGATCATGACAAATCCGCCGCCGACAGGTCCGGCCCATAAGCTTGACGGGCAGGACCACGGGTCGCGAAACGCAACGCGGGCCAAAACAGGCCCGCGCGCAGGCGTTTTCTAGGGACAAACCGCTTTCCTGTCAAACCATGGCGGAGTCATTTTCGATCGGAAGAACGCCAAACGCGAACGCTGCGGGGAGCTGATCGCCGCTATATCACTTTGCGCCGAAGATTAGCGGCCTGATCCTGTGTAAAATCATGAATCTTCAACGGTTTGTCGCCGGTTCTGGCATCGGCTGATGAGATGCGGGTCGGGCTGGGACGCGGCCGCCGAAGAACGGCGCGAGCGCGCCCGTCAGCGCGTTGGAGCGGCCCGAGGTGAAGATCATTTCGGGCGGGAATTCGCGGCCGCCGGTGGCGCTCGGCGCGAGTGATTTCAGCAGGTCGGCGACGCGGCGGGCGATCGCGGGCGCCGGATCGATCCATGACACCGGCCATGGTGCGAGCCTGAGCAGCCGATCGAGCAACAGCGGGTAGTGCGTGCAGGCGAGCACGACGACATCGGTGCGCAGGTCTCCGCCATTGCTCGCCGTAACGAAACACGGTGTGATTTCGCTCAGGATGTCGGCGTCGCTGACGGGGTTGCCGCTCAAGGCGTCCTCCGCCAACGAAGCCAGGCGCGCCGCGCCAACAAGCGTTACGGTGCAGGCTTGCGCGTGATTCCGGATCAGCGCCTGAGTGTATTCGCGCTGCACGGTCGCCCGGGTGCCGAGCACCGAGACGCGCTTGGTTTTCGACGCGGCGCAAGCCGGTTTGATTGCCGGAACCGTGCCCACGAACGGCACCGAATAGGCGGCGCGCAAGGGCCCCAGAACCGAGACGGACATCGTGTTGCACGCGATCACCACGATGTCTGGGGCGTGGGTGCCGATCAACTCTCCGACCAGCGGCACCACGCGGGCGATGATTTCGTCTTCGCTGAGGCGGCCATAGGGGAAGAAGGCGTCGTCGGCGACATAGACATATCGTGCAGCGGGGAGGACGCCGACGATCTCCCGCAGCACGGTGAGGCCGCCGAGGCCGGAATCGAGGACAAGAATGGTTGGAGTGTGTGACACGCGAGAATATTAGGGACGGTCGGTTACCGCGGAGTTTTTACGGATTGTGTCGATTTGTCCATCTCGGGACAATCATACCTTAAGACAAGGCGATCCCCAACGCTCGCAACATCACGTGGGTGCAACGGCTTTGTGCCGTGGAGAGCGATGCGTGGGAAGTCCTGGACCAGCCATTGGGCATGACCCGGAAAACGTCTATAATATCATATTTTTCAATATGATGCGGTTTAATACTCACAAAGAAATCAGCCAGATTTCAGCGCTGCTCGGACGAAACGCTTCGTTCGGAGAAAGACTCGTAATACCAAGAACGTGGTGCCCTTGCTTCATTCTGGCTGAAAGGCTCTAGCGCAATCCTTCGTAGACCATGAAGCCGCGCGCGATCTCGAGCTTTTTCAGTGCGCGTGGGACGAAACGTTGCGGCGGATGATTCAGATAGCGCCACGAAGTGAGCGTGAAGTCCATCACGGGCTGCCGGCTGGGCTGCATCGGCGCTAGCAACCCGGTCAGGCTGGTTGGGGTATGGGTGCGATTGTTGAAGGGGAGCAGCAGCAGTTCGAAGTGTGCGAGCGATCCGTTCCGCTCGGTGGCAGTCAAACCAGCGACCGCGACCAATAGTTCGTCGGACACGATGCCGAGCATGTCGGTAATTTGGGCGCGGCTTGCGGCCGCGAACAGTGTTGAAAAATTCTCCCCCTTAAGGTCGCGGTCGAGCAGGGCGCAGATCCGGGTTCCGGCAACGCGGAACGGATAACCGCGCTCCGGCTCGTAGGAGAGCACGAAGATGTCCCCGAGCAGCTGGCGAACTGCACTCGGTTCAATGACGCGGCGGTCCGGAGCACGCTCGCCGTCACGTTTCTCATCCCAGTAGGCGAAGAATGTGCGGTTCGATGGGTGTTTCATGATGCAACCGTCCTGACCGAGGTCCAACCGGACAAATCTGTCCTATTTCAAGGCACCTCAGCCGTTTGCTGTTGTGCAGGAGCGGTGTTGCAGCGTCCATGCCGGAGGCGGCTTTTGCGTCAGCGACCCCACGCAATTGTGCCGTTAACGTTAAGTTAACCACCTGACCAGGTTCGCCGGAAAGCGGGCTATGATCCCGCCGCGTCATGCGTTCTCTTCAGGTTTCCGCGGATGTGTCGAGCAGTTGCAACCGTCACGAAGATCGGAAGCGGATTTCTTTTCATCGAAATCCATCCGGCCCCACACGATCAAGGGAGGGTTTCTCAGGCCCTCCCTTTACTTTTACGGTTGGCGTCGAGGCGCATTCCGTGCGGCCCGAGAGATTCTTTCGAAAAATCCGCCCCTTCGATCTTGTAAGTTGCTGCCGCCAACATCGACAGCGAGAGCCGGACTGAGTATGAGTCGGCATAATCCGGCCCGGACGGCCGGCCAAAATGGTGGTGGTATGAGACCGGATAGAGCACGGTTCGCCGACTATCCTGTACTCGATAATGGCAGAGGCAAACGCTGAATGAGACAGGCGGGGAGAGTCTTGCGGTTTTGGGTGCCCATTCTGGGTCTTACGATCGGCCTTCAATCGGCCTGTATTCCGGCCCAATCTGATGAACTCGGGAGTAGCCGAACGCCCGTTGCAGAAGTCCAGTTCCCACCGGCTCACCTTATCAAGGATGTGGCTGATCATCCTCGCGCTGGATCCGTTGTTCAGGTGAGCGAGGTCTCAGCTGAAAAAGGAGAGGTCTCAGCGGAAAAGGAGCTCCCAGCAGAAAAAGAAGAGGTCCCAGCGGAAAGGGAAAGAGAGCACGGCGCTCGAAGTCCTCTGGAGATGCTTACTTGGTTTCTGAAGGGCGCGGCATCGCTGACTGCAATGGTGCTTTTCTATAAGGGACTGAAATGGTGGGTGTTCCGCAAGCGGCAGAGCGAGTAACGTATCCACGTCATGTGCTTCTTGCGCGACTGTTTTGACGCTTGTTTGAAAGCGTCGTGTTGTCGAGAATGCCCCGCGATATGCGGACCAGGGAAGGGCCGTCTGGACCGCCGCCATATACCCGGTTTTCGTGAGCCGGATTCGCCCGCTTGAGCCACCAGGTCGCCACCCTTGGACTTTCCCTCAGACCCTTCGTCAGAACCTCGGCGTGAACCGATCCTGACCCTGCCGGGGCCATTGACCGCCTATATTGGCCTTCTCGCGATTATTCATGTCGTGTGGTCGGCGATGCCGCCAGATCTGGAATACTGGATCATTGAGGCGTTCGGCTTCATTCCGAAGCGTTACGATCCGAATCTTCTCGCGACAGCGTTTCCCGGAGGAAGCGGCGCTAAGGTCTGGACATTCGTGACTTATTCGCTGCTGCACGCCAACCTCAGTCACATCGGCTTCAATATCTTGTGGTTGCTGCCCTTCGGCAGCGCGCTGGCGCGCCGTTTCGGCGCCTTCAGATTTTTTCTTTTCATGGCGGTGACTGCCGTTGCCGGCGCGGTCGCGCATCTAGTGACCCATGAGCACAATATTGCGCCGATGATCGGCGCGTCAGCCTCGGTGTCGGGCGCAATGGCTGCGGCGATCCGCTTCGCCTTCGCGCAGGGAAGTTTTCTGTCCTTGGGCCGCGGCGATGCCGACGCTGCCGCGCAGGTGCCCGCGCTGTCGTTGACGCGCGCCCTGCAAAATCCCCGAGTGTTGGCGTTTCTCGCAATCTGGTTCGGTATCAATATCATTTTCGGCATCGGATCAGTTGCAATCGGCGCCGAGCCAGGCAGCGTTGCGTGGCAGGCTCACATGGGCGGCTTTATGGCGGGCCTTCTATTGTTTTCATTGTTCGATCCGGTGCCTCGTTCTCCGCGCGACGCCGAGAATGCGTCTTCCGACGCGGATCATGTCTAACGATTGCTTGCGATGCAGGCTGATTTCATTCATCATCCCCTGGTCAGGCGAGTTTAAATTCGTTCGCGTGCTGGAAACGATGACTCCGTTGGTGCGTTCTACTCGCGAACAAAACTGGATGTTGGTTGTCGCCTGAACGCTAAAGGCAAGGATCGCGCAAAGTGATCCCGCGCGATCCCTCCAAGGGAAGCGACAATGACAGTATGTGCCATTCTCAGCGCCAAGGGTTCTCAAGTCGTAAGCGTTGCGCCCGACGTAAAGCTTTCGGCGGCGCTCAAGATTTTGTCGGAAAAGCAGATCGGTTCCGTGCTCGTCGTGAGCGGTACGCGCATTGATGGCATTCTGTCCGAACGGGACGTCGTCCATGCACTGGATAAACGCGGCGCAGTTGCGCTCGATGAGCCCGTCAGCCTCGCCATGACCCGCAAGGTCGTCAGTTGCCGTCTGTCGGATACGGTCGCTCACCTCATGGAAGTCATGACCGCGGAAAAGTTCAGGCATCTGCCGGTGGTGGAGGAGGGCAAGCTGGTAGGCATGGTCTCGATCGGGGATGTCGTCAAGCTGCGCGTCCAGGAATATGAAGCCGAGCAGGAGGCGCTGCGCGAGTACATCAACACGGCCTGAGCACGTGCTGCATTAAGGATCGGTCCCGCTTTCAGGATCCGCGACGCCAGCGACGTCTGGCGCCGACGCCGGCGCGAGAACTTCGATCGCTTCTACAATCGCGTCGATCGCTCGATCTGCGGCACGTGCACCGTGCGCGATCAGATCGCCGGCGCGGTGAAAGTCGAACCAGCCGATCTGGCCGACCCGCGGCGAGATCAAAAGGTCCGGCGGGTCGCCAGCGAGCCGCGCGCGCGTGATTCGATCCTGCATAATGTTAAACGCGTCGGTCATGACCGACACAACACCCGGGCGACTGCCGCCAGCGAAGAATTCGCGCTTAACCGTTCGCTCGAGCGAAAAGAACTTGCCGAAGCCAAGTCTGCGCGGCGGGGGCTCGACGACGACCTCCTCCTGCACCTCGTTCTGCGTACCATGAGAGAATATCGTGGTGCTGCGGCCGAACACGTCATTAGACAGGTTGGCCGCGATCACAACTTCGGCGCCCAGCGCGCGGGCGGTGGAAACAGGCACCGGGTTGACAAGCGCGCCATCGACCAGCCAGCGGTCGCCAACCAGTATCGGCGCAAAGATACCCGGAAGGGCATAGGACGCACGCATAGCATTGACCAGTCGCCCGTGCGTAAGCCAGATTTCGTGGCCGGTGCGGACTTCCGTTGCGACGCTTGCGAACTTGAGTGGCAGTTCTTCAATCTGGATTTGACCGAGCGACGCCTCGAGTTGGGCGGTGAGCTTGGCGCCGCCGATCAGTCCGGAGCCGTTCAACCGGATATCCAGATAACTGAAGAGACTGCGAGGCTGCAGGCTGCGCGCCCACTCCTCCAGAATATCAAGACGACCGGCGGCATAGGCGCCCCCAACCACCGCTCCAATCGACGTGCCCACCACGACATCGGGCTCGATGCCGTGCGCGATCAGGGAACGGAGAATGCCGATATGAGCGAAACCGCGCGCGGCCCCGCCACCCAGGGCCAGCCCGATCACTGGCCGCCTGACGCTACCCAATCCTACTTTTTGGCCGTTCGACCCATTCTGGTCGCGACCTTTCAAACCCTCCAGCACGATAGGATTCTCCGACTGCCGGCATCGGTTACCATGCTGCCGGCGGACACGGTGAGCAAAAGGATGACTTATTGCTTGCTTGCCAGAAATTATCACCGGATAGCGGCGTTTCAACCCGATGGGCCGGTTTTTAAGTCTTCCACAGCGGGATGCAATTCTGAGCAAGTCCCCAGGCTTGAATTCGCCGTGTTTTCCGGGAAGAACCGGCGCCATGATCTTCGGGGGAAATCATCGATGTAATTCGAGCCGACGCTCATGGCCGTTCCTTGTTTCGGTCGTCACGCTTCTCGCGACCTTTCCATACGCCGCGTCAGCACAATTGTTTGGCGAACGTCCGCCGCCGGTCCCGCCAGCATCCATTCCGGAAGCTCCGTCGGAACCTGCGATCAGCCTTGCGCCGTCCTCCGGTCCGGCATCCACGCCAAATCTACCAGCGCCATTGACTCAGGTGCCGGCCGCCGCCGTGCCGCTGACGGCGCCGCCCAGCATCGCGGCTCCGGCGCAGGGGGTTCTGTCGTTGACCGCGCGCTACGGTAAGGATCTGCCGGTTATCAACAGCGGGCTGATCTGGCGAGTTTATTCCGAACGACCCGACGAGACCGGTGCCTTCAAGCTGGTGCGCGAAAACCATGATGCAACTCCCAGCCTCGTGCTCCCGCCGGGGGGCTATGTCGTGCACGTTTCGCTGGGGCTGGTCAGCGCCGCGCGGCCTGTGACACTCAAGCCTGACACCGACCGCGAGTCGTTCGTGTTGCCGGCGGGCGGCCTGCAGATCGAGGGTCGAGTCGGCGCATCGATGATCCCGCCCAACCAGATTTCCTTCAGCATCTACAAGGGTAGTCAGTTCGAGGGTACCGAGCGCGCGCCGCTGGTGCCTAATGTCGCTGGGGGCGACGTTATGCTCTTGCCGGAAGGTACTTACTACATCGTCTCCACCTATGGCGACGCGAACTCGGTCGTACGCTCGGACATCAGTGTGCAAGCAGGAAAGTTGACCGACGTAACGATCTCTCACCGTGCCGCGCTCATCACCCTGAAACTCGTCAGCGACAAGGGCGGCGAAGCGCTGGCCAATACTGCGTGGTCAGTTCTGACGCCTGGGGGTGATGTCATCAAGGAATCGATCGGAGCATTTCCCAGCGTGATATTGGCCGAGGGTGAGTATCGCGTCATCGCTAAGAACGAAGGCAAGGTCTTCGAGAGGGGCTTCGAGGTCTTCAACGGCGTGGACGGAGAAATCGAGGTTCTCGCGCATTAAAGCTCCCGGATCCGATGTATCAATATCGGGTTAAACCTTTTTGTTTTAGCGCCCTTTTCTTTGAACGAACCACACCTCAGTTCTCGACATACTTCATTCGAGCCTTTCCGCTTCTGATGGGATCAGAAGCGGCGCTTCTATGATTTTGATTTGCCACGTTTTCTTCACGCGAACCGATACCCCCTTCGCTCGAAAACGCTATGGAAATCCTCTCATGGGGCATTCACGCCGCGCCAGCGGCCGTAACGCCACGGCCGGTACCAGGTAGCGCCGGATGGTTTCGCTACGGGAACATTATCGATGCCGGAGGTTCCCCAAGGATGGCAGCGTAAGATCCGCGCCAACGTCATCCAGCCGCCACCCCAAAGCCCGAAACGCTCGATTGCTTCATCGCCGTAGGCTGAGCATGTCGGCAGGTGCCGGCAGTTGAAACCCACCAGCGGCGATAGGGTATGGCGATAGATCCAGATCAACGCTCGGCCGACATTGCGGGGCAGCCGCAAAGCGGCACTTGCGCAAGCCGGGCAGAACCTGGAACTTTGCGGCGTGGGCTTCATGAACGCGGAGCTTTTCTCTCAGGTGTGCCGCAGGTTCCCCCGAAGAACCAGATCAAGCTGCAATATCGCCACAGGTGGCAGAATATCGCACACTCCCAGGAACAATCGCAGCAAAGGTTTATGGACGCTGACAAGTCTCACGGCTAGTTTCTGCTAACAGGATCATCGTGTTGAACGTAGGGTTATGCGTTCGGGTTACTGCATCGGATTGGAACATCGAGCTGCGTTAGATCAGGCAACATCGGCTGTGGGGAAGGGACCGAATTGAGGTTCGCGAAATCATCCGGCTTCTACGGACGGACGCTTCTGTGCGCGGCAGCTTTTTGTTTTGCCTTTTCAGGTTTCGCATCTGCGTTTGAGCAGGGTTCGACGAAAGAAAACCTCGAGGCACGCAAGCATCCGATGCGTTTCTCCTGGATTGCTTGTGAGCCGCACTGTGGGAGCTGGATCAGCGCCGTTGGCCTCGTAACGAGCGAAACTCCGAAAGCCTTCAACGACTTCGCCGCCGGGCGCGATCTTACCGGTGCGACGGTCGTGCTCGATTCCGGTGGCGGCTCGGTCAACGATGCCATTGCGCTCGGGCGGCGCTGGCGAGAACTCGGCGTGCGCACCACGGTTGGGGCCAGCGTCGTCGTCAAGACGGTGGCGGGTGATCGCGCAGCTGTGTTGCCCGAAGCCTATTGCGAGTCCATGTGCGTGTTCGTGTTGCTGTCGGGAAAAACCCGCTATGTGCCTGAGCGTGCACATGTTCGCGTACATCAGATCTGGATGGGTGATCGCGCGGACGATGCCAGGGCTGCGAGCTACACTGCCGAGGATTTGATGATCGTAGAGCGCGATATTGGTCGGCTCGCCAAGTACACCTTCGAGATGGGCGGGTCCGGCGATCTGCTGCACCTGGCGCTCAGTATTCCTCCCTGGGAGGCCCTTCACGAATTGTCGCCAGCGGAATTGCGTTCCGCCAATCTTATGACGACAGACCGTGTTGCGGATGTGTTGCCGGGTGGGGAGGTCGTCGAGGCGCCAGTTGCCGATCTTGTCACAAAGCCGGTGCAGGATCGCTTTCCCGGTATAACGAATGCACCCGCGGCGGCGATGATGACCGGCCAGCCGACCAAGACAGCTGAAGCGGAATCCGCCGGGCACGCTGCGGCGAGCGCTGCTTCGGACCGGCCTCAATAACGACACGAGAGCCTTTCCGCTCCTGACGGGATCAGAAGCGTGGCTCTATGATTTGATCTGATGGCTTTCTTCCCGCGAACGGTAACCGGGGAACTTTAGCTTTGGGCGGTGGTCAGCGCGGCTGATTTTGTCTCGATCTGACCGATGGCATCGACGACCGCATCGAACGTCAGCATGGTGGATGCGTGGCGCGCCTTGTAATCGCGCACCGGTTCGAGCAGCGCGATGTCGGCCCACTTTCCTTCGGGCGGTGCGCCGTTTTCCTTCAGCATCCTGTGAACGATCTCGCGCAACTCGCGGAGTTCGCTGGCGGTCGAGCCGACCACATGGCGCGCCATGATCGAGGAGGACGCCTGGCCGAGCGCGCAGGCCTTCACGTCGTGCGCGAAGTCCGTGATAATAGAGCCATCCATCTTGAGATCGATCTTGACGGTGGACCCGCACAGCTTCGAATGAGCGGTGGCGCTGGCGTCTGGCGCCGCAAGACGGCCCAGGCGCGGAATATTGCCGGCCAGTTCGATAATGCGAGTGTTGTAAACGTCGTTCAGCATAGGTTTCGACATTGAATTCGCTGAAAGAGGCGGAGCGACGCTCTTGGCGGCGGGAACCTCGAAGCCTATATATGTATCTATTGCCGGGAAACGCAATCCGGCGATTTTCCGTCGCACCCGGATTGAAGTTCGATTCGGACGTTGCAATGTTGAATATCAAGGGACTCAGGCGTCCGGTGGCGTGCAATGCTGCCCCGTCTGCCCGGTGACACTCCGGTCTCACGCGAGGCCGGTCGAACGGAGTGAAGATGGACGCTTTGATCAAGCCGCTACGCGGCAGCAAACCTTCTGACGTCAAATCCAATAACGTCAAACCTGCCGGGTTCTCTCCCGCCCAGCTGGACCCGTCGGAGTTTCTGGCGGCGGTTCAGCCGAACCGGCAGCGCCCGTCGCGGCATGAAGCCGAAGGCGCTATCAGAACGTTGTTATCCTATATCGGGGAAAATCCGGACCGCGAGGGGCTCCTCGATACTCCACGCCGGGTGATCGAGTCGTATGACGAGATCTATCAGGGCTATCATCAGTGTCCGGCCGAGGTGTTGAACCGGACCTTTGGTGAAACGGCAGGCTATGATGATTTCGTGCTGGTGCGTGACATCCAGTTCACCTCGCAGTGCGAGCACCACATGATGCCGTTCTATGGCAAGGCACATATCGCCTATACGCCGGTGGAGCGGGTTGTCGGGCTGTCCAAGCTGGCGCGCTTGACTGACATCTTCGCCCGGCGGCTCCAGACCCAGGAGCACATGACCGCGCAGATCGCCGCGGCCGTGGACGAGGTGCTTAAACCGCGGGGCGTCGCCGTGATGATCGAGGCGGAGCATACCTGCATGTCGGTGCGCGGCGTCGCCAAGCATGGCGCGATGACGTTCACAAGCCGGTACACGGGCGTATTCCGCGACAATCCCACGGAGCAGGCGCGCTTCCTGTCCATGGTACGAGGGTAGCCGCGTTAAATCCCTCCACGATATTCCGAAGGGATTTCCTGTGTCTGGATCAAAACCTTCATCCGAGGTCGAGGAGGGGCTGGTGTTCCAGCCCCGCTTTGACGCGTCCGGACTCGTGACCTGCGTTGCCACGGATGCCAAAACTGGCGACGTTCTCATGGTCGCACACATGAATGAAGAGGCGCTGCGGCGGACCGTTGAGACCGGTGATGCCTGGTATTACAGCCGCTCACGCAAGGCCTTATGGCGGAAAGGTGAGAGTTCGGGTCAGATCCAGCGAGTGATCGAGATGCGAACGGACTGCGATCAGGACGCGGTCTGGATCAAGGTCGAACAGCAAGGCGCCGCCTGCCATACCGGACGGCGTTCGTGTTTCTACCGGGCGGTGACAAAAGGTGATGGCGACAAAATAGGCCTTTCGTTTGTGGATGCCGACAGGCTCTTCGATCCGGCCGATGTTTACGGCGCGAAGGCCTGACGGCTTTGGGTTGTGCAGGCCTCCGTTAAGGCCCTGTTAACCATAATCTTCCACCTTGCGATCCGAGCGAATAGCCGTCTGGAAACGTCGGAATAGACGACGGATTTTCCGGTGCTATGCAGGCGGGCGGTCGCGGGAGCGGAGATCAAGATGAGCGTCGATGCCGCCAACGCCGCTTCGGGACTGAGCGGAATTTTCGGCGGAATAACTACCGCCATCAAGCGGGCAGCCGAGGCCACGGGAGCGAGCTTCGAATATCTGCTCGCGACCGCCAAGATGGAATCCAATTTCAATCCTCATGCCGCTGCCGGCACGTCGTCCGCCAAGGGCCTCTATCAGTTCATCGAGCAGACGTGGCTCGGCACGGTAAAGGAGGCGGGACCGGCGCTCGGCTTTAACGGCTATGCCGACGCTATCGCCAAATCGCCATCTGGCAGCTATTCCGTCGCTGATCCGGCGACCCGCGCCGCTATTCTCAAGCTGCGTGATGACCCGGCTATCGCGTCAGCCATGGCGGGGGTGCTGACGCAATCCAACAGTTTCAAGCTGACTGGCCTGATAGGCCGGCGTCCGACCGACAGCGAACTCTACATGGCGCACTTCATGGGCGTCAGTGGAGCCGCGAAACTGATCGCGAATGCCGAGGACAATCCACAAGCGTCCGGTGCGCGGCTGTTTCCGAATGCCGCCGCCGCCAATCGTCCGATCTTCTATGATTCTGACGGCCGCGCACGTAGCGTCTCGGAAGTCTACGCCGATCTGGACCGGCGCTACGCTGTCGCCGCCAATTCGCCCGCGACCCGTATGGCCATGACGTCTGAAACGCAGTCCTCGACGCCATCCGACCAGGCGGCCTATCTGTCACGCCTGCCCGACGTGCGCGGCGTCGCGCCGATCGCGGCTTCCTCCTCGGCCGCGCCAAGCCAGCCGACGTTCCGTTCGCTGTTTCAGGTCGGCGAGCGTACCCAGCCGGTGTCTCCGGTCGTTCAGGAATTGTGGGGTGCGCCGTCCACCACGGCGCAGAACCCATCGGTTTCAGATCCGCGTCCGCCGTTCGATCTGTTCAGCGATCGCAACGGTGCTTACAGCGGGTAGGGGCGCAACGAACCCTGGACGAGTTTAGTCGTTTGTTGTTTTCCGAACGACGCTGCGCACTGCTAACCCCTCGCATGACGATCTAACGCGATCGTCTCATCGTGCGCGTGAACTCGCCGCGTTAACGAAGCGTCAACGAAGGCAAACGGTTATGGTGAACCCTTTGTTAAGCGTCATGGTTTATTTTCTATGACCGACACCGTTTCGCGGTGTCGGTGCGTAAGCCGGAAACACCATGATCGTTCGGCAATTCCTAAGCTGGGTACGGACCGCCCCCGCAGGCGAGCGGGCCGAAGCGACGCGAGCGCTAGCCCGCGCGTGGCTCATATCCGATCTGTCCGATGACGACCGCGCCGCTGCCGAGGGCGGGCTGCTGTTGCAGCTCGATGACTCGTCTCCGCTGGTTCGCCGGGCGATGGCGGACGTTTTCGCGCGTAGCGCGAGCGCGCCGCCGGCCATTGTCCGGGCACTGTCGGTCGATCAGCCGTCGGTCGCTATTCCGATTCTCGAACATTCGCCACTCTTGATCGATGCGGACCTCGTCGACATCGTCGCGACCGGTAGCTGTGAAGTGCAGTGCGCCGTCGCGCGCCGCGTTCACGTGCCGGTGTCGGTCTGCGCAGCCCTTGCCGAGGTTGGCTCGGCGGCGGCGGCACTTGAACTGATCGAAAATCCGGGCGCGAATATCGCGCCGATGTCATGGGACCGCATCGTCGAGCGGCATGGTCATCTCGCGGCGATCCGGGAATCGATGCTGGCGCTCGAGGATCTGCCAGTGGTCACACGGCTCGCGCTGGCCACAAAGCTTTCGAACTCGCTGGCGCGGTTCGTTGTCTCACGGAGCTGGCTCAATGCCGATCGCGCCGGCCGTGCGGTTAGCGATGCGCGGGATCGCTCGATCGTTGACATCGCTGCACATGCGCGAGACGACGACATGTGCAGTCTGGTCGCGCATCTGCGCGCCACCGGGCAACTCACCCCCGGATTGATTTTGCGCGCGCTGCTGTCGGGCAATACGGAGCTGTTCGACCATGCGCTGGTGGAATTGTCTGGCCTGCCTTTAAGTCGCGTCACCGCGCTGGTTCATGATCGCGGCGGCGCGAGCCTTCCCGCGCTGCTGACGCGGGCGGGGTTGCCGGAATCCACGTTCCCTGCGTTTCGCGCCGCGCTGGAAGCGCGCGACGAGATTGGCTTTGTCGGGACGGTCGGCGGTACGACGCGGCTACGCCGCCGCATGGTCGAGCGTGTGCTGACGATGTGCGAAACGGCGCCTGCTGAGGTTTCGGAGCCTCTGCTGATCCTGCTGCGGCGGTTCGCGACGGAATCGGCGCGCGAGGAAGCGCGTGTGTTCTGTGACGAACTGGTTACCGAAGCAGCCGCCGAGCCGACGCGCGACGAAATTGATGAAATGCCGGTTTGCGAGCCGGAGTTTTACGAACCTGAGTTTCGCGAGGAGTTTCGCGAACCTGCCCCCTCTATAGCGTTTTTGAGCGGTTCGCGTGAAGAAAACGCATCAAATCAAAATACGAGAGTCCTTCAACGTCTCCGTGAAGCGGTGAAGGATTTTAGGCCGCGATTCCTCGACCGCTGGGCGTTCAAAACTCAGTTCGACGAACGCGAGTTTGATGAAGTTGAGCCCGACGACGCGAGGTCTTGCGAAGCTTTGCTTTATGAAGCGGAGCCTTATGAAGCGGAGCCTTATGAAGCGGAGCCTTACGAAATTGAGTCGTACGGAATTGAGTCTTACGAATCCGAACTTTGCGAGGCTGGGTCTTACGCTGTTGCGTCTTATGAACCGGAACGCCTCGAACCGAGGTTTGACGAGCCGGCGTCATACGAGTCCGCGTCCCGTGAGCTGAGCTTTGGCGAGCCCAAAGATTCACCGCGAGCATATCGCGAACCGCTGCTCAGCGATCTACTTGCGGCGGCGTAGTTCGTTCGAGCGAAGACTTAAAATTCATCGCTCACGGAAACGGCAAAGGATTTCTTTTGGTTTGACGCGTTCTCTTTACGCGAAGCGGATTCCACTTCGTTCAAAAAAAACGCTCGATAGGGCTGATCTTCCAGCGGAAATCTTAGTGATAAAAGAAGCCGCGTGAGAACAGATCCTCAGCCGCTTGCAGGAACGGCCGAGCGCTATTCTGTCGGCGCAATGCTCGGCGCGAGAATGGCTTCAAGATGTTCGGGACGGTCCTGGTTGACCGTTGCGAGATATTCATCGGCGACAAGACGCAGTTTCCGGTTGATCTCCTTTGCGATGGCCTCGGTGCCGGGGCTGGCGTGCTCGCGCACGATCGCCTGGATCGCGTTGATGTGATAGGCGATCAGCTCCGTAGGTACCCGGTCGAGAGCCGGCGAATGTTCGATGATGCGGCAGAGGCTTTCGGCACCGGCGGCGGCGGCGGGATACTCGAAGGTTGCGGCGTCGCCTTTGATGTCGTGCGCGGCGCGAAACAGTTCGTCACGGGTGGCCGGCGTGAATCCGTTCTTGAGAATGGCCGCGTGGGCGGCGACAAGGCGGTCACACTCGATCGCCATCCACTTGGAGAATTCGTCCGAAAGCCCCGCCAGTGCCTTTTCGGCAAGCGCGATCGGGTCGTCTAAATTTTTCTCGTCGATCAGCCGAACGACGTTGCGCAGCCGATTGGGCGGGGTGATGACGTGATGGTCGGCGAATGCCTGGATCGTCAGTTCGGCGGGATCTTTCTTCTGCATCGCCGTGCCTTTAGCCCGGGGCTCGCGCCTTATCCAGCAGCGATGGCTGCGGGATGACGTCGGGCTCCTTGGTGCCGCGGCGCTCGGGGCCAATATAGCCGTTGCTGGTATTGCGCCGGCGGTCCGGACCGAAATAGTTTTTGGTCTTGATGAAAGGGCGGGGCGAGACCACGACGTTCAGGATTCGTTGATAGAGCCCCTTGGCTGAAATCGGTTTCGCCAGAAATTCGGTGACACCAGCATCGCGCGCGACTGTGACGCGCCGCTTCTCCGAGTGTCCGGTCAGCATGATGATCGGGGCGAACGGGTTTCCCTTCGAGTCCGGCTGGCGGATCATTTGCGTAAGCTCGATACCATCGAAGATCGGCATCGCCCAGTCGACGATGACGATGTCCGGAACATAATGAGTAAACATTTCGAGGGCGGTGGCTCCGTCCTCGGCCTCGTAGACTTCGCGCGCGCCAAACGAATGCAGCAACGTGCGCAGAATGCGGCGCATGTGTGCGTTGTCATCGCAGACGAGAAACCGCAGCTTGTTGAAGTCAATGCCGTACATGATGCGGGCCCGGTATACTTGCCGTTAACTATATGCCGTCGCCGTTAATGAATGGTTGCCGTTCCTTCTGTCTCCCTCGGGGAGGCGAGCGAAGCAGCGAAGTTCGAGCCGGCGAGGGGCGACAAGAGATCGATCGCTTCACCAGGTTTCTCGCGTCGCTCGAAACCGTCCACTCTAAAAAGGAGGGAGAGGGAAGGAACTCAGTACCCGAACTGCTCTCTGAGGATTCGTTCCTCGAGGCTGTGGCCCGGGTCGAACAGCATTCGCATTGAGATCATTTTGTCCGATGAGACCTCGACGCGGCGGACGTTGCGAGCTTCATCGTGATCGGCGACGGCGGCCACCGGGCGCTTTTCGCCTTCAAGCACCTCGATTGTCACCACGGCCGTATCTGGCAACAGCGCGCCGCGCCAGCGCCGCGGACGGAAGGGACTGATCGGAGTCAGAGCGAGCAGCGCCGCGTTGATCGGCAGGATCGGTCCCTGCGCCGACAGGTTATAGGCGGTCGATCCGGCCGGCGTGGCAACCAATACGCCGTCGGCGACAAGTTCGGCCATGCGTTCGCGCTCGTCGATCAGGATGCGCAGCCGCGCTGCCTGGTGGGTCTGGCGAAATACCGATACTTCATTGATGGCGTGATGATTATGAATCGCGCCATGAATATCGGTCGCGCGCATCAACAGCGGATGGATAACGGTGTCGGTCGCGGCAGCGAGGCGCGCCTGGAGATCATGCCGGCTGTATTCGTTCATCAGAAATCCAACCGTGCCGCGATGCATCCCGTAGATCGGCTTTCCCGACCGCATGTTCCGCTGCAGTGTTTGCAGCATCAACCCATCGCCGCCGAGCGCAACCAGCACATCGGCGTCCGCGGGATCGCGATTGCCATAAGTCTCCACCAACTCTGTCAGCGCCTGCTGGGCTTCTGGACTTGCGCCCGCGACAAATGCGATCCGGTTATAGGACTGGGGTGAGGGCATGATGGTTCGCAGGCTTCCGCAACTGCCGTTGACGTGTTGTTTTCGGTCACGCCGGCTATCGAAGAGGCACTTAACCGCGCTTTGCGGTCGCGTGTCGAGGCCCGGGTCAGTCCATGGTTAGCGGGAAAGGACAAGGCTCCGCCGATCGCGCTTATGACCAACTGTTCATCAAGGTGAACAGAGGCCGCCATCGCGCTTCAGCGTGCATTCAGCTACGCGCTTTCATGATGGGGGTCTTATCGAAGAGCCCGGCCATCCGGACGGCGACCTCGGCGATCCACGCTCCAAGGAGACCAATCGATGTTCAAGACGATTTCGGCCGCACTGCTTGCGGCTTCCGTGTTTGTTGCGCCCGCGATGGCTAGCACCTCCCGCACGGACCAGGCCCCGGCGGCCAAGACGGCGACCGTCAACTCGAAAGTGCTGAACGCCAACGCCAAGGCCAAGGCCAAGACGAAATCTCATCACCGTCATCATAGCGCCCCCAAGCAGAGCTAATTCCGTCACGAGGTGCGATCAGGGCTTGCGGCGATCGCTTTTGGCTGCCGCAAGCCTCGATTCGTCGCAACCCGAACTTTTGCGCGGATAAGCGAAATACGAATTTGTTTTCGGCAGCGGACGGTTTAGTGCTTTCGGGAGAATTACAAACCGGAAAGACGGACGGACGTTGGGGACATCTGCAAAATTCCTGGCGATCGTGATGCTGGCGGCATCGCTCGCGGCCTGCATGACCGACAGCGAGCAGGGCGGTGGTCAGGGCGGCCTCGTCTATACCGATGATCGCGGGGTGGCCAATCAACCATTTCCAGCCGATTATCGCGCTCAATTGCTGGCGTTTCTCAGAACCTACCTCAATAACCCCGCCGGCATTCGGGACGCCGCGATGGCCGAACCGGCTCAGCGCACCGTCGGTGGCAGGCTGCGTTACGTGAGTTGCCTGCGCTATAACGCCCGAGAAATCGACGGCAGTTATCGGGGTGTGGTGCAGCGTGCGGTCGTGTATGTCGATGCGCGGCTCGATCGCATGATTGAGAAGGTCGATGACATCTGTGCGGGCGCGGTCTACGCGCCGTTCCCGGAACTCGAGAAGCTGACGCGCTGAGCCACCGGTAGGGCTGGGCTTCGGGTCTCAAATCATTTGATCGCATTTTGACGAGTCTGGAGCCCTTAGGTCCGCAGAGATTCTGTGGTGGAACTGCGGCAAACGAGGCCCTGTTTTTCCGGGCGACAGTTCCTACATAGGAACAGCGTTGTGGTGCGCCGACGTCGCCGTTATGCAGCCCGGCAACCAAATTCGCGCCACGTTGTTTGACCAAGGTGAACGAACGATGGTGGTAATCCAATGAGAGGGGAAACCCATCATGAAAAAATTCTTGCTTACGATCGCTGCCGTTGCAGCCGTCGCTGCACCAGCATTTGCGGCTGACCTTCAGCCGCGACCCTATACCAAGGCGCCACTGCCTTCTACACCGCCGCAGGCTGTCTACAACTGGACTGGCTTCTACGTCGGCGGCCATCTCGGCGGGGCGTTCGGCGGCGGACTGGGGGGAAGCGACGGTCGTTTCCTCGGAGGCGTGCAGGGCGGTGCCGACTACCAGTTTGCGAACCAATGGGTGCTCGGCATCGAGGCCCAATATAGCTGGCTCGCCAACTACAGAGGAGATGTGGTCTTCCCTGGCGGCAGTATTGTGACTGGTGGTAACCCCGGCTTGGGCTCAGTGACCGGTCGGCTCGGCTATGCCTGGGGGCCGGCTCTTCTGTATACCAAAGGCGGCTATGCGTTCAGGGACAGCACGCTGGGTGTCTCCAACGCGGCTGGGGTGCCGCAGGCTTTCACAACCAATGGAAATCGGGACAGTGGTTACACTGTCGGTGCAGGTCTTGAATATATGTTCGCGCCGAACTGGTCCGCTAAAGCAGAGTACCAGTATTACAACTTCGGCAAGACGACATTCGGTGCGGGTTCGCCGGCTGATGTTGTCGGAGCGAGCTTCCGCAACGACGAGCATACCGTCAAGGCCGGCGTGAACTATCGCTTCGGATGGGGCGGACCGGCGGTCCCTCATTACTGAGATCGCCTGCGGATCGCCCGATACGGGCTTGAACGAGAAAGGCCGGCTTCGCCGGCCTTTTTAGTTGCGCATGATGCGATCTGCTGTCCGATTGCGGATCAAATGCGGTCGACCTATTTCGCGGCGCGTAATCCATAGTCGCGGGCACGCGTCATCTTAAAGCAACCATCACCACTTGTAGGAGAGGCTTCCCGTGATGCGGCGCCGGTCGCCGTAGTAGCATGAAGTAAAACCGCCACAGCCTGCGACATAAGCGGTGTCGGCGATGTTCATAACGTTGATTGCCGCGCGCCAGTTACTCGCCCATTCGTAGTGAACGGCAAGATCACCCAGTACCACGGACGGAACGGTAAGAAGATTGGCGACGTCGGCGAAAGATGAGCCGACATAGCGCACGCCGCCACCGAGACCAAAGCCGTCCAGCGAGCCTTCCCTGAACGTGTAGTCCGTCCATAACGAAGCAATCTGCCGCGGGACGGTGGTCGGAACCTTACCGATCAAGGTCGGATCGAGATCCTTGCTGATGAACAGGTCGTAGTTGGTATAACTCGCAACCACTTT
Organism: Nitrobacter vulgaris; assembly: GCF_002028545.1. GTDB lineage: Bacteria > Pseudomonadota > Alphaproteobacteria > Rhizobiales > Xanthobacteraceae > Nitrobacter > Nitrobacter vulgaris. Next base: position 31,885 of record NZ_MWPQ01000033.1, read on the forward strand.
GAAATCGCGGGTGATATTGGCCACGGCTTCCAGCTCGAGGCCGCGCGACGTCACCTCGCCATTCTGTCTCTGGAAAGTCGGATTGATCGGATCGACAGTCAGGGCATTCTGGCGTTTGAGGTCGAACAAAGCGATGCCGAACCGTGCGTTCAGACCAGAGGGCTGGTACTTCAAGCCGACTTCAGTCTGCACACCGGTTTCGGGTAGGAGCAAATTACCGGCGGCATTGATGATCACGATCGGGTTGTAGCTCGTTGCATAAGAAACATAGGGTGCAACGCCATTGTCAAAGTTGTAGATCAGGCCGGCGCGGCCGGAAAACTTGCTGTCCTGTCGGGTTAAAGTAAATAGGTCGGTATAGACTTGCTTTACCCAGTCGTTGCGGCCCGACAGGACCAGCGTCAAACGATCCCACTTGATCTGGTCCTGCAGGTAGAGGCCGGCCTGCTTTTGTGTCACGCGGCCGTCCCGATAAAGCGGGCCGTCGAAGGGCGGGTTAACGCCATACACCGGATTGAGGACGTTCAGATCGGTAGCGGGCCCCATACCCTGTTTGTCGTCGAGCGCATAATGTTTTAAGTCAAGACCCATCACCGCGGTATGCCGGAACGGACCCGTCGCAAAGCGATACTCAAACTGATTGTCCTGACTGAGTTGAGTGGCATTATTGCGGGCGATGAAGGTGCCGCGCGCGATGTCGGCTGCGGCCGGAGTGGTCGCGTAGCCAAACCCGATTATGCCGTTATAGTCAGCAGCGACATTCGCAACGCGCCCGTTCTGGCGGAACGTCGCGTTGTCCGAGAGATGCTTCTCGAATTGATAGCTGACCATTTTTTGCTGCCTGCTGTAGTCGCCGACAGAGGGGTCGCCGATAAACAGGTTCGTCGGTATTCGGCCGAACGGAGCGTCGGTCACGGTTCCGATATAAGGCAGAAAACCTTGCACCCTCGTCCTGTTCTGGGATGCCATGGCGAGCACCGTAAGCCGCGTGTCCACATCGGGTAGAAAGGTCACGGACGGCGCGATGAAATAGTTGTCGTCGTTGACGAAGTTTGTCTGCGTGCCGCCGCGATTGACCTGGCCGACGATCCTGTAGAGAATTTTGCCGGATCCCGGCTCGGTCGTCGTGACAGGACCGCCGAAGTCAAACTGCGTGTAAGCGTTGCCGAAATTGTTGACGCCGGCCTCGATAAAGCCAAGGCGCTCGGCGGGAGGCGCCTTGCTTACGGCGTTGACCAATCCGCCCGGCGCCGATCCGCCGTACAAAATTGCTGACGGGCCGCGCAGCACTTCGACGCGCTCAAGATTGAACGGCTGCAGTTTCCAGCCGGTAAAAGTGGAACTGTAGAGCTGCAGGTTATCGAGAAAAAGCGAGTCGTTCTGCGCAAAAAATCCGCGGATAACAAACCAGTCATCGCCATGATCCTGCCCATACTGGGCAGCCACGACTCCCGGCGTATAGCGCAGGGTATCATCGAACTTCGAAACGATTTTCTGATCGCGGATTTGCTCGGCCCCAATGACTGAAATCGACTGCGGCACCTCGATCAACGGCGTATCGGTTTTCGTGGCTGTTGCGCTGCGGTTTGCAACGTAGCCCTGCACCGGCCCCCGCGCGGTCTCGCCCTGTACGTCGATGGTATCGAGCGAAATCGCTCCGGCCGGCGCCGCGCCGCCGGCCGCTGACGGCGAAACGATCGTGATCGCGTTTGGACCGGTTGCCCGCGCGACGAGGCCGGTTCCGCTCAGGATCGCCGACAACGCCTGATTAGCAGTCAGCTCACCGTGGGCGCCGCCCGTCGTTTTGCCCCGCGCGATCGACGCATCGAACAACACCTGCATTCCGGTTTGGGCGGCCAGCCGATTCAAGGCCGTCGTCAGCGGGCCAGCAGGAATGGACATGGTCCGCGCCACGGACGCAGGCGCATTCTGAGCAACTGCCGGCACGACGAAACCGGTTGCAAGCAGCGTCGTCCCCAACAGGAGTGATCGAGCCCGCCTCAAAATCTGTGATTGTCGCCGCTGCCCCGTTGTTTCCCCCGCCATCGAACTCGTCCCCAAAATCATGCCGCTCCGCCGGGATGGCGGACAGTCAGCCTTTCAATGGAGTGACGAACGAAGGGAACGCTTTGGGACTCTGGACGAGGAGGAAATTTCTCTCCCGTCATGCCCGGCCGTGTGCCGGGCATCCACGTCTTCACCGCATCGCAACAAGCAAGACGTGGATGGCCGGGATAAACCCGGCCATGACGGAGACAAAGAAAGGATGGATTATCCCCGCAGCACGATCAGCGGACCCATCCGGATCACACTAAGTCCCAGAGACTCGCGCAAGAGCGCGAGCGCCGCATCGGTATCGGTGACGGTAAATGTACCGCTGACGCGGCGTCCGGCGAGGTCCGAATTCGATATGATGATACGCCCCGCAAAATGGCGACCTATCTCTGTCACAACGTCGGCCAACAGCGCATTGTCAACCACGAGTTGGCCCCGGCGCCACGCCAGCGCGGTATGAGTGTCGGCCTGCCGAACATCCTTCACCCTGCCGTCACGGTCATATACGGCCTGCTGGCCCTCGTTCACCCGGACCGCAGGGTCGGCGTGCGTATGAGGAGTGACCGATACAGCATGTTCGGTCACCGTCACTTCTGTTGAACTCGGATCCAGCCGGACATCGAAGGCCGTCCCGAGCGCGGTCGTCAGCCCGCCATTCGCCTCGACAACAAACGGACGATTTGTATCCTTCGCAACCTGGAAGAATGCCTGACCGCGCAGCAATGTTACCGTGCGAGTTTCTGCTGTAAATCGGTAGGAGATGGCGGAAAAGGCGTTGAGCTGAATGGTGGTGCCATCCGCCAGTTCGATGGTCGGCATTTCTCCCGTGCCCGACCTTGCATTGGCCAGAAGCCGCATCGGGCCGTCGGAATAGACGAAGGCGCCGCCGGCGAGCGCCGCGCCGAGAATCGCAACCGCAAGCGTCTTGGCGACACGCGGGCGCGGCTTGACTTTGAAATTCCGCAGGGCCGGATCGTTCAAAATGACCGTGCGCGCTTCGCCCATCAGCCGCTCGGCCGCCTCGTACGCCGTTCTGTTCTCCTGGCCCCGGTCGAGCCACTCCTCAAATGCGCGACTTTCGTGTGCGCTTTGATTCATGTCACGATTCTTCAGCACCCAGGCAGCGGCTTCTTCATGTCGTTTGCGGCTTGCCTGCGCTGATTGGTCGGTTGTCATCGCGACTCCTGATCGCTTCTCACCCATCATGGAGACGGGCGAGTCCTGTTGAGAAGGACTCTTACTCGATACCGAGCAGGCGATCGAGGCAATGCGCGAGTGCCCGCCGAAGGTGCCGGTCGACCATATTTCGCGAGATATTGAGCTTTCGCGCGATCTGGTCGGGCTCGAGGCGGTGGAGACGGTGCAGGACGAAAACGGCGCGCCGTCGCGCCGGAAGCTCCGCAATGGCCTCGCGCAACACCGCGAGGCGAGCCTCGACCTCGAGGCCATAATCAGGCGCGGCCGTTTCGGCAGGAACCGCAAGCGCCTCGACCGCTGTTCCTGAAAAAAGGTGCTGCTCGAGCCGCGCCCGGCGCATGCGATCGATGCCGAGGTTAATCGCCGAGCGGCACAGGAAAGCGCATAATGAACGCTTGCCCTTCAGAACGTCGGGCTGTTCGGCAAGTTTGATATAGAGATCGTGGACTACATCCGAGACGAACCCGCGTGCGCAGCCGCGGCGAAGCACCGCCGTTTTGATGTCGGCGTAGTGCGCTTCGATGGCGCGATCCAGAAGGTTGTCGCTGTCAAGAATGCCGGCCGGCGCCACGCTACGATTCCTGTCTGAGTATGCAGGCATATACAGAGACAAATAAGGTGCAGCGCAAGCTCATAACTTTAGATCGCATCTAAATCAGTCCCGCATTCGAAGCGGGATCAGCTCCTCTTGGCCGAGGTTAGGTCAGGAAGTCGGTGCGGAATTTGGCTTGAATGGGGGCATTATCCGCAGTAACCCACCCGCGGTTCGATGCCGCCCGTGTGCCGGATCGTAAGGGGTGAGGAATGGCCAAAGCGAAATTTGAACGTAACAAGCCGCATTGCAACATTGGGACGATTGGTCATGTTGATCATGGCAAGACGTCATTGACGGCTGCGATTAC
>NZ_MWPQ01000024.1 GCF_002028545.1 Nitrobacter vulgaris
GCTGCAGGTGTGGCAACCGATGCACTTGTCCAAGTGAAAGACCATCGAAACTTGAGCTCGGATGTCCATGTGTATACTCCTTCGTTCCTATGGCTCGTTTTCTCGTTGTCCCCCAGCGTTATCGGTTTGTGCTTACTGGCTTTGGATCGTGCTTGTGGTTTTTATTCCGTGCTTGCGCGTTTCTCGTCTTCGCGACTGCTAAACTCCTGGTGGGGCGAATCTCGCAGCGAGATGCGCCCCACTTCCCGTTATGCCCAGCAGGGCGACGGGTTTGCTCTTGCGTTGTTGTTGCCGCGCGAACGACGATCGCTTCGCTACGGTCCCCTGCAATTCCTCGCTACATGAATATCTTCGGGTCGCAGGCTCACCACGAAGACTTCGTCCACGTCTCAGTCCGGCTACTTGACGTGGACTAAGCAGAAGACAGCTAAGCCGCAGACTTGACCTTGGTCTTCTTGTCCGGCATCGCATTCGCGAACTTTTGCGGCACCTCCACCACGGGCATGCTGTGGAAGCCTGCGTCGGGCAATTCCGCTTCAAGATCAGGCTTGCGAGCAGTCGCACGCCGGAAGGCATACGCCAGCCCGGCCTGGAGACTGATAGCCATGCTTCGGAGAGCGTCCCACAATGTCGCTACGCCTTGGTTTGGCACCAGAATCGACGTCACTCCGGACTCCCTCGGCGCTCGGTTCAAAACGAGACGTGTCACACGCGAGGGGACCGCAGATCTGGCGTGAGCGTGCTCATGGTCGCTGCGCGGTGAGACGGCCGGCAGTTGCAGGACGGTTGCAGTTTGGCCGGCTATCAGGCGGTCGATCTTTACAATCTGCCCGTTGGGGAATTCCAGGGCGTCATGCTGAACGTACGGATCATCCAGGTCCACCTCGCGAAAGCTGGCGACCTGATATTTCACGCGGGCACTACCAAAAATTCGCACGCCCAAAATTTTGGGACTGAAGGCGCGATCATGTTCGACGGCAGCGTCAAAGGCGAGTTCCGTTCCGGGAAGTAGGCAGACCGCTACCTGAGGCGCGTCGTCGTGAACAACAAGCTTGGTTCCGAGTTCGCCAACGGCGGCAAAGCCACGCGCCTTTGATCGCGCAAGCTCCATTGTAACCAGTTTGTCAGCTACCTGGGCAGGCCGCGATGAGACGTGATGCAGGCTGTAATCGCACATGAAAGGCTCCTCAAATTCGCATCACACATTTGCGGCCTTAACATCAACGACACATTATAGTTCCTACAACTTCTCGCGCCGTCGCCATCAATGCCAATCAATTTTCCGGCATGGACCAAATCGGTCATAGGATGATGCGGATTGAAAGCGGACCGGGATTCTGCGGTCGGATCCCGTGCGGACGAACACCATCACGGGCAGATGCTGGAACCGACCGCGGACCATGTTGCAGCGCGCTGCAGCGAACCGTACAGATCGTCCGGACGCGTCCCGGCCAGCGCGCACAAGGAGGAAACGAAAAAAGCGTTCCTCGAGACCGGCCCTTCCGTCACGAGACTCGGGTACCTGTGACATCGCCCAAACGCGGCAAGCATTGGGCGATGCACGAGCAAGGTACTCGGTCGAGGCCGATTGTGAAAGACCTCGCCCGGATATACAGAACGAAACGCTGGCCCGGCGCGCTTGAAAGCGGAGATTATCCGTTCAACGGACACTCGTGGCTTACAGTTGCTCTGCGACCTGATTCAGCAGCTTCTTGGCTTCTTGACGGGCAAGTTTTTCATACTGGAGAAAATTAATTCTTTCGCCGTTTTCGAGAAGAACCTCGAGGTGCACGGTCTGTCTGATGTCGGTTTCGGTATTCACGACCTCGATTAACAGTCTGCCCCACAGCTTCCCCAAAGGGGCGTGATCGTCCAAGGCAAACTTCGTGTCGTCCAGCTTGATCGGCATCCCAATCCTCATCTTGATTTGAAGGCTCAAATAATAGGTCTTAAGGTACCCTCCGAATAGCTCGGTACTGTGCTGTGATGCAACTACGGAATCCGGGTTGCGAGGATAGCTTGAATATGCGATGGGCAGGAAAGTCTGGCCGACGCCGTTTTGTGGTGCGCCTTGCGGTCGCTTTAAGCCCTCCCGCCTTCCGTGTTGACTTGCAAGACCGCCCTTAAGTGGATCGACGGAAACTGCAATTCCGGACACCAAGTCGCCGCCGCAGTGAGCGGCTTGATCGCCGGCTGCCCCATATCCAGATCAGGTGTAACGTGGGTGGCGGTTGATGATACCAGCCAATGTCCCGAATCCGAAGTTTGCTACGGAAGGCTGCGCCGTAAGGCGAATTTCGGATTTGAAAGGATGCGTACCCCGGATAGAGTCTCGGGACGATACCAGGAGCAACAGGGAGAAGGACGGGTATGACGGTTTCCACGGAACGCGCGGTCCTTGCCGGCGGCTGCTTCTGGGGTATGCAGGCTTTGTTGCGCCGGTATCCCGGCGTGATTTCAACCCGGGTCGGCTACACTGGCGGCGACGTGCCGAACGCCACATATCGCAACCACGGCGATCATGCCGAGGCCATCGAAATAAACTTCGATCCGAAAGCGATCAGCTACCGGCAGCTGCTGGAGTTCTTTTTCCAGATTCATGATCCCAGCACGGAGGATCGTCAGGGTTACGATCAGGGCGCGAGCTACCGTTCGGCGATCTTCTACACGAGCGACGAGCAGAAGCGGATCGCGGAAGAAACCATCGCCGATGTCGATGCGTCCGGTCTTTGGCCCGGCTATGTTGTCACCGAGGTTGAGCCGGCCGGACCGTTCTGGGAAGCCGAGGCCGAGCATCAGGATTATCTGGAGCGTTTTCCGAACGGCTACACCTGCCATTTCATCCGGCCGAACTGGAAGCTGCCGCACAGGCAGGAGACCGGTCAGGCTATGGCCGGCGGAGACCGCCGAGGGTGAAAACGTCCGGTTTGCGGCGGTCTCATGCGGCGGTGGCGTCCAGCGCCACGAGCCGCTCGGCTTCGGCAAGATCGTCGGTGGTATTGATATTGAAGAACGGATCGAACGGCGCGGTCGGCCATGAAACCGCGGCAAGCCGGTAGCGTGCGGTCCAGCGATCGACCTTTCTGACGCCTTCGGATATCAGCGCCTGACGCAGTTCGTCGCGCAGCCTCACATTCCACAGTCCGATCACCGGATGCGCCCGCTCGTCCGAAACGGCGACCGCAAGTTCGGCATCCTGTTCGCCTTGCGCGTTATGTAGCCGGGCCACCAGATCGCGTGGCAGGAATGGGCAATCACCCGGGGTGCTCACGATCCATTGGATGCCCGATCGCTGCTCCGCTGCCCAGTCGAGAGCGGCAAGGATTCCGGCAAGCGGCCCGGGAAAATCCGCCACGCTATCGGCGACCACTGGCAGGCCGAACGCCGCAAACCGAGCGGGATTGCCATTGGCGTTAAGGATGAGACCGCAGCATTGGGGTGCTAGTCGCGCGATGACGCGGTTCAGGATGGTCTGTCCGCCGATTTCGCGCATCGGCTTGTCGCCGCCCCCGATGCGCCGCGCAAGCCCGCCGGCGAGAATGACAGCGGGAGTCGGCGGAAAATCTAAGGGAGAGGCTGCGTCGGTACTGGTCATGGGGCATCCGGTGCACATGACAATAGGACGTGATTAGCCGGAAAACATCCCCCGAAACGGAACAGGATTGGAGCCAATGTAAGACGGACGTGCATTCCCCTGGTTGACGGTCGCATCGGGATTCGCCATGTTTGTCCCATGCTGATATCGAAACTCGATCTGACCGGGCTAAAGTGCCCGATGCCGGCGCTCAAGACCCGTAAGGCGTTGAAATCGTTGACGCCGGGCGAACGGCTGGAGGTGCATTGCACCGACCCGCTGTCGGTGATCGATATTCCGAACCTGATCCGGGAGACCGGCGATTCCGTGGAAATCACCGAACGCGCGGAAAGACGGATCGTTTTCCTCATCAAAAAAGCGGGAGCGTCCTCCTCGCTGGAGGACCGCTTCGGATCGTTGTCGCTGCGGTCCTTGTGCCCCTATACTAAGTAACGGCCATTCGGCCGCCCAGCCGACGGGCCAGACGGTTCGGCCCGCGACGAACATTGGCAAAGATCTATTGGCGCCCGTCGCTCCCGCGTACGCGGCGGATCATCTGTTCGACATGCGGGATTGGCGTTTCCGGCTGAATGCCGTGGCCGAGGTTGAAAATCAGCCGGCCAGCGGCAAAATTCGTCAGCACGTCATCGACCGCGCGATCGAGCGCCGCACCACCGGCGATCAGCACCAACGGATCGAGATTGCCCTGAACGGCGACGCGGCTTTGGACCTTGTCCCGGATCAATGACGGCTCTGCGGCCCAGTCGATGCTGACAGCGTCGACGCCGGTCGTCTCGATATAGGATGGCAATAGAGCGCCGGCGCCGCGGGGAAAGCCGATAATCTTTGCGTCCGGAACTTGCTTGCGTACCCCTGCGACAATGCGTTTGGTGGGTTCGATCGACCATCGCGCGAATTCGCGCGGCGGCAGCACCCCCGCCCAGGTGTCGAAAATTTGCAGCGCATCCGCGCCGGCCTTGAGCTGGCCGAGCAGATAATGGATCGAGTTATCGACGATGGCGTCGATGATTTTTGCGAAGACGTCGGGGTGGCGATAGGCCATCATCCGCGCCGGCGCCTGATCGGACGTGCCCTGTCCGGCGACCATGTAGGTCGCGACCGTCCACGGTGCGCCACAGAAACCGATCAGTGCTGTTTTGGAATCGAGCTCGCGCTTGACGCGCCGCAGCGCCTCGAACACCGGCTCGAGTTTCGTCATGTCGGCTTCGTGCGAAAGCGTTGCGACCTTGTCCGGCGTATCCAGCGGATCGAGCCGTGGGCCTTCGCCCACCTCGAAGCGCACCGAACGCCCGAGCGCGTAGGGAATGACGAGAATGTCGGAGAAGATGATCGCCGCGTCGAATGCGAAGCGGCGGATTGGCTGCAACGTCACTTCGGCCGCGAATTCCGGCGTGAAGCAAAGATCGAGAAAGCCGCCGGCTTTGGCGCGCAGCTCGCGATATTCCGGCAGGTAGCGGCCCGCCTGCCGCATCATCCAGATCGGCGGCACGGCCTGACGGCGGCCCGAAAGCACTTCGAGAAATGGCTTGATGGTCGAATTCTGGTCCAAGGCGTGTTCCGTGAGTGGGTTGTGTTTCCGGGGTCTGATACACGACCGGCAGGGTCTTGGCCACGGCAGCCGCAACCCTTCGGCTTGCGGCGATCTCAGCCATGCAGTTTCGTAGCCGTCTCGGCGATCATCCTGCCTTGATAGCGCGCGCCTGCGAGTTCGTTCGCGCTCGGCTGGCGGCTGCCATCGCCGTCCGCGATGGTGGTCGCGCCGTAGGGCGCGCCACCAGTAACCTCCTTGACGCCCATCTGGCCTGCGAAGCCGTAATTGAGACCCACGATCGTCATGCCGAAGTGCAGAAGATTGGTGATGATCGAGAACAGCGTGGTTTCCTGGCCGCCATGCTGGGTCGCGCTCGACGAGAATGCGCCGCCGACCTTGCCGTGCAACGCGCCCTTGGCCCACAGGCCGCCAGCCTGATCGAGAAAGCTCGCCATCTGCGATGACATCCGTCCGAACCGCGTACCGGTGCCGACGACAATCGCGTCATAATTGATGAGGTCATCGATCCTCGCCAGCGGCGCGGCCTGATCGAGCTTGAAGTGTTTTACCTTCGCAATGGCTTCGGGCACGAGTTCGGGCACCCGCTTGACATCGACGGTGGCTCCAGCCTCCCGGGCGCCGTCCGCGACGGCGTTTGCCATCGCCTCGATATGCCCATAGGCGGAATAGTAAAGAACGAGAACTTTTGCCATTTCGGGTCTCCGCGTTTGAGGGAAGATGCGCGGCGATCAAGCCGCGCATCCGCGTTCGCTGCATTGGGTGGACGGCTTCAAGCCGCGTCGACCAGCACCACCTCGGAATCCTCTAGCGCGGTGATGTTCACGGTCGCTTCGTCGCGAATGGCGGCGCCATCGCGGGCGTTGACGCGCACACCGTTGACGTCGACGGCGCCCACCGCAGGGACGAGATACAGATTGCGTGTTCTGTCCGCAGGATAGCTTGTGCTCTCACCGGCCTTCAGCGTGGTGGCGAGCACGCGCGCATCGGCGCGGATCGGCAGCGCGTCGCTGTCGGCCTTAAATCCGCTAGCGAGCGTGACCAAGCTGCCTGAGCGATCGCCTTTCGGAAAAGGCTTTGCACCCCAGGCGGGCTCGCCGCCATCCTTCGTTGGCTCGATCCAGATCTGGAACAGCGTGGTTCTCACCGGCTCCAGATTGTATTCGGAGTGCCGCACGCCGGAGCCCGCACTCATCACCTGCACGTCGCCCGCTTCGGTGCGGCCCCGGTTGCCCATGCTGTCCTGATGGGTGATCGCACCTTCGCGAACGTAAGTGATGATCTCCATGTTGGCGTGGGGATGGGGCGGAAATCCGCTGTTCGGCTCGATCTCGTCGTCGTTCCATACGCGCAGGCTGCCGTGCCCCACGTTCTTGGGATCATAGTAGCTGGCGAACGAGAAGTGGTGCTTGGCCTTCAGCCAGCCGTGATCGGCGCCGCCGAGTTTGTTGAAGGGTCTGAGTTCGATCATGACCTGTCCTTTCCAATTATCCGTGTGACCATCGGGCCTTGCGGCTCCCGTTGCCGCGCTGCCGACCGGCCTTGCTCGAGGATTGGAATATGCCTTCCGGGTGAGTATATAAATAGAAACTACTGAAACTCATTGTTTCTAAAAAATACCCATGGTGGGCAGGGCGGTGTGATGGCGAGACTTCCGGATTTCGAGGCGCTGGCGATCTTCGCCAAGGTTGTCGAGCTGCGGTCCTTCGCTGGTGCGGCGGCCGATCTGGGCCTGTCGAAAGCGACGGTTTCCAAGGCTGTCAGTCGGCTTGAAGAGCGGCTCGGCGCCCGCCTTTTCAACAGGACATCGCGCCGTCTGGCGCTGACGGATGCCGGCAAGAATCTGTCGGAACGCGCCGCGCGGCTGCTCGCAGACGGTGAAGCGGCCGAGAGCGAGGCGCTGGCACGATCAACAGTGCCGCGCGGTCTGGTGCGACTGGCGGTGCCCATGACGTTCGGCGTCAAAGTGATCGCGCCGCTGCTGCCTGGCTTCCTTGAGATGTATCCCGAGGTTTCGGTGGATCTTCATTTCAGCGACGCGATGGTCGATCTGATCGGGGAGGGGTTCGACTTGGGCGTGCGGATTGCCAGCTTGCCCGATTCGTCACTGCTAGCGCGGCGGCTCTGTCCAATGCCGCGTCATACCGTTGCGTCGCCGGCCTATCTCAAGGCGCACGGCAGGCCGACGCATCCGATGCATCTCGCTCAGCATCGCTGCTTCGGCTACGCCTATCTGTCGACGCCCGGAATCTGGCGCTACGTCAATGCGCGCGGCGAAGAGGCAACCGTGCGGCCATCCGGTCAATTGCGCGTCAATAACGGCGAGGCGTTGCTGCCCGCAGTCATCGCCGGACTCGGAATCGCCGACCTGCCGGAATTCATCGTCGGCGATGCCATTGCCGCGAAGAAGGTCGAAGTCCTCCTGAAGGACTGGAAGCAGGTGGAGGGGGCGGTTCATCTGGTGATGCCGCCGGGCGGGCCGCGGCCGGCGCGCGTCGATGCGTTGATCGATTATCTTGCCGATCAACTCGCCCGTCCAAAACAACGCAAGGGAAGTACGTTTCGTCGCACGATATAGCGGAGAGTGCTGTGCAGTGACCGAGCGCAAGACGCATTCGACAAAGTCACGCTACCCCCATTTTATTGCATGAAACGAACCTTTCTGTCGCCTCAAAGGTTTGAGGAGGTGTCGGCGTGTGAAGCATTGGACGAGGTGACACATGCTCAGGCACGGAGTTGTCCTGTTTTCCGGAATTCTGGCGGGCTGCATCGCGGCCGCCGCGCACGCGGAAGAATATCGCGGCACGTTCGCCCAAAGGATGGCCTGCACGCCGGACGTCTTCAAGCTATGCGGCAGCGAGATTCCCGACGTTGGCCGTATTGTCGCCTGCCTGCGGCAGAATCAATCTCAGCTCGCTGGGCCGTGCCGCGCGGTGTTCGAGTCCAATGCCGAGGCGACCGGCGATGATATCGCGGCAAGAGCAACTGGAGGTGTGGTGAAGGCAGGCAGTCACCAATAGTCACTGGCCGTGCTGACAGACGCCGACCATACGCGCCACTTCAGGCCACAGGAACGAAGGCTGGACGTTGACGACTGTTGCGTGCGAATTTCCGGGTGGTCATCGGCTTGCCGAACAGAAAACCCTGGATGAAATCGACGCCGATGCCGTGCATCGCCAGGAAATCGTCGCGGGTCTCGACGCCCTCAGCCACCGTCTTGACGCCATGGCTCTTGGCCAGATCGACGATCTGGCGGCAGACAGAACGCTTGAGCCGCGCGGAAGAGCTGCCGTCCACGAATTTGCGATCGAGCTTGATCTCAGCGAATGGAAATTCGTTCAGCGCGGCTAGCGCCGGCCATTCCGTGCCAACATCATCGATCGACAGGCCAATGTTGTGAAACCGCAGCCGATGCGCAGCCTCTACCGCTAGCGGTAAATTTTGCACGACTTCGCTGCCATCGACCTCCACGGTCATGCCGTCGAAGGCCGGATGATTCGGGAACTGCATGCGCAGGACTTCGACGGCATTGGCGTCCGTGAAGAAGGCAAGGGGCAGGTTGATGGAGATATGGATGCTCCCCGACTTGGCGACGAGATAGCGCCAGTCCTGGAAAACCCGGCCAATGACGAAGTCGGACAGCGCGCGGAAGTGTGGATCATCCGCATCAGGAATGAAATGGCTTGGCGGCACGATCCCCCAGTTCGGGTGGCGCATCCGGATCAGTGCTTCAGCGCCGCCCAGCGAAAGGCTTCGCGCGTTGATCTTGGGTTGATACCAGAGTTCGAGCCAGCCGGCGCCGAGCGCCTCGGCCACATCGACCGGTGGCGATGGGGGTTCGGCCGGCACCAGGGCGGCGACCCGTGCGTGCAGGTCCCTGTCGCTGAAAGGCGTCGGCAGGACCGGCAGCAGGTCGAGCGCCAAATTTTTTCCGAGCTCGCAGGCTGCCTTGACGGCAGGCGCATCCGGCCGGCCGATCAGCAGCACACTTGCGGCGCAGGCTCGCACCGCGAGCAGGTTCAAGATGTCCGAAACCGCCAGGCCGTTCATCGAGAAGCTGATGACAATGGCGTCGGGGAAATCGGAGCGCAACGATGTATCGAGGTCGTCCAGCGTTGCGCAGGCATGCGGAATGAAACCCTGTTCTTCGAGGGCTTCGCTGAGCAGGGATCGTACGTGATGCTTGCTTTCGACAATGCAGGCGCGGGGTTTCATCCTTCGCTTGCCGAAAGGCGTTTCCGCGATTTGGTTGTCCTGCTTGGCTGTGTCGGTCATATTTGAGCCCCCTCGCTGGCGGCCAAAGTGAGACTTTGTGTATGGCCGCACGAGGGATCGTTCCGGCTATGCACCGGAGAATGTCCGCGCATCGTTAACCTTGATAAAGCAATTCAAGATTGAATCGACGGGAACCTGCTGCCGCGAAGGTGTCGGTGGACTCAAGTCATGCTTCGCAGGAAGGCTGCCACCGCGATCGCCAATGCGGCGATTGCCACCACGGCGAAAATCAGTTGCCAAAGGCGCTGCCGCCTCGTTTTGTCCCGGTCGTGGAATGCCAGCCAGTCCCGGACAAATTCCGGCGGGATATCGTATACGACCACCTGCCTCCTGCTTCGATGTATTTCATGATCGGCGAACATGGTCCTGACCGTGGACACTCCCAGCCGCTCCAGTTCGCAATGCCACTGCCAAGCGTGCTCGCCGTTAGTCCATCTGTTTTCAAAGGGAAGTCGGTGCGATTTCATAACGGACCTCCAAACATGTGTCCGTCGCCGTCTGGCTCTCGCGATGTTCCTTGTCTTCACTACGAGCCATCGGCGCGCTTGAAGATGTTACTGCCGAGAAAGTTCTCCGTCCAATCTGGTTTTGCGGCTGCTTGGCTGTCCCGTCTCGCACACGCCGAGCTTGCCCTTGTGTGGGGGCCTGACATGAAAATAGGATCAGGACGCTGGAAATTCAAATGCAGGTGGTTGTTTGGATTGACAGTCCCCGGCACGATGGCCTAGAACCGCGCGTCCCGAGCGGTTTGTCCGCGAGCCTTGCGTTTGCTGTTTTCTCGGCCTTCGTACACGGACTTTGAAAGATCAGGAACGTTTCCATGAAGGTCCGTAATTCATTGAAATCCCTACGCTCCCGTCATCGCGACAACCGTCTGGTTCGTCGTAAGGGCAGGGTTTATGTGATCAACAAGACACAACGGCGTTTCAAGGCTCGTCAGGGTTGATTCACACACATTCCGTTACGGCACGTCGTCCGTAAATCGTTATCACAGCTCGTTGATGCCCCGGCTTTGCCGGGGTTTATTGTGTCTATAGCGTCCTACGTTGAGGAAAACACCTCGATTGTCCTCACGCCTGGCTTGATCGCGAAGAAGGTCGAGCCCTTCAGCATGACGCCGGAGTGGGATCGATCCGTGGATCGGAGAACCGCTGTAGTGTAGGCTCGACAAGCTCGCGCGATTTCCGGAGCTTGTGAATGCAACAGAGAATCTCCGCGATCGGTTGTGTCCTAACGATGCTTGCCCTCGCTGGGGCTCTGGCGCCGGCCGTCGCGTCCACTCAAGCCCCACCGCGCAGCTCTCCGCAGGCCACGCCGCCTGAGGCCACTCGGCCAAGCGATCTGCCGCGGCCGCCATCGAGGCTGCCGAAAAGCCCGAAAGAAACGGCTCGCGGACTCGATTTCCTCCTGGGAGCTCTCAAGGCCGCGCCGGACCAGGAGAGCGCCAGACATGTGGAAGCCCAAATCCTGGCGCTGTGGAGTCAGTCTTCAAGCGACACGACGTTGCTTTTAATGCAACGCGTGAAAACGGCGACGGACGCCAAACAACTCGACGTCGCGCTCAAGCTGCTCGACGCGGTTCTGAAGCTGCATCCCGAGTATATTGAGGGATGGAGCCGGCGTGCGACCCTGCACTACATGCGCAACGACTATCAGCGTGCGCTTGAGGATATCGAGCAGGTACTGAGCCGCGAGCCGCGCCACTTCGGAGCGCTTGCAGGTCTCGGCGTGGTCATGCAAGAGCTCGGTGATGACAAGCGTGCGCTTGACGCCTTCCGCAAGGCGATCACGATCAATCCCTATCTCGAGAGAGTGCAGGAACTGGTCAAGAGCCTGACTGAAAAGGTCGAAGGGCGCGATATCTGATCGCCGGGGGGCGGAAACCCAGGGCGTTTCGCTACGCTCCAGCGCTGGATCTAAACCAAGATCGTCATTGACGATCGCCCGATCGACTAACAGTGCAAGTATGAAGGGCGGCGGTGAGGAAGGCCACTAATGCAGCGTATTGCCTTCGCGGACTGCCGCATAAAGCCGTTGCAGTTCATCCTCAAGTTTCTCGTTGATCATCAGGAGCGCCATCAGCGCGCCGCGCATGTCGCCGTCGCATGACGCCACGATCTCATCTATGACGGCTTCGCCTGCCTCAAAACTCATCTGATTCCACTCCGGTTGAAGTCGCCCCACTTTCCACCAAGAACGTGAATAATTTCTGCAGGCCGATTCGCGTTCCTGTGGATTATGAGGATAAGGGACGAGGCCGAGGTAAGCCGTTTCAATCCTGGCCGATCACGCCAGAATACAAAATCCGGGCATGGGCCCTAAGATTGCAACCGTGGATACTCTACGCGGCGCTCCTGCAAGTCCGGAGGTCGACCAAGTCCGGAGGTCGACAGCTTACCGCGCCCGCGCCTCACAGCATTCCAAGCGCGTGCATATAGGTTTCCAGGATCGTTTCCTGCTCCTGACGCTCGTTGGCGTCTTGCTTGCGCATTCTCACGATCGTTCGCAACGCCTTGACGTCATATCCGTTGCCCTTGGCCTCGGCGTAGACGTCGCGAATGTCGTCGGAAATGGTCTTTTTTTCTTCCTCTAGCCGCTCGATGCGCTCGATGATGGCCCTGAGCTGGTCCTTCGCGAATCTGGTCGCGGGTTCTTCCGTGGCGGCGACAGCGATGGCCATCCTGTTACTCCTGATATGAACGATGACTGCTATGAAAGATGACGTTGGGACTGTGAGCTCGGATACACCGGCCGCCTGTCACATTTGAATGAAACTCGACACTCCCGAGCGGCGTGCTCGGCGTCAAGGCGACATCGCGCTCATCCACAGCGACCCACAGGCCGCTCGCCAACGAATCAGTGACTGCCCGGGTTCTTCTTCATCGCTGCGAGTTGCTCCGGCGTTGCCTCGCCCTGATGTTTTGCCTTCCAGGTCTCGTAGGGCATGCCGTACACCGCTTCACGGCTTTCGTCCTTGGTCATGACAGCGCCATTTGCGTCAGCGGCGTCCTTGAGCCAGTTTGACAGGCAGTTACGGCAGAAACCGGCCAGATTCATCAATTCGATATTCTGAACGTCACTACGGGACTGTAGATGATTGACCAGCCGACGGAATACCGCAGCTTCCAGTTCGGTTCTCGTTCTGTCATCAATGGTCATGCACTGATCTCGCCATAGCCTGTCTGAGTTGAATTGGAGCGTGTCACGGATTTTACCATATCGCGGCGCAAATAGGAGTTCATAGGCTGGAAAATGAGCACCTTGACGTGAAAAGCCAGCTCAAACCGTTGACAGGCGCAGCAGGTCACGCGAAATCACGGCGAAACGATTTGCCCGGCTAATGACCATATCAGACCACCCCCTCTTTCCCACGTTCTCGCGGCGCGCGAGTATCGCGGGCTTCTTACCTGCCCTCGGCATCCTCGTCGTCTGTCTGTGGTCGGTGCCCGCAGCTGCAGACTTCCGGCTCTGCAATAATACCTCCAGCCGCGTCGGCATCGCCCTTGGCTACAAGGACGCTGATGGCTGGACCACCGAGGGCTGGTGGAATGTTTCATCGCATGCCTGCGAGACGCTGCTGCGAGGCACGCTCATCGCACGTTATTATTATATTTATGCTCTAGATTACGACCACGGCGGCGAATGGTCGGGACAGGCTTTCATGTGCTCGCGCGATAAAGAATTCACAATCAAAGGCACCGACAATTGTCTCGCCAGAGGCTTCGACCGCACCGGCTTCTTCGAGATAGATACCGGAGACCAGCGCGCGTGGACCGTACAATTGACGGAAACCGGTGAGCATGGGCCACAGCGCGTGCCTGGGTTGCCACAAGGTGAAATGCCGGGCGCGCCCGATTCTACGGGCGGAACGTCTCCAGGTGCGTTGCCCGGACGCAAGCCATGAGACGCTTGCGCCGTATCAAGATACTCGCCACCCTCGGGCCTGCCTCATCCGAGAGCGCGATGGTGCGCCGCCTGTTCGAGGCTGGAGCGGACGTTTTCCGCATCAACATGAGCCACACCACGCATGACAAGATGCGCGAACTGGTGGCCACGATCCGCAACGTCGAGGGCAGCTACGGTCGGCCGATCGGCATTCTCGTCGATCTTCAGGGACCCAAGCTCCGGCTCGGCTCATTCGCGGACGGCCCGATCCAGTTGAGCAACGGCGAAACCTTCGTTCTGGATTCCGACAACAGCCCCGGAGACAGAACCCGGGTTCATCTGCCGCATCCCGAAATCCTGGCGGCGCTGCGCCCCGGTCACACCCTGCTGCTCGACGATGGCAAGGTCCGCCTGATCGCCGAGGAAACTTCGCCCGAGCGCGCAGTGACACGCGTCGTCGTCGGCGGCAGGATGTCTGACCGAAAGGGAGTGAGCCTGCCCGATACCGATTTGCCGGTGTCGGCGATGACCCCCAAGGACCGCTCCGATCTCGATGCGGCGCTGGAAGCCGGCGTTGACTGGATTGCATTGTCCTTCGTGCAGCGAGCAGACGATGTTGCCGAAGCCAAGAAGGTGATCCGCGGCCGTGCGTCAGTGATGGCCAAGATCGAAAAACCGCAAGCGATCGACCGGCTGCCTGAAATCATCGAAATGGCCGATGCGTTGATGGTCGCGCGCGGTGACCTTGGCGTCGAATTGCCGCTCGAGCAGGTTCCCAGCCTGCAAAAGCAGATGACGCGGATGGCGCGCCGTGCCGGCAAGCCAGTGGTGATCGCGACGCAGATGCTGGAATCGATGATCCTGTCGCCGGTGCCCACCCGTGCCGAAGTCTCCGACGTCGCCACCGCGGTTTACGAAGGCGCAGATGCCATCATGCTGTCCGCCGAGTCCGCGGCCGGAAAATATCCCATCGAAGCCATCGCGACCATGAACCGGATCGGCGAAGAGGTGGAACGCGACCCGATCTATCGGGGTGTGCTCAACGCGCAGCGCGCCGAGCCGGAGCCTACCGTTGGCGATGCCATCGCTGACGCCGCCCGGCAGATCGCAGAGACGCTCGATCTCTCCGCGATCATATGCTGGACCAGTTCGGGTTCGACAGCGCTGCGTATGGCGCGCGAGCGCCCGAAGCCGCCGGTGGTCGCCATTACCCCGAACCTTGCGACGGGGCGTAAGCTGGCCGTGGCGTGGGGCGTACATTGCGTGGTGGCGGAAGACGCTCACGACCAAGACGACATGGTCGACCGGGCAGGCTCCATCGCTTTCCGCGACGGGTTTGCCAAGGCAGGCCAGCGCATCATCATCGTGGCCGGCGTGCCGCTCGGCACGCCGGGCGCGACGAACATGGTCCGTATCGCCTTCGTCGGTCCGAACGGTGAAACGGGTGTTTAGAGCATGATTGTTTCACGTTGAGGCGGATCCTGCGTTGAAGAAGTAATTGGCGCTGGGGCGGCTGTCAGCAAGGTGGTGACGTGCGCTTCCATGTGGCTTCGACGATTCGCTCAGCTGCTTTTCGGAGCGAGGGCCTCAGCCTACCAAAGACCTGCTCGACCGGATTGGGAGCGGGACTGTAGGGCGGCAGGAAGAACGGCCTGGCGCCGGCCGCTCGGATTGCGCGGCCTTATGGCATTTCCGCTATGACTGCAGAGCTGACGACGATGTCGCCGGGCTTAAGCGTAGCCCCAAACAGAGGTGCGCGAGGGATTTAGGGCTGCGCGCTGTCGTTTCCGGGCAAGTTTGAGCCGCAGCCTAGCGTTGCGAGGCCGCTCGCACCACGAGCGCGGTCGTGGTCAACTTGGCAACGGCCGATCCGGTGAATCGATCGCAGACCAGACCCATCTGCGAATCGTCTGAGAAAGCCATTGCGATCATCCGGTCCGGCTTATCAAAATAGACCTGCATCAACGTCATGTCCTGCTCGCCCATGACCGTCGCCAACATTGTGCGGCTCGCGCTCGGGGCAAGGATCATCGCACGCATCCATGCGTCGCTGTCGCGTGCAGTCGCCCGTGCTAAACGGCGGGATATCGATACGCTGGACTTTTGGCCTTGAGCGCTTTTGGCCACGACGGTCGTCACGCTGTCCACCGCCATCGGGTTACGCGCGGGGAGGGTCGCCGGCCGGATGGGCGGGATCGATGCGGTCGCCGCGACTATTCGCGCCCGGCGGACGTCCTGCTCTGACGCATAGGCCAGTGCCTGCAAGGCACTAGAGACACCGTCGGTCGGCTGCCGGTCGGCTGCGGAGACCGCCTGTCGCGCGCTGACGGCGGCCAAAACCTGCTTTGGCGTGACCTGCTTCGAGGCCGGCGGGATTTCATCCCAGAACCCACGGGAATTGATGATGTCGGCGGGGGTCTGAGGTTTGCCGTCCGCCGCCTGTTTCGCGGGCGGCGGCGGCGGAACTGACTGTACGTCGGCGGAGGCCAATTTGAAGGCCCCGGGCTTCGGCCGCGGCACCGGGACCGATGAAGCGGCGAGTGCGACCGGCTGATCTGGCTCCGCCGCAGGGGTGCCGTCAGATTCGTCATCTTCGTCGGCCGACTTGCCGCGGAACAGCGCCATCAGGAAATTCGACGGCTTGCTGGTCGCAGTACCTTCGTCACCCGCCTGCCGGCGCTTTTCGATGTCAGCCATCGCGACCTGATAGCCCGGCAGCGGATTGCCGTCCGAGGGAATGTGCACGGTGCGGCCGTTCGGGAAGACACGCACCAGCTGATCGTGGGTCATGCGCGGCCAGTGTCGCACATGTCCGGTATCGAGATGAACGAATGGCGAACCAGATTTGGGATAGAAGCCGACGCCGCCGCGCTGGAGGCGTAATCCGGCGAACCGGATTTTTTCGAGCGACACGCCAGGAACGAAGAAGTCCATCGCGTGCCCCAGCATGTGCTGGCTGAATCGCGCGACGCCGCTGTCCTTGGAGCGGCGGCGAAGCATGGCGTTGGTGCCCGGAGAGCGGTAGGCCGAGACGATGTTGATCGGCTGCTTGGCGTCGACGTCCCGATAGACCTCCCAGAGGATATCGAAGAGATGGCGATCCATGGTGGTCTGCTCCTGGCTGCGCCAGTCGCGGAGAAAGTGATTGAGCTGTTTCAGGGCGCCATCGTCATAGCGGCCGTCGCGCTTGAAGGTGATGGTCAGGTCTTCGTTGGAATGGGTGTGATGAAAGGACAGCGTGCGCGTTTCATTCAGCGCCGCGGCATCATGGACCGATCCAGCACCTGCAAGTAAAAGAAGCGACGACAGGCCGATGCGGAAACCCGTCCGTGAAATCGACAACGATTTCAAGCCGCGTGCAAAACCAGAAAGCACGTATGAGCCCACCCGGAAGACGATCAAGTCGGAAAGCCCTTCCACGAAAACCCCATGTGAAAGGACATAAGCCAAGTCGTAGGGCAGGACGGTTAACGCCGATTTACCTTACCTTCCTGCTCTAAAGATTAATTAGCTCGCTGACTGTGGCAAAAAAGAGCCATGTTATCGAGAAGGGGTGGATAGTGGTTAACGTTAAAAGGACGCCATCAGGTGATGACGCCCTTGTTTTTAATCAAGTAATCCGCTTTCGATGGCTCGTGAAAGGCGAGTTAGCGCCCGTATATCCGCCGGCGACGGTCGTCCATCTGCGGAGGCGGGGTCTGGACACCGAACAGCCGCTCGAAGAACGACGGGCCGCTGTTGTCGAAACCACCACCAAACCCGCGGTTTTCGTTGAAGGCCACTCCTTGCTGCGGAATACTCCCCCTGGGACGGGAATAACTCGGCTGGGCATGAGCGATGACCGTTTCGAGATCGCGCCCACTGGAGTTTTGGAGCAGCGCCAGTATCTTGGCATCTCGGCCGTAGACATCTGCGCGAAGTTGCAATTTGCCCGCATGATCCACAAACGCGGTCTGATAGGTGATGTGCACCGGAATTGGAGTCGGGAACTTGATGTCAAACTCGTTCCGGCCATACATGCTCCGGACTTTTTCCGGAGTGTAATGCTCCTGCGGAAGGGCGATGTTGAGTAACGTAGCGGCGTATTGGTCGGGGTTCTGAACCCGCATGCAGCCGTGGCTGAAGGCGCGCGTCTCTTTTGCAAACAGGTGTTTGTCCGGCGTATCGTGCTGGTACACCAGAAACTTGTTTGGAAAATTGAAGCGGATGCGGCCCAGCGCATTACGTTCGCCTGGCGGCTGCGAAATGTGAATTCCGCCGTTGCGATCACGCTCCAGCTTGAGACCCATGCGCTCCAGCACGGTCGGGTCCTGCTGCAAGGCGGGAAGGTATTCCTTGTAGATGATCGAGGGCGGCACGTTCCAGGTTGGGTTGACGGTGATGTACTTCATCGTTTCCGTCAGAAGGGGCGTGGCATGGACTCCCGGCTTGCCCACGACGACGCGGGTGGTCCAGATCGGCGTACCATGCTGCATCACCCTGAGCGAATAATCCGGGATATTCAGGATGGCATAGGCGTCGCCCAGCGATGGAGCTCCAAGCTCGCGCGGCAGCCAGCGCCAGCGCTCCATGTTGACGATGACGGTGTCGATCTGGCGATCCCGTTTCGGGCTGTTGATCGCCTTGATCGTCCGCTCGTCGAGCACGCCAGTCGCCTTGAGATCAGCGTTCGCCTGAAATTTGCGGACGGCGGCCGCGACCTTCGCGTCATAATGCGTGTCATCGGCGTTTTCAGACACGCCAAGTTTCGCGCGCAGGATTGGCACGCGGGGATCTTCCATCACCACGGCGGGGTGCTTCTTGCCACGCGCCGGCGTGTATCTAAGTGCAGGGCCGTCCGCAATCTGTGTGACAGGGCCATCGCCCACCCCACGCAACTCGGCCAGTTTCTGCTTCAACTCCCGATAAAGCTTATGCGGTGGGTTGTAGCTGTCGAGCGCTGCGGAGGAATCCTTGGCGGTGGTGACGTTCGCTAAAACCTGCTCGGGATCGACAGGGTGCTCGGGATATTGGATATCAGCGCTGACCTGCGACCAGTGCATCCGGCCGCTCTGGGCCTGACGGGCGTAGTCCATCATGCTCGCGGTCAGCTTCAGGTCGGCTTCTGCCAGCTGGTCGGGCGATGACGCCGCAGCAAAGTTGGGTACCGGATAGTCGGCGGGATTGAGGCCGTCGGCCGCAGCGTCCCTGAGGCGCGCAATCACACCCTTGGCTTGCGCATTCAGTGTGCCGCCCTCGGTCCATAGTGGCGCATAGCTCCGCGCCGCGTAGAATTTCTCGATCGCCGCCCGCTCGGCCTTGCGGTCAAAGAATTTTGTCGCCTCGGTATCGAGCAATGGGCGCAGCTTTTCGGCGACCGGCTGATCCGCAGGCGGGACGATGTTCGCGGCCTTTACTGGTTCGCTCGGCTGATCGGTGGCCGTCGCGGAGCCGGTCTCCGCTTGAGATGGCGCGGCCGCGGGGGTGATCGTCGCGGTGGCGTCCTTCTTCGGCTCATCCTTCATCGCTTCGTTCGTCTTGATGCCGTCTGACGGAGCCGCAGTGACATCATCTGGTTTGGCGGCAGTAGTCTTGGGCTCGTCAAGCTTCGTT
The DNA here is from genome assembly GCF_002028545.1 of Nitrobacter vulgaris. Classification (GTDB taxonomy): domain Bacteria; phylum Pseudomonadota; class Alphaproteobacteria; order Rhizobiales; family Xanthobacteraceae; genus Nitrobacter; species Nitrobacter vulgaris. The sequence goes on from NZ_MWPQ01000024.1 coordinate 18,897, forward strand.
TCTGTGGTCTCGGGGTTTGGGCCCGGCTGGACGCTTGAGGGCTTCGCATCGGAAGACGCGGTTGCGTTGGTAGATGTATCAGAGTGCGAGGTGGCCGTGTCGGCTGCCTTTGAATCGGCAGGCTTCGGATCGGTTGCGCGCGTCTCGGTCTTTTGATCGTCCGGCTTCGACTCGCGGACCACCGGTGGTGCAGGCTGCACATCATCCGCCTTAAAATCGGCTGCCGTAGGCGGCGGAATGTTGGCTGGCTCTGGCGTTGGAATCGCTGCGTCGATTGCGAGTTCGGAGGCGCTCTTTTTTGCGACATCCGCCTGGGCAAATGCGGCCGAGGTCGAAACTGCTAAAAAGGTGGCTGCAAGCACTGTCAGGATCCGATCGAATCCTCTCCGGTTAGTCGGGTAGTCTCGCATTCTCGCACCCTCGGGTGAAACTGTCCCCACGGAACAATCTGGTGAATTTTTGTCCTGTGTCCGTCGAGGCTTTGTTTTGGCCTTCACGACACCCGGATGCTGCTACTCGCACGCCTGATTCGGGCAGCCAACGCCGCAAACCGCGATTCACGACAAACTGACCTCAAAAGACATCGTTGGCAACGCGATGTGTTGTTTTGACGCGTATTTTCCGTTGGTCTGTCACTACGCCGCAACGGTTCAGTCGCCCGCGCGCACTCTCGCGTGATCAGGTTCAAATGCGCGCGCCGAACTTACCTAAAACGCACTTGAGCTCGTTACTGTTCCTCTTTGGCGACGATGCCATTTTTCGCGGCGATGTCGTCGAGCTTGCGGTAAAGCGTGGATCGTCCGATTTTCAATCGGCGCGCCACTTCGGACATTTGTCCGCGGTAATGCGAGATTGCGAAGCGAATGATGTCGGCTTCCAACTCCTCGAGTGGGCGTACTTCGCCGTCTTGAGTGAACAATGGCAGGCTGCCGGGATCTGGCGTAGGTGCAAGGGGTATGTCGTTACCGTTTACGACGTTCGATGCTGTTCGTGGCGAAACCGGCTCCATGATCAGCGGCTCGCCAGCTTCGGCGTACGTATTCGGGTGAATGTCCGTAGCGGGCTGCAAACCGGTTGACGGAAAATCCGACAGGCCAAGATGCGTGCCCTCGCTCATGACGACCGCGCGGTAAACAGCGTTTTCGAGTTGGCGGATGTTGCCGGGCCAGTTGAGCTGTGACAGCCCCGCCATCGCCTCGCCGCTGATGCCGTTGATCGTTCGGTGTTCCTCGGCGCAGAAGCGCGCCAGAAAGTGCCGCAGTAGGTTCGGGATATCGTCGCGCCGCATCCGAAGCGGAGGGATCGTCAGCGGCAGCACGTGCAGGCGATAGAACAGGTCTTCCCTGAACTGTCCGGCCTTGACGCGATCGAGCAGCCGCCGATTGGTGGCTGAGATAATGCGGACGTCGACCTTGACCGGCTTGCGGCCGCCGACCGCTTCGACCGCGCCTTCCTGCAGCGCGCGCAATAGTTTTACTTGCGCGGCTAACGGCAACTCGCTCACTTCATCGAGAAACAGCGTGCCGCCGGAAGCTTCGACGAACTTGCCGGTGTGGCGCTCGGTCGCGCCGGTGAATGACCCCTTTTCGTGACCGAACAGGATTGACTCAACGAGGTTGTCCGGGATCGCGCCGCAGTTCACCGCGATAAACTGCTTGGCACTGCGGTCACTAGTGCCGTGGATGGCGCGTGCGAATAGCTCCTTACCGACACCGGATTCGCCTTCGATCAGCACCGGGATCGACGAGCCTGCTGCCTTTTTCGCGACCTTCATCACGTCGGCCATGGTCTCGCTGCGGGTGATGATGTCGGCGAAGGTGAGGCGACCTTCACGGCTGTGACGGACGCGCTGCAATTCGTTCTTTAGTGCGCTGGCGTTGAGCGCATTGCGCAAGCTGACCTGAAGACGCTCGATGCCGACCGGCTTTACGACGAAGTCATGTGCGCCGGCACGCATGGCCGAAACCACATTGTCGATACCCCCATGTGCGGTCTGGACAATGACGGGGATGGCGAGGCCGGCCTCGCGGATTCCCGCGAGCACGCCCATGCCGTCGAGGCCGGGCATCACGAGGTCGAGGACAAGAGCATCGATTACCGGTCCGTCGCTCGCCGTCATTACGGCGACAGCGGCGTCGCCGCTTTCGACCACCATCGTTTCATAGCCGCACCGCCGCACCATGTTCTCGACGAGACGACGCTGCACCGCGTCATCGTCGGCGATCAAAATCGTGGCAGTCATGGCATTCCCCGCGCACTACAACTATCTGTACCGAATCGAGGCACACTGGCGGACGGTGATTAATTCGCTCTTAAGGTTTGCCGCCGTGCCATCATGATGTCGTAACTGCTCTCCCGTTGATCGGTATTCATAGAGAAAGTCTGGATCGATAATGGCTGCGCGTACTTCCTCCGCCTCACGCAAATCCGCTACCGCTCGTAAACCCGCCTCCCACCGCAAGCCGGCCAAAAAAGCGGTTGCCGTGAAACCGGGAGGTCTGCCGGAGTGGAATCTCGCGGATCTCTATTTCGGGATTGATGCGCCCGAGGTCGCGCGCGATCTCGACAGGATCGATGCTGAATGCAAGGCTTTTGAGGCGGACTACAAGGGCAAGCTCGCGACGGAAACGTCGAGCCCTGAAGGCGGCGTATGGCTTGCGGGAGCCGTACGACGCTATGAGGCGATTGACGATCTCGCGGGCCGGCTCAGTTCCTTTGCAGGCTTGATACACGCTGGCGACAGCGTCGATCCCGCGATCTCGAAATTCTATGGCGACGTCTCGGAGCGTCTGACGGCTGCGTCGCTGCATCTGCTATTTTTCCCGCTGGAGCTCAACCGCATCGACGATGACGTGATCGAGCGCGCCATGCAGGCGCCGGAGCTGGAGCATTATCGCCCCTGGATCGAGGATAGTCGCAAAGACAAGCCGTACCAGCTTGAGGATCGGCTCGAGCAGCTTTTCCATGAGAAGTCGCAGACCGGCTACTCGGCATGGAACAGATTATTCGACCAGACGATTGCAGGGTTACGATTCAGGGTCGGGAACAAGGAGTTTGCGATCGAACCAACGCTGAACCTGTTGCAGGATCGCTCGCCGGAGAAGCGGAAAGCGGCTGCTCAGGCGCTGGCGAAGACGTTCAAGGCCAACGAGCGAACCTTCGCGCTCATCACCAACACGCTCTCCAAGGATAAGGACATTTCCGACCGCTGGCGCGGCTTTCACGACGTCGCCGATTCGCGCCACCTGAACAACCGCGTCGAGCGCGAGGTGGTGGATGCGCTGGTGGCCTCGGTGCGCGCGGCCTATCCGCGGTTGTCGCATCGCTATTATGCGTTGAAGGCGCGCTGGTTCAAAAAGAAGAAGCTCGCCCATTGGGACCGCAACGCGCCGTTGCCGTTCGCCGCCACCGGCGTCATCCCCTGGACCGATGCGCGCAAGATGGTTTTGACCGCCTATGGCGAATTTTCGCCAGAGATGGCCGGCATTGCCGAGCGATTCTTTACCGACCGGTGGATCGACGCGCCTGTGCGCCCCGGCAAGGCGCCGGGAGCGTTTTCGCATCCGACCACGCCGTCGGCGCATCCCTACGTGCTGATGAACTACCAGGGCAAGCCGCGCGATGTGATGACGCTGGCGCATGAGCTGGGGCACGGCGTGCATCAGGTGCTGGCTGCGAAGAACGGCGCGCTGATGGCGCCGACGCCGCTGACGCTTGCGGAAACCGCGTCAGTCTTTGGCGAGATGCTGACCTTCAGGCGCCTGCTGGCGCAGACCAAGAACGCGAAGCAACGGCAGGCGCTGCTCGCCGGCAAGGTCGAGGACATGATCAACACCGTGGTGCGCCAGGTCGCGTTCTACACCTTTGAGCGCGCGGTTCATACCGAGCGTAAGAGCGGCGAACTCACCGCAGAGCGCATCGGTCAGCTCTGGCTTGGCGTACAGGGCGAGAGCCTCGGTCCCGCGATCGAAATCAAGCCGGGGTACGAGACCTTCTGGATGTACGTTCCTCACTTCATTCATTCGCCGTTCTATGTCTATGCCTACGCGTTCGGCGATTGCCTCGTGAACTCGCTCTATGCAGTGTATGAACACGCGTCCGATGGTTTCGCCGAGCGCTATCTGGCGATGCTCGCGGCCGGCGGCACCAAGCACTATTCCGAACTGCTGAGGCCGTTCGGGCTCGACGCCAGGGATCCACAATTTTGGGATGGCGGATTATCGGTGATAGCCGGCATGATCGATGAGCTTGAGAGGATGGGATAGGTTGGCCCATCGGCCGCCGTGCTGCGCGGCAAAATGGCGCAGTCTTGTCTCAGAGGCCGGTACCGAGCTGAATTACAATCGCAGCGTGTATTTTCTGGCGGGAAGTGGATTCTTCAGGGCGCGAACGGCCCACCGGGACAGATGCGTAAGGCAACCGGAAGGGAGGTCTGGTTCCGGACAGGCGGGGTGCTGCCCCTTTATCCGTTGAAATCATCAGGCGAAGGGCGGGCCGTAAGCCAGGAAAACTTGGCTTCCGGCGAGTTCGAGGGGCTGGATTTGTATATTTTATACATAAAGGGGCGATGACTTCGCCAAGGTGACCGCCGCACCGTTGCTCTGTCCCTCTGATTGCGCTAATTCCTCCATCGCAAGATCAACCCTGGCTGGAGACTTGACGTGTCAGATCATAACGAAATCGTTTACTCGACGGCGGACGGCATGGATTACCCGGCGCACGAGGGAACATATAAGGCTTTCATCAAGATGGGGACGATCGGCACGGCGGCCGTGATCACCATTGTCTCGTTGATGGCGATTTTCCTCACCTGATTGTACGGTCGACCTTTCTGACCGTTCTGGATTTCCATTGCTAGCAACGTGGCTGGTGCTTTAGTCGTGCGTGGCCGTTGGCTGCGGGGGGCATCATGAAGATTGCGATTGCGAAGGAAATCGATGAGTCGGAGCCGCGGGTTGCCGCGTCACCCGACACAGTAAAGAAGTTCAAGGCGCTCGGCGCGGATGTCGCAATCGAGCCGGGCGCCGGAACTAAATCGGGTGTGCCGGATTCGGACTTCACCGCTGCCGGAGCGGTGGTAAGTACCGATGCCGTGAAAGACGCCGACCTTGTTATTAAGGTGAGGCGGCCCGAGGCATCCGAGCTGGCGCGCTACAAGCGTGGCGCTCTGGTGATCGCGATCATGGATCCCTACGGAAACGAGGCTGCACTAAAAAAGATCGCGGACGCCGGTGTGTCGGCTTTCGCAATGGAGCTGATGCCGCGTATCACGCGCGCCCAGGTGATGGATGTGCTGTCCAGCCAGGCAAATCTGGCCGGCTATCGGGCCGTCATTGAGGCCGCCGAGGCGTTCGGCCGCGCATTTCCAATGATGATGACGGCCGCCGGCACCGTGCCTGCTGCGAAGGTATTCGTCATGGGCGTCGGCGTTGCTGGCCTTCAGGCGATCGCCACCGCGCGCCGTCTCGGCGCCGTAGTCACCGCGACCGATGTTCGACCCGCGACCAAGGAGCAGGTGGAAAGCCTCGGCGCCAAATTTCTCGCCGTAGAGGACGAGGAGTTTAAGAACGCGCAGACCGCTGGCGGCTATGCCAAGGAAATGTCGAAAGAGTATCAGGCCAAGCAGGCGGCGCTAACCACTGAACATATCAAGAAGCAGGACATCATCATCACGACGGCGTTGATTCCCGGACGCCCGGCGCCGAGGCTCGTGACCGCGGAGATGGTGCGCTCGATGAAGCCTGGCTCGGTGCTGGTCGATCTCGCGGTTGAGCGCGGTGGTAACATTGAGGGCGTCCAGGCGGGTAAGGTCGTCGATCTCGATGGTGTAAAGATCATAGGCTTTACCAACGTCGCTGGCCGCGTCGCCGCCTCGGCGTCCAGCCTGTACGCTCGCAACCTGTTTTCGTTCATTGAGACGCTGGTCGACAAGACGACCAAGGCGCTTGCGGTGAACTGGGACGACGAACTGGTCAAGGCCACCGCGCTGACCCGGAATGGCGCGATCATTCATCCGAACTTCCAGCCGAAAAGCGCATGATGATCATGAGCCCAGCCGGTCAGCGGATTGTTCCGGAGAACACGACGTGCGCGTTCATTTCCGGGTTTGCCGTTCACGCTTCTCGCACGCTCGGAAACGACGAATAGGAATGCCTCCATGGAACATGTCGTGCAGGCCGTCGATCCCTTTGTTTTTCGGCTGTCGATTTTCGTTCTAGCCGTATTCGTCGGCTATTTCGTGGTGTGGTCGGTGACGCCGGCACTGCATACTCCGCTGATGTCGGTCACCAATGCGATCTCGTCGGTGATCGTGGTCGGCGCGCTGCTCGCCGTCGGCGTCGGCATGATCTCAGAAGGCTCGGGCTGGGCGCGGGCCTTCGGTTTCGTCGCTCTGGTTTTTGCCTGCGTGAATATCTTCGGCGGCTTTCTCGTCACCCAGCGAATGCTGGCGATGTACAAGAAGAAGCAGAAGTAGGCCGATCCGCGATGGGACGATTGTCGGCAAGCGAAGTCGTGATGATCGGGCGTGCGCGTGAAGCGCGTCTTCGTGCGGATGACCAGAATGTCCGCGTTCTATTGATAAGAAAAAGCCGGGATGCCCGACGCAAGACGGGGCATGACGGAATGCCCGGGAGATAGCAGACGCCATGAACGCCAATCTCTCCGCGCTTCTTTATCTCGTCGCCGGCGTTTTGTTCATCCTGTCGCTGCGGGGGTTGTCCAGTCCGGCGTCCAGTCGGAAAGGCAATTTCCTCGGCATGACCGGCATGGCGATCGCGGTCGCGACCACGCTCGCTGCGCATCCGCCCGCCGACGCCGTGGCTTGGGTGCTGGTGATCCTCGGTGTTGCGATCGGCGGCAGCATCGGCGCGGTGATCGCGCGCCGGGTGCCGATGACGTCGATGCCGGAACTGGTCGCGGCGTTCCACTCGCTGGTCGGCATGGCGGCGGTGCTGGTGGCCGCTGGCGCGTTCTATGCGCCCGAGGCTTTCGGAATCGGCACACCCGGCAACATCCATGCGCAGAGTCTGATTGAGATGTCGCTCGGCGTTGCCATCGGCGCATTGACATTCACCGGCTCGGTGATCGCGTTCTTGAAACTGTCGGGCCGCATGAGTGGCGCTCCGATTATCCTGCCGGCACGTCACATCATCAACATCGTGCTCGGACTCGCACTGGTGTTCTTCATCGTCGGGCTGGTGATGTCCGGCAGCGCGCTCGATTTCTGGCTGATCGTGATTCTGGCGCTTCTGCTCGGCGCGCTCTTGATCATCCCGATCGGCGGCGCCGACATGCCGGTCGTGATTTCGATGCTGAACTCGTATTCCGGCTGGGCTGCGGCCGGCATCGGCTTCACGCTCGGCAACTCGGCGCTGATCATCACGGGCGCGCTGGTCGGCTCCTCTGGCGCGATCCTGTCCTACATCATGTGCCACGCCATGAACCGGTCGTTCATCTCGGTGATCCTGGGTGGCTTCGGCGGTGAGACGGTGGCGGCCGGTGGCGGCAGCGGTGAACAGAAGCCAGCCAAGCTCGGCTCGGCGGATGACGCCGCCTTCATCATGAAGAACGCACAGAAGGTCATCATCGTGCCGGGCTACGGCATGGCGGTGGCGCAGGCGCAGCACGCGCTGCGCGAGATGGCCGACAACCTCAAGAAGGAGGGTGTCGAGGTGAAGTACGCGATTCATCCGGTGGCAGGCCGGATGCCCGGCCACATGAACGTGCTGCTGGCCGAGGCCAACGTGCCTTACGACGAGGTGTTCGAGCTCGAGGACATCAATTCGGAATTCGCGCAGGCCGACGTGGCCTTCGTCATCGGCGCTAACGACGTCACCAACCCCGCGGCGGAGGAAGATAAGTCTTCGCCGATCTATGGCATGCCGGTGTTGCAGGTCTGGAAAGCTGGCACGGTGATGTTCATCAAGCGCTCGCTGGCATCGGGCTATGCCGGCATCGATAATCCACTGTTCTATCGGGACAACACCATGATGCTGCTTGGCGACGCCAAGAAGATGACGGAGAATATCGTCAAGGGAATGTAATTCGGCGCTATTCAACAGTGGAGGCCGGTATGGCGGATGACAAGGCGAAGCGCGGCGGAAGTGACGGTCGCTTGATCGCGTTGGGTGAGGCCTACGAGGTCCGTTACTGGTCCAGAAAATTCAAAGTCACGCCGTTAAAGCTGAAGGCCGCAGTCAAGGCTGTCGGTCGCTCCGCCAAAACAGTCGAAGCCTACCTCAAGCTGCAAAAACGTGCGACGAACGACCGGGCACTGATCGCGCTGACCCAACCCTATGAAGTCAGCTACTGGTCGAAGAAGTTCAAGGTGACGCCGGCACGGCTTCGCGCCGCGGTTGGGGAGGTCGGACGCTCCTCGAAGAAAGTCGGCGCCCTTCTCGCTGCCAAGAAGACCGTCAGAAAGAAAACTGCCGGCAAAAAGAAGACAACAGCGAAGAAGGTAAGGGTGAAGAAGGTAAAGGCGAAAAAGGCAAAAAAGAGCGCCAGTAAGCGCGCCAGATAACTTTTCCAATGCCGCTGCCGGCGTGGATTTTACCGCGCTGGTGGTTTCGCTTTCGTGCTTGGGTCCGGCCGGGTTTCGACATCGCCGTCGTCCCCGAATACCCCGACTTCTCGCAATAGGTCGGCAAGCCGCCGGATCAAGTAACACGAAATGGTGAGGAACACCGTTTGCCTCCGATCCGTCGCGATTGATCCCTTAATCGGCCCAAAAACTCTCCCACAGACAGCGCGGGAGAAGCCGATCATGCTGAAATACTTTGTTGAAAAAATATTGCCTTCCATCATTGCGACGGTGACAGCCGCCTACATTGTGAACCATTACATCGCCGTCAAGCCGGATACGCCGCCGGCTGCTGCGGCGTCGGCCGCGATTTCCGACAAAGCGGGCGACACCGATTCCGAGGCCAAGGTCCGGGCGGGAGATATGTCCGGGAAAGAAAGCGCCACGGCGCCTGACGAGAAGGTCCAGCCCGAGAAGATTCCATCCGAGGCTGCCGCAGCGAAACCTGCCGAGAAGCGGGCGGCGAGTTTGCCGGCCGACACGAAAAAGCACCAAACGCCGCAGCGCGAGAAGACTGCCAAGGTCAGGTCGATGACGACCGCTCCGGCACAAGCGGCTTCGGCCGCGGATGCCAACGGTCTTGCGCGGGCCGCGATCGATCGGCTGCACAACACGACCGAGGCGTCCTTGGAGGTCGAGGCGGTACGTCCTCGATCAGAGGGGCCTCCTCGAGCGCAGCAGGATGCCGATCGTCAGTCGGTCGCGCCTTCACGACTCCAAGAGGTCACGCATGCCACACCTCAGGCGGCGGAGTCGCTTCCATCAGCGATCCAAGCGTCTACGCCCAAAGTGGAAACAAGCAGGTTTGATCCGGCCGGAGCTGGGGAAGGGACGCTTTTCGACCAGGCCGACCGTGCGCGGCTGCCGGTTCCCCCTGAAAATATCCCGCAAGCATCTCGGCCGTTCGATCTAAAGGCCAACGAGCCAGCGCCGGCGACGCGGGCTCAGGCTGTCGCCGACGATATGCTTTCGGCTGCGAAAGCGGTCGTCGAGACTGTGCTGCCGCGGTAGTCACAGAAATCCATCAGCATGCAGCAATAACAACGCGGGCCTAAAGCCCGCGCTGAATTCAATGTCGAACTTGTAGTAATTGTTCAGCGCGGTCCACGAGGGCCAGCGGCTGGACCGCCCCGGCCGACTCCAGGTCCGGCGCCAAAAACCGGCTTCGGTTTCATGGGCAGTAGACCTTCGCGCTGCATCTTCTTGCGTGCAAGCTTGCGGGCGCGGCGCACGGCCTCGGCCTTTTCGCGAGCCTTCTTTTCCGAGGGTTTTTCGTAATGGCCGCGGAGCTTCATTTCGCGGAAAATTCCCTCACGCTGCATCTTTTTCTTCAGCGCCTTGAGGGCTTGATCGACATTGTTATCGCGAACGAGAACCTGCACGCGGCATCCTCTTTTCAACTACGGTGAGAGTTTTTCAGACAGCGAAGGGCCGACAAAGGCCAAGCCCTCAGCGTCAAGGGCGCCGATGTATCAGATCAAGGCGCGGATGTCCACCATAGGCGATCGTTGGGCGCGGGGGAAAAAGCCAAAAATTCAGGTGAAATTCCCCCAAAGAACAACCATTGGGGTTTTAGGAAGCCTCATATCGGGCTTCTATGGAACCTGAATCCGGGTGGTGTGATCCCCCGCAACCGAGGAGGGCGTGTCATGGATGTCAGGAAATACGTGGCCGAACTGATTGGCACTTTCTGGCTGACGTTTATGGGATGCGGCAGCGCGGTCATCGCGGCCGCGTTTCCGCAAGTCGGCATCGGGCTGCTGGGCGTGGCTTTTTCTTTCGGTCTGAGCGTTGTCACCATGGCCTACGCGATCGGGCATATTTCAGGCTGTCATCTCAATCCAGCGGTCACAGTGGGTTTGGCCGCCGGTGGCCGGTTTCCGGCAGGGCAAGTGGTGCCGTACGTTATTGCGCAGGTGATCGGGGCGGTCGCTGGCGCGGCGCTGCTCTATGTGATCGCCAGCGGTGCGGCAGGATTCGACGTAACCAAGGGTTTCGCATCGAATGGCTACGGCGAGCACTCGCCCGGTCACTATAACCTCATGGTTTGCTTTATCACCGAGGTGACAATGACGGCCATGTTCCTGTTCGTCATCATGGGATCGACCCACGGCAAGGCTCCGGCGGGTTTCGCGCCGCTGGCGATCGGACTTGCGCTGGTGATGATTCACCTTGTCAGCATTCCCGTGACCAACACGTCGGTGAATCCGGCGCGTAGCACCGGTCCCGCACTGTTCGTCGGCGGCTGGGCTCTGGAGCAGCTCTGGCTGTTCTGGGTAGCACCGCTGATCGGCGGCATCATCGGCGGCGTGGTCTATCGCGGGCTGAGCACTGAGCCGGAAGGCGTCGTCGCGGGAAAGTAGCGGGTTATTCCTGAGCGTCATTGCCGGGCTTGGCCCGGCAATCCTCTCCCCGGTGAAGATTCTTCTCCGGGCATGATGAGCGTTTCGGCGTAAGCGCGTTGTCAGTCAAGTGCCGTAGCACCTACGGAAGGACTGAGGAGAGGTCACTGAGCAGCGGTGCGCGCAGCCTTTTGCTGCAAGCGCGCACCGGCTGAGGTGGCCATGGCCGATCAAG
>NZ_MWPQ01000062.1 GCF_002028545.1 Nitrobacter vulgaris
GCTGTGGGATCGGTGTCTCGGCATGGGCTTTTCTCCAAAAGCCCGGCCACCCGGTCAATCCAACTCTGCTTACCCGTCCAGCACCAGGGGCCCACTCCATTACGGGGTCAAATTTGCGAGCCGATTGACAACGAAGTATTCGCGGTCCTTATCAATAGTGGTGATCACGGCAACGCTGGTGTTGAATACGTCGGCCGCACGTTTGGCGAGAGCATCCAGCGCTTCACGTTTATTACCTTCCAAGACCCCGGTCGCTTTCAGCGCGTCGACACGCTCTGCGTCGTTGTCAGGCACGGGGGCTTGTTGGACAACCGTGGCTTCTTCAGGGTCGATGATACGGTGAATACGGCGAACCGCCTCCTCGACCGAAGTCACGACAGCATCGGCTTTGAGCTTTGCAAGGGATTCGTCGGTCAACAGCTCTGGCGGCGCGTTCCACAGCGCCAGAACGATGCGCATATTCGGCCATCGTCGTCGCAGACGCCGGCAGGCGTGGCGAGCGGGGATGGCTGGATTCGGCGTAACGTAACTGAGACAGACAATGTCCGCGCCCTTCAGGTCGAGTTTGGCCAGATAGTCGGCATTTACGCTTGCAGCGGGTTGGGAAACTGCGGCGATCCCTTCGAATGCGAGCGCATGGGCCAGCATCTCGCCGGAGAGGGCATCAATCTCCCATTTTCCTCCGATGCACAGGACCCTGGGCTTTGCCTCCGGACCCAGGGAGGAGGGGTATTCATCTCTTAGATCGTCGAGGAGCGAGTCCATTCCGCTTGTTAGGCGCATGCGGTGCTCGGCGCTTGCGTTCTGGAGGTACGCCTCGCTTGCCAGACGAAGGACCTCAATGCCGATTGCATCGTAGAACGATATGACTGAAGTCTTCTCGATCTCGGTGCTTGCGATCTCGGCAGCTTCGTCGGCGTCATCTGCAATCAGCCGCTGATAGATGCGGGCCGGAACGTCCAGTGCAGGCGTCGAGCCGAGCATGGTGTCGAGGAAGCGCAGTTGTGGCAGATTGCGCCCGAGAACCAGCAGGCAAACGGTGAGGGGGGTGGAGAGGATCAGCCCCACTGGGCCCCAGAGCGCTGTCCACAATATCGTCGCGGCGATCAGCGATATGGCCGACAGGCCGGTGCTGGACCCATAGAGCAGCGGCTCGACGATGTTGTTGCTTATCAACTCGAGGATGACGATCAGCGCAATGGTCCAGAGCAGCATGCTCCAGCCGCTGTCGACGGCAAAGGCGAGCGCGATCGGAAAGATCGCAGCAATCAGCGGGCCGACATAGGGAACGAAGCGCATGACCGCGCCCACGGCGCCCCACAGCAGTGCGCCGGGTACGCCGATGATCCAGAGGCCGGCAGCGAGCGGCACACCGTAACTGACGTTCACGAGCAGCTGCATCAGAAGATATCTGCTGATACGCGCACCGGCCTCCTGAATCGCATCCGTTGAGCGATGGAAGTTCCCTCCGAATAGGCGCAGAAGCCGGTCGCGAAGATCGCCGATATCAAGCAGCGCCAGAATGACGAAGATCAAGACGATGCCGGCGGTAGCCAGGGGCTCCACTGAACGCACAAGCCAGCCAAATGCCTGCTCGAACGGTGTTGGCGGTATGGGAACGATTTCGACGCGCTGCGGGACGGGGCCGCCCGCTGGTTTATCGTCCTTTGACTCCACCTCTTTCTGTAAGCGTTCGACGGTTCTCAGCACGCCGTCCAAAAATCCGGGTGCTTTGAGATTCTCGCGTAGATCTGACAGCTTCGTCAGTATGGTCGATTGATAGGTCGGCAATTCGACCGCCATCGAACGGACCTGGGCGCCGAGAACGACGCCTAGTCCCAGCAGAGTGCACACGACGGTCACTATGACGAGACCCGTCGCAAGCGGTCTGGGGAGGCCTTTTCGGACAAACCAGGTGACCGGCGGGTTCAGTGCAAACGTGATCAGGAAGGCGATCGCGAGCGGTATGAGTATATCGCGGCCGTAGTACAGGCCGGCAAGGAGGATAGTGGCCGTCGCCAGGGCGGCCGCAATTTTCACAATATCCAGTTCGCGAGACGTGACCGGATCCGCACGGACCTGGCTTGGTAAGGGACGTCCTGGGACTGTAGGAAAATCAGGCATTCTGCTCCGCCTCACACCAAAACGCGAACGGACCCAGCAAGTTCCTTCATGCCAATGTCGCGAGCGTGCCTCGTCACGCCGATTTCGCACTGCCCCAGATCAGGGCGCGCTTAAATCCGCTGTGCTACTAACGGCGCCACGAACGCGCAAATACGGTGGAATGAGTGGACGACGATAATGGTTTTCAAGAAACACGACGTAATCATCGAGAGGTGGACGGAAGCTCGCCAAGCTGAACCGGGTCCGTCGGTGTTATTGTTGGCGCGAGAATCGAATGCACTAAGCCGCTCCTATGGGCTATAGAAAGCCCTCCTGAACAGCACGCATGTAACCAAATGACCATCCCATTCGATCCGACTGCCCTCCTTGACATCGCCGACAAACTTGGCCTGCTAGACGGCGTCAAGAAAAAGCTGTTCCGCAATCCGGATGCAGCCACAGACAAGTTGGCGACCGTGCTCGACGAGCTGTCGAAAATCTATTCCACCCTCGAATCCGAGTTGGTCCGCTTCCTCAGCCTGCATTTCGAACCGGCGGGTAATCTGGCGGCCGAGCGGCAGGTCTTACTCACATTGGAAAGCGGTCAGCTCACGGTTCGAATGGGCGAAGCCCGGGGCCACTGTCACAAGATTTACAACATCTACCAGAAGCACCTCGACCGCTGGTTTCACCGGGTGCTGTCGCCACAGGAGGCGGAAACCATGAAGCGGCTCTTCGAAGCGCTGAGCTATGGCGATTCCCAGATGGATCTGGCCATTCACCAACTGGCCGGCTGGTTGGGTACGGCGGCCAGCGAGACGCTCGATCTCATCGATGCAGGCAAGGTAGCCGAGGCCCAGCAGAACATTCGCACTGCTCGCCGAGAGGTGTTGCCCGCACGCCAGGCCATTACCCAGACCCTGGCCCGTCTGGTTGTTCTTCAAGGTGACTTTGTCTCTGCGTCAGGAACCGATTGACGTAGCAACATTCTAGGTCGGTTTGACAAAGTGTCTGATCCAGAGGCGGATGGCTGCGAAGCCGAGATAGCTTCGGCGATTTTGTTATATCCGGTCGCCAGGCGGCGAAGGTGCGCCACCCTTGGCTTGGCGGTCCTCGCCGTTCGAACGAAGCGTCGATCAGGGGAGCTTGTCGAGCACGATCAGCTGCCGCTCCTCACGCCTGCCGGGCGCGCTCTCCAGGCATGCCTCCAGGGCATCCTTGACTTGCTAGCACCTTCCCGTCGGTGCTTCGGGATCGTCGCTGAAGTGCGCGATGTACCTTTTTTCGCCCTGGCTGGATATGTTTTTGGGTCCCCTCGTAAGGAATTTCAGCGTAGGCCTCTTCGTCGATCAGGTTGCCATTTTTATCCAGCAGACCGGTACGCTTAATCGTCGCCCTGGGCCGTGATGTCTGGTCGCGGAGGCGCCAAAGAATAATGAATGTTGTCAAACATCATGAGGTGCGTTCGACTTCAAGTTTCGCCTGCTCGATGCCGGACGTTTCGATCGCATTTAACAATGCCGCCTCATATCTTCCCAGGAACTAACCCCTGGCTGCCGGTTGGATTGGGCTCTCGAGGAATGTCATGTCAAAGAGCGATACATTACGGTACGGCCCTCCGGGAGAGCGCGCGGTGCATCTTTGCGTCGATATGCAGAGAATGTTTGCCGAAGGCACCGAATGGAAGATGCCCTGGCTTGAGCGGGTGTTGCCGAACATCATCGCGATCACGTCCGCTCATCCCGAGAGAACGTTTTTCACCCGATTTATCCCGGCCGAGAAGCCCGGACACGGCGTGGGGATGTGGCGGCATTATTACGAGCGATGGGCCTCAATGACTATCGACCGAATCGGGTCTGACATGGTGGGGCTGGTCCCTGACCTCGCCGCGTTCGTCCCTCCCGGCAGGGTCTTTGACAAGCATGTCTACTCCCCTTGGACCGGAAGCGACCTTCATCAGCAACTGCGCGGTGCTGGAATCGACAGCCTTATCATAACCGGCGGGGAAACGGACGTTTGCGTTCTGTGCACGATGTTGGGAGCGATCGACTGGGGCTTTCGGGTCATCCTCGTACAGGACGCGCTTTGCAGTTCGGCTGATGAAACGCACGACGCGATGATGAATATCTACATGAATCGGTTCGGAGAGCAGGTTGAGACCGTCACGACGGAGACTCTCCTTGAGTGCTGGTAAGGCAAAATCTCTTGAATTCGGGCCCCTCGCATCTCGTGCGGATCCTCCTGCCCCAGGAAACTGGCAGCAAGAACTGGTTCGGCGGTTTTCTCGAAGACTTAGCGGATAAGTTCGGCGGGCCACGAGCTTTCAGCGCCCTTCGGGTTTGGGTTTCTGACTCAGCGGCGGCGGCGAGACCGAGGAAGCATTGCGGTCGTCGAAGTCATGTGGGGCGACCGCACTTCTGGCGGTCCTTGTAGGATAGATTGGCCGGGGAGCTCCCGCGGCGGGCGATTGCCACTCGGGCCAACGAATCACGCAATTCTTGGCGGCTTGTGGCGCTGGTATACAAACGCGCCGAAGGAAATAGCAAGGATGCCTCAGTCGCAAAATCCATCGCGGCGAAGGAACACCTTGTTGATGGCGACGGCCGCCTGCGCTCCTTCCGCGATGGCTGCTGCGACAAGAAGGACGTCGCGCGACACGTCGCCGGCAACATATACGCCGGGGACACTAGTCTCCTCTGTATCAGTGTCCATCACGACGCCACCCTTCGCATCCCGCTGGCAGCCGAGACGCTTCGAAAGGTCAGATGCCTGATGGCAGCCGGTCGAGAAGAATAGGCCGACCCGGGGCAAATCAGGTCCGCTTTTGAATATGATCTTCGTAAGCTCCCCGTTCGTGCCTTCGAGACGTTGAATGGGCTCGGGACGCACTAGAATATTATGTTTGTCAAGCTTTCGCATAGCTTTCGCGCTGATTTCACTCCCATCGCTGCAAACCACAATGTCCTGGATCCAGTGTTTCATCATAAGGGCAAGCTCCGCGCCTTTATCCCCTTTCCCCAACGCGGCTACAGGCTTTCCTGCGTACTCAAAGCCATCGCAGTAAAGACAATGATGGATTGAAATCCCGTAGAGCGGTTCGATGCCGGCAAGTTCAGGAAGTTCGTCAACGAGACCCGTCGCGAGCAAGATCTTCGATGCGTTGCCTGTGGTGCCGTCCGAGCAGCTAAATTCAAACGAGCTGCCGACAGAAACAATGTCGGTTACTCTTGTCCCGCGCACCGAGACAGAATTATAGCGTGTGAGTTCTTGACGGGCCTCGCCCAGGAATGCAGCGGGAGATCGGCCTTCCCGACCGAGCAGACCATGTATTGCCGGGGACCTCAGATTGCGTTGTTGTCCTTCGTCACAGAGCAAGGCCGTGCGGCGGCATCTTCCCAGGAGAAGCGCAGCGCTTAGTCCGGCCGGTCCGCCACCGACGATGAGAACATCGTATTTCATCAAAAGCTATTTTCGTTGCGTACCTGTATAGGGCCACACGCGCAGCCCGGAACCCAAACCAGCCGATCAAGCGTTAGGAGGTCGGAGGATATCATGCCGGGCGCCCTTACAGCACCAGAGTCGACAGAACTGACGCCCGAAGAGCGCCGGGAGCGCAGGCGGCTGCGCCGTGAAAAGCAGCGCGAGGACAATGTCAAACGGGCGGCGAAGATGCATACTGCCCGGCTTAAGAAAGCTGATAGCTCGAAAGCGCCGTCCGACATCACGCGATCAGTTCACGTCGGGTGCTCGGGCTGGCGTTACTGGAAATGGCGAGATTCATTCTATGCCGACGTGCCTCAGCAGGAATGGTTCGCATACTATTTGAAACGCTTCGATACCGTTGAGATTAACGCGTCCTTCTACTCATGGCCGACAGTAGCCGGCGTTCAGGCTTGGCGCCGCGCGCCCGGCAAAAAGAAGTTTGTGTACACCGTCAAGGTTTGCGAGCTCATCACTCATGTGAAGAAGTTTAAAGGCACAAAGACGCTCGTTCGGGATTTTGGAGTGATCGCCGACATTCTCGGTGACCAGATGGGCTGCTTCCTGTTCCAGCTTCCGCCGAGCTATCGATACACCAACGCCCGTCTCAAGGAAATTGTCAGCCAGCTCGACCCGGCACGCCGCAATGTTGTCGAATTCAGGCACGCCAGCTGGTGGAACGAAGAGGTCTACAGCGCCTTTCGCAAGGCAGGAATAATATTCTGCTCCTGCAGCGGACCAAGATTGCCGGATGTGCTCGTCAGGACGGCGAACGAAGTGTATATCCGCCTGCATGGTCCGAAGCGCTGGTATCGGCATGACTATTCAAATAACGAACTGACGGAGTGGGCGCGCCGGATTAAAGCGAGTAGGACGAAGCGCGCCTGGATTTACTTCAATAACGATTACGACGCCCATGCTCCGAAGAACGCCGCTGTTCTCCGGCGCATGTTGAAGCACGTTGGTTCCACTCTCCCGAAATAAGGTGCTTCCGGTTGATTCGCCTCTTAAAACACGGGAGACGACAAGGAACGGCAAGCGCGCTCCGCGCCGATGAGTATGCCGACAGCAAACTAAAACCTATCCGGCTTCACATGATTCTAGGACGTTGCCCTCGCAGCGCATTCGATAAGGCCGCAGTTGATCCGCCGCATGAGCTTGCTGTTTTATTATTCGGCCGCTGCCAGTTGCGTTGATGCGTTGACTACTTCCTTTATGGCCGACATCACTTGATCCGTGGCTGTTTGTTGTATCATGTGGCCGTTCCCAGCAAGCCTATAGAATCTGCTCTGAGGAATATCGGCGTGTAGCCGGGCTGACTGACTCTCGATATCGATCAACTTGTCTTCCTCTCCGGCGATGATGACTATCGGCATGTTCAAATCCTCATACTGACGGCGCAGCATAGCGTCCGGAATCATTAACGCCGACTCAGCGGCTGATGCCCTTATCTGAGCTGGCCGCAGCGCCAATTCCTTGGGAAAGGCACCAAATTTCTTAGGTACCGATCTCGGGCCAAATATTTTTTTCAGCATGAGCGGCCATATGACCCGGCTCAAGAGGGGGGATATGGTTTGACTTAAAATATCACCCACGATCGGCAAAGCAGGTGCGCCCATCGCTACGACGTCGGGCCGTGCAGTGGGATAGTAATATCCGGATGCGAGAACTAAGCCCCGGACTAAGCTTGGATACTTTAGGGCTATTGCGACCGCAACCGAAGCGCCCAAGAATGGCCAAGCACCACTGCGTTAGCAACGCCAAGTTGCGCGAGCGCCGCGTCGATCAATTCCGCCTGGGTATCGGGCGTCCACACGACGTTGCGCGGACGCTCGCTGTGGCCGAAGCCGGGGCGATCGAAAACGATGACCCGGTGATCCACGGCGGCGAGGTCGATCAGACCGCTGGATTCGAAGTCCTGGATCATGCTTCCGTTGCCATGAAGGAATACGACCGCGTCGCCGGTCCCCCGTTCGACGTAGTGAAGCCGGACCCCGTTTACGTCGAGGAAGCTGCCCGCAGGCGGATTATCACGCTCCGCTTTGTTTGCGAGATGTCTATTGACGGCGGCGGCGAGAGCCAGAGTTGTAAGCGCTATTGCGGAGGCAACAAAGAGCGAAGGTGCCTTGCGACTACTTTGACTTGGAACTGCTTGACGAAGTCTCTTCAAGGATGGAACGGGGGTCACGGGAGCATACTCAGTCGGCGCATGCACGAGATCTCGGACAATTCTGGGAAATGTTGCAGCGCAGAGCGAACCAGCGGCTCCGAGGATCGTTCCGTACCGCCCACTTCAATTGTCGAGATACGCAACGATCGTCCAATTTTGGGGGAACCAGCGAAGAGCGCTGCCGGCGCGCCATAATGAGCCAAAAATGCACGGTATATCCCCTCGGGGAACACGGGGATGATCGACGTGTGTGCGTCTTTTGACAGCATTCGAAAAAGGCTGACATGCCGCTCCGCATCGGCCTAACAATTGGGTGACAATTGAAAAAACCAGGATCAGCCTTAGTAAGCTAACTCCAACAATCGGCATGAGCCGTGGCCATTCGCCGAAAGCCGCTTCCGGGGGGATCGATTCAACGCTTCCGCGTGAAGATGAAAACCGAGCTCCAATCGGCTCATATATGCTTTAGCATAGGAACGTTGCAGATTACGGACTGTTAATCGGAGGAAATCATCCTTTATTGTCCGGAGTCTTGCAGATGTATCACCATGTGAAAAAGCTCATGTTTACTGTGCGGGTTGATGAACCCGATCCGCATTTCGGGAATATGCTTTTGGAACAATTTGGAGGCGCAAACGGCGAACTGGCGGCTGCGATGCAGTATTCCATTCAGGGTTTGAACTGTGAAGACCCTGAGCGCAAAGACCTCCTGATGGATATCGGAACGGAAGAACTCAGTCATCTTGAAATCGTAGGCACATTGGCCCGTCTGCACCTTGCGCCCACGAAGTTTGATCGTGAAGCAGCAGAGGCCGATCCTCTAATCGCAATCGCCGGGGGTGGCGGCGTTAACCTCTTTAACTCGCAAGGAAATCCTTGGACGGCAGATTATTTGAAAATCACCGGAGAGTTGGATGTCGATCTACGAAGTAATATTGCGGCCGAAGCACGCGCGAAAATCGTTTATGAGCGGCTGATCAATTTCTGCGATGACGCAGGTACCAAGGACGCATTGCAATTTCTGATGACGCGCGAAATTACGCATATGAAGGCTTTCGCGGCAGCCCTTGAGAGCATGTCCAAACCCGCGTTTTCGATAGGCCGGATCGCGCCTACACCGGGACTGGTGAATCAATTCTTCAACGATTCGACGGGATCGGGAGATCACGGTGAGATCGACACCCGTGGTCCCTGGAATGAAGGCGGCGATTGGGAGTTCATGAAGTCACCGGCAATTCAAACCGATGCCGATGCCGACACTAAGGCTTCCATGGAAAGCTCTCCCCCGGAAGCCGCCGAGGGAGTACAGGAGCTTCTTGTTGACGAACTTCGCGACATCCTTCATGCGGAAAAACAACTCACCAAAGCGCTTCCACAAATGGCGGAAGCAGCCAGATTTACTCAGCTCCGCGAGCTTTTTGAGCAGCACCTAATCGAAACGGAAAATCAGATTGAACGCATCAATGAGTGTTTTTCTCTCCTCGGAGAGACAGCTCGCGCTAAGCCCTGCAAAGGCATGATGGGGTTGGTCGAGGAAGGTCAAGAAGTGATGGATAAAGGGGAGAAAAAGCCGGACGCTGCGGCTGATCTTGCGCTCATTGGCGCCGCTCAGCGAGTCGAGCATTACGAAATATCGGGCTACACCAGCGCTCGTAATCTCGCCTCTCAACTTCGCCACAGCGCCATCAGCGCACTTCTCTCGGCGTCACTGGCGGAAGAAGAGAATGCAGACCAGTTGCTTAATCAAGTCGCTCGATCTTTGATGTCGGTGGCAAGAATGCCAGCGGCACTTGAGCGGACGGCCATGGAGGAAAAATGAGTTGAGTGCATCCCTCTGCACGAGCTTCCGACCAAGCTGTAGCGGGTGCTGGAGACGCCCGGACTGAACTGGTCTGAAGGAAACAATATAAATAGCGAAAAATTTAGATTTGCCGCTTTAATACGGAATACTACCGCTCACAAGATAGGAAGACGGTATGTGAGAACATTTGGGACTGCGCGAGTGGCAGTATTGTAAAACTGAATCAAGGAAGCAGTAGCTCCTAATCTGCTTCCTTGATTCATGCCATCCAGCGTCTCCATTCGCTGGGATGTCCCAGCTCATATGGTTCGCCCGCGCAATCCTATCATAGCTCGGGATTGAAGAGTTGAAGCGACAGTTTAACAAGGGGCAAGGGCGTCCAATACAGCCGGTATTTTTAAAGCGCGGCAGATGCACGCTGCTCTTCGTCTTACTGAATGAGATGGTGTCGGGATACAGAGCGCTCCGAGCAAGATTCGTTAAGCAATGGCTGGCCCACCATCAGACCCTCGCCAACACCGATATTGAGCGATTTTATGAACCCACCGATGAGGCTGAAAAAACAGTCGATCACTATACGAAGGCGATTAATGACTCTCGCAATAAATGCATGCTTCCGTTATCGAACGATTTGGAAAGGCCTCGTCCCCGTCGTCCTCGAACCAGCGCCGCGGACGCTCTGTTGATAAGCCCGCTGTTGCGGTAGCGACCGGTCCGTCCGTTGTCTTCAAGTTTCGAGCAGATCAAACCGTTGTTGCCTATCCTGCTGAACGCTTCGAAGTAGGACAACTTTTTGCGGACCGAAAGTTCCACATTAGAAAGAGCAGCGGGCGCAAAACGGCAACGCCTGGTCATCAGTTGCAGCAGGCCAACGCTTTCGCGTAACGATCTGACGCTGGAAGATTGAGAAGCCTAGTTTCGCAGTAAAAGCCCGATCTCGTGGTTGGGGTGGCATCGTTCAAATTGCCCGTGTCCAACAGCTATTTTCTGATACTCCGGCGGTCTCGTTTGAGAGGTCATTCACAGCTAGCGTTATAAAAGATCGCGACGACGATTAACAATCTGCCATCGTGGCGTCCTCGCGATTCCGACCCGCAAGCGCTACTACCAAGACTAGCCGACAAAGGCGTCCCGGGTTGACGGCGAGATGACCCAAACTCAGCATCTCCGCCATACAGTTGCCAATCCATTCAAATGTATGGAGTGGCTTCGCTGGAGTGGCGAGTGAGATTGCCGAAGCTTGCGTTTAAGAAGCCGGCAAACTCTCTCGGCGGATCGCGAACTCGCGATGCCGGATTGAACCTGCTGATAACCGTTCTCAATGCCATCGAGTTTCTGCTGATCAACTTCAGGCTGCTGTTCTCGGATTCCTAAGTCCAGACCCGATACGCGCGCGCGCCGAGCGGGACCAGCGTGCCCGACCGTAGGAACGATTCGCCTGAGGGGGAGTTCGCTTCCAACAATCATAACGTGGTGGATTACCATGACACGATCCGTTGAGGAATTGAGACGGGAGTCCGAGCGTAACCGGGCCGAGCTCGCGGCGACGGTGGATCGGCTGAGGGAGCAGCTCACCGACACGGCGGAGGAACTGCGCTACAAGGTGTCGCCGCAAGGGATCAAATCGGAGGTTTCCGATTTCGTCAGCCGCAAAACTCATAGTTGGATTGATGAGCTCAAGCAGCGGGCGATGGAAAATCCGATGCAGGCAATCGCTGCTGGGACTGCGGTTGCGGTGCCCGCCCTGCGGCTGGCACGGGGATTTCCACTTCCTCTCTTGATTATGGGTGCAGGCTTGGTCCTGAGTTCGAAGTCCATGCGCGCCCGGGCAACGGACGCCGCCGCTCCGGCAGCAGAAAAGGTCAAGGAAATGGCAGGTGAGACTGCCTCGCGCGTGCGATCGTTCGGTGAGGATGCGATTGACGCGGCGTCCCGGACAGGTCGCGATGTCACCGACAAGCTAAGCGAGGCTCAAGCTAGGGCGGCCGGGATGGCCGAGGACCTGACCGACCTGGCGGCGCGGTCTACCGACAGAGTGAAAGCTAGCCTGGATATTGCCTCGGAAACCGCGAAAGCGAAGTTCGAACAGGTTCGCTCCACTGTACGCGACAAGGCTAATGCGGCCCCGGAAACCGCCCAGCAGATGATCGGTGACAACGCCGCCCTGATTGCCGGTCTGGGAGTTGCGTTCGGCGCGATCATTGCCGCTTCCCTTCCCGCCACTCAGGCTGAAGCCACTGTCTTAGGTAAGGCAAGTGTCGGGGTGAAGCGCACGGCGGGCCAGGCCGTCCAATCCGGATTAGAGGAGGCCAAGGATGCGGTGCTGTCGGCAGCCGATGGCGCCGCCAAGAACCTGTCCCAGGCGGATCTCGGTAAAACCGCTAGCCACATGACTCGGGAAATGTCTGACAAATTGAAGGAAGCAGCCGACGATATCGTATCCGCGGCGTTCAATCCTGCAAACCCAAGGTAAACCTCATGAGCGAATTTGATATCCGACAAGCTGTTCCTCAAAAGCAAGACTCGACGTCCTCTCAAAGTCTGAAGGGCGAGATCGCTGATGCAAGCGCCGAGATCAGTCAACGCGCCCGCGATGCGCTGCGCGCGTCGAAGGACGTGGCGCGTGACAAGTTTAAGGAGGCCTCCGGCGCTGCCGCGGAAGTTGCGGAGGGAGCCTCGGATCACTTCCGGGATAAAACCCAGGAGCAACAGCGATCCGGAGCCGACATCATCGACCGGCTTGCTGGGAACATTCGGCAAGCAGCCCATGCATTCGAAAACGACGCGCCGTTTGCCGCGCGCGGCATCAATTCCAGCGCCGACTACGTGGAAGATGCTGCCGAGAAGATTCGCAATGGCACCTTCCGAGATCTCGTTGACGGGGCCTCCGATTTCGCAAAGCGGCAACCGGCTGCCTTCCTCGGACTGTCGGTGCTTGCGGGCTTCGCAGCCGTGCGTTTCTTTAGAGCGTCGGAAAAACATACCGCGTCATCCCAACAGGAGGACGTGTGATGAGTACACGATCCGATTTTGGGACAATCTCAACCCTGCTCAGCGATGCACTTTCGCAATTCGCGAAGCTTTTTCAGAACGAGGTCGATCTCGCTAAGGCCGAGCTCGCCGAGAAGGTCCAGCGTGTCGGTTGGGCAGTCGGTTTTTTGGCGGGCGGAGCGGTGCTCGTCATTCCCGCGCTTGTCATGGCCCTGTTTGCGCTGTCGGCTGCCTTAATGGCGGCCGGCTGGTCGCCGGCGATTTCCTACCTCGTCTGCGCAGTCGGTGCCGCAGCGGTTGCCAGCGCGCTGTTTGCCGTTGGCATGAACCGGCTGGATGCGCGCAACTTGGCACCTCGAGAAACGATAAGTCAGCTCGAGAAAGACAAAGTCACCGTAAAGGACATGGTGCGATGAGTAATTTTTTGGACAATCTGAAGGAAGCCGTTGGCGAAAACCCGCTTTCTGCCGCGCTGATCGGCGGTGGCGCACTTTGGCTGTTGTTTGGTAACGAGACGCTGAAAAGCGCGGCAGCTCCGGTCAGTGCGGCCACCGCACGGCCTCTAGCCGATATCAGGACCAATCTGCGGTCGAGCGCGCCCGATTTCGCTAACAGTCCGCAGACCGCTCCGGAAATGGAACATCGATCGCTGCATGATGGCCATACGTTGAGTGAGATAACGAGCGCCGCATCGGGCGCCGCGAACGCGATTAAAGATCGGCTCGGAGAAGGGGCGACTTACGCGCGAGAGAGTTTCAGCAAGGCAGCCGAAGTGCTTCCCCCAAAGGAGACCATCGCGAAGGTCCAATCCTCCATTTCCAGTCTGATCGAGAGACAGCCGCTGGTGCTGGGGGCCGTAGGTCTGGCGGTCGGCGTTGCCGTCGCGAGTGCGTTCACCGCGTCGGATCTTGAAAATGAATGGATCGGAGAAGTTAGTGACCGCGTCAAAGAGGACATGGAAGCACGTGCTGGATCCGTCTCCTACAGCGTCCGGGAGGCCTCCGACACGCTAAAGGCCACATTTCGCGACATCGGATCGGAAGCCGCAGAACGGCTGCAGGAGACCGGCCGCAACGTAATGGATGCAGCTCGTCAGAAGGCGAGCGCATAACTCCCACCACCTCGAACTGCGAAGGCGCGTCTTCGCACAGGTGGCCGGAAAAGGAAGTCCGTATTTTAACCGAGGAAGCCATGAGCCGTGGAACGACATCACTGACTGCGCTGCTCGGACTGCTCGCGATCGGCGGCTATCAGAACAAGGACAAGCTGGCGGAGATGCTCAGCGGAGCCGGCAACCATACTGGCGGGCAGAAGCCTCAAGCCGGGTTGGGCGGCTTATCGGCAACCTATCCAACATGATCAGCGGCGTCGGCCTGGGCGGTCTTCTGAACGGCGGGCTCGGAGAGCTCGTCGAACGCTTCAAGCAAAACGGCCAAGGGGAGGCCGCGCAATCCTGGGTCGATGAGGGTCCCAATGAGGACATCTCGCCGCCGCAGCTGAAGCAGGCAATCGGGCCGGATATCGTGGCTGCGTTGGAGCAGCAGACCGGCCTTTCGCAGGACGAACTGGTTGCGCGGCTTTCACGAGAGCTTCCGACCGCCGTGGACAAATACACGCCGGGCGGCCGTTTGCCCGATAGGAATGCCTAAACCTTTTATACGGGAGATGCCAAGATGAGTGTGTTATGGACGATCGTTATTGGCTTTGTAGCTGGGGTTATTGCTAAGTTCGTCATGCCTGGCGACAACGAACCCTCGGGATTCATCCTCACCACCATCTTAGGTATCGTGGGGGCCTTCGTTGCGACGTATCTCGGGCAGTCGCTCGGATGGTACCGCGTTGGCGAGGGTGCCGGCCTTTTCGGCGCGATCGTCGGCGCAGTTATTGTCTTGCTCATTTACGGGTTCGTCGCTGGCAGGCGTAGAGCCGTTTGAAGGGCGCTTCCGAACAACGTCGGGCCGACTCAATCATCTCGGACTGTCAATGAGCGTAAGCTGCCAAGCAAAGCATAGCCGTAGCTCACCCCAGCTAGTCGCACGGGTTCTTAAACTCGGAGAGACAGTGTCATCAGCGCGAGGCGATTCCCTCATCGGGAGGCAGGCGGAAAAGTTGCAAATGATCACGTCTGCATCGCTGCAGCTCTCGTTCGGATGGGCCAGCACGCCGGCGCCCATATCGATTATTATCAACTCGATTAGCATTTTTTAACGAGAAACGATGAGATGATGCGATGCGGCCGCGATTGTGGGGATCGCCCAAGGATGGACTGGCAGGGGGCCCGTCTCCGAGCTGATGGAGGCGGCGGACAGCGAATGCATGTGCTCGAACGATCTATCGTCCGATGGCATCAAGGAGGGGTTGATGCGGATCGAGGCGAGGCCGGGGCGCGAGGTCGCGCGGCACCGGTCTGCTTGCCGAAGTCGGGAGTTAGTTTGCCCTTAACATTAGGTCTTGGCCCATCGCTCCACGAGATATGCGATCGGCTTGAAAGCGTGATTGTTTGATTGCAGCGCCGAGCAAGCTGTCAATCCAACTACGAGATCCATCTCCGCGCGGAATTTAATAAAGTCAGCGGGGCGACTGAGGGGAGCTTCAACGGTGAAAACGCCGGTCGCCGGGTGGATCACGACGTTCATGAAACAGTTGAACGCGATCGGAATTTGATCGGGACCTACGCCGAAAGGAGCTAACGCGACCTCAAGATTTCCGAAGCAGCCTTGATGCGGATTTTCGTCCCGATAGATGATCTTAAACGTCTCTCGGGAGCAGGGTGTCAGAAGGAAATCATGTCGGCCGACCTTGTCCTCGACAATCCGTAGCATGATGTTACTGCGGTTTGAGTAGATGGCGTCACCAGTGGTGAGGTAGAGTTTACTCGCATAGTCGAGACTTCTACCGGACGAAATTGCCTCGCGCACATCAGCGGCGCTGAAGGCGACAAGATCCGAAACCTGCTCCCCTCTGGGATCAATGACTGTAAGGGAGTCGCCCTTCTCCAACCGAAAAGCTGTTCCGGAGCGCGGCGGAATGGTTATGGGTTGTTTCATACGCGTCCAACCGGTTTGAAAGGACAGACCCATCCCGATTCAGGAACATTGCGGCCACTGTATTGGCGCGCTTCGGAAGTCGTGCCGTGCCTTGCAAGCATAGGATTCGGCGATCCCGCCAGCGCAATGTCCCGCTCAATTATCATTGCGCGCATTCGTTCGTACCGTCCCTGTTGCCGCAATTGCTCGAACTGGTCATGAAGATTGAACACCAGCACCGGGCGTTTAAAACGGCGTGCAGGCCGGCTGGCGCGAGGATTTAGTCCAACTATAAAGAAAGCTTCCTCCCCGAAACTCAACGAAAAATGGGGGTTCGCCGGATCGCTGCTAACACGTGCATCATGCAGCTCACCGAGCCACGTATCCTTATTGGTGAGACTTTCTGCACGTGCCCAGAGGAATTTCTCAAACATCTCTTCGTCGAGATCAATGGGACCTTCGAAGATGACGGCAAAACTGTAAAAAAGAGCTCGATTTCTTCGATAGGACTGCACAATTCGAGTGATGCCGTCGTAAATGCGCCTATCGTCCCAATTGGATCTTATATCACGGGCGACCAGCAGCTCGAGCTTTCCTTTAGCCAGGGCGGATTTTGCGCCGACGCAAGGGAACTCAGCTTGTTGGACCAGATTGCGGAAACTATCGGCTAGACTGGGCGACATCATCGGTGCTCCGTATTAAGTGCGCACTAACGAAGTACGTTCGATTACGTGCCAGGCTGTGAATTGTTTTCTTCACGGGAACTAATGGAGCGTTGTCGAGCCATGGTCACTGAGAAATGCTCCTCGATCCAGTCGCGGCCGGTTCCCCGTTATTCGATCGCGCGACGATCGAGCGGCTTATCGCGCAGTGCATTCAGCCGGCGGGAGAGAAAGCGGGCCTTCGTCTCTGGCAGGAATACAACCCCGCGCATCGCTACGCGATTGGGGCTGACACCAAAAAAGGCAACGGCAACGACCATAGCACATCCGTCCTCATAGACTTCTCGACGATGCCCGGCGCGGCAGGTCGGGCCCTCCGCGAACAACTCATCCCCGCGGACAGCCCGCGATTTTCACGAAAGGCCGACTTGTTCGGTTCTTCCCATATCGCCTCCGAGAACAGTAGCGGGAACGGGGAACGGTGAGGCAGATATAAGCGATCATAACTCTCGGCGACAAGGCATGCAGGAAAAAGTGAACCTCTCACAAACTTAGGAACGAACGGACCGTTTGGCTCTTCAACAGTCAAGCGCTGCGGCGTCCGGCCTCACGCTCACATCGACTCCAGCATCGAAGCCCCTCATTGCTGCCATGACGGCGGCAGCAGGGTATTGAGAGAGAGATTATCATGTCACCCATCCGCTCACCCAATTTTGAGACTGTCGTATCTGATCGCGATCCACCACAGATGAGTCCAACGTCGGCAACGGATGATGTCCGAACGGTTGTATTGAACCAAGTGTCGTGGGGAGCGGTAATAGTCGGCTCCATTGTGGGGCTAGTGGCTCAAGTGATTCTCAACATGGTCGGCCTCGGCATCGGGCTATCCACTGTCGATGCAGTCGCTGGCGACAGTCCTAGCGCCAGTTCCTTATCGCTTGGCGCAGGCCTTTGGTGGGTCATTTCTGGAATCGTCGCGGCCGGTATCGGTGGTTACCTAGCTGGCCGACTATCCGGAAAGCCGTCATCGTCCACTACGGCATACCACGGCCTGGCTTCCTGGGCCCTCTCAACGCTGGTCCTGGTTTACCTGGTCTCGTCAGCAGGAAGTAGCTTGGTTGGTGGCTCGCTTAGCACTGTATCTAATGCGATGAGCGGAGCCGGAAATGCAATCGGCAGTGCAGTCCAGACCGCCGCGCAGACGGCTGCTCCGTCTTTGAACAATGTGAACGATCCAATGACGAGAATCGAAAGTCAGATTCGAAGCGCATCAGGTGGTCAAGACCCTGCTGCACTCCGTGATGCGGCAGCCTCCTCAATACGTGCCGCACTTTCAGGCGATCCCGCTGAGCAAGCCGCCGCCGCCGACAAGGCCGCTGAAGCTCTGGCAAAAGCCCAGAATATTCCGGTCGACCAGGCACGTTCGCAGGTTGCTCAGTATCAGCAGCAGTACAAGGAAACTGTGGCGAAGGCGAAGTTGCAGGCGAAGCAAGCCGCCGATGCAACAGCCAAAACGGTATCGCGCGGGGCACTTTTTGGTGCACTCGCCCTGATGCTCGGAGCACTCGCGGCATTTGTGGCCGGCAAGGCGAGTGCGGTTAATCCGACCGTAACTGGAGGGCGACACTTCGGTTGAAAATCTACTGTGGTTGTGGCCGGCAACAACTCAAGAGAGACAGCGTGAGTCCCCGTGCTCTCGCTGTCCGCCGGAACGAAAGCCGGCGAAGATGTCTTCCCTGCAAAACTGAAAGACTACGAATGCCTTTTTGATGTTAAGGCTGAATTGTATCGACCGACTCCGCGGGCGGCCCTGCGGGATGGACGCATGGCCGCGCAAGCCTTAAGCCGTCTGACCGCCTCAGGCTGCGAAGAACAGGCCGTCGCCGGGCAATTTAAGCTCGAGCGGACCTGTTGAGTGTGCGGGTCTTACAGGTCACCGCCGCGTGGAACGTGGTCTATCTGACATCATGCTTGGATGTCCCAGCAATGACCGCCGCTTACTCTGGTAACTGCGGCCGGAACAATGTCGATGCGATCAGCCGGTCTCGTTTCGACGAGCGCAGACGCGGCAGCGCGGCTAGAATCACAATCTATAATCGCGTGTAACCTGTCTCGCAGCTCAGGAACCAGCTTGCGATCGACCGACTTCACTGACCAACAGACGAACCTGTTCTTCTAACTCAGTCGGCGTAAACGGCTTGGTGAGCCGCCGCTTCTCGCGAAGCGCCGGGGGCAGCGCCCAATCTCCATAGCCACTTGCAAGGATAAATGGCACTCCTCGCGCAATGAGCTCTTCGGCGACGGGGTAAACTTTGCCACCTCGAATGGTGACATCGAGAATCGCGATATCAAAGCCGCCATCCCTGGCTGTTTGCAGCGCGGTCTCTAATTTGGCAATCGGGCCTACAATCTGACACCCCATCTCGGCAAGAATTTCCTCAACGAGGATTGCGATGAGTGTCTCGTCCTCAACGACAAGAACGCGGCATCCTGTCACGTCGCTCTGCATAATGTACCTAACTTCGCGAGGTTGAGACGTAGATAACTTCCGGCGTAAGAGGCATTGCGATGGAACACTTCAATCCGGACAATAAAAACTCTCGCTTAACTGTGGCATCAAACTCGAGAGCCAAAGTGCGCTCGATTAGCGTGGAACCGAACCCCCGCCGCGATGGCTGCTCCGTAATGGAAGGACCGCCTGTTTCAATCCAGCTGAAATTAAGCAGACCAGAACTTCCCTTTTCAATTTGCCATGATGCCGACAGTACGCCAGCCGGCTTTGATAGCGCGCCGTATTTTGCCGCGTTACTCGCTAACTCATGAATTGCCATCGCTAATGCCAGTCCGGCCTTTGGGGTGAACTCAACTGGCGGGCCCTCAATCTTGATGTTGGTGTTTGTGCGATTGTAGGGCGCCAATTCGGTCGAAACCAGTTCCCCTAGTGAAACCGCCCCGCGCCCGTTGTCCGTTAAGCGTCCGTGTGCCCGCGCGATAGCAGCAATGCGACCTTCGATATCAACGGCGAACGCGCCGGGGGAGTCGCTGGTTTTCAAGGTTTGGGTAACGACTGAAGAAATGACGGCGAGAATATTCTTAACCCGATGATCAAGTTCACCTAGTAAGAGCGTGTTACGTTCTTCTGCGCGCTTCCGCTCGCCGATCTCCTGGGTGACGGTGAGGATGCGAGGCGCGTCTCCACCCCTCTGGACGAGAAGCGAAACGCTGTTATGAACCCAAATCGGCGTGCCGTCAGGGTGAAGATACCGCAACTCGATTTGGAACGGGATGCCATCTTCGATCAATCGCTGGAACGACTGCTCCGCACGCTGCGAATCGTTTTCATGAATTAAATCATGTTGGCGCAGCCGCTTAAGTTCATCCTCGGATCGATGAACAATATCCCCATACCTGGCGTTTGTCAGGACAAAGCGGCCCTCGAGATCGGTCTCGGCCACTCCAACTGTCGCTTGATTGACAATGGCGGAAAATCGCTCTTCGCTGGCCTGAAGCGCCAGGTCGACTTTCTTGCGTGCGCTGACGTCGACGAAAGTTATAACCACGCCGTTTATGACATTCTCAACCGTGCGGTACGGACGAATCCGCATGAGGAAGGTCACTTCTAAGGACTTTAAGGAAATTTCACGCTCAATTGCCGATAGATCGCGCAAGACCTTTAAGAAATCGCGGTGCAAATCAGGGTAGTCAATCAAGTTGGCGATGTCGGAGATCGGTCGACCACGATCGCTCTCACGCAACCGAAAGATCTCGGTCATGCCCGGCGTGAAGCTCTTGATGCAGAACTCGTCATCGAGAAAAATTGTGGCGATCTGCGTGCTATCGAGCAGGTTCTTGAAATCGCTATTGAGTACGGTCAGCGCTTCATTCTTGGCAAACATCTCGGCGTTGATGGTCTGAAGTTCTTCATTGATTGATTGCATCTCTTCCTTCGAGGTTTCCAATTCCTCATTTGTCGACTGCAATTCCTCGTTGACCGACTGATACTCTTCCGAGATGGAGCGCATTTCCTCGTTTGCCGTCTCAAGGTCTTCCACCGTGGCCTGAAGCTGCGCCTTTGTTGCTGACAATTCTCGCAGTGCACCCAGGGAATCAATCTGCTCGCCTGGACCCAAACCTTGCTCGCCGCTGTCCGCTGGCTTCATTCGACCTTCAATGAAGGTGACTAGGAAGGCAGATGCCTCAGCGCCACGCTCTGCGAGAGGTTCAATAGCAATCGTTACGGCGTGTGTTTTTCCGTCCGCTTCAAACACCGCGTCATCGTTTACGGCTGCCTGCGTGCTGATAGCGCTTAGGAGCGCCGCTCGGACGGTCGGACGCAATGACCTGCGCAAATTGTTGAGGAGGTCAAGGCTTGCGGCGCCTGCCGAAGGCTCCAGGTAACGACCGAACTCGCCCCCCGAAAAGCGCAGAATGTGATGGGCCCGGTCGATAATTACATAAACTGGCGAATACTTTTCCAGTGCCCGCCGGGCGCTGCGTTCGATCGGATCGTCGAGTTGGGCTGGAGCGGCGAAGCGCTTGGACTGCTGGGCAGAGACGGTCGGCACCGACCCAGGAAGGCCCCGAGGCGCATCGGCTCGTTGGAAGATGCGGTGTTTCTTGTCCAACAAGACATATGATTCCGGTTGCCGCCCGACACCTTCGGAGGGCCCGAGAAAGAGATATCCTCCGGGTTTCAACGCATAACGGAAGGTCTCCAGCAACCCGTCTTGCAGTTCGTGATTAAAATAGATCAGTAAGTTCCTGCATGAAATCAGATCGAGCTTCGAAAATGGGGGGTCCTTGATAGCGCTATGGACCGAGAAGATGCAGGATTCTCGGATCGACCGATTGGGAAAGGTCTCGTCCCCGTCGTCCACGAACCAGCGCCGCAGACGTTCCGATGATAAACCGCTCGTTTTGCGATAGCGACCCGTCCGTCCAAATGTCACGGCGGTCTCATCGAGGTCGGTTCCGAATATTTGAATTTTCGAAGAGCGGTTTTGACGCTCCATCTCCTCCTTTATGAGGATGGCGATTGAGTACACCTCTTCACCGGTTGAACAGGCAGGAACCCAGATACGAATGGTGTCGTCCGGGCTCTTTGCTTCCACAATCTTGGCGAGGGCCGTGGTCCGCAGGGACTCAAAAGCATCTGGGTCTCGAAAAAACCGCGTTACGCCGATCAAGAGTTCGCGGAATAGCGCTTCCGCTTCCTGCGCATCGTCGCGCAAACGCTCGAGATAAACCGGTACCTGAACAATTTGGAGTACCTGCATACGGCGCTGGACGCGGCGCGCAACGGTAGCTTCCTTATACCTGCTGAAGTCATGATCTGTTTTGATGCGCAACATGGCGGTGATTGCCGTCAGATGCTCCCAGGCATCCTCGCGCACGCCGTCGCCGTCTTTGTGGCCCGCGACGTTTCGTAAGTGATCCCTATAAGCAAGAAGCCTGGCCGGCATTTCCTCGACAGGCAAAATGTAGTCGACCAGGCCGGTCAAAACGGCGCTACGAGGCATCCCGCTCATGGCCGTGTGATCAGACTCGGCCTGTGCGATAGTTAAACCTCCACTTTCCTTGACAGTCTTTAGGCCCAGCGAGCCGTCCGTTCCGGTCCCCGATAAGACGATGCACACTGCATCCTCGCCTTGATCTTCGGCCAACGATAAAAAAAATGAATCGATCGGACGCCGTCGCTCGCGCGGTGGCGCCGGCCGCGATATTGAAATGCGCCGGTCTTTAATTGTCAGCGTGGAATCGGGAGGGATGACGAACACCCGGTTCGCTTCAATCTGCATACCATCCTCGGCCTCCATCACGGGCATTGAGGTGGTCTTCGCTAGCAAATCGGTCAGGATACTCTTATGGTCGGGAGAAAGGTGCTGAACCAGAATAAATGCCATGCCACTGTCACTCGGCATGTTACTCAGAAACGACGTGAATGCCCCCAACCCTCCAGCCGAAGCGCCGATACCGATAATCAGTCTGGTGCCAATAGCGGAATCCGATGCTGCAATGCGAGAACTCGATACCTTGCGTTTCTCTGAACCTCTTGCGCCTTTGTCACCTTCGCGGGCCATCCTTAGACCTCGGGCAGACAGGCAGTCGATGGCAACGGCACGATTTGCACATAAAACTCCAGAAGAACGTTAGGCATGCCAATTTCAAGAAGAGAGAAAATGCCTAGCACTGATAATATCTGCGCGCCTCGAAAGGGAAAGCTTTAGCGTTTGACGTGTGATGACTAGTTTGGTGCACGAAAGTTCCACTGGCGTGCAGGAGGTCAAGGCTTTCGGAAGCGCAATGATCGAAGGCAGAAGATTGAGAAGACGGGCGGCGCAGTAAAAGCCCGATCGCGGGGTTAGGAGCGCCAATTTTTCGGACATGGGGCAATGTCCGACTTCCGCTATCTGCACCATTAGGTCGTTTCACGGTCACGTTTGGGGTTCACGCCGGCAGGGTCTCCTTCCATCTCGCACGAACCAGCCCGGCGAATGAGCGCGTCTCATTGAGTGCACTGTGCTGGGGAATTTCGCTGTTGGCATGGGCAGCTTGAAAACTTCGAGCTCGCTTCTTTGCTCGCCATCAATCCCGTTCCGGCAGTCGCCGACATGCCTGCGCTAGCTTCGTCCTTGAATGTGGCCTGGCGGCTTCCTCTGCGGCGATCACGGCGGAGAGTTCATACCGCGGGCGGCGATGTTTGTTTTCTGCGGTGCAACCGCCCGCGTCGGTGCCCCAATGTCGGCTTCGGCCTTACATGTTCGGTGCCCGTTAGATCCCAGGTGCGAAGTGCGTCTGCTGCGCTGGCGTTTTTGCTCGCCAATCGGACGCACTAAACATGCCATCGCGAGTAGCGTTTATCAGAGGATCGCAAACCGATGGAGAGTGCTCGCTGAAAGCGCCTTCCGGCCGTGGCTCTACTTGCCGTGAAAACCAGCACGAGGCGGACGCAATTAATGCGACTTATTCCGCTTTGAGCGAATGCTCGAAGAAAAAACGAAGCATTTCCCGTGTAGCGTCCGGCCCTGCAGGATCGGTGTAGGAGCCTGCAGGGCTGCCTCCGGACCAGGCATGTCCGGCACCGTGGATACTCCAGTGTTCCAACATTTTGCGGCCGCTCGCGTCGCTCAGGACCGTCCGGGTATAGGTATGTCCGCCGGGCACGTGCCCGCGATGAACTTTCTTTTGTGTGGCCATCGTGCTCACCGACTGCTCAAGAATCTGACCGCCGTTGTTTGGGTGCACGGTCATGTCGCGATCACCGTGAAAGACAATAGTGGGGACCGGTTGTCGGTCACCCAAGGTTGTCTTGTGATCGGGCGGGCCACCTTGTTTCATAGCAGCGAGCGCTGTAGGCAGGTCAGTGGCCACTCCGCACGCGAGGCCAGAATGTATACCGATTGCCGCGTACAGATCGCTGTATGTTGCTCCCATGATGGCAGCAGCGGCCGCCCCGGCTGACAGCCCGGCAACGTAGACGCGCTTTCGATCGACCAAATAGCTCTCCATGATTTGCCGAGTGATGCCCGCGATAAGCGCGGGTTCACCACTGCCTCGCTGCTGATCGGCAGTGCGAAACCAGTTCCAGCATTTCGCAGGATTGGCTCGGCTGGGCTGGGCAGGATAGACTACGAAGCAGTTTTGTTCCTCGGCGATAAAGTTCATCCTCGTGCCTGCAGCGAAATCATCCGGCGACTGGGTACAGCCGTGAAGCATGACGACTAATGGAAGCGGTCGCTCCTGATAGCGGCTCGGGATGAAGAGCTTGTAGGCGCGGCTCCCCGCCGGGTTGCTGTACGTACCTTCGATGAACCGGGCGCCATCCGGCACGATGTCCGGTTTGGACAACGGTGCGCGCTTCATCACGCCTCGCAATCCGATCCCAGCGTGCCCAATTTTGCGATCTAGTGACGCGCGGAGCATGCGCGGATGTGCGGTGGCCGGGTTCGATTGCTGAGGACTATCCGTCCTCTGAATAGCATTAGCATTCGCATCAATGGTGAGCGGTTCGCGGCCATCAAGAGCGAGGCGCTCCTCGCGACGTGATGGTGCGTCGGGCACACTATCACCGCGAAGCATGCTCTGAAGGAGCACGGTCGCCTCAACCAATTGACCCGCGCGCGTGAGGCGAGTCGCCTGCCGAATGACGTCCAGGTTCAGCATCTCTTTCACCTTGTTCTGTCGGAAAGAGCGGCTCTGACCGCCGGGCTGGCATGCAATGCGCCCAGCACGCAAACGGAGGATATGGTCGCGCGAGCAAGCTCAGGTGTGACGTCTTGCGAAATGCTGGCAAGGCCCAAAACGTTGATGTGGAGCATCTCGCCACTTCGCTGCACCGCCTCCAGGTCCTGGCGGCTGTAATTGCGCAGACCGAGGTCCAAGCTCTTTCGGGCCGTTGATTGCTTTACGACCTCGGCATGACGTTCGAGCTGGTTCCGGATCGCAGTCCGGATGAAATCGGAGCGGTTCGAGTAGAACCCCTCCGCAACCATTAAATCGACGTGGCCCAGGTCGACATAGCCGAGATTGATAGTGATCTTTTCTGTATCGGGCGGCTTGGGTCGCAGTTCTCGAACAATGCCGGTCATAAATTTGATCTGCCATATGCCATCTGTATGGATGGTATATGGATGTCAAAGCCAAGCTTTCAAGAGCCTTCGTTTAAAGCGCCACTTGCCTCGTCAGAAATGGAGAGCGGCTTGCGGTTCACCGGGTTTACAAGGTAGGGGCACCGCGATGGAGGTGTGACGATCCGCCGGGTCATGTGACGTCCTTCACGTCCAGTTCGTCATTGTAGGTTGGGAAACGCGTGCGGTGAAGAATTGGAAAAGCGCGCACCAACCTGGCTATTCATCGCCCCGAACAGCCGTCGGATCGCATCCACGTACTTCGTCATCGAATAGAGATTGCAGATGTGGACGGCCCCCCACTTGTCAGAATTGTAGCAGACTTCTGGCCAGATCGCTTGCTATCAAATGTCCGGCCTGTTTGCGCGGACAAAGTCCGCTGGCCGAGATGGTGTTCGCTACGCACGCTCCAAGCACATGGGCGACACTCGTGGTGCCAGTGTAATCTTCGGAAGCTCGCGCGTATCGACCGATCGGTCCTTCCATCTACTGCGTCCTGCAAGTTCGTGGGCAATCCGCCGAGCAACCTTGCTCGCGGGCCGATTTCAGATCAAGTGGGTATGGCGACTACCGGCCGGTTGTACACGCCGCCCGATATCATCAAGCGCCAAGCGATGCGGCAAACTTGTTGGCCAAGGCCACCGCGACCAACTTCGGTGGCTTTCGCTCCAGCAGCGAAGCGAGCCACGGTATGGGCTTATGGCGACCCTTTCGGACATGCCTCAGCAGCGCGGTCGCACCGACGATCAACGTCGATCGCAGTGCAGAATCTCCTTGGTGATGCCGCCGAGTCTTTGCCGACCGCCGCTTGAATGATCCTTGGGCGTCAGTCCGAGCCATGCCGCAAAGTCGCGTCCCGCTCTGAACGTCTCAGGCGGCGGAGCCTTCATGCTGAGCATCGACGACCCAATCGGACCGATGCCGGGAATTGTCGCAATACGCCTGCTGGTGTCATCCTCGCGATGCCACTTCATTAGCATGGCTTCGATCTTCGCCAGGCGAGCTTGAACCGCGGCATACTCGTCTGCCTGAAGGCGGAATAGATCCCGCGCCATTTCCGGAAGGCTATCGTCTTCGAGCACGCGTTTGATGAGTGCCGCGACGTTCTGCCGGCCGGCGGGGCCGACGATACCAAACTCAGCGGCATAGCTCCTGAAAGCATTGGAGAGCTGCGACTTCACGCTGACCAGGCGTTCCCGCACGGTCATCAACATGCAGGCCGCCTGCCGTTCCTTCGATTTCACCGGTACGAACCGCATGCTCGGTCGAGTGACCGCCTCGCACAGCGCCTCGGCGTCGGCCGCGTCGTTCTTGCCACGCTTCACGTAGGCTTTCACATATTGAGGCGGGATTAGCTTTACCTCGTGTCCAAACAACTGCAGCAGGCGACCCCAATGGTGCGAGCTGCCGCAAGACTCTATGGCGACGAGAACTGGCGGAAGCCGCTCGAAGTAGCGGATCATCTCGGCTCGCCGAAACTGGCGACGGACGACCACTACCTCATTCTCATCAACACCGGGAAGCTGGAACACCGACTTCGAAGTATCCATGCCGATACGAACGGGAATATTCACTAGACTTTCCTCTCATTTCTGACGCCGAGAGCGCCATAAAACCGTGGGGATGAGAGGCCGTCCACACCAGCACATAGGGGGCTACGAGTGTGATTGCAGCGGCATAAGGAAGGTAAAGCGGGTTTCCTCACTTGTTGAGGTGGCCGTAAGTGTCCCTTCATGAGCCTTTGCGATTTGCGAGGCAATATGAAGGCCTAAGCCAAGGCCCTGCCGGCTGGGCCTCGTCTTTCCACGGAAGAATGGGTTCAAATAATTTGTCGAGCGCAGCTTCGGGGATGGGTTCGCCGCCGTTTGCGACAGATAATTTAAAGAAACCATCTTCTGTTGTCGCGCGAATGCATACCGGCTTATCAGAGGCTCCATGACAAAGTGCGTTTCCGATGAGATTGGAAACAAGCTGTCCTATTCGAGATCTGTCGCAGTCCACTGGAACGTCAATCGCAAATTCTGCCTCTATTCGACGGCCTGGCGACGACAGCCGAAGTTCATCAACCACTTGATGCAGGACTGGCTCAAGCGGGCCGGCACTATCTCGATCCAGCGTGATACCGCCGCCCAGTTGTCCCCGCGCGAAATCCAGGACGTTGTCGATCAATCCCGCCATACGAAGCACGGTGGTTTCGAGCATCGCTATGATCTGATGCTCTTTATCTGTTTTTGCTCCGCGCCCCAGCAGCCGTGCTCCGGCACTGATTGACGCCAACGGGTTGCGCAGATCGTGGCCAAGCACTGCGATAAACTGCTCCCGCAACGCAGAACTTTCCCGTTCGCTTGCCAAGTCCGTCTTTGCGACCTCGCGAGCCTCTAAGAGATTACGCTCATAACGGCGTCGATCAGTCGCCTTGATCAGCGCAAGTCGCATAAAAAATGCTTTGCCCGCCTCATTTCGGCTTTCGTTGGCATTGGCAATCATTTGCAACGGCTTCCCGTCAGCCGTGACCATGTCAATTGCAAACTCGTTGAAGAAGCCCTGCAGCCGGAGCAGCGGTGCGATGTGGGTTTCAAAATAGATCCGGCCTGCCATGTTCAGAAAGTCGCTGAACCTTTTATTGAGCATCTCATCAGCAGAATGGCCCGTCCATTCGAGAAGAGTCTTATTGACCCGTGCAACGCGACCGTTCGGCAGGAGAATGATGTAGCCGCACGGTGCATTCTCGAACGCGTCTTCGAAATCGTCGGTCCAGGGAGTACCCACGGCCAGCTCAGACAAACAGTCTTATTGCCGCGATGACTTCATCGGGCGCGCTGAGATTAGGGCAATGTCCCGTCGCATCCAAGAATACAATCTTGCTCCGAGGAATTTCGCGATGGACGTATTCGCCTACTTCTCTCGAAGCGATGACGTCTTCACTGCATTGAAGTATCAGCGTCGGAACCGCAATCTTCGCGAGGTCTGCTCGGTTGTCAGCCATGAACGTTACGCGAGCGAATGACTTGGCAATTTCCGGGTCCGTCCGACAAAAGCTGTTGATCAATTCCTCGCCAAGTTCGGGCCGGTCGGGATTACCCATGATCGCGGGAGCCATCTATATCGACCATCCCATATGGTTAGTTTCCAAAAACTCAAGGAGCTCCTCGATCTGCTTTTGGCTAAAGCCGCCGACATAGTCGCCATCGTCGATGTAGCGCGCCGAAGGACCAACCATCACTAACTTGCCGAACATTCCAGGCGCCTTTTGTGCCGCGAGAGCGCCGATCATGCTGCTGACCGAATGGCCCACGAAAACCGCATCTTTCAGACCAAGCTCGCGTCCTATTTCGACGACATCGTCGGCATAGCCAGCCAAGGTCGAATATTTGGCTTTGTCGTACGCTGTTAGGTCAGATGCTCCGGCCCCGACATGGTCAAAAAGCACGGTTTTGAATTCCCTTGCAAAGGCGAGTTCGACAAACCTCCACATATTTTGGTCACAGCCAAATCCATGGGCAAAGATCATAGTTCGATCGGCTGATCCGCGAATGCTCACATTATTCCGTTTCATCACGCTCACGACACATCCTCTGAGATGGTACAGTTATATTACGCCCGTGCGGCGGGCCTCCCAATGAGGAACAGACGATAGGTTGTTCGGAATATCAGTGGCGGGCAGGGCGGGCTAATTGAGCCGGTAAAATAGAGAGGTCAGCTTGCCTTGCGTCGCTTTTTGGCCGAATTCTTCTTGGAACGCCTCTTCGTGCCTTCGGTCGAGCGGTCGGTTTCAGGCTTCGGCGAAGCGCGCCTGGCGGTCGCCTTGATGGTATCGCGGATCACGGCGTAAGCATCGTGGCCGGCCTTACTATCTGGCACCAGATAATACGGCCTAACGATGTAAAGACCATCGATCTCAATGCGTGGCACAAATTGATCGATGTCGATGGTCCGGGTGGAATCAAGAGCAATGTTCGCTAGCTCGTCCTTAGTGATTTCGAGATAGCTGTCAGTATCAACCTTATTGCCCTTGACGATGACTTTGTTCGCAACTTCCTCGCCATTTTCGGCAGCCGGTTCTCTTGTTGATCGGATTGAAGACGACCTTCTCTGACTCCGACGTCGCCAGAAACAACGCAATCGGACAAGTCACGAGGGACAGCCTCAGAACTCTTCCAATTAGTGCCACGAACTCAAAACTCCAACTGTGAGCCTCAATATAGAGCCCAGCAGGGAGAAGGGGAGTTAGAATAACAGATCAGCAGTCCGGGCAAGTGTCGCCGAGCCCGTTACTGATGACATCCATCTCAGCGATGCAAGCATCGGGAGTGGCGCCCGGGAAAGGGTTTCCCAAGCCTCCCCCCGGGCGCGGTTCCAGGTGTCGGGATCAGCCCGGTCAAGCCGGTGCCCATGATCCTCACATTCGACCACCGCCCCTTGATCAAACCAGCGCACCGAGAGCCCAGCCATGCAGAGTGCGAAAGGCTTGGCGAGCAGGATGGGAAACGCCGGGTGGGTGTGTGACGTTGCGCGGCCGTGCGATGCTTATAGTTCGCCTCGAATCATTGCGTGCCCTGCACTATACGGCTGGCGAGCTGGTCGTTCGAGCAGCGGTTCATAGGAGGCCTGAGACTGGGGGCACGCCTTTATTATTCACCGGAGATGGCGTCTCCGATTGGCCGGTGGGCTGGGTCGGCGTGATACCGTGCCATGAAACCAAAACCGCTTATCGCTGCTTCGGCCCGGCGCGTACTCTTTAGGGAACTAAGCCCTCTCGCTCGGTATTTTATCCCGACCGGCCCGGCAGCGCCGGGCCATCGAACATCGGGCCACTGCCATGCGAAAAGAGATCGAAGAAGTCGTGAAGGATACCGCAGCGGTCGGGCTATCGGCCGCCGTAATCGGGCGGGATTTAGGGACGGAGCTCGCAGCAACACCCTGGCTGCTGATTCCGGAGCAAGCCGCCCACCTATTCCAGGATGATGCCGCCCACCTGTTCCGATTAATTGTCGCCCAGCATTCCGATTAATCCTCGCCCAGC
>NZ_MWPQ01000011.1 GCF_002028545.1 Nitrobacter vulgaris
GGGGCTATCCGTACGGCGGCTGGGGCGGTGGCTATCCATATGGTTGTGGTGGCTGGGGCGGGTACGGGTACGGGGGGAACGGCTGCTACCAGCCCCATGGTTGGGATTGATACGGAGCATGAGAGCCGGCGGGTTAGAAAAGTTTAGCCATGGGTTCACGCGAGATATTGCCCATGCAAGCTCGGCGAGACCTGCCGGCTCACGCTCGTTGCGAGCGCTGGATATTGCGAGTCTTTACGCAGGACCGGCGCATGGTGTGACCGTTCGAATGATTTCTATGGTGTTTTAGCACCGAGTTTCGTCCAGAAACCTCTGGATGAAACTCGGATGTTCCCAAATTCGTCCCTCCAGATGAAACGGATTTTCTGGATGAAGTCTGGATGAAACCTTACTCGCATATCCGAGCGATGCGGCTTGTTGATGAACCGCATTGGCTTTGTCTGTCACGCCCAATATTGCAGTCCATGAACTCGCCGGTCGCCCCAGTGTGCAGCTTTTCACATAGCCCGAAGTCGTAGAGTTCTGTCCTTAGGTTTTCGATGAACAATTCCTATACCCGCGAAATCGCAGCGGCGCTCCTGA
The DNA here is from genome assembly GCF_002028545.1 of Nitrobacter vulgaris. GTDB lineage: Bacteria > Pseudomonadota > Alphaproteobacteria > Rhizobiales > Xanthobacteraceae > Nitrobacter > Nitrobacter vulgaris. Next base: position 583 of record NZ_MWPQ01000011.1, read on the forward strand.
TCGATGTTAACGGCAACGTGCTCCTGCAGCAGCGCGATAATATTCCCCACATCATTCAACCCGGAAAAGTCGGCCTCTTCGGGGGGCACAGGGAAGGCGAGGAAACATTCTTGGAGTGTGTTGTCCGAGAGATCGCCGAAGAAATCAGCCAGCATATTCCTGCCGAACGATTTCAACATCTATTCAGCTTGGACGGAGCCGATCCGGAGGGACCTGGCGGTCATCTGAGAGGGGAATTTTTCGTTGCTTATGATGTTCCGACCGACGCCTTAGTGATTACCGAAGGCAAACTTTTGATAGTTCTTCCGGACGCCATTAGGAAAATGCAATCGAAGCTGACACCAACAACTCTGATGGCAGTGAACGCCTTCATGAGTCGTCAAATCTCTCCGGCCGGCCGATGAGAGTGATCGTGGCGGCAACTATCTCGGATTTATCTTGTGACCAATGAGCAGTGGTAACTGGACGATAGATTCTGGTGTACCCTTTCGGCTTCATAAGTTTAGCTTGATCCAGGCCGGTGCGTGATCGCTGGCGTTGTCTTTGCCTCTGTACGTCGCCATCCACGCCCGCTTCTACGAAGCAGGACGCAACGGAATGGCTGAGAAGAAAGTGGTCAAGCCTGAGACCCTGATCCTTTTCATAGCGATCTCGCCTGTACGTCCCTAAGGGCGTTGATGTAAAAAGCCCGCATCGCTGCGGGCTTTTGTTTTACCAGCCGTTGTATCCACCTCCGCCGAAGCCAAACGTTATGCTCGGCCCACCATAACCATATCCTCCACCGTAACCTGGCCCACCATAGCCGCCGCCATAATACTGAGGAGCGTAGCCGTAGCCCCTTTGCTGACGGTAATAACGATGGCCAGATTGGCCATAGTGCGGGTGATGGCGGTGGCCGTAGTGCTGACGACCATGAGAGTGTCCATAGTGCCGATGTTGAGATTTGCTGCCGGTTGACAACTGGGCGACCTCGGTCAGGCCCTTTTGATTTGCTGCGTTTGCAGCGGAAACACTTAACAATGCAGCTGCTCCGATCGCCATTGCCGCAATCAACTTCTTCATAAGAAAACTCCCTTCAACGTGTGGAGAGCTAATCAACCCGGACGGTTTGGGTTCCGGCGCATCACCCAGAATTTGCGCTAAGTAGCTGAACATCTGTTCATATTCGAATATGGAGGCGTACAGGGCGGGCCTGCGCAGGGTGCTTAGAATGACCCAAGCGCACGATATCTCACGTCCCTGCGGCGCGTTGCGCGATCGGGGTTGGTTAGTCGGGAAGGATGCCAGGCACCGACGGACCGGGTGGTGTTGCCTGAACCGATCGATCACGCAATACTGAACTCCTAATCTCCGGCGCGAGAGTTACATTTCAAGTGTCGCACGTGGAGTATCGCGATGCTTAGTACCCCGAATGATCTAGCTGATCGGATGGCGGCGCGACGCCACACATCGCGGGCCGACCGCAGTCATTTTCCCGCGTCTCGTCTGATCGAGATGAAAATGATGCTGCCAAATCCGTTTGCCGAGATCGGCGAGCAAAGACAGCCGCGCAAGCGTAAGGCCAGCGAAACCAAGAAGCCCGCTCGTCGCGAACTTTGACAAAAGCCGCTGGCGCGCGTGGAATCACCGACGAGATACGCGGCGCAGAGGTTAGCGCTCGAACTCCCTCATGGTGTGCTCAACCAGACGATTAATGTGGGGGATGTCAGTGTGATCGCTGATCACATCGAGCCCGTTTCTTTCGTTGTCGTAGATTAAAGTGATGAAGCCAACGCGCCGCTCTTCAACGTTTAGCGTGAGCGTGTCCATTTCGGCATGAAACATCGCGCCGATGATCTCGCCGCTATTCCGTGACTGGTCCACGATCGTCTCGTCCCCGTTGTTGATGGAGATGATAAAGCCGTCGTTGACCGCGTTATCAACGAGCGTGATGGCAATTTGTTTGTGTAGTGATGTCGTACTCATTGGAAGCGCTCTCTTCGTCTTTCGGTAACCGGATCAATTTCAGCGTTCGGGGGCACCGCCCGGTAGTGTGCTCCGCTTCTTTGTTTTCGCGGTGGCGTGAACACGGCACTATGATGCAAGGAGTCAGGATTGCGTTATTATCTCCTGCAAGGGTGAGTGGAGGTTGCATCACCCTCGTGACGCGCGATTGAATGATCGCTGGAACACAAGCGTGCCCATGATCTTCACGCTCCAATCACTCGGCATCTCGGTACCTACGCCACACAGTCGGCGTCGAGAACCGCAAGACCTAAAGGAAATAGAGGAACGACAATCGTCAGGAACGAGCGGATGCGGAGTGGTGTCTGAGTAACATGACAATCCGGAAGAAGAAAAAAGTCCGGCACATGTCCGATCCTCACCGCTACCGTGGTCCCTTGAGCGCTTTGCGGACCGCATCAAACGCTTTTTGCTCATCCGGTTCGACCTGTTCGAACCAATGGCCGGGAGGATACTTCGCGATGCGGCGGGCAAAAAATGACGCCGGCTGCCATGGGTCGCTATTCGTCTTTTTGAAGATAATGACGCCGTCGCGCGTAAAATATGACGGGCCGGCGATCTCGCAATTTACCGAAATCTGTAGCCGCCAAACATCCTCCTTGGGGGCCTCCTTGGGTAGAACGACGTAGTCGAGAGATACAGGATCGCCTATTGTGCAGCGTCCTTTCTTCAGAAGATTGCCTAGTTCACCCTGCGCCGTAACAACAAAGTCGTAGTTGGACGTGTCATGTAAAAAGGCAACGTTAGGCTGCGGGTATTCGTCTGCCATCTCTCTGGCAATGAGAGACAATGCGAACGGTTGCCAGCCGAGTTGCATTGTCTTCGCGTAAGGTGGGCCAAGTGACATGTCGCCCTTGGCCGATATATTCCAAGAGATTGTATATGCGTCGTCAGGCTTGTCGCCTTGGCTTCTGGCCCACGAAAAGACCACGGGGGTTTCAGAGTCATGTTTCTGACCGACTTCCCAACCTCTCGGGACAAAATGGGCAATCTTGGCCGCGCGGGACAGTATATCGTCTATCGTCGCTCCATCTTGCGCCCGCCACGTGGTCTTGACGCGTTTTATCAACACGTCATCTTCGGCGTATGCACGATCAAGAATTACACCTGTTATGGCGAACGTAGCAAAGAGTAACAGCCAACGATGAATCATGGGATTTTTTGCGCCCAGCGAGTTGCAATCAATCTGACCGTGCCTCATCCCCGCAAGCAGAATTAAGATGACAATGAGTCGACGGGGATAAGCAGGAGAGAAGGCAAACCCCAGCACAGAGAATGCCAGTAATCGCTCAGCATTTGGATGCCCAAACGTCGGACGCAAGCCAAGCGGCCCAACCGTAAGAATGAACAGGACGAGTAAAAGTATCTAAGCCGTTGCTCAGTGCTGACACCACTATCGAGTGCTTAACGACACACCTATGGTATGCGCCTTGGCTGCTGTTGCGCCCGGTGTTCGTTTCAACATTCTTGCAATCTTGGCTACGCCTGCCTTCTGCTTCGCAAGCGCCTTAAGAGTGCGAACGTCGTCCTTTGTCCACTCGCGGCGAACAGCTGTTTTCTTCCTGGGCAAATCTTCATTCCTTCAATCGCAAAACGCGCGGTTTAGCAGATCGCGCGTTTTGCGCAAGGCAACGACGCGTGTCTCGCGCGAGCTAGTTAGCCAACCAGTGTTTGATAAAATGGCGCGGTGGAGAGATCTCGTCTCCTTAAGTGCGATCAAGGTCGTGCTTTTGGTCAACGGAAGTCTCAGCCGTCCTGTTGGTGACGCTGGAGGCTTCGCTAACGGTCGCTTTCGCGAATGTGGGCGATAATGGTTCTATGGCTTCTTCACTAACTGTTAGGAGTTACGCCGGGTTGTATGGCGATGTTGATTCGTTCTTTGAGAACGAAACAAAGTCAGAGGGTGAACGAGCATGTCCTGTGCAAGCGAGAAAGCGAGCGCAACGCAGCACTCTCGTCCAGCGAGGTCGTCCGGCCAATCCAGGATGGCGCCGGCTTCCCGCGAGTGACACGCGCGCAACGAAAAGGCAGGTCCGATTGGTGCGACCGGACCTGCCAAGCATTCACGAGCACTGCGATCTGGGTCACTTTTTGAATGACGCATCGCTCTTTGCGTCTACGCGCGCTTTCCACTCGAGGGAGTAGTATTCGCCGCGATCGCGCGCCCACGGATCGAACGTATTGATCACGTGCCTGAGCTCGGGCTCTAGCTCGGGGGCGTTGCGTAGCAGGATGCGCTTAAGCGGAGCGACCTCCTGTTCGTGGCCGTTCGGCTCGCCTTGCTCCATCCGCTTGCCGCCCGGGCCATTGTTATTGACCCAATCGAGCCCGAAGGTCGTGTAGAACTCTGGGCGGTAGCTCGACGTGAAGAACCGGTCGCTGAATAAGCGGCGCGAGGCGTTCAGGATGAACAGTTGGAACTGAGTTTCTGAGATGGCGGACCCATGCGGGCGGGTCGTCTCGGCGAGCCATCCGACCACCATGTCGACATCCTCGATGTTGTCGACCTCGCTACCATTCGCATTGCCGAGGCAGTCGTTGATCGGCGAGCCGTCGGGATTGCGCTGCGCTGAGGTGATCTGCTTGCTCACGTCGCATTTGTGCGTGCCGTAGATCGCCCGCAGAGAATCCACTAGTTCCCGCTGAAGCTTTTTGTCCGCCTCGGAGACGTCAGGTCGTTTGTCGATGAAGTCCTCAAAGCTGGTCAACTGGCGCAGACCGATCTGCCGCCGCAGTTCATTGAAGCGTGGCAAGCCACGCTCGCGGTCGCGGATGAGGTCGAGAGCGGCAACGTCGATCTTGGTGTCGAGGCGCGGGGGAAGATCGAGGTTCTGCATGAACTGGGGATGATTGCGCAAGAACAGCAGACCGAGGCGCTGGCGGCCCATCGTCAGGGCCCAGTTTGCCAGTCCGCCGTCGTGCATACGGGCGGTCGCCTTGCCGCGGAAGGTGTCGATGACCGCCACCTTCTTACGGATCTGGTTCGGGTCGTTCTCAATCTGGCGGAATTCGAGCAGGTCCGGCACGAGGGGGTGCAAGCGGTAGACCGTCGGAAATTCCTCCGGGAAGTTGAACGGCGAACCGAAATGGCTGGTGCCTCCGTTCACGATCTTCGGGTCCCACTTTCCCGTACCCTCGTCGACCAGTTTCTTGTTCGCGCCGGTCGCGATGATCCCAGGTCCCGACGACACCGCCGATGCGAGCACGTTGGCGTCCCGGGGATCGCTTGACGCCCTGAACTTGTCGCGGATGCGCTCGACGATCCGGTTCATCACGGGATATTTGTCCTGATCGATAAGGCCGGACCAGTTGGAGTTCATCGCCCGGTATAGCGGCTCGTTATAGAGAAGCTGCGTCGTCCATTCGATTGTGTGGATCTTCGCGATCTCGGCCGACACCACGAGCCGCGCCACCTGGAAGAGCTCCTCGGGCGTGACTTGCGAATAGGTGATGACTTGCTGCGGATTGGCGGGGTTGCGCAGACCCGAGTCGGCGTTCGGCGTGAGTGCCGCTTGCTTGCGAAATTCATCCACGAAGCTGTTGTGCTCGCGCACGAACAGATTGTGATAGAAGCTCATGCCGATGGACCAGTTGTCCGGAAAGGCCGTAGCTTCCTGGCCGGCCCATTCGGGCTGAATCGGGTCGCACTGTCCGGTCGTCGCCCCAGGCGGGCATGCGCTCCCGAACACGGGCAAATACCCAAGTTTCTCACCAGTGTGACTCGGCCGCATGTCGAACTTCGCGCGATCAGCCGCATCACGCTTGACGCGCCGCTCCGAGCGCTCGTCGTAGCCGTAGATCTGCGACGCGTCCCACCAGGCCGTGACGGTGTTGCGCGTCGTCTTGTAGGACCGCGCGGGTCGTTCGGTCCCAGTCTCCGCGGCCTTGAACATTGCAGGAGCAGTGGAGTCGGCGATCAGTGCCGCGTCCATCTTGTCGCCGGGGCGGCAGCCGAGTTGGACCGCCTCCGGCGTCGCGCAGCCGAGGCTCGTCATGATGTGCGACTGGTCGTTCCGCGACTCGTCGAGGTGCGAGAACCAGTCGTGCGTCATGAACTGGATCCAGAAGGCGGCGAGCACATTGAAGGACGGCGCCTTGCGGTACGGGCAGTCGGCGTCGACCGAATCGGATGCACCATGCCCTTGATTGCAATTCCGCGCCCCGGTCTGGTCGCGCGTGAACAGCTTGCGGCTAATCAGCTGCGGATCTGGCTTTAGCAACCCGAGCCGGTCGCCGTGCCGATTCTTGGCGAGCTCGTTAGCGCCAATATCAGGAAACGTGCTTTCGAACTCCACGTTGCGGGCGAAAAGCTGCCCGCTGGCTCCCATTGCGGGATTCTCGATGTCGTTGCAGATGCCGGTCAGTGTGCGATGGCGGATCAAGTCTCCGTCGCAGCGCTGTGGTCCATTGCCGCCGACGCTGGCGATGCTTGGATGCGTCGGCTCGAGCCGCATCTCGCTCCACTTTTTTAGCACCGGCCCGGTCGGAGAACCGGCATATTGCGTAAAGGTCTTATTGTCGAACAAATTGAATTTAATCAGCTCCATCCGCTGATATTCGAGATCGATCAAGGCGCCGGTGATGCCGCGTTGGTCGCGGACGTCGAGCATCGATCTCTTCGAGGCGGTGCCGAAATAGTTCGACCAGTCAACCCACGGGGTCGGCCGTTGTTGAACCGCACCCGATCCGCCGCGGCACATCAGGCGGTTCGTCTCCGCGACCTTCCCCTGGAAGCGCTCGCTGCGTTGCGTCGCGATCGGGCGGAGCGGCTTCTCCTCATCCAGGCTTTGCAGGCCGAGGGCGATGCACGCCCGCAGGACCCCAAGATCATCCAGCCTATTCTCCTGCGCAGGCGCTGGTGTTCCCACGCTCGCAACCATCGCGGTCGCGCAGATGATGCTTCCGATAACGAGATATGACCGGCGCATATTTTTCTCCCTACCGGACGACGATGCAAAACAGCGACTTTCTGCCAACGACGGTACCGTCATATCCGAGCCCGCGCAACTTCTCGAACAGCAACTGCGTCGACCGGCGTTTTCGCTTCGGCAAGCTTTTGTTTACCGCTCTAGGCTTGCGATACCGAAGTTCTTGCTCAAGTCCGAAGACCGTGAGAACTTAGTGCATGATTTTATAAGAGAGGATAGATCATGTGGAGAGCATTGATCTCGATCATTGCGATTGCTGGCGCGCCATCGAGCGTTGCTGCGCAGACTATCACCGACCCTGCCGAGGTTGTATCGCATCTCAAGCTCTGGTCGCAGGAGACGGGCGACCCGGTCTATTATGGCGAGGTTAGAGACGTCGATGCTCGCTCCAAGCGGGTTGGCGGCCATTACCAATGCCTGGCGCTCGCGTTTATCAAGTATGATGGCGGCGTACTGCAATATGCCCACAAGATGTGGTCTAAATCGCGAGACGGATCGTGCCATTATGATGATGTGACGTCGCGCAAAGTCGGCAATCATGGTGCGTGCGTGAAGGACTCTAATGCAGGTTTCGGGAAAGCGGTCGGCACAGCGCGCATGACCAAGGACAACATCGATTACGAACATAGCACCTTCAGAACCGTCGATCTGAACACCCGTCGCGTCGGCGAAACCAAATCTTGCATACCGCCGAAGGGCGCCAGCGCCGGTCTCTACTCCATGAGAATCGTCAACGGCAGATTCCAAATCATTACCACTCGGCCTTTGGCCTATGAGGTGAACATAGAGCCTCAGGATCCACATAATCCACCAACCAAGCCGGTGTTCTAGACTGTGCGGACAAGCCCGAAGCAGGTATGGAATATTTGATTCGGCCTGAAAGCATTACGCGCCCACCATGATCTAGTTCTGAGATCTGCCCTTGTGCAATCGATCGGCACAAGCTTTGCCTTCTGGCCACAGCAATTGGTGACGACGTCATGCCATTCCTCGAAGCGCTCGATGCTCTGCCCGCAAACGATCCCGCCCGCACCGAACTGTTCTATCAGTGGCTCAGACGCGACTGGAGGGCGCTGTTCAGCGAATTGCGCGAGAACCGACCGGTCATGACACTACCGCCCTTCACGGTTCTGGCGCGCTGGTCGGACGTCGTCGATACGCTTTCCCGCAACGAGACGTTCCGCGTGCCCTACGCGCCGCATATGGACGACTCAGTCGGTCCGTTCATGCTGGCCCGCGACGGAGCGGTGGAGAATTGGCGCGACAAATCAGTGATGCGCGCGCTGCTCCGTTGGGAGGACGTGCCGGCAATCCGTGCTCTAGCGGCAGGCACGGCAGCCGAAGCCCTCGCCGCCGTGCCGCCGCCTACGGTTGACGTCGTGCAGACCGTCTCCCGGCTCGTGCCGCTGCGCGTCGTGCAGCAAAGCTTCGGTTTCCCGGGGCCGGACGATGAGCACATGTTGCGCTGGTCGTGGGCGACGCAGGCCGATATGTTCCACAACCCGACAAACGACCGCTCCCTGCTTGACGCCTGCAACGCGGCCGGTGCCGAGATGCGGACGTGGATTCGTTCGTTTCTTGCTGAACGTCAGCCTTGGAGCGACGCGCAGGGCGAGGATAGCGTCTCGCGTTTGCTGCGAATGACCGCGCGCGGTCTCTCTGGCCTCGATACCGAGCAGGTGGTGAGCAACATCTGTGGCCTGCTGGTCGGCGCGATCGAAACGACGTCGCAAGCTATCGTTAACGCCACCGAGCAGATCCTGTTGCGTCACGACGTCACCGTGCGCGCGATCGAAGCGGCTCGATCCTCGGATGACGCAGCATTCGACGCAATCGTCTGGGAAGCGCTGCGGTTTAACCCGATGACCACCTTCGTCGCCCGCGTCGCCGCCGAACGGGCGGTGCTCGCTCCGGGCAGCCCACACGAGACCACGGTGGCGGCCGGGTCGGTTATTGCGGTCGGCATTGGCTCGGCCATGTTCGATCCAGGTGTTTTCCCCGAGCCGAACGAATTTCGCGTCCGCCGCCGCACATCTTATCTGCATACGGGCTTCGGACCGCACGAATGCCTCGGCCAATTCGTCGCCTATGCGATCATTCCGGAGACGATCCGGCAGATTCTCCTGCTGCCTGGCGTCCGGCTGATAGAGGGCGATGCCGGACACATCGACATGGCCGGCGGCCCTTTCGCTGAGCATTTCGTCATCGGACACGGGGCAGGCGCGTAGGATTAAACGGGGCGCGAGCCTTCAGCGGGAGCGGCATGCACGGTGAAATACCGTTTCGGTTCGGTGAACTCTGCTCTCTTTGCGGCCGCACGTTCCGACTGAGCCCCGTGCAACGCGGCCGTCGCCAGCTGCGATGATCAGCGCGTCACAGCTGCTGGTTGGACGTTTTGCTCGCACGTCGGTCCAATAGTCGATTAGAAGATCATTCTGTCGTAATGAATGGAATGGTGGCTTCCATTGGTGGAGCGGGAGGGGAAATGATTACGAAACGTGGGGTGAAGACCGGAATCGGTGTCGTCGCGGTCGTGATCGTTGCCGTGTCGCTTATTGGCTTCAAGCTTTACCGAGATAAGCTGACCGTCAGCTTGCCGGACTACGCGCCGATTAAGAAAGCCGTGTGGCTCGATCAAGGCTGGGACCAGAATCAACGTGAAAAATTTCATCACGCCGATCAGGGGACCCAGACGCTCAACATACCCTATGAGTGGTTCATCGCGCTGGAGCAGCCGCGGTTGTCGCTCGTGGGCGATGTCGGTCGCTTAAGCGACCCGGCCTATCTCGACCGATATGGATTCATCCCGGGTGCTACCAGGGGTGGCGAGAACCAGTTACCGGTAGGTTTTGCACGAGCAGGGACGATGCGCACGGCGACAGGGCAGCCGTGGCTCAACCCGCGAACCAAAGAGCCCATGACACGGCTCGGATTCACCTGCGCCGCCTGCCACACCGGCCGGCTCGCCTATCGCGGCACGACCGTACTCGTAGAGGGTGGCCCGGCTCTGACCGACCTCGGCAAGTTCCGACAAGGACTCGGGATTTCGGTTCTGCTTACGAAGCTTTCTTCCGGTCGCTTTCTGAGCCTTTTCTCCGACCGCTTCGATCGATTTGCGAAAAACGTTCTCGGGGAGGACGCTAGCAAAGAAGACAAGGCGGAATTGCGCCAACAGCTGACCGCAGTGTGGGACCAGCTCGATGTCATCAGGAAGCTCGACAAAAAAGTCGCTGAGACGAGCGTTGACGAAGGCTACGGCCGTCTGGACGCCTTGAACCGCATCGGGAACCAGGTGTTCGGGCTCTCCCTGGGTCCTGAAGCCAGAGAGAAAAACTACGCCGCCACCACGGCGCCAGTGAACTTTCCTCACATCTGGACCACTCCCTGGTTCGATTGGGTGCAGTACAACGCGTCGATTATGCAGCCGATGGTGCGCAACGCGGGCGAGGCGATGGGGGTTTCTGCGTTGATCAATCTAACCGACCCCGGGAAAGGATTGTTCAGTTCCGAGGTTCAGGTGAAGGCGCTTGCCAACATTGAGAAGTCAATCGCGGGGAATCAGCCAAGCGAAACGAACGGCTTCACGGGGCTGACAGCGCCGAAATGGCCAGAGGAGATTCTGGGACCCATCGACACCGCACTCGCCGCGAGAGGCGGGGCACTTTATGACGATTTATGCAAGGGTTGCCATCTGCCGCCGGTTGGCACCAAGGCATTCTGGGACTCGAAGGCGTGGTTACCGCCAAACAATTTTAACCAGCGCTATCTTGAAATTAAAACAAAGACGATCGCCGACCTCGGTACCGATCCAGCGCAGGCGGAGGACATGAGGAATCGGAAGGTGGTGATTCCGGACAGTTTAGGAATCGCCACAAACGAGTTTGGACCAGCCCTCGGCCAACTGGTCGAGAAGGTCGTGACTCATTGGTATGACGCTCACAACGTTTCCGAATCCGAGCGTCCCGAGTTGAATGGGTTTCGGCCAAACTTGATCCAACATCCGCTCGCCTACAAGATGCGGCCACTTAACGGAGTGTGGGCAACGCCGCCTTTCATTCATAACGGTGCTGTCCCCAATATCTACGCGCTACTTTCACCGGTTTCGGAACGGCCAAAGACCTTCTACCTGGGTCGGCGAGAGTACGATCCCGTCTGCATGGGCTATCAGATAACGGCATCGGCCGCGCCTGAGGACAACCTTGATTTGCGTTGCCTCGGCTCAAAAACCGATCCGGAAGCGGGACGGTTCTCTGGCGGTTTCAAGCTGGATACAGCGTTGCGAGGCAACCGCAATACCGGCCATGAATTCAATGATGGGCCACGTGCGAATGGCATAATCGGCCGCAAGCTTACGCCGGACGAGCGGCGGGCACTGATTGAATTTTTAAAGACGATATGAGCCCGTTGCCGATGCAGAGCGGCGGCAGTGCCAGCACCCGCTGGCGGTCGCGCTCAGCGCGCAGGCCGTCAACTTGGCCAGCACTTCAGCGGCTTTTCCGCAGATTTCGTGGAAATGCCGGTCCGCTCGAGGTCCTAAATCCCCCTAGCACTGCGGGGAGACTTGACGGCGCATGTGTTCGACTTTGGCTCAGGGTAGTCAAGGTTTAGCGCCAAAGAGCTTGATAGCCTCTAGCATCGACTGCCCATATTCCTCTGCAAAATTATGGATCGCTTGACGAACTTGCTCCACCGACCAGCCATTTCGCCACAGCGACGGATCTTCAATGATCTTGTTCTTCCAAAACCTGAACTTGTGGTCGATGTCTGCCTGATTGTTGTCGGCGGACATGTCAACGACGAGTACTAGAGCGTCAGGTACCCCTCTCGCTTTAGATGGCGACCAACCGACAAGGAATGGACCTTCTCCCTCAAAGTTTACGTGTTGCTTCTGTGCGTCTGAAATGGCGAGCTGTGAGGCCACAAGATCGTAATGATCCAGGACAAACTCGCAGTCATCAGCCTTTGCCTGGCTGGCCTGAGGATCATCCAACGGCCAGATCGTCACCATCTGATCTACGACTGGAACACTCGAAGTTTCGCTTCGCGGAAAAAAGGCAACGAAGGCCTTGCAGACCATCAGAAGCTTGGCACGGCTTGCTGCAGTAGGCTTTGAGTGTAGTACGAGTAAGCCATAGGCTCCTGCATCCGACGGCGGTATCTCTTGTGCCCGCAGATATGCTCGGACAGGCTGTAATGGCCTATGCGATGCAGAGTCACCACGTTCGCCGATTGAGGGGCTTGGGCGATTCATGGTAGGTGCGGAGCGGGGTCCATGACCTACATTTCCGTTGGTAGCGCCGCCACCGCCCCCGGTACCGTTGCGGTAGCTGGACCGGCCAGAGCCAGCGTTTCCCGAATGTCCAGGCCCGGACTCTCCAACGAAGCGTCCCGATCTGCCTTTGCGTTTCTTCCTATGACTGCCGACTCCTTCCGGCGACGAGTTACGGAACGAATTAGCCTTTGTTCGAGCAGAGTCGGAGCCATAGCTTTGGTCACAATTTCGGTCTCGCGGATCGCAATCAGCACGAGCGCTGGCCAAGTTGAGGCACAGAGCCAAAGCAGCAAAGCAAGTGAAGCGAATGAGCAATTTGGCCATGTCATTTCTCCTTCCTGATTGCGCCAAGAAGAAAGCTAAAAATCGTGCCCATGACCGTGCAAAACAGCGTCACTGTCACAACGAGAAAGATCGTTCCCGAACTAGTGTCCGGTCTAACCCACCACGTCAGGGCGACTGCAAGTAAGAAGCCGACTGCGGTGGATAGGCCAAAGCTCTTCACCCTCGTATCTCCATCAGAGCGAGCGGATTAACTCCTCCGCAGTTTTCGGTAGAGTTTGCATCCGGTGAGCCGGAGGAGGCAAGGCAGATTTGAGGTCGAATGGAAAGCCGCGACGAGACCCGATCGGAATTTTGCCTGGGTGTTATCGAAGAATGCGCCTGTGCTGACGCTCAATCAAGATCGTCTCGGCCCGGCCGAGAACGTCGGCAGGATCAGATTACCCCGAGGAAACGCAGCACAGAAAGGGATCACTATGCCAGACTTGAAACGGAGCGCGTTCGCAGCCGCAAGCTTCGCTCTAATGTGCGCCGCATTGCCTGTATCGGCGCAGGAAACCGTTCGTATCCGGGGTACGATTGAACATGTCGACGGGCCGATATTCGTGATCAAGAATCGCGACGGTGCGGAGGTAAAGCTGACCCTCACCGACAAACCGCTCTTTGTAGCAATCGTGAAGTCGACGATGACCGAGATCAAGCCCGGCATGTTCGTTGGCTCAACCGGAATGACGCAAGCAGACGGCAGCCAAAGGGCGATCGAGGTGCACATCTTCCCGGAATCGATGCGGGGAACAGGCGAGGGCCACTATGACTGGGACCTCAAGCCGCAGAGTAAAATGACCAACGCGAATGTTGAGCAGACTGTCGCCGGGGTTGATGGACAGATACTTTCCGTCAAGTACAAGGGCATAGAAAAGAAGATTCTTGTTACCCTCGACACTGCGATCGTCACCTTCGTCACCGGTGACAGGAGCGACCTTAAACCGGGGACCAAGATCTTTGTTGCCGCGAAAAAGCAGTCTGATGGAACCTTGCAAGCTCCACGCATCACGTATGGCAAAGACGGATTGACGCCGCCGATGTGAATACGGCGCCATCGATGCAATCGAAGCTGCGTGCGATTAACCGGCGAATTGAAGATCTCGGATGCGATGCCTCGATCACATCAGCTCATTCCCGGCATTTCTGACCGCAAAGCCTGACCGTGACTTTCGCGCTGCCCCGATTGTTGTCCGGGCCATAGAAAGACGAGTAAATCCACGGCAGACCAATCACCGCATCGTTTACGTAGAGGAACAGCTCCCCACTGCGCTGAGCCCTGATCGTATCCCTGAACGACACCGGCGTATTGCCTCTGACCTTCACAGGGTCGAGGAAATATTCATCTACACCTGTCTCGCCGATCCTGGCGATGAGCCTGAACCACGGCCGGAAAAGAACGCGCCTGAGAAGGATAGCGCTCCTGAATGCCCATTCCTGCACGCCTTCCAATGTCGAGGTCCGGAAACCGACCGGCGTGGTCGGGATCTTATCGTCGGCCCAGGGAGCATCGATCATGACAACAATCTCGTATAGATAACCCGCTCTGACTGTCAGCCCGGTCGGCGCACAGAACGTGTCGGTCGAGAAATCCTTGGCGGGCTGCGGGATGCCGAGGTTCACAGCCTTCAACTCCGCCTTTGCAGACCCCGCGCAGAAAGCCCCAGCCGAGTCCGCAATGTTGAACACCAGATGGCTGAGAGCTGTCGCAACGATCCACACAATCGCCAAGGCGAAGAAAGCCGGCAGCACATGCCGCCTGCCGACTCGGATGACCCATCGGTAGATGCGCAGGTTGCGGAACCAGTAAATGACTTTGTGGACCAGGTTGTCTGGCAAGATTGATCGGCTGCCACGCGACTGCCAGATCACTCGCATCCCATCGTGAATGTTGCCGCTCAGGGATGAACCGAGGCTCATGAACAGCGCGATCGCGGCAATTCCTGCCAGGAACAACTCCGGATTGGTCGCATACCAGTCGGTCCACCAGTGGACCGATCTCGGCAGGGACGACTCGAAAAACCTGACAACCTCCGAAACCAGCCGGACGCTTGATGTGAACTCATGCTCGGGGCGAAGATGGTGAAAGAGCCAGAACGCGGCCAGGTGGAACGATGCGGCAAGAGTGGCAAAATAGGCAAGACGCCGCAGCCAGACGTAATTCCACAGCCGTTCCTGCTGAACATGACGCGCGGCGGCCTGCGCAGGCGTCTCGAACGTCGTTGCATCAAGCGGCTGCACGGTGCCATCGCCGAGCAAGACAACATACTCCGGTGGCAGGCCAATCGGCGCGTAAGCATTGGCGCCGCTGTCGATGCGGCCGAAGACACTTTCATGAATCTTGGGCATGGGGATGCTAACCCCTACCGCCGGATCGTTGCACAGGTCGAAGACCTTGCGCGGACCGTAGCGATAATAGGAGCCGAGACCGGCACGCGAGTCATACAGGCGCCCGTCCTTGTCCTGCGATGAGGCCATCGCGATTAAGGCGTCCGGATCGGCCGCCGGCGCGGACTTGAACGACAGTCCGCACTTCTGCGCTTCCTGGATTAGCCAGTAGAGAGGGACGAACGCGAGCGCATCGTCCGGATAACCGCCCCCGACATTGGCATGCATCCCGGTAAACCAGGCCTGGACCAGACGCTCCCCGGTGATACTTTCCGGCACAGGCGGCACTGGTTTTCCGGGCGGCTGTTCGGTCCAAAGGACCGGGTGGAACGTGGTCCTTTCATCGTCGAGTGCCAGGGCGTGTCGTGCGAACTTGACTTTGTCGCTGAGCACCCGGTTCGGCAGTTCGAGCGGCCAGACCCAATTGCTTATGCCCCGCGTCATTTCGTCGATCGGCAGGCCGTAGGCTGCCACCGTGTCCCACAACCCGAGGAATTCCAAGGACGGGACCGGGGTAAATGTGATCTTGGAATAAGACTGGCGTCCGCGAAGCTTGTCACAGATCGGCACCAGCACGTAGTCTCGAAATAACCTGAACGGAACCTCTATGCGCCAGATCGAGTGATAATTCTTGGCGCGGTAGGCTCGATACGCTTTGAGGGCGCCATTGTGCAGCTCGGCGCCGGTGTTCGCCTGGACAAGACCTTGGTCGAGCACCAGGGCCGCAAGCACGCGGGCAGTGAACGCTCCGCGACTGAAGCCGAATAGATAGATCTTGGAAGGCGGCAACGTATCATAGTTGCGGCAGATGAACTCGTACGCATCCAGGATATTACGCTTGAGCCCGTAACCGAACACACCTCCCAGTATCGCCAGCGGCAAGAAGGATGACGTTCCCACGCCGTCATCGTATTTCGCGGCCTGCTTGTTGCTCCGCAGGTCCAACGCCTGGAAGATGCGCCAGACATTGGTGCGCCACACGCTCGACGCCGCATTGCCCGTGCCATCGGACAGGATTACGATTTTCTCTGCTGCCACTCGGCCCCCTAGGACGCTGCCAAAATACAACGAATGGCGTTGTTGAGCCAGAGACGTCCGCGAAGCGCTCGAACGCGCTAGCGCTTAAAAAGCGAGATGGTGTGCGAGAGATTAATACCTAGCCAAGCGGACCGCGACCTGAGCCTTCATTGGACAGATGACCTTAGGATATCATCGATGCAGTCAAACGCGGAGGCCAAGGGTTATTTCCATCGCTCGGGCTACCCTCGATGTTGCCGCGACCGTCACCTATATGTGTTCTCGGCAGAGCCATGAATAAGTACCTAGCAACTTTGTTCGCTGTGAGTTTTGGAACTGCGGCAATGGCCGGCGGAAACGGCGACTCGGTTGCTCAAAAGGCAACAAGGAATAGCGAGGCCACAGGTTTGGTACAAATTTCGGTGGGGAAGGGCCCTATCAAGCTTGGCTCCGAGCCGACCCATATTCCATTCGGCGATCGCCCTCTTGCGGATATCAGCGCAGATATAGGGAACGCCGCGAGGGTGTACCTTGTCCTGGAGCATGTCCGCTTTGACCAGCCACCCGGCATTCTGTTCGAGGTGCTCATTGGAGATGAAAGTGCGCCGGGTTCTTACGAGCGTGTTGGTCGCTTCAATCTTTTTGAAACTCGAGAACTTCTAAGTTTTGATATAACAGAGCGATTTCGGTCACTGGTTGCGTCAAACTCGCGGGGCATGCTTGTCGTGACGATACGGCCTGCGGTCGGAGCGCGATCCGAGGCTGCAGCGTCTGGCTCCCCGGAGTGGTCTCGTTTGCATGCCCTCTTGGAGCAGGCTGCCGTTTCTATTGGCGTGATCAGGCTGGACGCCCGGTAATCGCGGGCGCAATGGGCGCATCGGTTTGCGGGTGCGGTTAAGCTGTTGCTGCTCATGGTTGTTCGTGTACTCTCCTCCGGTGCAGCTTCGAGGAGGACGACCATGCCCGTGCTTTCACGCAGAAACTTCATTGCCAGCGGTGCGGCTCTTGCAACAATTCCGCTGCCGGCCTGGGTTCATCAAGCGCACGCACAACCAGCTACCGTCCTGACTCGGTTCGAGGCGACAAGCCCGCAGGGACAGGGAATGCTGGAAAAATATGCCCGAGCCGTCGCCAAGATGATGGCGCAGACACCGGAGGCCAGTCCGTTATCTTGGCTGTTCCAATGGTACACGCACTCGGTCGATCCCACTAAGGGAATGGCGGCAGAGGTCGCGCGGCTTTATTCCGGGGCGCCGCCGAACGATCCGAGCCGGCTTCTCGCGCTCGCGACGTGGAATACATGCCAACCGCATCAGGCGAACGGACTACCACAGCAACAGCGAATGTTCCTCCCATGGCATCGCATGTACGTCTATCTCTTCGAGCGGATCATCCAGAAACAGCTCAACGACGCCACCTTCACGCTTCCATATTGGGACTACACGACCGACGGAAAGAAGGCGATCCCTGAACAGTTTCGCAGACCGAATGATCCTTTGTACAAGGTGCTCTTCCGCGCAAATCGCAACGACGGCTCCATTCCTGGCACGGCCAATGTGAATGGAGGGCAGCCCATCGATCAGGATGCGGATGCGCCGTTAAATCTTGATGCGCTTGCCCGACGGGATTTCGACATAAAAGGTGTCGCGCTCGGTTTTAGCGCTGATGTTGAGAGGGGGATTCACGGCGATGTCCACGTGCTCGTCGGAAACACTTCGAACATGGGCAGCGTGCCATGGGCAGCGCGGGACCCGATCTTCTGGCTCCATCACTGCAACATCGACCGTATGTGGTGGAGTTGGAATAAGGCGGGGCGAAAGAACCCGACCAGTACGAGTTGGCTCGACCAGAGTTTCGCGTTTGCCAACGAAAACAGCAGCCGGGTGGACCCGGTCAACCGTGACTTCGTGGAGCCCGAGGCGATCGAGGACGGTGCCTATACCTACGATCAGCCAGTACCAGTGCCGCCGCTTTCGCCGACGCCGGCTGGAGCTATGGTTGCTGCTTTTGCTCCATCGATCATCGCCCAGCAAGCGCAGCCCGGGCCTGTCAATCTGAGCGGGGCGGCGGTATCAGTGCCTCTCACGACGACTGCCGCGGTGCCGATGAGCGCGCAGATCGCGGCGGGTGGCCAAAACCAGCGAGTCTTCCTGGTCCTGCAAAATCTGCAAGCACACGCCCAGCCCGGGATCCGCTACAACGTCTATCTCGATCCGCCGTCTGGCGCTCCCTCCGGCCCGGCTTCGGGCCCCGTGGGTGCGATCAACTTCTTCGACGCCGTGGGACACGGCGAGCACGGCGGCATGGTACAGTCCGATAAGTTCTACAGCTTTGACGTGACGGACAGGGTCACTGGCGCCGCGGCGGGCAATGGCACTCCTCCGACGGTGCGCATCGCGCCCGCGGGCGCGGCGGCAGCGGACGCGCGGCCAGCGGTCGGGTCGGTTGCCCTCGTACGGCAGTAGTCTAGGCCGTCCTGTCGGCGTGGCCTGGGAGCTCGGCCAATGAACGACGACCGTATCGAGCAACTGATACTCATGTCGCGGCGCAGGTTGCGCGCTCGGGGACCGTCCCTGTCGGCGGCCGCCAGGAGGGTTCTGCGCAAGCTGGACTCGCTGGTGGATGTTCTGCACGAAACGGATCGGCTGCCTGAACTTCGCGCAGCCGTGACCCTGGCGAAGGGCGTTCGCTGCCATGTCATCGATTCGATCCGCGGAGATGGGCCCAAGCTGATTGAGGTGATCAGGCGGGACATTCCAGCTTTTCGGGCGGCATTCCCCGAGCTTGACTTGGTTCCGGTCGTTCATTACCGGCCTGCTTTGGCCCCTCGGCCTGCAGCGCTCTCTGTGGCTACTGATTCTGGAAGCGTAGGTTCGCTTTCTCTCAGGATCGTCGATAGGCTGACGGGACGCCCCGTTCAAAACGCTCAAGTCGTGGCTCTTACGAATTTCGCGACCCGGGAGGGGCGGAATGGCGTATCCGACGAGGACGGACTGGCTCTGCTCGCGTTCGAGACCATGCCGGTGCGGCTTGAGAGGCTCTACGTATACCCGCCACTCGCTGGGTATTGGGGGCTTTTTCAATCCGACTTCGTGCTCGACGATGGAGCGACCCTCTCTTTGCAGCCGATCGATTTGACGCGCGCCGACAGCCTTAGACACTTCTTTCCAAGCGCTAAAGCTGACACCGGTGCCGGCGTCACCGTCGGAGTCATTGATGGTGGTGTCGGGCCTCATGCAGACCTGGTCTGCGAGGGCGACGCGGACAACGGCTCCGGGCATGGCACTCACGTGGCCGGAATCATTGCGAGCCGGGGCACGGCCCCGGCGGGAGTTCGGGGCATTGCCCCGGGCGCTCGGATTCGAAGTTACCGGGCGTTCGGCTCAGCGGGCGGTCTTGCATCCAATTTCTCGGTTGCAAAGGCGATCGACGCCGCGGTTCGTGACGGCTGCGACATCCTCAACATGAGTTTTATTCTTGAAGATGGTGTTGAAGATCCGGCTGTGCGCACCGCGATTGAGGATGCACGCGAAGGCGGGGTGCTACCGGTTGCAGCTACGGGGAACTCGTTTCGCCAAAGCGTGGGATTTCCGGCGCGCGACTCGCTCTGCCTTGCGGTTTCAGCGCTAGGCCGAAGAGGAACCTTTCCGGATGAGTCGGTGGAGGCGGCCGACGTGACGCCGCCGTTTGGTCTTGATTCCGACGACTACATCGCCGCGTTCTCCAACGCGGGCCTCGAGGTGGACCTCACAGCACCGGGGGCTGGCGTGGTCTCAACAGTGCCGGGCGGGTACGGAGTGTTGAGTGGGACCTCGATGGCCTGTCCGGTTGTTAGTGCAATGGCGGCACGGATGCTTGCCCGCAACGCAGACGTCCTCAGCATGCCTCGGAGGTCAGAGCGTTCGACGCGGCTCGCGCAGCTCGTGTTAGGCGCGGCGGCCTCGCTCGGCTTCCCTGCCGATCTGCAGGGGGCTGGGATACCGTATGAAGGAGGCGACGCGTAAGGTGGTCGTTTTTATTCTAAGGCAACGAGGCCCGGGGCCGCTACCCGATCAGGTGGTCGAAGTGGTGAAGAATCACCCTGGCCTTCAAATCATTGAACGCTCGACGAAGATGTTGCGGGTCGAGGGCACCAGCGAAGATTTACAGGCTGTAACGGACGGACAACTTGGGCTGCAATTTTCAGAGGAGCGGCAATATAGCCCCGTGAAGCCGTTCCAGGAATCTGCACGGCCTCCGAGACGCAAGCCTTGATCGTCATTCACGAGGTCAGTCACCCTATCGCGAGACGGCATGCAGCTGTGGCAACAGGCATGAAGGATGGAAGGCTCATACAATAATAAAAAGGCTTTGAACTGGTCATTCGCTTTCGAGATAAGATGCCGTACATCCTCTGCATTTGTCCACCATCCGAACGTACGGGCAGGAGCTCACGACCCTCAGGGCGACGTGTCGGGATCGCGGGCCGCAAAACGATCTCATCATCTCCCTGCAGCCGAGAAGGGAGTCAGACTTTAGAACCCGATCACATATTTCTATTTCGGCTATAAGGAGATGCGAGATGGCGATCACAGCCGACCAAGTTACTTTCGATACGCCGGCGGTTGAGTTTCGGCTTCCAGCGACTGACGGCAAGACTTACGGACTGGACGACCTTGCGGGCCAAAAGGGCACCGTCGTCGCCTTCATCTGCAATCATTGCCCCTACGTCAAAGCGGTGATCGACCGCATGGTTGCGGACGCGCGGGTGCTGATGTCTGAGGGCGTTGGTTTTGTGGCGATTTGTTCGAACGATGCGGCGAACCGTCCCGAAGATTCATTTGAGAATATGCAGCATTTCGCCAAGGCTCATGGTTTCCCATTTCCTTATCTGCACGACGAGACCCAAGCGGTCGCGCGGGCGTATGGAGCGGTGTGTACGCCGGACTTCTTTGGCTACAGCGCCGACCGCAAGCTCAAGTACCGGGGTCGCCTCGACGAAGGCCGCAAAACTGCGCCCCGCGCGGAGGCGCCCCGAGAGCTCGTCGAGGCCATGCGCGCGATTGCGAGGACCGGTGTGGCGCCAGCTGATCAAAATCCGTCCCTTGGCTGCTCGATCAAATGGAAGGATGCATAAGCCGAGCGCTGTCATCGAGCCGCACCAGCTACGCGGTTCGAAGTCAGGCGAGCATAGACATGCCGTCCGCGCGGGTCGCTTTCATACGATTCCAACGTCCGCCTCGCGCTACCAGTTGAAGCGACTCATCGGGTTAATAAGCAAACTAAACTGTGCAACCATTGGGCGAGACGCTCGTCTACAACGTATTCGATTATCCGAACCGTCCCGGGCTCTCCCATCTTGCGCTCAGAGCGAGTCTCAGCTTCATTCAAGCGGCAGGCTGTTTTCAATCGTTTTTTAGTTGGCATGAACCCATGGGAACTGTGATTGGACTACTACCGGTGACGCCTTCGATCGATCAATTCGCTCGGATAATTTCGAATGTTGCTGCCCCGGCATTTCTACTCGGTGCGGTCGCGTCCTTCATCTCCGTCGTGATATCGCGCATCAATCGCGTGATCGACCGATTGCATTTCATCCACAGTATCCCTGATGACGACGTTTCGCGACTTCACTTTCGAAGTGATTTGCCTCGGCTCAGGCGTCGCGCTGTCCTTTTGAACCGATCGCTCTTCTGCTCGATCCTGGCCGCAATCACGACCGCTCTGATCATTTTCGGAGCATTCGTCAGTGCGTTTCTTCATCTCCGGCACGAGTATGGAATCGCGCTCTTGTTCATGGCCGCCATGATCCTGTTCAGTGTTTCATTAGTTGATCTGGCCCGCGAGACCAGACTGGCTCTCCACGAGGTCGACCTTTACCGGTAAGCTGCAATTTGAACTTGGCGGTAGGCATCGCAGCATTCTGAACGCGTTACAATGACCATGTCTCCAAAGACTCGCGCGTCGGCCGAACGAGATGCGGGGGACTGCACGAATGGTCAGTCACTGCATTTGAAGCGGGTCGATCCTCATCCGAGTGCTTCCTGAAAGGAAGCCTACTTCGGAGAGTGAGTCATCTTGCAAGGTCGTCCGGTGTAAGCATCACCGACAGCTTCGAAAACCTGTTCACACTCGATTGCATTGACTTAGATCAAGGCAGTTGTTCGGGCGCTATCATAATCCATCTCGCGCTTTGTTGCTTTGTGGCAGAGGAAACGAAGTTATGACAATGCTTACACACCAGGTTACAGGTTCGCTTCTTGCGGTCCTCCTGTTCACGATTTCCGCATCTCAAGAATCCAAAGCTCAAGCCGGTGCGCTTGCTGCCTGCAAAGCAGACGCGGCCAGAATATGTCCTGGCATAGAGCCAGGCGGTGGCAAAATAATTCAGTGTCTTAAGCAACATAAGGACGACGTGACCATCGGTTGTGCGAAGGAGTTGAAATCGATCAAAGCTAAGATGGGTAAGTGACGGATACGCCGAAATGTCATGGTTCACGAAGGGGAGATGATCCGCAGGCACATGCCCTGACCCCGAAAAAAGTTTGTTGTGCAATTTTGAAAAACTACGATATATATAGTTGAATACGACGATGGACATGCTCCCTCCGTCCGTATTCGCCGCAAGGCGGTTGTGACCCGGTTTCGGGCCACTAGCGTTCCCAAGACTTCCCGCGCTGTTCATCTCGGTGGATGGCGCGGCTTTCTTTGTGATACTCTGGAGAAGAGAATGTCGACAGGTACAGTAAAGTGGTTTAACGGCCAAAAGGGCTATGGATTTATCCAGCCGGATGGTGGCGGCAGTGACGTGTTCGTGCACATCAGCGCTGTTCAGCGCGCCGGGTTGAACAGTCTTGGCGAAGGTCAAAAGGTGTCTTTTGAAGCCAAGACCGATGAGGCGCGTGGTAAGGTGAGCGCGGAGAATTTGTCTCTAAGGTGAGAACAAATCTACGGATGTATTGTACTGAAGGGGCTCGTCGGTTTCAATATTGGACGAGCTTCACCCCCTGGATCGGTTGAATACGCGCATCGGTGAACTCCAAACGCTTTTGTGTCGCATTGGGTAATCGTCACAGCCTGCCGTATTCCAATTGTCTGCGCATGCATTATTGGGGATGGCGAGACATTTGGCACGGGTTGTCGGCTGGCGGTCGCGGAGCTTCTAGTAGATATTAGACGAAACGGGAAAAGCCGACTTCTGTTTTTGCCAAATTGTTCAGGATGACAGATAGAGCGGGTCAGCAGGCGTCTGGTCTGCGATATCTGCTCAGTCGGATCTCGACCTAGATGCCCGACCAGCCAGCCCTTATCTTCTCCTCACACGGTCAGGATCACATTGGATTTACGTGAGAGCATCCTGACGGATTCATTCTTTGGCGAAGTGGCGCTTGCGTCCAACGATCATAGCCCGCTCAGTGCGGACGTTTAACACCGCTGATGGCGGGACACTCCCTTTTCAACGCAGCTTTGGCTGACACGCTTAGCGATAGAAAATTGACGTTACAAATGATAATGTTGGAGACTCATCTTCTGGGCGCATTGAGTGTGAAATGCCGGCCTCATCCAACAGAGCATTACCCTCACTGATTTTGCGGATCGATCTCGATCCAGAGTGCCGCATTGGACCCGGAAAAATTCAGCTCCTTGAAAGCATACAGACTTGCGGCTCAATTTCGGCCGCTGGACGTGCCATGGACATGTCCTACAAGCGCGCGTGGGATCTCGTCGATGAAACAAATCGCATCTGCCGGCAGGCGGCAGTCGCGCGGCAGACCGGCGGCAAGAACGGCGGCGGCGCGGTCCTGACCCCCTTCGGGGTCGCCCTGGTCGCTCGCTATCGCAAGATAGAACGCGATGCCGCCAGCGCGGTCCACAAGGAACTCGAGGCGCTACGAAACGACATCCGGCATCCGAAGAAAAGCATGGAACGAGACAGGGACGTCAAAGCCCGTTGATTTGGCTGCGCTCTGATGCCCGAGCGGTTCAGTTTTCTACCGCACCCCGGACGGCTCACCGCCGTTTTGCATGGCGAGCACGTCGGCACGATCATTCACACTGGCGCACTCAGGTCTGGTTTCAATTCCAGAGTATTGATCTGGTATCGGAAAAACGGGCCGGAGCATTAGCTCCGGCCCGCTTGTATTTGAATGAGTGTGTCGCTGATTTCGAAGCCGCGGCTTTGCCAACGCATCGGTTTCGCTGACATAGCGAAGCGGCAGCTTCATAACGGCATGCAGATTGATGGCGACTAGATCCGTATAATATCGCCACACCGCAGGTCTCCCAAGCGGTCGGACCTTTCGTCAAGTTTCGTCTCTGCGTAGGAGTAGAGGCAGAGCCTTTGGCGTTTAACAAATGCGGAAGCTCTCTCTATCGAGAATCTTACCTTTTGAGGTGCTGTCATTTAGATCGCGGCACGTCATGCTGAGTCAGCGCCGACCTATTGCAAATTAGATTAAAGGGCCGGTCCGCATCCGAAGGTTGCTTAAACCCGTCGCGCAACTTCTCAATTGACTCGCATGATTTTAAAGGTATTCGATATATTCATATGAATATATCATATCCAAATTGAATTCATCATATATTTTAGGAGCGGCATCGGTGGCAGTCGCTGCCCGGACGCTCGATGGGTGAAAGGGAAACTTATGTCCAGAAATGTCTTAAATAATATCGCGCGAGAAGCGGGATACGCCAAAACTCGGCGACTGGTGGAGTTCGGCCACAGCCATCGGCGCTCTTGCTGCAACCTCTGCAGGGGCGGCGACCTGCTTGCCGACAGTCGCGCCGCCCGTTGCCACCATTGCCGTGGCGTCAAATTTCTTCGAGCCTGCAAAAGATTTACGTGCGGACTTCACGGCCTCGAGGCAGCCCGGCTTCGGAAAGGTCATCCGCATCTGTCATGGCTCGACCGGTTCACTCCCTGCAGCAGGACATAGTTCGAGCCGGTGAATTCAACATAGACGTA
This sequence comes from Nitrobacter vulgaris, assembly GCF_002028545.1. Taxonomy (GTDB): domain Bacteria; phylum Pseudomonadota; class Alphaproteobacteria; order Rhizobiales; family Xanthobacteraceae; genus Nitrobacter; species Nitrobacter vulgaris. The sequence goes on from NZ_MWPQ01000011.1 coordinate 25,460, forward strand.
ATCCGGGGTGCCTGACTTGATTGGCGCGATGCCGGGACAGATTTGGGCCTTCGAGAAGGCATTCGGATCGATTCAGGAGTCCCCGCTCAGGATACCATTGGTACTGATCTCCTCGATTTCATGCTGAATAACGTCAGCGGTACCTACTGGCCGACTTTCCTTACTAACCATTGCTACGGCCAGATCTAGCGACGCCTTGTTCCGCGCGGCCTGTCCAGACCTGAAAGGCAGACCTTGCCGCGGACTGCGCGGAACTCGAAAGACAAGCCTCTGATAAGGTCGGTGACCGCTCCGGGGTTCTGCAAGACGCGAGGCAGGCGCCAGCCCACAACGGGCTGGCGTTTATGTTTTCAACCATCGCCTTCGAGCGCATCTTTTTCTATCGCACCGTCGACCCGAAAGCCTTCGCTAGCATCAAGGCTCTGGAACTGAAATTGACCCAGCGGCTGTTCGTCGTCGCCTCGGTCGCCTCCAACGCGCCCTATATCGGACTGCTTGGCACCGTGCTCGGCATCATGCTGACCTTTTACACGTTGGGCCTCGATACCTCGATCGACACCAGCAAGATCATGATCGGTCTGGCGCTGGCGTTGAAGGCCACCGCTGCCGGCCTGATCGTCGCGCTGGTCTCGGTGGTGATTTACAACGCGCTTCTGCGCAAGGCGAAAGTGATGATGCTGGAATGGGAGATCGCTCGGGAGAGCGCTCATGGATGAAGAGCCTATCGACACCCTCAACGTCATCCCGTTTGTCGACATCATGCTGGTGTTGCTGACCATCGTGCTGACGACCGCGAGCTTCATCGCCACCGGCCGCATTCCGATCGCGTTGCCGCAGACCGCGCATGCCGAGACCAACAAGCAGAAGGACAAGACGATTGAGCTGGCCGTCGGCGGTGTGATCTATTTTGACGGCGAGCAGGTCACGAAGGACACGCTGACTGAGAAGGCGAAGGACTTGGCGCCGGAGACTTCGTTCCTGATCCGGGCCGACCGTGCGATCCAATTCCAGCAGTTCGTCGACGTCACCGATGTGCTCAAGCAGCTCAAGTTCACCAGGGTCGCGGTGCAGACCCAGAACGCGGCCAAATGACATGATAGCGGGCAGTCGTTTGAGCGTTCATCGTCGTGCGTCGCGAGAGAGATCATGAATCGGGCGCTGAAGTTCACGATCTGGCACGGCATGGCTGTTTCGCTGGCGCTGCATTCGGCGGTGGCGCTGCCGTTTGTCGTGAACAGTTTGACGCCGCCGCCCGACGACGCCGAGATGCTCGTCGTGGAGTTGGAGGGCGAGATTTCCGATACGCAGGTCGAGGAAAAAGTGGCGCAAGCGCCGCCTGACCAGCCGCCGCCGGAGCAACAACCGCCGCCGCCGCCGCAGGAGGAGCCACCGCCCGAGCCGCGGGAGGATGAAGGCGCCAAGCCGCTGGAGCCACAACCGCAGATCTCCGCGCCGCAACCGCCGGCTCCTCCACAGGTGCACCAGGTGAAGGATCCCGATGAACAGCAGAAGGCGCAGATTCTTAAAGCCGAGCGGGATCTCGAGGCGGACCGCCTACGCAAATATGTCAAGCGCCTGACCAAGAAGGTCCAGGCCCATCTGGTATATCCAAACGAAGGCCGCGGAGCCGGTCTGCATGGCAATGCGAGGGTGTCCTTCACGCTCGCTCCCAGCGGGCAGATCAAGCCCGGCACGCTGGCGATCGCGGAAAGCAGCGGCCAGTCGAAGCTCGATGCCAGCGCGCTCGCAACCGTCCGCGCCAGCGCACCCTTCGAACCGCCGCCAAGCGAGATGAATGTTGCCTTCGTCGTCGGTTACGGGAAGAAGAACTAGGTAGCCTACCAGGCCCTTGGACTAGCAAGGCCACAAGTGAAAGGTGATCGTTGGCTCTAACCCATTCGATCTGAACCCTGCATAATTTTCAACTCGAGTCGGTAGAAGCAAAAGCCTGAGCGATTCTTCCCCGTCAATAAGCTGATGAGAATGGTCGCTTCGTTCCCGAGGCGTCCTCTGAGACTTTTTTTATTTAAACCGGTACGGATGATCGCGACGGCGTCTCTGATCCTGCTCGGTCTTGCGTGTGTCTGGCTCGCATGGATTGACCTGCGCGAAGGCATTATTCCCGACTGGCTCAATCTGCTGATTGCCGCGATCGGTTTGGTGCGGATGGCGGCGCTCGCGGGCTGGGTGCCCGCGGTCGCTATGCTTTGCGAGGGCGTCGTTATCGGCGCAATGGTCTGGCTGTTGCGTTGGCTCTATTTCAAGTGGCGCAAGTTTCAGGGACTTGGACTCGGCGACGTCAAGTTGCTCGCAGCTTCCGCCGTTTGGATCGGCATTGTCGGCATACCGACTCAGCTTCTGATCGCCTCGGGCACCGCGCTTGCGGCGGCCGGACTCATGAGGCTTTCGAAGCGGCCGGTAACGCGGTTAACGGCGCTGCCGTTTGGTCCGTTTCTCGCGTTCGGTCTGCTTGCGGTAATCCTTCTGCAGCAACAAGG
>NZ_MWPQ01000032.1 GCF_002028545.1 Nitrobacter vulgaris
GTCCGATCCGGTGCCGCCGCCGCCGCCGCTGATAGCGGACGAGGGATTGAGCTTCACCCTGCCCGTCGTCTTCCGCGTCAAAGGCAAAGGATAAGGCGGCGATCGCTGGCGTCTGCGTCACAGCTAGCCGGATCGCGATGCACAGTCGCTATCATTGCAGAAGAAAATACCGGATGCCGACGTAAATCAGCGCAAGACAGATGAAAATCAGCGCAACCGGCACGCGCGGCCGTGTGTTCGCCGCGGAATTTGCAGCCGGCAGTGGTTGCGGAGCGGGCCGTTTGAAGGCCATGACATTGCTGGTATCGATGATCGGGTCTTTTGGCATCGACTTGATGTCGGGCGCCGTTCCGGTGCCGCCCATGTCCACGTAATAAGCCTTGTAAATCAAGTCGATGGTTGCCTCGCTCGCCTCTGCCTCCGGCATCGTTTCGACCAAACCCTTGTAGCTCGAAAGGAATGTCAGGGCTTCGGCCGGAAGTGACGAAGAGCCATTCAGCTTCACCATCATTTTCCAGGTTGCGAAGTCGGCGCGTGCCTTGGTGTCGGCACGTCTTGCAATCATTTTGTCCTGTGCTTTGATCAATTGACTACGCCCCTTGCAACGCTCTTTTATTATATATTCCCGGTGACCAGCAAAAGAAGCTGTATCACATAACCGGTGACTGTTCTCACGATGGTGGAGATCAGGTCAAGATTGAGACCGAGCTGGTTGCCGAGCACCGGAAGCAGCAGGAGGGTCCCAATCAGTATCAGCATCCCGTAGGGTTCCAGGCGGGAGAGCGGAGCAGCCAGAACGTTCGGCAGCAGGCCGACCGCGACCCGTCCGCCGTCGAGTGGTGGGATCGGCAGCATGTTGAAGACCGCGAGAATGACGTTGATGATCAACGCATTCTTCAGATTGTCAGCCACCCATTGTGTGCTGTTGCCGGGAACCAGGCCGAGCCCGTGAAATGCCGATGCCGCGACGAGAGCCAGCAGGATGTTGGTGGCGGGTCCGGCAAGCGCCACCCAGACCATGTCCATGCGGGGGTGGTTCAAGTTTCGGAAATTTACCGGAACCGGTTTTGCGTAGCCGAAGAGGAAAGGCGCGTGCGACAGCAACAGAATGCCCGGCAATATCACGGTACCGAAGGGATCAATATGCCTGAGCGGGTTAAAGCTGACGCGGCCGAGCTTCGAGGCGGTGTTATCGCCGAGCCGGTACGCGACGAATCCGTGAGCCGCCTCGTGAAAGGTGATGGCGATAACCAGCGGCAGCACCCAGACCGACAGCGTGTAGAGTGAAATGCCCGACAATCGACGACCTCGTTCGGGTGCGACTGGAACCAACCCTATCATAGGTCGCCAGGGCTATGACAGAGAGGTCAGGGGCATGGAGGGGTGTATCTCTCCGACCAAACGGGACATGTCTGTGACAGAGTGACTGGTTCAGGCGCTCGCTTGGCGGCTTTGCCGGGCAATGAAGCAACCTTTAACCACAACACCTAAGCGTCTTTCAGATAGTAATTCGCTTGCTTGCCGAGCGCGATGCGACGCAGGATTCGCCGCATCGTCATCGAGGTTCGCAACGGGCGGACCGCCGTCGTCCCCGCTCGATAGAACGCCAGCTTCACGCCATCGAATGCAGGCTGAACGCCTGGCGGTTTCTGTGGCCAGCCGAGACCGCGCAGCATCGAATTGAGGAAGTGCAGGTCGTTGGCGCGGCGGACCTCGCGCGTCTTCCAGGTAATGGCCATCGAAATCGAGTGCGATCCCGCGGTGCGTACCCAATGTGGCCATTGATAAGGCACGAAACAGCCGTCACCGCCGAACATGTGGAATTCGACACCACGCGGCGCGAAACTCTCATCATATCTCAGATTGCGGTGTTTCGTCATTGAACGCTCGATCTCGTCATCCGATACGAGGCGGCGGTCCGTGTTGTCGTAAATCGTGAAGAATTTTTCGCCGTGGATTTGGACGAAGAAGTTGTCCTCGCTGTCGAGATGAAACGGCGTCGTCGAATTCGGTGATGAGACGAACAGAAAGCCCTCGATCTGTTCAAATCCGGCGTCGCTCAAGCTGTCGAAGCCGCGCGCGCGCGCGACCGATAGCAGTGCGTCCTCGATCAGGCGGCGATACTCCGGCGCGTTTTCCACGCGTTTTAGTACCATCCAGGCACCAGCGGTTTCGATCCGCTTCACCACTTCGACCGGATCGAGGTCCACCGTCGGGATCGCATCGGGATCCTGGCTGATTGCGACCTTGCCGGAATTGTATTCGATCAGGTCACGCGGCAGCTCGGCAGCCAGTTGCGCGATGCGCGGCAGCGTCAACAGCGGATGTCCCGCAAGCCTGTGCCGGATCGCGAAGGGCTTGAGTGGGAAGTCGCGTCGAAGCGCTTCGTTGGCCGCGGCGATGACCGGCACATGTGCGGAATCATTCATGCGTTTTTCTCTTGACGTTCGCGGACGATGTTGACGACGCGGCGAGCGGGCTCGCGTAGTAGCCGGCGCAGCGAAATCGCCGCTTTTGCGAGCGGAACGGCGGGATCGTTGCGGCGAAGCGGGATCAGCACGTCGCCGATCGCAAGCCGCCCGCGCCAGATTGGGTCGATCATCGGATGACCCGGATTTGCGGTGGAATCCGCCAGGGTGATCGCGGGGTCGGCGCAGAGATGGCGCGTGAGATCGAGCGTCAACTGCACGCCGGGTGAAAACTTCGCGAAACGTTCGTCAACGCCGAGCTTGAAATAAAATGCGCGGTCCTGGTGGCGCAGCACGACTGCCGCTGCCACAGGCGTCGGACCGGCGTGCAGGGTTACGATTTCACACTGGCCTCGCTTGGCGAGTGCCGGCGCGGCGCGGCGGATGAAGGCTGCATCGCCGCTATGCTGGATCAATGCGGTCCCCCGCTGCGCCTTCCAGCCGCTGGCCTCCAGCGCGAGGAAGGTTTCAAGCGCTCGCGCGACGTCGGCGGTAGAGCGCGCGACCTGAAATGACACCTCGCCATGCTCCGCAAGACGATTGCGCTGGCGCCGCAGCTCCTTGAGCTTCTTGACGCCCAACGCCTCGCGCAGCAGTTCTTCCGCCTCGCGGGTGGCGTCGAGGCAGGCGCGCACATGGCCATGCAGCCTATGCGGCTTGAGGCCGTCGTGTTCGAGGGCTGTCGTGATGGCTTTCATGGCGGCGCCGTCGAGCGCGATGTTGCGCAGAATCAGCGCGCGTTGGCCGAGGGTACGCGCCTCGCGCAGCAGCGCTGCTGCGGCTTGATTCGCGAGGCCGTGGTCGAGCAGCGGCGTGCAAAGCGTTCCGTAAGGATCGGCGCTGACCAGAAGGGGGAGTGGAATCCGGTAGGCTCGCCAGGCGGAGATAACAGGGATCAGGCCGATGAGAGTCTCCGAGCCCGATTTGTCAGATAAAAGGTCCGAACGCGCCGTCAGCGCCGACGCGTTAGTCCGGTCGCGCGCCGAGGCGTCGAGCGCCAGCTCCCAATCCGCGAGATAGTAGCCGTTGGGTTCGACAGCACGGTCGGCAAGTGATCGCCAACGGCTGGGATCGAGCGTTGCAAGGGCCGCGGCCCCGCGGCGTGTTGCGCTTGCAGACGGGCGTGCCGTGAACCCGCGTCTCGATGAACCACGAGCCGGAGCCCAGTTAACAATATCGACCATGTACGCAATCCCCGTTCGCGGTGGCCATGAGGTGACAGGCGCGTAGCGGCGCCTCGGTGTTCATGGGGGTGGAGGTTATTTGCAACATTCGAAAGAATGCGTTGGCCGCTACACTTGTTTTTGACCTAAGAATTAACCGTGCATTCACCTTGCCCGAGACGGACGTTCAGTTGATCGCCGTTTCTTCCCGGCGTTCTTGACGGTGTGCCGCCAAACCCGCAGGGGCAGCAGATCGTGGCCGCTGATCGAAAGCGCCTGCCTTGCAATCGTTTCTACGCGGCTATCGGCCATCCTGTGGTCTGCACCACAGGCAAAATGCGAACAGGCCCTAAACCTGCCGAAGCGGTAGAGAGGACGTGGTTCGACCGACCGGCGAAGGTCGAATTGACATGCGACACATGCGCGCGTGATGAACTAACGCGGCCGGTGAACCGACAACGGTTGGAAGAGATTTGCGCGGAGCTGTTCCATGACATTTTCAATGATCCGCTCGATCGTTTTCGGGGCGATCGCTGCGATGGTGCTGACCGCGCATCCGGCTGCTGCGGAAAACCGACTCGCGCTGGTGATCGGTCAGTCGGCCTATCGCGCAGTGACGCCGCTGCCAAATCCCGCCAACGACGCCAGGGCTATGACCCAGATGCTTGGCGACGCCGGTTTCGAAGTGCTGACGGCCTCCGACCTGTCGCAGACCGAAATGCGCGAGAAGGCCGGGGAATTCGCGGCAAAGATCGCAGAGAAGGGCCCTGACACCATCGCGCTGATTTTCTACGCCGGTCATGGCTTGCAGGTCGATGGCGAGAATTTCCTGGTTCCGGTCGATCTCGATCCAAAGCGCGAAGCCGATATCCCGCTGCAGGCGGTTCGCCTGAACGACATCATAAACACGCTGACGTCGGTTCCGAGTCGCATGAGGATCGTTCTTCTCGACGCGTGCCGCAATAACCCGTTCCCCGCGATCAACAAGACGGTGGGACACGGTCTCGCCATCGTCGATGCCAAGGTGGCCGCGCCCGGCACATTCCTGTCGTTCTCAACTTCGCCGGGTGCCGAGGCGGAAGACGGCACGGGCGCCGACAGCCCCTACACGACCGCGCTATTGTCCGTCAGCCGGCAGCCGGGGCTTTCGATCGAGGAGGCCTTCAAGCGTGTCCGCCTGGAAGTCAACAAGATGACGAATGGCCGCCAGACTCCCTGGGACAGTTCCTCGTTGACGGACGGTTTCCAGTTTTTTCCCGGAGCATCCGAAGCCGCGTCTCCTGCCGTTTCCAAGAGCAAGCGGACGGTCGCGGAATGGCGCAGTGAGCTGAAAGGCAAGACCGCTGAGCAAGCGCACGAACTGATTGTCGGCGACGGCAGCGACCAAGCCTATGAGGCGTTCCTTGGCCTCTATGCTGCCTCGCCGCTCGATCGGGAGGCGCGGCAGTGGCTTGATCGTCACCGGCGTATGGCGGCCTGGAGCAGGGCGGTTCTCGCCAATACGGCGGGCGGATATCGCGCCTTCCTCGCCGACTATCCCGATAGCGATCTGACGCCGACGGCACGCAAGCTGGAGGAGCGTCTGCGCAACCGGCCCGACAATCCGGCTGTGGCGGTGGCCGCTGTTACGGCCGGCCCGACCTGTCCTTGCAGCGCGCCGTCGCGGGAGCCGAAGAAGAAAGCCGAAGCGCCGCCAAAGAAAAAACAAGCCCAGCCGTCCCGGCGTGGGGAGGCGCCTCCACGCCAGCGTCATCGCGAAGCGGACGATGTTTATGTCGACGACGTGCCACCTCCGCGCAGCTACGTACCGGTGCCGGTGCCCTCAATCGGCATCATCGGTGGTTTTGGCGGAGGAGGGTTCGGACGCGGCCCGGGCGGGTACGGCGGTTTTGGCCGGGGTGGAAGCATGGGCAGTCCAACGGGCCGATTTTAAGCACGCATTCGGCAAGTACCGGTCGGGATCGGTGCCGGCCAGTCGCACTTCAAGGTTCCCTCCCAACGAACGACACGAGTCGTTGTCGGGCGCATCACTCGTGTCTCAAGACTCACGGCGCTTTCGAGCGGTGAGCCGCTTGAAACCGAAAGGATCTGACGTTTATGCTATCCGCTGTGGGGAGGAGTTATGATGAAGATTCTACGCGCATCCATGCTTATGGCGGTTCTGGTGTCGGGGCCGGCTTTCGCCCAGGCGCCGCATTTCAATATGATGGCTGACGGGCCTGGAAAGACGCCGGAGCAGATCGAAAAACAGAAGGCCATCGAAAAAGCTTACAAGGACACGCTGCGCAAGATTCCCGATGCTGCGGGAGTCAACGATCCCTGGGGAGGCGTGCGAAACGAGGGCCAGCCCAAGGCCATCGCCAAAAACAAAGCAAAGTCCAAGATAGGGGCCGCAGGCGGAACGGCAAACTAGCTTGCCCCGGCGGCTTTCATCTTTGAATGGTGGACAACTAAGACGCCTCGCAATACGCCCCTCGGTTCCCCATCCGCGCCGTTCGGCGACTGGTGCCATGACAACAACGTCACCTGAGCGGAATATGATCGCCCGGTGACGTTGCGTCTAGACTGGGCAGTGCAATCCCCCAGCCCTTTCTCTGTCTCTGCACCGCGGCAAAGGTTCAAAAACTGCGTCTCCGCGGAAGGCAGATGAAAAATGCTACATTTTCCAACTTAGCTGGATGAAAGCTTCTGTGTTGCGGTCCAGATATAGGAGATTTTCCGACCTGTAGTTTTATCGAGGCTCACCCAAGGCCGTCGAGAAAACGGACTTTCTTAAGCCGATGTCCGCCTGACGAGGTGGACTTCGCCGCAGATTCAGGCGCTCCCCGATCATTGCCGATCATGTCGGTTCTCTTCGCGCTGCTCATGCGAGCTTGCGGCCAGGTGCGGCTGCTGATTCGGCGAGCGGACCATCAATTGGAAAGTTTTGATTAAGATTCGGCGCTCATTCTACGCAAATCTGTTTTGCGTACGGGAGAAACACCATGCTGACCACCGAACCTGGTTTGGCCCGGAATTTTCTCAATATTGCGCTAGGCGGCTTCGGCGTGCTTGTCGCGGTGCTGATTGGGGTAGCGCTGAGCTGAGACACCTGCAAGATATCCACGGTCGGCCAAAGGGCAGCAGATTTGTCCGGGTGCCATAGCTCAATCGACTGGAGCAACCGACGTGGGTAACAGTAGCGGGTTGGACAAGGGATTGATGGCCCTGATCCAGAACGTTTTGGGGACGCGCCATAGCGCGCCCCTGCCTGAGGCCGAACTGCCCGAAGACAACCCGCGCGCTTTATCGGAATCGCTTGGCGCTGAAACCGCGCCACAGCCGGAGGCAGAGGGTCCGGTTGAAGAAACCGCCGCAACGGACCAGCCGGAGAGTTACGACCGCCGCAAAACCGCCGACGAATTGGCGGGCATCATTCTGAAGGCGCTGCAAACGCTTGACGGCGCGCCGGCTCGTGGATTCGTGGTGACCGTTTACGGCGGAAACCCATGGAATGCGATGCTGACGATCAAACCGGAAGCCGGACCGATCGCCGATCCGGGCCTGTGGCGCACGCGTGTCCGGGACATGGCTGCGCGGTTACGTCAGGACTTCGATCTGGCGGAGATGTAACGGCCGAACAGAGCAGAGTGGCCTATCAGGCGCGCCCGCGTCGTGGTCCGGTTAAGGCCGCGACCAGTAGCCGTCAATCGCATGAGCCAGGAAAATGCCGGCGCTCATAATTCCAAAGACGGCAGTAATTGCTTCCAGCATCGTACTTAATCCTGCTACCCAGCGATCGCCAGCAAATGCAAATCGCGTTGCACAGTCAAAAGGATTTTGGCGGCGTTGCCGACTCCACGTCGTGCTGATGATTTCCGGCAACACTGCTGACCTTGTCTGTATCCGAATGCCGGGTAACCGTCGGCGTCGAGGCGCGCATCGATGCGGTTTAGGCTTGTCGATCGCCAGATCTAGACAATGACGGGTTGGATTCGATCGGCATCGTCAGGCCGGTCGAGGGTCCGAATCGGAAAGCAGCACACCCTTGCAACCTGCGAGGACAACGGCCGTGACGTCGTCGATCTCGCGTGCATTGATCCAGCGCGGATGTTTTCGCCGGCGACGTTTCTAAATGCCGAATGCTTGGCCAAGAGCTCTTGCCAAGGAAAAGCCGGCCCGGGTCAGGGTCCCGTGATTGTAATTCGTATCCCATTGATTGATTGCGACCAGCACGATCGCCAGCACCAGGATCTTTTTCATCACGGTAGGCTGGCACCAGACTCTTAAGATCGAATTAGGAGAGGATTTCGCGATCGGATAGGGGGCGAATAACGCGAAACCAGAACTGAAAGATGCCGCCCACTGAGATGGCCTTAATTCTTGATGCCGCACTTAAGGGCTGCTTTCTCCGCCTGCATGGCTTCGATGGCAGCGCGCATGGTGGCTCGGCTGAGAGAGTCCAAGTCAGGACCAGTAAACGAGCGAAGCTGGGCAATCTTCCTGTCGATGAGTTCACACTTCTCGCACATTGGCCATCCCGCTGGTTGTAAGGCGGGAGCGTGAAGCACTCTCAGTCACCGATAAGAGCCACAGATCGTGCGGTGATGGCTGATAAACGGCTAGGTCTGCATTTGGTTCAAACTCGAACCAGGCCACTGAGGCCGCGGAACGGGCCAGTATCCATTCACTGAAAAGAACATATTGCGAACTTAGAACAAATGGGGTACATATTTTCCATCCGATCAACCACGGCGCCATTCGTTGTCCCGCCCGCGAATCCCGTTCATAAGGAGCCCGGCCTATGTCCCAAGCTGCCCTGCGTATCGTCGAAGGATCCTCCATGGATAAGTCCAAGGCCCTGTCCGCCGCGCTGTCACAGATTGAGCGTCAGTTCGGCAAGGGCTCGGTGATGAAGCTGGGCAAGAACGACAAGTCCATGGATGTGGAGGTTATCTCCTCGGGCTCGCTGGGCCTCGACATCGCGCTCGGGGTCGGCGGTCTGCCCAAGGGACGCATCGTGGAGGTCTACGGTCCGGAGTCCTCCGGCAAGACCACGCTGGCGCTGCATGCGGTCGCCGAGGCGCAAAAAAAGGGTGGCATCTGCGCCTTCATCGACGCCGAGCACGCGCTTGATCCGGTCTATGCTCGCAAGCTCGGTGTGAATGTCGACGACCTTTTGATATCGCAGCCCGATCATGGCGAGCAGGCGCTGGAAATCGCCGATACGCTGGTGCGCTCGGGCGCTGTGGATGTGCTGATCATCGACTCGGTCGCGGCGCTCGTGCCGCGCGCCGAACTCGAGGGCGAGATGGGCGACGCGCTGCCGGGGCTACAAGCGCGGCTGATGAGCCAGGCGCTGCGCAAGCTTACCGCCTCGATCAACAAGTCAAACACCATGGTGATCTTCATCAACCAGATCCGCATGAAGATCGGGGTGATGTACGGTTCGCCGGAGACGACAACTGGCGGCAACGCGCTGAAGTTCTATGCCTCGGTGCGCCTCGACATCCGCCGCATCGGGGCGATCAAGGAACGCGACGAGGTCGTTGGCAATCAGACCCGCGTCAAGGTCGTGAAGAACAAGCTGGCGCCGCCTTTCAAACAGGTCGAGTTCGACATCATGTACGGCGAGGGCATCTCCAAGATGGGAGAAATCCTCGATCTTGGCGTCAAGGCCGGCATCGTTGAAAAATCCGGCGCCTGGTTCTCCTATGACAGTCAGCGCATGGGGCAGGGCCGCGAAAACGCGAAAGCGTTCTTGCGGGCCAATCCCGACATCACCGCCAAGGTCGAGACGGCTATCCGGCAGAATTCAGGACTGATCGCCGAGCAGATTCTGGCCGGTAGCCCTGAGCGCGACACCGACGATGACGAGACGGAAGCGGAGGATTGAGTCTTTCGTTCCCACGGAAGCACAGGCGTGCGCTTGATGATGTTGATCGCCGCGTTTTCCACCGAACACGGAGGTGTCCGGATCAAGCCGAAGACCATTTTTCTGCCGAGAATGCTTAGGTCGATCGGCTATAGCATTTTCGAGCGAAGTGGATAGCGGTTCGCGTGAGAAAACGCGTCTAATCAATGGATGGAGTCTTTCACCGTTTCCGTAAACGATGAAGGACTCTGAGGTGAGTTTCCAAGACCCCGGGCTCGTGCGAGTCGGGTTGGTGCGATCCGCGAAGACGGGAATCTTTCGTGGAAATTTATGTCGCGCCTCTTGGAAAAGACGGGCGCTGTGGATGTTGAGTTGCCGACATCCCCAGCGTCCGGCCTTGCCATCCTTCATCCCTCATCTCTCATCCCTCTCCCAAAGGGAGAAGGATGAGAACGTTGAGTGGAATACAGCCTGTGATCTTCTACTCCGCGGCTTGCGCGTAGTCTTCGATGGGTGGACAGGAACAGACGAGATTGCGATCGCCGTAGGCATTGTCGACCCGTCCGACCGGAGACCAGTATTTATCCGATCGCGAGGTTCCGGAGGGGAAGCAGCCTTGGGCTCGGCTATATGGTCGTGACCAGGCGTCGTCGGCGATGTCATGCACGGTATGTGGTGCATGGCGCAGCGGCGAGGCCTCGACTTTCCAGCGTCCCGTCTCGATCTCGGCAATCTCGTGCCGGATCGCGATCATGGCGTCGCAGAATCGGTCCAGCTCCGCTTTCGATTCGGATTCGGTCGGCTCAATCATCAGCGTGCCGGGCACCGGAAAACTCATGGTCGGGGCATGGAAGCCGTAATCGATCAGCCGTTTGGCGATGTCGTCCACGGTGACGCCGGTTTTGGCCTTCAGTGCGCGGGGGTCGATGATGCATTCATGCGCGACCCGCCCCTTGACGTTGCGATACAGCACCGGGAAATGCGGGTCGAGCCGCTGTGCGATATAGTTGGCGTTGAGGATCGCGACTTCGGTCGCTCGCGTCAGGCCTTCGCCGCCCATCATCAGCATGTAAATGTAGGAGATGGTCAGGATCGAGGCCGAGCCGAACGGCGCCGCCGAGACCGGTCCGACCGCGGACGGCGTTGCACCGTCGGTCTCTGGGTGCCCGGGCAGGAAAGGTGCGAGATGCGCCTTCACGCCGATCGGGCCCATACCCGGTCCGCCGCCACCGTGGGGGATGCAGAAGGTCTTGTGCAGGTTGAGATGGCTGACGTCGGCGCCGTAGTCGCCGGGCCGCGACAGGCCGACTTGCGCGTTCATGTTGGCGCCATCGAGATAGACCTGTCCGCCGTGGCCATGCACGATGTCGCAGATTTCGCGGATGTGCTCTTCGAACACGCCGTGTGTCGACGGATAGGTGATCATAATGGCGGCGAGACGATCGGCGTGCTGCGCCGCCTTTGCCTTCAAATCGTTGACGTCGACGTCCCCGCGCGTATCACAAGCCACCACTACGACGTCCATGCCGGCCATGTTGGCGGAGGCCGGATTGGTGCCGTGCGCGGAGGAGGGAATCAGGCACACCGTGCGGTGCCCTTCGCCGCGTGCCGCGTGATAACTGCGGATCGCCAGAAGCCCGGCATATTCACCCTGCGCGCCGGAGTTCGGCTGCAGCGAGATCGCGTCGTAGCCGGTGATGTCGCGCAGCCACTGTTCGAAGTTTTCGAACAGTATGTGATAGCCTTCCGCCTGCTCCAGCGGCGCGAACGGGTGCAGGCCCGCAAACGCTGCCCACGTCAGCGGAATCATTTCGGTGGTGGCGTTGAGCTTCATCGTGCAGGAGCCGAGGGGGATCATTGCGCGGTCAAGGGCGAGATCGCGGTCGCTGAGCTTCCGCATGTAGCGCAGCAGCTCCGTTTCGGAGCGGTGTTCGTGAAAGACCGGATGGGTCAGATAGGGTGTCTTGCGCTCGAGATCGGCCGGCAGCAAATCGGAAGCGTGCGCTTCGACGTCGGCATAAGAGAATGTGGCGCCGAATGCGCGCCACACCGCTTCGACAGTCTCCGGTATCGTGAGTTCGTCGAGCGCGATGCCGAGAGTGCCGTCTGTGTTGATCCGGAAGTTGATGCCCTGGCTGCTTGCGCGGTAAGCGATCTCGCCTTGCCGTTCGCCGGCGTTCACGGTCAGCGTATCGAAAGCTGTACTGTTCAGGGGCGCGAAACCGAGCCTCGTCAATCCCGCCGCCAACGTCGCAGTGTGTCGATTCACGGTGCGCGCGATCTGCGCCAGTCCTTCCGGACCATGATAGACCGCATACATCGAGGAGATCACCGCCAGCAGCACCTGCGCGGTGCAGATGTTGGAGGTGGCTTTCTCGCGGCGAATGTGCTGCTCGCGGGTCTGCAAAGCAAGGCGATAGGCCGGCGCCCCGCGTGAATCCACCGACAGACCGACGATGCGGCCGGGCAGCAGCCGTTTCAGCGCGTCACTAACCGCCATGTAGGCGGCGTGCGGTCCGCCATAGCCCATCGGCACGCCGAAGCGCTGCGCGGAGCCGACGGCTATGTCCGCGCCGAGTTCGCCGGGCGAGGTCAGCAGCGTGAGCGCCAGCAGGTCGGCTGCGACCACTGCAAGGCCGCCTTTAGCCTTGATCGCGGCGATGGCCGGGCGCAGGTCGCGTACAACGCCGGATGTGCCGGGATATTGCAGCACCGCGCCGAACACGTCCGCTTTGTCGAGATCGCGCAGCGGATCGCCGGTGATGAGCGTCCAGCCCAGCGGTTCTGCGCGGGTTCGCAGCACGGCAAGGGTCTGCGGATGCACTTCATGATCGACAAAAAACGCTTTTGTTTTCACCGATGATGCGCGCTCCGCCAGCGCCATTGCCTCCGCCGCCGCCGTTGCTTCGTCCAACAGCGATGCATTGGCGACATCAAGGCCAGTGAGGTCGCAGATCATGGTCTGGAAATTGAATAGCGCTTCCAGCCGGCCCTGGCTGATTTCAGCCTGATAGGGTGTATAGGCCGTGTACCACGCCGGATTTTCCAGGATGTTGCGCTGGATCACCGCTGGCAGGATCGTGGCGGAATAGCCTTGCCCGATCAGCGACGTGAACGGCTGGTTCTGCGCGGCGAGGCTTTGCATATGCGCCAGCGCTTCGGTTTCGCTGAAGCCCTGACCGAGATCGAGCGGCGCACTCTGCCGTATCGACGAGGGCAGCGCCTCGTTCATCAGAGCCTCAAGGCTCTTCGCGCTCACGGTTTCCAGCATTGCAGCGATATCGCGTGACGATGGACCGATATGGCGACGCGCGAAGGTCGTAGCGGGCTCTTCACGGGCGATCATTTGAAAGGCTCCTTAGATGCCTGAATAAAGTTATGAATGCGTCATGCCGGGCTTTGTGCCAGGCAGGATAAATTGCTCACGCCGTGTGCGCCTTGTAGGCTGCCTCGTCCATCAAACCTTCGAGTTCGCTCTTGTCGGCGATCCTGAGTTTGAAGATCCATGCCTTACCTTCTGCGTCGGTATTGACCAGTCCAGGTTCTGCGCCGAGTGCGTCATTGACTTGCAGGACTTCACCCGTAATCGGCGCATAGACGTCTGAAGCCGCCTTGACCGACTCGACAACCGCCGCGGCTTCGGTCTTCTTAAGCTGGCGTCCGACTTTCGGAAGCTCGACGAAGACGACGTCTCCAAGCTGTGACTGCGCGTAGCCTGTAATGCCGATCGTTGCAGTATCTCCCTCAATGCGGAGCCACTCGTGATCGGTGGTATACAAAACGGTCATGACAAATCCTCAACGCTTGTAATTGTGTGGAACGAAAGGCATCGCGCATACCCGCAGCGGCAGCCGTTGTCCGCGCACGTTTGCAAAAACGAGACCGCCCGTGGCGGCATGTGAGACCGGCAAATAGCCCATCGCAATCGGCGCGTTCAGGCTCGGCCCGAAGCCGCCCGATGTCACCACGCCAATCGGATCGACGGAGCTTTCATCAGCGAACAGCAGCGCGCCCTCGCGCACGGGGGCGCGGCCTTCCGGCCTCAGCCCGACGCGGCGGCGCGGCGCACCTTGCTCGAATTGGGGCAGAATGACATCTGCGCCGGGAAAACCGCCCGCGCGCACGCCACCGTTCCGCCGGCTTTTTTGCACGGACCATTCCAGCGCGGCCTCGACCGGCGTTGTCGTTGCGTCGATGTCGTGACCGTAAAGGCAGAGGCCGGCCTCCAGTCGCAGGCTGTCGCGAGCGCCAAGTCCGACCGCCATCACGTCGGGATCGTCAAGCAATGCCGACACCACGTCCTCGACCTGAGTTGCGGGAATCGAAATTTCGAAACCGTCCTCGCCGGTGTAGCCCGAACGCGAGACCAAGCAGTCCACGGTATCGCCAGCGATTCGCACCCTCTGCGCCCCGGCATCCATGAAGCGCATCGCCGGCGCTTCAGGACATATCTTCGCCAGTACGGACGCCGCCTTCGGACCCTGCAGCGCGACCAGCGCGCGATCCGCCAGAACTTCGATGGTGCAGACTTCGGAAAGGTGCTCGCGCAGATGCGCTTCGTCGGCGGCTTTGCAGGCGCCGTTAACGACCAGGAACAGGTGGTCGCCGAGATTGACCACCATCAGGTCGTCGAGTATGCCGCCGGCCGCATTGGTGAACTGGGCATAGCGCTGCCGTCCCAATGCGACCGCCACGATATCCTGCGGCACCAGCCGCTCTAACGCCAGCGCGGCGTCCCTGACGTTGCCGGATTTCGGCCGCAGCGCGATCTGGCCCATGTGCGAGACATCGAAGAGGCCAGCTCCGGCGCGGGTATGGAGATGTTCCTTCAGCACGCCGGAGGCGTACTGCACCGGCATGTCATAGCCTGCAAACGCAACCATCTTGCCACCCTGTGCCCGGTGGAGGGCGTGCAGGGGCGTTTTTTGCAGGGTCGGCGCTTCGGAAACATGCGTCGCCATCAGGGGTCCTCGTGGTTAACAGGGAAAATTCCCTGAAAACCTGTAGAAACCCCATCTGTCGCTGTGCCTGAGAGTATTATCCCGTCGGCGGACCCCTCCGGCTAGGGCCCGGGGGGTCTCTTTCCAGATGTAAACCAGTCGCGCGGTCCGTTTGCCTGAGAGTTTCCGGGGCGGTTGCTCCTTCGGCGCCGGCCTGCTTCCATTTTCGAAGCGGCCGATCTCTCCCGGCGCGACTTATAAGCAGATATGAGGAAAATACGGTTTGAACAAGGTTGTCAACGCAGTGCAGCATCTTTCAACGGATGTTATTTGGGACCCGGCCAAGCCTCTGATCCTCCTGCACACTTTCTGGACAGTCCGCCCACCCACGTCTAAAAGCGGTCGCTGGACACAATACGAGTCTAACTTGCGCGTACTCTGACCGCAAAATCGGTATCCAATTTTGCGGAATACATGCTCAGGGTCGCGAGCCTTTTTTGACGCAATGGAACACAATGAGCGGCGTTAACGACATCAGGTCGGCGTTTCTGAATTACTTCGCGGCTAACGGCCACCACATCGTGCCCTCGTCCCCGCTGGTTCCGCGCAACGATCCGACACTGATGTTCACCAACGCGGGCATGGTGCAGTTCAAGAACGTCTTCACGGGCGTCGAAAAGCGGCCCTATCAGCGCGCCACCACCTCGCAGAAATGTGTGCGCGCGGGCGGCAAGCACAACGATCTCGACAATGTCGGCTATACCGCGCGGCATCACACCTTTTTCGAGATGCTCGGCAACTTCTCATTTGGCGACTACTTCAAGGACCACGCTATCGAACTCGCATGGAAACTTGTCACCCAGGAGTTCGGCTTTCCGAAGGACAGGCTTACCGCCACCGTCTACATCGACGACGACGAGGCGTTCGAGCTCTGGAAGAAGATCGCGGGCCTGCCGGAATCGCGCATCATCCGCATCAGTGGCGCGGACAATTTCTGGCAGATGGGCGACACCGGTCCGTGCGGTCCATGCTCGGAGATATTTTACGATCATGGCGACAAGATTCCCGGCGGACCTCCGGGATCGCTGGACGAAGATGGCGATCGTTTCGTCGAAATCTGGAATCTCGTGTTCATGCAATACGAGAAGCTGCCGGATGGCAGCCGCCTGAACTTGCCGAAGCCCTCGATCGATACCGGCGCGGGGCTCGAGCGCGTGGCCGCCGTGCTTCAGGGCAAGCACGACAATTACGACATCGACCTGTTTGTGGCGCTGATCCGCGCTGCGGCGGATCTGACCGGCGCCGACCCGCAAGGCCCGATGAAGGCGTCGCTACGCGTGATCGCCGATCATTTGCGCGCGTCCTCGTTCCTGATCGCCGACGGCGTGCTGCCGTCGAACGAGGGCCGCGGCTACGTGCTGCGCCGGATCATGCGGCGCGCGATGCGCCACGCCCAATTGCTTGGCGCGCGGGAGCCGCTGATGTGGCGGCTGGTGGGTGTGCTGGTGCGCGAGATGGGCGAGGCCTATCCCGAGTTGCAGCGCGCGCGGGCGCTGATCGAGGAAACGCTTCGGCTTGAAGAGACGCGCTTCCGCAAGACGCTGGAGCGCGGACTCTCTATTCTCGACGAGAAGAGCGTGTCGTTGAAGAAAGGCGACATGTTCGACGGCGAGACTGCGTTCACGCTGTACGACACCTACGGCTTTCCGCTTGACCTGACGCAGGACGCGTTGCGCGCGCGCGGCATTGGCGTGGACATCGCGTCGTTCACCGACGCGATGGAACAGCAGAAGGCCAAGGCGCGGGCGTCATGGTCGGGCTCAGGCGAAGCTGCCACTGAGACGATCTGGTTTCCGTTGCGCGAAAAACTCGGCACGACCGAATTTCTCGGCTATGAGACTGAGGTCGCTGAAGGCGTCGTCGCTGCCCTTGTGAAGGACGGCAAGGAAGCCGGCACTCTCAAGGCCGGCGAGAGCGGGGCCATCGTTCTGAATCAGACGCCTTTCTACGGCGAGTCCGGCGGTCAGGTCGGCGATACCGGTATTCTGACCGGCGACGGCGTTCGCGTCCGCATTACCGACACGCAGAAGAAAGCGGGCGATCTGTTCGTGCATCTCGGCATCGTTGAGCAGGGTACGCTCACGCCCGGCATGGCGCTGGCGCTGGAGGTCGATCGCGACCGCCGGTCCGCAATCCGCGCCAACCATTCCGCAACCCATTTGCTGCACGAAGCGCTGCGGCAGGTGCTTGGCGATCACATCGCGCAGCGCGGCTCGCTGGTCGCGCCCGATCGGCTGCGGTTCGACTTCGTTCACAACAAGCCGATCAGCGCGGACGAGCTGCGCCGGATCGAGGACATCGCCAACGATGTCGTGCTGGAGAACGGCGAGGTGACCACGCGGCTGATGGCGGTGGATGACGCGCGCGAGGCGGGCGCGCGGGCGCTATTCGGCGAAAAGTACGGCGACGAGGTGCGCGTGGTGTCCATGGGTGGCACGGGACGGCAGGGCGCGGCGAGCAATGCGCTGGGCTGGTCGGTGGAGCTCTGCGGCGGCACCCATGTGAAGCGCACCGGCGATATCGGCCTGATCTCGGTGACCGGCGAAAGCGCGGTGGCGTCCGGCGTGCGCCGGATCGAGGCGCTGACCGGGCATCATGCGCGTCGTCACGCCAACGACGCCATCCAGCTTGCGAAAACTGCGGCCGGCGAGTTGCGTACTACGCTCGAGGACATGCCGGCGCGGATCACGGCGCTGGTGGAGGAACGCAAGAAGCTCGAGCGTGAATTGTCCGAGGCGCGCAAGAAGCTTGCCATGGGCGGCGGCGGGACTGCAAATGCAACGTCGGGCGCGGCGGGCGTGCGCGATGTCGGCGGCATCAAGCTGATGGCGCGTTCGGTCGAAGGCATCGAGATCAAGGATCTCAAGAGCCTCGCGGATCAGGGCAAGAAGCAACTCGGCTCAGGTGTCGTCGCGCTGGTCGCGACCAGCGATGACGGCAAGGCCAGCGTCGTCGTCGGTGTGACACCCGATCTGGTGACCCGCTTCTCGGCGGTCGATCTGGTGCGCAAGGCGTCCGAGGTGCTCGGCGGCAAGGGCGGCGGCGGCAAGCCGGACATGGCGCAGGCCGGCGGACCCGATGGGGCAAAGGCGGGCGCAGCGCTCGACGCCATCGCCGCGGCGATGGGCGCGTAACCGGGGTCTGCGCGCCCGGGCGTTACTCCGGTCCCGTCGCTTTGGTCAGGTTGTCAGCCACCTTGTCGAGGAAGCCGGTGGTGGAGAGCCAGCGCTGGTCGGGGCCGACCAGAAGCGCGAGGTCTTTTGTCATGAAGCCGGACTCGACGGTGTCGACGCAAACCTTTTCGAGCGTGGTTGCGAAATTCGCCAGCGCCTCGTTGTCGTCGAGCTTGGCGCGATGCGACAGGCCGCGGGTCCAGGCGAAGATCGAAGCGATCGAATTCGTGGAGGTCTCCTTGCCTTTCTGATGTTCGCGATAGTGCCGCGTCACGGTGCCGTGGGCGGCTTCGGCTTCGACCGTTTGGCCGTCCGGCGTCAGTAGCACCGAGGTCATCAGGCCGAGCGAGCCGTAGCCCTGCGCTACCGTATCCGACTGCACGTCGCCGTCGTAATTCTTGCAGGCCCAGACATAGCCGCCGGACCATTTCAGTGCTGAGGCCACCATATCATCGATCAGGCGATGCTCGTAGGTCAGCCCCTTGACCTCGAAATCCTTCTTGAACTCCCGGTCGTAGATATCCTGGAAGATGTCCTTGAAGCGGCCGTCATAGACCTTGAGGATGGTGTTCTTGGTCGACAGGTAGACCGGGTAGCCGCGCAGCAGGCCGTAATTGAGCGAGGCGCGCGCGAAATCGATGATGGAATCGTCGAGATTATACATTTCCATCGCGACTCCGGGGCCGGGCGTTTTGAACACCTCGCGCTCGATCACCGTGCCGTCCTCGCCGACGAACTTCATGCTCAGCGTTCCCTTGCCCGGAAACCTGATGTCGGTGGCGCGGTACTGGTCGCCATAGGCATGGCGGCCGATGATGATCGGCTTGGTCCAGCCCGGGACGAGGCGGGGCACGTTCTTGCAGATGATCGGCTCGCGGAAGATCACGCCGCCCAGGATGTTGCGGATGGTGCCGTTCGGCGACTTCCACATGTGCTTGAGGCCGAATTCCTTCACCCTCGCTTCGTCGGGGGTAATGGTGGCGCACTTCACCCCGACGCCAACTTTCTTGATGGCGTCGGCTGCCTCGATCGTGATCCGATCGTCGGTCTTGTCGCGCGACTCCATCCCGAGGTCGAAATACATCAGGTCGATATCCAGGAAGGGATTGATCAGCTTGTCCTTGATGTATTGCCAGATGATCCGGGTCATCTCGTCGCCGTCGAGATCGACGACGGGATTGGTCACCTTGATTTTTGCCATGGGGGCTCGGGCCTTTTCGGGATAAAGCGCTTGGAGGGACAGCCTGGACGGCTCGGGCTATAGCATCGCGGCAGCGCAGGCGGAAGCCGGACTTGGCGGCCGGCTCTCACCTTCCGCCGGAAATTCAAGACGCTTCATAAACTCATTATTTCACTTGAGAAAAAGTTGTATAGGCGCAATCGAAGACGTGGGCCGCAGCGCCGTTGAACCAGAATCTCAGCTTGAACTGAAACACGAGGCAAGATGTCCGGCACCGACAGGACGAAAACCGGCATCGACGTCGTCGGCCCCACCGTCATTCTGGTCGAGCCGCAGCTCGGCGAGAACATCGGCATGGCGGCGCGCGCCATGGGCAATTTCGCCCTGACGCGGCTGCGCATCGTCAACCCGCGCGACGGCTGGCCCAATGTCGCGGCGCAGCGCGCGGCGGCGGGCGCCGACCACATCCTCACGCGCGTCGAACTGTTCGACACCGTGGCCGAGGCGGTCGCCGACTGCACGCTGCTGTTCGCGACCACCGCGCGCGCTCACGATCAGGCCAAGCCGGTGGTGGCGCCGGAAGCGGCGGCGGTCGAGGCGACCGCGCAGATCGCGGCTGGTGGCCATGTCGGCATTCTGTTCGGCCGCGAGCGCGCCGGCCTCCTGAACGAAGAGGTGGCGATGGCCGATCGCATCATCACCTATCCGGTCAATCCGGGCTTCGCCTCGCTCAACCTGGCGCAGGCCGTGCTGCTGATGGGTTACGAATGGTTCAAGCTGGTGACGCGAGGCGAGCTGCCGTTCGCGATGCCGGAACGCTCGGAGCGGGCCTCCCAGCACCAGATGCAGGCGTTCTTCGACAATCTTGTCAGCGAGCTCGACAAGGTGGAATTCCTGCGCCCGGCCGAGAAGCGCGACACCATGCTGGTCAACCTGCGCAATATCTTCACCCGCATGGAGCCGACCAAGCAGGACATGCACACGCTGCACGGCGTGGTGATGGCGATTGCGGAAGGGCGCAAGGGACCGGCCAAGGGCGGCGTGCTCGACGGCGCGCAGGCGACGCGGCTGCGCGCGCTGCTGGCCGAGCAGGGGCCGGGCGGGGCGTCCGCGGACAGCAGCAGCACGGTGCGCGGGCTGGCGCGGCTGCTCAGACGAAATCCCACCGATGCCGAACGCATCCTGTGGCAAGCGCTGACGCGCGACCGCCGCTTCGCCGGCCAGTTCAAGCGCCAGACCCCGGTTGGTCGGCACATTCCTGATTTCGTGTCGTTCGCGCAGCGCATCGCGATCGAATTGGTGAACGCCAACGAGAGCGACGCCATCGCGCGCGACCGCGCGGCGCGGAGCGCGTGGCTGGCCGAGCGCGGCTATCGTGTGGTCGATATCGAGGCGGCGTCGGTGGAGATCGATCTCGCGGGCGTGCTGGATGGACTGGCGTCGCAGATGGCGGCTGGGCCGTAGGGCGCGAGGTCGGTAACGATTGAGAGTGATAGTAGTAGCACGTCCGGATGATGCTTGAGGTGTTCGATTAATGCAAACCAGCAATCATTCTTTGCCGTTACTATAAGGTTCGCATCGTCAACACGAGTCGTTTTGATCGCTGCGGCAGTGCGGCTGCGCCCGGAGATTGGTGAACCGATGGAAGAATCCGAATGGACGCATAACGATCAGCCCATCACTCAACCGTCCGATGACAGATTCGGGATCGATCCTTTCGCTAAAACGCTCGCGGCTAGTATTTGTAAGATTAGCGCTCCCGAGGGGACCGTAGTCGCTTTGAATGGGCCATGGGGCTCCGGAAAAAGCAGCGCAGTCAATCTGATCCAGTATCACTTAAGGGACGCTCTTGAGCGGGACGAAATCGCCATCGTCAATTTTGCTTGTTGGTGGTTTCGCGGTGAAGAGGCGTTGGCACTTGCATTTTTTCGGGAATTCTATGCCGGCCTAGGCCCCTCACTTGGCGACCAATTCAAGAAAGTGTTGCCAAAAATCGGCGCGCGGCTTTTACGTGCGGGTTCTATAGTCAGTGCTGGTGCCGACCTAGCCGGTGCCGGAGGCGTTGGATCAGTTGCCGCGGGTACCATGTCGTGGCTTGCAGATATGATTCATACTGAAGATACCGTCGAGAAACTTCACGCGGATCTGACCAAGGTTCTCAAAGAGCAGAAAAAGCGCTTTCTCATCGTGATTGATGATATTGACAGGCTATCGCCGGATGAAGCGCTGTTGATCTTTCGCCTTGTGAAATCAATTGGTCGTTTGCCCAACGTTATTTATTTGCTCGTGTTTGATCGCCATTTGGCCGAAGCGATTGTATCCGAGCGCTACCCGTCCGAAGGTCCGCATTATCTAGAAAAAATCATTCAGGCAGGATTCGACGTTCCGCAGCCGCATCAAACCGATCTGAACCACGAATTGCTTCGCAATATCGATGCTATTTGTGGTTCGCCTGCCGAGGATTTCTTAGTGCGGTTTATGAACGTCTTTTATGACGTGATTGCTGCGGAAATTCGCACGCCCCGCGACTTAATACGCCTTACAAATGCTCTCTCTGTCACATGGCCCGGAGTTGGTGGCGAAGTAGATCGTGCCGACTTTGTCGCCGTAGAAGCGCTTCGGCTTTTCCGACCCGGAGTTTACCGGGCGGTTCGCGACAACAAGGAAAGTCTTTGTGGCGCAGGTGACAAATATGGGCGATCTGGTCGCGATCTCAAAGCAGAGACGGACGCGCTGTTTCTTGGCTCGGTTGATGTCAAGGAACATGAACGGATGCGGCGGGTGTTGATGCGTTTGTTTCCGCGTCTGGAATCTGTCTGGAATAACCTCAGCTACGGAGAGGATTCAGTCAGTAAATGGACGCGAGAACGTCTAGTTTGTTCCGAGGAGCATTTCGAATCCTACTTTCGGTTTTCAATTGGCGACAACGTATTACCACGCGAAGAAATCGAAGCGCTGATCGCGCGCGCATCAGATGGGGAGTTTGTAAAGCAGAAACTTCGTGAAGCGCTCGCCATCACCCGAAAAAATGGGAAAACCAAGGCTATGCTCATTCTCGATGAGCTTAACTTTCATGCGGAAAAGATACTAGATAAGGATGTCGAGCCCCTCCTGTCGGCAGTCTTTGAACTTGGTGATGAACTCGATGTCGAATCAGACAAGGCGGGCGCCTTCGATATCGGCAATAACCAGCTTCGCATCCATTGGTTGTTACGTCGGTTGACGCTTGATCGCTTCGATTTAGGCTCGCGTTCCAAAATTTTTATCGAAGCCGCTCGGAAGGCCGCATTGAGTTGGCTTTTAGATTTTTCCCAATCTGCTTACGGTGACTACCACCCTCGGGAAGGGAAAAACGCCGAGCCGGAAGAAAAGTGCCTTACGACTGAAACAGATGCCAAATCTCTTCGGCAAACGGCACTCTCACGTCTTCGTGCCGCGAGCCAATCCGACGAACTCGTCAGATCGAGACGTCTGGCGTATCTGTTATTTATGTGGCGTGATCTCGCTGATGATGAAGGAGCAGAAGTGAGAGCTTGGACCGCTTCTCGCATGAAAGGCGACGCAATGATCGCGGTTTTTGCTAAGGCCTTCACATCGCACTCATGGAGCCAAGGCCTCGGCATGGCGGGCCTCGGGGACAGGGTCGCCAAGCGCAACACCCGCGCGGGCGTGGATTCGATCGACAAAATACTCGACAAAGCAGCGTTTCGAGCTCGCGTTGAAGAAACTGCTGGCAAGAATACACAAGACGAAGCTGGGGCAGCGGTTCGTGAATTCTTGGCCGCGTGGAAGCGTCAGGATGAAAACCCGCATGATTAGAACTTAATGTTCGGCCGCTCTTCTTGATTCACCAGAGACCTCGTGTCCTGGCCTTCGAAGAGTCTTTGAGCAAAGCGGCGTTGTTCCTACCTCCTTCTCGCGCCCCTCGGCCTCAACGCCGGGTGATCCTTCTCTATCGGCAAATTCGCATCGATCACCAAATCCAATGCCTCCTGCGGGGCGCGGTCGATGTCGACGCCGCCGCGGCGCATTTCCTTAAGCGCGGCGCGGACCGCCTGATCCTGCTCGAGGGTCTGCTGTCCCGTGCGTGACGGGCCAAGGAAAGCCCAGCGGCGCCTGTTACCCTGCGCCGCCAGCTTTGCCATCTTCACGACCTGGAACGCTCGCATCAGTGTGTCGAGATCGGTGTCCGGGTTGTCCTCAAGCTCGCGGACCATGCGCTCGGCAACCGCAAGCAGCCGCACCGTTAGGGTCGGGACCCATAAAAGTGATTCCTTCGGCGCTGAGTTTGTGATTCACGGTCTCGGACAGGAGGCCTTTGATGAGTCGCGATTGCTTTTGGCTAA